>NZ_CADEAR010000011.1 GCF_902825325.1 Brucella tritici | reverse complement strand
AAAATTGCGGCCTGTTTCGCCTGAATATCTACGAGCCACGGGCCTTTCCGGTCAGAGAAACTTAACGTGACAACACCCTCGTGGCTGGTCGTCATGCGCGCGGTGAAGCGTGTCCGCAACCCGACCATGTGGAACATGATGCTTTCGGTCTTCGCATGGCGATATGGGCTTGAGAAGCTTGCATGAAAAGCGAACGGGATCATGCGTCCAATTGGACGCAGCCCGTTCAGTGCATTTCGATTGATCTCGGTTTTCGATAGGGATATTGGAAAAATATGGTTGATCTTCCAGACTCACTTCTCGCCGGTTATCGAACCTTCATGCGCGAGCATTTTGCCCACGAAACTTCACGCTATCGCCATTTGGCCGACAAGGGACAATCGCCGGAAACGCTGGTTATCGCTTGCTGTGATTCACGTGCGGCTCCCGAAACCATCTTCAACACGGCGCCCGGCGAAATCTTCGTCCTGCGCAATGTTGCCAATCTCATCCCGCCCTACGAACCCGATGGCGAATATCATGCCGCTTCGGCAGCGCTGGAATTTGCGGTTCAGAGCCTCAAGGTGAAGAATATCGTCGTTATGGGCCACGGCCGTTGCGGCGGCATCAAGGCTGCGCTCGACACCGAAAGTGCGCCGCTTTCGCCGGGTGACTTCATCGGCAAATGGATGAGCCTCATCGCGCCTGCAGCCGAAGCTATCAGCGGCAACCAGCTCATGACGCAAACCGAACGCCAGACCGCGCTGGAGCGCATCTCGATCCGCTACTCCATCAACAATCTGCGCACATTCCCTTGCGTCGATATTCTGGAGAAGAAGGGCAAGCTTACCCTGCATGGCGCATGGTTCGATATTTCGACCGGCGAGCTATGGGTGATGGATCACCAGACCGGTGATTTCACGCGGCCTGACCCGGCCTGATCCGAGATCCGTCCAGCTTTCAAAAACACTTCCTGAAACGGCTCCTCTCCGATCGAGAGGGGCCGTTTTGCCATATTTTAAACAACTGAAATCAGCGTTTTTGTCATCCAAACGCGAAAATTCGCAACAAAACATGCAAAAATAGCCCCGAAATTTGGGGCTATTCTGTGAAGCGTGAGGCTTTTCTGCGGCAATTCCAAAGCGAAATTGCGATTTCAGCCTTCTGCCGTTACTTGCCGTCGATCGCCTTGCCCATGACGGCTATGGCGCGCTGGTAGACCTGCGCGGCATTCCAGCCCTGGATGGCGCCGTAGTTCGGTTCGCCCGGCTGATAGCCTGCACCGCGCTGCCAGCCATGGCCGACGAGGAAGTTCGCGGTCGAATGGAGCGCGTCCGCCTTGTTGCGCAGGTCGAAATGGGCGCCGCCCGAACCGCTGACACCATACTTCAGGACGTTTGCTGGCATGAACTGGGTCTGGCCGACTTCACCGTGCATAGCGCCTACGGCCTGCGGGCTGAGATCGCCCTGATCGACAAGCTTGAGAGCGGCGTAAAGCTGGCCGGTGAAGTAGTCGGAACGGCGGCAGTCATAGGCCAGCGTCGCAACGGCGGATACCGTATTCTGCTTGCCGAGATAGGACCCGAAACCGGTTTCCATGCCCCAGATTGCGAGCAGCGGGCCGGCTGGAACGCCGTAGCGCTTTTCGATTGCCGCGAAGAGAGCAGCGTTCTGCTGCTTCTGCGCACGACCGCGCTTGATGATCGTATCCGCACCGCGCTTCTTCATGAAATCTTCGAAGGAGAGCTTGAAGCTCTTCTGATTGCGATCGGCATTGATGGTCGCCTGCGCATATTTGGTGTTGGCCAGCGCATTGAGGCCCGCCTTGCCAACGCCGCGCGACGGCGCTTCCTTCAGAGTCTGCTGGAGCCAGGCATTATAACCGGCGGCGTTATTGCCGCACTGGGCTGCCTCGGCAATGCCCGTTCCCGTCATCATGCCCATTGCAAGAACTGCTGCTGCGGTCCAAGACCGGCCCTTGGCAACCAATGCCATTCGTTTCTCCTTTGGAGTGATTCGACCTCAACGCGAATTTGCCATTCCTTACACCAAATGTCATGCGGCAACGGCAAAGCGTGCAGAGGCAGGTGCGGAATGCCGCGTTTACAAGCATTTTTGCGCAAAAACAGCAAGCTTTTGTTGGCTCCCAAACGGCGAATGAAATTTTTCGCTTGGAAGCTGTGGCTTTCATATCTATTGCTAGCACGTGTACTGGTAAAAAAACTTTACCACCATTGCATAGTTGAGTTTCAACATTCGCGACATTGACGGGGAGGACGCCACATGTCGAACGGATTTCTTGCGCTATTTGCGTTTTTGCCAATTCTCGTAGCCGGCGTCATGCTGGTCGGATTTCGTATTCAGGCCCGCATTGCGATGCCGGTGACCTATGTGCTGACTGTGGTGATCGCCATGGCGATCTGGGGCATGAGCGGCAACCGGGTCATCGCCTCGACCATTCAGGGGCTGATCCAGACTGCAGGACTGCTCTGGATTATTTTCGGGGCGATTCTGCTTCTCAACACGCTTAAATATTCGGGCGGCATTTCTGCGATCCGCTCCGGTTTTGCCCAGATCAGCCCGGACCGCCGCATTCAGGTGTTCCTGATAGCCTGGCTGTTCGGTTCGTTTATCGAAGGTGCCTCCGGTTTCGGCACACCTGCCGCCGTCGTGGCGCCGCTGATGGTGGCTGTGGGGTTTCCGGCGCTTGCCGCCGTTACTTTCGGATTGATCATCCAGTCCACACCGGTATCGTTCGGTGCTGTCGGAACGCCGCTCATCGTCGGTGTCCAGTCGGGTCTCAATCGCGAGGCGCTGACGGCGCAATTGCAGGGCGCGGGATCAAGCTGGGAGCAGTTCTTCCACATCATCACATCGGAAGTGGCTATCCTGCACGCAATCTGCGGCACGTTCATGCCGTTGTTCCTCGTGGTCATCATGACCCGTTTCTTCGGACGCAACCGTTCCTGGACGGAAGGCCTGGCCATTCTACCCTTTGCGCTGTTTGCGGCCTTCTCTTTCACCATTCCTTATGTGTTGAGTGCGGTTTTCCTCGGCGCAGAATTTCCGTCCATGATTGGCGGTCTGGTCGGGCTGGCGCTGGCGACATTTGCGGCGCGCGGCGGCTTTCTCATGCCGAAGCAAATCTGGGATTTCCCGCCTGCTGCCGAATGGCCTGCAGGTTGGGTCGGCAGTGTCCAGATCAAGCTCGATGAGCTGACCTCGAAGAAGATCCCGCTTGTGTTGGCGTGGACACCATACATTCTGCTGGCGATCTTTCTGGTGGTCAGCCGCACGTTCCCATCCGTGGGCAATGCGCTGAAGTCGATCACTTTCGTTGCCAAGGACATCATGGGCGAAACCGGGATAGGTGGTGATTTCACGCCGCTTTTCCTGCCCGGCGGTCTTCTGGTCATCGTTTGTGTGGTCACCTTCTTCCTGCATCGCATGAATGGCGGACAGTTTGCCAAGGCGTTTGGAGAAAGCACAAAGACGCTGGTGGGCGCAGGCTTCGTGCTCCTGTTCACCGTGCCGATGGTGCGTGTCATGATCAATTCCGGCGTCAACGGCAAGGATCTGGTCAGCATGCCGCTGATGGTCGCCGACTGGGTGGCCGTGGAAGTCGGAAATGTCTATCCGTTCTTTGCTCCATCCGTGGGTGCGCTGGGTGCATTCCTTGCCGGGTCTAACACGGTGTCGAACCTCATGCTCAGCCAGTTCCAGTATGGTGTGGCGGAAGGGCTCGGCATCTCCGGTGCGCTGATGGTTGCCGGTCAGTCGGTGGGTGCGGCGGCTGGCAACATGATCGCAATCCACAACGTTGTGGCCGCATCGGCTACGGTCGGCTTGCTGGGCCGCGAGGGTACAACCCTGCGCATGACCATCATTCCCACGATCTATTATGTGGTTCTGGCGGGAACGTTGCTGATGATCGGTCTTTATGTGCTTGGTATCGGCGATCCGCTTGCCGGTATGGCCATGCAATAACAGGACAGGAAAATGTGCCGGCCCCGAATTTAAACCGGGGCCGGTTTCATTGTGTTTTGGGCCTTTTGCTTGACATTGGGGGCTGATCGCCTTAAAGCCAGCTCCAATCTATCCGCGATCTTCAGAACGCGAGCCACCGACCGGGACCCATTTGGTATAAAGAGATCCCGGAGGTCCACATCCGACAGCGCGATGCGCCCTCGGGTGCTGTATCGCTTTGGTTGCTTCTTGAACTGGCAGACACACGGGACGATTTATCCCTGACGAAGCATAAGCCTCTTCTCGGATTAAAAGGAAACGCAATGTTTGAATCACTTCAGGAGCGCCTTGGCTCCATCCTGAACGGCCTTACCGGACGCGGCGCTCTTTCTGAAGCCGACGTGACCGCAGCGCTGCGCGAAGTGCGCCGCGCGCTGATCGAGGCTGACGTTTCGCTGGAAGTGGTTCGCTCCTTCACCGACCGCGTTCGTGAGAAGGCCGTCGGCGCTGAAATCCTGAAAAGCATCAAGCCCGGTCAGATGGTCGTCAAGATCGTCCACGACGAGCTTGTCGAGATGCTTGGCACCGAAGGCGTTGCAATTGATCTGAACGCGCCTGCGCCTGTCGTCATCATGATGGTCGGTCTGCAGGGTTCTGGTAAGACGACCACCACCGGCAAGATTGCCAAGCGCCTGACCGAGCGCCAGCGCAAGAAGGTGCTGATGGCGTCGCTCGATACGCGCCGTCCCGCCGCACAGGAACAGCTTCGCCAGCTTGGCATTCAGACCGGCGTGGACACGCTGCCGATCATTGCCGGCCAGTCGCCGGTGGAAATCGCCAAGCGCGCCGTACAGGCTGCAAAGCTCGGCGCGCACGATGTCGTCATTCTCGATACCGCAGGCCGCACGCATATTGACGAGCCGCTGATGGTGGAAATGGCGGATATTCGCAAGGCCGCCAATCCCCATGAAATCCTGCTCGTTGCCGACAGCCTGACCGGTCAGGATGCCGTCAATCTGGCGCGCAATTTCGATGATCGCGTTGGCATTACCGGTATCGTCCTGACCCGTATGGACGGCGACGGTCGTGGCGGCGCAGCCCTTTCGATGCGCGCCATCACCGGCAAGCCGATCAAGCTGATCGCCACCGGCGAAAAGATGGATGCGCTGGAGGAATTTTATCCCAAGCGCATCGCCGACCGTATTCTCGGCATGGGCGACATTGTTTCGCTCGTGGAAAAGGCTGCTGAAAACATCGACGCGGAAAAAGCCGCAGCGATGGCCAAGAAGATGCAGTCGGGCAAGTTCGATCTCAATGATCTTGCCGATCAGCTGGGCCAGATGAAAAAGCTCGGCGGCATGGGCAGCATCATGGGCATGATGCCCGGCATGGGCGGAATGAAGGACAAGGCAGCAGCAGCCGGTCTCGATGACAAGGTGTTCGACCGCCAGCTCGCCATCATCGGCTCGATGACCAAGGCCGAGCGCGCCAATCCCGACCTTCTCAAGCACAGCCGCAAGCAGCGCATTGCCAAAGGTTCCGGCACGACTGCTGCCGACATCAACAAGCTTCTCAAGATGCACCGCCAGATGGCCGACATGATGAAGGTCATGGGCAAGGGCAAGGGCGGAATGATGAAGCAGATGATGGGCGGTCTTGCCAGCAAGATGGGCCTTGGCGGTCTGGGCGGCGGCATGGGTGGCCTCGGCGGCATGCCCGATCTGTCGAAGATGGACCCGAAGCAGCTTGAAGCGCTTGCCAAGCAGGCGGAAGCAGCGGGCTTGACCAAGGGTGGAATGCCGGGGCTTCCCGGCGGTGGACTGCCCGGCCTGGGCGGACCCAAGCTTCCTGGTCTTGGTGGCGGCCTTCCCGGCCTACCGAAGAAGAAGTGAGCATCATGAGCGACGAACAGAACACTGCACCGGCTGAACTTCTGGCATTGCGCGCCTCCATCGACAATATCGATGCAGCGCTGATCCATATGCTGGCCGAACGTTTTCGCTGCACCAAGGCTGTCGGCGTTCTGAAGGCCGAGCGCGGCCTCGCACCGGCCGATCCGGCTCGCGAAAAGCGTCAGGTGGAACGTCTGCGTGCCCTTGCAGTCGACTCTCATCTCGATCCCGATTTCGCCGAAAAATTCCTGAACTTCATCGTGAAGGAAGTCATTCGGCATCATGAGCATGCCGCCGCGAACCACGGCGGAAAGTAAAGCGCATCCCGAAAAGTGTGAAACGGTTTTCGGGTAAGATGCGCGCCAAAACAACAACCGTAATGACGGTCTAACCCGTTTTGTCCCGGCCATCCCTCGGGCGAAGCAATTGTCTAAAGGAAAGAAAAAATGTCTCTGAAGATTCGTCTGGCCCGCGCTGGCTCCAAGAAGCGTCCTTACTACCACATCGTTGTTGCCGACGTCCGCAGCCCGCGCGACGGCCGCTTCATCGAAACCGTTGGCGCATGGAACCCGATGCTGGCCAAGGACGCTGAACGCGTGAAGCTCGATGCCGACCGCATCCAGCATTGGATTGCACAGGGCGCACAGCCAACCGACCGCGTTCTGCGCTTCCTCGACCAGGCTGGTCTTGCAAAGCGTCCGACCCGCAGCAACCCGACCAAGGGTGAGCCGGGCAAGAAGGCCCAGGAACGTCTGGCCATGGCCAAGCAGGCTGAAGAAGAAGCTGCTGCAAAGGCCGCTGAAGCTGCCGCAGCCGCTGCTGCTCCGGCTGAAGAAGCTGCAAGCGAATAATCTTCGCGCAGTTTTATGTTTTGAAAAAGCGGCGGAGCAATCCGCCGCTTTTTTGTTGGTGGCTTTGTGGGGAATAGGGGGATGTAAGTGAGGATTGCCTTGAAGTTTGCCGCAGTGCTGTCGGCATTTATTGTCGTCGCCCTTGCCGGCCCAGCGAGCACGATGGACACGCAGGAACTTACAACAGCAGCAGCCTGTTATGAGGACGGAGCGGCGGCTCAACAATTGGAAGACCGGATTGCCGATCTCATTGAGGCAGGGGACAAGGCTGGTCTGGAGGCACTTGCCACGCAAATCGAGAGAAACGACGGCCCTATTCTTGAAGCTTTGGCGGCACTCATGGAAGAGAATGGACCGGCATCAGATGGGACGAAGCCTGCTCCCAGCGACGAGCTGGCGCGGTTGGCAATGGCCATGGGGCCTTGCCATCAAGCGAATATAGCTCTCAGGTCTATCGTTCTACTCGTTTCTGCGGGCGAAGCGGAACCGGTTGTCCGGAATGGTATCGTCATGATCGATGGGAGTGAAATCGACAGTACCTATGCAAGTCTGATTGGCATATGCGAGAAGATAAAGAAGCTTCCTGCCCATAGGCCGAGGATCGGTTCCAGATGTGTGTCCACAGGTGTCTGTGACGATGATCCTGATATGAACTGAGATATCGGGACTGAAAGGCGTGTCATTTCGTGATAAGGCTGGGCCATGGAACATTCTGGTGAAATTCTTATCCTGACCGGCACGCCGGGCGCCGGTAAAACCACAACCGCCGAGATACTTGCGAACCAGCCCGGTTCGCCGAAGGTTCATCTTCATTCGGATGATTTCTGGCATTTCATCAAGAACGGTGCGATCCAGCCTTACCTGCCGGAAGCCCATGCGCAAAATGCCATCGTGATGGAGGCGCTGACCAGGGTGGCGCAGGCCTATGCCGATGGCGGCTATTTCGTCATTGTCGACGGGATAATCGGGCCATGGTTCCTCGAGCCGTTCCGAACGCTTGCCGCGCCGCTTCATTATATAGTTTTGAGGCCGTCGCTTGATGAAGCGATCCGGCGCTGCCGCGAGCGGGGAGGCAATACGCTGACCGATCCGGGGCCGATTGCGGAACTGCATAAGCAATTGTCAGCGCTGGGTCCACTTGGGCCGCACGTGCTGGCCACGGAAGGGTTTTCGCGCAGTCAAACGCTTGCCGCTGTCCGCGCGGCGGTTGAAAGCGACGCTTTCCGATTGCATTCCTGAAATCGGGCAGTCTTGTTCGCGGTTTTACCTTGTTGTTCAAATCGACTGGAAAACGAGCGAATTTCGTCTATCTTGTTGATTTGACGGCTCGCATTTGCGTGAACGCGTATGTGCGGGTGACAGATTTGTTTTCCCGGCGCTTGGCAAAGCGCCCTTTTCAGGAGAAGTCCATGTCGGCTGCGACCGTTGCCACTTCTTTCTCTTTTCGCCGTATTTTCATTGCTCTTGGTCTTGCCGTTCTTGTTCCGCTGCTTTCGGCATGCGGTTTCAACACGATCCCGACCAATGAGGAAAAGGCCAAGGCCGCCTGGAGCGAGGTGCAGAACCAGTACCAGCGCCGCGCCGATCTCGTGCCCAATCTGGTCGAGACCGTGAAAGGCTATGCCGCCCACGAAAAGGAAACGCTGCAAGCGGTGATCGATGCGCGCGCCAAGGCGACACAAGTGCAGATCACGCCGGAAACGCTCAACAATCCCGAACTCTTCAAGCAGTTTCAGGACAATCAGGCCAACCTCACCAGCGCCCTGTCGCGCCTGATGGTGGTGGTCGAGCGCTATCCGGACCTGAAAGCCAACCAGAACTTCCTTGCATTGCAGTCGCAGCTTGAAGGTACTGAAAACCGCATCGCCGTCGCACGCCGCGACTATATCGAGGCGGTTCGCATCTACAACACGGCGCTGCGTACCATGCCGACGATGATCTGGACATGGATCTGGTATCGCGATGCACAGCCGATGCAGAGCTTCAGCGCCGATGCAGGCAGTCAGGCCGCGCCTAAAGTCAACTTCAACTGACGGCGCGTCTCATGATGCGTTTCGGGGCGGGTGCAGCACTCTCGCGTGATCGTCGCGGTCTTGGCTGGTTGGGCTGGCCGCGACATCTCCTTGCGCTCGTTTTTCTGCTGTTTTCCGCAGCGCTGACGCTGCACACGGCGGCCCTTGCACAGGATGCGCCAAAGCCTGCACAGGCCTTGACCGGTCGCGTGGTGGATGCGGCGGGCATTATTGACCCCGCAGAGCGCCAGCAACTGATCCAGAAGCTTGCCGACTTTGAAGCGAAGTCATCGGATCAGGTGGTCGTGGTGACGGTTCCGAGCCTCAACGGCGAAGACATCGAAACCTATTCCAACCGCCTGTTCCGTGCCTGGGCGCTCGGGCAGAGCCAAGAAAACAACGGCATATTGCTGGTGGTGGCGCCCAATGACCGCAAGGTGCGGATCGAGGTCGGCTATGGTCTCGAAGGCGTCATGACCGATGCGCTTTCAAGCGTCATCATCAATGGCACCATCATTCCCGAATTTCGCACCGGCAATTATTCGAATGGTATCGTGCAGGGCGTGGACGGCATTCTGTCGGTGCTTTCCGGCGATGCGGCTGAGCTTGAAGCGCGGGCCAGACGCAATGTGCAATCGAGTTCGGATGATGTCGACTGGGTATTCGTCGTCTTCATCGCCTTCTGGTGCCTGATCTTCTTCGGCGGTTTCGGCATGGCGATCCTGACGCCGGTTTTCGGACGCAAGATCGGGCCGGGTAAATATCAGTGGCTCGGCATGGTCGTGGATTACAACAATCGCGGCGGCGGCTCTGGCGGCAGGGGTGGTGGAAGCTGGGGTGGCGGTGGCTGGTCGTCCGGTGGGGGAGGCGGCGGTTTCTCCGGTGGTGGCGGCTCATCCGGTGGCGGCGGCGCCTCAGGTAGCTGGTAGGGAGACGCAAGGATGAAGCATCACACGCTGATTGGCGCCGAGGACCATGTCCGCATTGCCGAGGCCATCCGCAAGGCGGAAACCGAGACCAGCGGCGAAATCTATGCTGTCCTGGCGCGCTCGAGCGACGACTATTTCTTTGCGGCGGGCTTTGTTGCGACCTGCGGCATCCTGATTGCTTCGGTGATCGCGGCCTTTCTCGCCCATTGGTACTGGTTCGATATCCGCCTGCCCATGTTCGGGCTTGCGGTGCTGGCGGCGTTTCTGACCGCGATGCTGGTGCTTTGGTTCTTTCCGTCCGTCCGCATGTTGCTGGTGCCGCGGCGCATCCGTTACAAGCGCGCCCATCTCAATGCACTGCAGCAGTTTCTGGCGCGCAATGTCCATATTACGGAGCACCGCACCGGCATTCTTCTCTTCGTCTCGATGGCCGAACATTATGCCGAGGTGATCGCCGATGCGGGCATTGATGCGCGTGTCGAGCAGGACGAATGGAATGCAATTGTCGCGACGCTCATCCATCATGCATCGCGTGCGCAAGTGGCAGAAGGTTTTGTGCTGGCCATCGGTCAGGCTGGGCTTTTGCTGGAGAAACATTTCCCGGCGGGACCCGACAATGTCAACGAGTTGGACGATCATCTGATCGAGCTTTGACCGGCCGTTTATTTTTTCAGAATCATCAGCAACTTTAGTCTGAAATGTGGCGAAGTCGGCCTGCTGCTTCGCTCTTTTGGGGGGGCTTTTGAACCTCGCGGAGAAATCCGCTGGCATATTCCGAAATTTCGCGGGAAGTTTTCGAAGTTTTGTTCCAAATTAAATGGATTAAATACGGTCTTTCTGACTTTCCGGGAAATTTTTCGTTATTTTCAACGAATTGCCATCGAAACCAATGCCTAATCTGCTAGTTTGGCGCGCATTGCCATCATGACAGGAGTATCCGACGTGACTGCAAAGCAGGATCGGTCGAGCAAGGTTAAAGGTTCCAAGGCAAGCAAGGAGGAGAAGAAGGGAGGAAAGTCGAAGGCGCTTACGGCCTTCTCGCAGCTTCTCTTCGAATGGGCGCCGCCAGAAGATCTGGCCGCTTACGACGCTGCCGCTCTCGACAGTTCAGCCCGTCACGGCTATGCCGCCCTCGAATCCTATCGCAAGGGCAAGAGCATCATCAGCGTCGATAACGGTATCGAACGCCACGGTCGCCCGGTGAGCGTCATCACCATCGTCAACGACAATATGCCGTTCCTGCTCGATTCCATCATGGGTGAGCTGAACGATCATGCCAGCCAGATTTTCATGGTCGTGCATCCGGTTCTGGATATTGCGCGCGAAAAGGACGAGCTGGTCATTCTGGGCGAAGCATCGCAGCTTGCTCCTGCCAAGGGCGTTGAGCGCGTCAGCCTGGTACAGATTCATCTTCCAGCCCTCAACAAGCAGGCCAAGGCCGACCTGACTGCCGCCATCAAGCGCGTGCTCGGACAGGTTCGTGCCGCTGTCAGCGACTGGAAGCCGATGCTCGCGCGCCTCGATGGCGCAATTGCCGATTACAAGCGCGTTTCCGAAATGACGAGCGATCCGGCCATGCCGGAAGCCATCGCGTTTCTCGAATGGCTGCGCGACGACCGTTTCATCTTCCTCGGCCTTCGCGAACTGACCTTCAAGGGCAAGGGCGACAAGCGCGAACTGGTTCCGGTCAAGGAAACGCTCGGCATCCTCAACGACAATGAAGTCCGCGTCCTGCGCAAGGATGACGACGATACGGTCACGCCGCGCGAGGTAACCGAATTCCTCGACAGCAACGAACCGCTGATCGTTACCAAGGCGAATTCGCTTTCGCTGGTGCATCGTCGCTCCTATCTCGATTATGTCGGCGTGAAGATATTCGGCGAGAAGGGCGAGGCCATCGGCGAATTGCGCCTGGTCGGTCTCTTCACCTCGGTTGCCTATACGAGTTCGGTCGCAGGCATTCCGTTCATCCGCTCCAAAGCCGATGCCGTCATCAAGCATCTGGGCTTCAACCGCGAGGATCATTCGGGCAAGGCGCTCATCAACGTGCTGGAAGAATATCCGCGCGACGAGCTTTTCCAGATCGATGTGGAAAGCCTGACGGCCAATGCCGAACTGATTTTGGCTCTCGGCGAGCGTCCGCGCGTGCGTGCCGTTCCGCGTCTCGATCGCTTTGGCCGTTTTGCCACCGTGCTGGTCTATATCCCGCGTGACCGTTACGACTCGGTCGTGCGCGAGAAGATCGGTCATTATCTGGTCGACGTCTATGGCGGCGACAGTTTCGAATTCCACCCGGTCTTCCTGCAGAATGGCCTGACGCGCGTTCAGTTTGTCATCCGGCGTCATGAGCGCTCCACGCCGCATGTGGATCGCGAAGCGCTGGAAGCGGAAGTGCGTTCCATCGTTCGCACATGGGACGATGCCGTACGTGAAAGCTCCGACAGCGCGGACGCGAAGACCGTCGCACTTGCTGCAAGCTTCCCGCCGTCCTACCGCGAAATCTTCACGGCGCCGGAAGCGCTGGTCGATGCAGGGCGCATCGCTGGCTTGAGCGCAGAGGCTCCGCTTTTCGTGGACTTCTATCGTTATCGCACTGATGGTCCTGATGCGGTTTCGCTGAAGCTTTATCATCACGGTGCGCCGGTTGTGCTGTCGCAGCGTGTGCCGCTTCTGGAAAACATGGGCTTCCGCGTCGTCAGCGAGCAGACCATCGATCTGCCGCATGCTGGCAAGGACGGTGCAGCCGTTTACGTGCACGACATGCAGCTCGTGAATGCCTATGGCGCGCCGGTCGATCTTTCCGACGATGGCGAGATGCTGGAAGATGTGTTCCGCAATGTCTGGGACGGTCTGGCTGACAATGACGGCTATAACGCACTGGTGCAGACCGCGCGCCTGACGGCACGCCAGATCATGATCCTGCGTTCCTATGGCCGTTATCTGCAACAGGCAGGCATTGCCTATTCGCAAGGTTTCATCGCAGCAGCACTGAACCGTTACCCGGAAATCGCCAGCGATCTTTATTCGCTGTTCGATTTGCGCTTCAACCCCTCGGCCAAGCGGCGTGATGCGGCTGAAAAGAAGCTGGTCGATGCCATCGAGACCGCATTGCTCGGCGTGCCGAGCATCGACGACGACCAGATCCTGCGCCGTTTCCGCAATCTGATCGAAGCGACGCTGCGCACCAATGCCTATCAGCCGGATGCTGGAGGCAAGCCACGCGTCACCTTTGCCTTCAAGCTCAATCCGCGCCTTGTCGAAGGCCTGCCGAATCCGCGCCCCTATCGCGAAATCTTCGTCTATGGGCCGGAAGTGGAAGGCGTGCACCTGCGCTTTGGCGCTGTCGCCCGTGGTGGTCTGCGCTGGTCGGACCGCGCGCAGGATTATCGCACTGAAGTGCTGGGCCTCGTGAAGGCACAGCAGGTCAAGAATGCGGTAATCGTCCCTGTTGGCGCCAAGGGCGGCTTCTATCCGAAGCGTCTGCCGGTCGGTGGCGATCGCAATGCAGTGTTCGAAGCCGGTCGCGATGCCTACAAGGTGTTCATCTCCACGCTTTTGTCCGTCACCGACAATATCGAGGACAATCATGTCGTGCCGCCGGCGGAAGTCGTGCGCCATGACAATGACGATCCTTATTTCGTCGTTGCTGCCGACAAGGGCACGGCCACCTTCTCCGATACGGCCAACGCCATCAGCCAGGCGCATGATTTCTGGCTGGACGATGCTTTCGCTTCGGGCGGTTCCGCCGGCTACGACCACAAGGGCATGGGCATCACCGCGCGCGGCGCGTGGGAAGCCGTGAAGCGGCATTTCCGTGAATTCGACATGGACATCCAGACCGAACCATTCACGGTTGCCGGTGTGGGCGATATGTCGGGCGATGTGTTCGGCAACGGCATGCTGCTTTCCGAGCAGATCAGGCTGGTGGCTGCGTTCGACCATCGCGACATCTTCATCGATCCGAACCCGGTTCCAGCCGACGGTTTTGCCGAGCGCAAGCGTCTGTTCGAACTGCCGCGCTCGAGCTGGCAGGATTATGACCGTTCCAAGCTTTCGGCTGGCGGCGGCATTTATAGCCGCAGCCAGAAGACGATTACGCTCTCGCCGGAAGCAGCGGCAGTCATCGGCCTTGGAAAGACCTCCGGCACGCCGCAGGAAATCATGACCGCGATCCTGAAATCGAAGGTCGATCTTCTCTGGTTCGGCGGTATCGGCACCTATATCCGCTCGTCTGCTGAAACGGATGCGCAGGTAGGCGACCGCGCCAATGATGCGATCCGGATCACCGGTTCGGAAGTTGGTGCACGGGTGATCGGCGAAGGTGCAAATCTTGGCGTAACGCAGCGCGGGCGTATCGAATATGCGCTGGCAGGCGGTCGCGGTAATACGGACGCCATCGACAATTCGGCAGGCGTCAACTGCTCGGACGTCGAGGTCAATATCAAGATCGCTCTGGCCGCTGCCATGCGTTCGGGCAATCTCAAGCGCCCGGCACGCAACAAGCTTCTGGTCAGCATGACCGATGATGTGTCGGAACTCGTTCTGCGCAACAACTATCTGCAGCCGCTGGCACTTTCGCTCAGCGAGAGGCAGGGTCTGGCAGAGCTGCCCTATCAGGCGCGGTTCATGGCGGAACTCGAAAATCGCAAGCTTCTTGATCGCAAGGTCGAGTATCTGCCGTCCGATGCGCTTCTGGCTGAACGCCAGAAGGCGGGCCAGCCGCTGACACGCCCGGAACTGGCGGTTCTGCTTGCTTATGCCAAGCTGTCGCTGTCGGACGATCTGGTGGCAAGCCAGCTTCCGGACGAGCCCTACTTCCAGTCGCTGCTGTTCGGCTATTTCCCGAAGCGCATGACCAAGACTTATGCCGAGGAAATCTCCGGTCATCGCCTGCGCCGTGAAATCGTCGCTACTTTGCTGGCAAACGATGTCATCAATCGTGGCGGTATCACCTTCATCAGCCGTCTGGCCGATACGACCGGCAAGTCGCCTGCCGATATCGTCCGCGCCTATGTGGCGGTGCGTGACGGTTTCGATATAGATACGATCTATGATGCCATCGATGCACTCGACAGCAAGGTGCCGGGCGATGTGCAGAACCAGTTCTACCATCTCGTCGGCGAAATGTTGCAGGCGACGACGGCCTGGGTGCTGCGCAACGACACGACACGCGCCAACCTGACGGAACTGGTGGATACGATCACCAGGGCACGTGCCGAGCTGGAACCGCGTTTCGACGGTCTGATGCCGGAATATCTGAAAAGCACGCTGCAGGCCGACAAGGCTGCTTTCGTGGAAAAGGGTGCACCGGAAAAGCTGGCCCAGCGTCTTGCCAATCTGCAGCTTGCAGGCATCATGCCGGACATTGCGCTGATCGCGCATCTGGCCGATGCCGACCGGGTGGTAACCGCCAAGACCTATTTCGGTGTTTCGGAAGCTTTCCGCATCGGACGCATCGAGGAAGCCGCGCGCTCCATCCCCGTCACGGACTATTATGACGGGCTTGCTCTGTCACGAGCAAGCGATACGATCACGCAGGCCGCACGCGGCATCACCATTGCGGCGCTCAAGCGTTTTGCCAAGGAGAAGGACCCGGCAGCAGCCTGGTTTGCTGCCGATGGCGCGCGCATCGAGCAGGTGAAGAGCCGTATGGTGGCGCTGACGGAAGGTGGTGACCTGACAGTCTCGCGACTGGCGGTTGCAGCGGGCCTGATGTCCGATCTGGCACAGTAGAAAACAACGACATAATCTTGCAAAAGGGCGGCTTCGGTCGCCCTTTTTGTTTCTTTTGCTCACGCCTTTCGGGTTATATGATCTTGCTAATAAAAGAGAAGCATCCGATCGACTGGCCGGTCTTTAGAGCGCTGTGCGTCCATTTGGACGCATGATGCTGTAGTCGGAAACTGCTTCTGGTCCGGGGGAAGGAAAGAGCAATTGAGCGATCAGGTTCTGACTGCGCGCGGCTATGCCTCGCGGCGCGGTGTATGGGGTTGGATTTTCTTCGACTGGGCCGCTCAGCCTTTCTTTACGGTCGTTGTGACGTTCATCTTCGGCCCTTACTTCATATCGCGCATGGCAGCCACGGCGCATGACGGTCAGATCGCATGGGGCTATGGTGTCGCTGCCGCCAGCTTCGTTATCGCCATTCTCTCCCCCGTTCTCGGCTCGATTGCCGATCAGACCGGCGCGCGCAAACCGTGGATTGGCTTTTTCGCTGTCCTGAAGATTGTGAGCCTTCTGACACTCTGGTTTGCAGTGCCGGGGGCGAACATGTTCTGGGTGCTCCTTGCTTTCAGCATCGCCATGATCTCGGCGGAATTTTCCATCGTCTTCAACGATTCCATGATGCCGCGTCTGGTGCCTCGCGAACATATTGGAAGGGTGTCGAACCTTGCCTGGGGGCTCGGCTATCTGGGCGGCATGATCGTTCTGTTCTTTGTTGTCCTTTGTCTTTCCGCGTCACCTGAAACCGGCAAAACGGTTATCGGTATGACGCCTCTGTTCGGACTCGATCCGGTGCAGGGGGAGGACGCCCGCATTACGGGGCCGCTCTCAGCCATCTGGTATCTGGTGTTCATTCTGCCGATGTTTCTGTTCACACCCGATCAGGCGCGGGGAAAACCGCTGAAGCAGGCAATCGGCAGCGGCCTGTCCGAATTGCGGTCCACTCTGAGTGAAGTGCGCAAGCATCCAGGGATCGCGCGGTTTCTAGTTGCCCGGATGATTTATCAGGACGGCGTGAACTCGATGACTGTTATGGGGGCAGGCTATGCCGCCTCCTTGTTCCACTGGTCGATCACCGAGATCGGTCTCTACGGTATGTTCACCATTGTGATAGCGATTTTCAGCTGCCTGATAGCCAGCTGGATGGACTCGCGCTTCGGTTCCAAGGTCGTCGTCATGATCTCCGTGGCTCTGCTGTTGCTGGCTTCCATCGGGTTCGTCTCGACGGGAAGCCATTCTTTGCTGTTTGGTCTTGTCGCCGTTGAGAACACTCCCTCGGATAAATTGTTTGCCATGCCGGGAGAACAGGTTTTTCTGATTTATGGCATCATGCTGGGACTGGCCTTCGGTCCGGTACAGGCATCGTCGCGATCATGGTTCGCCCGCAGTATCAATCCCGCAGACGCAGGCCGGTATTTCGGAATCTACGCCCTGTCGGGAAGGGCAACCAGCTTTATGGGGCCCTTCCTGGTGGCAAGTGTTACGGCACTTACATCTTCATCGGCGATGGGAATGTCGGTGCTTATCCTGTTTTTTTTAGCCGGCTTGATATTGACGGCCAAAACGCCATATCCCGCTGACGGATAGAGTATTTCCTGTTTTGATTGAATCATTGAAAATACTCTGTCTGTTTGTTTTTACGTATGTCTTTATCCCGAAACCGGTTTCCACTTTCGGGAGACATGCTCTGGAGCGCTGTTTACTCGACCCAGCCGAGCGAACGTTGCACGGCCTTTTCCCACGCGTTGAACAAGCGCGTGCTTTCCTCCGATGACATTCGCGGATGCCAGCGATGGCCCACCTGCCAGTTTTCCACGATATCCTGCGTGGATTTCCAGTAGCCGACGGCAAGCCCGGCCGCATAGGCAGCACCCAGCGCCGTCGTCTCGATGATTTTCGGGCGCACGACCGGCACATCCAGAATGTCGGACTGGAACTGCATGAGAAGGTCGTTAATGGTCATGCCGCCATCGGCGCGCAGCTCCGTGATCTCGACGCCGGAATCCTTGACCATGGCTTCCAGAACTTCGCGGACCTGATAGGCGCTCGCCTCCAGAGCCGCGCGCGCGATGTGGCCCTTGTTGGCAAAGCGGGTGAGGCCGGCGATGATACCGCGCGCTGAGTCCTGCCAGTGCGGTGCAAAGAGGCCGGAAAAGGCCGGAACGAAATAGACGTCGCCATTGTCTTCCACCGTCCGCGCCAGGGTTTCGATGTCGCCGCTGTTCCTGATGATGCCGAGATTGTCGCGAAGCCACTGCACCAGAGCGCCGGTAATGGCAATCGAACCCTCCAACGCATAGACCGGCTTCGCACCGTCAAGCTTGTAGGCGACCGTGGTCAGCAAGCCGTAATTGGAGGGCACCAGTTTCTCGCCGGTGTTCATGAGCATAAAGCA
The DNA here is from genome assembly GCF_902825325.1 of Brucella tritici. Taxonomy (GTDB): domain Bacteria; phylum Pseudomonadota; class Alphaproteobacteria; order Rhizobiales; family Rhizobiaceae; genus Brucella. The sequence continues at coordinate 180,436 of NZ_CADEAR010000011.1, read as the reverse complement.
GCCAGTGCCGTAGGTATTCTTGGCTTCGCCCGGTTCCAGACAGGCCTGACCGAAGAGTGCTGCCTGCTGGTCGCCCAGAATGCCCGCAAGCTTGACGCCGGAAAGTGAGGGTACGGTGATTTCGCCATAGACCTCGCTCGAAGAGCGGATTTCCGGCAGGCAGGCCGACGGAATATCGAACAGACGGAGGATGCCCTCGTCCCATTTCAGCGTCGAAAGGTCCATGAGCTGAGTTCGAGACGCATTGGTCGCATCGGTGATGTGAATGCCGCCATCGGTGCCGCCGGTGAGGTTCCAGACCAGCCATGTGTCGATGGTCCCGAAAAGAGCGTCTCCGGCTTCGGCTTTTTCACGCGCACCCGGAACGTGATCGAGTATCCAGCGCAGCTTGAGGCCGGAGAAATAGGTTGAGATCGGCAGGCCAGTCTTGGCGCGCAACTGGTCTGCGCCGCCCTCCTTTGTATAACGGGCCACAAGTTCGTCGGTACGCGTATCCATCCAGACAACCGCATTATAGAGCGGCGCACCGGTTTGTCTGTCCCAGAGCAGGGTGGTTTCGCGCTGGTTGGTGATGCCGACGGAAGCGATATCGCTCGCCTTCAGCTTTGCCTTTTTGAGTGCGGCGGCAATGACATGCTGTGTGTTGCGCCAGATTTCTATCGGATTGTGTTCGACCCAGCCCGCCTTCGGATAAATCTGCTCATGTTCGCGCTGATCGCTCGCGACGATATCGCCCTGCCTGTCGAAAATGATGAAACGCGAACTCGTGGTTCCCTGGTCGATGGAACCGATAAACTGCGTCATGGGGCGGGCTCCTCCGTTGATCCGGTCTATGCTGAAAACGAATTTAAACGAAACAATATGAAACTCAATGAAAACGAGGCCCCGGAATGGTTGGTTCCGGGGCCTCGATAAGTGCTTTTTTATAAGGAGTTAGAGCATTTCCAGCAAAAGTGCGAAGCGGTTTTGCGCAGGATAATGCGTAGAAGCCCTAATGTCGGAAGTGGCGCATGCCGGTCATGACCATGGCGATGCCATGTTCGTCGGCGGCGGCGATCACTTCGTCGTCCCGCATGGAGCCGCCCGGCTGGATGACGGCGGTTGCACCGGCCTGAACGGCGGACAGCAGACCGTCGGCAAACGGGAAGAACGCATCGGACGCGACCACGCAGCCCTTGGTGAGCGGTTCTGCAAGACCTGCGGCTTCGGCAGCATCTTCAGCCTTGCGGGCTGCGATGCGGGCCGAATCCACGCGGCTCATCTGGCCTGCGCCGATGCCGACCGTTGCGCCGTCCTTCACATAGACGATGGCGTTCGACTTCACATGCTTGCCGACGCGGAAAGCAAATTTCAGATCGTTGAGCTCGGCTTCGGTCGGCGCACGCTTGGTAACGACCTTGAGATCGAGATCATCGACCACGCCGTTGTCGCGCGACTGGACCAGCAGACCACCGGCAACGGTCTTGGCGGCAATGCCCTTTGCGCGTGGGTCTGGCAGGCCGCCGGTCACGAGCAGACGCAGGTTCTTCTTGGCTGCGACGATGGCCTGTGCGCCTTCGGTGGCATCCGGTGCGATGATGACTTCGGTGAAGATTTTCACGATCTCTTCAGCGGCTTCCTCATCGAGTGTCTGGTTGAGCGCAACGATGCCACCAAAGGCCGAAACCGGATCGCAGGCAAGCGCCTTGAGATAGGCTTCCTTGATCGTTGCGGCTTCCGCCACGCCGCACGGATTGGCGTGCTTGATGATGGCGACGGCTGCGGTACGGGCAGGATCGAATTCGGCCACCAGCTCAAAAGCCGCATCGGTGTCGTTGATGTTGTTGTAGGAGAGCTGCTTGCCCTGAAGTTGGGTCGCGGTGGCGACGCCCGGACGTTGTTCGCCGGTAAGATAGAAGCCAGCCGTCTGGTGCGGGTTTTCACCGTAGCGCATGACGGAATGCAGCTTGCCTGCGACCGAGCGGTAGGTCGGGGTTTCTTCGTTGATTGCTTCGGCAAACCAGTTGGAAATGGCTGCATCATAGGCTGCCGTGCGCGAGAAGGCTTTTGCGGCAAGCTTCTTGCGGAAGGCGAGCGGCAGGGAGCCTTTGTTCTTTTCGAGTTCGGCGACGACGTCGGCATAGTCGGCAGGATCAACGACCGTTGCGACATAGGCATGGTTCTTGGCCGAAGCGCGGATCATCGCCGGGCCACCAATGTCGATGTTCTCGACGGTGGTGTCGTAGTCGCCGCCCTTGAAGCGGACTTCCTCGAACGGATAAAGATTGATGACAGCAAGATCGATGCCGCCAATACCGTGTTCTTCCATGGCCGCGACGTGTTCAGGGTCATTGCGTACGGCGAGCAGGCCGCCATGGACTGCCGGATGCAGCGTCTTGACGCGCCCGTCCATGATTTCCGGAAAGCCGGTTACTTCGGATACATCCTTCACCGGAATGCCTTCGGCGGCAATCGACTTGGCGGTGCCGCCTGTCGAGAGGATTTCGATACCCTGCGCGTGAAGCGCTTTGGCGAAATCGATCAGGCCGGTTTTGTCGGAAACAGAAAGGAGGGCGCGGCGCACCCGATGAAGATCGGGAGCGGGAATATGCTTGGAGCTGACAGCCATAGGGAGTTGGTCTCTTCGTTGCTGAAACGGATGCGTTCAGGAAAGTGGACGGCTCGCCCTAACACAGACGCGCCGAGAATCCTACCGCAAAAGGCCGGAAAAGAACGGTGAAGAGGTATTTCTTGCTCCGCATTCGATCCCATTGACCCTCGACCCTTCGAGACGGCGCTGCGCGCCTCCTCAGGGTGAGGGCGTTGGTGCTTGAAGAGTATTTCAGAATGGATCTGTCGCTACCGGCTCGCAAACGCCGCGTGCCGTTCGTCGAGGCTCATTGATTACGCTCCACCCTCATCCTGAGGAGGCGCGCAGCGCCGTCTCGAAGGGGGAGCAGCGGGAGGCAGATTATACGTAACTGCCGAGTGCGACGCGGCTGAACTGCCAGTTCACTTCCGGCAATTCTGATGCCGGGAAGGAGAGCACGATCTGCTTCGACGTCACGGGGCCGCGGAAGCCTGCAAAGAAGATCGAATCCTCCAGCTGCGGCGCAACTTCAAAACAGGAGAAGACCCAGGTATCGTCGCGGTCCGCCGACAGAACGATCAACCCATTCTCATCGAAGGAAATATCGACCGACGGATGCAGGTGGAAACGGACGGCAATATTGTCGCGTCCGTTTGCCTTCAACGGACGGCCATCGCCACGATAGAACCGGTCGGCACCCTGAATGACGCTGCCATTATGCGACAGCACGAGGCGGCGTTCGTGATAGATGCCGAACAGGCGCGCATAGCCGTCATGGCTGGCGACGAAACCCTGTCGCCCCATTTCCTCGATCCGGTCGCGCTGCACGCGGGTGGGGCCTGCAATAATCGGGGTGCCGATCATGTTGGAAAGGCCGACATTGAGGCTGAAACGGCACGAGGAGGTGTCGTTGATGGTGGCGGTGGAGTGCGCAGCCGTCGAGCGGCCCAATGGACGAAATTCCGGCGGACCGAAACGGTCGATGCCGGAATTGACGATATAGCGCTGGCGCCCGGAGGACATTTCGAAGGCGAGACAACCGGCATGGGCATCCCGCGATGCGGTGACCGGCGGCGGCAGTCCGGTATCGGCGATGATGGTGGTCGAACCCATCGAAAGCCGTTCATAGCCGGAATAGGGGGCATGGGTCAGCGGTGATCCGGCGGTCTCATCATGCCTGAGAACCGAGATGATGCGTTCCGGCATGGTCGGGCCGACGCCGTTGAAAAGCGCAAGGCTGCCATCCTGATGGCGGAAGAAACGCAGTGCTGGCAACATGCGCTCAACGGCTTCGATCAGCGCCTTGGGCGGTGCTTCCGTGCCATTGGCATAGGTCTGGCGAAGCGGCAAAAGATCGGCCAAAAGTTCCAGAACCGTAACGGGATTGCGCGAGATATGCCCGCCATCGGGCAGAATCTGGCGTTTCAGTTCATATTCGAGATTGCGCCGGGCGGCGCGTGCAGTCGGCGGCGAAACAGGCAGAGCCAGAGCGGCGAATGCCAATGCGATGCGGGCGCGTAAGCGTTCTTCGCCATCATCCATGGCGGCTGCAACGGTGCGCAGGTAACGTACCTGCATGGCCAGCGAACGCATGAAGCGGCGATAGGCGGGGAGTTCGGCACCCGACAGAATGAGGTTCGAATGCTGGAGCCAGGCGATGATGCGCTGGGCGGTGACTTCCGGCGACCAGGCGATGCCACCGATCCGCTTGCCGAACATGCGCATCCAGTCATCTACGAGCGCGCGCGCGTTGGCGGTTGCCAGTTCGCTATTGGCGCTTTTCAGATGGCGCAGCCAGCCGAAACTCTGAAGTGCTGCTTCCCATTCCGGCGTCGGAGGTTCGACAGCGAAGGGCGACAATCCGCCGGTTTCGACCAGACGACCGGCCAGCGCAAAACGGCCGTGGTAGAATTCCTGCGCCAATTGCGGGTCGGCGACGCGCAGATCAGGCGGTGCGATCAGGATACGGTCCGGCGTAAAGCCGGTGAAGCGCCAGCGATAGAGAGGCCCCATGCGCAGACGGCGGCTGAACTTGCGCCAAGCCTGTGCAACGGCCAGTCCCCAAAGGTGCGGGGTTTCGCTGAGGGCAACTGCCACCCGGTCTTTCTCCTTATCGTTTTTCATTATTCTGCGGCCAGATCGAACAGCCGGTGTCCTTTGATACAATTGTACTGAAATGGTGAATCGAGCGTTAACCATAGGATGCAAGTCATGCATCCTATGCCAGTTTTGCTAATTTATCAGCGATTGCTATATGCGCTTGAAGCGGGCCGCGAAGAAGCCGTCCATGCCAGCCATTTGCGGATTGCCCTCAAAACGATCCGGCGGCAGGTCTGCCGGAGTGGATCGTAGAAAACCTTCCGCCGTCACCAACCCATCCAATCCGGCGCAATCCTGCTCCGTAATCGGGAAAGGCTCCAGCAGCGGATTTTCCGCCGCCTTGCGGGCCATTTCCTCGCCTTCGAGCGGATGCAGCGAACAATTGGAAAAGACGATTACGCCGCCGGGTTTGACCAGAGTAGCTGCGTGGGCCAAAAGCTTGCCCTGAAGTTCCGCGAGTTTTGCAATGTCCTGCGGCGTCTTGGTCCACGGCACGTCCGGGTGACGGCGCACCGTGCCGGTGGAAGAGCACGGCGCATCCAGAAGCACGGCGTCGAACAGTTCGTCCGGCTGGAAATCCATCAGATTGGTGGCGACGGTCTTCGCCTCGAAACCGAGCCGTTCCAGGTTGCCACGCAGGCGCTTGAGCCGGTTTTCGGACAGGTCGAGCGCAGTCACGTCGGCGCCCTGAAGCACAAGCTGCGCGGTCTTGCCGCCGGGGGCGGCGCACAGGTCGGCAACCCGTTTGTCCTTGATATCACCCATCAGGCGCGCAGGCAGGCTCGCGGCCACATCCTGCACCCACCAGTCGCCCTCGGCAAAGCCGGGCAGGTCGGTGAGATTACCCTCAACCGTTTGCAGGCGCACCGAACCATTGGGCAATGCTACGCCGCCGAGCTTTTCGGCCCACGCCTTTGCGTCGCCCTTGACCGTGAAATCGATCGGCGGCTCATAGGCATGCATGGCGAGAATGGCTGCTGCTTTTTCCGCGCCATAGGCGTCGGTGATGCTTTTGGCAAACCACTCCGGCACATTGGTTTCGGGCTCAAGCGTGTGGGCGAGAGCACGTTCCTTGTTGCGCGAAAGGCGACGCAGCAGTGCATTGACGAGACCGGCATATTTGCGGTTGCGCGGATCGTTGTTCGCCGCTTCCACCGCAAGATCGACCGCCGAATGGTCGGGCAGGTTCAGATAGAAAATCTGCGCGATGGCGACATGCAGAAGATGCTTCAGCGCCACGGCATTTTCCGGCAATGGCCGGTCGAGCCGCTTGTTGATGGCGCGTTCGATGCTGCCGCGATTGCGCAGCGCAGAACCCAGAATAGCGCGAACCAGTGCGCGGTCGCGCGGCTCCAGCGCCAGATATTGCGGATGACCGTGGGTATTGTCGGTCAGGCCGTCAAGCGAGGTGTTCTTTTCAATCACCGCGCCAAGCAGCCGCGCCGCAGTCAGGCGCGCGGCTAGACCGGGGCGCAGCTCTGCAGCGCTGTTGTTGGATTGTGGCTTTTTGTTTCCACGCTTCGGCGCGGGCTTTTTATCGTTCACACTGTTCTGCTTTATCAGATGATGTCTGTTTAAGCATGATCTTGTCCGATCGAAGCGGGATCAGAAAACAGTCCAGTGGACTGTTTTCTCCGCGTAGGCGGTTCCCACTTTTCGGGATCATGCTCTATGACCACGGCCCTCGATAACCGGAACCGCCATTGCTGTTACTACCTGCATTACCCCATGGACCACTGCTTTGGGAAGGGGCAGCGGCACGCGGTGTCATTCCAGCGGAGCGGATGCCCATTTCGGCAGCCATCTGTTCCAGTGCTGCAATACGGTTGTCGGTGTCGGGATGTGTCGAGAAAAGATTGTCCGCTCCACGCCCGCTCAAGGGATTGATGATGAACATATGCGCGGTCGCGGGGTTGTGTTCGGCTTCCTCGTTCGGGATGGCCTTGGCTCCGCGCGCGATCTTGCCCAGCGCCGAGGACAGCCACAGCGGATTGCCGCAGATTTCCGCGCCGCGCTTGTCGGCGGCATATTCGCGGGTGCGGCTGACGGCCATCTGTACGATCATCGCGGCAAAGGGAGCGACGATCATGGCAAGAATGGTGCCGACGACGCCCATGATGCCGTTGCCGTTCTCGCGGTTGCCGCCAAGGAAGAAAGCAAAATTGCCGAGCATGGATATGGCACCGGCAAGGGTTGCCACGATTGTCATGGTCAGCGTGTCGCGGTTCTGGACGTGTGCCAGCTCATGCGCCATCACGCCAGCGACCTCTTCCGGCGTCAGGCGGTTGAGGAGCCCGGTTGTGGCTGCAACGGCAGCATTTTCGGGATTGCGGCCTGTGGCAAAAGCGTTCGGCTGGTCTTCGTGGATGATATAGACTTTCGGCATGGGAAGGCCCGCATTGGCGGCAAGGCCGCTCACCATGCGGTAATAGTCCGGCGCGCTGCGCTCGTCCACTTGCTGCGCATTGTACATGCGCAGCACCATCTTGTCGGAGTTCCAGTAGCCGAACAGGTTCATGGCGACTGCAATCACAAGCGCAATCATCATGCCGCCGCCACCGCCCAGCAAATAGCCGATGCTCATGAACATGACCGTCATGAGGGCGATCAGCATGGCAGTTTTTGTCATATTCATCCGTGGCGGTCTCCAAATCTTAGGCTACATGACCCGCAAGGGTTTTGCACCAGATACCTTTCTGCCTATATGATGGGTATGAACAGGCTTCGCTTCAATAATGGGAGCTGATGCAGCCAACAGGAATGTGATCGATGAGCGAAAAAACCGAAGCAACCCAAAGCCCGGAAAACGTAGACAAGCGCACGTTCGAAGACCTGCCGCCTGCTGCCCAGCGCGCGCTGAAGGAAGCCGAGGCGCGCCGCTTAGCTGAAAAGGCAAACGAAGCACCCCGCGAAATCGGCGGACGCGGCGGCAAGGATCCAGCCCGTTTCGGCGATTGGGAGATAAAGGGTCGGTCGATCGATTTCTGATTATCCTGTGAGGATCGATTATCGATGCTGGTAAAAGCAATCTCGATCGTCGCTCCAAGCGGTCGCCGAATAGCGTCTGGGGAGAAAACCCTGGAGGTGAGACGCTGGGTTCCCAATCTCAATGCAGGCGAAGATTTGCTGATTGTCGAGAATCAGCGGTTTCTGGAGAAAGATGGCGATTACGATCCGGATGGCTATGCGGTAGCACTGGTCCGGATTGGTCGTGTTCGGCCCTTTACACGTGACGATATGAAAGCGGCTTGTGCCTCATATTTCGAAGATGGTTGGCTGGCTTGGGAGATCACCCATATGCGTCCGCTTGAAAAAATATTTCAGGTCGTTGCGGCGCGGAAAATCTATTCGATAGATGTCGAAAGCGAATGTCTAATCGCAATGTGAAAAGGCCGGGAACTTCCCGGCCTTTTTGTTTGTCACTTCTTGTTCTGGCGATTTTCGATCAAATCGTCCACGACGCCCGGATCAGCCAGCGTCGAGGTATCGCCCAGTGCACCAAACTCGTCTTCGGCGATCTTGCGCAGGATGCGGCGCATGATCTTGCCCGAGCGGGTTTTCGGCAGGCCCGGCGAGAACTGTATCTTGTCCGGCGTGGCGATAGGACCGATCTCCTTGCGCACGTGCTGGGTCAGTTCCTTGCGTAGCGCATCTTCGTCCTGAACGGCCTCGCCGGTCATCAGCGTGACATAGCAATAGATGCCCTGTCCCTTGATCGGATGCGGATAGCCTACGACAGCGGCTTCTGAAACCGAGTGATGCGAGACGAGTGCCGATTCGATTTCCGCCGTGCCGAGGCGGTGGCCGGAAATGTTGAGCACGTCGTCGACGCGACCCGTGATCCAGTAATAGCCGTCTTCGTCGCGACGGCAGCCGTCGCCGGTGAAGTACTTGCCCTTATAGGTCGAGAAATAAGCTTCGATGAAGCGCCCGTGATCGCCGTAAAGCGTGCGCATCTGGCCTGGCCAGCTGTCGATGATGCAGAGATTACCGTCCACGGCACCTTCAACCACGGCACCTTCATTGTCCACCAGTTCCGGCTTGATACCGAAGAAAGGACGCGTTGCCGAACCCGGCTTGAGGTCCGTTGCGCCGGGCAGCGGGGTGATGAGAATGCCGCCGGTTTCCGTCTGCCACCATGTATCGACAATCGGCGACCGCTGGTCACCAACGACGTTGTAATACCATTCCCAGGCTTCCGGATTGATCGGCTCGCCGACCGAGCCGAGCAGGCGTAGCGTCGAGCGCGACGAGCGGGTGACGAATTCATCGCCGGCGCCCATCAGGGCGCGGATGGCCGTCGGGGCCGTGTAGAAGATGTTGACGTGATGCTTGTCGACGACTTCCCAGAAACGTCCCTGATCGGGGAAGTTGGGCACGCCCTCGAACATCAATGTCGTCGCGCCGTTGGCCAGTGGGCCGTAGACGATATAGGAATGGCCCGTCACCCAGCCCACATCCGCCGTGCACCAGTAAATGTCGCCGTCATGATAGTCGAAGACATATTGGTGCGTCATCGATGCATAGACGAGATAGCCAGCCGTCGTGTGCAGCACGCCCTTCGGCTTGCCGGTCGAGCCGGAGGTATAGAGGATGAAGAGCGGGTCTTCCGCATTCATCGGTTCCGGGTCGCAGGTCGGTTCGACGCTCGCGACTTCCTGATGATACCAGAGGTCGCGACCCGGTCCCCAGCTCACCTTGCCGCCGGTGCGGCGCACGGTGAGAACCTTGTTGACCATGACATATTGCTTGGCAGCAATGTCGATGGCGGTATCGGTGTTTTCCTTCAGCGGAACCGGCTTGCCGCCGCGCACGCCTTCATCGGCCGTGATGACGAAAGTGGATTCGCAGTCGACGATACGACCGGCCAGTGCCTCCGGCGAGAAACCGGCGAAGACGACCGAGTGCACAGCGCCGATGCGCGCGCAGGCCAGCATCGCATAGGCCGCTTCCGGGATCATCGGCAGATAGATCGTGACGCGGTCGCCCTTTTTCACGCCGTGCTTCTTCAGCACATTTGCGAGGCGGCAGACATTCTCATGCAGTTCGCGATAGGTGATCTTCTTGTCGATATAGGGATTGTCGCCTTCCCAGATGATGGCGACTTGATCGCCACGGCTCTTCAGGTGGCGGTCAATACAGTTATAGGAAACGTTGGTAACGCCGTCCTCATACCATTTGATGGACACGTCGCCGTTGAAATCGGTGTTCTTGACCTTGGTGAAAGGCTTGAACCAGTCGATGCGTCGTCCGTGCTTTGCCCAGAAGCTGTCCGGGTCGCTCACGCTTTCCTGATACCATTCAAGATAAGTTGCGTTGTCGATGAGCGTGTTTCTCTTTGCCTCGGCAAGGACCGGGTAAAGCTTTTCCGACATGATTTCCTCCTTCAGCATTCCGCGAGCCGGACGATATCCCGCTCGTATAAATGCACCCAAAAACTGACCGGCACCTCCCGCCGGATGAGACGGCTTGCCGTGAAAGGCGAGACCATCGGGTGCCCTGTCTACCTTCCATTGCGGGCAAGGTAAATTAGACAATCGGCGCGTCTATGATCCACAATGACGCATCGTCAGAAATGGCAACTGGCAGCACTCGCTGCTGACTGATGCTAATATATTGTTTTTACAGTTTAAAAACCATTTAGAGTGATTATCTCCTATTCAGGAGCCTGACAATAAGGCTCTTCACAAAAAGGGGAAATCGCCATGACGACGTCCGCTTTGAACGCAAAGTCAGCCTTTGAACTCCAGCTCGCCGGTTATGGTCTGACGACGGCGAAAGTTTTCTACCACTTGCCCGATCATCCGCATCTGCTGCAGCTTTTCGTCTGGCAGGATTATGATCTGGCGCCCGATTTTCCGGTGCTCAATCACTTCATCGAATTCTGGAATCGGGAGATTGACGGGCCGTTGCATTCGGTCAGCTACACGCATTTCCGGCTGCTTGGCCCCTCGGACTGGAGGAGTGTGCAGGGCGAGATCGTCCTGCACTAATATAGGTGATGGACAAAGGATTCAGGCGGGGGCGGTATAGCTCCGCCCGCCGAAGATGGCCGAGCCGACACGCACCGATGTCGCGCCGAAACCGATGGCGGTCTCGTAATCGCCCGACATGCCCATGGAAAGCTTTTCGACCTGTGCCTCGCGGGCGAGCTTTTCCAGAAGCGCGAAATGGGGGCCGGGATTTTCATCCGCAGGCGGGATGCACATCAACCCCTCGATGGCGAGACCATGTTCCTTGCGGCAGCGCTCGACAAAGGCGACGGCATCTTTGGGCGCAATGCCGGCCTTCTGTTCTTCAAGTCCGGTATTTACCTGCACGTAAAGCTTCGGGGCCTTGCCCTGCTTTTTGATCTCGCTGGCCAAGGCGGCTGCGATCTTTTCGCGGTCGACGGTTTCGATGACATCAAAAAGAGCGACGGCGTCGGCGGCCTTGTTGGATTGCAGCGGGCCGATCAGATGCAGTTCGATGCCGGAATAATCCTCGCGCAGTCGGGGCCATTTGGCTTGTGCTTCCTGTACGCGGTTTTCACCGAAGACGCGCTGGCCCGCGTCGAGTGCCGGGCGGATTTCTTCCGCATCGAAGGTTTTCGACACTGCGACGAGTGTAACGGAACCCTTGTCGCGCTGTGCTTCCTGTTCGGCATTGGCGATTGCGGCCTTGACCGTGTTCAGGTTCGCTACGATATCTGACATGAAACTCTCGCTTTCAGGCTTTTCATCCGCAAAAGGTTGACGCTTTCGCCAATACGTGGTGAAGGTCGCCATTAAACATCGACTCTCCTTATTGCATCACCTTCGTACGAGTAAATACGGTCATGGCAGCCGAACGTTATAATCCGCGCGTGGCGGAAGCTCATTGGCAGAAAGTCTGGGAAGAAGACCGGACCTTCGAAACCGACAATAGCGACAGCCGCGAGAAATATTATGTGCTCGAGATGTTCCCCTATCCGTCGGGGCGCATCCATATGGGCCATGTGCGCAACTATGCGATGGGTGACGTTGTCGCCCGTTACAAGCGTGCCAAGGGTTTCAACGTGCTTCATCCGATGGGATGGGATGCGTTCGGCATGCCTGCGGAAAACGCGGCGATGCAGAATAAGGTTCACCCGAAGGAATGGACCTACCAGAACATCGCCACGATGCGCAGCCAGCTCAAGTCGATGGGCCTTTCGCTCGACTGGGCGCGTGAATTCGCGACCTGCGACGTGGAATATTATCATCGTCAGCAGATGCTGTTCATCGACCTTTTCGAAAAAGGTCTGGTGACGCGCAAGACCTCCAAGGTCAACTGGGACCCGGTCGACAACACCGTGCTCGCCAACGAGCAGGTGGTGGATGGCCGCGGCTGGCGTTCGGGTGCGCTGGTCGAACAGCGCGAACTGACGCAATGGTTCTTCAAGATCACCGATTTCAGCGAGGAATTGCTGGCCGGTCTCGACACGCTCGACCAGTGGCCGGAAAAGGTTCGCCTGATGCAGCGCAACTGGATCGGCAAGTCGGAAGGCCTGCAGGTCCGTTTTGCGCTGGACGGCAATACCGCGCCTGCCGGTTTCTCGGAAATCGAAGTCTATACGACCCGTCCGGACACGCTGTTCGGTGCGGCTTTCGTGGCTATTTCCGCCGATCATCCGCTGGCGAAGAAGCTGGCTGAAGACAATGCTTCGCTTTCCGGCTTCATCGAGGAATGCCATCACCATGGAACATCGCTGGCAGCGCTTGAAACGGCAGAAAAGAAGGGCTTCGACACCGGCGTCAAGGTCAAGCACCCGTTCGACGAGAACTGGGAACTGCCGGTCTATGTCGCCAATTTCGTCCTGATGGAATACGGCACGGGCGCAGTGTTCGGCTGCCCGGCGCACGATCAGCGCGACCTGGATTTCGCCAACAAGTACAAATTGAAGGTTACGCCTGTCGTTCTGCCGAAGGGTGAAGACGCGGCAAGCTTCAGCATTGGTGAAACGGCCTATACCGACGACGGCCTGATGATCAATTCACGCTTCCTCGACGGCATGACGCCGGAAGCGGCCTTCAATGAAGTGGCCAATCGTCTGGAAAAGACCAGCCTCGGCAATAGCCCGCAGGCTGAGCGCAAGGTGCAGTTCCGTCTGCGTGACTGGGGCATTTCGCGCCAGCGCTACTGGGGCTGCCCGATTCCAATGATCCATTGCGAAAGCTGTGGCGTCAATCCGGTGCCGCGCGCCGATCTGCCGGTCAAGCTGCCGGACGATGTCGAGTTCGACCGTCCGGGTAATCCGCTCGACCGTCACGCGACCTGGCGTCATGTGAAGTGCCCGAAATGCGGTGCTGATGCGCGCCGTGAAACCGATACGATGGACACGTTCGTCGATTCGTCCTGGTACTATGCCCGCTTTACGGCACCATGGGAAAACGAGCCGACCGACCGCAAGGTTGCCGATCACTGGCTGCCGGTCGATCAGTATATCGGCGGTATCGAACACGCGATCCTGCATCTGCTCTATTCGCGTTTCTTCACCCGTGCGATGAAGGTCGCCGGTCACGTCGGCATCGATGAGCCGTTCAAGGGCCTGTTCACGCAGGGCATGGTTGTGCACGAGACCTACAAGGCCAATGGCCAGTGGGTAGCGCCTGCCGATATTCGTATTGAGGAAACCGACGGCAAGCGCAGCGCGACCTTGCTCTCGACAGGCGAGCCGGTGGAAATCGGTTCCATCGAGAAGATGTCGAAGTCGAAGAAGAATGTTGTCGATCCCGATGACATTATCGCTTCCTACGGTGCCGATACGGCGCGCTGGTTCATGCTGTCTGATTCGCCGCCCGAGCGTGACGTGATCTGGACGGAAGCCGGTGCTGAAGGCGCCCATCGTTTTGTGCAGCGCGTCTGGCGTCTGGTGGCGGAAGCCGCCGAACATCTGAAGGACGTTGCGCCCAAAACCGGGACGCAGGGCGAAGCCCTTGTCGTTTCCAAGGCTGCGCACAAGGCGGTCAAGGCTGTCGGCGACGATATCGAGAAGCTCGCCTTCAACCGTGGCGTCGCCCGTCTTTACGAGCTGGTCAATACGGCTGCTGCTTCCCTGCAGCAGGTGGCTTCGGGCAATGCGGATGACGAGTTGAAGAGTGCTGTCCGTGACGTCACCGAAAAGCTCATCCTGATGCTGGCGCCGATGATGCCGCATCTGGCTGAACAGTGTCTGGCTGTGCTGGGCGGCAAGATTGCCGGTCGTGAAACATTGGTTGCCCGCAGCGCCTGGCCGGAATTCGATCCGGCATTGGTGGTGGAAAACGAGATCGTTATGCCGGTGCAGATCAACGGCAAGAAGCGTGGGGATTTGACAATCGCCCGCGACGCTGATCAATCTAGCATCCAGCAGGCGGTGCTCGAACTTGACTTCGTCAAGGCTGCGCTCAATGGAGGCTCGCCGAAGAAGGTTATCGTGGTGCCGCAAAGGATCGTCAATGTCGTTGCCTGACCGCTTTTTCTCTGCAATCAAAGCCTTCCGCGTTGCGTTTTTCGCGCTCGGAGCTGCGGTGCTGATGGCTGGATGCACCGTGCAGCCGCTTTATTCCTCCGGCGGTGGTGCCGGTGGAACCATAGGCGGCAGCGTGACACCGGACATGCGCACCAAGCTTGCTTCGGTGGCCATCGATCCGGCTGGCGATGTGTTTCAGCAGCAGGTCCGCAATCGCCTGATCTTCCTGCTCGGCGGCGGTGCCGGTGAGCCGGCCAACCCGACCTATCGGCTCGGTCTCGGTCTGAGCAGCTATACGCTTGCGGCCGTAAGCGTCGATATTGGCGATCAGACCGACCGTACGGGCCGTCCATCGTCCGGTATCGTCAAGGCAACGTCGAATTTCGTGTTGCGTGACAAGGATGGCAAGCCGCTTGCCACTGGTACCCGCACGGTTGGCGCTTCCTTTGACCGTCCGCGTCAGGAATTCGCAAATCTGCGTGCCGAACGCGATGCGCGCAAGCGTGCGGCGGAAGAACTGGCCGAACAGATATTCCTCGCTCTGGCGATGAAAATGTCAAAGCTCTGATTTCGGCTTGATGCCGATTGTTCCAAAAGGCGGTGCGGGTTCGTGCCGCCTTTTGTCTTTGTACCAGAGGGATCATGCGTCTCGTTTCGTTTACAGCCAAAGGCTATCGCTCGCTGCGTTCCGTGCGGTTCGACCTCGGGCAGGTGACGGTTTTTGTCGGCGAGAACGGTGCTGGAAAATCCAACCTCTATCGGGCGCTGCAACTGGTGAAGGCCGCTGCCGAGGGCAATCTTTCGACAGAAGTGGTGCGCGAAGGCGGGATGCAATCGGCCATGTGGAGCGGCAATCGCCGCAAGCACGAAACGGCGCGTATCATTCTGGAAGCGGTTTTTGAAGACGAGCGACTGGCCTCGCGTCTTTCCTATCGTGTCGAGGCAGGTCTGCCGCCGCCGGTTTCCGGCGCCTTTCCCTTCGAGCCGCAGATCAAGGAAGAACAGCTCAATCTCGATACGGGCCGTCGCCCCGTCGATCTGATGGGCCGGCGCGGACCTGCGGCTTTCGCGCGGGACGGGGAAGGGCGGCGCATGGAGCACCCGGCGCGCCTGCTGACTTCGGAAAGCGGGCTGGCAGTGCTTGGGCAATCCGGCCATTATCCAGAGATAGGCGATCTTTCTGCGCAGATACGTGGCTGGCGCTTTTACCATGGTTTTCGAAGCGACCGTGATGCGCCGGTACGCCAGCCGTCCATAGCCGCAACTGCTGCGATGCTGGACGAGGACGGCGGCAATCTTGCCTCGGTCTTTGCGACGCTGGCGCATATCCGGCAGGATACGGTCGATCTCGATCGTCTGGTTGCCGACGCGCTGGAAGGCGCCAAGCTGGTTATTCCCTATCCGGACGAAACGGCGACTTTCGGTTTGAACTTTCCGGCTTTCCCGCCGCGGACATTTCGCCCCGGAGAATTGTCCGACGGACAGATTCGCCTGCTGGCTCTGGCGGGTGCGCTGCTCTCCTATCGCCTGCCGCCACTGATCGCGCTCAACGAGCCGGAGGCAAGCCTGCATCCCGATATGATCCCGTCACTTGCCCGAATGATCGCGCAGGCATCCGAACGCAGCCAGATATGGGTGGTGACCCATTCAGCCGCCCTTGCCAGCGCGATTACCGAGCACTGCGGCGCACGACCGATCCGGGTGAGCAAGCAGGACGGGGAAACGGTGCTGGAATAAAAAAAGGCGAGCCAATAGCCCGCCTTTCATTCGTCTGGCAAGGTCGCCGATCAGGCGATCTTCTGACCGGTTTTCGCCCAATCAGCGAGGAAGGTTTCGAGGCCCTTGTCGGTCAGCGGATGCTTGACCAGTGCCTTGAGCGTTGCCGGAGGTGCGGTCACGACATCGGCGCCGATGAGTGCTGCTTCCTTGACGTGATTGACGGTGCGAACCGAAGCGGCAAGAATTTCGGTGCGGAAATCATAATTGTCGTAAATCGTGCGGATTTCGGCAATCAACTCCATACCGTTGATGCCGGTATCGTCGAGACGGCCAATGAACGGCGAAATGAAGGTCGCGCCGGCCTTGGCTGCCAGAAGCGCCTGATTGGCCGAGAAGCAGAGCGTCATGTTGACCTTGTGGCCGTCAGACGACAGAGCCTTACAGGCTTTCAGTCCGTCAAGGGTTACAGGCAGCTTGATGCAGATATTGTCAGCGATCTTGGAGATGACGGCAGCTTCCTTCATCATCTGCTCATATTCCGTCGCGGCAACCTCGGCAGAAACCGGGCCCTTGACGATGTTGCAGATTTCCTTGGTCACTTCGATAATGTCACGACCCGACTTCAGGATGAGGGACGGGTTGGTGGTCACGCCATCGACCAGCCCAAGGTCATTGAGCTCGCGGATTTCCTTGACGTCCGCAGTGTCCACGAAAAACTTCATAACAGCGTTCCTCCATAATGAGCGCGGGTGGATTTGAGGAATTTAAAACCATTTAATTCCCGGAAGGTGGCTTTTCTTTAGCGCAAAGCCGCGCCAAGGTCACGCGATCATGTCGAAAGATTCGCACGATATTGCAAACCCCATTTCTGGTCTGTTTCCGGAACTCGCACCACGGGTCGTTCCCGTGCTCGTGCCCATGCCCGCAGAGCGGCCTTATTCATATATGGTTCCGGAAGGGATGAACGTCCAGCCCGGATCGATCGTGCGCGTGCCGCTTGGACCTCGTGAGGTGGCAGGGATCGTCTGCGAGGGCGAGACCGATGCCGTTGATGCCAGAAAACTGCGGGAGATTTCCGAAGTTTTCGACTGCCCGCCGGTGGGGGGCGACATGCTGCGCTTCATGCGCTGGGCTGCGGACTACACGCTTTCACCACCCGGTATGGTGGCGCGTATGGTCCTGCGTGTGCCTGCCGCATTCGATCCCGAGCCATCAGTGCCGGGGCTTCGATATTCTGGCGGCGAGCCGGAGCGCATGACCGAGGCGCGGGCGCGGGTGATGGAGCTTGCCCGAGACGGGCTTGCATGGACCAGATCCGGCCTTGCCCATGCGGCGGGTGTCTCCATGACGGTCGTGGACGGGTTGAAGGCACAAGGCATTTTTGAAGAAGTCATGCTGCCGCCGCCAGCCGTGGTGGCAAAACCTGATATCGACTATGCGCGGGCCACGCTTTCAGAAGACCAGCAGGCGGCGGCTGAAATGCTGTCGGAAGCCGTGGAAGCCGGCTGTTTTTCGGTTTCGCTGCTCGACGGCGTGACCGGATCGGGCAAGACCGAGGTTTATTTCGAAGCCGTTGCCAAGGCGATTGAGCAAGGCAGGCAGGTGCTGATTCTCCTGCCTGAGATCGCGCTGACACAACAGTTTCTCGACCGGTTTCATGATCGTTTTGGGGCCAAGCCTGCCGAATGGCATTCCGACCTTGCTCCCCGCACCCGCGAACGTGTCTGGCGGCAGATTGCGGAGGGCACGGTGCGGGTTGTGGCAGGTGCGCGGTCGGCGCTTTTTCTGCCCTTCAAGGAACTGGGGCTGATCGTCGTCGATGAAGAACATGACCCGGCTTACAAACAGGAAGACCGGGTCTTCTACAATGCGCGCGACATGGCGGTGGTGCGCGGCCATATCAGCGGTTTCCCGGTGGTGCTGGCATCGGCCACGCCATCCATCGAAAGTCAGGTTAATGCCGAGCAGGGACGCTACAAGCGAATCAAGCTCTACGGTCGCTATGCGGAAGCGGCGTTGCCCGATCTGAAGACCATCGATATGCGGCGTTCGCCGCCGCCGCCTGGCCGGTTTCTGTCGCCCGCACTGACCGAAGCTGTCGGCAAGACGGTGGAACGCGGCGAGCAGGCGCTTTTGTTCCTCAATCGACGCGGTTATGCGCCTTTGACGCTATGCCGGGTTTGCGGTCATCGCTTCCAGTGCCCACAATGTTCGAGCTGGTTGGTGGAACATCGTTTTCGCGGTCAGCTCATGTGCCACCAGTGCGGCTATCATGAGCCGGTGCCGGAGGCTTGTCCCGAATGTGGTACGCTGGATCATCTGGTTGCCTGCGGGCCCGGTGTGGAGCGCATTGCAGAAGAAGTGGCGGCGACTTTCAGCGAAGCACGAATCATAGTTCTTTCGTCTGATATGGCAGGCGGCGTGAAGCGATTGCGGCTGGAACTCGACGCTATCGCAAAGGGCGAGGCGGATATCGTCATCGGCACGCAGCTTGTTGCCAAGGGGCACAACTTTCCCAACATGACATTGGTGGGCGTCGTGGATGCCGATCTGGGGCTTGCCAATGGCGATCCGCGCGCGGCTGAACGCACTTTCCAGTTGCTCAATCAGGTGACGGGACGTGCCGGCCGAACCGGTCGCAAGAGCCTCGGCCTCATCCAGACCTACCAGCCGGATCACCCGGTGATGCGGGCAATCGTCAGCGGCGATGCGGACGCATTCTATGCCCGCGAGATCGACGAGCGCGAACGCAGCGCTTTGCCGCCTTTCGGACGGCTTGCCGCGCTGATTATTTCAGCCGACAACCGGCCCGATGCCGAAAATCATGCGCGCGCGCTTCGTCGTGCAGCCCCTTCATCCCCGGAGATTTCCGTGCTCGGGCCTGCCGAGGCGCCGCTTGCGCTGGTACGGGGACGCCATCGTTTCCGCATTCTCGTGCACGGAACAAAACGCGCGGATATTCAAGGATTTATTCGCGTCTTGCTTGCCAACGGGCCGAAGGAAAAAGGCTCGATAAGAGTGCAGGTGGATATCGATCCGCAAAGCTTCCTTTGACATGCCCTTTAACAGGCCCTTTGACAGCCAAAGGCGTGGAAGATCGACGGAAATTCCGCTACAGATTTCCAGTTCGGTTTGATTGTGGGAAATGTTCTATCGGATTATCTCTCCGCATGTCTTGATCCCAAAACCGGTTCCCACTTTTGGGAGACATGCTTATACGGCAAGAAACGACGAGGGTAATTGCGATGGAATTCTATCTTCCTGCCACGACCGGAGAATGGCTTGCCTGGGGCTCTGCCGCCATCACGGCATTGGCCGGTCTTGTCATGCTTTTTGCGCCCGGCATAACGTTGAAGCTGCTGCGGCTCCAGCCGATCAACGGCCGTCCCGAAGGTTACGGTTCCGTCCGTGCGACGCTCGCCGGACCTTATCTCGGCGTGGGGCTCGGGTGCCTTATTTTCGCACAGCCGTTCCTCTGGGTGGTGCTGGGCTCCGTATGGGGATTTGCGCTGTTCGGACGCTTCATTTCGATGATGTCGGATGCGGCGGGCCGCAAGGGCGGACCGGCTGGGGGACGCGTCTATGGCAGTCTCGCAGCACTGGTGGAATTCGTGCTTGCAGCAGGTCCACTGCTTTACGCTTTCGGCTTCATTTCCTGATCGGAAACGGTGCCCTTCTGCACGTCAGGCGTGCAGGTTGTGTAACGGAAGGTCGCCTCGCCGGGGCAGATGCGACTTTTTTGACCGCGAAAGGCGGCAAATCTTACACAAAAGTGCCGGATTCGCGTGTTGCGAGTCCTGTTCGTCTATGCTAGACGGCAATCACATTTCGGTGTTGACGTGCTCGCGCGTCAGTGGTTTTCCGGAAACATTCAATAAAATCATCGGTTTGGCGTCCTGAACAAGATTGGGTCCCAAAAGGATGGTTTCAACGTAGAGAGCAGGTTGTTCGTGGCTGAAACGTCTTCGCTCATTTCAGGTGTCGCACAGCGTTACGCCGGATCTCTTTTCGAGCTCGCACTCGACGCGAAATCCGTTGCGGCTGTGGAAAAAGATCTTGACCGTTTCGAGGCGCTTCTGAGCGGAAGCGAGGACCTCAAGCGACTGATTTCCAGTCCGGTATTTTCTTCGGAAGATCAGCTTCACGCCATCGGCGCTCTCGCCGACAAGGCGGGCATCAAGGGTCTGGTCGGAAATTTCCTGCGCGTTGTCGCGCGGAACCGTCGTCTCTTCGCCCTCCCGGGCATCATCGCCGCTTTCCGCAAGATTGCTGCCGAACATCGCGGTGAAGTCTCCGCCGATGTCATCTCCGCGCACGAACTGAGTGCTGCGCAGCAGAACGAATTGAAGGCAACGCTGAAGGGCGTGGCCGGCAAGGACGTGACGATCAATGTCACCGTCGATCCGTCGATCCTCGGCGGTCTTATCGTCAAGATGGGTTCGCGTCAGATCGACACGTCCCTTCGCACTAAACTTTCTTCTCTCAAGCTTGCACTGAAAGAGGTCGGCTGATGGACATCCGCGCCGCGGAAATTTCCGCTATCCTGAAAGAGCAAATCAAGAACTTCGGCAAGGAGGCTGAGGTCTCCGAGGTCGGTCAGGTTCTTTCCGTTGGCGACGGTATCGCCCGCGTCTATGGTCTGGACAATGTCCAGGCCGGTGAAATGGTCGAATTCCCTGGTGGCATTCGCGGCATGGCGCTGAACCTTGAAAGCGACAATGTCGGCGTCGTTATCTTCGGTGCCGACCGTGACATCAAGGAAGGCGACATCGTCAAGCGTACCGGCGCAATCGTTGACGTTCCAGTCGGTCCCGGCCTGCTGGGCCGCGTTGTCGACGCTCTCGGCAACCCGATCGACGGCAAGGGCCCAATCGTTGCTACCGAGCGTCGCCGCGTCGACGTGAAGGCACCGGGCATCATTCCGCGCAAGTCGGTTCATGAGCCAATGTCGACCGGCCTCAAGGCTGTTGACGCTCTGATCCCGGTTGGCCGCGGCCAGCGCGAGCTGGTCATCGGTGACCGTCAGACCGGCAAGACTGCCATTATTCTCGACACCTTCCTGAACCAGAAGCCGATCCACGACAACGGCCCGGACAGCGAAAAGCTTTATTGCGTTTACGTTGCTATCGGCCAGAAGCGTTCGACCGTTGCCCAGTTCGTTAAGGTTCTCGAAGAACGCGGCGCTCTGGAATATTCGATCGTTATTGCGGCTACCGCTTCCGATCCGGCTCCGATGCAGTATCTCGCTCCGTTTGCGGGCTGCGCCATGGGCGAATATTTCCGCGACAACTCGATGCACGCACTGATCGGCTACGACGATCTGTCCAAGCAGGCTGTCGCTTACCGTCAGATGTCGCTTCTGCTCCGTCGTCCTCCGGGCCGCGAAGCTTATCCGGGCGACGTTTTCTATCTGCATTCCCGTCTTCTCGAACGCGCTGCAAAGCTCAACGACGAAAACGGCGCTGGCTCGCTGACGGCTCTGCCGGTCATCGAAACGCAGGGCAACGACGTTTCTGCCTTCATTCCGACCAACGTGATCTCGATCACCGACGGCCAGATCTTCCTCGAAACCAACCTGTTCTATCAGGGTATCCGTCCGGCTGTTAACGTCGGTCTGTCGGTTTCGCGCGTTGGTTCTTCGGCGCAGGTCAAGGCCATGAAGCAGGTTGCCGGTTCGATCAAGGGCGAGCTCGCCCAGTATCGTGAAATGGCCGCCTTCGCACAGTTCGGCTCGGATCTCGATGCCTCGACCCAGCGTTTGCTGAACCGTGGCGCACGTCTGACCGAGCTTCTCAAGCAGCCGCAGTTCTCGCCGCTCAAGACGGAAGAACAGGTTGCCGTGATTTACGCTGGCGTGAATGGCTATCTCGACAAGATCGCCGTCAACCAGGTCGGCAAGTTCGAAGCAGGTCTTCTTTCTTCGCTGCGCACCGAGCACAAGGATGTTCTCGATGCGATTCGCGACGAAAAGGCGCTCACCGACAACATCAAAGCAAAGCTCAAGGCAGCGGTCGACGCGTTCGCCAAGTCTTTCGCTTGAATTTTGTGACGGGATGAACGGATGCCTTCACTAAAGGATCTGAGAAACCGTATCGCCTCGGTCAAGGCGACGCAGAAAATCACCAAGGCGATGCAGATGGTCGCCGCGGCGAAGCTGCGCCGTGCCCAGGAAGCTGCGGAAGCCGCAAGGCCCTATTCGCAGCGCATGGGTGCCGTTCTCGCAAATATCGCGCAGAACGTAACCGGCGAAGATGCGCCGGCCCTGATGGCCGGTACGGGCAAGGACGACGTGCATCTGCTCGTCGTCTGCACCGCAGAACGTGGCCTTTGCGGCGGTTTCAACTCGCAGATCGCGCGTCTGGCGCGCGATCATGCCCGCAAGCTCCTTGCTGAAGGCAAGACGGTCAAGATCATCACGGTCGGCAAGAAGGGCGCAGATATTCTGCGTCGCGAGTTTGCCTCGCTGATTATCGACCACGTCAATTTGCGTGAAGTCAAGCAGCTCGCTTTTGTGCATGCCGACCAGATCGGCCACAAGGTGATCGAGCTGTTCGAACAAGGCGAATTTGATGTCTGCACCCTGTTCTATTCCGAATTCAAGTCGGTGATTGCACAGATTCCAACTGCACAGCAGATCATTCCGGCTTCGGCTGGCGATGTTGCGCAGGCGGACACTGCAGGCGATGCGATTTATGAGTACGAACCTGATCCTGCGGCGATCCTGTCGACGCTGATCCCACGCAATATTTCGGTCCAGATTTTCCGCGCTCTGCTGGAAAATGTGGCGGGCGAAATGGGCGCGAAGATGAGCGCGATGGACAATGCGACGCGTAACGCCGGTGACATGATCAACAAGTTGTCGATCACGTATAACCGTCAGCGTCAGGCCCAGATCACCAAGGAACTGATCGAAATCATTTCGGGCGCGGAAGCGCTCTAATCGGAAGGTAAAAGGATCGATGGCAAAAGCAGCGACCCCGAAAACTACCGCCGCGGCCGAAGCGAAGCCAGCAGCGGCGAAAGCTCCAGCCAAAAAGGCTCCAGCGAAGGCGGCAGCCGCCAAGTCTGGTGCAGCTCCCAAGGCTGCAACGACCGGCGCAGTAGGCAAGATCACTCAGGTCATCGGCGCTGTTGTCGACGTACAGTTCGAAGACGGTCAGCTCCCGCTGATCCTCAACGCTCTGGAAACCGACAACCTCGGCAGCCGTCTGGTTCTTGAAGTTGCACAGCACCTGGGCGAAAACACCGTTCGCACGATTGCTATGGACTCGACCGAAGGTCTCGTCCGTGGTCACGAAGTACGCGACACGGGCAACCCGATCATGGTTCCGGTTGGCGAAGAAACGCTTGGCCGTATTATGAACGTTATTGGTGAGCCAGTTGACGAAGCAGGTCCGATCAAGACCACTGCACGTCGCGCGATTCACCAGGAAGCTCCTGAGTACATCGAACAGTCGACTGAAGCTGAAATCCTGGTAACGGGCATCAAGGTCGTCGACCTTCTCGCTCCATACGCTAAGGGCGGCAAGATTGGTCTGTTCGGCGGCGCAGGCGTCGGCAAGACCGTTCTCATCATGGAACTGATCAACAACGTCGCCAAGGCGCACGGCGGTTACTCGGTATTCGCAGGCGTTGGTGAACGTACTCGTGAAGGTAACGACCTTTACCACGAAATGATCGAATCGGGCGTTAACAAGCTCGGTGGCGGTGAAGGTTCCAAGGCTGCACTCGTTTACGGTCAGATGAACGAGCCTCCGGGTGCGCGCGCTCGCGTTGCCCTGTCGGGTCTGACGGTTGCTGAAAACTTCCGTGACCAGGGCCAGGACGTTCTGTTCTTCGTGGACAACATCTTCCGCTTCACGCAGGCTGGTTCGGAACTTTCGGCTCTTCTCGGCCGTATTCCTTCCGCTGTGGGTTATCAGCCGACGCTGGCAACCGACATGGGTGCGATGCAGGAACGCATCACCACAACGACCAAGGGCTCGATCACCTCGGTTCAGGCAATTTACGTTCCTGCCGACGACTTGACCGACCCTGCACCAGCAACGTCGTTCGCTCACTTGGACGCGACCACCACGCTGAACCGTTCGATCGCTGAAAAGGGTATTTACCCGGCTGTGGATCCTCTCGAATCCACGTCGCGTATGCTCGATCCTATGATCGTTGGTGAAGAACACTACGCTGTAGCCCGTCAGGTTCAGTCGATCCTTCAGCGCTACAAGTCGCTTCAGGACATCATCGCCATCCTCGGCATGGACGAACTGTCGGAAGACGACAAGCTGACCGTTGCGCGCGCTCGTAAGATCGAACGCTTCCTGTCGCAGCCGTTCTTCGTTGCTGAAGTCTTCACCGGTTCGCCAGGCAAGCTGGTTGACCTCGCCGACACCATCAAGGGCTTCAAGGGCCTTTGCGCAGGTGAATACGATCATCTTCCAGAACCGGCTTTCTACATGGTCGGCTCGATTGAAGAAGCGATCGAAAAGGCGAAGAAGCTGGCAGCTGAAGCTGCGTGATGAAATGAATTTCCCGGTGGGCCGCAAGGCCCGCCGTGAAAGCCAATCATTTTGTTTAAGCATGATCTTTTCCGGAAGTCGTTTTCGGGCTCATGCTTTTGAATTCAAGTGAGAACCATGGCTCAAGCTTTCCAATTCGAACTCGTGTCGCCTGAACGGCTCCTGCTTTCCGCGCAGGTGACGGAAGTCGTCATTCCGGGTAGCGAAGGCTATCTGACGGCTCTCGCCGGTCATTCGCCGCTGATGACGACGATCATGCCGGGTGTCGTTTCGGTGAAGCTTGCCGACGGCAAGTCCGACTCCTACGTAGTCTTTGGCGGTTTCGCCGATATCACTCCGCAGGGCTGCACCGTTCTGGCCGAATCGGCGACCCATGTGGACGATATCGATCCGGCAGATATTCAGCGCCGTATCGATCATGCCCGCAAGGCTCTGGACGATGCTTCGTCGAACGAACACCGCACCAAGGCAGAAATCTTCCTGCATCAGCTGATGACGCTGCAGGGAACGATCATGCCAGCCTAATCGGCACCACCTATCGTTTTTTGGGAAAGCGGGCTTTGCCCGCTTTTTCTTTTTTGAGCGCATCCCGAAAAGTGTGAAACGGTTTTTGGAACAAGATGCGCGTAAAAACAAAAAGATAGAGCATTCCCAATGTTTCAATCGCAACGGGAAATGCTCCAGATCACCCGCTCCGCAGTGAATTTGTTCGCAGAACTGTCATATCGGCGCCAAATCCCATCACGCTTGCGTGAGTTCATGAAGTTCGCTTGAAAATAGTTCGCCAGCGATTTATCCAAATTCATAATCATTAGTTTACTAATATATAAGGCGATTGGCATGGATACGGCAGATCTCAAGGCTGAAATGATTAATGCCATGGCGAAAGTTAATCGCCGGCTTCGCACTGTTTTTGATGCGCGCGTGAAGGAACGCGGTCTGACGCTGGCCCGGGCGCGCACTCTGCTAGCCCTGATGGAACAGGAAGGTCTTTATCAGAAGGAACTGGCGGAAGCGTTGGAAATAGAGAATGCGACCATGGTGCGCCTGCTTGATGGTCTGGAGCGGCAGTCGTTCATTGAACGTCAGACTGTTCAGGGCGACCGTCGCGCGAAGCGGGTGGTGATGACGGCGGAAGGCAAGATTCTGGCTGAGCAGGTCGTGAAGCTTGCCGGTGACGTTCGCGAGGACCTTCTGGAAGGCGTGAGTGACGAGGAACTGAGCATTGCGCTCAACGTGCTTCGCAAAATGTCGGACTCGATGAACAAGACCCATTAATCGGGCTCGACGGTCCCTGCGATACCCAAAGCCGAAGTTCAAACTTCGGCTTTTTTTGTTTTGGAAATCACCGCTTCGTGAAGCGAAGTCTCGAAAGCAGACGTCTCCCGCCTTCTTTCGGTCGCAGCCTGGCGGTCCACTGGCATAGTCATCAATACTAGAAAACTCGGGCGGGGAGCGTTTGATATGCGTTATTCGTCTCAGGCTGTTATCGGCTTATGTGCTGTTCTGTCCATCGTTTCGGTGCAGGCACAGGATATGAAGCGTGGGACGCGCCATGCTTATACGCGCGCTTTGAATGGCGTGAACACTGATGACGGCCTGATTTTCGATACCAGTTCGGCTGCCGCGATGGATGTCCGAGATAATGAGCGGTCGCGACGGTCCTTGCGACAACGTTGATGGTTCTTGGATGCCCGGCGTCGAAAATCAGGGTGCAAGGGTACGAAGATACGCCATCAATTTGCTTGCCGTATCGCTCGCCTGCTCCGGTTGACGGGAGACGATCGCCTCGATCAGTGTCGCATGTGCATTGGCCGAGCCGGCTATGCCGGTCGACGGGCGAAGGCGGAACCAGAAACGACGGCTGTGGGTTTGCAGGGGGGCTGCGATGCGTGCGGCATAGGGATTGCTTGCTGCCGCTCCCAGAACAATGTCGAATGCCTTGTCGGCATCGAGAAACAGCGCCACATCCTCGTTCGGGATCGCCTGCCGCATGGCAGCAGCAGCGGCTTCAAGCCGTTCATAGTCGCGAGGGCTGCCGAAGCGTGCGGCGTCACGCGCCAGCACGCGCTCAACGCCTTCGCGGGCGTCCAGCACCTTGATGAAATCCTTCGGGTCGATGGCCGCAATGGCAATGCCGGAGCGCGGACGCACTTCCACAAGACCTTCCCAGGCGAGCCGTTGAATGGCCTCGCGCATGGGGGTGCGGCCCATGCCGGTGAGTTCGATCAGCGTGCGCTCGTTGACGACAGTGCCGGGTTCCAGTTCCAGCGTGACGATGGAACGTTCCAGAATACGATAGGCCTGCTCGGCGAGGCTTTCGCTGCCCCAGCTGTCCATGGTCGCCTGCGGCATGTTTGCCGGGCTCCGTGCCAGCGTGTCTCGAACGTTCGTTTCTTCCATGCCTGTCCATGCCTTGTGGTTACGACGATTGACATAGTTCAATCTTACAGATATATCTCTGATATATCAATATGATCTGATTTGAACTGGTCGTTCCCTAAATCAGCCTTTGTGGCTTTTTCAAGCGATGGCGAGTTTTCAGCACAGTGTCATTCCAAAAAATCGATGGACAGAGCCGGATGGCTGGCATTGAACATACTGCATGCCAATTGCCCGAAGCATCGACACTGTTCGGTTCGTTGGTCAATATTCTGGAATATGCGTAAAATAACCGGTGGGGAGCCGTCTAAGATGAAATCTGATCCGCAGGGTCAGCGGGATATTCTCATTGTTGGTGGCGGCATTGTCGGCGTCGCGACAGCTGCCTTGCTTGCCGAGGCGGGACGTCAGGTTCTGGTCATCGACAGAAGCGGTATTTGCGAGGAAACCAGTTCAGGTAATGCGGCGGCGCTTGCTTTCTCCGATATTCTGCCGCTGGCTTCCAAAGGCGTGATGCGCAAAGTGCCGGGCTGGCTGATGGACCCGCTCGGGCCTTTTTCGATCCGTCCCTCCTATTTTCCAAAAATGGTGCCGTGGCTTTATCGGTTCTGGCGCGCGAGCAGTGCGGATGCGCTGGCGAAAACAGCGATTGCACAGGCCGATATCATGCGTCTTGCCGGCAGCGAGATGATGGCGCTGATCGACAGGGCAGGGCTGCGCGACAGGCTGCGCGAAAATGGCAATCTGGAGCTTTATGAAAGTGAAGCCGAGCTTGCGGTCTCTCAGCCGGGCTGGGATGTCCGCGAGAAGGCGGGCATCGCCTATGAGCATGTGCGCGGCAACCGGCTTGCTGAATTGCAGCCGGGCTTGAGTCCGCGTTTCGTTGCTGGAACTTTCGTTCCTGGCTGGAAGAATGTCAGCGATCCCAAACTGTTCGGCAAGGCCATCTGGGCCTATGCCGAAAGCAAGGGCGCGCACTTCCTTCAGGCCAAGGTTGTGAATGCGCAGTCGGACAATGATAGGGCGAGTATTCGTCTGGAAGATGGGACCGAAATCAAGGCGGTGCATCTTGTCCTGATGGCCGGTGCATGGTCGCGCGACCTTGCCAAAGGATTTGGCGACGCGGTGCCGCTCGACACCGAGCGCGGCTATAATACGACATTGCCGGTCGGCAGTTTCGATGTGAAGCGACAGTTGACCTTCCCCGGCCACGGTTTCGTTGTCACGCCGATGGAAACCGGCTTGCGTGTCGGTGGTGCGGTGGAATTCGGCGGTCTCGACCTGCCGCCTAATTTCGCACGATCCGAAGCCATGCTGAAGAAAGCTTCCATGTTCCTGCCGGGTCTTCGCACCGAGGGCGGCCGGCAATGGATGGGCTATCGGCCGTCCATGCCGGATTCAGTGCCGGTTATCGGCAGGGCTTCGGCTGGCGGCAATATCTATTATGGCTTCGGCCACGGCCATCTCGGCCTCACGCAATCGGCTGCGACCGGGCGGCTTATCCGCGATCTCATCACGGGTGCCGTGCCTGCAATCGACATTGAACCTTTCAAGCCACAACGTTTTCGGAACTGACCATCATGGCAAGACATTCCTTCTTCTGCGTCGACGGACATACATGCGGCAACCCCGTGCGTCTGGTGGCAGGCGGCGGGCCGAACCTCGAAGGTTCGACCATGATGGAAAAGCGGGCGCATTTTCTCCGCGAGTATGACTGGATCCGTACCGGTCTCATGTTCGAGCCGCGCGGCCACGATATGATGTCCGGTTCCATCCTTTATCCGCCGACGCGCCCCGATTGCGATGTCGCTGTGCTGTTCATCGAAACGTCCGGCTGTCTGCCGATGTGCGGTCATGGCACCATCGGAACCGTGACGATGGCGATAGAGCAGGGTCTGGTGACGCCGAAGACGCCGGGCAAGCTCAATCTCGATACGCCTGCCGGTCTGGTGGCGATCGAATATGAGCAAAACGGCCAGTATGTCGAGCGGGTTCGTCTCACCAATGTTCCGGCTTTCCTTTATGCCGAAGGGCTGGAAGTTGACTGCCCCGACCTCGGAAACATCAAGGTCGATGTGGCTTATGGCGGTAATTTCTACGCTATCGTCGAGCCGCAAGAAAATTACACGGATATGGAAGATTATTCCGCTTTGCAGCTGATTGCATGGAGCCCGATCCTGCGCCAGCGGCTGAACGAGAAGTACAAGTTCCAGCATCCTCTGCTGCCCGATATCAACCGTCTGAGCCATATTCTGTGGACCGGCAAGGCGAAACATCAGGAAGCGCATGCCCGTAACGCAGTCTTCTACGGTGACAAGGCAATCGACCGTTCGCCATGTGGCACCGGTACGTCTGCGCGTATGGCGCAACTGGCCGCCAAGGGCAAATTGAAGCCTGGCGATGAGTTCGTGCATGAATCCATTATCGGGTCGCTTTTCCACGGCCGTGTCGAGCGTGCTACGGAAGTGGTAGGTCAGGACCGTACATTGCCGGCAATTATCCCTTCAATTGCTGGCTGGGCACGCATGACGGGATATAATACGATCTTTATCGATGATCGCGATCCCTTTGCACATGGGTTTACGGTCGCGTAAAGTGGGTATGGCTGGTAAATTTCATACTGGCTCCCAATTTTTTGGCTTTCGAGCCGTGTAGAAAATGTGGAATAAGGCGTCCTGGGTAGGAGAAAAAAACATATACAGGACGTTTAGTAGGGGACATAACTAGTTTGTGGAAGGATGATGCCCTTAGTCTTTTGTCTGAGACAAAAGGGGGTTGCATTCCTCTATACAGCCGTTAGGTGTAAATAGCCGGGAATAAAATGAAGGCGCACGAAATAAAGATGCGTCAAAAAATCCCGGGCGGTAAAATGGGTGGCTTCTCGATGGAATATTTCTTCCAGCAGGTGATCAACGGGCTCGCGCTCGGCTCGATCTATGGCCTGATCGCCATCGGCTACACGATGGTCTACGGCATTATCGGCATGATCAACTTTGCTCATGGCGATGTCTTCATGCTCGGTGCCTTCATGGCGCTGATTGTTTTTCTAATCATCACAACCTTCATTGGAGCATTGCCTATTGCGCTGATGCTTCTTCTGATGAT
Organism: Brucella tritici; assembly: GCF_902825325.1. Lineage (GTDB taxonomy): Bacteria > Pseudomonadota > Alphaproteobacteria > Rhizobiales > Rhizobiaceae > Brucella. The sequence goes on along the minus strand of NZ_CADEAR010000011.1, from coordinate 150,597 downwards.
GGTCGTCGCCATGTTGCTGACGGGGTTGTGGAGCTGGACGATCGAGCGCGTGGCCTACCGGCCGCTGCGTGGTTCGTTCCGCCTCGCACCGTTGATCACGGCTATCGGCATGTCGATTGCCTTGTCCAACTTCGTCCAGGTGACGCAGGGGCCACGTAACAAGCCGGTGCCTCAGCTTCTGAACGGTTCCTACAATATCCTGGGGACCAATGTGACGATCTCGCTGAAGCAGGTTGTGGTCATCGTGGTGACAGCGGTGCTGCTGACGATCTTCTGGTGTATCGTCAATCGCACCTCGCTCGGTCGTGCGCAGCGTGCCTGTGAGCAGGATCGCAAGATGGCGGCGCTTCTCGGCATCAATGTCGATCGCGTCATTTCGCTCACCTTCGTGATGGGTGCGATGCTCGCGGCGGTGGCCGGTACGCTCTACCTTTCCTTCTATGGCGTGATTTCCTTTGCCGACGGCTTCATCCCCGGCGTCAAGGCGTTCACGGCGGCTGTTCTGGGCGGCATCGGCTCGCTTCCGGGCGCTGTGGTCGGTGGCTTGCTCATCGGTCTCATCGAGGCATTGTGGTCGGCGTATTTCTCGATCGACTACAAGGACGTTGCTGCGTTTTCGATCCTCGCCATCGTGCTGATCTTCATGCCGTCCGGCATTCTTGGCCGTCCTGAAGTCGAAAAGGTTTAATCATGGCTGCACAGTCGAGTTCACGCCCGGATTCCCTTTTTGGCCGGGCCATTCGTGAAGGGTTCTTCGCCGGTCTTCTGGCTCTGGGTCTCTTCTGCCTCATCATCGGTTTCAAGACCGATCAGAACATCAACAACGAACTGGTGCTCGTTCAGCGCTGGGGCACGCTGGCCGTTATGGTCGCACTGGCTGCGGTTGGTCGCTTCCTGTTCGTCGCCTTCCTCCAGCCAACCCTGGAAGCGCGCAAGCTTGCCAAGAGCAAGCAGCCGACCGCCGCGGTCGAAAGCCCGTCTTTCGTGCGCCGCAACTTCTCGCGCCTCGGCGTTGCCTTCCTCTTTGTCTACCCGATCCTGATCGTCGCCTTCCTCGGCTGGCAGGGATCGCTCAAATGGGTCGATAATTTCGGCGTCCAGATCCTCATTTATGTGATGCTGGCCTGGGGCCTCAACATCGTCGTGGGTCTCGCTGGTCTTCTCGATCTGGGTTACGTCGCCTTCTATGCAGTGGGCGCTTATTCCTATGCGCTGCTGTCGGCCTATTTCGGCCTGTCCTTCTGGATGCTGCTGCCAATTGCCGGTATTCTCGCCGCGACCTGGGGTGTTATTCTGGGCTTCCCGGTCCTGCGTCTGCGTGGTGACTATCTCGCCATCGTGACGCTTGCCTTCGGCGAAATCATCCGACTGGTTCTCATCAACTGGACCGATCTCACCCGCGGCACATTCGGCGTTTCCGGCATTGCCAAGGCAACCTTCTTCGGCCTGCCTTTCAATGCCAGCAAGGATGGCTTCGCCGCTCATTTCGGCCTCACCTTCTCGGCGGCGCACTACAAGTTCTTCCTCTATTACGTCATCCTTCTGCTGGCGCTCCTGACGGCCTGGGTCACCATCCGTCTGCGCCGCATGCCGGTTGGCCGCGCATGGGAAGCACTGCGTGAAGATGAAATCGCCTGCCGTTCGCTCGGCATCAACACCACCACGACCAAGCTCACGGCTTTCGCCACGGGCGCGATGTTCGGTGGTTTTGCGGGTTCCTTCTTTGCCGCGCGTCAGGGCTTCGTCAGCCCGGAATCCTTCGTGTTCCTCGAATCCGCCGTCATTCTGGCCATCGTCGTTCTGGGTGGCATGGGCTCGCTGGTCGGCATCGCCATTGCCGCGATCGTCATGATCGGCGGCACGGAAATCCTGCGCGAAATGAGCTTCCTGAAAGCCATTTTCGGGCCTGATTTCACACCGGAACTCTACCGTATGCTCATCTTCGGCATCGCCATGGTCGTGGTCATGGTCTGGAAGCCGCGTGGTTTCGTCGGAAGTCGAGAACCGAGTGCCTTCCTGCATGAGAAGAAGATGGTGTCGGGTGCCTTTACCAAGGAAGGGCACGGCTGATGGCGGAGATAAGCACTATGTCTGGCACTGCGCCTGATAAAGCCGAATTGGGCAACACTGAAAAAGACACCATCCTGCAGGTCGAGCATCTCTCGATGCGCTTTGGCGGTCTCGTGGCCATCAACGATCTGAGCTTCAACGTGAAGCGTGGGGATATCACAGCGATCATCGGCCCGAACGGTGCAGGCAAGACCACGGTCTTCAATTGTATCACCGGTTTCTACAAGCCGACGGGCGGCATGCTGACGATGAACCGGAAGACGGGCGACAAGTTCCTGCTTGAGCGCCTGCCTGACTTCCAGATCACCAAGCAGGCCAAGGTGGCGCGTACCTTCCAGAACATCCGCCTGTTCTCGGGCCTCACCGTTCTGGAAAACCTGCTGGTCGCGCAGCACAACACGCTCATGCGCTCGTCGGGCTATACGATCCTCGGCCTTCTCGGTCTGCCCGGCTACAAGTCGGCGGCGAAGGACGCGGTTGAAAAGGCGCGTTACTGGCTGGAGAAAATCAACCTGATCGGTCGTGCGGACGATCCGGCGGGCGATCTGCCCTATGGCGATCAGCGCCGTCTGGAAATCGCCCGCGCCATGTGTACCGAGCCGGAAATCCTCTGCCTCGATGAACCGGCCGCTGGTCTCAATCCGCGTGAATCGGCAGAGCTTAACAAGCTCCTGCTCGATATCCGCAAGGAAACAGGCACGTCGATCCTGCTGATCGAACACGACATGTCGGTGGTCATGGAAATCTCCGACCATGTGATCGTGCTGGAATACGGCACCAAGATTTCCGACGGTGCGCCGGAAGAAGTCAAGAACGATCCGCGCGTTATTGCCGCTTATCTCGGCGTCGATGACGAAGAGATTGCCGAGCTTATTGAAGAGGCGGATAAGCCGGGTGTTGCCGATCCGGCGCATCTGGTCGCCGCTCAGCTTGCCGAGGAAGCCATCGAGGAAGAAATTGCCGAAGAGACGGGCGAAGCACCGTCAGGACGCGCTTCTCTCGCCGGTGGCCTGGCCGAAGCACGCGGCGGCAAGGCCGACAATCTGACCCTCATCAAGGGCATCGGCGCGGTCAACGAAACGAAGCTTAACGAACACGGCATCTATCATTTCGATCAGATCGCCGCCTGGACCGAAGCGGATATTGTGGAAGCTGAAACCTATCTGGAATTCGACGGGCGTATCGCGCGCGAAGACTGGGTCGGACAGGCCAAGCAACTCGCCGCCGGTCAGGCGACCGAGTTCTCCGAACGCGTTGAATCAGGCGATGTTCCGACGAGCCATAAGACTGCTCCCGTGAAAGCTGGCAAGAGTGGGGCTGCGAAAAGCAGCGGCGCAAAACGCGCCAAAGCCCCGACAAAAGCTTCTGCCAAGCCGAAGAAGGGAGGCGAATGATGCAGGCTGAAACCATGCAGAAAAAGCAACCGCTTCTGGCCGTCGAGAAGGTCGAGACCTATTACGGCAATATTTGCGCCCTCAAGGGTATCGACCTCACCGTCGACGAGGGCGAGATCGTGGCGCTGATCGGCGCCAACGGCGCCGGTAAATCGACGCTTATGATGACGATCTTCGGTTCACCGAAGGCACGTACCGGCCGTATTCTCTTCAACGGCAAGGATATCACATCCATGCCGCCGCACGAGATTGCCAAGCTGCGCATTGCGCAGTCGCCGGAAGGCCGTCGCATCTTTCCGCGCATGACGGTTCTGGAAAATCTCCAGATGGGCGCAAGCCTCGATAATCAGCAATATTTCGAAGAAGACGTAAAGCTGATGTTCGACCTGTTCCCGCGTCTGAAGGAACGCATCAACCAGCGTGGCGGTACGCTCTCGGGCGGCGAACAGCAGATGCTGGCAATCGCCCGCGCGCTGATGGCGCGTCCGAAGCTTTTGCTTCTCGACGAACCGTCGCTGGGTCTTGCGCCGCTGATCGTGAAGCAGATTTTCGAGGCGATCAAGGAACTGAACCGTACACAGGGACTGACGGTGTTTCTCGTCGAGCAGAACGCATTCGGTGCGTTGAAGCTCGCAGACCGCGGCTATGTGATGGTCAACGGCTCGATCACCATGAGCGGCGCTGGCCGCGAATTGCTGGCCGATCCGGAAGTCCGCGCTGCCTATCTCGAAGGCGGAAGGCACTAGGAGGAAATCATGCAGGGTATTCTCTACGAAGAATCGTCGTTCTGGTTGTTTTTCCTCATCACCTGTCTGCTGGGCGGCTGGGCCGCCTGGATGACGGGGCGTGCCTGTGCTTCGACGTGGCGCACCTATCCGCAGCTTCTGCTCTATCTGATCCCGCTGGGAGCTGCGGTGCGCTTCATCCACTTCGCGCTGTTTGAGGGAACGCTTCTTTCGTTCCACTACTATCTGGTTGATGTAATCGTACTGATGATTATCGGTACGGTTGGTTTCCGCTACACCCGTACCAAGCAAATGGTGCGGCAATATAGCTGGCTTTATGAAAAAGCCTCACCTCTCAGCTGGAAGGCAAAATAATTTTAAAGCTTCGCCGTCATGCGGCGAAGCTTTTTTGTAAGATCACGTTGACAGTAATAAGATTCAGCGTAGATATTGCTGAGTAATCAGCAAGAAAATAAGGCGATGCAAAACATCGTTTCGGGGTAAATACAATGATGGGAGTTCCAACAATGAAGAAATCGCTTTTCGCAGGCGTTGCTCTTGCAGCAGTTATGGCTTTCGGGGGCTCGGCTTGGGCTGACGTTGTTCTGGGTATCGGTGCACCTCTGACCGGTCCGAACGCCGTTTATGGCGCGCAGATCCAGAAGGGCGCGGAAGCCGCAATCAAGGAAGTCAACGATGCGGGTGGCATCAATGGCGAGAAAATCTCGATCTCGCTCGGCGATGACGTTTCGGATCCGAAGCAGGGCATTTCCGTTGCCAACAAATTCGCAGCCGACGGCGTGAAATATGTCATCGGTCACTTCAACTCGGGCGTTTCGATTCCGGCTTCGGAAGTCTATGCCGAAAACGGCATTCTCGAAATCTCGCCCGCCGCGACCAACCCGGTCTATACCGAGCGCCAGCTCTGGAACACGTTCCGCACATGCGGCCGTGACGACCAGCAGGGCATCGTGGCCGGCCAGTACATCTTCGACCATTTCAAGGATGCGAAGATCGCCGTCATTCACGACAAGACCCCTTACGGTCAGGGCCTTGCCGACGAAACCAAGAAGAAGCTCAATGAACTTGGCACCAAGGAAGCCCTTTATGAAGGCGTGAACGTTGGTGAAAAGGACTTCTCCGCTCTGATCGCCAAGCTCAAGCAGGCTGGCGTGACGGTGGTTTACTGGGGTGGCCTGCATCCGGAAGCCGGTCTCATCATCCGTCAGATGGCTGACCAGGGCGTGAAGGCCCAGTTCATCTCTGGTGACGGCATCGTGTCGAACGAACTGGCCTCGATCGCAGGTCCCGCTGTCGAAGGTACGCTGAACACCTTCGGTCCCGATCCGCGCAACAATCCGAACAATGCCGATCTGGTGAAGAAGTTCCGCGACGCCGGTTTCGAACCGGAAGCCTACACGCTCTATTCCTATGCGGCTGTTCAGTCGCTGGCGCAGGCCGCAAAGGCTGCCGGCAGCAACGATCCGCAGGAAATCGCCAAGGCGCTCAAGGAAAAGGGTCCGTTCAAGACTGTGCTTGGCGACCTGTCCTATGACGATAAGGGCGATCCGAAGCTGCCGGGCTACGTCATGTACAAGTGGGAAAAGGGTGCTGACGGGAAATATACTTACATTCAGCAGTAAGTTTTCCTTATATTCTTTCCCGATGAGTTGAGATGCCCGGCTTTGCGCCGGGCATTTTCGTTTTCACGCTTCTGTTCCGCATGAAGTCATGCGGAAAAAGCAGGATATAGACGAAATCATTACTTTACTTCCCCATCGGGCGTGATTGTATCTATCTTGATGATTAGACGTAGAGCGATTCTCTATGCTTAGTGTCGTGTTCTGGTGGGAGGACCAGTTTCAACGCGGGCGGTTTCAAGCCCGAATTGCGTTCATGGGGCTGACGCAATCTCCCATTCGAAGATTAGGGTTTGCGCGTGATGGCTCTGCCGTCGCTGTTGAACCTACAAAATTTGCGGCGATCTGATCCGGTCGGATTGCCGCTCTGAATGAGTGTTTTGATGCGTATCCCGAAACCTTTTCAGGCTTTCGGGCTGCGTTTAGTGGGAGCAACTGAAATGAAGAAATCCTTATTCTGCGGCGTCTGCCTTTCGGCACTGGTTGCGATGGGCGGCGTATCCTTCGCTGACATCCAGCTCGGCGTTGGCGCACCTCTGACCGGCAGCCAGGCGGCTTTCGGCGAGCAGATCAAGCGCGGTGTCGAAGCGGCAGTCGCAGAAGCCAATGCCAAGGGTGGCATGAATGGCGAGCAGATCACCATCGTCTATGGCGATGACGCTGCCGATCCGAAGCAGGGCATTTCTGTTGCGAACAAGTTCGTAGGCGACGGCGTTCAGTTCGTCATTGGTCACTTCAATTCCGGCGTCAGCATTCCGACTTCCGACATCTACGCTGAAAACGGCGTGCTGATGATCGCTCCGGGCACCACGAACCCGACCTTCACCGAGCGCGAACTGTGGAACACCTTCCGCACCTGCCGTCGCGATGACCAGCAGGGCATCGTTGCCGGCAAATATATGGCCGACAATTACAAGGACGGTAAGGTCGCCATCCTTCACGACAAGACCCCTTACGGTCAGGGCCTTGCCGACGAAACCAAGAAGTCGCTCAACGACAATGGCATGAAGGAAACGCTCTACGAAGGTGTGAACCAGGGCGACAAGGATTTCTCCGCACTCATCTCCAAGATGAAGGCTGCTGGCATCACCGCTGTTTACTGGGGCGGCATGCATCCGGAAGCGGGTCTGCTCATCCGTCAGATGGATGATCAGGGCCTCAAGGCACAGTTCATTTCCGGCGATGGTATCGTGTCCAACGAACTCGCCTCGATCGCCGGCGATGCTGTGGGTGGCGTCATGAACACCTTCGGTCCCGATCCGCGCGACGACAAGTCGAATGCGGAACTCATCAAGGCTTTCCGCGACAAGGGCTTTGAGCCTGAAGCCTATACTTTCTATGCCTATGCCGGTGTGCAGTCGCTGGTCAACGCCGCCAATGCTGCCGGAAGCAACGACCCGCAGGAAGTTGCGACTGCGATGAAGGAAAAGGGTCCGTTCAAGACAGTGCTTGGCGACATCTCCTTCGATGCCAAGGGCGATCCAAGCCTTTCGCCTTACGTCATGTTCGAATGGCGCAAGGGTGAAGACGGCAAGTATAATTACTTCCAGAAGTAACGGAGAATTTCCAGCAAAAGCGCGAAGCGGTTTTGCGTTGGATAATGCGAGAACACAGATGCTTAGAGCGGGTCTGATGATTGCTTCATAATAGGAACCGCTCTTGTGCCTGATATATTAGCATAAACTGCTACAAAATTCATCAATCTGCCCGGCGTTTAGTCGGGCATTTTGTTTTTATCTCCCGGTTGCACAGTTTGTTTGCGCTTGTGTCTATTGCAGGTTAAGCAATGGCGCCTTTGTCATTGCAGTTAGGGAGATCTGCCTTGTCTTTCGCCCAAAAGCCTATCCGGAAAATTCTGGTCGCCAACCGATCTGAAATCGCAATTCGCGTATTCCGCGCCGCCAATGAGCTAGGGCTCAAAACGGTGGCCATATGGGCTGAGGAAGACAAACTTTCCCTGCATCGCTTCAAAGCCGATGAAAGCTATCAGGTTGGTCGCGGCCCACATCTGGATCGCGATCTCGGTCCGATTGAAAGCTATCTTTCCATTGATGAGATTATCCGCGTCGCCAAGCTTTCAGGTGCCGATGCGATCCATCCCGGCTACGGCCTTTTGTCGGAGAGCCCGGAATTTGCCGAGGCCTGTGCAGAAAACGGCATTATTTTCATCGGCCCGAAGCCGGAGACCATGCGCCGCCTTGGCAACAAGGTTGCGGCACGCAATCTTGCCATTGAAATCGGCGTACCGGTGGTTCCGGCCACTGACCCGCTTCCTGACGATATGGAGGAAGTAAAGAAGCTTGCGGCAGAAATCGGCTATCCGCTGATGCTGAAGGCGAGCTGGGGCGGTGGCGGTCGCGGTATGCGCGCCATCCGCGCGGAAGCCGATCTTGCCCGCGAAGTGACGGAAGCCAAGCGCGAGGCCAAGGCTGCATTCGGCAAGGATGAAGTTTATCTCGAAAAGCTCATTGAACGCGCGCGCCATGTCGAAGTGCAGATATTGGGTGATACGCATGGCAATGCGGTTCATCTTTTCGAGCGTGACTGCTCGATCCAGCGCCGCAACCAGAAGGTCGTGGAACGGGCGCCGGCGCCTTATCTCAACGACGGGCAGCGTCAGGAGCTGGCTGGCTATGGTTTAAAGATCGCCCATGCCACCGATTATATCGGCGCGGGTACTGTCGAGTTCCTGATGGATGTCGATAGCGGCAAGTTCTATTTCATTGAGGTCAATCCGCGCATTCAGGTTGAGCATACCGTCACCGAGCAGGTGACTGGCATCGATATCGTTAAGGCGCAGATCCATATTCTGGAAGGTTTTGCAATCGGCACACCGGAATCAGGTGTGCCGCTTCAGGAAGATATTCGCCTTAACGGCCATGCGCTTCAGTGCCGTATCACGACGGAAGACCCGGAACAGAACTTCATTCCTGATTACGGACGCATTCAGGCCTATCGCTCGGCATCGGGCTTCGGCATCCGTCTGGACGGCGGTACGGCCTATTCGGGTGCGTTCATCACCCGCTATTACGATCCACTGCTTGTCAAGGTGACCGCTTCAGGCGCAACTCCTCTGGAGGCCATCCGCCGTATGGATCGCGCCCTGCGCGAGTTCCGTATCCGTGGTGTTGCGACGAACCTCACCTTCCTCGAAGCGATTATCAATCATCCGAAGTTTCAGGCCAACGACTATACGACGCGCTTCATCGACACGACACCGGAACTGTTTGAGCAGGTCAAGCGGCAGGATCGTGCTACCAAGCTTCTGACCTATATTGCCGACGTGACGGTCAATGGCCATCCCGAAACCAAGGGGCGTGCAAAGCCGGCTAAGGATGCGGCCAAGCCCCGTGTGCCGTGGTTCGGCGATAAGCCAGTTGTTGATGGCACCAAGCAGCGTCTGGATCAGCTTGGGCCGAAGAAGTTCGCGGAATGGGTGCGCAACGAAAAGCGTGCGCTGATTACCGATACGACCATGCGAGACGGCCATCAGTCGCTTCTGGCGACGCGTATGCGCACTTACGACATTGCCCGCATTGCCAATTCCTATGCGCAGGCACTGCCCAACCTGTTCTCGCTGGAATGCTGGGGCGGTGCGACCTTCGACGTTTCGATGCGCTTCCTCACCGAAGATCCGTGGGAGCGTCTGGCACTGGTGCGTGAAGCTGCGCCAAACCTTCTTCTGCAGATGCTTTTGCGCGGTGCAAACGGCGTCGGTTATAAATCCTATCCCGACAATGTCGTAAAATATTTCGTGCGCGAGGCGGCACGGGGCGGCATTGATCTGTTCCGCGTTTTCGATAGTCTCAACTGGGTCGAGAACATGCGCGTGTCGATGGACGCGGTGCTGGAGGAAAACAAGCTCTGCGAAGCGGCTATCTGCTACACGGGCGATATCCTCAATCCGGAACGCGCCAAATATGATCTCAAATATTACGTTGATCTGGCGAAGGAAGTTGAAAAAGCCGGCGCGCATATCATTGCGGTGAAGGATATGGCGGGGCTTTTGAAGCCTGCCGCAGCCCGCGCCCTGTTCAAGGCGCTGCGCGAGGAAACCGATCTGCCGATCCATTTCCATACGCATGATACGTCGGGCATTTCGGCCGCGACCGTGCTTGCCGCGATTGATGCGGGCGTGGATGTGGTCGATGCGGCGATGGATGCACTGTCCGGCAACACATCGCAGCCTTGCCTCGGCTCCATCGTGGAGGCGCTGCACGGGGCCGAACGTGATCCGGGTCTCGACCCGGATTCGATCCGCCGCATCTCCTTCTATTGGGAGGCCGTGCGCAACCAGTATGCGGCCTTCGAAAGCGACCTCAAGGGACCTGCTTCGGAAGTTTACTTGCATGAAATGCCGGGCGGCCAGTTCACCAACTTGAAGGAGCAGGCCCGCTCTCTGGGACTTGAAACCCGCTGGCACGAGGTGGCGCAAGCCTATGCCGATGTGAACCGCATGTTCGGCGACATCGTCAAGGTCACGCCATCCTCCAAGGTCGTGGGCGACATGGCGCTCATGATGGTCAGTCAGGACCTCACGGTTGCCGACGTCGAAAATCCGGCAAAGGACATTGCTTTCCCGGATTCCGTGGTGTCGATGATGCGTGGTGATCTCGGTCAGCCGCCATCGGGATGGCCGAAGGCGTTGCAGAAGAAAATTCTGAAGGGCGAAGAGCCGTTCACCGTGCGTCCCGGCGCCCTGCTGGAACCTGCCGATCTGAATGCCGAGCGTGAAGGCTTCGAGGAAACGGTCGATCGCAAGATTTCCGATCAGGAATTCGCGTCGGCGCTGATGTATCCGAAGGTGTTCACCGATTATGCTTCCGCGCAGGAAACCTATGGTCCAACAAGCGTTCTGCCGACACCGGTCTATTTCTATGGCCTGAAGCCGGAAGAAGAAGTCTTCGTCGATCTGGAACGCGGCAAGACGCTGGTGATCGTTAATCAGGCGATGAGCGAGACCGACGAGAAGGGCATGGTGACGGTGTTCTTCGAGCTGAATGGCCAGCCACGCCGCATCAAGGTGCCGAACCGTGCCAAAGGCGCTTCCGGCGGTGTCCGCCGCAAGGTGGAAGCCGGAAACGACAAACAGGTCGGCGCGCCGATGCCGGGTGTCGTCTCCACGGTTGCTGTTGCGACTGGCCAGACGGTTACGCAGGGCGACGTGCTGCTTTCTATCGAGGCGATGAAGATGGAAACTGCTATTCATGCCGAGCGCGATGGCAAGATCGCGGAAGTGCTGGTGCGCCCCGGCGAACAGATCGATGCGAAGGATTTGCTTGTCGTCTATTCCGAATAGTTATGGGCTTCAGCCGAGGCGGATCAATCTTCTGATCGCGTTCCAGGTCTCCTTTTCCCTCATCCTGAGGAGCCGTTGAAACGGCGTCTCGAAGGGCGAGGGAAATACACAACGCCTGCCCTCGTCCTTCGACAGGCTCAGGATGAGGGGGAAGCGTAGCGGCCCATCAGACCATAACTGTCGCTTTCGCAGTCGTTAAAAGCATCAGAAACATTAATGCAGTGCCTGTCAAAAGGCACGGCTTTTGTTTGCGCTTGCAGGGCTTCCAAAATCTGCTATGCATGTTTGTACCGATTTATGCATGATTGTGCATGGTGAGAGGGTGACGGTGACAGAACTTCTGCTCCACGAAAGACAGGCGCGCATTCAGGAACTGCTACAACAGTCAGGCCGTGTGCTGGCGGCTGAACTGGCGGAAAGCTTCGGTGTGTCCGAGGATACGATCCGGCGCGATCTGCGCGAGTTGGCGGCGGCGGGGCTTTGCAGACGTGTCTATGGCGGTGCGTTGCGTGCCGTGCCTGAGCCTCCCCCGCTTGCTGAACGGGATTCCGAGCGACCACAGGCGAAGGCCGCACTGGCAGCAGTTCTGGCGGGACTGGTCGAGCCAGGCATGACGGTGTTTCTGGATGCTTCTTCGGTGAACACGGCGCTGGCGCGGCTTTTGGTCGAACGCCGTGAAGCCATCACCGTGGTCACCAATACACCGTCCATCGCTGCCATTCTCATGGGCTCACCGGAGATCGAGCTGATCATGATCGGCGGACCTATCGACCGGCGGGTGAGTGCTGCCGTCGGGGCGCGTGCCTTGCGCGATGCCGAATTGCTGCGCCCCGACCTTTGCGTTTTGGGTGCATGCGGTATTGCTGCCGAAATCGGCGTGACGGCACTGCATCTGGACGATGCGGAATTCAAACGGGTGATTGCCGGGCGCAGCCGGATAGTGGCGCTTGCCATCACCAGTGACAAGCTTGGTACGGTTGCCGCCCATGACGTCGTTTCCTTGGACGATGTCGGTGTCATGGCTGTCGAATATGATGCGGATGAAGCAGCGCTTGCGCCCTATGCGGCTTCAGGTATGAAGATTTTACGTGCGGCAGCGGACCGCAACTGAGGGATAGATGGAACAGGTTTCCGGACGCGAAGATGCGGCGCCTGCGCGTGCGCCGATTATAACCAAAGAGCGGATTGCGGTTGCGCTCCTGTTTCTGATGAACGGCTATATTTTCGGCGGTTGGGCTCCAAAGATCCCGGAATTTGCGGAGCGTCTCGGGCTTGATAGTGCCGGAATGGGACTGATGATCCTCGTCTTCGGCCTTGGTTCCCTGGCTATGATGCCGGTCGCAGGCGCTCTTTCGGCGCATCGCGGTTCGGGCATGGTGGTGCGCATTTTTGCGCTTGCCTTTATTCCGGCCCTATTGGTCATCGCACTGGTGCCGAATGTGATCACGGCTGTGATCGTGATGTTCTATTTCGGCGGAACCATGGCTGCGATGGATGTCTCCATGAATGCCAATGCGGTCGCTGTCGAGAAAAAGATGCGCCGGGCGATCATGTCATCCTGCCATGCTTTCTGGAGCCTTGGCGGCCTGATCGGCGCTGCCACGGGTGGCTTTCTCATCGCGCAATTCGGATCGACTGTTCATGCGCTGGTCACGACGATTGTCGCCGCTATCCTGATCGCCATCGCCTGGCCCTCGATCATCCCGGACACGGAGCATCATCATCCAAGCGGCGAAAAGCAGAAGCTTACCTTGCCACGCAGTCCTCTGCCCTGGCTTGTCGGCGTCATGGCGCTGTTCTCCATGGTGCCGGAAGGAGCGATTCTCGATTGGGGCGCCTATCATATGCGCCAGGATCTGGGCGCTTCCGTTACGGTGGCTGGCTTCGGCTTTGCAGCATTTTCGGGTTCTATGGCGATCATGCGTTTTGCAGGCGATCTGGTTCGCGACCGGTTCGGTGCGGTTAAAACCCTGCGCGCCTGCACGGTCATTGCCATCATCGGCATGCTGATCGTCGGTTTCGGAAACAGCTCAACCACCGCGATTATCGGCTTCGCGATCTGCGGGATCGGCATTTCCAACATGGTGCCGATAGCCTTCTCGATGGCTGGCAACATGCCGGGCGTCAATCCGAGTGTCGGCCTGTCCATCGCGACGACGCTTGGCTATTCCGGCATGTTGGTGGCACCGTCGCTGATCGGTTTCGTTGCCAAGCATAGCGGCTTTGGCGTGGTGTTTCTGGCGCTTCCGGTCTTGCTGCTGGTCGTGTTGGCTTTCTCAAGTCTGGCGCGTTACGCCGACCATAAGCACTGAACTTTCTTATGACGCGCATCCCGAAAACCGGTTCCCACTTTTCGGGATGCGCTACTCTGCCGTCCAGCCGCCATCGACAGGAATGGCAGCGCCGTTGATCTGCGCTGCCGCATCGCCTGCGAGGAAGGCGGCAACAGCGCCAATCTGTGCGGTAGTGACGAATTCCTTCGTCGGCTGCTTGTCGAGCATCACGTCGCGGATCACGGTTTCCCGATCCATGTGATAGGCTTTCATCTGGTCCGGTATCTGCGCCTCGACAAGCGGCGTCAGCACATAGCCGGGGCAGATGGAATTGGCGGTGATCTTTGCTGTTGCAAGTTCCAGCGCCAGCGTTTTGGTGAAGCCGACAATGCCGTGCTTGGCGGCCACATATGCCGACTTGAACGGCGATGCCACGAGGCCATGCGCTGAAGCGATATTGATTATGCGGCCCCAGCCGCTCTTACGCATATGCGGGATCGCGGCAGCAGAGGTGTGAAAGGCCGATGTCAGGTTGATTGCGATGATGCGGTCCCATTGGTCAGGTGGAAACTCTTCGACCGGAGATACATGCTGGATACCGGCATTGTTGACGAGAATGTCCACGTGGCCGAACTGCTTCACCGTTTCTGCGATGAGCTCGCGGCATTGGTCGGCCTTCGACATATCGGCCGCTATATAGACCACGCTGACACCATGTTCTTCGCTGAGCTTGGCCGCGAGCGCGTGATCCTCGTCACGGTCGGTGAATGAGTTGATCACGACGTTTTGTCCCGCCACCGCCAGCGCATGGGCTATACCGAGGCCGATCCCGGAATTTGATCCGGTGACGATTGCGGTCTTGCGGGCAGTTGCGTCGGTCATGGGCAGGATCCTCCTTGTGGTCACGACATAATGAGAGGGCGACATTGCGTCGGCAAGCGATTATATAAAGCGAAAGCCGGATATACGCAGACCCAGATAAATGTGGGCGTTGACAATCGCGTCGCGCTGCGTCACCTGAAAACAGGTACAGTTAAGAACAGAGCAAAATGTCTTCCGAGACCGTCAGCTATTTTTCGCATCCATTTCCTCGCCGCCAATCGGTTGGCGTCAGTGTCGGTGGCGTTATCGTCGGCGGCAATGCGCCCGTCGTCGTGCAATCAATGACCAACACGGACACGGCGGATGTGGATTCCACGGTCGCGCAGGTGGCTGCACTTCACCGCGCCGGTTCGGAAATCGTGCGCATCACGGTGGATCGCGATGAATCGGCTGCGGCCGTGCCGAAAATTCGCGAACGGCTGGAGCGACTTGGCCATGATGTGCCTCTGGTCGGTGATTTCCATTATATCGGTCATAAGCTGCTCGCCGATCATCCGGCCTGCGCGGAAGCGCTTGCAAAATATCGCATCAATCCGGGCAATGTCGGTTTCAAGGACAAGAAGGACAAGCAGTTCGCCGATATCGTCGAAATGGCGATCCGCTATGACAAACCGGTGCGGATTGGCGTCAATTGGGGATCGCTCGATCAGGAATTGCTGACCACGCTGATGGATCGCAATCAGGACGCTGGCGCGCCATTGAGCGCACAGGAAGTCATGCGCGAGGCCATTGTGCAGTCGGCTCTGATTTCCGCCAATCTTGCCGAAGAGATCGGCCTTGGTCGCGACAAGATCATTCTGTCGGCCAAGGTCAGCCAGGTGCAGGATCTGATCGCCGTCTATACGATGCTGGCGCAGCGTTCCAATCATGCGCTGCATCTGGGTCTTACCGAAGCAGGCATGGGCACCAAGGGTATTGTCGCTTCGTCGGCGGCCATGGGCATTCTGCTGCAGCAGGGCATTGGCGACACGATCCGCATTTCGCTGACCCCGGAACCCGGCGGCGACCGCACGCGAGAAGTGCAGGTGTCGCAGGAGCTTCTGCAGACCATGGGCTTCCGTCAGTTCATCCCTATCGTTGCGGCATGTCCCGGTTGCGGCCGCACGACGTCGACGGTGTTTCAGGAACTGGCGCAGACCATTCAGGACGATATTCGTCGCAACATGCCAGTCTGGCGTGAGAAATATCCCGGTGTGGAAGCGCTGTCGGTGGCCGTGATGGGCTGCATCGTCAACGGTCCGGGCGAATCGAAGCACGCGGATATCGGCATTTCGCTTCCCGGCACGGGCGAAACCCCGTCCGCGCCGGTCTTTGTCGATGGCAAGAAGGTCACGACGCTGCGCGGTCCCGCCATTGCCGAGGACTTCCAGAAGATGGTTGCCGATTACATCGAGAACCGCTTCGGGCTTGAGCAGAAGGTTGCTTCGGGACAGAACTAAGCTGTACAGATGACCGCGCGTGTCGCGGCTTCTGGCGTCGTTTTTAGCGTTGCTGCCCAGAAGATGAGCGTGACAAGGCTGATGCCTGTGCCGAGCAGGCAAACGCCATTCCAGCCTGCATGAGCATAGATCCAGGTTGAAACTGCCGAACCGCTTGCGCTGCCGATGGAATAGAAAACCATGTAGGCGGCGGTGAGCCTGTTTTGTGCGTCCGGTCGCACACGGTAGATCATCGCCTGATTGGTGACGTGGACGGCCTGAAGGCCAAAGTCGAGTATCAGCACGCCTGCGATCAGCCAGAGCAGCGAATGCCCCAGCAGGGCTATCGGTCCCCATGAGAAGAACATCAACAACAAGGCGAAGCCTGTCATGCGCTGGGCATGACCGCGATCCGCCACGCTCCCGGCACGCGATGCGGCGAGCGCTCCGGCTGCACCTGCCAGGCCGAACAGACCGATCTGGGCATGGCTCAGTTCGAAGGGCGGAGCGCTGAGCGGCATGACCAGTGGCGCGAGCAAAGTGGTGATATTGGCGAAGATCAGCATCGCGATGATGGCGCGAATGCGCAGCACTGGCTCGGAACGAAACAGCGTCACGAGCGACAAAATGAGTGCCGGATAGCTGAGGCTTGTCTGCTGTCGTTTCTGGTCTGGGAGGTTGCGCCAGAGCATGAACGCGATCAAAAGCGTGAGAATGGCGGAAACGAAATAGACGCTGCGCCAGCCACCAATGTCGGTGAGGGCGCCAGCTATCGCGCGCGCCAGCAATATACCGAGCACAATGCCACTGGTTACGATGCCGACCACATGGCCGCGTCGCGCCGGTGTTGCGAGGCTGGCCGCGTAGGCGACAAGTGCCTGTGTGACGACGGCGAGTAATCCCATAAAGGCCATGGCGACCAGAAGCACGGTGGTATTGGCCGCAAAACCGATTGCAATCAGGGACAGGACCGACAGAAGAAAATGCGTGATGATGAGTTTGCGCCGGTTGAGCAGATCGCCGAGCGGGACAAGGAATATCAGGCCAATTGCATAACCGAGCTGGCTGGCAGCGACGATGAGGCCTGCTGTAGAACGCTTGAGGCCAAGGTCATCGGCCATCACATCAAGTAGCGGGTGAGCGAAATAGACATTGGCTACCGCCAGTCCGCTTGCAGCCGCAAACAGAAAAAGAGCGGCCGAAGAAAGCAAAGGGCGTGCATCAGGGTTCGCGGACAGCGTTGTTGCCGCGTCGGTTGACGTTTGCATGACGGACTCCTAAAATGGTTTCAAAATGAAACCATTTTGCATATAGCGTAAAAGGTTTTATATTGCAACCAGATTGCAATCGATGGAGTGAACATGGTTCGGAAGAAAAGCATGAAAGGCGATTATTGCCCGAGTGCGCGGGCGCTTGATGTCATTGGAGACTGGTGGTCGCTGCTGATCGTACGCGAAGCTTTTGACGGCGTGACGCGCTTCAGCGCCTTTCAGAAGAATCTGGGGATCGCCCGCAATATTCTCTCGGAACGCCTGCGCAAGCTGACGGGCGAGGGGATCATGGAATCTGTGCCTGACCCCAATGGCGGGGCGCATCAGGAATATCGCCTGACGGCAAAAGGGCGCGATCTGCTGCCCGTTATTGTGTCGCTCCGGCAATGGGGTGAAAAGCACCTCTTTGCGCCGGGCGAGACACATTCACGCCTCGTCGACAGCGTTTCAGGCGAGGATGTAGCGGCGCTCGATGTTCGCGCTCAGGACGGACGCGTGCTTTCAGCTGATGATGTGGTCCTCATTAAGGTACGCGAGGACGATCTGTAAATTTTAGCTCTGGCGTTCGGCGATGAAGCGGGCGGCCTGCTTCAGGATGTCCGCATCCTTGCCGAAAGGCGCCAGCAGGCTTTCCGCTTGGGCAACCAGTCCGGACAGTTGCTTGCGCGTCCAGTCGATGCCGTGAAGTGATACCAGCGTGGCTTTTCCGGCGGCGGCATCCTTGCCGGTCGCCTTGCCCATCGCCTCTGCGTCGGCAGTGACATCCAGAAGATCGTCCGCCAACTGGAAGGCAAGGCCGATGGCCGAGCCGAATTCGGCCATACGCTCACGGTCTTCGCTGGATGCATTGGCGATGATGGCTCCGGCTTCGCAGGCGAAACGGATCAGCGCGCCGGTCTTCATGGCCTGCAGCGTGATAATACCGGCTTCGTCGGGCTTGCTGGTTTCGGCCATTAGATCGAGAGCCTGTCCGCCCACCATACCTCCGAGGCCGGATGCGCGGGCAAGCGCTGAAACCAGTTGCACGCGAATTGCTGCATCGAGATTGGTTTCATCCGACGAGATGATGTCGAAAGCATAGGTCAGAAGGCCGTCACCCGCCAGAATGGCGGCGGCTTCATCAAATGCCTTGTGCACTGTCGGCTGACCGCGCCGCAGATCATCGTCGTCCATGGCTGGCAGATCGTCATGGACAAGCGAATAGCAGTGAATGCATTCGAGAGCGGCAGCAACACGCAGAACAGCGTCGCCACCTTCGCCGAACAAAGCGGCACTTTCGACAACGAGAAAAGGCCGGAGGCGCTTGCCGCCATTCAGGACACCGTGGCGCATGGCAGCGAGCAGCCGTTCCGGGCGGGCGATTTCTCCCGTCCTGAGGCGTTGGTCCAGAAGGCCCGTCAGTACCATTTCCACTTCCATGGCGCGATGGTTGAGAACGGCGGTGAAATCGGTCGACAGCTTTTCCATGGCAAAGGGGATGGACGAAAGCGCTGAATTGGTCAACTGGCCACAACGATCAGCACAGGCTTTTTCATTTGAACGTCACGAAACGGCGCGTTTCGACTTGTTTCCCCGGTTGGATTATGGAATCCGGTTCAAACTTATTAAGGAATGGTTTATGTCGCTTGGGGGAAGGTAGCAGGCGGTGGCAGTGGCAAAAATCATCATCAAGAGCAAAGATGGACGCAATTATCTGGCAGATCCCGTTTGGGGTGCCCGGATTGCTCTCGCGCTCAAGATCCTGGTGATTCTGGCCGTATTGCCGATTTTCCTGCTTCTTGTGTATTCCGTGCCCTTCGTCCGCCCGATTTCGACCCTGATGGTCAAGGACTATGTTCTGTTTCAGGGGGTGGACCGCAGATGGGTCAGTATCGATGACGTCGCGCCAGTTCTCGTCAATTCGGTGATGATGGCTGAGGATGGTCAGTTCTGTAGCCATGGCGGGGTGGACTGGCATCAGCTTGGGCTGGTTCTGGACGATGCGGGCGAGGGTGGCCCGAGCCGCGGCGCTTCCACGATCACGATGCAGACCGTGAAGAACCTCTTCCTCTGGAATGGGCGCTCTTATGTCCGCAAGGGGCTCGAATTTCCGCTAGCGCTGGCTGCTGACGGTATTCTGTCCAAAAAGCGTATTATGGAAATCTATCTGAATATCGCCGAGTGGGGACCGGGCATTTACGGGATCGAGGCCGCCGCCCAGCATTATTTCAAGCGCCCGGCAGCAAAACTCAACGCGCAGCAATCCGCATTGCTTGCCGTCACGTTGCCGAACCCGGCTTTGCGCAATCCAGCCAAGCCGACGCGGAACATGCAGCGCATTGCCCGGATCGTTGCCGGGCGCGCTGCACGGTCGGGACCCTATGTGGTTTGCGTGCAATAAATACGCGATACGAAAAAAAGATCAGACTCCCGCTGGTCAAACGCCGTTAGAGCGTGTATAGGCACGTGACTTTCCGGAATTTTGTCCGATGTGACAGGCTCTTCGGGGCCGTGCCGGACGTTTATTGACCGATCAGTGGAGCTGGATCCATGGCAGTACCAAAACGAAAAACGTCTCCGTCGAAGCGCGGCATGCGCCGTTCGGCTGACGCTCTCAAGGCCCCGACCTATGTCGAGGATAAGAACTCGGGCGAACTTCGTCGTCCGCATCATATCGATCTCAAGAGCGGTATGTATCGCGGCCGTCAGGTCCTCGAAGCTAAGGAATAAGTCTGAAGCTGCATTGCAGCCGAAGGATGGTTTTCAAGAACGCCGTTTCCGGTTTCCGGAAGCGGCGTTTTTTTACGATAATTTTATAATTGTAAGATGATTTCATAAATATAATCTGTAGTTGATCACTTTTTGATTAGTTGGTCAAAAAACAAAGTTAAGCCGCATTGCGCTATGATGAATAGTGTGTGGTTTTATTTTAATTTGATTGGTAATTGATATGGACTACATTCTTAAAACAATAATTGCGAATGGCGGATTGTCAGTGTCATCGGCTGTTTCTTTCTTTAATATATTTGAGAATACTCGCTATAATGAAGATTCATTCCTAAACTTGTCAGATACGCCATGCCGCATCGGGAGCACGGAACGAGCGGTCCCCGGTGCTGTGGCCTCTTTTGCAGGTAAGAATCTGAAATAGAAGGCGGAACAAGCCGGTAATCGCAAAAAGCTCTTGCCTTTTTGTTCTATCTTGCAAGATGGGGCTGTTGGATGTCCACCAACCCCATCTATCAGCTATGTGGAAGTGCTGAGCAGAAGGCAATCAGCCTGCGTCGGACGCAAAGCCAGCGCCTTCGATACCGGCAATGGCTGCAATTTCGTCATTATCCGACGTGTCGCCGGAAATACCGACCGCACCGATGATTTCGCCGTCAGCATCCTTGATCAGAACGCCGCCCGGCACCGGCACGATCTTGCCGCCTGATACACCCGAAAGTCCTTCCAGGAAATGTGGGCGATCCTTCGCCTGATTGTTCAGCCAGCGCGAGCCGGTACCGACCGCAAGGGCGCCATAGGCCTTGCCCGAACCGATCTCGAAACGGAGCATGGACGCACCGTCCTGACGCTGGAAAGCCTTCACATGGCCGCCGGCATCGAGGACGCAAACAGCAAGCGGCTTCAGTTTCAGTTCTTCGGCTTTGGCAAAAGCACCGGCAATGATCGTATTGGCTCGTTCGAGCGTCAATGAAGGCATGGATATCTCCTATATATAGCTCAGTGTAATTTAGCGATGATGGCTTGCGATGCACACTCGAATGCTTCTTGTCACAGGAAAAACACTTTATCGATTTTCATGAAGACGGTTGCTGGCGCACGGCAAAGCTTGCCAAGGCCGGAATTTTGGTCTTTGTGTTGCGCAACATTTCAAGGAGGAAAGAATGTCCGACCAGAAAGCCATCGTCATTGCCAGCGCAGCCCGCACCGCAGTCGGCGCTTTCAACGGTGCATTTGCCAATGTCCCGGCGCATGAACTGGGTGCGACGGTCATCAAAGGCGCGCTGGAACGCGCCGGTGTGGCGGCGACGGATGTGGACGAGGTTATTCTCGGGCAGGTGCTGACGGCAGGTGAAGGGCAGAACCCGGCGCGGCAGGCGGCAATGGACGCCGGTTGCCCGAAGGAGACAACGGCTTTCTCGATCAACCAGCTATGTGGTTCCGGTTTGCGGGCGGTCGCGCTCGGCATGCAACAGATTCTTTCCGGTGATGCCAAGATCATCGTGGCGGGTGGTCAGGAATCCATGTCGATGGCGCCGCATTGCGCGCATTTGCGGTCAGGCGTGAAGATGGGCGACTTCAAGATGACCGACACCATGCTGAAAGACGGCCTGATCGATGCCTTTAATGGCTATCACATGGGGATTACGGCGGAAAACATTGCCCGCCAGTGGCAACTGACCCGTAGTGATCAGGATGAGTTTGCGCTGGCCTCCCAGCAGAAGGCTGAGGCGGCACAGACTGCCGGCAGGTTCGAGGATGAAATCGTTCCCTTTACCGTAAAGGGTCGCAAGGGGGATATCGTTGTTTCGGCGGACGAATATATCCGCCCCGGTACAACGATGGAGGCTTTGACCAAGCTGAAACCGGCCTTCGACAAGGAAGGAACAGTCACTGCGGGCAATGCATCCGGTATTAACGATGGCGCTGCTGCTGTTGTGCTGATGGATGCGGATGAAGCAGCCAAACGTGGTGTGAAGCCGCTGGCGCGCATCGTTTCCTGGGCAACGGCTGGCGTGGACCCGTCGATCATGGGAACAGGTCCTATTCCGGCGACCAAAAAGGCTCTGGAAAGGGCAGGCTGGAGCGTCGGCGATCTCGATCTGGTCGAAGCCAATGAAGCCTTTGCAGCGCAGTCCTGCGCTGTTGTGCGTGATCTTGGGCTCAATCCGGATATCGTCAACGTCAATGGCGGAGCAATCGCGATCGGTCATCCGATCGGTGCCTCCGGCGCGCGCGTTCTGACAACGCTGCTTTACGAAATGCAGCGCCGTGATGCCAAGCGCGGTCTGACGACGCTTTGCATCGGCGGCGGCATGGGCGTTGCCTTGTGCGTCGAGCGCGACTGACCTTCTCCTTCATCGGAACAGAGGCGGGTGGAGAAATAGCTCCGTCCGCCTTTTTGTTTCCGCAATGAGACGTTTGAAATCCGCAGCGTCGGCGTGACAGAATTGCCGGAAAAGTTAACGCGAAATCGAAGAAATGCTCATCAAGGTTCGTCCGGTTTCGGTTTTCTATGGTGCATCGGGCACTTCGAACACCAGATGTGGTGAGAACAAATGAAGAATATTTACAGATCAGTGATTCGTCGCCGATTCGTTCCGGCTTTGGCCTGAAGGTTAACGGAGACCGAGTTTGCAACTCTTCAGGCATTAACGAAATATCAGTAATCATTAAGACTTTCTGAAGAATCGCATTGCTATCGGAACAGCCTGTTGACAGGTTTTGCCAAAAGTTAACGGCGGTGTCGTTTCGCGTCAGGAGAACACAGAAAAGCGGAACATCCGATTCAGCATATTGTGGGGTTTTGTGTTAGACTTACTATATATTGCCGTGAACAAAAGGCGAAGCTATCCGAGTCAGCGATTCGTCGCCGATTCGTTCCAGAGTCGTTCCAATCGTTAATCGACAAGTTATTGACCGGCAGCACATCGGTCGCCGAAAGGTTGGCAACTCGTCCATACTGAAACTTAACAGGAGCGCTTTCGGTGCGGGTCGTATAGTGCTATCGCAAGAACCAGCATCCAGCCCGTGACGGGCATTTGTACCGGGAATCCGATTATTGGCATGAACCAACTCCCTGCCCATGATTTGCCGCTGACCCTGAGTGGCCGCGATGTGACTGCGGTGCTTGGGCCGACCAATACCGGCAAAACCCATCTGGCCATCGAACGCATGCTGTCGCATGGAAGCGGGATGATCGGCCTGCCGCTGCGCCTTCTGGCGCGTGAGGTCTATAACCGCGTTGTGGAACGGGTCGGTGCGGCTAATGTCGCGCTGGTCACGGGTGAGGAAAAGATCGTGCCGCTCGGCGCGCGCTATTCCGTCTGCACAGTCGAGGCCATGCCGCGCCGTACCGACGTGGCTTTCGTGGCCATCGATGAAGTGCAGCTCGCCGGTGATCTGGAGCGCGGCCATATATTCACCGACCGCATCCTGCATCTGCGCGGACGGCAGGAGACGCTCCTGCTTGGTGCTGGCACTATGCGCGGCATTCTGGAAAAGCTTCTGCGTGGCATCAATGTGGTGACGCGTCCGCGCCTGTCGCATCTGGCCTATGCCGGTTCCAAGAAGATTACGCGCCTGCCGAACCGTTCCGCCATTGTTGCCTTTTCCGCGGATGAAGTTTACGCGATTGCCGAGCTGATCCGTCGCCAGCGCGGAGGCGCTGCGGTGGTCATGGGCGCGCTCAGCCCGCGCACACGCAACGCACAGGTTGAACTTTACCAGTCGGGCGATGTCGATTTTCTGGTAGCGACCGATGCTATCGGCATGGGTCTTAATCTTGATGTCGATCATGTCGCCTTTGCGCAGAACCGCAAATTCGACGGCTATCAGTTCCGCGATCTGACGCCTGCCGAAGTAGGACAGATCGCCGGGCGCGCGGGCCGACACCTGCGTGACGGCACCTTCGGCGTGACAGGGCAGGTGCATCCGTTCGACGAAGAACTGGTCGAGCGGGTGGAAGCGCATAATTTCGATCCGGTGAAAGTTCTACAGTGGCGCACGGCGCGGTTCGACTTTTCATCGCTCGATTCCCTGCGATTTTCTCTGGAAACACCCGCACCGATCGAAGGATTGGCCAAGGCTTTGCCAGCCGTCGATCAACAAGCGCTTGAAAATTTGTCGAAAGACGAAGAGATTGTGCGGCTCGCCAAGACACCGGCACGCATCGAGCTTTTGTGGGACGCCTGCGCGCTGCCCGATTATCGCAAGATCGCGCCGGCGCAGCATGCCGATATCATTGCAACCATCTATCAGGATCTTGTCCGCCGAGGGAGCGTCGATGAAGATTATATGAGCGAACAGGTGCGCCGCGCCGATAGCACAGAGGGGGAAATCGACACCCTGTCGCATCGTGTGGCGCAAATTCGAACCTGGACTTTTGTGTCGCACAGGCCGGGATGGCTTGCCGATCCGACACACTGGCAGGAAAAGACGCGCGAAATTGAGGACAGATTGTCCGACGCGCTGCATGAAAGGTTGACGAAACGCTTTGTAGACCGCAGGACAAGCGTGCTTATGAGGCGCCTGAGAGAGAATGCCATGCTTGAAGCAGAAATCAGCCCTGCCGGAGACGTGATTGTCGAAGGCCACAATGTCGGGCAACTGGAAGGATTCCGTTTTACCGCTGACGTTCAGGCCGATGGGCCGGACGCCAAGGCGGTGAAGTCGGCTGCACAAAAGGCGCTGGCCGCCGAGTTCGAACGTCGCGCTGAGCGCTTTGCTGCTGCGCCGAACGGCGATTTCGCGCTCGGCTCGGATGGCGTTATGCGCTGGGTTGGCGCAACGGTCGCAACGCTGGTTGCAGGTGATGACCTGTTGAAGCCGCGTGCGGTGATCCTGGCCGACGAACAGCTTACCGGAGCGGCTCGCGACAAGGTTGCCGCACGTATCGAACGGTTCGTCGCCCATCATATCGAAACCGTTCTGAAGCCGCTCACCGATCTGGCTGCCGCTGATGCCCTGACGGGCATGACACGCGGTCTTGCATTCCAGATCGTCGAGAATCTTGGCATTCTTCCGCGCCGCGATGTGGCAGAGGAAGTGCGTGGGCTCGATCAGGATTCGCGCGCGGCGCTTCGCCGTCTCGGCGTGCGTTTCGGTGCCTATCATGTCTTCATGCCCATGTTGCTGAAGCCTGCTCCTGCCGGTCTCATTACACTGCTCTGGGCGCTGAAAAACGATGGCCGCGAACGGGCCGGTTATGGCGATGTCGTGAATGTGCTGGCCGCTGGCCGCACGTCGGTCGTGGTCGATCCCGCCTTCGATCCGATGTTCTACCGTCTGGCAGGCTATCGCGTGTTGGGCCGCCGTGCCGTGCGCATCGATATTCTGGAACGTCTTGCCGATCTCATTCGCCCGGCGCTTGCCTGGCGTCCGGGTTCGGGTGCGCGTCCGGATGGCGCTTATGACGGCGGACGGTTCATCGTCACGCCTGCCATGATGTCCATTCTCGGTGCGACGACCGACGATATGGAAGAAATCCTGAAGAGCCTCGGCTATCGTCACGAGGCCATGGAAGCTGCTGCCGTCACGGCGAAGCTTGCTGAGCTGGATGCTTTCGCGGCCGAAGCTGCAGCCAAGGAAACTGGCGTTTCGCCGGTCGCAGAGGCTGAGAAGCCTGCTGTGCCAGCGGCTGAACCTGTGCCCGCACCTGTTGTTGTCGCTGAGACGGAAACGGAAACCGAAGCCAAAGCGGAAGAAGCTGCACCTGTAGCGGCAGAAGCCGCATCGGCCGGTGAAACCGCAGAAGCGGTGGCTGAAGAGCCAAAGCCTGTTCTTCTGTGGCGTCAGGGTCGTTTCGAAGGCCGCAACCGCAATCAGGACCAGAACCGTCAGCGTCAAAATCGCGGCAACCAGAATCGTAGTCATCAGAACCGCGATCAGGGCGGCGAAGCACGCAAGTCGGAAGGCGGAGCAGAGCAGCAGGCGCGCAATGATCGTGGCGGCAAGCGCTTCGACAAGCAAAAGCGTCACGACGGCGAAGGCAAGCGCGAAGGTTCCAAGGGTGACTTCCGTGGTGGCAATCAGCGTCAGCAGAAGCGCGATCATGGCCATCAGGGCGGCAAACGGGTGGAGCAGGAACGTCCTGCGCGTATCGATCCCGATTCGCCTTTTGCCAAGCTTCTTGCTTTGAAAGAGCAGATGAAGAAGTAAGATGACTGCAGAAACGGGCGCAAGACAGCGAATCGACAAGTGGCTGTTCTTTGCGCGCGTGGTCAAATCAAGATCGCTGGCGGCGAAACTCGCCGTCGGCGGCAAGGTCCGGGTCAACCGTGACAAGATTGAACAGGCCGCTCATCAGGTGAAGGTTGGCGATGTGCTGACCATCACACTTGATCGTCGTATCCTCATTTACAAGATAGTTGCTCCAGGTGAGCGCCGCGGTCCAGCGCCCGAAGCCCAGCTTCTTTATGAAGATCTTTCGCCGCCACCGGCATCTGCTACTGCGATGGCAGCGGAGGCGGTAGTGCCACAACGTGAGAGCGGAGCAGGGCGCCCGACCAAGAAAGAACGCCGTGAAACGGATCGTTTGCGCGGAAGCTGAGACGGACGCGTTGCCGCAGGCATCTTTTGGCGGTGATGGAAATTGCGTGTTGAACCGTCCCGGCGAAAGCCTTTTCCACGCAAAAGCCCTCAAACGAAATGCTGTTTCAGATGTGCGTGACTTCGTGACATTGCGGCGTTTGTACCCTTGTCATGGCAGGATAAAATCGTTACCTCACGCATTGTCATAAAAGGGCATGGGCTGAGGCTAGTGGTCTGATACAGACTTCGAGCAAATGTCGGAATCTAAAAGACCACTAATAAACCCATGGATCTAGTGGATTTTTCGAATTTGACGTTTGAAATGAGATTGATGTCGGGCAGGTATCAAACGTCAAATTCAATCCACTAGCAACCATTTCCGTGCACAGTGACTTCGTGGCGAGATATTCCAAAGCCCCGAGCCGATTGTAGGCTTGCCGGAGTATCGGCGCAAAGCTGTAGGATAGATAAGCTGCCTCTTCTGGAATTCGGGCGGCAACAGGAGTTCGACGATGACGTATGTCGTGACCGATAATTGCATTCGCTGCAAATATACGGACTGCGTCGAGGTCTGTCCGGTCGATTGCTTCTACGAAGGCGAAAACATGCTCGTCATCAATCCCGACGAGTGCATCGACTGTGGCGTATGTGAACCGGAATGCCCTGCCGAGGCGATCAGCCCCGACACCGAGCCGGGCCTCGACAAGTGGTTGGAGCTGAATACGGAATATGCGGCAAAATGGCCCAATATTACCGCGAAAAAGGATGCTCTGCCGGAAGCCAAGGAAATGGACGGCGTGGCTGGCAAGCTGGAGAAGTATTTCTCTGCCGAGCCGGGTAGTGGTGACTAATACCGGCCCGGTGTTGCAGACGCTGCTTGCACGCTGCTGCAAGCACGAAGGTATTGCATAAGTATGTCTTTGTTTCGGAAGACCTTGCGCTTCCGAGATGCGTACGTTCAGCCTGTCAAGACTGCCAGGTTGTCTGACAATGCTCGAATACAGCAATTATCACTTGCTTTTTCTGCAATGCATCGGCAAAAGACGAATGAAATCACGGAAAAACGCCCATCTTTTAGGCGTGTTGCATTGCCAAATACGACATATTTGGCAATTTGTTGATTCTTTCGCGAAATTGTGTTAGGTTGCTCCAATAATTTCGGTGACTGGACGTCAATTCGTGGCGCTATGCGTTAATCTCTGAAAGGGCTGATCTTTAGTACCGGGCTGAATGGCACCGGGGAAGATGATTGCGATTTGGCGTCGTCCCCCTCACCGTACACCCGGTCGGCTAGATTTGCCGTCAGATACGTTTTCAGTTCCAAACCGACAAACAACTTCCGTGCTTCATTATCTCCGGAGCGCGGTCGAAAATCATGTGTCAACCGGCGGGTTGCGCCGGGCACAACAGGGAGTAATGAAGCGTATGTCATCCCAGCAGAAAAAGGCTCCAGTAGCGCGTGGCGGTTTCAAGGCCGGTGAGGCGATCGTGTATCCGGCTCATGGCGTCGGCCAGATCGTCACCATCGAAGAGCAGGAAGTGGCAGGCCACAAGCTCGAGCTTTTCGTGATCGATTTCGAAAAAGACAAGATGCGCCTGAAGGTGCCGGTAGCCAAAGCCGCTTCCATCGGTATGCGCAAGCTGTCGGAGACCGACTATGTTGAACGTGCACTGAAGGTCGTACAGGGTCGCGCACGTGTGAAGCGTACCATGTGGTCGCGCCGCGCCCAGGAATATGATGCGAAGATCAATTCCGGCGATCTAATCTCGATCTCGGAAGTCGTTCGCGATCTTTTCCGCGCTGAGAACCAGCCGGAACAGTCTTATTCGGAACGCCAGCTTTATGAAGCTGCCCTTGATCGCATGGCGCGCGAAATCGCTGCCGTGAACAAGCTTTCGGAAACCGAAGCAGTTCGTCTGATCGAAGCAAATCTCGCCAAGGGACCGAAGCGCGGCAAAGCCGACGCTGAAGCGGACCTTGAGGACGATGAAGTCGAAGCCGCATAAGCTTTACTTCGCTTTCTTTCAAAAAAGCCCGGCCAAAGCCGGGCTTTTTTTGTTTGCTACTTGACCAGTAGGAATTGGGTTCCACAGCCCTCCATGCAAATAGAGGGCAATATGGTTTGGTTAAAATTCTATTGAATTTCGCAATCAATCGTTAACCTCCCTGGTCATCTTCCTGCGTTGCCAGAGAATTATCCTTGGAGAGAGGGAACCTGATCGCAGCTGATGCGTTCTCCCAGACACCAGTTCGTAAACGGGTTTGTTTTGCGGCGTAATCATATTGGCCAAAGAATAGGCCTGGCGGGGAGTTTTGGGCGAATTCGCTAGTTCGTCCAAGGGGTCTTTGTGGGACTGGCATATCCTTCCACTGAACGCCCGTCGGGCGTGAGTTCAGAACAGGAGAACCAGATGAAGCAGTCATCCATGAGCAGTTCTTCCGCAGTTCCAGCCAATCGCATGCCTATGGTTGCGCGTAGCCTCCCAGCGACAGCAGCCTCTTCTCAATCCATGATCCGCAGCGCAATGTCGGCTCCCTATCTGGAGCGCGAAGAGGAGCGAGCCCTCGCCATTCGCTGGAAGGAACTGAAAGATCAGGAAGCACTACATCGCATCACATCCGCACATATGAGATTGGTCATCTCCATGGCCGGGCGCTTCCGCAAGTTCAAATTGCCGATGAACGATCTCATTCAGGAAGGTTACGTCGGTCTTCTTGAAGCCGCCGCACGTTTCGATCCCGAACGGGAAGTGCGTTTTTCGACCTATGCGTCGTGGTGGATTCGCGCGTCTATGCAGGATTATATCCTGCGCAATTGGTCCATCGTGCGCGGTGGCACGAGTTCGGCGCAAAAGGCGCTGTTTTTCAATCTGCGGCGGCTTCGTTCGAAACTGGCTCAGTCCGACGACAATATGACCAAGGCTGAGATGTATCGGGAAATTTCCGATCAGTTGGGTGTTTCGACAAACGATGTCGAGATCATGGACAGCCGCCTTTCGGGACCAGACAGTTCTCTATCGGCACCTGTGAACAATGACGAGTCTGGCGCGTCCCGTCGTATGGATTTTCTGGTTGACGATCATCCGTTGCAGGACGAGATCGCCGAAAGTTCCATCGATATGGAACGCCGTAATCAGTGGCTTAACGTGGCTCTGGACACGCTGAACGAGCGCGAATTGCACATCATCCGTGAGCGTCGTCTCGATGATGACGGCGTGACGCTCGAAGCGCTGGGTGAAAAGCTTGGCATCTCCAAGGAGAGGGTACGGCAGATTGAAAGTCGTGCTATGGAGAAGCTGAAGATTGCCCTCTTGAGCCAGCACGAACTGGCGGCCTATCAAGCGTAAGCTGTTACGGTCAGGGCAATACAAGTAGAGGGGCCAATTGGCTCCTTACTTTTGCGATTCCGCAGTCTTGCCTTCAAGGCGCAACGACCAGTCCTCGACCTTGCGATTTTCGAGGCGGCGCACTGCATAGCGCTTCCAGCTGTCGGCGAGATGCGAAAGCTCCGCCATCACAGACAGTTCATCATAATTTAGTGTGTCGACATAAAGCAGGTGCCAGACACGATGCAGTGTCCAGTCCGGCGAAAGGCGGTCGACCAGGATCATCGTATCGCCGGTTTCCACGTGACCTTCTTCCAGAATACGATAGTACCAGCCTGTTCGTCCCGTCTTCTGGACGCGCACGGCCATGTCGGCGGTTGCAAAGCGTTCGTTCAGTTTCCAGCAAGGCTGGCGGCCCTGTGAAACCTCGACAAGTGCACTGCCGAGCCGGAACCTGTCGCCCACGGCAACATTGTGTTCATCGAGACCCGACGTGGAGATGTTTTCGCCGAAAGCACCGCGCAGATTCAGACGCGGGTTTTCGCCAATCTCTTCGCGCCAGACCGCATAATGATCGTGCGGGTAATGATGAAGCACCTTTTCCGGGCCGCCATGCACTTTCCGATCGCCCTGCGCATCGCAGTCCAGCCCTTCGAAAGTCACGCGGGCCTTGCCGGAAACCGGCTGCTTGTCGATGCCGCTTGGAACGCCGCGAGCCCCGAGAGGAGCGACTTTTCCAGCAAGGACAGAGTGGATGAGAGTTTCCGTCATCGTGACTTACTCGCTGATCAGCTTCACGCGGTCGCCGACCGAAACCGTCGCTCCCGCCGACATGGCATTGAGAAGGCGGAACAGTTCCAGCTTGCGGGTGGTGCCCTGCATGCGTGCCGACAGGCTGGCCAGCGTGTCGCCCGGCTTCACCGTCACGACGCGGATGCGAAGCGGCTTGATGGCGTTTTGTTCGGCTGGCGACAGCAGGCGGAAGGACTGGGTGACCGTCTGTGAAGCAGGCAGAAGCGCGTTACTGCCTTTCGGTGCCGCTGTCAGGAAGCGATAGACCTTGTTGTTTGCACCAATAACCACAATGTCGAATTGCCACCGGTCGGCACTGGCGCGCGCAGTCGCAGCGGGCAATCCATTGATGGTGGTGGTCTGGATCGAACTGTCGTCGAGACCGGTCACCCAGCCCGACCGGATATAGTCGGCAAGATTCGATCCGGCCGGAAGAGATGCGCCATCGAAACGAATGGCAACTTCGCCGGGGCCGCTTGCCATGACCGCATTGGCTGAATTGTCGATGGTGAAGCCATCTGGTGCCCGGAAAGTGACGCCGAGCTTCGGATGGATGAAGGTCTGTTCGCGGACATAACCTTCATTGGGTGAGTCGCCGTAAAGAAGGCCGTCAATACCGTTGAGGAAGGAATCGCGATCAGTCGTGCCGACTCCTGGTGCGCCGATGCGGCGTGCATGTCCGAGCGCAAGCTGGATACGCTGCGGAGTTGCCGGGTGGCTTGCCAGGAAGTCGAGGCTGGCGTCTGTCGCGCCCGAAACCGAGCGGAAACCCGTATAGGCTTCCATCGATTGCAGGAAACGGGCCGAAGCGAACGGATCATAACCAGCTTCGCCGATCATCTTGATGCCGATGGCATCCGCCTGCAATTCCTGATTACGCGAGAACTGGGCAAGCCGCAACTTGCCGCGCAGCGCTTCTTCGCGGCTGGCAGATTCATTATGCAGCACTTCGCTGGCAACGCGCCCGGCTATGGCTGTCTCAGCTTCCTTCTCCTGCCGCAAAATGCCGTGATTGGCAATGACATGGCCCATTTCATGGGCGATGACAGCCGCGACTTCCGAAGAGTCGTTGGCGAGCGCCAGCAGGCCGCGCGTTACGTAGAGATAGCCGCCCGGCAATGCGAAGGCATTGATATTGGGACTATCAAGAATGGTGATGCGATAGGTCTGGTCCGGCTTGTCAGTAACGGTCGTCAGCTTGCCGACGATCTTCGCCACCATGCGCTCAAGCTTCTGGTCCTTGTACTCGCCGCCATAGGTCGCGAGGATACGCGGATGCTGCTGGGCACCAAGCTGGGCCAGTCGGTCATTGCGTGTTACATTGTCGACAGTCACCGGATTGTCGGAAGGCTGCAGGCCCAGATCTTTGCTGGAATTGATCGACTGGCAACCTGAAATCAGGGCGATCGCAAGCAAGCCAAGACCGATGGCTGGTTTCCGCCAATTTTGCTGCGTCCATTCTGGCAGGGAGATGGGTAGACGCAGGAAGGCCCGGGAACGGGTCGATTGACGGAACAGTATTTTATCCTCGCTTCTGAATCAGATTGCTTGATCCGCGGCCAAATCTAGCCACAGACCAGAACAGGTACAAGCCGTCCAAGGCAGCACAAGAAATCTGTAACCGGTTCTTCCGGCAGATTGCGAACAAAATATGTCCGCAACTGTAACTCTATTTGAGGCTTAGCCCTGAACTCCGCTTTTCGCCGATATAGTGCCGCAATGCTTCCGGTCCAGTCGGCGAAAGCAGTTCGGCAGAGGGGCCCATCGCGGAAATCCGACCACTGTCGAGAAAAAGCAACACTGCATCAAGATAGAGCGCATCTTCAGGCGTGTGCGTTACCATCAGCACCGTCATGCCGGTTTCAAGTTGAAGCTCCCTGACCAGATCCAGCATCTGGTGTCGTAGCGCCGGGCCAAGTGAGGCGAAGGCTTCGTCAAGGAGCAGAATCGGGCGCTGGCGTATGAGGGCGCGGGCAATCGCTACGCGCTGGCGTTCGCCGCCGGAAAGCGCTTCAGGCTTGCGCTGTTCTTTGCCTGCGAGCCCGACACGCGACAGGGCTTCTGCGATATCGATGCTATCTTCTGCGGTCAGCTTCAGGTTCGGCGAGCGTCCGAGACCGACATTCTGTTCGACGGTCAGGTGGGCAAACAGGTTGTTTTCCTGAAACACCATCGAAACAGGCCGGTCGGCTGGCGAAAGTTCACTCACGTCTTTATCGCCAATGAAGATATGACCGGATTGCGGGAGTTCGAAACCGGCAATCAGGTTGAGAAGTGTCGACTTGCCCGAACCACTTGGCCCGACAACCGCAGCAATGACACCGCCCTTTATCGTCGCATCGAAATGCATGGCGGTTTCGCCATAGCTGAAACGAAGGTCATCGAGGCGAATTTCGGCAAGGGCGTTTATCGTGGCATTCATAGAGAAGGCGTTTCCTTTCGGGATGCGCGATCCGCGATCATCATCAACACGAGGCAAAGCAGCCCGAGAATAAGCGCCAGACCCGCCGCGTCGAATGTGCGATAGCTGCCCATGCGCTGCAAGAGGAGATAGGGCAGCGTCAAAAGCGCGTCACTGCCGAACAGGGCAATCGTGCCGAGGTCGCCAAGAGAAAGCGCCATGGCAAAGGCAAAGGCCATGCCGAAAGGTTTGCGGATCGACGGCCAGTCGATGAGCTGGAAACGGTTGAAGCCGCGAATGCCCAGTTGTGCGCAAAGCCGGTTGTGTCGGCTGGCTGCCGTGTCCCACGCCGGGCGCAGCAGACGCACGGCAAAGGGCATGGCCATCGCCGCATTGACGGTGACGACCATGAATGGTGCCATCGCAAACGGATCGGTGAAGTGGCGAAGCAGGATGAACCAGCCAGCGCCGATCACAATTGGCGGCATGACAAGGATCAGGCTGGCACCTGTATCGAAGATGTTGGCGAGCTTACGTTCTTTCACTGCTTCACGTGCTGACACAAGCGCAAGCGACAGAATGACCGAGAGGAGTGCTGCTGAAAAACCGAGTACCAGACTGGTGCCGATCGCGCGCCAGACCGTTCTCTCCGTCAATAGTCGTACAAGATCGGCAGCGAGACCGGAGATGACCACACCTGCAATCGGCAGCGCGACATAGAGGAAACCTATCCCGATAACGACAATGTTTGAAATGTGCTCAGCCGTGGACGCTTTGCCGTAGCGTCGTGGTGTCGCGGAATGGGTGAAGGCTTCTTCCGATGGCCTTCCGGTGAGACGCAGGGCCAGAAGGACAAGCAATGTCAATACAAGCTGCGTGAAGGTGAGGGCGACCGCCCGGCCCGGATCGAAATCGAAATGCAGGCTCTGGTAGATTGCAACTTCCAGGGTGGTGGCACGAGGCCCGCCGCCGAGCGTCAGCACGGTCGTGAAACTGGTCACGCAGAGCATGAAAATGAGGCCGATCATGCCCGGCAGATTGCGCCGGATCACGGGCCATTCGATGAGCCGGAAGCGCGCTCCATTACCCATGCCGAGCTGTGCGGCAAGCTTCAAGTAATCGGTCGGTATGGATTCGTATCCTGCCAGAATGAGACGGACCGCAAGCGGCATGTTAAAGAAGATATGGGCGATCAGGATGCCGGTGATTCCGTAGATATCAGGCTGGAATGGATGACCTGCGGCTTCGGACAGATGCGCAATGAATCCGTTGCGGCCATAGATGCTGGTGACGCCGAGCACTGCAACGAGTGCGGGTAGAGCAAGCGGCAGGGCAAACAGGCGCAGAATAAGCCCGCGCCCCGGAAAATTTGCTTCGGCATAGAGTGCGCGGGCGACAGGAACCGCAAACAGCACGGAAAGCAGGCTTGAAGCGATTGCCTGCAGGATCGTGAAACGAGCAACCCGCCATAGATAGGTGTCAAAATTGGCAGCGGCATCGAAGCCGCCGCTGCCCGCTTCAAATGCCAATGCGATAAGCGCGCCGCCGGCAAGCACGACCAGAAAGACAAGCGCCAGTGCACCCGCAGCGGGCTTCGCGGCGGATATGTTCTTCGTGCGGTGCTGTGCCGGAAATGTCGTCATTTACTGGTCGCGGCCAGCCATTCATCGACCCATGACTTCCTGTTCTTGGCGACTTCGTCGGAAGGGAGGAGAAGCATCTTTTCGGGCTTCGGCAGTGCGTCGAAAGCGGCTGGAAGTGGGGCGGAAGTCTTGCCGGCTGGATACATCCAGTTGGTTTCAGGAATGACATTCTGGAAACCGGGGCCGGTCATGAAAGCCAGAAATTTTTGCGCCAGAGGATTTTTTGCGCCGGTCGTGGTTTGAGCGGCTAACTCGATCTGGAGATAATTACCCTCCGGATAGGCCAGAGCCTTATAGCGCTCCGTCTTTTCC
This sequence comes from Brucella tritici, assembly GCF_902825325.1. Taxonomy (GTDB): domain Bacteria; phylum Pseudomonadota; class Alphaproteobacteria; order Rhizobiales; family Rhizobiaceae; genus Brucella. The sequence continues at coordinate 115,913 of NZ_CADEAR010000011.1, read as the reverse complement.
GCGATCATGTGATAGGCGGGAGACGTCGTATAGGACAGTACCATCGGGGCTTCGCCCTTGGTGAAGAGTCCATAAGCCTCCGACCAGCCGGGTGTGACGGTGAGAATGCGCTTCTGCAGTTTCTGCCAGGCCGCTTCCGCCTCATTGCCGTAGACGGATTTCATCCAGAGCAGCATGCCCAGCCCCGGCGTTGACGTGCGCGGGTCTTGCAGCACGATCTTCTGCGAAGGATCGCCTTCGACCAGTTCCTTCAGGCTCTTTGGAGGATTGGGCAGCTTTTCCGAATCGTAGACCACGGCGAAATAGCCGTAGTCGTAGGGAACGAAGATATCGTCCTTAAAGCCGCCCGGAACGCTCACATTGCTCTGGTCGATGCCGCTTGGTGCAAAAAAGCCGGTGGCGCGCGCTTCGGTCGTCAGATTGGTATCGAGACCGAGGACGATATCGGCTTTGGTATTGCTGCCTTCGAGCTTGAGACGGTTCAGCAGGGCAACGCCATCGGCGGAGGCGATCCAGTCAACTTCGCAGCCGCATTCCTTCTCGAAGTTTTCCTTGACCTTTGGCCCCGGACCCCATTCGGAAACGAAACTGTCATAGGTATAGACGGTGAGCTTGTCTTTCGCCTGCGCTGAAGGCGTGAAAGCCATAGCTGCGGAAAATGAAATAGCCAGCAAAGATAAAAGCCGCATCACGGCACTTCCTTTCTTTTACTACAAGAGGATTGAGCGCCGTTTATGGAGCGTCTAATCCCTCCGCCGGTGCAAACCGGATCAGGTTCAGCGGGTTGGCCTTTTTTCCGCATTTCTGGACGCAAAACCGTTTTACACTTTTGCTGGAAATGCTTTTGGGCCTCTCAGCCATCCGCGGAAGCGGATGGCACCCCGTTAGAGCGGTTGCGACAATAATCTTTCGCAACGGGAAGGGCAATAATGTTTCGGGGTATCGCACCGGCAGCGAATGCAGGCTTCCGGCGCGGATTAGCCCGTGTTATGAGCGGCTTATGAGCACATTCGTCATTCTCCTCGGCGGCGATCTGGTCGTGACCGATCGCCTGAAGCGCCAAATTGCAGATGCGCGTATTCTCGCTGCCGATAGCGGGATCAGGCATGCTGCGGCGCTTGGTGTCGAACCGGAACTGTGGCTCGGCGATTTCGATTCGACTTCCGCAGAGCTTCGCGTGCAATATGGACACGTGCCGCAAAAGACGTTCCCTGCCGCCAAGGACATGACGGATGGAGAACTGGCCTTCGAGGAAGCCTATATGCGGGGTGCGGATCGGGTGATCCTCTGTGGAGCTTTCGGCGGGCAGCGCACTGATCACACGCTGCTGCACCTGACCATGGCGACAGCGCAGGCGGCAAAAGGACGGAACGTGCTTTTATCCAGTGGCTCCGAGGAAGCCTGGCCCCTGCCGCCGGGAGATTATGTCTATGACTTTCCCGATGGAACGCCGTTCAGTGTGATTAATTTCAACACTGTCGAAGGCCTTTCGATCACAAATGCGGAGTGGCCGTTAGATAATGTGACACTGCCCTTCGGCTCTTCATGGACAGTGTCTAATGTAGTTCGTGGAACACTTCGTGTTACTGCGCATTCTGGATTGGCGATACTTATCGCCAACTTGGCGATGGAGGAAACACCGCGCCAAGGCCGCTAACCTTATTAATCGAAAGAGCTTGACGCTGGCGAGCGAAACGTATTGTAAATGGGCCAAGCGGGTGTCATCTGCTTTACGCCGAAATTGGGGACGCAAAGTCGGTGATTAGTTCAACTCTTGTAGGAGATGTTTCAATGAAATCACGTCTTACGATGATTGCTGTTGCTGGCGTGCTCGCGTTCTCGACGGCTGCATGCACGACGAATGAACAGCGCACGGCCGGTTACGGTGTCGGTGGCGCAGCACTCGGCGCTCTCGCCGGTGGCGCAATCGGCGGCAATGGTCGTGGCGCTCTTGCTGGCGCTGCTATCGGCGGCGTTGCCGGTACGCTCCTTGGTGCAGCCCAGACGCGCAATGGCACGCAGTACTGCCGCTACCGCGATCCGTATGGCCGCGTCTACGAAGCGCCTTGCCAGTAAGCATTGGGCCAGTAATGACTAGGCCAGCAATTGCTGGATAAATAAGTTTGCTGACAGGTCGGGGAAACCCGGCCTGTTTGTTTTTCATGGGTCTTTTCGTGCCGTACCATTTGACAGAACGGCTTTTGTCGCGGACAAGCAGGGCGGAATTTTAAACCCTGTTTATCGAAAAGAACCATGGCACCACCACTCCTTCGCCTCGACCAGATCAAGCTCACCTTTGGAGGCACGCCGCTTCTGGAGGATGCCGGCCTCTCGGTGAGCGAAGGCGACCGCATCGCGCTCGTAGGACGCAATGGTTCGGGTAAATCCACCCTGCTCAAGATTGCAGCCGGTATGGTGGAGGCGACATCGGGCGAGGTTTTCAAACATCCGGGAGCAACTATCCGCTATCTGCCACAGGTGCCGGATATGGACGGCTTTGCCAATGTGCGTGCCTATGTGGAAGCGGGGCTGGGGCCTGCCGACGACCCGCATCGTGTGACCTATCTTCTCGAACATCTCGGCCTGACGGGAGAAGAAAAGCCGGATCATCTGTCCGGCGGCGAGGCGCGGCGTGCCGCTCTGGCGCGGGTGATTGCACCGCAGCCCGACGTTCTGCTGCTGGACGAGCCGACCAACCATCTGGATCTGACCACCATCGAATGGCTGGAAAGTGAACTGCGCCAGATTCGCTCCGCCATTGTTTTGATCTCGCATGACCGCCGCTTTCTGGAGAATGTCAGCCGGGCGACGGTTTGGCTGGATCGTGGCATCACGCGTCGTCTGGAGCAGGGTTTTGGCCATTTCGAGGAATGGCGCGACAAGGTGCTGGAGGAGGAAGAGCGCGACCATCACAAGCTCGGGCGCCAGATCGCGCGCGAGGAGCATTGGCTGCGCTACGGTGTTACCGCCCGGCGCAAGCGCAATATGCGCCGCCTCGGCGAACTACATTCCATGCGCGCCGATTTTCGCAATCATCGCAAGGCGCAAGGGACGGCGGTTCTGGCGGCAAGCGATGCAAAGGAATCCGGCAAGCTGGTGATTGAAGCCAAGGGGCTGAGCAAGGCCTATGGCGAGCGCGTGCTGGTCAAGGATTTTTCGATCCGTGTGCAGCGCGGTGACCGTATCGGTCTCGTTGGACCCAACGGTGCCGGAAAGACGACGCTTCTGTCGCTTTTGACTGGCAAGCTTGCGCCGGATTCTGGAACCTTGCGGCTTGGCGTCAATCTCGAAATGGCCGAACTCGACCAGAAGCGCGAAAGCCTCAATCTGGATGAGACACTGGCGCATTACCTGACGGACGGGCGCGGCGAAAGCCTCGTGGTCAACGGCGAGCAACGGCATGTCGTGTCTTATATGAAGGACTTTCTGTTCCAGCCTGAGCAGGCGCGCACGCCCATTCGCGAACTTTCCGGTGGCGAACGTGCCCGTTTGATGCTGGCCCGCGTTCTGGCGCGGCCCGCAAACCTGCTTATCCTCGACGAACCAACCAACGATCTCGATATGGAAACCCTCGATCTGCTGCAGGAGCTTGTCGCAGGTTTTCCCGGCACAGTCATTCTGGTCAGCCACGACCGTGATTTTCTGGATCGCACGGTTACATCGGTGATTGCACCGGAAGGTGACGGGCGCTGGCTCGAATATGCGGGCGGCTATGCCGACATGATGGCTCAGCGCAAGGAGCAGGCTTTGAGCCGGCGCTCGGTCAAGGTGTCAGGCAGCCGAAGTGATGAGAAGTCGGAAGAGGACACTTCGCAGCCGAAGCGTGAGGAAAAGCGCAAGCTTTCCTACAAGCAGAAATTTGCGCTCGAAACCCTGCCGGGCAAGATGGATGCTCTCTCGAAGGAAATCGCAGTGCTGGAAGGCAAGCTTGCCGACCCGCAGCTTTATGCCAAGGATCCGACGCTGTTTGCCAAGACGGCCGATCTTCTTGAGAAGAAACGCTCCGAAAATGCGGCCATGGAAGAGGAATGGCTTGAGCTGGAAATGCTGCGAGAGGAAATCGAAGGGTAAGGCTACCCTTCGACATAATCTTCGAACTTAACTGCTCGCCTTGTTCAGCAAGGCGATTTCATCGTCGCTGAGTTTCAGTTCGGCTGCGGCGATCAGGTCGCCGAGCTGGGCCGAGCGTGTGGCGCTGGCGATAGGGGCTGTGATCGACGGCTGTGCGATGAGCCAGGCAATTGCAACTTGCGCCGGCGTGACATCGAGATTGCGTGCAACGTCATCTAGTGCAGCAATGATCCGCGAACCACGATCCGTCAGATATTTTTCGACCGATTTGCCGCGTGCGCTTTGTCCAAGATCGTCAGCGGAACGATACTTGCCGGTCAAGAACCCTGCTGCCAGCGAATAATAGGAAATAACGCCGAGTTCGTTTTCACGGCAGATTTTCTCCAACCCATTTTCGAAATCAGCGCGATCATAAAGATTATAGAGCGGTTGCAGGCTTTCATAGCGCGGCAGATTATTGGTCCTGGCGACGTCAAGCGCCTCTGTCAGCCGCTCAGGTGTGAGATTGGATGCACCGATGGCGCGCACTTTGCCTGCGTCGATGAGCTCCTTATAGGTGCCGAGCACATCTTCGAACGGTGTTTCGGGATCGTCCCAGTGCGATTGATAGAGGTCGATATAATCCGTCTGCAGCCGTTTGAGGGAGGCGTCGACCGCTTTGCGGATATAGGCCGGCGAAAGGCCTTTCTCATCGGGACCCATCTCGGAGCCGACCTTGGTGGCAATAACGACTTTATCGCGCAGGCCACGGGATTTCAGCCAGTTGCCGATAATGGTTTCGGATTCGCCACCCACATTTCCGGGCGCCCAGGCGGAATAGGCGTCCGCTGTGTCGATGAAATTGAATCCAGCATCAACGAAACGGTCGAGAATCGAGAATGATGTCGCTTCATCGACCGTCCATCCAAATACATTGCCGCCGAAGCAAAGCGGCGAAACATTGAGTTCGGTACGTCCGAGCTTCCTGAACTCCATAGACCCTATCCCCTTCCTCTGAATACGAATCGCAGGCGATCCGTCGGGTTTCGATTTCAGGAAGAAGGAAGGCTTCGGAAAGAGCCGAAATCAGCCCATGCCAAGTGCATCCATGTAAAGCTGCAGCATGGCTTCTTCTTCCTGACGTTCATGGTCTTCTTTTTTACGCAGACGAATAATGGTCCTCACGACCTTGCTGTCAAACCCAGAACCCTTCAATTCCGCGTAAACTTCCTTGATATCGTCGGCGATGGTCTTTTTTTCTTCTTCCAGGCGCTCGATGCGCTCGATAAAAGCGCGCAACTGGCCGACAGCAATGGTTTGGGCTTCGCTGGTAATGTCGTCGCTCACGAGGAGTTCTCCAATTCAAAGTCTATGATGGTGCGGACACGCATTGCGCGGAAACCGCTTATCGAAAGTCTGGACCGTTTTTCCCGCGAGTCGCAGGTAAAATTAAGAGCCTTTTTCGATGCACGACCCGATTTGGCGGGTCAAGCCCTGTGGATAGCGGGTAAAGCCTCTCCTGACAGGCCTGTTACTCACCGCGATCAGCACGTGAGCCGAAATGCTGGACCACATGAATGCCGGGCAAGGTGTTGATGTGCGCGATCATCGGCGCCAGCCTGTCGGCCCATTCATCTGCACCCTTGTCATCGGCAATCAGGTCCTGTCGCACCTCGATCAGGACATGGGCGAAGCCTTTTGCCGTCGCATGGCGATACATGGCATCGTTCTTGAGTGCGCCGTCATAAGGTTCGTTATCGCCAACCGTTAGATCAGCGTTTTCGCGCAGCAGCGACAAAAGCGGCTTTACGGCGCGGTCGTCCTTATCCCAGAGAAGACCGATCTGCCAGGGGCGGGCCTTTTCCTTCCAGCGCGGCGTGAAGGAATGGATCGAAACAATGAAGGGCGCTGCCCTGCTTTCAGCCGCCGTGCGCTCGCTCGCACGTGCTACCGTGTTGTGATAGGGGCGATAGAAGCGTTCAAGCCGTTCTTCGCGTTCACCTGCCGACATTGGGTAATTGCCGGAAATGACCGCACCATCGGACAATTGCATGATGAGCGTAGGGTCGTCTTCGCCGCGATTGGGATCGATCAGCAGCCGCGAAAACCCGCCGAGGACTGCAGGCGCGTTCAGACGGCTTGCAAGTTTGCGGGTCAGATTCTCGACGCCGATATCATAGGCGATGTGCCGGTCGAATTCACTTGTCTGCAAACCAAGTGTGCCATATTCGGCTGGAACATCGCGCCGTGCGTGGTCGGCGGTCAGGAGCAGGCCGAGACTGAAATCGCCGTCGACACTATGCGCGGGCGAGAACGGCGACGAAGCGGTTGATCCGGATTGAAGCGACATGGAGCGAAATCCGAGGCTAAATAAGGAGATTATTTCTGTGTTGTGCGGGAAGCTGTTTCAGGTCTGTCATGAGAAAGCCCGGATTGCAACGATCATTCTTTAATGAAGACGACCTGTTCTCAATGGGATTGCGTTGACATCAAAGGCGAAACTGCCGAAAAGAGAGCGACCCGAAATGGGATTTGCCCGAGATGGGATTTCCCTGTGCAATACAAATTGTTCGATAAAACCGATAGCGGGCTGAAGGGGTTCTGCGTATGCGACTTCCACTATCTCTAGTTTTGTTTGCCAGTGTGCTGATGACCGCGCTGGGCATGACATCCATAGAGGCTCGTGCGGATTTCCGCGTATGCAATGCAACCCAGAACCTTGTTGGCGTATCCATCGGCTATAGAGCCAAGACTGGCTGGGTGACCGAAGGCTGGTGGCACATCGACGGATCAAGCTGCAAGACCCTCATCGAGGGGCCGCTGACCTCGCGCTATTATTACCTCTACGCCGAAGACGCTCAGGGCGGCGGACGCTGGGAGGGCAAGGTCAATATGTGCGTGGCCGAGAAAGAATTCCGTATTACTGGCGTCCAGGATTGCTTTGCGCGGGGTTTCCAGCGCAATGGCTTCCAGGAATACGACACCGGGGAACAATCGAGCTGGATGGTTCAGCTCACCGATGAAACGCCGACAGAAAACCCCACTGTTACAGGAACGAATAGTCAATGAAGCGCAACCGCAAGGTCAAGATTCTCGCCACGCTAGGTCCGGCGTCGGGTGAGGAAGCCGTCATCCGCAAGCTGTTTGAGGCAGGCGCGGATGTGTTCCGCATCAATATGAGTCATGCCGACCATGACCTGATGCGCACCCTCGTCAAGCGCATCCGCAATGTGGAAAAGGAACTGGGCCGTCCGATCGGCATTCTGGCCGATCTTCAGGGCCCGAAGCTGCGCGTTGGCAAGTTCAAGGACGGTAAGGTCGATCTCGTTCCCGGCCAGACCTTCACCCTCGACAACAACGAAGCGCCTGGCGATGAACATCGCGTCTATCTTCCGCATCCGGAAATTCTTGAAGCTGTTGAACCGGGTCATCGTCTGTTGATCGATGACGGCAAGCTGCATCTGGTTGCCGAAGCAAGCGACGGCAAGTCGATCCGCTGCAAAGTGGTTTCCGGAACGCGTATTTCAGATCGCAAGGGCGTCAGCCTGCCGGATACGACGCTCGGTGTCGGTGCGCTGACGGAAAAGGACCGCAAGGATCTCGACGCGGTCCTGAAGGAAGAAATCGACTGGGTTGCGCTTTCCTTCATCCAGCGTCCGGAAGATTTGGCCGAAGTACGCAAGGTTTCGCGTGGCAAGGTTGGCCTGATGTCGAAGATCGAGAAGCCGCAGGCTGTGACGCGTCTCGATGAAATCATCGAGCTTTCCGACGCATTGATGGTCGCGCGTGGCGATCTTGGCGTTGAAGTGCCGCTTGAAAATGTTCCGGGCATTCAGAAGCAGATTACCCGCAAGGCGCGCCGTGCCGGCAAACCGGTCGTTGTCGCGACGCAGATGCTGGAATCGATGATTACAGCTCCGGTACCGACCCGCGCCGAAGTATCCGACGTTGCAACTGCAGTGTTCGAAGGCGCCGACGCGATCATGCTTTCAGCGGAATCTGCTTCGGGCCAATATCCGGTTGAAGCTGTCGCCACCATGAACCGCATCGCCGAGCAGGTGGAAAAGGAACCGACCTATTCGACTATCATCGATGCACAGCGTGCTGCACCAGAACCAACGGGTGCCGACGCGATTTCACTTGCTGCACGCCAGATCGCAGAAACGCTGAAGCTTTCGGCCATCGTCACTTATACCGCTTCCGGCACGACCGGCCTGCGCGCCGCCCGTGAGCGTCCGCGTACGCCGATCATTGCTCTGTCGCCGGTTGTTGACACCGCACGCAAGCTGTCGCTCGTCTGGGGCCTGCATTGCGTGGTGACTGCCGATGCGCACGATCTTGAAGACATGGTCAATCATGCTTGCGAAATCGTCTTCCACGAAGAGTTTGGTAAGGCAGGCGACCGCGTCATCATTACCGCTGGTGTTCCATTTGGCACGCCCGGCGCGACCAACATGCTGCGCATCGCCTATATAGGTCCGGACGGAAAGTCGGGCATTTAAAGCATTTCCAGCAAAAGTGCGAAGCGGTTTTGCGTCGGATAATGCGTAAGAAAAGACATAACCTGATCCGACTAAATCAGATCAGGTTATCTGGCGATATTCCGGGTGCGACGGGCCTGCAAATGGCGTTGTTTGCGCTTGCTGCGGCTCGTGTACCCAAAAGTACATTCCACTCCGGTTCTCAAACCCCACCATATTCGACACGCTACACCCGGAATCTCATCCAGTCATGGCGCACGGCATCTAAAGAAACGCGCTCCTTCGGAGCGCGTTTTTTGTCGTGAATGGTGATGAACTGGGGAGGCAGCAGATACGAAGCGGTTTCAGCGACTCCATTTTAACTGGAACAGGCTCTAAGTCCGCGTATCCGTCAGTTCGTCTGCAAGATCATTGAAGTTCTTCTGAGCGTCGCGCATCATCGGGTAGACGATGAGAGCCTGCTCATAGGCTTTCAGCGCCTGTTCCTTGAGGCCGCGCAGGCGCAAGATGGCCGCCATGCCGGTCAGAGCGCCATAGTGACGCGGTTCCAGCTCCAGCGTACGATTGATGTCGTACATGGCATGGGCATAGTCTTTTTGCAGGAAATAGACCGTAGCGCGGCGGTTCCAGGCCTCCGCATATTCCGGGTCGAGTGCTATTGCCTCATTCAGGAAGTCGATTGCCGAAGGATAGCGTCGCTCGAGCATCGCCGCATTGGCCCACTGCATCAGGAGGTCGACTGTTGCGCTGCCTGACTGCGACCACAGCGTATTGATCTGTGAAGCAATGCGCCGCGCCTTGGCTTCGTCCGTCGTGCGGCGAAGATCGGCAAAGAGCTTGTCGAGACGCTCTTCAGGCGTCTGGACTGCATCCGATGCAGGCTTTTCCGGGGAAGGTTTCTGCTCGCTGTCGGGGCCAGTCTGAACGGGCGTCAGAGGTGCAGTAAGCGGTACTTTGCCGGGCGCCACTTCGGCATACGCCAATGGCACCGTCGTACCAAGCGACGCGAGTACAGAAAAAGAAATCAGATATGCAAAAACGTTCCGCATGCGCATAGATTTTACCATGCGCAGCGAAACGTCAAATGCAAAATCAGAAATAAGATCAGCCCTGACGAGCCTTGTAGCGCGGGGCAGTCTTATTGATGATGTAAACGCGGCCCTTGCGGCGGACCAGCTGGCAGTCGCGATGACGGCCCTTGAGCGCTTTAAGCGAGTTCTTGATCTTCATGTCAATCACCGGTCTTGTTGGCCCGTTGACGTGCAGATGCCGCGGGGCTTCATAAAAACAGGCGCTCGAGGCGCCAATTGATTACAGGCACTGTTAGATGCCCGAAGGGTTGGCCGAAATACACAAGGTTTCGGGCAAATGTCAACTCCTGAGCCGCAGATTCAGGGCACTGGAGCTGAAATTCTTGGCAGGCGGCAAAAGATTCATCGGGAATCGACGGGATTCCCGATGAACATTATTTCCCGCGGGGGTGGATGCGCGTCACATGGCCCATCTTGCGGCCTGGACGAGCTTCCTTTTTACCGTAAAGATGCAACACGGCATTCTTTTCGGAGAGAATCGCTGGCACCTTCTCGACATCGTGGCCGATCAGGTTTTCCATCATGCAATCGGAATGGCGATCCGTGTTGCCCAAGGGTAATCCGGCTATGGCTCGGATATGCTGTTCGAACTGCGAAATGGCGCAGGCCGCTTCCGTCCAGTGGCCCGAATTATGGACGCGCGGGGCGAATTCGTTTGCCAGAAGCGTGCCGTCCTTCAGGACGAAGAACTCAAGTCCGAGCACGCCGACATAATCAAGCGCATTCAGAAGCTTTGTGGCGGCTTTGCGGGCGGCTTCCGCTGTGCTTTCGGAAATGGTAGCCGGTACGGTTGAAGTCGCGAGGATCCCGTCCTTGTGAACGTTTTCGGCAATATCAAAGATTGCGACATTGCCTGAACGGTCACGTGCTGCGATCACCGAGACTTCGCGCTCGAAATCTATGAAGCCTTCGAGGATGGCCGGGGCACGATTGATCGCGAGAAGTGCTTTATGAGCATCAGCCTCATCAAGTGACGTCAGGCGGACCTGTCCCTTGCCGTCATAACCAAGACGTCGCGTCTTGAGGATGCCACGCTCGCCAAGGGCACCCAGAGCTGCAATCAAGGTTTCTTCATCGTCCACAAGACGCCAGGGTGCCGTTTCGATGTCACTGGAGTTGAGAAACTGCTTTTCCGTAAAGCGATCCTGTGAGACTTCGAGCGCTGCCGGGGGAGGAAAGACCAGAGCGGTTTCAGCCAGCTTGTCGGCGGCACTGACTGGCACGTTCTCGAATTCGTAGGTAATGACATCGGACGCCGCTGCAAGTTCGGCAAGCGCTTTTGGGTCGTCATAGGAAGCAATGATCTGGCGATTAGCAACTTGTGCTGCAGGACAATCGGCCTGCGGCTCCAGGATCACGGTTTCAAAGCCGAGACGTGCTGCGGCCATGGCGAGCATTCTGCCGAGCTGGCCACCGCCAATAATGCCGATGGTTGCACCGGGCTTTAGTCCAGGATTTTCCATGTCAAGCCTCGTTCGAAGGATGTTCGGCCACGCTTTCGGTTTGCGCTCTGCGCCACTCATCAAGGCGGCCAGCAAGCGCCTCGTCGTAAAGCGCCAGGACGGCTGCAGCGAGAAGGGCGGCGTTGACCGCACCGGCGCGACCGATGGCGAGTGTGCCGACGGGAATGCCGGCTGGCATCTGTACGATGGAGAGGAGCGAATCCTGACCCGAGAGCGCCTTGGACTGAACCGGAACGCCGAAGACAGGCAGTGGCGTCATCGCTGCGGCCATGCCCGGCAGGTGAGCTGCGCCGCCCGCACCCGCGATAACGACCTTGAACCCTTCTGCCTTGGCGCCTTTGGCAAAGGCAACGAGGCGATCAGGCGTGCGATGCGCGGAAACAATCCGGGCATCGAAGGAAATGCCGAGTGCTTCCAGTGTGTCTGCAGCATGGCGCATGGTTTCCCAGTCGGACTGGCTTCCCATGATGACGGCGACATCGGCAGTAACGCTCATTGATCTTCCTGCTCCGCTTCTTTCGTGCATGTTTAGGGTGATATTAAAAATGATAAAGCCGGGCGAACCCCGGCTCTGTCATGGATCATTATGGACATTCAGGCGATGATGTCGGGGATTACCCGATCTTCCATCTCCTGCAGCTTGTCCTTGATTGCGAGTTTTTTCTTCTTCATGCGCTGGACGCGCAATTGGTCGCAGCCAACGGCTATCATGGCGTTTATAGCAGCATCGAAATCCGCGTGTTCCTGTTTCAGTCGTGCGACGGCCAATCTGATTTCGGCCTGTTCCTGATCGGACATGCGGTGCCCCGTTCTGTTGAATAATTTTACGGGCCGCACCGAACCATAAAAAGGTGCGGCATCAGCCCGTTTCCGGCGAAGCCCTTATCATATTTTTCGCCTCAGGAAAATGCTACCACGACAAAATCGACTTTGCACCAAACTCATGCCAAACTGTCATGGTTCTGTCATGGATGGCGGCTGTCGAAGGCGACAACAATACCGCATCCTTGGCAGCCGGGACTGCGTGTTTGGCCCGGAATACAGGAGGTGTGCCGGACGTTCATGCAGGTTGAATGGCGGGATAGCGGACAAACGGGCAAACGAGGTCCGCGCTGTTCCGTAAATCAGGGAAATCAACCAAAGGAGATCTGATGATGGCTATCGAGTCCCATCTTGCCACGCTCGAAAAGAAGCACGGCGCTCTGGAGCAGGAAATTTCCGAAGCTATAGCGTCACCGGCAATGGACGACCTGCACGTTGCATCTCTCAAGCGCAAGAAGCTTATGCTTAAGGACCAGATCGAAAAACTGAGATCCCAGGTAACACGTCACTAACAGGGAAGCCGCGCTTAGATCGCGGTTCGATAAGGCGTCTTAAACCATCGACATTGGAGACCGAACGGCTCTGACGAGTTGGAGTTTCTTTGTCGTGAATGCAGTTTGCATTCCAAAGCGAAGATGCCGAAATTCAGTATTGGCGGCTGTGCCACAGCCGCCGAACATATTGATTCAACTATTTAATCGACTTCATTTATCGGAGCCATTTTCAGCGTCCGTCAACCTTCCGTCTCAGCTCTTGGATCGAGGTTCAGCGCTTCCGGCGTTGCGCCACGTTCCGACGGCATGCTCTTGAACTGATCCTTTTCTTCTTTCGGAACGGACGCGCGCTTGCGTGAGCGGAACAGTGCATAGCCGGTGATGGAAATATGCGCGAGCATGGTGATGGCGAAGAGGCCGGACGGCCAGAAAATATCCATGGCCGCAGCCGCTAGCAACGGCCCCAACATCGTGCCGAAGCCATAAAGCAACAGAAGCCCGCTCGATACTTTCACAAAGCTTTCCGACGTCGCATGATCGTTCGCGTGGGCAACGGCAACGGGATAGAGCGCATAGGCAAGCGCGCCATAACAGCCGGTCATCGTAATGATGACGGGGCCGCTGGACGGAGCGACGAGAAAGGCAATGAGGCCAACCAGTGCCGCCAGCGCCGCAACGCTTGCCAGCACGAAACGTCGGTCAACCAGATCGGAAATGCGTCCGATTGGAATCTGCATCAAGGCTCCGGCTGCGATAGTGACACTGACCATCAAGGCGATTTCGGTGGTCGAAATGCCGGATTTCGCACCGAAGACAGCTCCAAGCGTGCCCCAGGCGCCATTGGCGATGCCGATCAGGATACAACCTACGAAAGCTGCAGGTGAGTTGTTATAGAGCGCCTTGAGATCAAGCTGCACTTCGGTCAGCGGCTTGGGGCTGACGGCTGTGGAGATTGCCGTTGGAATGAGAGCCAGGCAGAAGAAGACACCGCTTATCATGAACAGATGATCGGAGCGCACGTCTCCTGCTGCCACCAGCATCTGGCCGGACATGGTGGCCCCGTAATTGACCATCATATACATGCCGAAAATCTTGCCGCGTGATTCGTTGGTTGCACGCTCATTCAGCCAACTTTCAATGACCATGAAGGCGCCAGCCATGGAAAAGCCGGTGAAAGCGCGCAGGATCACCCAGATTGTTGCATCCACGAAGATGCCGGACAGAAGGGCGATGATCGCTGCCGATGCGGCAAAACAGCCGAATGCCCGCACATGGCCGACGCGGCGCACAAGGCGCGGCGCAAACAGACAGCCCGCAACGAAACCGCCCGCCCAGGTGGTGCCGAGCATGCCGAGCGATGCCACTGAGAAGCCTTCCACACCGCCGCGCAGCGGCAATAGAAGACCGTGAAGTCCCGAAGCGATGAGAAGGAAGGCTGTACCGCAGAGAAGGGCCAGAACCTGAATGTAAATGCGCAAAATTCTATTCCCGAAGTCTGAAGCCGAATTGTCAGTGCTGAGGCTGATGAGCGATCATTGTGATCAATGTTTTTGTTCGGAAAGGTCTCCCTCGGAAATGGTTCCGGCTGTTTTGCTCCGGTATCCATTTCCGTTGACGATCTCACTTCTAGTGGTCTGCTTCCGACATTTGCATCCCTCGGATATGAGCGCCGAGCAAATGTCGGAAGCAAAAAGACCACTAGTAACTTTATGAATCTAGTGGATTTTTCGAATTTGACGTTTGAAACGGGATAATATCGGACGGGTATCAAACGTCAAATTCAATCCACTAGCGAAACAATGCTTCTGCCGCAGCGCGGCTATCGCCCTTCTTGAGGCGTTCTGTCTTCAATCGCTCTATCTCGGATTGCAGCAAGGCTATACGCTGGTCGATCTCGATAACCGAAAGCAGCGATAGCTCCTCGTCGCTTAGCGCCACGCTATTGCGGGGCTTTACTACATCCTCATCGAAACCGCTCATAGCCGTCCTCCGTGGTCAATGATGGCTCAGAAAAGATTTAACACCTTGAATCGTCGCATATATATTTGAGAAAATCGATGACGATTTCCCTAACGTGACGTCTTGCATCCGCCATGCGGCATTTCTGCGACGATGCGTAGGGCCAGAAATCTGAATGGAGTTGTGAATATGATGGCCGACTTGCCTTCCCAGATGACCGCTATCGAAATTTCTGAACCGGGCGGAGCCCATATGCTTCGACCTGTTCAACGCTCGGTGCCTGAACCCAAGGAAGGTGAAATTCTGGTGCGGGTACGCGCCGCCGGGGTCAACCGGCCAGATGTCTTGCAGCGGCAGGGTCAATATGCGCCACCGCCCGGCGCGTCGGATATTCCGGGTCTGGAGATTGCCGGTGACATTGTTGTCGTCGGCAGCGGCGTCAAACGGTTCAAGACCGGCGATCAGGTGGTCGCACTGCTGGCCGGTGGCGGCTATGCCGAATATGCCGTCGTGCATGAGACCAACGCGCTGCCCTTGCCTTCGGGCTATGGCTACATTGAAGCGGCAGCGATCCCGGAAACTTTTTTCACTGTCTGGCACAATGTGTTCGAGCGCGGCGGGCTGAAGAAGGGGGAGGTTTTTCTGGTTCACGGCGGCTCGTCCGGTATTGGCACGACAGCTATCCAGCTTGCAAAGGCATTCGGCGCGACCGTCATTGCAACTGCGGGCTCGAAGGAAAAATGCGAAGCCTGCCTCAAACTCGGAGCAGATCACGCCATCAATTACGGGCAAGAGGATTTTGTCGAGGTCGTCAAGGAAGTGACCAAGGGCAAAGGCGCCAATGTGATTCTCGATATGGTGGGTGGCGATTATGTCGACCGCAATTACAAAGCTGCAGCGGAAGATGGTCGCATCGTGCAGATCGCTTTTCTCAACGGTGCGAAGGCCACGGCCAATTTCGCAATATTGATGACCAAGCGTCTGACCCATACCGGCTCTACGCTGCGTCCGCGACCGGTTGACTTCAAGGCTGGCATTGCGCGGGAGTTGGAGGCGAAGGTCTGGCCGCTTCTGGCGCAGCGCCGCGTCGCCCCGGTAATGGACATGATCTTTTCGCTGAAAGATGCCTGGCGCGCGCATGAGCGCATGGAGGAGGGAAGACATATTGGCAAGATCGTACTCGATATTGCTTAGTATCCGGGCCAAAAGTCGCCATGCTTGTCTGCAGACATTTAAGGTTCAGAGCCATTCTTGCTCTGGTGACAAAAAAACGATATATAGGCCGTGATTTCCCGGAAATTGTGGTTTTGCCCACGTCCCGCGCCACCGGAGCGGACGAACAGAAGGATTATATCTAATGGCCACCCAGCTTCTTATGCCGAAGGCAACGGCCGTTTGGCTTGTCGATAATACGGCTCTGTCTTTTGACCAGATTGCCGCTTTCTGCAAGCTGCACCCGCTGGAAGTGAAGGCTATTGCCGACGGTGAAGCCTCTCAGGGCATCAAGGGTCTGGACCCGGTCATTACGGGTCAGATTTCGCGCGAGGAGATCGCGAAGGGTGAAAAGGACCCGTATTATCGCCTGAAGCTTTCCGAGCCGAAGGTTCGTGTTCCGGAAGCCAAGCGCAAGGGCCCGCGTTACACGCCGCTTTCCAAGCGTCAGGATCGCCCGAATGCGATTCTCTGGCTGGTGCGCAATCATCCTGAACTGAAGGATGCGCAGATTTCCCGCCTGATCGGTACGACCAAGTCGACCATCGAGCAGATTCGCAATCGCACGCACTGGAACTCGGCAAATCTGACGGCGATGGACCCGGTTACACTCGGCCTCTGCTCGCAGATCGATCTCGACATCGAAGTCGAACGCGCCTCCCGCAACCGTCCGGCAACACCGGAATCGGATAGCACCTTGCTGCCAGCTTCTGCGACCGAGAATTTCGACTATCGTGACGAGCAGCCCGCAGAAGAAGAACTCGATGCGGACAAGGTTTTCGCCAAGCTCTCTTCGCTCAAGAGTTCGACTCCGGACGAAGACGAAGACGAATAGTCGGGACGAGAAATCGCCTTATCGAAATATCAAAAAGCCCGGCTTCATCAGCCGGGTTTTTTGTTGGATCAAGCTATAGCCTCGCGTCCAATAACGGATGTCGCGTTTATCCAGTCGTTCAAGAAGTTCATATAGCGGCTGGCTGCATCCTCAAGTGCTTCGGTTGAAAGCTTGTCGGCGGCATAGAGCACAAACGGGTCCGTCCAGTTTAGCCTGCAACGGTTTGCTGTTGCTCGCAGCGGCGCGAACAGATCAATCATCGGAAACATGTTGTGCCCGCCTTCACGGTAGGCTTCGGGAACATTTCCTGCGGTTGCGGCAATCATGAGCGGTGTGCCTTCGAGCTTACGGCCCTCCTGCTCATAAGCAACGTAAAACATGCGCGTCAGGACAGCGTCCTGCCATGCCTTCAGAAGCGGGGGCGTGGAATACCATCGAACCGGAAATTGCAGGACGATGCGATCCGCAGACAAAAGACGATGTGCCTCGTGCTCGCCATCCTTGAAGAAGTCGATCCCCTGCGGATAAACGGTCTGCATATCGATGATCTCCACGCCGGGCAATTTTGCAACCGCTGCAGCAAGTGCTGCATTGGCTTGAGAACGGGCCAGATTGGGATGAAAAAGTAAAATCAGGGTCTTGGACATCGTTGTCTCCTTCAGCTTGAGAGGACGATGCGGCGAATGTTGAAATTATACCAATTTATTATCATTATAGTATATTATTGTTTTTATGAATTTACGGTCCCTTGATCTGAATCTTCTGGTCATACTGGATGCTCTTCTGGACGAAGCCCATGTGAGCCGGGCTGCAGACCGGCTGAATTTGACGCAGCCCGCTGTATCGAATGCTTTGCAGCGCTGCCGTGTGTTGTTCAACGACCAGCTTCTGGAACGTGGGCGAGGGACGATGCGACGCACACCGAAAGCGGAAGCATTGCGGGCTCCTTTGAAAACTTTGCTGGCAGGGGTGCTCGATCTCGTTGATCCGCCCGAAGTCCCCTTGCGTCGTTGCAGCAGACGATACGCATCTGCATGGCTGATTATCCGGCCATCTTCGTCATAAGGCCTCTGTTGAAGGCGCTTGCACATACCGCGCCGGGGATCAATATCGTCGTCCAGCCCTGGCAGGGCGCGGTCGCAGCGCGCGAGGCGCTGGTGACAGGAGAAAGCGATCTTGCTCTTTCCGTCTTTCCTGAAGCCGACGACGAGCTTCAGTGCAAACTGCTACTGGAGGAAGATTACATTATCGCCATGCGGCAAGACCATCCGGCAGCAAAGGCATTTTCGCTAGAAAGCTGGCTCGACTATCCGCATGTTCTTGTTTCGGGACGCGGCGATAACAGCAGCCCCGTCGATAGCGTTCTGGCACAGCGAGGATTGAAACGTCGGGTGGGTGTGGTTGTGCCTAACTTCGGCATGGTGCCCGAATTGCTAACCAGTACCGATATGATCGCCATGCTGCCATCGCGCTGTATGCCCGAGGATATGTCTGCGCTCGTCGCTTTCACACCTCCGATCCCTATTGCGGGTTTTCCCTTGCACGTCGCCTGGCACAGGCGACGTCAGGAAGATCGAGGGTTGCAACACGTCATAAGTCTGCTAGTCGCCATCATGGCTGAAAAAGAAAACCGGCCCGACATGCCTGTGTGAACAGCTTGCCGGACCGGCTCAAGCGGCCGCCTTGGGAGTAATGCCGGAGCAGTCAGTCTTTAAAGGCGTTGTATTCGCTCAATTCCATGAGGCGGTAGAAATCGGAGAGCGTCTTGCCGCGTTCAGCCCGGAAGAGGCGACCAGCGTCGCTGGCTTCGACGATACGGTCGGTGCGAAACGTGCGGAACGCGTTGCGCAATTCGCACCAGCCGATGACCGTCCAGACCTTGCCCCAAAACCACAGTCCCAGTGGACGAATATCACGCTCGCTTTCGCGCGATTCCAGATCCCGATAGCGGATATTCAGCACATTGCCCTGATCGACGGCGCGTTCCACCGCGTCGATGATGCGGCGTTCGTCCATGCTGATGCGGGCCGTAGGCGCATGAATCTGGGTGCTGGTGATGCGGGCGCGCTCTTCCTTGGGCAGGACGGCTTCGATCTTGACCAGAGCCTCTTCCGCGCCACGCGCCATGGAAACGCCGCCCCAGGCGCGAATGAGACGCGCTCCGGCGACAAGAGCGACGATTTCATCACGCGTGAACATGAGTGGCGGGAGTTCGAAACCCTGCCGCAGAATATAGCCGACACCGGCTTCGCCGTCGATGGGAACGCCCGTCGACTGCAGATCGGAAATGTCACGATAGATCGTACGTTCGGAGACTTCCAGCCGTTCCGCAAGCTGGCGCGCGGTGACAAGCCTGCCACCGCGCAGGTGCTGAACAATCTGGAAAAGGCGGTCTGCACGGCGCATTCCGGTTTATTCTCCGTTGCAGTATTTGGTGTTGCGCTGCTCCAGATAGCGATCCGGCCAGCCCAAATCCTTGCGCAAATCGTTCGGCAGTCGGCCGATCACCCGTTCGGTGCGAATGAAACGACGGCGTTCGTCATATCTGCGCCTATATTCCTTCAAAACTGCGATCAATGGTGCGATTGCGAGTGCCATGGTGAAATCTCCCTCATCCTTGGATACGCAGTATCGCACACCCCTCCTGACAGCTTTCTGTCAGGAGCGAAGTCCTGTTTTATTATCTTCCTAATATTGCGTAGCCGCAACGTTACGCTTTGTAGCGTGGCGCCGCCGTATAGCTGAGGGGCAGGCGCCCGCCATCCGCATAGATGGTCTGGCCTGTTACATAGCTCGCATCCAGCGATGCCAGAAACGACGCGATTGAAGCAATTTCAGAGGCTTGGCCGATACGACCGAGCGGCGTTCTGGAAAGAATTTTGTTGCGGGCATCGGCGTCGGTGTTAACGGTAGAAAGCATGTCGGTTTCGATGGAGCCGGGGCCGATCGCATTGACCCGAATCCCCCAACGCGCGAGTGCTACTGCCATGGTGCGTGTCAGTTGGTTCAACCCGCCTTTGGAAACAGAATAGGCGAGCTGTTCCGGCAAACCGAAGATCGCGTTGATTGACGACATATTGATGATGGTGCCTGGATCGCCACCCGATTCGACCCTCTCGACCATACGTCTGGCGACTGCCTGACCGCACAGAAAGGCACCTTTGAGATTGACCCTCATGACGCGGTCGAAATCCTCTTCTTTCAAATCGAGGAAATCCGTCTGATGGACGATACCGGCATTGTTGACGAGGATGTCGATCTCGCCCAGATTGGTGATGGTGAAGGTCAGGAGATTGTGGACATCGAGTTTGTCGCCCACATCCGCCGCCATATGGCGAACCGGGCCGAATTGCTCCAGATCCTTGGCTGCGCGCATGGCGGCGGCGTTGTCGATGTCGGATAGGACTACGCTTGCGCCATCCATCAGGAAGCGCTTTGCTATGGCATAGCCAATACCGCGGGCAGCGCCGGTGACGATTGCCACCTTGCCTTCTAACTGCATGATCGATCTCCAATTTTCATGGAGAGTGGACCGGCGGAAACCGCCGGTCAATAGCGTCAGGATCAGGCGAAGGCGAGCCCGGTGTGGCGCTCGCGCAGGACGATGCTGATTTCTTCCAGAATAGCCGGATCATCAATTGTAGCCGGCATTTTCCATTCTTCTCCGTCTGCGATCTTTTGAATGGTTGAGCGCAGAATTTTGCCGGATCGTGTCTTGGGCAGGCGTTTTACGGTCAGTGCCAGCCGGAAGGCTGCAACCGGCCCGATGATGTCACGCACCATGCTGACACATTCCTTCTCGACCTCTTGCGGGTCGCGGTCGATATTGGATTTAAGCACGAGGAACCCGCAGGGCACTTGTCCCTTCATAGGGTCCGAAATGCCAAGCACAGCACACTCGGCAACGTCGGGATGGCTGGAAAGCACCTCCTCCATTGCACCCGTCGACAGGCGATGGCCAGCGACATTGATGATGTCGTCGGTGCGGCTCATGATGTAGAGATAGCCGTCCTCATCCATATAGCCTGCATCGGCAGTTTTATAGTAGCCGGGGAACTCGTTCAGATAGGCCTTGCGGAACCGTTCATCGGCATTCCAGAGCGTTGGCAGGCAACCGGGCGGCAGGGGCAGCTTGATAAGAACATTCCCGAGCTGGCCGCGCTCAAGTTCGTGACCTTCATCGTCCAGTACGCGGATATCGTAACCCGGAAGACAGACAGCGGGCGAACCGTATTTGGTTTCCAGAAGACCAAGCCCGAGCGGATTGGCAACCATCGGCCATCCGCTTTCCGTCTGCCACCAGTGATCAATCACCGGGCAACCCAGCAGGTTCTCGGCCCAATGGATCGTATCGGGGTCGGCGCGTTCGCCAGCAAGATAAAGGGCGCGGAACTTTGAAAGGTCGTGACGCCGCACGAAATGTCCGTCGGCATCTTCCTTTTTGATGGCACGTAGCGCGGTCGGTGCGGTGAACATCACCTCGACGCCGTGTTCGGCGATGATGCGCCAGTAAGTACCCGCATCCGGTGTGCCGATGGGCTTGCCTTCGAACAGGATCGTCGTCGCACCATGGATCAGCGGTGCATAAACGATGTAGGAATGGCCAACGACCCAGCCGACATCGGATGCTGCCCACCATACCTGTCCAGGCTCTACGCCAAAGACATTCTTCATGGACCAGGCAAGTGCCACCATATGTCCGCCGTTGTCGCGCACGACGCCCTTCGGCTCGCCGGTCGTGCCGGATGTGTAGAGCACGTAAAGCGGATCGGTGGCATCAACAGGCGTGCAGGGGACATGACGGCCGCGCGCGGCATCGACGGCCTCGCGATAATCGATGTCACGTCCTGCCACCGGTTCGTGCCGATGCTGCTCGCGCTGCAATATGATGCAATGATCGACTTTGTGATGCGCAAGTGAAATCGCCTTATCGAGCATGGCCTGATAAGGCACGATGCGGGCAGGCTCGATACCGCAGGAACCAGCGATAATCATCACAGGCTTGGCGTCGTCGATACGGGTTGCGAGCTCATTAGCGGCAAATCCGCCGAAGACAACGGAATGGACGGCACCGATACGGGCCGATGCCAGCATGGCGACAGCCGCTTCGGGAACCATCGGCATATAGATGAGAACGCGGTCGCCTTTCGACACGCCATTGTCGAGCATGACGGCGGAGAGCGCTTCCACTTCTTCCAGCAGTTCGCGATAAGTGAATTTGCGCACCTTACCGGTGACAGGGCTTTCATAGATGAGCGCCACCTGTTCACCACGCCCGTTGGCGACATGGCGGTCGAGCGCATTGTAACAGGTGTTGCACTCAGCACCCTTGAACCAGCGTCCATAGACACCTTCGTCGCCCGCAAAAACCTGGTCCCATGGCGTGAACCAGTCGATTGCCTGCGCCGCTTCTGCCCAGAAGCGTTCAGGATCGGTCTGCCATGCGGCATAGGTTTCGGCATATTTCGAAGTCATGCTCTTCCTCCCAGAAGCACGCGCAATGTCCACCCTGATGGGTGGTTGTCGCGTCGTGATTAGTCTGCTGACGAAAACGCAAGATCGACCTGTTCCGGTCCATCTCCTCCATGCGCTTTTGTCACCTCCACATGCAGTTTACGCCGCTGGACGGCGACCCGTCCATGAAACTTAAGATGAAGATCAAGCTTTGCCAAAAGCGACCGTGTAAACGGCTTTGTCTGACGCAGGCGTCTTGCAGCGATGGCCCGTCTGCGCCACAAGGAGGCAGAGAGGTGATTTGTGACAAAAATCCTGCCTATGCTGCTTGTTCTTTTGATGGGACTGCACATCATCAAACCGCTTGGCCTGCCGGGCCTGAAGCGGCGCGGCGATTGCTGGAAGATCGCAGCCATTGCCATATTGATCATGGCACTAGCGGTAGGATTCCACCTGCACGAAGGCTGACGAAAAGCCCGGCTGAAATGGCCGGGCTCTTGTTTTTCAAGGCAAGTCAGGCTGCTTTTTCGAGATCTTTTTTCCAGCCGCCGGTTGCAGCCAGACCGTTCATCTTTGCCCGATGTGCGAAAGCGCGCTGACCGGCAGCTATGTTTTCATCCTTGCCGCTCCAGGCTTCCAGTGCTGCCGCCTGCAGGGCACGGCCATAGGAAAAGGTCATTTTCCATGGCATGTCGAAGCCTGCATTCATCGCGGAAAGATGGGCTGTCGCTTCCTCGCCGGTCTGGCCTCCAGAAAGGAAGGCGATGCCGGGCACCGCTGCCGGGACCGTATTGCGGAAGCAGCGTACAGTTTTCTCCGCCACTTCCTCGACGGAAGCCTTACGGGCGTTCTTGCCGTCAATGACCATGTTTGGCTTGAGGATCATGCCTTCCAGCCTGACGCGGGCATCGTGGAGTTCGGTAAAGACGGTTTTCAGAACCCATTCCGTCACTTCGTAACAACGGTCGATTGTGTGATTGCCCGGCTTGCCGTCCATCAACACTTCCGGTTCGACAATGGGGACGATGTTCGCCTCCTGGCAAAGCGCCGCGTAGCGTGCGAGGGTCTGGGCATTCTGTTTCACCGCGCCCCATGTGGGCAGGCCGTCCGAAATGGAAATCACCGCGCGCCATTTGGCGAAACGCGCACCAAGGCCGTAATATTCGGCAAGCCGTTCCCGTAGACCGTCCAGCCCCTCTGTGATGGTTTCACCTTCGAAGCCTGCTAGCGGCTTTGCGCCCGCATCGACCTTGATGCCGGGAATGGCCCCTGCCTTGCGGATGATTTCAACAAGCGGTGTACCATCCTTGGCCTTCTGCCTTATGGTTTCATCATAGAGAATGACGCCCGAAATATAGTTCTTCATCGCGTCGTCAGAGCGAAACAGCATTTCGCGATAGTCGCGGCGCGTTTCCTCCGTCGAGGCGAGGGGGATGGCGTCAAAGCGCTTCTTGATGGTGCCCGAGCTTTCGTCGGCGGCGAGAATACCTTTTCCTGCCGCCACCAGTGCAATCGCAATATCTTCAAGACGTTCAGTCATATGCAATGCTCCTTCTATCAAGGCGATGAGGGAGTGTTGGTTAAAACTGTGGCGAGCGCAAGTCATTGAAACGTTTGAAATATTTTTCAAACGGTTTAGACCAGTCGAACTGGCTATCGCAGTTTTTGCCGAAACCCGTTTTGATATCCGCGTCTCAAACCCCATGTAAGAAACCGCTGAGAAAACCTGGCTTGTTCTCGGTTGTCCAGATTTGAGGAGGAGATATGCGACGAGCCCTTTTGAGCCTGCCGCTTGTTCTGGCCGCATCGATGGTTGCCCTGCCGGTGCTGGATGTTTCGGCCGGGAGCATCAATGCCGGCGGCAGGCAGGCCAAAGCTAATGCGCCGTTTACAGCAACCCCGGTCGCCGAATTCGATACGCCATGGGCTATCGCCTTTCTGCCCGATGGCAGACTTTTATTGACGGAGAAGGGTGGAAAGATTTTCATCGTCACGCAATCGGGCGACAAGACCGCCGTTGGTGGTGTGCCGAAAGTGGTATTCAGTGGCCAGAACGGTCTTCTTGATATTGCGCCTGCACCGGATTTCGAAAAAAGCAAGGCAGTCTATTTTTCCTATAACGAACCGGCGAAGAATGGCAGCAGCGTCGTTCTGGCACGTGCTGTGCTGGAAGAAGGTGACGGCAAGGCAGCGCTGAAGGACAAGACCACGATCTGGAAACAGGATGCGGCGGCGCGCGGTGGACAGCCGGGCGGCATTATTGCATTTGCGCCGGACGGCAAGCATCTGTTCTTTTCGGTCGGTGACCGTATGTTGCCTGCAACCGCGCAGGATGATGCGGCTCCAATGGGTAAAATTTTGCGCATGAATCTGGATGGTTCCGTGCCCAAGGATAATCCGCATGCTGACGCGGAAGGTGTGCGGGCACTGACCTGGTCGACTGGTCATCGCAACCCGTATGGGCTGGCCTTCGGTCCAGACGGAAAACTGTGGGAGCACGAGATGGGGCCGCGCGGCGGCGACGAGTTCAACCTCATCAAGCCCGGTCTCAATTATGGCTGGCCTGTTGTTTCCAATGGCGACAACTATAGCGGCAGGCCGATCCCGCGCCATAGTACACGCCCCGAATTCGAACCGCCATTGGTGTACTGGACGCCGGTTATCGCTCCCGCCGGGCTTGCCTTTTACGAGGGAGACATGTTCTCCGAATGGCGCGGTTCGGCTTTGATCGGAGGGCTTTCGGTCATGTCGCTGGTGCGTGTCGTGATCGATAAGGACGGCAAGGCGGACGAAGCCGAGCGCTTTGAAATGGAAAACCGTATCCGCGATGTTGCTGTCGGCCCCGACGGGGCCATCTGGCTGATCGAGGATGACAATCCGGGACGCCTCCTGAAGCTGACGCCCAAAAAATAAGCCCGGTATCAACCGGGCTTATGTGAACATGATTTATCGCATTACTTCTTCAGCACATCGACGCCCGGGAGCGGCTTGCCTTCCATCCATTCGAGGAAAGCGCCGCCCGCGGTCGAGATGTAAGTGAAGTCGTCGGCCACGCCAGCATGATTGAGGGCCGCGACGGTATCGCCACCGCCGCCGACCGAAACCAGCTTGCCCGCCTTGGTGCGGGCGGCGACATGCTTTGCGGTCTTGACCGTAGCAGCATCGAATGGACGCAGTTCGAACGCACCAAGCGGACCGTTCCAGACAAGCGTAGCTGCGTCATCAATGGCCGAAGCGATCAGATCGGTCGAAAGTGCTCCGGCATCGAGAATCATGCCGTCGCTTGGAACCGAATCGACTCCATAGGTCTTGTTCGGCGTATCGGCTGCGAAGTGCCAGCCAACCACGGCATCGACTGGCAGGATGATTGCGCATTTCGTGGTTTCTGCTTTGGCCATGATTTCGCGAGCGGTATGGGCCAGCTCATGTTCGCAGAGCGATTTGCCGACATCGTGTCCCTGCGCAGCAAGGAATGTATTGGCCATGCCGCCGCCGATGACGAGTGCATCGACCTTTTCGATCAGGTTCGACAGGAGGTCGAGCTTGGTCGAAACCTTGGCACCGCCGACGATGGCCACTACCGGGCGAGCCGGATCGCCGAGACCCTTTTCGAGCGCTTCAAGTTCGGCCTGCATGGCGCGACCTGCATAAGCGGGCAGGACATGAGCCAGACCTTCGGTCGAGGCATGGGCGCGGTGAGCGGCGGAAAAAGCGTCGTTCACATAAAGATCGCCATTGGCGGCCAGAGCCGCGACGAATTCCGGATCGTTCTTTTCCTCGCCCTTGTGGAAACGGGTATTTTCCAGAAGCAGAACATCGCCGTCCTTCAGCGCATCGACGGCAGCCTTGGCCTTGTCGCCGATGCAGTCTTCGGCGAAATGGACACCGTGTCCAAGTACCTTGGCGAGCGGTTTCACAACATGCTTCAATGAATTCTCGTCCGAAGCAACGCCTTTGGGGCGACCGAAATGGGCGAGCAGGATGACCTTGGCGCCCTTTTTCGACAGTTCGGCAATGGTCGGAACGATGCGCTCGATGCGGGTCAGGTCGGTGACTTCGCCATTTGCCATCGGCACGTTGAGGTCGACGCGGACCAGTACGCGCTTGGATTTGACGTCGGCATCATCGAGAGTGCGGAAACTCATGATTTTTCTCCCAGAACTGTCTTTCGGGTGCCGGTGGAGCAGGGGTGCTCAAACAGGTAGGCGCCGGAAAAGGGTTGGATAGTCGGTAATAAGCCCGTCCTCGTCGACGGGCAATTCGGCGGTGAAGGAACGGTCCGCCGCTTCGTAGCGGTAGCGCCTGCCTTCCTCGATACAGGTATAGCGCTGCTGGTCGCGCAAGGGACGGAAATTATCGAACGGCACGTAAAGCATGTCGAGCTGAATGGTGCCGCTTTCCGGTGTGAGGCCAAGGCGGCGGATGGGCAGCGTGTTGGTGAAGGGCGTTCCTGCCAGATCAATATCGATGCAGCCATCGAACTCGGGCAATGCATCGCCAGCCATCGTGCTCCAGCGGCCGTCGCCGTCGGAAACAAGCTCCAGACGATTTCCGGCTGTGGTTTCGATCAGGAAATGGAGGACATGCCAGGCGCTGTTGCAGTCGATGCTGTAGCGCACGCCATAGGGGTTGCCTCCGCGGTCGCCAATCACCACGCTTTCGGCACGGATCGTGCGGCCGGTGGGGCCGATACTGAGATGTTCGAGCCCTTCTCCTTCCAGCTGACGCCAGCGCGCAACGGTGGGGAGAAGGGCTCGAAACATGATCAGAAGCTTAAATCAGCTTGCCGAAGGCGACAGCGGTATCGCCCATACGGCTGGAGAAGCCCCACTCGTTGTCATACCACGACAGGATGCGAACCATGGTGCCTTCCATGACCTTGGTCTGGTCCGTGTGGAAGACAGAGGAATGGGAGTCGTGGTTGAAGTCGTGCGAGACGAGCTTCTCGTCGGTGTAGCCGAGGATACCCTTGAGGCGGCCATTGGCGGCTGCACGGATCGCGTTGTTGACTTCATCGACAGTCGTTTCGCGCTTGGCGATGAAGGTCAGGTCGACGACCGAGACGTTCGGGGTCGGAACGCGGATGGCAACGCCGTCGAGCTTGCCCTTCAATTCCGGCAGAACGAGGCCGACAGCCTTGGCTGCGCCTGTCGAAGTCGGGATCATGGAGAGGGCTGCTGCGCGAGCGCGGTAAAGATCCTTATGCATGGTGTCCAGCGTTGGCTGGTCGCCCGTATAGGAGTGGATCGTGGTCATGAAGCCCTTTTCGATGCCGATTGCATCGTTGAGAACCTGAGCCACCGGTGCAAGGCAGTTGGTGGTGCACGAAGCGTTGGAGATGACCAGATGGTCCTTGGTCAGCTTGTCGTGGTTGACGCCATAGACGACAGTGAGGTCGGCGCCATCGGCAGGAGCCGAAACGATGACGCGCTTTGCACCAGCTTCAAGGTGAAGTGCCGCCTTGTCGCGCGAGGTGAAGATACCGGTGCATTCCAGAGCGATATCGACGCCTTCTTCCTTCCACGGCAGTTCAGCCGGGTTGCGGACGGCATGAACCTTGATCGGGCCATAGCCGACGTCGATGGTGTCGCCGGCAACCTTTACTTCCTTGGGGAAACGGCCATGAACGCTGTCATAACGCAGAAGATGCGCATTGGTTTCGACCGGGCCGAGATCGTTGATGGCGACGACCTGAATATCGGTGCGGCCCGACTCGACGATGGCACGAAGGATGTTGCGGCCGATGCGGCCAAAACCGTTAATTGCGACGCGAACTGCCATTTTCTCTTAATCTCCCGATAGGGTACTGCACATGCAGTGCTTCAAAACTCCGCCGGAACGGACAAATCGAACAGGATTCGTCCAACCGAACTGGAATGGAAACTCAAACGCCGGCGTTTTTGCGACGCCGGCGTTCTCTAAAATCATGCGGCGTTGAGCTTCTTCTCCGCAGCTTCGGCGGCATGTTCTGCCGTGATGCCGAAATGCTTGTAGAGATCGTTGATCTCGCCCGAAGCGCCGAAGCCCTTCATGCCGATGAATATGCCGTTTTCGCCGATGAAGCGTTCCCAGCCGAGCGAGATTGCCGCTTCAATGGCAACCTTGACCGGCGCGTCGCCGATGGTCGCCGTCTGGTAGGCGTCGCTCTGCTGTTCGAAAAGCTCGAAGCAAGGAACGGAAACGACACGCGTGGCAATGCCTTTGCCTTCCAGCAGGTCGCGGGCCTTGAGTGCGATTTCCACTTCCGAGCCGGTCGCGAAGATCGTCACTTTGGCATCCTTGCTTGCCACAGCAAGTTCATAGGCGCCGAAAGCCGAAAGGTTTTCGTCGCGATGCTCAGTACGGACCGTCGGCAGGTTCTGGCGGGTCAGAGCCATCGTCGACGGCGTCTTCTTCGATTGCAGGGCAATCTGCCAGCATTCAGCCGCTTCAACAGCGTCGGCAGGGCGGAACACATTGTGGTTCGGAATGGCGCGCAAGGCGGCAAGCTGTTCGACCGGCTGGTGGGTCGGGCCATCTTCACCAAGACCGATGGAGTCGTGCGTCATCACGTAAACGACGCGGATGCCCATCAGCGAGGAAAGACGCATGGCCGGACGGCAATAATCCGAGAAGGTCAGGAAGGTGCCGCCATAAGGGATCAGGCCGCCATGCAGCGTCATGCCGTTCATGGCTGCTGCCATGCCGTGTTCACGGATACCGTAATGGACGTAACGCTGGCCGTAGTCTTCCGGCGTTATGGCCTTGGTCTGGCTCGTCTTGGTGTTGTTCGAGCCGGTGAGGTCGGCGGAGCCGCCGATGGTTTCCGGCACGACACCGTTGATGACTTCCAGAGCCATTTCCGAAGACTTGCGAGTTGCGACCTTCGGTTTGTCGGCGGAAAGCTTCTTCTTGTATTCGATGATGGTCGCATCGAAGTTGGAAGGCAGGTCGCCACGCATCCGGCGCTCGAATTCAGCGCGGGTGTCCGGGTCGGCGGCGGCAAAGCGCTTTTCCCATTCCTGACGCTTCTTGGCGGCATTGAGACCGGCAACGCGCCAGCCGTCCAGTACTTCTGCCGGAACGACGAAAGGTTCGGAATTCCAGCCGAGCGCTTTGCGGGTTGCGGCAATTTCTTCGGCACCCAGCGGCGAACCATGTACCTTGTTGGTGCCAGCCTTGTTCGGCGCACCGAAGCCGATGGTCGTCTTGCAGGCGATCAGGGTAGGCTTTTCGGAAACCTTGGCCAGTTCGATAGCCTTGGCAATCGCATCCTGGTCATGACCATCGACAGCCATCGTGTTCCAGCCGGAAGCGGCGAAACGGGCAGGCTGGTCAGTATTGTCGGAAAGCGTGACGGGGCCGTCGATCGAGATGTTGTTGTCGTCCCAGAACACGATCAGCTTGTTCAGCTTCAGATGACCGGCAAGCGCGATGGCTTCCTGGCTGATGCCTTCCATGAGGCAGCCGTCACCGGCAATCACATAGGTGTAATGGTTGACGAGGCTATCGCCGAACTGTGCATTGAGGATGCGTTCGGAGAGCGCCATGCCGACGGCATTGGCAATGCCCTGGCCGAGCGGGCCGGTCGTCGTTTCGATGCCGGCTGCGTGGCCGTATTCCGGGTGACCGGCGGTGCGCGATCCGAGCTGGCGGAAATTCTTGATCTCGTCGATGGTGATGTCTTCGTAGCCCGAAAGATAGAGCAGCGAATAGAGCAGCATCGAGCCGTGGCCTGCGGAGAGCACGAAACGGTCGCGATCCGGCCAGTGCGGGTTCTGCGGGTCGTGGGAGAGGAAACGGGTATAAAGCGTCGTCGCTATATCGGCTGCACCCATCGGCAGGCCGGGATGGCCCGAATTGGCTTTCTCGACCGCATCCATGGAGAGGAAGCGGATTGCGTTGGCCATCTGGTTTTGTTTGTCGGAATTGGTCATGGTTTCAGCCGTCTTTCCTTGGGAGGGGTTAACGGGGTTGCGGCGATGCCTTTTGCCTGAGCACGATCCGTATCCAAAACGGCTTCATGCGTCTCGGGATCATGCTCCAGAAGGCATCGGGACACATAGCACCTGCGTATGAGGAGTCAATAAACCGATGACTTTTGGGCAATAAACTGTCCGCGACTAATCGATTGAGTTGTGTGGAAAGCTGTAGAACAATCACCGAAAAGCCGTTTTTGCACCGATAACGGTGCATGAACGTTCACATAAGCCCCTCATTTGTTGCTTATCTGGCGGGCGATTATTACAATCTTTTCAAAGATGCCCGTCCCGCAGGCGCGATTCGATGTCCAGAGTTAGTCTGCGAATTGGCATTGGAAAGGATATGGATGGCACCCGAAACGACCCTCAGGCAAGTCTTGGAACGGCTGGAAAAGGCACTCAATTCGCTTGAACAAGCGGTCGATCTGCGGCTGGACAAGGAAGGCGACTTCGCCGAGGCCGAGGAGGAGGTGCAGCGTATGAATGCGGATCGCAGCCGTCTCGCTCAGGAACTCGATCAGTCGGAAGCGCGCGCCGAGCGGCTGGAAGCCGCAAATCGCGAAGTTTCGCGGCGTCTTGTGACAGCGATGGAGACAATCCGCGCTGTTCTGGACCGATAGGAGGCTACCATAGCGACTGTAACCGTCACCATCGATGGCAAAGCCTACCGCATGGCCTGCGACGAAGGGCAGGAAGAACACCTGTCCGGGCTTGCCGACCGTTTCGATCAGTATGTCACGCATCTCAAAACCTCCTTCGGAGAAATCGGCGATCTGCGCCTGACGGTCATGGCCGGGATCATGGTTATGGACGAGATGGCTGAGATGCAGAAGCGCATCAACGGTCTGGAGAGCGAGGTCGAAACACTGCGCCGCGCACGTGATGAAGCGCTTGGTCGCGCCGATAGCAACGACGCTGCCCTGACCGGCATGCTTTCGGACGTAGCGTCGCGCATCGAGCAAGTGGCATCGCGCATTGCGCCGCGAAACAGCTAGTCAACTCTCCGCATTTTTGCGTCGTTTCGACAGATCAGCCGACTGGATGGAATAGGTCTCACAGACGCTGAGATGTCGAGGCTACTCTTTGGCGATCTGCCTTATCGAACCGCTTGCCAGGAGGAAGGTTTGTAGAAGCTGTCCCGTTCTTCACGGCTCTCCTATTCGATATTCTTGCTTCAGATGCTATTTTCATCAAATTAACAGGTTCACCCCTAAGGCCGATCCCTTAGGTAGGGAAGAACTTTTCAGAGCAAGAGTGTTATTAAAAACAAATCGATAGATCATAATCGGCAATAAAAAGCTTCGATTTTTTTTCAGAATCGCTCTGGAGAAAATACTCAAATAGTTTTTATGCTTTTGAGCATTTTTTTATGTGAGAACCAATCGGTTGCTCGCAAGCTAATAGCGACTATTATAGCCGCTGGTTCAGCTTCTTTTAGTCGGGTGTGGGAAATATCTTGAAGCGATACAGTGGGACGGATACCGCATTCTTCTCGACTGACATGGTTGAGAGCAGGTTTCGCAATGATTTTCTACGGGCTGCCATGAAGCCATTGTATGAAATCGTTATTGACCCTGCAGAACGCAATTATGAGCTTTCTGGTGTAGCCAGCTTGCGTACCAGCGGTATGATTACAATCGGCACAACCACGTTCAATACGCAAAATTATGTCCGGACCCCGAAGATCATCGCCCAAGGTGGGCTGGATTTTTACATGGTACAACTGATGACCGGCGGACATCTGCAGGGCGACTTTGGCGGAGCAGACGTGACGGCAAGCCCTGGTGATATTCTCGTTATTGATCTCGCGAAAACCCTTGTCAGCCGTGCTTTTAAAGGTGCCAGAACGACGGTATTCGTGCGCCGATGTGATCTGGAGGAGGTTACGGGCGGTAGAAGTCTGCACGGGCTCGTCTTGCCTGGTGCGGAACCCATGACCCGTCTAGCCTTTAATTACATTCAGGAGCTCAATGCGGTTGTGCCAGAATTGGGGCCGGATGATGCGGTTGCTGCTCAACGTGTGATGCTGACATTGATCGCCGCTGGGATTACGGGTCTGAAGGGCAAATTCATCGAGCAGCTGCCCGTCAATTTGCCGATGCGAAAACGTATTCTGTCATTCATCGACAATAATCTTCACGATCCCCTTCTTGGGGTTTCTCTGATTATCAAAAATTTTCATGTGTCTCGCTCCCATCTCTATCGTGCATTCGAAAATGATGGTGGCGTCGCGAAGATTATTCGCGACAAGCGACTTGACCGCGCGTTTCGCATGTTGTCGGAAGAACGCCATCGGACTCTTTATACGAAAGAGATCGCTTATCGATGCGGTTTTCAGGATCCGACGCAATTTGCTGCAGCCTTCAAAAGCCGTTTTGGCATGTCTCCCAAAGATGCTCGCGCAAGCGGAGCGCAATTGCTTTCCAGCGGTATCATGGACTTCCCATTTTTTCAGCATCTTTCCCAAGAAATAGCGCGGGTAGGGGCCATTGATCCCTAGTTGCGGATCGTCAAATCCTTTTGAAAAGTTTTCCGGTTAGGCCGATGCAAGCCACTGGCGTTCCCGTTAAGCAGGTACTATATTGGCTCTTGGCGAACTGCGCTTCCCGACAGGTGTAACAGCATCCCCGGGGCCTTATTGATCTCTAAGGGAGCTGTCCCTGTGAAGGCTTGCGGGCTTTCGCATATGGCGCCCACCTACTTTGTAGGTTCCCGGGATCAATCACTACCATCGGTCGTCGTGGTCGCCGCTTTCTTTTCTCAATTTGCCGCAGGTCAGCTATGAGCTTGATCTAACGGACAATTTGTTCGTAAACAGGCGCGAAGTCCAACAATTCGCGCATCTTGATGAAATCTCCTGAAACAGTATCACCCGATTCATCGGAAAGACTGACCGTCGCAGTACCCGTCGCTTTCGTCTACGGTCTTCTGCTTTATGTCATGATCTGGTCGCGTCATTATGTGGATGCAATGCCGGTCATTGCAGGCCTGATGCTGTTACCGATGGCTGTTGCCAGCCTTGCCTCCAGCCTCTCCGATCCGCGGGCGGAAAAGGGATTGTGGCGCCATGTCCGTATGGGATGGGCCATTATTGGTGGGCTTGTCGTTATCAGCATGGTGCTTTTCCATGAGGCCGGAATTTGCGTGGCCATGGCCGCTCCGTTCTTCATGGCGTTCTCGGCGCTGGGTTCGGCTGTGACCTTGTGGATCATCCGACAGTTTCGCTCCCGTCGCTCGACGACGCTGGTAATCGCGCTGCCGCTCGTCGTTCTGCCAGCCGAACTTCAGATGTCCTACACACCGCACGATGGCGCTGTGACTACGGTGATCGAGATTGCCGCGCCGCCGGAAGTCGTCTGGCAGCAGACGGTTGAAATCCGCAATGTGCGTCCAGACGAGCTGTCGTGGACATTCAGCCATGGCATTCTTGGCGTGCCGCAGCCGACGGATGCAAGGCTGAACGGTACCGGCATCGGCGCGGTACGCGACTTGCAATGGACGCATGGCGTGAATTTTCAGGAAATTGTCACGCAATGGGAAGAGAACCGGCTTCTGGCGTGGGATTTCCGCTTCGGTCCCGGCTCCATACCGCCTGAGGTCGAAGCGCATATCAAGGTCGACAGCAGCTATCTGAAGCTTGCGCAGGGTGATTATCGCCTTGAACCGGTGGCGAATGGTCATACGCGGCTCACACTGACGACCCATTATCGGATCGCAACGCCGATCGATTTCTACTGTGATTTGTGGGGCAAGCTGTTCCTGAATGATTTCCACGGCGTCGTTTTGAAGGTCATTCGCGACCGTTCGGAGAAGATCGCACGCAGGGGCGACCGGATCACTTGACGGAGCGGCTTAATGCGGTTCCACTACACGATGCAACGTGGCATCAGGGAGTGGCTTGGAATGACAGCAACGGAGCGTAGCCCCGGACTGGAAAAGCAGGAGCTTCGACGCAAGGTTCTGGCGGTCCGCGATGCTCTTGATCCGCGCTTTCACTACGAAGCTTCCCTTGCGGCCGCAAACAAGGGCGAGGCGGCAATCGATGTGGCCAAAGGTACGCTGATCGCCGGCTACTGGCCGATCCGTTCTGAAATGGACCCGCGCCCGCTGTTGTCGGTATTTCGCGCCAAAGGCGCGCGGCTTTGCCTCCCCGTCGTTCTGGATAAGGAAACGATTGCCTTTCGTGAGTATCTGCCCGATGCCAGATTGCGTCAGACGGGCTTCGGCACGATGGGACCGGGAGAAGATGCGCCGGTTGTTGATCCGGCGATCATGCTGATGCCGCTCGCAGGCTTTGACCGGCGCGGGCATCGGCTTGGCTATGGTGCCGGACACTACGACCGCGCGCTGGCGCGTTTCACGGAACGCGGATTGCAGCCACTTCTGATCGGCATGGCTTTCGACTGTCAGGAAGTTGAGCGTGTGCCCGATGAGCCGCACGATATTGCGCTCGACCAGATCCTGACCGAGAGCGGCTTGCGTTCGCTTGGCGCAGGTTTATAAGGCATTCTCATGAGATTGCTTTTTCTTGGTGATATGGTGGGCCGGTCGGGCCGCACCGCGGTATATGAAAAACTGCCGGGGCTGATTTCCGATCTGAAGCTGGACTTCGTAATCGTCAACGGCGAAAACGCCGCGGGCGGTTTTGGCATTACGGAAGAGATTTTCCACGATACCATTCGTGCTGGCGCCGACGTCGTGACGACCGGCAATCACGTCTGGGATCAGCGCGAAGCACTGGATTTCTCCAGGCGCGAAGACCGTTTTCTGCGCCCCGCAAACTTCCCGAAAGGCACAGCCGGAAAAGGCGAGGGGCTTTACATCGCCAAAAACGGCGCCCGGGTTCTGGTATCGAACGTCATGGGCCGAGTGTTCATGCATCCCGATCTTGATGATCCGTTTATCGCGGCCGAGAAAATTCTGGAAGCCTGTCCGCTTGGCGAGCAGGCCGATGCGGTCTTCTTCGATTTCCATGCTGAGGCGACGAGCGAAAAGCAGTGTTTCGGTCATTTTGTCGACGGTCGCGCCAGCGCTGTTGTCGGAACGCACACGCATGTCCCGACCGCCGATTGCCAGATTTTGCGGAATGGTACGGCCTATATGTCCGATGCCGGCATGTGCGGTGATTACGATTCCTCGCTTGGCATGGACAAGGAAGAGCCGCTCAATCGTTTCCTGTCGAAAGTGCCGAAAGGACGTTTCGAGGCGGCGAATGGCCCGGCTACCGTCTGCGGCGTGGGTATAGACATTTCGGATCGCACAGGGCTTGCAGAAAAGGCCGCCCCCTTGCGCATCGGTGCACATCTGGAAGAAACCATTCCGGCATTCTGGCGATAACGTCTTATTTTAGCTCGAAGTATGATGTTATCTACAATTGAGTGGCTATTTTGACCTGGCAGCTTTCTGCCGGTTGAACGGGCTTTTCGCGTTCCTATCTCCTTGCAACGAGTTTTTTCGCAAGGGGACGCAGCTTAATGGATTTTTTTGCCGAGTATCTGGGATTTCTTTCGACCCCCGCCGGCTGGGCCGCGCTGGTTACGCTGGTGACGATGGAAGTCGTCCTCGGTATCGACAATCTGATCTTCATCTCTATCCTGACCAACAAGCTGCCCGCTTCGCAGCAGGCTCGCGCACGCCGTATCGGTATCGGTGCGGCGCTCATTCTGCGTCTGGCACTCCTTTTCACCATTTCGATCATCGTCCAGCTCAAGGACCCGATTTTCGAGGCGTTCGGCCACGGCTTCTCCTGGCGTGACATCATCCTGATTGCCGGTGGTCTGTTTCTTGTCTGGAAGGCGACCAAGGAAATCCACCACACGGTTGACCCCGAGGATGGCAAGGAAAATATCGGCGGCAAGGTGGCTCAACTTACCATGGGCGCCGCCATCGTTCAGATTCTGATTCTCGATCTGGTCTTCTCGGTCGATTCGATCATCACTGCCGTTGGCATGACCGACGAGATCGCCATTATGGTCATTGCCGTGGTCGCAGCCGTCACCGTCATGCTGCTTGCGGCTGATCCGCTGTCGCGGTTCATCGCGGCGAACCCGACCATCGTCATGCTGGCGCTGGGGTTCCTGCTGATGATAGGCATGACGCTGATTGCCGATGGTTTCGGCTTCCACGTCCCGAAGGGCTATATCTACGCTGCGATGGGCTTTTCGGCGCTGGTCGAAGCGCTCAACATGCTGGCGCGGCGAAAGCGCAAAAGCCAACAGTAAAAGCCAGATACGACAAGGCCACCCGTCTCATCCTGAGACGGGTGGCCTTGTTATTTTAACGCCGTGAAACTGGTCTGTTGTGGCAATTCTCGTGCAGAGGTCTGACCATTCGCAACGCTTGCAGGCTGTGCGTAATATGCCTTCTGCAAAAGCACGACGCATTACGTCAAGCCGCTCTGCGTTGAGCCCGAGAAGGTTTTGCGTGGAAAGCGTCTGGCCGATCAGGTCGCCTACGGCCTCCAATGCCAGCCGGTCGCGCTCGCGAACACTCGCTTCGTAACAATGGCAATCGCCCCCGCAGAGCAGGGGCGCGCAAATGTCGTCCGGGCCATCGACGAGAAGGATATCTTCCCCTTCGCTCAGCCGCCCGGCAATCCTGTCGTAGTTTTCGACGAAAGCCGGGCTGTAGCCTTTGCCGACATAAGTCAGCATGCAAAGGAGGTGATGGCCGCGCAGGCGTATTGTCACCTGTTTGATCAGGCCTTGCCGTCGCGGGCGATGGCCTTGAGGATCGCAGCGCCAAGAGCCGATTTGATGAGGGCACCGATAAGGAACGGCGTTACGCCGAAGGCAATTGCCTTTTCAACGCCGATGATGCTGGACAGCCAGACTGCGCCAAGCGCAAGGCAGACTACATTAGCGGCAAGGAACGAAACGAAGGCGAGGCCGACGCGGTTACCGTTCCAGCCGCGTTCGGCCAGATAGCCGGTCATCGCGGCGATGATCGGGAAGGAAACGAGATAGCCTGCGGTGGGGCCTGCGAAATGCGCAAGACCGCCAGCACCGCCAGCCAGAACCGGAAGGCCGAGCATGGCTTCGCCGAGCCAGGCCAGAACCGTGGCCATGCCAAGACGCCAGCCATAGAGTGCGCCGATCAGCGGGACGATCAGGGTCTGCAGCGTAATCGGAACCGGAATCATCGGAACTTCGATCTGCGACGAGATGGCGAGAACCAGCGTGCCAAGCGCAACGGCTGCAAGGCGCATCGCAGGGGAACGGGATTCCAGATTGAGTGGGCTGAAGGATGGGCACGTCTGGGTGATGGTCGTCATGGTTTCCTCAAATTATAGATAAAATTGAGATTCGATCTATATCTTCTTAAGGCTCCTGACGATAAACGCAAGAGGCGGCGCAAACAGAACGGTGCGTAGCTGTGGGAGTCGCGCGCAGAGCCCCTGTCACGCAGCTGAAAATCCGCACGAGTGACCAGAGTGGCGACGATAGAAATGAGGTGCTTATCTGTGCAAGCGCCTGATCAACCAACAATCGCGAACGAATCGCGCGTCTTGCCCGATGCGGTCTTGACCGGACGGTGTCCGATCCATTGTACATGACGGGCGAGGATGGTCACTGCGCTCTCGACATCGTTCTGGCGCAGCGCCTGCAAGATGGCGCGATGGTCGTGGTCGGTGCGGGTTTCCCATTCCGACCGCCAGGTAGCGAAGAGAAACCGGGCGCTGGCAGCATGGAGATCGTCGATGGCTGCAAGCAGACGCGGCATCTTGCATGGTTCGAGGATGAGCCGATGGAAGCGGCGATTGGCATCTTCCCAGCTTCTGACATCGCGTGACTTGTCGCCTTCCAGTGTGGCCTGTTCGGCGGCGTCGAGCGTTGCCTGTGTGATGTGCGGGGCTGCATGGCGCAGCGCCAGAACTTCCAGAGCGGCCCGCATCTCTGCCACTTCCCTGATCTCGCCGATGTCGAACGATGCGACCCGGACGCCGCGCCGTGGCTCGGAAACAGCAAGCCCTTGAGCCTCCAGCCGCCGGAATGCTTCGCGCACCGGCACATGGCTGGTCTCGAATTCTTCGGCAATGTGATCCTGTCGTAGTTTCATGCCGGGTTCTATCTCGCCCGCGATGATGCGGTCGGCAAGAATGCGGCTGATACGGGCTGCAATGGTTTCGCTGGGGGTGTTCTGGGCGGGCTGAATCATGAATTTATAGATAATCTGCTTTGCCTGGCGGGTCGAGCAATATTGCTTTTATTGACAGAGATTCGAGGGGGACGGCGCTTTTGCTGGACGAATGGGCCTGAATTCCTTATAACGCCGCCATTCTGCACGGAAAGCACTGTGGCCCAACCTGCGGCCCTTCTCTGCTTGATCTCTGTTTCATGCGTGACGCTTTCTCCGTGCACAGCATTTTAAACAGAACAGGGGTGCCATGGCCGGCCATTCACAGTTTAAGAATATCATGCACCGCAAGGGCCGTCAGGATGCGGTGCGGTCGAAAATGTTTTCCAAGCTCGGACGCGAAATCACCGTCGCTGCCAAGCAGGGGCTGCCTGACCCGACAATGAACCCGCGCCTGCGTCTGGCGATCCAGAACGCCAAGGCGCAGTCTATGCCGAAGGACAATATCGAGCGTGCCATCAAGAAGGCTGCCGGTAATGACGGCGAGAATTATGATGAAGTGCGCTACGAGGGCCGTGGCCCCGGCGGCGTATCGGTCATCGTGGAAGCGCTGACGGACAATCGCAACCGTACTGCATCGAATGTGCGCGCAGCCTTCACGAAATCGGGCGGTGCACTGGGCGAAACCGGCTCGGTGTCCTTCATGTTCGACCGCGTCGGCGAAATCATCTACAAGCCTGAAGTCGGCGACGCCGACAAGGTTATGGAAGCAGCCATCGAAGCTGGCGCTGACGATGTGCAGTCCGGTGAAGAAGAACACGTCATCATCTGCGCGTTCGAAGATATCGGCGAAGTGTCCAAGGCTCTGGAAGCTGCGCTCGGTGAAGCCGAATCGATCAAGACGATTTGGAAGCCGCAGACCAATACCGAGCTGGACGAGGAAAAGGCGCGTTCGGTTCTCAAGCTTCTCAACGTGCTCGAAGACGATGACGACGTGCAGAACGTCTACACGAATTTCGAAGTCAGCGACGAAGTCATGGAAAAGCTGAGCGCCTGATTGGGCACTCTGAGATAATCTCGAAAAATCCCGGCTTTGTCCGGGATTTTTTATGCCTTGATGAATGAGACATTCGGGCAATAAAAAACCCCGCCGAGGCGGGGCTTTTCAACCAGATGCAATATCGGATTAGATGCCGAGATTGCCGAAACGGTTCTTGAACTTGGTAACGCGACCGCCGCGATCAAGCAGGGTCTGCGAACCGCCCGTCCAGGCCGGATGAGTGGTCGGGTCGATATCGAGGTTCATCGTATCGCCTTCCTTGCCCCAGGTCGAGCGGGTCATGTATTCGGTGCCATCGGTCATCACGACCTTGATGGTGTGGTAGTCGGGATGGATATTGGCTTTCATCTTCTCAATCCTGAAAGTCTGGGGTGAAAAGCGCAGCCTTGACTATCGAAACTGCGGCACTTTCGCCCAATGGCAGATATGAAGACCCATTACCTACAGGCAACGGCTTCCAAAAGGGTTGGCGAGCCTATACATCAGGCGCACGGCAATAACAAGGGCGCAAACACAAGAATGGCCGACCGGGATACTGAAATTGATATGAATCACGAATTGACTGCAGAAGAAAGTCGCAAACGCCGCTCGCTGAAGCCGCTGAAGAGGATGATGCCGTTTCTGGCACCCTATAAGGTCCTGGTTGCAGGGGCGCTCTTTTCGTTGGTGCTGGCCGCTGTAACGACCCTTGCAGTGCCTGTTGCGCTGCGTCGCATGATTGACCATGGCTTTACGGGCTCGAATGCGATCTTCGTCAATAATTACTTCGGCATGCTCGTGTTGCTGGCGCTCATTCTCGCGCTGGCGTCGGGCCTGCGCTATTTCTTCGTGATTTCGCTCGGAGAGCGGGTGGTTGCCGATCTGCGCAATGCGGTATTCTCGCATGTGACGGCGCTCTCGCCGGAATTCTTCGACCGGTCGCAGTCCGGTGAAATCGTTTCGCGTCTGTCATCCGACACAACGCAGATCAAGTCCGTGGTGGGCGCTACGGCCTCTGTCGCGCTGCGCAACATGATTCTGGGTGTCGGCGCATTGGCGATGATGGTCGTGACCAGCCCGAAGCTTTCTGCGTTGGTCATTGCCGCCATTCCGATCATCGTTTTGCCCCTCATTGCCTTCGGACGCTCGGTGCGTCGCCGCTCCCGTATGACGCAGGACATGCTTGCGAAGGCCAATGCCTATGCCAGCGAACAGATTGGCGCGATGCGCACGCTGCAGGCTTTCACCAACGAGAACATGGTGGTCGGGCGTTTTGGCAGCGCGGTGGAAAAAGCCTTCCAGGCAGCGCGTTCCTCCATTCAAGCCCGCGCAATCCTGACGGCCTTTGCAATTTTCCTGATCTTCTCCAGCATTGTTGCGGTGCTTTGGTTCGGTTCGCGTGATGTGCTGGCTGGCACGATGACGGCCGGTACGCTTGGACAGTTCGTGCTTTACGCGGTGTTTGCAGGCAGTTCCTTCGGTGCCTTGTCGGAAGTGGGGGGGGAACTGGCGCAGGCTGCAGGGGCAACGGAGCGCCTTGTCGAAATTCTGGACGAACAGCCCGGCATCGCAGCCCCCTTGAAGCCCGTTGCCATGCCGGTGCCGCCGCGCGGCGAGATCGTGTTCGATTCTGTGCATTTCTCCTATCCGACACGGCCAGATGCGCCGTCGCTCAACGGCATCAGCTTCACCGTGAAACCCGGCGAAACCGTTGCGATTGTCGGCCCCTCGGGTGCCGGCAAGAGCACGATCTTCGCGCTTGTCATGCGCTATTATGATCCGCAGTCCGGCAAGATCCTGATCGATGGCGTGGCCTTGCCTGATGCCGACCCGCAAGCCGTTCGCGCGCGTATTGCAACCGTGCCGCAGGACGTCGCGATTTTCGCCACCAGCATACGCGAGAATATCGCCTTCGGTCGCCCCGGAGCGAGCGACGAGGAGATTGTGGCGGCGGCAAAGGCGGCTCTTGCGCAAGATTTCATCATGGCGCTCGACAAGGGCTATGATACGGAAGTGGGTGAACGCGGTGTGACGCTTTCAGGCGGTCAGCGCCAGCGTATTGCCATTGCGCGGGCAATCTTACGTGCTGCGCCCATTCTTCTCCTTGATGAAGCGACGTCAGCGCTTGATGCCGAAAGCGAAATGCTGGTGCAGAAAGCTCTGGACAGCCTGATGGCTGATCGCACGACGCTTGTCGTTGCGCACCGGCTTGCAACTGTGCTCAAGGCCGACCGCATTCTCGTGCTCGACCATGGTC
Organism: Brucella tritici; assembly: GCF_902825325.1. Taxonomy (GTDB): domain Bacteria; phylum Pseudomonadota; class Alphaproteobacteria; order Rhizobiales; family Rhizobiaceae; genus Brucella. The sequence goes on along the minus strand of NZ_CADEAR010000011.1, from coordinate 74,719 downwards.
ATATTGTCGAAGAAGGCACACATCAAAGCCTTGTCGAAAAGGGCGGTATCTATGCCCGTCTCGCCAAGCTGCAATTCGAGGCAGGTGCTGGAGCATTCGTTGCGAAGTGAAATGGGAGGGCTTTGCCCTCCCGTCATTTCTTCTTAACGTTCGGTCAGCTTCAGCTCGATGCGCCGGTTCTTGGACCGGGCATCGGGTGTGTCGGCGGCGTCGAGCGGCTGATATTCGCCGAAGCCAGCCGCGACGAGCCGGTTGGCCGGAACGCCGTTGGCGATCAGGAATTTGACCACTGCGGTTGCTCGGGCCGATGAAAGCTCCCAATTGTCGCGGAAACGTCCGGTGCCGGCCAGAGGTACATTGTCTGTGTGGCCGTCAACGCGCAGCACCCAGTTGATGTCATCCGGGATTTCCTGATTGAGCTGGTTTACCGCATCGGCAAGTTTCTTCATCTCGTCCTGACCGGCCGGATTGATATCCGCCGAACCCGTCGGGAAAAGAACTTCCGACTGGAAGACGAAACGGTCACCGACTATGCGAATGTTTTCCTTGTCTGATAGGATTTCACGCAGACGCCCGAAGAAGTCGGAACGGTAGCGGTTCAACTCCTGCACGCGCTGCGCCAGCGCGACATTCAGGCGGCGGCCGAGATCGGCGATCTTGGCGTTCGATTCGCGGTCGCGGCTTTCGGAAGCATTGAGTGCATCTTCAAGCGCTGCGATCTGGCGGCGAAGAGCCGAAATCTGCTGGTTCAGCAGTTCCACCTGACTGAGTGCGCGGGCGCTGACCTGCTTTTCGGCATCAAGGCTTTCGGACAGTTCACCAGCGCGCTTTTCAGCCGCTGCACCCGCGCCGCTGCCTTCGTTCAAAAGGCTTTGCAGACGCGAACGCTCATTTTCCGCGCTGGACAGCGAAGCTTGCAGATTGGCGATGGTGTCCTGCATGTCCTGCGAATTGCTGCGCTCCAGCGACAGAAGCTGCGTCAATTCCTGTATCTGGCTGTTGAGGCGTGCAAGCACGCTGTCCTTGTTGTTGACCTCGCGGCTTAGCAGGAATTGCGCCAGCACGAAGACGGTGAGCAGGAACATGATTGCGAGCAGCAACGTCGTCAGCGCATCGACGAAGCCCGGCCAGTAATCGACATGCCTTTGGGAGCGGCGGTTGCGGGCGAGGGACATGGCGGCCTACTCCGTCTTGTCCGTGCGGTCGGATTTGCGGTCGTGCGAACGCTCGCCGATGGCCTTGGTGAGGCGGTCAAGCGTCTGGCGGATGGCCTTCTGCTCGTCGGCCTGCTTTTCCACCCAGTCGCGCATGATCTGCTGTTCGCTGCGCATGTTCTTGACGAGGCCCTGTATGCCTTCCGCAAGATTGGCCAGCGCTGCCGTGGTGCGCTGTGTCGAAGCGTCCCCACCATGGAGGTTCTGTAGCCTGTCGGCCAGAACGCGGATTTCTTCCGTGCCGCCGTTTTGATCGGCTGCGATATCGGAACCGAGATCGGTGACCGAGGAAAGCCAGTTTTCCAGTTCTGTATAGAAGCGGTTTTGCGCGCGGCCCGCCTGAAGATCAAGGAAGCCGAGAATGAGCGAGCCGGAAAGGCCGAACAGAGAAGACGAGAAGGCTGTACCCATGCCAGACAGTGGAGCCTGAAGCCCGGCTTTCAATGCATCGAGAACGTCGCCAGTGCTGCCGGAATTGGGGTCAAGTGTCTGGATGGTGCGTCCTATGGACCCGACTGTTTCCAGAAGGCCCCAGAAAGTGCCGAGAAGACCGAGAAAGACCAGAAGGCCGATCAGATAGCGCGATATATCGCGGCTTTCATCAAGGCGCGTCGCGATGGAATCGAGGATCGACCGCATGGATGAGGTCGACAGCGCCATCGACTGGCGGCGGCCGATCAGAGCACGCATCGGTGCCAGCAGCACGGGTGGGCGCGTGGTGCCTTCGCGGTCACCGTCGCGGAATGAATTAACCCAGCGAATTTCAGGCAAAAGCCGCAACACCTGCCCGAAGGCGAGCAGAATGCCGACCAGCAGAACGCCGAGAATAAGCCCGTTGAGACCAGGATTGGTGATGAAGAAAGTGTGAATCTGTCGCATCAGGATCGCCGCCAGAAAGGCGACGATAATAAGGAAGATCGCCATGGAGAGAATGACGATGCGCGGGCTCGAAAGGCGGTAGGGGTCGTAATCACGTCCCTCGTCCAGACGGTCCCGGGAAACTCTCAAATCGCTCATGCGCTGCGCTCCATGGTCGCGTGTTTGAACAGGAGCCTACTTCATTAATTCGTGAAGCGGAATCGTCTGGATACGAAAAAATGAAGGCAAAAATGCTTCAGCGCGCCGCTTTCACACGACGCGCTGAAAGGAAACGCAGGTAATGCCGGAATTAAATCAGATCGGCTTGTTGATCGTCTTCAGCAAGGCTTTCTGAATGATTTCATTGCCCGCAACAATGGTTTTGGTGCCGAAAATATCCTGCCCGCCATTCTTGTCCGAGACAAAACCACCGGCTTCGCGGATCATCAGCATGCCCGCGCCGAGATCCCACGGATGCATGCCGTCTTCCCAGAAGCCATCCAGACGGCCGCCTGCAACATAGGCGAGGTCGAGCGCAACGGCGCCCATGCGACGGATGCCTGCGGTTTCAGCCATGACATTGCGCAGTTCGACCAGATAATGGCCGTGATGGCCGCGACCCAGATGGGGAATACCGGTGCCGATGACGGAATCAACCAGCTTGTTGCGCGATGCAACGCGCAGGCGACGGTCATTGAGGAATGCGCCACCACCGCGTTCTGCGGTGTAAAGCTCGTCCATGGCCGGATTGTAGATGACGCCGGCGACGATCTGCCCCTGACGCTCGAGAGCGATGGAGACTGCGAAAACCGGAATGCCGTGCAGGAAATTCGTGGTACCGTCGAGAGGATCGATCAGCCAGCGATGCTGTCCGTCCTTGGATTCAACCTCGCCGGATTCTTCCATCAGGAAGCCGTAATCCGGGCGGGCGCGGCTCAATTCCGTATAGACGATCTGTTCGGCGCGACGGTCTGCCTGGCTGACATAGTCGCCTGGGCCCTTGAGAGAAACCTGGAGATTCTGGACTTCGCCAAAATCACGAGCGAGGCTGCGGCCGGCCTTCATAGCGGCCTGTACCATAACGTTGAGAAGGGCTGAGCGGGCCATTTCATTGTCCTTGTAAGCACGATCCCGAAGCGTGGATTTTGAAGGGAATCATGCAGTTAATCATAAACAGAAGGTCGATCATCCAGCCAGAAACATGTTTGGCGGACAGTCGGGGGAATTGAGCGATCTGAGAAAGAACGGTCGCTAAATTTGCGACATGGATTATGCGGCGCCCGATACGGGGCACCGCAGATCTCGTTTTTCGTATTAAGCGCGGCTGACGTAGGTCAGTTCGTTGGTATCAACGATCACGCGTTCACCGGATGCAATGAACGGCGGTACGAGAATGCGGATACCGTTTTCAAGCACAGCCGGCTTGTAGGACGATGCAGCGGTTTGGCCCTTGACGACCGGATCGGCTTCGGTGATGGCGAGCGTGACCTGATCCGGCAGACGGATGCCGATCGGCTTTTCTTCGTAAAGTTCGACCGTGACCATCATACCATCCTGCAGGAAAGCAGCGCGGTCGCCAACAAAATCCTTGGCCAGCTCAAGCTGTTCGTAGGATTCGGTGTCCATGAAGATCAGCGCTTCGCCCTGTTCGTAGAGGAACGAGAAATCCTTCTGTTCCAGACGAACGCGCTCCACGGTTTCAGCAGCGCGGAAACGTTCGTTGAGCTTGGTGCCGTTGATGAGGTTCTTCAGTTCGACCTGATTATAGGCACCGCCCTTGCCAGGCTTGACGGCGTTGGTCTTGACCGCAACCCACAGGCCGCCAGCATGTTCGATGACATTGCCGGGGCGGATTTCGTTACCATTGATCTTCATGAGCTTGATCCGGAATGAAAATGTGAAACCATGTGCGGTCCGGCGCATGACGACGAAAAGGCAACCGTCCGGTTTATTCCGGAGATTGCGCACCTGCCTTATACTCGAACCACGATAATCGGCGTCTCAAGACCATAAAAAGGCGCTTGGCGCAAGCCTGAGCACGAAAAGAGAGCAGGACGTGCCAGAAAATTCGCCCAAAAATCAGCGAACGCGCAGATTGTTGGCGGTTTCTATGGCCTGTTTGATCTGGTCGTCAGCCAGTCCGTCCATCATGTCGTTGAGGTCCGGCGAGCGAAAACCGGCGCGTTGGGCAACAATATACCAGGCCGCAGCCTTGACGAGATCGCCTTCGGTGCCGATGCCGTCGCGATAGAGACGGGCAAGCCAGGCCTGCGCCATCACCATGCCGCGCTGGGCACCAAGACGCATCCAGCCAAAACCCTGTTCGTAGTCGCGGTCGCCGCCGCGCCCTTCAATCAGCCAGCGACCGAGATCGAACTGCGCGGTATCGTAACCTTGCGCGGCTGCAAGCAGGAGATAGACGCGCGCTTTCTTGTCGTCACGCGGAATGGCAGGCGTACCGTTGGCATAAATCTGGCTGAGTGCATATTGTGCGTCGGCCAGTTTGGCTTCGGCGGCCTTCTCGAACCAGGGGAAGGCAAGGTCGATGCCCGGCTTGCCCGGCGTCTTTACCATCAGCATCTGGCCATAGTTGAACTGCGCCATGGCATTGCCGCCATCGGCGGCTTTCTTCATCAGTTCCTCGGCCTTGACCGGATCTTTCTTGGCATAGGTGCCCTGAAGCAGAAGTGCAGCATAGCGGAATTGCGCTTCGACAACGCCGTTATTGGCTGCTTTCTCATACCACTCTGCCGCCAGTTTCTGGTTGGCGGGGATGCCGAGTCCGCGGGCATAAATCTCTGCAATGAGCGCCTGCGATGCCGGATCGCCCTTTTCAGCCTGTGGCTTGGCCAGATTGAAAGCAGTCAGATAAAGACCGCGTTGAAATGCGCCGAATGCCTCGTCTGCCGGTTTGTCGCCGAAGCGGCTCGGATCGATGGGGGGCATCGGTTCCGTGGTTGCCGGCTGCGGCAGCATCACCGGCTTGGCTGGCTTGTCCGCCTTCTTGTCCTTGTGATTACCCTGCTGGCTCTCCTTCTGACCGTGCACCGGCTCGCCTGCTGCCAGAGCAGGCAGGACCGGCAGCGCGAATGTCAGAACGGCAGCGAGAAGAAATTTGTTCTTCATGGGCATCGGCAAGACCTTGATGAAGGAATCAGTTTTCAAAACGTGGCGCGTTCTCATCGAGAAGCCGGTTGGCTTCCGCGACAGCCTTTGCGGGGTCTTCCGCGTCGAAGACGGCGCGTCCGAGCGCAACGAAATCCGCGCCGGTTTCGGCTGCAGGGATGATGCTTTCCAGCGTGCTTCCGGCTTGCGCGATGCTGGGGATTTCCACCATCTGCGACCACCATTCAGCCAGCGACAGGTTACGCGGATGGGCATCCGGCTTGTTGTCCGCGCCGATCTTTCCGAAGAAGACATAGTCGGGCTGCAATTCGCCGATCTCCATCGCGCCATGGCGGTCACGCAGATTGCCGGTGCCGACGATCATTTTCGGCGTATGCTTTTCGATTGCATCCGCCAGATCGGCAGTCTTGCCTTCGATGTGAATACCATCAGCGCCGACGCGACCTGCGATGCGTGTATCGTTGAGGATGAGCGCGGCAGCGCCTTTCTCCTGAATGATGGGGATGACTTTTTCGGCCGTGGCCTGAAAAGTGGCCTCATCGAGATCGCCGGTATCGAGAATGACGCTTGCAACGTCACCGCCCGATAGTGCGGCCGTCAAAAGCTTTGCGAGAGCCGCGCCGTCGGCAAGTGGAGGCGCAACCAGCACAATGCGGCAGCGTTCGATTTCAGTCTGGTGTGCGGGCGTGTTCATGAACCAAGCCTAACGGGAAAAACGTGATGGAATTCGGGCAATAGAGGCGTTCTGTTTATCGGAAACAGAAGCTGCGCTCTATCTATTTGTTTTATCGCATTTATGCGACGCAACCGCGCTTCGGCAAGTATTCATTGGCGAAACTCACGTCGGTTTGCGCCTGTCCGGGCTGGCAGAATGTTATCCACTGGAACGAAAGTTGATCGGAACCAACCCGGTTCTGCCGGGATTAACGGGTATATATGCCACACCAAGACCGGGCGCTGAACGCCCCGGCAAAACGTGTGAAACTGTTCCGGTTACCCATCCGGAATGACACGAAGAAGATTGGAAAGCCGCGCAATCCCAAGTGCGAGCGCTTTCCTTCAAAGATAGGCAGGCTGGTAAATGAATATTGCGACCGCTAGAGAAGCGATGCCCGCACAACCAACGAAAATGCGTGATACGCGCATTGACGTGTTTCGTGCGCTCGCGCTGCTAACGATCTTCATCAACCATGTGCCCGGCACGATCTACGAGCATTTCACGCACAAGAATCTGGGCTTCTCCGATTCGGCTGAAGCTTTCGTGCTGATTTCCGGCATGGCCGTGGCGCTTGCTTATGGATCAAAGTTTGCCCCCGGCAATCGCCTGCTCCTGTCGCTGAAGATGTGGCGCCGCGCGGGCGTGCTCTATACCACGCACATCATGACCACCATGGCGACCATCGCCATTTTCGCTGCTGCGGCCATCTTCCTGAAACGTTCGGAACTGTTGACGCAGATCAACATCGCACCACTGGTCAAGCACCCGGTCGAGGCGCTGTTCGGCATCGTCACCATGGGTCACCAGCTTGGCTATAACAACATTCTGTCGATGTATGCCGTGATGCTGATTCTGACCCCGCTCCTGCTTCTGCTGGCGCGCATCAGCCTGCCGCTCATGCTCGGTGTTTCCGGAACGGTCTGGTTCCTGTCTGGCCTCTATCACGTTGCGCCGGTCAACTATCCGACCGAAGGCGTCTGGTTCTTGAACCCGCTGTCGTGGCAGTTTCTGTTTGCGATCGGTATCGCGGGCGTGATGCATGTGCGTCGCGGTGGTGAACTGCCGAAGCATCCGCTGCTGATCGGCCTAGCTGTCGGCTATCTCGTGCTGGCGCTGGCATGGGTCCGCATCCCGCTATGGGGTATCGACGCATCAATGGGCATGCCGATGGTCGTCACCGGCTTCGACAAGACCTTCCTGTCAGGCCCGCGCCTGCTGCATGTGCTGGCGATTGCCTATCTCATTGCTGTTGTGCCGACGCTGAACAACATTGCCCGGACTGCGCCGGATAATCCGCTGGCGATTCTCGGCAAGCATTCGTTGCCGGTCTTTATTGCCGGTACGCTGCTGGCAATGGTCGCACAGGTGATGAAGCTCGTTAATCCGGGCGGCTTGCCTTATGACACGCTGCTGATTGCAACCGGCATCGTCATGCAGTTCGCGCTGGCCTATTATCTTGAATGGCTGCCGACCATTGGTTGGAGCAAAAAAGGCGCAGCCGCGTCGGCAAAATCCGCTGTTCCCGCTGCCGAGCCCGTCAAGATGCAGGTTGCCTCAAGCTCGAAGCCTGCAATGCAGCGCTATTAACAATCAGCACCGATCAGCCGCCCGTTTCGGGCGGCTTTTCTTTGAGTAAACAGCGCCGGATTGTGCGAGATTATCCACAGCGCCGAGCAGAAATTAACCATTCATTAATCTTAAGAATGTTAAATGGTTTACATCCAGTTCGGCTGGATTCTTACCGAGTGGTTTAGCCACTCTGTTTGACGCCTCCCTGTTAAACTCCTGAGAGCCGCCATTGCGGCTCTTTTTTTATGTGCTTTTTGCTACGCACCGGGAAAAACCAATCTCCACATGCAGGGACGTGGAACGGAATATCTGCTCAATCCGTTCTAAATCGTGTCGTATTTTGTCATATTCAAACGACCCGCTTTAATCTTTTTCACGCATGTCCTTGTCCCAAAACCGGTTTCCACTTTTGGGGGCGTGCTTAGTTTCCTGGCTTTGATCAAAAGCCTTTGAAAATGTTAACCGAATGTTAAACATAAACTTGCGCGACGGTGCATGAAGGTGCAGTTTATCGTGGACTTGTTTAGCGCAGCTGTTCCGTCTCAGCCTCCCCCATGGTCGAACAGCGGTTCAATGGTTTCATTCGTATCCGTCCGGCAAATCCCACCGGACGTATGCGGCAACGGAATGGGCCGCCGATACCGGCGGTCATGCAAGGTGGCAGAGCAGTGATTAGCGAACAGGGTCAGATGCCGAGCAATATGATCAGCCTCGCGGAGCGCATGGTCTTCTCGGATTCGTTCAAGCCGATCTACGCCGAAGGCATGGATATGGTCGAGGAAGCTGCGAGCTATCTCGACGGCGAAGGCCGTGAAGACGCACGCAATCTTTCCCGTGTGGCTGCGACGCTCTATGCTGCCGAATCGATGCGTCTGACGACGCGCCTGATGCAGATAGCGTCCTGGCTGTTGCTCCAGCGCGCGGCACGCAGCGGTGAGATGACCCGCCAGCAGGTTTCCGCCGAAAAGGCCAAGGTGCGTCTTGATACACCGTCGGCGGGCGAAGTTGCACAGGGCTGGTCCGAACTGCCCGCCGCATTCATGGAACTCATTGACCGTTCCATGCGCCTTCAGGCACGCGTGCGCCGCATGGACCGCGAAGTTTACGGTGAAGTGGTTTCGCTTCAGGGCGTTCCGCGTGGCAACCCGGTTTCCGAACAGATCGTTTTGCTCAAGACCGCTTTTGGCGCTTCGTAACAATTGATCATATGTGCCCTTCGTGGCGCATGTTTCTCTTTTGTTCACTTTTCTGCTGTCAAGTGAATCCGTCTGAGGATAGGGTTCGCTTATGAAAGAAACGATTCGCATCATTGGTATTGATCCGGGCCTGCGCCGTACTGGCTGGGGCATTGTCGAATCGCTTGGCAATTCACTGCATTTCATCGGCTCGGGCACCGTAACCTCGAATGCCGAGATGGATCTGGCATCGCGCCTCTGCCAGCTGCATGAAGGGCTTTCCAAAGTCCTGCATGAATATATGCCGCATGAGGCAGCGGTCGAACACACCTTCGTCAACAAGGACGCAACGGCAACGCTGAAACTTGGTCAGGCGCGCGGTATTGCTTTGCTGGCGCCCGCGCAGGCCGGACTGCCCGTTGCCGAATATGCGCCGAATGCCGTGAAGAAGGCTGTAATCGGCGTCGGGCACGGGGAAAAGCAGCAAATCCATATGATGGTGAAAGTGCTGATGCCGCGCGCATCGTTCGATACGAGCGATGCCGCCGATGCACTGGCCATCGCCATTTGTCATGCGCATCATCGTCAGAGCATTGTAAGCGCCCGCCGGATGCAGGCGCTGTTAGAACGCGCAGCGACCTGATCCATCAGGTCGCTGCGCGTTCTAACGTAGTTTTTTTGCGCGCATCTCGTCCGAAAACCGTTTTACACTTTTCGGGATGCGCTCTCAGCGGGGTAGGATCAGAATGATCGGCAAGCTCAAGGGCGTGATCGATGAAATTGCCGAGGATCATGCCGTCATCGATGTGCATGGCGTCGGCTACGTTGCGTTTTGTTCGGCGCGCACGCTGGGCAATCTCGGTGGTGCGGGCGAGGCGGCCATCCTGTTTATCGAAACCTATGTTCGCGAAGACATGATCCGCCTTTATGGTTTTGCCAGTCAGCTTGAGCGTGAATGGTTCCGCCTGTTGCAGAATGTGCAGGGCGTTGGCGCCAAGGTGGCTCTGGCCGTGCTTGGCACTTTGTCTCCATCGGAACTCGCCAATGCGATTGCATTGCGTGACATCGCCATGGTGTCGCGCGCGCCGGGCGTCGGCAAGAAAGTCGCTGAGCGCATCGTGACGGAACTCAAGAACAAGGCGCCTGCCTTCGCCGGTGATGCGAGCGGCACGATCGGGCTCAAGCAGGAACTTGGCGCGGGGGCGGCTCCGGCACCGGTTGCCGATGCGGTGTCGGCGCTTTCCAATCTAGGCTATTCGCGTGATCAGGCCGCCAATGCCGTCGCTGCCGCCCTGAAGGAAGCGGGCGAGGGCGCCGATTCGGCCAAGCTGATCCGTCTTGGATTGAAGGAATTGTCGCGGTGATTTACTTGCCTGAGCGATATGTTCATGCGAGGAGGAAGGCATGAGCGACCGCAACCCTCTCATCGATGCCGATAGACGCGTAGACGAAGACAATACGCTGCGCCCGCAGACGCTTGACGATTTTGTCGGGCAGGCGGCAGCGCGCGCCAATCTCAAGGTTTTCATTGAAGCCGCCAAAGTGCGTGGCGAGGCACTTGACCATGTCCTGTTCGTTGGCCCTCCGGGGCTCGGCAAGACAACGCTGGCGCAGATCATGGCCAAGGAGCTGGGCGTCAATTTCCGCTCCACATCCGGCCCGGTCATTGCCAAGGCGGGCGATCTTGCGGCTCTCTTGACCAATCTGGAAGAGCGCGACGTTCTTTTCATCGATGAAATTCATCGCCTGAGCCCGGCGGTGGAAGAAATCCTCTACCCGGCCATGGAGGATTTCCAGCTCGATCTCATCATCGGCGAGGGGCCTGCCGCCCGTTCGGTCAAGATCGACCTCGCCAAGTTCACGCTCGTTGCGGCCACGACCCGTCTCGGGCTTTTGACCACGCCGTTGCGGGATCGTTTCGGCATTCCGACACGGCTCAATTTCTACACGGTCGAGGAGCTGGAATATATCGTGCGGCGTGGTGCGCGCATCATGCAGATGGGTATTTCGCCGGATGGTGCGCTGGAAGTCGCCCGCCGTTCGCGCGGTACTCCGCGTATTGCCGGTCGGTTGTTGCGCCGCGTGCGTGATTTCGCGCTGGTTGCAGGCGTGGATGTCATTGATCGGAAGATTGCCGATGAGGCGCTGTCACGTCTTGAAGTGGACAATCGCGGGCTGGATCAGCTCGACCGGCGTTACCTCAATATTATCGCACGCAATTTCGGCGGCGGTCCGGTGGGGATCGAAACCATTGCCGCCGGCCTGTCTGAGCCGCGTGATGCAATTGAAGACATTATCGAACCCTATCTGATCCAGCAGGGCTTCCTGCAGCGCACGCCACGCGGTCGCGTTTTGACGGCCATCGCATGGCAGCATCTCGGATTGCCTGCGCCTGCTGAAATCATCCAGCAGTCGCAATACGGTCTCTTTATGGAAGATGAATGACGGAACGACAGGAACAATTGGCGCAGGCTGCCGTATCGGGCGAACTGAAAGACGGCGCGCATCTGCTCTATGCACGCATCTATTATGCCGATACGGATTTTTCCGGCTTCGTCTATCACGGTCGTTATCTCGAATTCTACGAACGCGGACGCACGGACTTCCTGCGCCTGCAGGACGTTCATCATATCGAACTGGCCGAAGGCGCGCTTGGCGAGGAAATGGTCTGGGTCGTTCGCCGCATGGAGATCGATTACAAATCGCCCGCGAAGATGGACGACCTTATTCTGATTGAAACCCGCGTCAGCGAAATTCGTGGCGCACGGGTCATCATGGCGCAGAAGATTACCTGCGGTGAACGTCTGCTTTCGGAGGCGAAGGTAGAGGCCGTGATGATAACAAAGGCAGGCCATCCGCGTCGCATTCCCGACGAGTGGCGGGAAGCCTTCACCAACAGCCGCAAGGACTGAGTCCCAAGACAGCTCCAGGCACTTTCTGCGCTGGCTTGCTCTATGCGCTACCGGCAAATATGCCTAATTGGCCGAATGCTAACGCATCTTTAACCATAATATTCCATTAATCACCCTGACGGAATCGGTGGAGAGGCAGGCACGAAGCGCAGCGCCTTCCTTTCACCAAAATTAACCGTAACAAGCGCGTGATGGATTTAAAGTTGAAATCCGGGAATGGCGGTTGCCGAACGAAGTGTCGACCGCTCGTCGGGCAGGTACGGCTTCAAATGAAAAGCTGCGCAGGTTTGGAGCGTCTGTTTTCAGACGTTGAGTAACGGATTTGCGATACCGCCCGGTCATGTGGCCGGGCGTTTGGATTCGAGGACGGTAGATCGATGGAAAATGTTGCGTTAGCGGCCCCCGCCGCCGATGTTACCCTCTGGGGCCTGTTCATGCAGGCGAACTGGGTCGTCAAGCTGGTTATGCTTGGCCTGCTGTTCGCCTCGATCTGGACCTGGGCTATCATCGTAGACAAAACGATTGCTTACGGACGGGCGCGCCGCGCGATTGATCGCTTCGAGCAGACGTTCTGGTCAGGCCAGTCGCTGGAGGAACTCTATCGCAATCTCGGTGAACGCCGCACCACGGGCATGGCGTCCATCTTCATGGCTGCGATGCGTGAATGGAAGAAATCATTCGAGAAGGGCGCTCGCTCGCCCATCGGTCTTCAGATGCGTATCGACAAGGCCATGGACGTCGCGCTGGCGCGTGAAAGTGAAAAGCTCGACTCGCGTCTGGGCTTTCTGGCGACCATCGGTTCCTCGGCCCCCTTTATCGGTCTGTTCGGCACGGTTGTCGGTATCATGACCTCGTTCCAGGCCATCGCCGCTTCCAAGAACACCAGTCTTGCCGTCGTGGCGCCAGGTATCGCCGAAGCGCTTCTGGCAACGGCAATCGGTCTTCTTGCCGCTATTCCTGCCGTTATTGCCTATAACAAGCTGTCGGCAGACGCGGGCAAGATCGGTGGGCGACTGGAAGGCTTTGCGGATGAATTTTCCGCCATACTGTCGCGCCAAATTGATGAGAAGCTGACGCCGCGTAATTAAGCGGCTTCAAGCATCGAGTGTAATTTCAGCCTTCGGGAATCTTGCAATGGGCATGTCGGTAGGAAATCAGGGAATGCAGTCGGGCGGACGCCGCAGGCGCGGCCGCAGACCAGCATTGATGAGCGAAATCAACGTCACGCCGTTCGTTGACGTGATGCTCGTTCTCCTCATCATCTTCATGGTCTCCGCACCATTGCTGACTGTTGGCGTGCCAATTGATCTGCCGGACACGCAGGCCAAGGCCATGAACGCCGACACGCAGCCGATCACCGTTTCGGTCAATAGCGAAGGCAAGATCTTCCTGCAGGAAACTGAAATTCCGATTGAGGAAGTGGTTCCGAAGCTCCAGGCCATCGCCAAGACAGGCTATGAAGAGCGCATTTTCGTGCGCGGTGACAAGGCTGCCGATTACGGCACCGTCATGAAAGTCATGGCTCGCATTTCCGCCGCCGGTTTCAAGAATATCGGCCTTGTGACCCTCCAGGAGCAGGATAGCTGACGCCATCATGAAGGCTGGCCTGACATCTTCTGTTGCATTGCATGCCGTTGCGGTCGCGCTGGCAGTGGTTTCGTTTTCCTCGCCGAAGGCTTTCGACGTGCAGGATTCGGAATCATTCCCTGTCGATATCGTACCGATCGAGTCGATTACCCAAATCCAGCAGGGCGACAAGAAAGCGCCCATGAAGGAAAAGTCGGCTCCCGTGCCGACAACCAAGCCGCAAACCGTTCCCGACGCCCAGAATGTCGGCGATCAGGACGTAGACACCACGACGCCCCCAAAGCCCGACACGAAGGCAAAGCCAATCGAGGCGGCTGAAGAGCCAAAGGCACAACCGGAACCGGTGAAGAAGCCGGAACCGAAGCCTGATCCGAAACCGGAACAGAAGCCGGAGACGAAGCCGACGCCGGTTCCTGCGACGGAAGTTCAGACCAAGCCGGAAGAAAAGCAGGAAGTGAAGCCCGATCCGGTGGCGGAAGCCATCGAAAAGCAGGCTGAATCGCCCGACGCGGAAGCGCCGAAGCTGCCAGACAAGGTTCCCGCGCCGGAAGCCAAGCCGAAGCCACCGCAGGCGCAGACCGCGAAGACGCCGGACCGCAAGCCGACGGAAGAGAAGAAGCCGACGCAGAGCGCTTCGCAAACATCGCAATCGAAGAAAGACGCGATTGCAGATGAGGTTGCAGCCCTTCTGAACAAGCAGAAGGCGGCAGGCGGCGGTGCCAAGCGTTCCACCGATCAGGCTTCGCTGGGCGGCAAGAAGAATACGGGCGGCGCCAAGCTCAGCCAGAGCGAAACTGATGCGCTGAAGGGAGCTATCTCAAAGTGCTGGAACGTACCGGCCGGTGTGGCTGACGCGCCGGGACTGGTCGTGACCGTCAAGATGAAGCTGAACCAGGACGGCTCCCTACAGGCTTCGCCTGAGGTTACGTCGGGCGGTGGCGGTGATGGTGTGGCTCGTGCAGCCGCTGAGAGCGCCAAGCGCGCTGTCGCACGCTGCGCACCGTACAATCTGCCAGCGGACAAGTATGACACATGGTCGGAAGTGATCGTCAACTTCGACCCGAGCGATATGTTCTGACCGGGTTTCCGGTCGCCAACCCACTAGTGCCAAGGACAAAGAGGTCCCAGAAGACATGAAAATCGGCATCATCAATACAAAGATCCGGACGGTCTTTTCGGCTTTCGCGTGTATGATTGCCGCAAGCCTTGTCTGCACCATGCCGGCGCGCGCCGTCGTGGAAATCAATATCAACAAGGGTGTGATCGAGCCGCTGCCGATCGCCATCACCGATTTCCTTTCGGCCGACCAGCTCGGACCGAATATCACGTCGGTCATTGCGGCTGATCTTGAGCGGTCGGGTCTTTTCGCGCCTATCGACAAGGGCGCCTTCATCGAGAAGATCTCCAATCCGGACGCGGCTCCGCGTTTCGAGGACTGGAAGGTCATCAATGCGCAGGCGCTCGTTACGGGCCGCATCACCAAGCAGCCGGATGGCCGCCTCAAGGCCGAGTTCCGCCTGTGGGATACGTTCGGTGGCCAGCAGATGATCGGCCAGCAGTTTTTCACCACGCCGGACAACTGGCGCCGCGTCGCCCACATCATCGCTGACGCCATCTATGAGCGCCTGACCGGTGAAAAGGGCTATTTCGATACGCGCGTTGTTTTCGTCGACGAATCCGGCCCGGCACAGAAGCGCGTGAAGCGACTGGCCATCATGGATCAGGACGGCGCCAATGTGCGTTATATTTCCGACGGTCGCGCGATTTCGCTGACGCCGCGTTTCTCGCCGAACCGTCAGGAAGTCACCTATATGTCGTTCGAAGGCGGTTCACCGAAAGTATATCTGCTGCAGCTCGAAACCGGCCAGCGTGAACTCGTCGGCAACTTCCCCGGCATGACCATTGCTCCGCGGTTCTCGCCCGATGGCCAGAAGGTCGTGATGAGTCTGCTTCAGGACGACGGCAGCGCCAATATCTATACCATGGATTTGCGCAATCGTTCGACCACGCGCCTGACCAACAGCCAGGCGATCGATACGAGCGCGTCCTATTCACCGGACGGATCGCAGATCGTTTTCTCCTCCGACCGTGGTGGACGTCCGCAGCTTTATGTCATGGGTGCCGATGGCTCCAATCCGCGCCGTATCTCGGCAGGTGACGGCAGCTACTCTACGCCGGTCTGGTCTCCTCGCGGCGATCTCATCGCCTTCACCAAGCAGTCGCAGGGCCAGTTTTCCATCGGTGTGATGAAGACTGATGGTTCGGGCGAACGCCTGCTGACCTCGGGCTTTCACAATGAAGGTCCGACCTGGGCTCCGAACGGTCGCGTTCTGATGTTCTTCCGCAAGGCGGCAGGTGCAGGCGGTCCGAAGCTCTTCACCATTGATCTGACCGGCCGCAACGAGCGCCAGATTCAGACGCCAAACTTCGCGTCTGACCCGGCCTGGTCACCGCTGCTCGAATAGGCTTTTGCGAAAAGTTACCAAAGTTGAAGGCGCGAAGCTCCGGTTTCGCGCCTTTTTCATGGATAGAGCGGTTCCGGTTGAACCGGAAACGGGGAATCACTCTATCTCTTTGTTTTGTCGCATTATCCTCACGCAAAACCGCTTCGCACTTTTGCTGGAAATGCTCAAATTGCCACAATCATTGCCAGGAAGCCGTGTTTCTGCCGTATTTTGCCCCCAAGGGCTAGAACCAGAAATGCCGCCGGAAATCGCCGGTTGCACTTGGCCGCAAGAAAATATTAACCATACTTCTTGAGCCTGTCTTAACCTCAATATGATTATTGGATGGTTACGCAGGAACATCAAATCTTAAGGAGCTCCGGCCCATGCGCCGTATCCAGTCGATTGCACGTAGCCCGATCGCTATTGCCCTTTTCATGTCGCTCGCCGTTGCCGGTTGTGCGTCCAAGAAGAACCTTCCGAACAATGCCGGTGATCTGGGTCTCGGTGCAGGCGCTGCAACGCCGGGTTCCTCGCAGGACTTCACGGTTAATGTCGGCGACCGCATCTTCTTCGATCTCGATTCTTCGCTGATCCGCGCCGATGCACAGCAGACGCTTTCCAAGCAGGCCCAGTGGCTGCAGCGTTATCCGCAGTACTCGATCACGGTCGAAGGCCATGCCGACGAACGCGGTACGCGTGAATACAACCTCGCTCTCGGTCAGCGCCGTGCAGCTGCCACCCGCGACTTCCTCGCTTCGCGTGGCGTTCCGACCAACCGTATGCGCACCATTTCTTACGGTAATGAACGTCCGGTCGCGGTTTGCGATGCCGACTCGTGCTGGTCGCAAAACCGCCGCGCTGTCACCGTTCTCAACGGTGCAGGCAGCTAATCTTCGAACACCTTACAGTGTTACGGAAAAGCGGCTTTCAGGCCGCTTTTTTCGTTTTTGACCGCTTGATTAGCCGTTTCGACAAACTTTGGCCGAAGTCGCACTTGTCATAGTGAACATCAAAAGGCCCTTGCTTTTCGCAATTTCCGGCGCAAAACCGCTTCGCACTTTTGCGGGAAATGCTCTAAAAGCGGAGCTGAAGTATGTCTCGCGAAAGTGGGAACCGGTTTCGGGGTAAAGACATACGTAAAAACAAATGGATAGAGTGGTTCCAACGAGTCATGTTCCAGCCGGAACGGTTCTCGTCATGCGGCAATCATGTTCAGCGCCTGTTCAGGCGCGGCACTCGATCATCCAGTTCGCTTCGAATTGGGTGGATGAATTAGCAGGGGCAAAAGGGAATGAGGAAACCAATGAGGAAAGTGACGCTGGCAATTGCCATGCTGCCGCTTTTGGCGAGTGCTCCGGTTCTGGCGGCATCTGTTTCTTCGCAAGGGGGAATTCAGCTCGCACAGGCAGGTGCTCCCGGCGGGGATCAGTTTTCGCAGCAGGTCTGCAATCTGGCGCATCAAAACGCCCAATCCTATGCGCGCATCTTGCAGCTTCGCGACAAGATGCTGAAAATCCAGCGCGACAACGAAGCGCGTTTTCAGGCATTGGAGAAGGGGCGTGGCGGCGCACAGAATCGCGTCAGCATCGGCTCGACGGCAATTCTCGATGATGCCATGCGTGATAATGGCAGCGGCGGCGGGCAGGGTGGCGGCTATCAAAGCCCCGGCCTGCAGCAGGAACTTGTGCGCAACCTGACCGGCAAGGTCGAGGACGTGGACGCCCAGATTTCGTTCACCGACAACCAGTTGCAAAAGACGCAGGAAGACAATGAATTCCGGTTCGAAGAACTGGAAAAGAAGAACGGCGTAGCCTCGCCTGCTTCCAGCGGCGCGTCTCAGTCCGCTCCCGCTGCAGCATCGCCTGGGGCCGATCTCTGTGCACAGGGCATGGGCAATCCCGCCGGGATCGCGGATGCATTGAGTGCGCGTGCTGAAGCCATGAACTTCCAGATCCTCGAAATGCAGGATCAGATGCAGAAGATGCAGGAAGCAAACGAAAACCGCTTTCAGTTTCTGGAAACCGGCAAGCGCGCCGAAACGGATGTTCAGCAGGCTGGCGGCGACACGTCGCTCGCCGATGCCGGTTCCAGTCAGGGCAGTAACGGAAACCTCGATGGCGGGGTTTCCGGAAGCGCTCCACAGAGCGGCGGCTATGACGCTTCTTCGCAGACTGCGGCCAGCCAGTCTTCTGGCGCCGATTCCATGGCTATTGGTTCGAACACGCCCGCACAAGGCGGACCGGCACGTGGCGAGCCGCCACAATCGCTGGGCTCCATCCGGTTCGACGCCAGTGGCAATGTAATCGGCGAAACGCTCGATGCCACACCAAGAACGGCACAGCCGGGTGCGGCACCGGGTACTACGGCCGGAGGAACGGCAGGTGATACGGTCGCTTCCCTTCCGACCGACGATAATCCCAATTCGCTCTATCAGGCGTCCTATCAATATCTGATGTCGGGCGACTACAAGGCAGCGGAAACCGGTTTTCGCGAACACGTGAAGCGCTATCCGGCGGACCCCAATACGGCGGAAGCACGCTTCTGGCTTGGTGAATCGCTTTACGGTCAGGGCCGTTATCCGGAAGCGGCGACGATTTTCATCGATACGCAACGCGATTATCCCGATTCGAAGCGCGCGCCGGAAAATATGTTCAAGCTCGGCATGACGCTTGAAAAAATGGACAATCGCGATGTCGCCTGTGCGACCTTCGCGCAGATTCCGGAACGTTACCCCAAGGCAGCGCCTGCCATTCTGAAGCGCGTTGCCGATGAGCGCAGCCGCGCAAAGTGCTGATTGCGGAGTTATTTCGTGGGGCTTAGCCCAAGCAATATTTCCAGATTATTCGAGCCATTCGGATTTGAGAAGGCAAGGACCGTCATAGCCGCCGTTTCGGGCGGCAGCGATTCTCTTGGCCTGCTTTTCCTCCTTCGGGATTATATGGCAATGCTCCAGAGCCCACCCCGGCTGATCGCCGTGACGGTGGACCATCGGCTGCGCGCCGAATCGAAGGCTGAAGCTGAGAATGTCGGCCTGCTCTGTCGGCAATACGGGATTGAACACCGCATTCTCGTCTGGGATGACGTCAAGCCGGCAAGTGGGCTCGCGGCTGCTGCGCGCACGGCGCGCTATCGACTGCTGGTGCAGGCGGCGCGGGATACTGGCGGAGCCTTCATCGTCACCGGCCATACGCAAGACGACCAGATTGAAACCTTTCTGATGCGCAAGGAGCGCAGCGCTCATGCCGAGGCACGTGGGCTTGCAGCGATGTCGTCGCGCTCATGGCTGGAGGGCATGGGGCTGGAGGGCTCTGTTGAACTCGACCGTCCGCTGCTCGCTGTTTCCCGGCGGACATTGCGTGATGAGTTGCAGGGCAGGGGTATCAACTGGGTGGATGATCCCAGCAATGCCAACACGAAATATGAACGGCCGCGGATTCGTCTGGGCATCGCTGCGGAGGCTGACAGGCAGGCGGTTCTTGGTCAGATTGCTGAAGCAGGAGCTGCGCGCGAGCGAGACAATGCGGCCTTGATTGCTGCGCTGGACGATCCGGCGAGCCTGCGCGTTGATGCGACCGGTGCCTTGCTTGTCGATCCGCGGCTTTACGCCGTGCTTCCTGACAATGTGAGACGGCTTTTCGCCGGATTGCTGGCGGCAATCGCCGGCGGACGCCGTTTCCTGCCGGGCGATAGCGAACGCTCACGCATCGAACGGGTCCTGTCTGAAGATGATGACAATCATCGCCTGACGGTGTTCGGCGCCCTGATCGAGCGTGGCGAGAATGGCTCCCCACATCAGTTCCGCCGCGAAAAACGCAATCTGCCGAAACTTCGTCTGGAGCCGGATAAACGAATTGTCTGGGATGGGCGATTCCGTTTTTCGAATGAAGGAAAAATGAGTTTCGATCTGGCTGCGCCGGGACGGCAGGAACTTGTTGACTTCCTGAAGTCGCAGAATATCGAAATCGAATCTCGAAAACGTGAGACCTTGCTGGTTTCTCCCGCTCTTTATAGGGATGGAAGGCTAATCGCCTTGCCGTTTCTGCAGAATGGAGAATTTCCACAAGGTATTCATATCGAACGGCATTTTGCGATCTTCGATCATGTATTGCCGGGGCATGATTTCGGCCTTGCAATGGCCGTTGAGGCCCGGCTTGGGCGCATCTGCGCGGAAATGTCCTAATTTTTGTAAACCAGAGTGCGAAGAATCGAGGATGCGGGGTCGAACGCGCCTTGGCAAGGCCATCCTTCGATCCTATGTTAGACCGAAACATCGTTCCGTGCCCGCGGAATGGCCGTGGTATCGATTGGACCCGATATGAATCCGAACTATCGCAACTTCGCCCTTTGGGCGATCATTGCTCTTCTTTTGATCGCGCTGTTCAACCTGTTCCAAAGCCCAGGTCAGCGCTCCAATTCCCGTGAAGTTTCCTATTCGCAATTTATTGATGACGTATCCAACGGTCGCGTGAAATCGGTCACGATTACCGGCCAGCGGATCAGCGGTACTTTTGCTGACAATGGATCGACTTTCCAGACCTATTCGCCGGGCGATACAGGTCTTGTTTCGCGCCTTGAAAGCAAGGATGTCGCGATCACAGCGCGCCCTGAAACCGACGGTTCCAGCTCGCTGATCGGCATTCTCCTGTCGTGGCTGCCGATGATCCTGATCCTTGGTGTGTGGATTTTCTTCATGCGCCAGATGCAGGGTGGTTCGCGCGGTGCGATGGGCTTCGGCAAGTCGAAGGCCAAGCTGCTGACGGAAGCGCATGGCCGCGTTACTTTCCAGGACGTTGCCGGTGTGGACGAAGCCAAGCAGGATCTTGAGGAAATCGTCGAATTCCTGCGCGATCCGCAGAAGTTCCAGCGTCTGGGCGGCAAGATTCCGCGCGGCGTTCTGCTCGTTGGCCCTCCCGGCACCGGTAAGACGCTTCTGGCGCGCTCGGTTGCGGGTGAAGCCAATGTGCCCTTCTTCACCATTTCCGGTTCGGACTTTGTTGAAATGTTCGTTGGCGTTGGCGCAAGCCGTGTCCGCGACATGTTCGAGCAGGCCAAGAAGAATGCGCCTTGCATCATCTTCATCGATGAAATCGATGCTGTCGGTCGTCATCGCGGCGCCGGGCTCGGCGGCGGCAATGATGAACGCGAACAGACGCTCAACCAGCTTCTGGTCGAGATGGACGGCTTTGAAGCCAACGAATCGATCATCCTGATCGCGGCGACCAACCGTCCCGACGTTCTCGACCCTGCACTGTTGCGTCCGGGTCGTTTCGACCGTCAGGTTGTGGTGCCGAACCCGGATATCGTCGGTCGCGAACAGATCCTCAAAGTGCATGTGCGCAATGTGCCGCTTGCACCCAATGTCGATCTCAAGATTGTCGCACGCGGCACGCCGGGCTTCTCCGGCGCCGATCTCGCCAACCTCGTCAACGAAGCTGCCCTCATGGCCGCACGCCGCAACAAGCGTCTGGTGACCATGCAGGAATTCGAGGACGCCAAGGACAAGATCATGATGGGTGCGGAACGCCGCTCCGCCATGACACAGGAAGAAAAGGCCAATACGGCCTATCATGAGGCAGGCCACGCTATTGTTGCGCTCAACGTGCCGAAGGCTGATCCAGTCCACAAGGCGACGATCATTCCGCGCGGTCGTGCGCTCGGCATGGTGATGCAGCTTCCCGAAGGCGACCGTTATTCGGCGACCTATACGTGGATGGTGTCGCGCCTTGCCATCATGATGGGCGGTCGCGTGGCTGAAGAGCTGAAATTCGGCAAGGAAAACATCACTTCCGGTGCTTCCTCCGATATTCAGCAGGCCACCAAGCTTGCCCGTTCGATGGTGACGCAGTGGGGCTATTCGGACAAGCTTGGCCGTGTGGCTTATGGCGACAATCAGGAAGAAGTCTTCCTTGGCCATTCGGTGTCCCGCACGCAGAATATTTCGGAAGAAACCGCGCAGATCATCGATGCCGAAGTGCGTCGCCTGATCGACGAGGCTTATGCCGAGGCAACCCGTATCCTGACCAAGAAAAAGAAGGATTGGATCGCGCTCGCCGAAGGTCTGCTCGAATACGAAACGCTCTCGGGCGACGAGATCAAGGAACTGATTGCAGGCAACAAGCCATCTCGTGATCAGGGCAACGATACGCCGTCGCGCGGCTCGGGCGTGCCGAAGGCCGGAAGTCCGCGCAAGCGCAAGGGCAGTGAGCCTGGCAGCGAACCCGGTATGGAACCGCAGCCGCAATAAGCTGCTCCAAGTCGAATAGAGAAAGCCGGGCTTGTCCCGGCTTTCTTGCTATCTGGCTTTGTGTGGGCTTACCGCAAAGCCTCGTTAAGGATTTCGGCGCATCATATTGCGTCGGATTACGACTTTGGACGTGGGAAGGTCGAACCTGCCGCCAAAGGCGAAATTGCATTTGTGAGGGTTTTCGCGTTAAGAACAGCGAAAATCTGCTATCCGGCCAACCGGCAGCCATTGCTCGCCGGTCATTTCAGGCGGCATATATTGGAAGACATAGAGAGCGGTTCATGGCTCAGCGTAAGGCGAAACAGATGACACGGAAATATTTTGGAACCGATGGCATTCGCGGACAGGCAAACAGCTTTCCGATGACACCGGAAGTTGCCATGAAAGTCGGCATGGCGGTTGGTCATATCTTCCGTCGCAAGGGGCAGGCCTCACGCGTGGTTATCGGAAAGGATACACGCCGTTCGGGCTATATGCTGGAAAACGCGCTGGTGGCCGGTTTTACTGCCGCCGGCATGGATGTGTTCCTGCTCGGCCCGATCCCGACGCCTGCCGTCGCTATGCTCTGCCGTTCGCTGCGCGCCGATATCGGCGTCATGATCTCTGCATCGCACAATCCATTCTATGACAATGGCATCAAGCTTTTCGGTCCTGACGGATACAAGCTTTCCGACGAGATCGAGCTCAAGATCGAGGCGATGATCGATGGTGATCTGACCCCTTATCTGGCCAGCCATGGCGATGTCGGTCGCGCCAAGCGCGTTGACGGCGACATCTACCGCTATATCGAGTTTGCCAAGCGCACGCTGCCGCGCAATATCGACCTGAACGGCCTGCGCGTCGTCGTCGATTGCGCTAATGGCGCTGGCTACAAGGTAGCCCCTGCTGCTCTGTGGGAGCTGGGCGCCGAAGTCATCACCATCAACAACGAGCCGAACGGCATCAACATCAACGAGGATTGCGGTTCGACGCACCCGATCGGCCTGATGAAGAAGGTTCACGAAGTGCGCGCCGATGTCGGCATCGCGCTCGACGGCGATGCGGACCGCGTCTTGCTGGTCGATGAAAATGGCACTGTCATCGATGGCGACCAGTTGATGGCGGTTATTGCTGAAAGCTGGGCTGCAACCGACCGTCTCGAAGGCGGTGGCATTGTGGCGACCGTCATGTCCAATCTTGGACTGGAACGTTTTCTTGCCGACCGTCACCTGACATTGGCCCGCACCAAGGTGGGTGACCGTTATGTGGTCGAGCATATGCGCGAACATGGTTTCAATGTCGGCGGTGAGCAGTCCGGTCATATTGTTCTGTCCGACTTCGCGACAACGGGCGACGGCCTGATCTCGGCGCTACAAATCCTCGCGGTTGCGCAGGAACAGGGTAGGCCGATCAGTGAAGTGTGCCGCAAGTTCGATCCGGTACCGCAGCTTTTAAAGAATGTGCGCACCGCTGGTGGCAAGCCACTGGAGAACAAACGGGTCAAGAGCGCAATCGACGAGGCAACCGAGCGTCTTGGCGTTCAGGGCCGGCTGGTCATTCGCCCATCCGGCACGGAACCGCTCATCCGTGTCATGGCAGAAGGTGATGATCGTGGTCTGGTGGAAAAGGTCGTCAACGACATCATCGACGTGATCTCGTCCGAAGGTAGCGCTGCCGCCTGATTACTCCACGAACAATTTCAGCAAAGGCGCGGGTTTGTTCCGCGCCTTTTGCGTTTGGAGCGCACTTGCTGGTGGGCGCGGCCTTCGCGATGTGCATCGAGAGCCAGTCAGATCGCTTGCTGTAAATTAGCAAGTGTTAATGAACTTGGTAAAAAAACAAGGTTAAGTTGTATTTAACTTTTGCCGAATAGTCTCCCCTCAAACATCCGTATCGTCGCTTTCGGCGGCGCGATTCTCCGATGGGGCAGACATATGAAAAGTCTTACGAAAACTCTTTTTGCCGGTGTGGTGGCATCGGTTGCCCTGATGGCTGCGGCACCTGTTGCTCTGGCAGCGGACATTCTGGAGCCCGTTCCGGAGGTTCCGGAAGTCGTCGTCGCTCCGCCTGCCGTGGGCGGCTGGTATCTGCGCGGCGATATTGGTTATTCCAAGGCCAAGTTCAAAGACGCTGATTACGCGACCATCGATAATTGCGCGACTTGCGGTGGTGGTTCGCCGACCTTCGGTAGCAACACGCTTTACGGCGATCTAAAGGGTTCGTTTCTTGTGGGCGGTGGTGTCGGTTATCAGGTGACGGATTATTTTCGTACCGATCTGACAGTCGACTACATGACCCGCGCCAAGTTCAATGGTCATACTTATGGCTCGGCCTGTAACGGCGATATCAATTGCGCTTCTGACGAGCGCAGTCATTTCTCGGCTCTTTCCATTCTGGCCAATGCCTATGTCGATCTTGGTAATTTTGCCGGCTTTACGCCCTATATCGGTGCCGGTATTGGTGGCACCCGCGTGAAGTGGGATGATCTGGACGATGTTCGCTACGGCGGCACACAGGAAGGCGCTGCCAGCTGGCGCTTCACCTATGCGCTTATGGCCGGTGCATCGGTTGATCTCACACAGAACCTCAAGCTCGATGCAGGCTATCGCTACCGCCACATCAATGGCGGCAAGATGTTCGAGGGCAATCAGTGGCTTGGTGATGGCCGCGACAATGGCATGAATGTGCACGATGTACGCGTCGGCCTGCGTTATATGTTTGGCGGCGCAGGTCCAGCCTATGCCCCGCAGCAGGTATCGACCATCGTAGACGGTCCGGTTTACAAGTAAAATAGTAATTTCCAAGACAAAATAGGCCCGGTCATCCGGGCCTTATTTGTTTAGAATCATAGTAAACATATCCCTATATTTATGTGATCTTAACCATGTTAATTCATACATGATGATACATTCATAAGCGGGGATTTCATCATGTCTATGCAATGGCGTGCTTTCTGTTCGTCGGCTGCTTTGCTGGCCGGATTATGCGTCGCATCGCAATCTTTTGCGGCAGATCTCGATATGGTCAGTTATGAGCCGGGCGCCCCGGTGCAACAGCCGGTCGAGGTCGGGTCCGGCTGGTATCTGCGCGGCGATATCGGCTACAATATCTCCTCCAAGGTTAAGCTTCAGGCAGAGACACCCTTCTGGAGCGGGTCTCAAAGTTTTGATCTGGACAAGAATGTCGTGCCTTCCATCGGCATCGGCTATCAGTTCACGGATAATCTGCGCGGCGACGTGACGCTCGGCTATTCGAAGCAGAGCTTCGACGACCTGGACGTCGATGTTCGTAGCTGGGACATGATGGCTAACGCCTATGTCGATCTCGGTAATTACTACGGCTTTACACCTTATCTCGGTGCGGGTCTTGGCTTCGCCAATGTGCGTTATTCCATCGATACGGCCTCTGGCGAATACAAGACGGACGATGATTATCGTCTCGCCTGGGCGCTGATGGCGGGTGTGGGCATCGACGTGGCATCCAACATCAAGCTCGATATCGGCTATCGTTATGGGGTCGTCGAAGGCGCGGATATTGCAAGTGCGGCAGGTATCACGCTCAGCGACAAGGACATTCAGTCCCATCAATTGCGTGCCGGTGTGCGCTTCACCACCTGGTAATACCAAGTCTCATCGAGACTTGGTTAAGCCCGTGCGGCAATTGAGCATTTTCAGGGCGTGATGCGTTAGCATCTTAGCGCCCTGCTATAATTGCGGCGGGCCTGAAGGTCCGCATTGCAGTTTATTGTTTTAGATCTATCGAATTTTTCGTTTTCATATGCGGCCCGAATCCTTACAGGTGAAAGAATGCGTCGAGCGCGTTTCCTGAAAAGGGGAGGGTAATGAAAGCAATTGCAGCATTTTCAGATTTCGTAGGCCGGACATTCGCTGTCTGGGTCATTGTCTTTGCCATTCTGGGTTTTGTTCTTCCATCCACATTCAGCGTTTTTGCGCCATGGATCGTGGTTCTGCTTGGCATCATCATGTTCGGGATGGGCCTGACCATTTCCGGCAAGGATTTTGCCGAAGTCGCCAAAAGACCTTTCGAGGTCGCCATCGGTGTGCTGGCTCAGTTCATCATCATGCCGCTTCTCGCCGTATTGCTGACGCGCATCATTCCGATGTCGCCGGAAGTGGCCGCAGGCGTCATTCTGGTTGGTTGCTGCCCCGGTGGAACCGCCAGCAACGTCATGACCTATCTGTCGAAGGGCGACGTGGCGCTGAGCGTAGCCTGCACAAGTGTCACCACCTTGCTGGCGCCGCTCGTGACGCCGTTTCTGGTCTGGTTCTTCGCCAGCCAGTATCTGCCCGTTGATGCGATGAGCATGTTCATCAGCATCGTGAAGGTGATCCTTGTGCCTCTGGCGCTTGGCTTCGTCTTGCAGAAACTGGTTCCGGGCCTCGTCAAGGCAGCAGTCCCCATGCTGCCGCTTGTGTCGGTCATCGGTATCGTGCTCATCGTTGCAGCCGTGGTCGCGGTCAACAAGGCTGCCATCGCGCAGTCGGGCCTGCTGATCTTCGCGGTCGTGTTCCTGCACAATGGCTTCGGCTTGTTGCTTGGCTATTTCGCGGCACGGTTTGCCGGGCTTTCGCTGGCAAAGCGCAAGGCGATCAGCATCGAGGTCGGCATGCAGAACAGCGGCCTTGGCGCTGCTCTCGCCAATGCGCATTTCTCGCCGCTGGCGGCTGTGCCAAGCGCCGTCTTCAGTGTCTGGCACAATATCTCCGGCGCGCTGATTGCAAGCTATTATGCGCGCATGGAAGACGAGCCGACAGAGACGCAAACGGTCAGGCGATAATGAAATTCTACCCGCCTGGAGTAATCCGGGCGGGTTTGATGAAAATATTCCCCGAAAGCCGTATTGAGGAAAAATGCACTTTCGGCTATCCCAGTAAGTGGGCCACGTCTCCCCAACGAGACGCGTGCTATCTGAGAGGATAGAAACAACATGACGACGATTGCGAAGCCGGCAGTTCGCCCGGCTAATCCTAATTTTTCATCCGGTCCCTGTGCAAAACGTCCCGGCTGGTCGCTGAATGCGCTGGTCGATGCGGCGCTTGGCCGTTCGCACCGCGCGAAAATCGGCAAGACCAAGCTGAAAGAAGCCATCGACCTTACCCGCGAAGTACTGCAGGTGCCTGCCGACTACCGTATCGGTATCGTGCCGGCTTCCGACACCGGCGCTGTCGAGATGGCGCTGTGGTCCATGCTCGGCGCGCGTGGCGTCGATATGGTTGCATGGGAAAGCTTCGGTTCGGGCTGGGTCACGGATGTGGTGAAGCAGCTCAAGCTCGAAGATGTCCGCACATTCGAAGCGCCTTACGGTGAGATTGTCGATTTTTCGCAGGTCGATTTCGACCGCGATGTCGTTTTCACCTGGAACGGCACCACGTCCGGCGCGCGCGTCCCGAATGGCGATTTCATTCCGGCTGACCGCAAGGGTCTGACCTTCTGCGATGCGACCTCTGCCGCCTTCGCGCAACGCCTCGATTTTCCGAAACTCGATGTCGTGACCTTCTCCTGGCAGAAGGTTCTGGGCGGTGAGGGTGCACATGGCATCCTCATCCTCAGCCCGCGTGCTGTCGAACGTCTGGAAAGCTACAAGCCTGCTTGGCCGTTGCCGAAGATTTTCCGAATGACCAAGGGCGGTAAGCTGATCGAAGGCATCTTCGTCGGCGAAACCATCAACACGCCGTCCATGCTCTGTGTGGAAGACTATCTCGATGCGCTGAAATGGGCGAAATCGCTTGGCGGTCTCGATGCGCTGGTTGCGCGCGCCGATGCGAATTTTGCGGTTCTCGACGGTTTTGTCGCAAAGACGCCGTGGATTGCCAATCTGGCCGTGAAGCCGGAAACGCGTTCGAATACTTCCGTCTGCCTTACGATTGTCGATCCGGAAGTGACTGCCTTGTCTGCCGACGAGCAGGCCGCTTTCGCCAAGGGCATCGTCACCGCGCTCGACAAGGAAGGCGTTGCCTATGATATCGGCGCCTATCGCGATGCACCTTCGGGTCTGCGTATATGGGCTGGTGCCACGGTGGAAGCTTCCGATCTGGAAGCGCTGACGCATTGGCTGGATTGGGCTTTTGCAACGCAGAAGGCTGCGCTGAAAGCGGCTGCCTGAGCATTTCGTGCATGACGCCGTGGTCCGCGTTGGGGCGGCCACGGTCCGCATCCCCCTTAGAGCGCATTTCGATCTGATTAAGTCAGATCGGCGCTCTAAGTGATTGTTTTCACGCGCATCTTATCCGAAAACCGTTTCACACTTTTCGGGATGCGCTCTATTCATAGCATTTCCTGAAGCAGATCGGTCTGCGTTTACAGGAAATGTTTGGTCTGAAAATGTTTGAAGGAGGCCTCCATGGCACCTCGCGTTCTCGTATCCGATAAGCTTTCGCCCACTGCCGTCCAGATTTTCAAGGATCGCGGCGTGGAAGTCGATTACCTGCCTGATCTCGGCAAGGACAAGGAAAAGCTTCTCGAAGTCATCGGCGATTATGATGGTCTGGCGATCCGCTCGGCCACCAAGGTCACGGAAAAGCTGATCGCAGCCGCCAAGAAGCTCAAGGTCGTCGGTCGCGCCGGTATCGGCGTGGACAATGTCGATATTCCGGCGGCTTCGCGCCGTGGTATCATCGTCATGAACACGCCTTTCGGCAATTCGATCACCACTGCCGAACATGCCATTGCGCTGATGTTCGCTGTAGCGCGGCAATTGCCGGAAGCAGACACCTCCACCCGCGCTGGCAAGTGGGAAAAGAACCGCTTCATGGGCGTGGAAATCACCGGCAAGACGCTGGGCGTCGTCGGCTGCGGCAATATCGGTTCGATTGTCGCCACGCGCGCCATTGGCCTGAAGATGCATGTGGTGGCCTTCGATCCGTTCCTGTCCGAAGCCCGTGCGCAGGAACTGGGCGTCGAAAAGGTCGAACTGGACGAGCTGCTGGCGCGCGCCGATTTCATCACGCTTCACACGCCCTTGACCGACAAGACCCGCAACATCATCAATGCGGAAAACCTGGCCAAGACCAAACCTGGTGTCCGTATCGTCAATTGCGCCCGTGGCGGCCTGATCGTGGAAAAGGATCTGGTGGCAGCGTTGAAATCCGGTCATGTGGCCGGTGCGGGTATCGACGTCTACGAAACGGAACCGGCGACGGAAAACGAACTTTTCTCACTGCCCAATGTCGTTTGCACGCCGCATCTTGGCGCATCGACCTCGGAAGCGCAGGAAAATGTCGCACTTCAGGTAGCCGAACAGATGTCGGACTATCTGGTGAAGGGCGCCGTTTCCAACGCCATCAACATGCCCTCGATCACGGCGGAAGAAGCGCCGCGTCTGAAGCCGTTCGTGAAGCTTGCCGATGTGCTTGGCGCTTTCGTCGGTCAGGTCACGGACGAGCCGATTCAGGAAGTGGAAGTGCTGTTCGACGGCTCCACCGCAACCATGAATACGCGCGCATTGCTGAGTGCGGCTCTGGCCGGTCTCATCCGTCCGCAGGTCGCCGACGTCAACATGGTTTCCGCACCGATCATGGTGAAGGAGCGCGGCATCATCGTTTCGGAAGTCAAGCGCGACAAGTCCGGCATCTTCGATGGCTATATCAAGCTGACGGTGAAGACCACCTTGCGTGAGCGCTCCATTGCCGGAACCTGCTTCTCGGATGGCAAGGCGCGTTTCATCCAGATCAAGGGAATCAATCTCGATGCCGAGGTCGGCCCGCACATGCTTTACGTCACCAACAAGGACGTTCCGGGCATGATCGGCCTGCTTGGCACGATCTGCGGCAAGCACAATATCAACATCGCAAACTTCTCGCTCGGACGTGACCATCCGGGTGGCGATGCGATCGCCATGCTCTATGTGGATGAACAGATTCCACAGGCAGCACTTGACGAACTGACGGCTCAAGAGGCAATCAAGGCGGCAACACCGCTTGAGTTCAACGTCGGAGAAGTTTGAGAAAATGGTTGAAGAGATGGTACAGCCGGAATGGCGGCGCATGCACGAGCAGGATATTGCGAGCGTGACTGCGGTTGCTAATGTTGTCCATCTCGATTTCTTCGAAGACGAGGCGGTCTTCCGGGACCGCTTCAAACTCTATCCGGCTGGCTGCTTCGTGCTCGCCCGTGACAATGAAATCCTCGGTTATGGCATCAGCCATCCATGGAAGCTTGATACGGTTCCGGCTCTCAACGCCGTTTTGGGCGAACTGCCCGACGATACCAACACCTATTACATTCACGATATCGCGCTTCTGCCCGAAGCCCGTTCCAGTGGGGCTGCCACGCGCGTCGTCGAACTGATGGCCCTGCAGGCCGAACGCGACGGTTTCGTCACCATGTCTCTCGTTGCCGTCAGTGGCTCGCAGGGTTTCTGGGAGAAGAAGGGTTTTGTCGTTCGCGACCTTCCGGCACTTGAGGAAAAGCTCAAGAGCTATTCGGAGGATGCACTGTATATGGTCCGCGCCGGCTAGGTTCGGTGATATTCAGTCTCTGGCGGTCTGCAAATGGCGCTCTTTTGCGCTTCCGGTGCTCACGTACTCATAGTACGCTGCGCGCCGGTTCTCAAAGATCACCATTTTCGCCTCCCCAGAGACTGAATCTCTACCGACCCTAAGCGCCCTTCATTCAAGACGTGTTCAAAAATCGCGAATTTCTTGCACGAAAGAGTCGCGCAATTCCGTTTCAATCTGTATAGAGACGAGGGATCAGCACCCTGTAGCCTCAACTGGCGATGAACGGGCCGCTTTGATCCTTGGATTTTCAAATAGAAGCCAAGGAGTTTCTTCAATGGCAAATGTGGTTGTCGTCGGATCGCAATGGGGCGATGAGGGCAAGGGTAAGATCGTTGACTGGCTGTCCGAACGCGCCGATGTCATCGTGCGCTACCAGGGCGGTCATAACGCAGGTCATACGCTTGTCATCGACGGCGTCAGCTACAAGCTTTCGCTGCTGCCATCCGGCCTCGTGCGCGGCAAGCTGAGTGTCATCGGCAATGGTGTCGTTGTCGATCCGCATCATTTTGTTGCCGAAGTCGAGAAGTTGCGCGCACAGGGCATCGACATCAATCCTGATGTGCTGCGCATTGCCGAAAATGCGCCGCTTATCCTCTCCATTCATCGTGAACTCGATGCCATGCGCGAAGGCTCCAATTCGGGCCTCAAGATCGGCACGACCAAGCGCGGTATTGGCCCGGCCTACGAAGACAAGGTCGGCCGTCGCGCCATCCGCGTCATCGACCTGACCGAGCCGGAAACACTGCAGCCGAAGGTCGAACGTCTGCTCGCGCACCACAATCTGCTGCGCCGCGGCATGGGTCTGGAAGAAATTGCGGTCGAGACCATTTTGAAGGAACTGAACTCGGTTGCCGATCAGATCCTGCCCTATATCGATCAGGTCTGGCGCGTTCTCGATGAACGCCGCAAGGCTGGCGACCGCATCCTGTTTGAAGGCGCGCAGGGCGCACTGCTCGACAACGATCACGGCACCTATCCGTTCGTGACGTCTTCCAACACGGTTGCCGGTCAGGCTGCTGCCGGTTCGGGCCTCGGTCCGACGGCCATCGGCTATGTGCTCGGCATCACCAAGGCCTATACGACCCGCGTTGGCGAAGGCCCGTTCCCGACCGAGCTTGACGATGAAATCGGTGAATTCCTTGGCACCAAGGGCCATGAATTCGGCGTGGTGACGGGTCGCAAGCGTCGCTGTGGCTGGTTCGATGCCGTGATCGTGCGTCAGACGGTTCGTACTTCCGGCATCACCGGTATTGCGCTGACCAAGCTCGACGTTCTCGACGGTCTGGATGAAATCAAGATTTGCGTTGCCTATGAACTCGATGGCAAGCGCATCGACTATCTGCCGTCCTCCATGGGCGCGCAGGCACGCGTGAAGCCGATCTATGAAACCTTGCCGGGCTGGTCGGAAACGACCGCCGGTGCGCGTTCGTGGAACGATCTTCCAGCCCAGGCTGTCAAATATGTCCGTCACATCGAAGAACTGATCGGCGCGCCGGTGGCGATGCTCTCCACCAGCCCGGAACGCGAGGACACGATCCTCGTCACCGATCCGTTCCACGACTAATTGTTTGCAGTCACGGACTGATATGTTCGGAGCAGCTTTTCCGGAAGCTGCTCCGATTTTGTTTCGACCGTTGTACAAAGAACGCAATCGCCCACACAAAGCTTCGCGACAGGGTGAATTTTGCCACTATTTTACCGCATCATTTTGAAAGTCTTCGCTAAATCGTAGCCGCAGACTTTGCTTTCCCTTGATTATTGTGATTATTGGGACATTTATTGCATCC
This sequence comes from Brucella tritici, assembly GCF_902825325.1. Classification (GTDB taxonomy): domain Bacteria; phylum Pseudomonadota; class Alphaproteobacteria; order Rhizobiales; family Rhizobiaceae; genus Brucella. The sequence continues at coordinate 42,584 of NZ_CADEAR010000011.1, read as the reverse complement.
TGTGCTTATTGTTCATCTGGACGGGCGGAAACCGGGTAAGACGGAATGGCGGATTTTGTAGCGGTACTGAAAAAGACGATCGATGCGCAGGCGGACAAGTCGCCCGAACTGCGCCAGCGTGTTTACGCGAAAGCGCGCGCCACGATCGAGCAAAAGCTTGTTACGGCGAATGCCTCGCAGGCTGTGGCTGTCCGCCAGCGTAATATTCTCGAAGATGCCATTGCCGAGGTTGAAGCTTTTTATGCGCCGCCAGCCGCCGCGCCGGAAGAGCCGGTCGAGGATGCACTGGAAGATTTCCTGCAGGAGGCGAATCAGGACGCAGCAGAGCGCACGCCGTCTCATGAAGATGATGACGAGTCCGCATTCTCCGGTGCACCGCGCGATGAGCGTCGCGACAATTTCTCCAGCGAAGATGATGATGCACCGGCCTTTGCAGCCGAGCGCAGTGACGACTGGAAACTGGACCGTGCCAAGGAAAAGGCGCAGGCCCGCCGCAGCGAATATATTGAACGCACCTCCAAGAAGGAGAAGCACTCCTATAAGGGGCTGATTGCAGCTCTGATCGCCGTTCTGGTGCTTGGCGGCGCGGGTTATGCGGTGTGGGCCAACAAGGATAAGATTCAGGAACTGGCATCGAGTCTTGGACGCAGCGACGCGCCTGCGACCGGTTCCGATACCGAAACGCATCCCGAAGATACGACGCCGCCGCCAGCCGACACCAACACGGCGACGACGGGCGGCGAGCAGACGCCCGAGCAGCCGCAGCAGCCTGCAGGCGAGCCGAAAATGACGCAACGGCTGATGCCGGACGGCAGCGAAACCGATAGCGGACCTGCAGCCGGTGCCAATGGTATCGGCGAGGGCACGTCGACCGCCGCTTCCACGCCTGCTCCTGCCGAAACGAATACGCAAAACGGCGCGCAGCCCGGACAGAACCAGACGGTTGCCGTTGGCCAGCAGGCGCTTCTTTATGAAGAACGCGGCGGCGCCGGCTCGGATTCGGTCGAGCGCGGCAATGTGGTCTGGTCCACGATCGAAGAAAGCCCGGAAGACGGCCAGCCTGCCGAACCGGCAGTGCGTGCAACCGTCACGATGCCGACCAGCAAGGTCGAGCTGAAGATGACGATCCGCAAGAATACGGATCAGTCCATTCCGGCGAGCCATCTGATCGAACTGGTCTTCACCGTGCCGGAAGGTTTCCCCGGCGGCGTGGTGGATAATGTGCAGCGCATCACCTTCAAGGATACGGAACAGGCGGCGGGCAATCCGCTGATCGCTGTGCCTTCGAAGATCGGTGACAATTTCTTCATCGTCTGGCTGAACGATGCGCGTACCGCACAGGATACCAATCTTTCGCTGATGCGCCGCCTGCAGTGGATCGATATTCCGATCTCCTACCGCAATGGCCGCCGCGCGCTCATCAGTCTTGAAAAGGGCGTGCCGGGAGAGAAGGCATTCAACGACGTGCTCGGTACGAACTAGTCTTACATATCGAAACATAAAAAGGCCGCTTCGAGCGGCCTTTTTGTTTTGAGGCGAACCAAAGTCGCGCTGGTTATTTCTTTTCGGCGAAAGCCTTGATGGCCTTGGCTATTTCGTTTCGTGCAGCTTCGGCGCTGTCGAAACCGCCCAGTTCAACGACCTTGCGGCCTTCCGGCAATTGCTTGTAGACGCGGAAGAAAGCTTCGAGACGCTGCTGTTCGATCTTCGGCAGATCGGTGATTTCCTTGATGTTGTCATAGGTCGGATCGATATCCGTGGTCGGAACAGCGACGATCTTGTCGTCCTGATCGCCGCCATCGATCATCTTCAGGACGCCGATGGGACGAACCTTGATGATCGCTCCCGGAACAATCGGCTCACGCGTATAGATGAGTGCATCCAGTGGATCGCCGTCGCCAGCAAGCGTGCTGGTGATCGAGCCGTAATTGGCCGGATAGATGACAGGCATGGACTGGTAGCGGTCAACGACGATGTGACCGGTCTTGTCATCGATTTCGTATTTGGTGAAGCTGCCTTGAGGGATTTCGATGGCGGTGAAGAACTCCGTCCCGTCCTGTTCCTTCTGCGGATAATCGAGAAAGGAGACATATTCGGAAGCAGATGCGGCGGTGGCAGCGGTAAGCGCGATAGCTGCGGCGAGCAGGAGCTTTTTCATTGGGAGACCTTGAAGCTTGGGTGAAACACGCCCTCGTCCCTAAAGCCAATCCATTACAGTGATTTGACAGTTTTATATCGGTTGGGTGACGGTTTCCGAGAGGAACCGCCTGCGATATTCCGCAGGGCTAATACCAATTTTCTGGCGGAAATGATGGCGAAGCGTGTGGGCGCTTCCAAAGCCGACTGAATTGGCAATGTCGTCAACACTTGCCTGTCCCTGAGAAAGGAACTCCTTGGCAGCCGCAATGCGCTCCATGGTGAGCCAGTCGCCGGGTGTAGCGCCGGTTGCCTCATTAAAGCGTCGCAGGAATGTGCGTGGGCTCATCCGGCATTCAGCCGCCATGCGCTCGACTGTCCATCCAGTGGCAAGATCGGTGCGCATCCGGTCCAGAACCGGGCTGATCGCGGTGCCTTCGCGCTTTGTGACCGGACATTCGAGGAACTGTGCCTGTCCACCCGTGCGGTGAGCGGGCATGACCAGCCGCCGGGCAACGGAATTTGCGGCGGCAGCTCCGAAATCCTGTCGGACGATTTCTATCAGAAGATCTATTCCAGCGGCACTTCCCGCCGAAGTGAAGACGCGATCATGTTCGCGATAGAGCGACGCATCATCGACATCGATTGCGGGGTATTTTTTCCGCAGCGCGTCGGCATAGCGCCAGTGCGTTGTGGCGGTCCCGCCGTCCAGCAGTCCTGTCGCAGCCAGCACAAAGGCTCCCGAACAGATAGAGGCAAGCCGAGCACCGCGCCGATGCGCGCGACGCAGCCTTTCGCTGATCGCTTCCGGCACCGGAACCTCTGCACCTTTCCAACCTGGAACAATGATAAGGTCAGCCTCATCGATGAAGTCGGAGCTCCCATCGGGCGTGATGACAAAGCCGCCATGCGCACGCAGCGGGCCGTCCTCTATCGGGCAGCTGGCAAAGCGATACCATCCCGTTCCCATTTCGGGGCGGGGCAGACCAAAGATTTCAGCGACAATGCCGAATTCAAAAGTGCAAAGCCGGTCATAGAGAAGCGCTACGACAAGAGGGCCTTTGGGATCTGATGCCTGATTTGTCATTATCTTTACGTATATTGTCAATCACGCCAATTGCAAGCCTGTTGGCAAATGGCGGAAAATCTTCTCGAAGACCAACAGGAGATCGTCCATGGATAGCGTGACCAAGACCGACAAGAAATCAGCCGTAACTGCCCTCCCGCCAGCGTCAAGCGCGCTGGCGCGGGATCATTTTGCAGCCGAATTCACATTCGAGACGGATTGCTGGGACGTACACGATGCTTTGTCCGGGGGAGCCGATTTCGTGCTTCTTGACGTGCGCAGCCCGGCGCTTTTTGCAGAGGCGCATATTCCGGGTGCGATCAATCTGCCCCATGGCAAGATCATCGGGTCCAAGATGGCGGAATGGCCGCAGGAAACTATTTTCGTAACCTATTGCGCGGGACCGCATTGCAATGGTGCGGCGCGTGGTGCCTTGCGGCTCGCCAATCTCGACCGGCCCGTCAAGATCATGGCGGGCGGGCTGACAGGCTGGATAGATGAGGGGTTTGAACTTGCGAAAGGTGAGGGGGACCAGTAACGCTCAAATAGTTCTGCCGCAAAATGGTCCCCCACTTTGCGGCAGTAAAAGAATCAGCAGATTATCTGTTTCAGGCGTGCGCTTCCTCGATAGGGTTCAGCGCCTTCTGCTGCTTGTAGGCAGCGGCCTTCACCGCCGCTTGCACCTTTTCGAAGGCACGCACTTCAATCTGGCGTACACGCTCGCGGCTGATGCCGAACTCGCCGGAGAGGTCTTCCAGCGTCATCGGATCGTCCGAAAGACGGCGAGCCTCGAAAATGCGACGTTCACGGTCGTTCAGCGTATCCATCGCCTGTTCAAGCATCGAGCGGCGGTTTTCCAGTTCGTCCTGCTCGATCAGGACCTGCTCCTGGCTGCTGCTGTCATCGACCAGCCAGTCCTGCCATTCGCCGGATTCGCCTTCTGAAGCCCGCAGAGGGGCATTCAACGAAGCATCACCGGACAGACGGCGGTTCATGGAAACCACTTCGTCTTCACTGACCTTGAGCTTGGTGGCTATCTGCTTGACCTGATCCGGGTTGAGATCGCCATCATCGAGCGCCTGAATCTTGCTCTTCATCTTGCGCAGATTGAAGAACAGGCGCTTCTGATTGGCGGTCGTACCCATCTTCACAAGGCTCCACGAGCGCAGGATATATTCCTGGATCGAGGCCTTGATCCACCACATCGCATAGGTGGCAAGACGGAAACCGCGTTCAGGTTCGAAACGCTTTACGGCCTGCATGAGGCCGACATTGCCTTCCGAGATCACTTCACCGATCGGCAGGCCATAGCCGCGATAACCCATGGCAATCTTGGCCACAAGACGCAGATGGCTCGTCACCAGCTTGTGGGCGGCCTTGGGGTCGGTATGTTCGTGATAGCGCTTGGCCAGCATGTATTCTTCCTGCGGCTCAAGCATGGGAAAGCGACGAATTTCTTCCAGGTAACGGGTAAGACCGCCGTCACCGGACGTGATGCTTGGGAGATTCATCTGGGCCATAGAGCACCCTCCTTTATAATTTCAGGTTCCCGTTTGGCGAACCTGTCGCGGGGGCTGCCTCCTGCACTTCCCTCTCGCGAGCCCTCATATATAGGCATGATTTTGGCGAAAACACGATCCTTTAACGTATGAAACAATCTGTCACTACAATGTGAACGCCGCTCAAGGCCAAAGGTTGCATGGCTGGACCAAGTCTGCATTTCCTGAAGCACAGGAAATACCCTGCCTTGTTATTCTATGCGCATCTTGTTCCGAAAACCGGTTCCCACTTTTCGGGATATGCTCTCGTCTGAAATGAATTGTTTTTTGTGGCAAGGGAGCGGCTACGACCGCGCCCTCGTTTTTGATGTCGGATAAGCTTCTTATTTATATACCGTCCATTGTTCCGGCGAACCGTGATGGTTGCCAGTATTATATAGAGTGCTTCCGGAAATTTTCCAGAAGGTGCTCCATATCTTCCGGCACCGGCGCTTCGAAACGCATCAGCTCTTCTGTCGCTGGATGGGTGAAGGCGAGCAGCCAGGCATGCAGTGCCTGCCGGTGGAAACCGCGCACGGCCTCTTTCAATGGTTCCGGCAGCTTGTTGGCCTTGGTCTTGTAGGCGCTGCCATAGTCCATGTCGCCGACAAGCGGATGACCGATATGCGCCATGTGCACGCGGATCTGGTGGGTACGGCCTGTCTCGAGACGGCATTCGACGAGCGAGGCCAGTGCGGTGGCATCGTCGCGGGGCCCGAATTTTTCGACAGTTACATAATGGGTGATGGCGTGGCGGGCATCTTCGCGCTCTTCATTGACCACAGCCTGCTTGGTGCGGTCGCGATGCGAGCGTCCAAGATGCGCATCGATGAAGCCCTGCGGGCGTTCGGTCATGCCCCAGACGAGCGCAAGATAGGCGCGTTCCAGATCGCCAGTGCGGCCATGGTCGGCAAATTGTTCGCTCAAATGCCGGTGCGAACGGTCATTCTTGGCCACGACCATGACGCCGCTTGTGTCCTTGTCGAGACGATGAACAATGCCGGGGCGGCGAATTCCGCCGATGCCCGACAAGCTATCGCCACAATGATATATAAGGGCATTGACGAGTGTTCCCGTCCAGTTGCCGTTGCCTGGGTGAACGACGAGCCCGGCGGGCTTGTTGATCACGATGAGATCATCATCCTCGTAAAGAATATCGAGTGGTATGTTCTCAGCAATCGGTTCGGCTGGCTCCGGCTCAGGCAGCACGATGGCGATAGTCATGCCTTCGCGCAGTTTCTGCTTGGCTTCACGGGCGGGCGCGCCGTCGATGGTCACATGGCCTTCGGCAATCAGGGACTGAACGCGGCTGCGCGAGAGTTCCGGCCCCAATGCTGCGGCCAGCCACTGGTCGAGACGCTTGCCTGTGGCATCGGAGTCGGTCGTAAGCTCTTTCACTCGTGTCTTTCCTTCATGAGAGCCGGTCTGTCGTAACGAAATCGCCAGAACTGCTCTATCTCTTGGTTTTACCGCATTTATGCGGCGTCAAATGTTTCCATTTGGCTGCAAAATGCTCTATCACGCGCCACACGCCATAACATGGCGAAGTTCGAACCGGAGTCGTTGAATGCAGGATCCACACTATCCGAGATACCAGAATCATCAGGATTCAGGCTATCAGGACTATCAGCAGGGCTATTACCCGGATGAACAGGCCGAGCCCCAGCTTGATCCAGCCATGGAACGTGTGCGCCGCAAAATGATCCGGCTTCTGGCCGTCTCCATCGGTGTCATGCTGATCGGTCTTATGGCTGTGCTTGTCGCCGTTGTCTACAAGATCAATCGTGCGCCGGAAACCCCGCCAGCGGAAGAAGCCCGTTCCGATATCCCCGGACAGGCTGCGCCCGCTCCGGCAAAGCCGGAACCGCCGAAGCTGATCGAATCGCAGATCAATCTGACGCCGGGCACCCGTCTTCTCTCGCAAAGCCTTTCCGGCAACGAACTTTCGCTGGAAACCCTGCTGCCGGATGGCGGTACGGAACTCATCATCTATGATTACCGCGAATCCCGTATCATCGGTCGCATCAAGCTCGGCAATGTCGAGTAGAACGGATAGAATCTGATCAGGGCGGCAATCAGGCCGCCTTGATTGTTTCTGCCTTCGAGGATTGCGCTTTTTCTTTTTGACGATTATATCAGCGGCATGGCTTATGCGCCCATCGTCTAGCGGTTAGGACGGCGCCCTCTCACGGCGCAAACAGGGGTTCGATTCCCCTTGGGCGTACCAATAACAAGCATGGCTTGGCTTTCTTTTCATACGACATATGGCTGGTTATTCTCGGTCAGCATTCGCTTCCGGTTTTTGTAAAACAAAATAGGCATATCTCCCGTCTTTCACGAGAGCATCGTAGGGTCTCAGTGAAACGGAAACCGGTTTGAAGCCGACGCTTTCAGCGAGTAACCAGAACTGGTCGATGGAGTAAGTTGTCATATTCGCCAGATTTCGCCGATATCCCCACTTATGGCCACGAGTCTCCGGCTCATTCGTGGAATACTTGATTTGGATAACAGCCAGCCCGCCGGGGCGCAGATGCTGAAATGCTATCCTCAATAGGTCAGCGCCGTATTCCTGTGTCGGTATAAGTTCGAATACATATGTGCAAATATAGATGTCGACCGGCAGTCTGATCTGCTCCAATGACTTCTGCGGCTTGTCTACATCGATCAGTACCGGAATGAACTGCTTGTATCCGACGTCTGACATGCGAGCCGCGCATTCCTTCAAGGATGCGGCAGATACGTCGATCCCAAGATATTCATTGGCCAGTTCTGCCAGCTGAACTGCATTCGCGCCGCCGCCGCACCCCCATTCCAGCATCCTGGAACCCTGCGCGTTCAAGCCGACAGAAGCTGCAGCATCTTGCACGAGCTTCCGATGCAACAGCCCGATTTGCATCCATGTGGCATCGGAAAGTCCGTCATTTCCCTTCCAGTGGGAATTCGATTTGTGATTGTTGGAAGTTTGATCTGCCCAATATTCTTGGGCATCGGATGCAATCCTGTTGGTTGACTGTCTGTAATTCAGCTTCGTCGCTGCATAGGCGAGCGAACGTCTGACATATCGCGCGATCGGCATAACCATTGTTGCGCCCTCTGTTGCGTCTCCAAGATACCAACAAAGCTTCATAATCCGTAGGCGAAACGGGGCGAGGCGATTACTCCATTGGGCGTGCTGTTCAAGGCAAAGTACCAATTTTGGCTCATTGTTTTACACTTTTCCCGATGGGCTTTAAGGTGGGCTCCGATAAAGGATCAACCAGACGCGGAGGAACGATGAGCGTTTCAATCAAGACCGGATCGGCGAGCCTCATTTGTGACGGCATCGATAAAGGTATGGTGGAATTTAGCGTGGCTATTCCTGCAGACGGCGCGGATCTGACAAAGCGCGGCAAGTTCTGGGGTAATAAGGATGTGATCGCCGAGGCGATGAGTGCAACGGCGGTCGGCCTCAAATCGCATGAAGGCGACACCTATCCGGTGGCGGTCGAAGAGCTGGATCGTGATGGAGCCGCGCTCTTCACCGTGCTTGCTCCAGCCGAGTGACGGTAGCTCACCATGGCTTTGGATAAAGCGGGCGCGCGCCGATCACAACGCAAGCATGATTGGTGTGTTTCTGCAGCCATATCACTGCTGTTTGGCGCGGTGACGGCGTCCATATTCTATTATATTACCCTGTTCGGGGTCGGAAATGATGGATATTTTGTCATATTCTGCATCTATACTGCCCCTGTGGCGATAGTTTCCGGACTTTGGGGGCTATTTTACTGGAATAGTTCAATTGCGTTTATCGGCCTCTTTCTCTGTCTGTCTCCGCTCATCTATCTGAGCGTCTTTTAACCAGGCAAAAAGTAGCAACTATCCCGTATTCGCGGGATATGAAGATTGCGCATAGAAGTGCTAAGGTTAATGTATGTGGAAAATTGGATCGAATATTTATCCTCAAATCCATAATGCTGTCAGGGTGAAAGGTGTTCTTGCCGAACCTTTCTCGCCAAGAGATGTGCGTCGTGTCGCTCCCGGCTGGCCTTACTCCAGATACTTTTCTTTCCTTGCTGAAAACTGTACCGACAATCAACCGGATGGCGATGCGCTTTTCGTCCGGGTGGGCAGGGGGCAGTATAGTCTCAACGACAGGGCTATCGGGGCCGACTTCGAACGGCTAGCGGATCTTAGTCACTAAAGCGCATTCACAATAATGGGTTGGGGAGATCGAGAGGGGTCCAGTTGCAAAAATTTGCAACTGGCGGTGGGACGGTGCATAATCGGGACATGAGAGAATCGTACAAGAAGCCCGATTATGAACAGGAGCTGCGCCAGGCAGGCGTTCGCATCACGCGGCCGCGCCGGATCATCCTGAACATATTGACCGAGACGGAAGACCATCCCGATGCGCTGGAGATTTTTCGCCGTGCGGTCGAGATCGACAGCAGCATATCGCTTTCGACTGTCTATCGCACGATGAAGCTTCTCGAAGAACGTGGCGCCATTCACCGCCACGCCTTTGCCGGAGGGCCTTCGCGCTTCGAACAGGCAAGCGGTGCGCATCATGATCATATCATCGATATGGATTCCGGCGATGTGGTGGAATTCCGCTCCGACAAGATCGAAAAACTGCAGGAAGAGATCGCCCGTTCGCTCGGTTACGAAATTGTGCATCATCGACTCGAACTTTATTGCAAAAAAATTCGAAACTGACGGAACCAAGTTTGATCTGCAACGTTAAGCGCGCATGAAGGTCGTGACCCCGCCCCCACAACACGGCCTTCAGAGTTCGCCTCAACCTCCCCGCACGAGGCGAGCGGCGAGAATGCCGCGCTGACCGTCAAACGTTATGCAGCTGGCGTTCCGCAAATTCAGAGCAAGCCGCCGTGGTTCAGGCCCAGGTCTGACCATGGCGGCTTTTTTTGGAGCTTTCGGGGGCGTTATCGCCTGGTCAGGCGTCGAACTGTTCTGTGGGGATGATGAGGGAATAAATTGCACCGGTCCCGTCGATGCGATAGTCGGCGTGACCGTTGACGGAGGCGGGAACGATACGTTGTAGCACGGCGCTGCCGAAGCGCGGATCGTGCTCGAAAACCTCGGGCATTGCTGGATTGGTTTCTTCCCAGCGAAATTCCAGCCTGTCATCGCCGCTGGCGACATGAACAACCTGCGCCGAAATTTTCACCCGGCCATAGGGAATTGAAAGGCCGCCGAAGGAGGTCGCATTGACCACCAGTTCATGCAATGCAAGCCCGACATGCAGTGCGGCACCGGGGAAAAGATAGGGATTATCGCCCTCGATACTCAGGCGTTCGTCGCTGACGTCGATATATTTCTCCACCTGTGAATGCACGAGATCGCGAAACAGGGCGCCACGCCAGTTCGAATCGGTAACCAGATCCTGCGAATAGGATAGGGACTGGATGCGTCCGCGAAATTTCAGCAGGAAATCATCTATGGAGTCGGTGAAGCGCGCTGTCTGGCTGGCAATGCTTTGCACGATGGCCAGAAGGTTCTTGGAGCGATGGCTGACTTCGCGCAGCAAGGTCTTCAACACCTGCTCGCGCCGCTTCAGTTCGCTGATCTCGATGGCGGTCGTGACGAGACCCAGAACATTGCCGCTATCGTCGCGGTCGCAATCGATATGGAATTCGATCCAGCGCAGCTTGTCACCATCATTGATGGCGATCTCCACATTCTGCGCTTCGCCGGTATCCAGCGCTGCGCGCTTGGCGCCGTCGAGCTTGTGCAGGCTTGCGGAGAAGATGAAATCGCAGTCGCTTCCGCCGACTTTCCACTTTTCCTGCCAGTAAAGCGGGATATTTTCTCCCCAGGAATAAACAAGATCGGGCGTCTGGTAGAGCACGCAGACATTGCTGTTGCGCACCGCCCTCAGTAGTGCGCGCAAACGGGCTGCGTCGGGTTCGGTTTCCTGCAGGGTGAACTTTGTGCCAGCGGTCATGTTTGCCCCGATTATCCCGCAACCGAACTCAGAGCATTTCCGGCAAACGTGCGAAGCGGTTTTGCGTAGGAGAATGCGACGAAACACATATTTGGATCGTCCATTGGCAAAACGGCAAAAACTCCGGAAATGCTGAGCGGAAATTTGCGTGCCATGGCGTCCATTTCATCGACTGGTCGGCGGGTCTCGGTCGAGCGATCTTCTTGCGATCCTTGAACTGGCCCTAATTCTGGAACCGTTAGAGCGTGTTTTGCTCCGGTCGGATTATGCTCTAAACCGCCGCATGGTGCGATGCGACGGTCATTTTCCTTAAAAAGCAATATAGGCTGATGTGTCTGGAGGTCAAAAACAGCCTTTGATTTTACGTTTGTTATGCCTTGCGGATCGCGGAAGCGATGAGCGAAACGACGAGCAGTGCAAGGAATACGAAGAACAGAATCTGCGCTATACCGGCTGACGCACCAGCGATGCCGCCGAAGCCGAGCGCACCTGCTACCAGTGCCACCACAAGAAATACGAGCGCATAATAAAGCATGTCTGGTCTCCTCTTTATTGTGTGAAGGAGAAACGACATCGAAGCCGTATTGGTTCCGTGGTTCCGGGAAAATTAAGGCACTCACAACTCTAAATACTCATGACAAGACGTAAGGCGGTTTGACTTCGGGACAGGGCAGAGCCAACGACCAAACTCCCGAAAGGCAGATGCCTTTCGGGAATTTGTGATCTTTGGTTCAGGCTGCGACTTGCGAGGCTTCTTCGAAGAAGAGAGCCTGGCTGATCAGCGCTTTCACCATATCCGGGTTGAACGGCTTGGTGACAAGGAAGGTCGGTTCCGGGCGTTCGCCGGTCAGCAGTCGTTCCGGGAAAGCCGTGATGAAAATGACAGGAATCGTGTCGCTCTGCAGGATTTCATTCACCGCATCAATGCCCGAGCTGCCGTCGGCCAGCTGGATATCGGCCAGCACCATGCGCGGCTTTTCCTGCTTGTAGAGCGCCAGCGCTTCGTCCTTGGTGCGTGCGATGCCAACCACTTCGTGGCCAAGGCTTTCCACCATCTGCTCAATATCCATCGCGATCAGTGGTTCGTCCTCGATGATCATGATGCGCGTTGCGACCTGACGCGAAATCTCGGTCGATGCAGCCGACAGAACACGGCTCAGCTCGGCGTCGTCCAGTTCGAGAATTTCGGCGGCTTCCTTGTCGGAAAAGCCTTCAACCGCCACAAGCAGGAACGCCTGTCTCGGCAGTGGTGCGATATGCGAAAGATTCCTTGCCGCTTGCTGTTCCCATGCAAATTCCGACGCCGGTTCCGGCACGCGAACGGAGGCCGTCTTGTAAAGATCGCAGAAAAGGCGATAGAGGCCGATCCGGTCTGACGAGGCATCCGGAAAAATGCTCACATCGGCAATCAGGGCCTCAAGGGCGGCCGCAACATAGGCGTCGCCGGAGGCCTGGGAGCCGGTAAGAGCACGAGAAAAACGACGGAGATAGGGAAGATGCGGCGCGATACGCGTCGATAACGTCATGGTATTGGAACTCCTCAACTGCCGCTTTCGTTTATTAAATGCGCATTGGCGGACACGGTTTTGAACACCTCCCACCCATGCTTTGAGCGCAGCATTATGCTACACATAACGAGACGCTTTTGAAAAAGTTCCGAAATTAAGGATTAAACTAGGGAACTTTTTGGTAACCCGTGCATTTCCCGGACAAGCAGGGGCTTAGATTAATAGGGTAGGGCAATCAGCCCGGAACGATCAAGATATGGCAGAAAAAGAAAACCTTCACATGAACGGAGCCGGGGTTCGGTCGTCCCGTCGCGTTCAGAAGGATATACTAGGACCAAATTGTGAAGTCGGATTGAAACTAAAGGCACTGTACACCTCGATACAGGACGAGACGATCCCGGATCGCTTCCTCGATCTTCTCCAAAAACTCGATCAGGCTGAACAGGAGAGTATGCGTGAACACAGCACCCGGTCCGTCGGTTGAGAGTAATGCACAGTTCAAGCGAGAGCTTCTGTCATCGCTGCCGAGCTTGCGCGCCTTTGCGGTGTCGCTGATCGGCCAGCACGACAAGGCAGACGATCTCGTTCAAGATACGATCATGAAAGCATGGGCCAAACAGGAGTCCTTTGAAATGGGGACCAATATGAAGGCCTGGCTCTTCACCATCCTGCGCAACGAGTTCTACACGCAGATGCGCAAGCGCGGTCGCGAGGTGCAGGACACGGATGGTGTGTTCAGCGAGCAGCTCGCGGTGCATCCTTCGCAATATGGCACGCTCGATCTGCAGGATTTCCGTGCAGCATTGGAGCAATTACCCGACGATCAGCGCGAAGCGATCATTCTGATCGGTGCTTCGGGCTTTGCCTATGAGGAAGCGGCGGAAATCTGCGGCTGTGCTGTCGGTACGATCAAGAGCCGCGTCAGCCGGGCCCGTACACGCCTGCAGGAAATCCTCAAGATCGAAGGTGAAAGCGATTACGGCCCGGATGCTGATTCATCGCGCGCAACCTTGAGAAGCTTTGCGTAATGCAAGACCGCTCTCGCCCTCTTTCCGATGGAAAGGGGGCGGTGTTGCTAAAATCTCAAACCATCGCCTGTTTTCGCCCACAGCGATTGCATTTTATCGAACCACTTGTAGGTTAGTACCTGCTGATATTTCTTGTCGGCAAAGTGATCGTTTGTTTGTGGGTTGCGTCCTTGCCATCAGCCTTGTTGCAAAAACTGCTTCAATCGTCATCGAAGCCGGTTGCGGTTATCGTCTCGCTCGGCCTCGTGCTGCTGTCGGCGATCATGACGCTGTTCCTGTCGTCCGGTGTCAATCATCAGGTCGTCGACATTTCCCGCAATTACGCTTTGCGCCAGCAGGTCGACAAGGTCGCCCGTCTTGCCAGCAATATCGAGATGAGCCGTCGCGGTTATCTTCTGACGCTGGATGAGTCTTATCTCGATCTCTATCGAAATACGATCCTGAGTGTGGACAAGACGCTGACGGATCTCGAAGCCCTGACGGATCAGAACCCGCTTCAGGACGCGCGGGTCAAGCAGATACGTGCGCTGGTCGAACGCGAGCAGGAAGATGTGCGCGAGACGGTCAATCTTGCCCAGTCGGGCGATGTTGCGGCGGCGGTTGAGAAAGTGCGCGGCGATGAGGGCAAGGTGCTGATGGACCAGCTTGCCAACACGGTCACGCAATTCATCGATGCGGAAGAACAGCAGCTTCTTGAGCGCAACAAGCGGATCAACCGCATGCGCTACTGGATGACGGCGACATCCATTGTGGCGTTGGCTTCAGCCGCCATGCTTGCGCTTTTGCTGTTCACCCGCGTGCAGCGTTATGCGCGTTCCATGTTCGAAGGGCAGTCGGCGCTGCGTTCCGAAAAGCAATTGCTGGAACAGCGTGTGCGGGAGCGCACCGCCGAGCTTGAGCAGGAGCGACGCATTGCCGAGCGCGAGCGCGAGCGGGTCGAGCTGCTGCTGCAGGACACCAATCATCGTATTGGCAATTCGCTTGCGACGGTTTCATCCCTGCTTGGCCTCCAGATGCGGCAGACGCGCAGCGAAGATGCCCGCGCAGCTCTTGCCGCCGCTCGTGATCGTGTCCAGACCGTGTCGACGGCACACCGGCGCTTGCGTCTGGGCGAGGATATGGAATCGGCCCGCGTTGACGATTTTCTTGGCACTGTCATCAACGATATCAGAAGCGCCATCGGGCAGGACCGCAAGATCGAGTTCACGACCGATTTCGCGCCGCTGGATCTGAAAGCGCGCGATGTAACGACAATCGGCATTATTCTCGGCGAGCTTGTCACCAATGCGATCAAGCATGCCTTCAGGGGACGTCCGGAAGGGCATATCCGGGTCAGCCTGAAGCCGGGCGAAGACGCTATTCCGGTGCTGGTTGTGGAAGACGATGGAGTGGGCTTCGACAAGGAGCAGCAGAAATCCGCGGACAAGAACGGCCTCGGTACGCTGGTAATCGAGCAGCTTTGCATGCAGTTCGGTGAAAAGCCTGTCTACTGCAAAACCGACGATGGAATCGGAACCAGGGTGATTGTTCGCCTGTCGTCGCTTGCTGAAGAAGGGGATATGCCGGTTGGCAAATAAGCCTATCGGTCGCCGGAAAGAAAACGCCGACCGATAGGGGTCGGCGTCCGCAGACTTCTGGTAGGTGATTCAGCTCTGCGGAGGACGCTTCTTCTTCTCCGAAAGCAGCGAGACGAGCGCGATACCGGCAAGCGGCAGGGCGGCAGCCAGTATCGGCCGTTTTAGGATCGCAGGCACGGTTGCGATTGCCGCCGTTGCCACCATGGCCGATTTATCCGCGTCCATTTTCTGCTTGCGCTTTTTGGCCTCGGATGCAGCCTGAATTTTCAGGACTGCGAGAATGAGCAGCGCCACGATCAGCGACAATGCAGCGAGAATGAGAGCCGCCAGCGGCCCACCATAGTTCTGCGCCAGTGCCAGAAAGGCGGCGACACAGAAGAAGGTGATCGCGATGATCGCGAAAATGGCAATTGCCGCGCCAAAAATCGCCGCGCGTTTCGTTTGGTTCGCGACGAATTTCAGTTCCTCGCCTGCCATCGCAGACAATAGGGGCATGAGAGCTTTTAGCATGGCGCGCCTCAGCGGCGGGAGAGCAGGGCCAGCAGATAGCCGATGCCAAGTGCAGTCGCGAGCGAGGCGATCGGGCGTTCCCGCACTGTTGCCGTCAGCTGGGCTTCAACATCTTGCGCCTTGTTGCGCAGATCGTCGATGGCGTCCTCACCCTGGACATAGGCGCTCTTGTAGGTTTCCTTCGCGCTGCGTTTTGCGTCGCGGACTGTCTGCGAACCGAGATTGGCAAGTGTTGCCGCAATGGCAGCGATATCTTCCTTCAGTTGCTCCACCTGAGCCTGAAGGTCTTCTGTGCTGGCATCGGTCAGCGCTTCCTCGATCTTTTCTTCGATCTTGCTCGTTTTCGCGGATGCACGCGCCATATCAGCTCTCCTGTTTACTCTCTGGTTATCGTTCGGATGGGTTGTCCAGATAACGTGCGGCTGGCCTAATGGTTGCATGCAAACCCATCAGCGGCAACAAGATCAGCCGGTTGTTGCAAGTCATGGTAAATGTTGGGGTAAGTAGAAGAAACTGCGGAAGCATGGCCGATAGTGCTTCCGCAAATATCGTGGAGTATCACTCCGCTTCGCCGTGAAGGATCGTGCCTTCCGGGTCCTTTTTATAGGCCGCATCCGAATAGGCGGGCTGTGACTGCAGCTGTTCCTTGGTGAATTGCGTGAAGACGTTCACCTTGTCATCCTTGCCGGATGCAACGTCGAGATTGGCGATGGAAACCGCCACCGGCTTGGAATTGATGCCAAGGAAGCCGCCCACATCGACAACGAAGGCCTCGGTCTGTCCGTCGGCGGTCATCAGGACGTCGCCCACCGTTCCGATCTTCGTTTCATCCGCACCGAAAACCGTTGCGCCGATCAGCTTGTCCGCACTTAGTCCCTCGGAGGGAACCGGCTTCATGCCATCGGGCATGACCCTGTCCGCCTTCTGCGTGGTTATCGTCTTTTCGGCGGCGGGCGGATCTGTGCGCGGCGCGCCATCCGCTTCGAAAGCTGCGCTGCGGTCGAATGCCGGTGCCTTTTCAAGCTGTTCCTTGGTCGCATCCACGATCAGCCAGCGCTTACCGTCATCGCGAACCACCCATGACAGATGGTCGAAGCCGATTGCGACATTCTTCTCTCCGACACCGAGAAAGCCGCCGACCCCGATGACAACCGCCTGCGGGCTGCCATCGGCTCCGAGGATCATGTCATTGACCGTGCCGATATTCGCGGCATCGTTGGAAGGGCCGTTATAGACCGCCTGTCCGACAAAGCCCGACACCAGCAGCTGGCCGGGCGATGCCACGAAATATCCGTTCTCGCTGGTGACCGGCTTTTCCGGTTTCTCGTCGGAGAAAACCGGTGAACCATCCTGCGCGAAAGCGGGGAGGGCGATCAGCGCGGCAAGAGCCGTGGAGGCGAGAAGTCTTTTCATGGAAACTCCTGTCGGTAATTAAGGCAAACCGAAGGCGAGGGGCAATCTCGCCGTCAACAGGAGAAAAAACGAGGGGCAACGGTTTCAGTTCCGCTCAAAATCTGTGTTATTCAAGCGTCAAAATTGTGAAACCCATGTTCTGCGCATGGCAAAAATGAGGCAAGCGCGCTTATGGGTTGAAAATCTCTGCTTCAGGCCAGAAGCAGATAAGCCGCTCCGGCCAGCATAATGAAGGCCAGTCCGACATGTGTGGGCTTCAATGAACGCTGCTGTACCGGCAGCGGATCGTCATTTCCCGCCATTGCAGTGCGTGCCGCATGTTCAAGCGTCTGGATATCCTTGAGCATCATTGGCATGTCCTCCAGAGTTCCGGCAGAATCCGGCTCGGCCGGAACTGCATTTCCTCCCGCGCCCCCCGGAATTTTCTTTCAAATCCAACCCTCGGGCGTCTGGTTCACCCTATCAGGTCTGATTTGGCGCGAATGTGCAACTGGCAAAAAGGCGAGAGCTGAAAAATGTTCGCCTATCCTTGGGTTACATGACGAAAATGCCTTTGAAATGAAAACATGACTTGCGTCATCATATTATTGGGAGTTAAGAAGAGGCCCAACAGGCGGCGCGACGGCCTGCATGAAGGTTTAGTCATGTGCGCGCGGATTTGAACAATCAAAAGGCGATCAAAATGACTGGTTTCTGGCGAAAAGGCTTCATGGCTGCGGCGATGGGCATCGGCTTGCTGGGTGCGGCGTCTGCATTGGCCCAGAACGGCCCCCAGGATGTATCTCCCTCGACGAATGCCCCGGCCGCTCCTGCTGCAGAGGCGCCTCCCAGCCCGGCACCAGCCAATACAGCGCCTGCCGCGACCACACCTGCTGCTGAAGCACCTTCGCCTGAATTGATCCAGTCCCAGACCGTTGCTCCTGCTGCAGCGCCGGTCGAAAGCGAGAGCGGTTTGATCCTGCCGCACGACCTGTCGCCCTGGGGCATGTTCATGGCCGCGGATTGGGTCGTGAAGGCGGTGATGATCGGTCTGGCACTGGCTTCGCTCGCTACGTGGACGGTCTGGGTGGCCAAGACGCTTGAACTGGCCGGTGCGCGCCGCCGGGCGGCCAAGGCATTGAAGGTTATCGGTCATTCTGCAACGCTTGCCGAAGCTGTCCGCTCGCTGGACGGTGCCAAGGGACCGGGCGCAATTCTGGTCCGTGCCGCAGAAGATGAGGTTCGCCTTTCGGGTCCTGCACTGGCCCGCGCCGGTGGCGAGGGCCTCAAGGAGCGTGTTTCCTCGCGCCTGTCGCGTATCGAGGCCAAGGCCGGACGCCGTCTTTCCAAGGGCACGGGCATTCTTGCGACCATCGGTTCGGTTGCTCCGTTTGTCGGCCTGTTCGGCACGGTCTGGGGCATCATGAATTCGTTCATCAATATCAGCCAGGCGCAGACGACGAACCTCGCTGTCGTGGCGCCGGGTATTGCCGAAGCGCTGCTTGCGACGGCCATCGGTCTTGTTGCCGCTATCCCTGCCGTGGTTATCTACAACGTGTTCGCCCGTTCCATCACCGGCTACCGGTCGTTGCTGGCCGATGCTTCAGCGGGGGTTGAGCGCCTCGTCAGCCGCGATCTGGATTTCAGAACAGCCGGTGTGCGTGAAGGCACGCTGCACGCAGCGGAGTAGGCACCATGGCTGGTAAAGTTCGCGAAGGCGGCGGTGACGATCTCGAGCTGAACCACGAGATCAATGTGACGCCCTTCATCGACGTTATGCTGGTTCTGCTCATCATTTTCATGGTGGCAGCACCTCTGGCGACTGTGGATGTGAAGGTGGATCTGCCTGCCTCGACGGCGGCACCTGCACCGCGTCCCGACAAGCCGCTTTATGTGACGCTGAAGGACGATCTCAGCATCAGTGTCGGCAACGATACCGTTGCCCGCGAGCGCCTTGGCGTGGCGCTGGACGGCCTGTCGGAGAAAAACAAGGAAGCGCGCATCTTCCTGCGTGCCGACAAGAATGTCGGCTATGGCGAATTGATGCGCGTGATGAATCTTCTGCGTGAAGCCGGTTATCTGAAGATCGCGCTGGTCGGTCTTGAAACCATCGGTGCCGACCAGAGCGGAGCAGCACCTGCCGGTGCGCCTGCGCGACCGGCACCCGCTTCGCAAACTCCCGCAGTGCAGGGAGCCGCGCAATGAATGCACTTCCGCCCGACCATCCTCCTGTAAAGGTGGCTTCGGCTGACACCCATCATCATTCCTTCTGGCATGATGCGGGGCGCTGGCTTGGCGCGGGCATTCTTGTTCTGACAGTTCATGCCGCCGGTGCCTATGCCATTCATATGGCACAGGAAGAAGACCAGCCCGATGGCACACAGGTCGCCGCCATGGTGGTGGAGCTTGCGCCGGAGCCGGAAGCGCCGATGGAAGAACAGGTTGCGGAAGAAGCCCAGCCGGAAACGGCTGAAGCACCGCAGGAACAGGCTGAGCCGGAACCGGCCCCGCAACCGGAACCGGTACAGGAAGAGCCGACACCGCCGGAACCGGAAGAGGTGAAACCGCCCGAGCCTGAGCCGGAACCACAGGCTGTTCAGGAGCCTGAAGAAGTCGTTCCAGATGTGGTCGAGGCTGAAAAGCCGGAGGTAGCCGTTCCGCTGCCGGTCGAAAAGCCGGAAGTAAAGCCTGAACCCAAGCCGGAGCCGAAGCCAGAACCGAAAAAGGTTGAAAAGCCGAAGCCGGAAAAGCCGAAGGTCGAGAAACCAAAGCCCAAGAAGGCTGAGAAAGCACCCGAAACCCGTCAGGCAGCTGCACCGCGCATGGATGCCGATGCGGGTGCGAAAGCTGCAGCAAACCGTCGAGGTGAAAACTCGGCATCCGCTGGCGTCAGTTCCTCCAAATGGACGTCAAAGCTGCAGTCTCACATGGCGCGCAATGTGCGTTTTCTGCAACGCAAATCACGGAATGCCAAGGGGCTCGTTCAGGTTACTTTCGTGATTGATCCATCCGGCAATGTGCTTTCGGCTCGTCTGGCCGGTTCGTCGGGCAATCCGGACGTGGACCAGCTTGCACTGGAAGCAGCGCGTCGGGCTTCGCCGGTGCCTGCCCCGCCGGCAGCTATTGCCAAGGCGCGTATGCCGATCACCTTGCCGCTGCTGTTCAAGTAAGCAGTGCAGAATGCGTTATCTGAAAGGCCGGTCTGAAAATCAGATCGGCCTTTGTTTTGTCCATGGCAAACTATGGATCGCATTGCCTTTGCCGCCCCACGGTCCTATCGATGGGACATGATGCATCCAGACCAACTTCATATTGATGCCGACCTCGTGCGTGTGCTGATCGCCGACCAGTTCCCACAATATGGTCGCGAGAAGGTGGAGAAGCTGGAGACGACGGGTACGGTCAACGCAATTTTCCGCGTCGAATCGAATATCGCTGCAAGATTTCCCCTACAGGTAACGAACCCGGCTGAATATGCAGAGATATTGCGGAACGAAGCTGCTGCCATGGCGGAATTTGCACGACATTCGCCCGTACCAGCGCCTCAGCCAATGGGCATCGGCCACCCCGCTCGCAACTATCCCATGCCCTGGATGATGCAGAGCTGGATTGAAGGGGATGTTGCCACGCCTGATGGGCTTTCCACTTCCAACAATTTTGCGCTGGATATTGCAAATCTCATTGCTTCACTTCGTCTGGCTGATACCAAAGGCCGTTCTTTTTCAGGAACTGGCAGAGGCGGCGATCTGACGGATCATGATGAGTGGATTGAGACCTGTTTCAGGAACAGCGAAGGCCTGCTGGATGTAGCGCGCCTTCGCTGGAAATGGGAGCAACTGCGCGCATTGCCATCCAGTGGTGCTGACGTAATGAGCCATTGCGATCTCATTCCGGGAAACCTCCTTGCGCGCGACGGACATTTGGTCGGTGTGCTCGATAGCGGTGGCTTCGGACCCGCCGATCCGGCGCTGGACCTTGTCGCAGCCTGGCATCTTTTCGATAGGGAGCGACGCAATATTCTGCGCAGGCATCTTCAATCTGGTGATTTCGAATGGAAACGCGGCGCGGCCTGGGCGTTTCAACAGGCGATGGGGCTGGTCTGGTATTATCGTGTCAGCAATCCGGCCATGAGCATGCTCGGACGAAGCACGCTCTCCCGCATTCTCGATGATTCGGAAATTTGACCGCCCTCATTCAATCAACCCGAAGATCGGGCCGTAACCGCCGTGCCACGAGACATCATTCCGTCCCAGCGCTGGAACGTAAATGCCAGCGCCGCCACCGCCGTCGAGAAACAGGGCATTGGGGCATTGGAGATGGTCTCGAAACAATTTTGCGAAGTCGTGGAAATTGACCGCGTCTTCGCTGATCGCGAATCGGATCACGCCGCCATCGCAAATGCCGACGCCGCTGCGCCGGGTCTTGTCGGTTGAGCCGACGATGAAAATCGGGTTGATCCGGTTGCGGATAACCAGCATCGGCCCGGACTGGGTGGCCAGTTGCGGCTTGATCTTTTGTTTCAGAAAACGGTCTGTCGGCAGGATTTCGGCACCCTTGTCGCCGAGATAGAAGATACCGTTCGGCTTTTTGTAGAAGTTCGGCACGGGGCCGGAGCCATGAGCAGGCGTCGTCTTGCTTGCCGGGCGAAGCTCACGGCCACCTTCGATGTAGAGGCCCATCGGCGAAAAATCAGGCTGATACATGCCAGCATTGAGCGCGAAAGCCAGTGTCTTGCCGCGACTTGCGGCAGCGTCAGCTACTTTTGAAAAATTGCGATAGGGCTCGTCGTCGCCATTTTTCCAGAACAGGTGCAAGCCCGTGCCATCCGCCTTTGCATCGCAGATGATATAGTCTGTACCTTCAATGGTTTCGCGGTTGCAGGTTTCGGTGCGGCCCGGCTGCGTCAGGACCACTATCGCAGCAAGTACAATCGCGGCAGCGAACAGGCTTCTCTTGAACGGAATCATCGCTGTGCTGCCTCCCGTCAGCGTTTGCTATTCGGATGACAGTGCCACGGCGGGCAGCAGGCGGGAAGCTTTGCGCGCTGGCAGGAAGCCGAAGATCAGGCCGGTGGCGAAAGCGCAGGCGAAGGCCAGCAGGACAGGCCCGACGCTGTAGCCGACCGAAAGACCGGCCCAGCCCGCGATGGCCGCAGCGCCGAGCCCGATCACGACGCCAAATGCACCGCCAATTGCCGAGACGGTCAGCGCTTCGGTGATGAACTGCAGCAGAATATCGCGCCGCCTTGCGCCGGTCGCCATCCGCACGCCGATCTCGCGGGTGCGCTCCGTCACGCTTACCAGCATGATGTTCATGACGCCGATGCCGCCGACCAGAAGCGAGATTGCAGCGACGGACCCCAGAAACAGCGTCATCGTATTGCCCATCGCCGTCGCATCCTCGCGGATGGACGACATGTTGGTTATCATCGTGTCCTGCTTCTTGTGGCGCTGGTCGAGCAGGTCCTGAATCTGTTCCTGTGTCGTGTTGATGAGGTCGGAATCCTTCACCTGCACGGTGATAGTACGCACATATTTCTGGCCGAACAGCCGCAGATTGCCGGTCGAAAGCGGCACGACCACCACATCGTCCTGATCCGAACCGCCAAAACCTGCGCCCTTCGGTTCAAGAGTTCCGATCACCTGAAACGGAATCTTCTGGATCAGGATATACTGCCCGATAGGATTGCTGCCATCGGGGAACAGCGTGTTGACGACCGTTTTGCCCAGCACTGCGACGGGCGCATAATTGTCCAGATCGCTCTGGCTGATGAAGTCGCCGGTGGCAACCTTCCACGATTTGGCTTCGGAAAAGGCGGGTACGGTCCCGTTTGCCTGCGACTGGTAGTCGACATTGCCACGGCGCAGCGTCACGGTGCCGGTGACTTCGGGGACGGCGGTTTTGATGTTCGGCAATTCCAGAATTGCGGTGGCGTCTTCGGGAATCAGCGTTGCGATCTGGCCTGTTCCCCGGAAACCAGCCATGGACGGGCGCACCAGAATGAGATCGGTGCCCATCGCATTGATGCGGTCGAGAATCGAGTTCTGCGCGCCGGTGCCGATGGCGAGCATTGTAACCACGGAACTGACGCCGATGATGATGCCGAGCAGCGTAAGAATTGTCCGGAAGATATTGGCCCGCAAAGCACGCATCGCCATCTTCACCGCCTCCGAAACATCGGCAATGCGGGCGGAATTGCCTTCAAGGCTCTCCTGCAGCCGGAACGGCGCCTGTGTATCGGGAATGGCGCGCTTCACAGTATCGGAGAGTATCTGGCCGTCGCGAATTTCGATCAGCCGATCAGCGCGTTCGGCCACTTCACGGGCGTGCGTGATGACGATGACGGTATGACCCTGCGCGTGCATGGAGCGCAAAAGGTCCATCACATCCTCGCCGCTCTGGCTGTCGAGTGCGCCGGTCGGCTCGTCGGCAAGGATGATGCGCCCGCCATTCATGAGCGCCCGGGCGATGGAAACGCGCTGCTGCTGGCCGCCGGAAAGCTGGTTCGGGCGATGGTCGAGGCGGTCGCCGAGCTTCAGCGAATTGAGCAGCTCGGCGGCGCGTGCGTGGCGCTCCGATGCGGGCAGGCCTGCATAGATCGCGGGAACCTCGACGTTTTCCTGTGCGGTCGAGGTCGAGATGAGGTTGTAGCTCTGGAAAACGAAGCCGAAGGTTCGGCGGCGCAATGCTGCAAGCGCATCGGCATCCAGCGTCGAGACGTCCTCGCCGTCGAGCAGATATTGTCCGCCGCTCGGGCTGTCGAGGCAGCCCAGAATGTTCATCAGCGTCGATTTGCCGGAACCGGACGCGCCCATGATCGCGACGAACTCTCCGGCCTGAATATCAAGCGTGATGCCGTGCAGCACCTCAACGGCAAGGTCGCCGTTGTGATAGGTCTTGCGGATATCATCCAGTCTGATGAGCGGTGTGTCGGTCATGAGGCAGCTCATCAGAACAGGCGCATGCCGGGCCTGCGGCCACGCTGGCCTGCAGCGGCTTCGGCTCCGCTGGAAGCGCTGGTGACGATAACCTTGTCGCCTTCCTCAAGACCGCTCTTGATCTCGGTTTGCACGCGATTGCGTACGCCGATCTGAACCTGGCGCTCGGTGATCGAGCCATTGTCGCTCACGACCTTGACCGAAATCTGCGGCTTGCCTTTCTGGTTCTGGGGACCCTCGCGCTTGTAATTCAGCGCCGACGAGGGGACGATCAATACGTCTTTCGCCTCATCGAGAATGAAATAAACCTGCGTGCTCATATTGATCATCAGTTCGCCGGTCGGGTTCGGGACGTCGAACAGCGCATAATAGAGCACAACATTGTTCTCGGTTGCAGGCGTCGGCTTGATCTGGCGCAGCGTGCCGGTAAAACGCTTCTCCGGCTGGCCGAGCAGGGTGAAATAGACCGGCATTCCAGGTTTCAGCCTGCCGATGTCGGCTTCCGAAACCTGCGCTTCCACAGTCATGACCTTGAGATCGGCCACAGTCACGATGGTCGGTGCGCTTTGCACGGCATTCAGCGTTTCGCCTTCCTTGGCGGACTGATCGACGACCGTGCCTTCCATGGGGCTGTAAATCTTGGTGTAGCCGAGATCGACCTTGTCGCTGGCAAGCTGAGCTTCCTGCTGGCGGATCTGCGCGCCGAGCGCCTTCACATCCGCATCGGCCATGGCAAGATCGGCATCGGCCTGATCCACGGTGGATTGGGATACGCCGCGCGTGGCCAGAAGCGAGCGCTGGCGTGCCGCATTGGCCTTTTTGAGCGTCAGCTGGGCTTCCTTGCTCAAAAGCTGTGCCTTGAGATTGTCGAGCTGCGCGCTTGCGATTTCCACCTTCTTCTCGAAGGGAGACGGGTCGATTTCGGCGATGAGCTGGCCCTGCTTCACCTGATCGCCCACTTCAACCTTCACGCTTTTAAGCTGGCCGGAAACCTGCGCGCCGACATTGATGCTGCGCAGCGCGCTAAGCGTCCCGACGGCGGTAATGGTGTTTTCGATATCGCCGCGTGTGACTGTCTCGGCCAGATAACTCGTCTTCTGGCCGTCTGCCTGGCCTGATCCGTAAAAATACCAGCCCGCGCCGGCCACGATTGCTGCAATGACAAGCCAGAGCCACCAGCGGCGCGCCTTGCTGCGCGTGCGCTTCTGCGAAGGTGCCGTCCGCTGCCCGGTTTTGGAAGAATCGGAAGTTGTAAGCACCGTTAAACCCTCTAGCTTTCAGAACCTCCGATCTCCGGAGATTTATCAATATGTCCCGCAAACTCTCTGTCGCATACAACCAAAGCGAGACAATACTTGCCCACTAAGGATAGCTAACCGGATATCTATGCTTCCCCGCTCAGGATTTCATCTTAATTATTTGTCATGCAATAATTGTCGGCGACACAAAGGCTGGACGCTTCCGGGCTCCTCTCGGTGACTGCGCGAAAACATGCGATGAAGCGAACCAAGTTGGTATCAATATACAACTTGCAGTTATTCTTTCGGAATTTTCCAATGGAAACAAACTGATCGAAGTAATTAAGTGTTCTTAAATTATCTCCTGATTAAATAAGATCGGGAATCTACAATCTGAAAGTAGAGAAGAAAATTTAGACGTGATCTATCCGTAGAGGCGGATGGTCGGCGCATGCATGATGCATGTTGTTTCGAGCTGGCATGGAAATAAGGTTTCAATGCTCTTGGACGGGAGGGCAAATGGCTTACCTTATTATAGGGCTGAAGAGGTTTTTATCTTCAAAGAGCAAGTCTTGCGGCCTGCCTCGAAGAATACCTTTATTGTTATTTTTCAAACGAAATAAAAGCGGCACGGCGGCGGTCGAATTTGCAATATTGGCGCCGGTTTTTCTTCTGATCCTGATGGGCATGATCGCCTTCGGTCTCTATCTGGGCGTGGCGAATGCCGTGCAGCAGCTCGCGGCTGACGCCACGCGGACGGCGCTGGCGGGTATCGATCCCCCGGAGCGGCTGACGCTGGCGACAACCTACATCCAGAAGAACGCGGCAAAATATTCGCTGATCGATCCGGCGAAGATGCAGGTGAATGTCGACAATGCCCAGTCGGACCCGAACCAGTTCACAGTGACGATCCGCTACAACGCGCAAAACCTGCCGATCTGGAACCTGATGACGGGCCTGCCGCTACCGGACACGACCATTACAAGGGCATCGACAATAAGGCTTGGCGGAATCTGACTAAGGGTTGGGGGCATTCGATATGCGGGGTTTGGTATCGCGTTTCCTGCATGCAAGGGGCGGCAATCTGGCGACGATGGCGGCGCTGGTCTCTCCGCTGTTTCTGGCGGTGGCGGCTTTCTGTGTGGACACGAGTTCGCTGTTTCTGGAGCGGCGCCAGTTGCAGAGCATGGCGGATTTTGCCGCCGTTGCCGGTGCGGCTTCCCTTTCGCAGGCCAATGATGCGGTACTGCGGCAATTGCGGGCGAACGGTCTTGATCCGGTGCTGATGACCGGCGCTTACGATCCATCCGTCGTCAACGGAAAGACGGACAACAAGACCCGCGTCTGGGTGGAGAAGGGCAACTACTTTCCCGACAAGAACCGAGCTGTCGAGAACCGTTTTGTCGCCGGCGGCACCAGTCCCGATGCGGTTCGCGTCCGGCTGGCACGTCCAGGCAATCTCTATTTCGGTCAGGCATTCATCAATCGGCCCGCGCTTGGGGCTACCGGCATGGCGGCCACGAAGGCGGAAGCCGCGTTTTGGATCGGTTCGCGATTGCTGAGCCTGAACACGAAGGAAAGTGCGCTCAACGGACTCTTGGGCGGGCTTCTGAATACAGATATCAATCTGAAGCTTGTTGATTACAATGCGCTCGCGGCAACTGATATTAACTTGCTTGGTTTTCTTGACAAACTTGCCTTATCGCCCAAGGTGAACCTGAAGGCAGGAACTTATCAGCAGTTACTGGATACCGCTGTGTCTGTCGGAGACGTCGCGAACGTGATGGCTCAGGTAATAACGAACAATCCGACTGCAAAAGCTGCTCTGGAACTATTGGGGAAGAATGCAGCCGCTTTGTCGACCAAGCTCCCCTTGGGTAAGCTGCTTGGGCTCGGTTCGCTCGCCGATGTTTCGCTGCAATCGGGGGCTGGATACAACATCACAGCCAATGCACTACAGGTCATATCTGCGGCAATAGTGCTGGGTGGCGATCATCAGATTTCGCTCAAAGTTCCGATCAATTTAGTGGTAGCCAATGTTGCAGTTGACGTCGCTATTGGTGAACCAGCACAAAAAACGCCCTTCTTCAGGGTCGGTGCGGCGGGGTCGCTCGTGCGGACGGCACAAATAAGGTTGCGGCTCAACATCAGTGTATTGGGTGACAATGCCTTGGGTCTGAATTCACTGGCAAGCGTGAACCTTCCGATTTTCATTGATGTAGCCTCCGCGGAAGGTGAGTTGGTGAATATCAGTTGCCCATCCGGTCCGCAGAGCGCGAATGTAGGTATCGGAGTGAGAACCGGCATAGTGGGAATTTATCTGGGTAATCTGGACACGGGATTCGGTGATTTCAGTAAAAAACCATCAGTCAGCAGAAAGGAGATTGCTAGTATACTTGGCCTTGACGTTTTGGGGCTAATCAAGATTAAACTGGCAAGCATCTATGCGAGAGCCGAAATTCCGTTGGGTGACAATCAACAGAGAATTGTCAATTTCAGTGCCAGCGATATAACGAGTAAGAAAATCCAGACGGTCCATTCCTCGAAACTGTTGACATCGTTGACCAGTGCACTGCTCAACAACATTGAGATTACCGCCAGTGTCGACCTGCTGGGTTTGAACCTCAACATTACCGGCGTCGTTAAAGCACTTGGCGGCTTGCTAGGTCCGCTCTCGGCTCCTTTGGACAGCTTACTATTTGGTCTTCTCGATCTCCTCGGTGTCAAACTGGGTGAGGCTGATGTTCAGGTCACCGGCGTTCTTTGTCAGCGCGCGGCGCTGACGCAGTAAAAACAGGCAATAAAAAAGCCCGGCTCAGCCGGGCTTTTGCGTGCGATTTGTCCGTTTATGCCGTGCCGGTCGAACCGAATCCACCGGCGCCACGTGCCGTATCGGTCACCTCGGCGCGTTCTTCAATCTTCGGCTGGACGACCGGCGCGAAAACAGCCTGCGCGATGCGCATGCCGCGCTCGATACGGAAATCGTCATCGCCGAGATTGATGAGAAGAACCTTCACCTCGCCGCGATAATCGGAATCGATGGTGCCGGGCGTGTTGAGGCAGGTGATGCCGTTCTTGAAGGCAAGGCCAGAGCGCGGACGAATCTGTACCTCGAAACCTTCCGGAATTTCGAAGATCAGTCCTGTCGGTACCAGTGTGCGGCGTCCCGGCAGGAGAACGATCTGGCGGTCTTCGGCAACGGCCGCACGCAGGTCCATGCCAGCCGAACCTGATGTCTCATAGGCCGGGAGTTCAAGGCCTTTCGCATGTTCGAGGCGGATGATGCCGAGCGTTGGCGCGGAAGAGGATACTGCGGTCATGAGGGAGCCTTTCCTGCAAGAATTCAGTTGGCCTGCGAGACACTGGTTCATCGCGCATCTTGTCTGAAAGCCGTTTCACACTTTTCAGGATGCGCTTTAAATTGGCGACGCTCATACGTGAAAACCAATGAAAGGTGTACCGCCTATTTGGTGTTTTGCAATGATAGTACGGCACAGGGTCATGCAATTTGCACCGGCAATTAGTCTGTCTGGCATGAAAACCGGTCCAGTGCCCTTATGGAACAAATCAATCATTCACCTGTTGGACTTTGGTGTTTCAAGAATGAGGATTTGAAAATGCCAAGCCCTGAAATGAATAAATGTATCGATGCCTGCCTGGATTGCTATCGGGTTTGTCTCGACACGGCCTCCAGCCACTGCCTGAAAGAAGGTGGCGCGCATGTCGAGCCGAAACATTTTCGCATCATGCTGGCTTGCGTGGAAACTTGCCGGACGGCGGCTCACATCATGTTACTGGACACGCCCCTTCATCGCGAAACTTGCGGTGCCTGCGCGAAGATTTGTGAAGCTTGTGCGCAATCCTGTCGCGAGGTTGGTGGCATGGAAAAATGCGTTGAGGTTTGCGAGCGTTGCGCCACGCTCTGTCGCGAAATGGCCCGGCACTAAGACGTCTGGCGAGGGATTGCACTGTCATTCCTTCAGCGGAACCGCAGTCGTTTCCTTGATCTCTTCCATGACGAATGAAGCCGAAACATCTGACAGCGGAACGCTGGCGATCAGCCGCTGATAAAGCCGGTCATAGGCTTTGACGTCGGAAACGCGCGCCTTCAGCACATAGTCCAGATCGCCGGTCATGCGATAAACCCCGACGATTTCCGGAAAACGCCCCATGGCACCGCGAAACTTGCCCAGCCAATCGGGGTCGTGGCTCGATGTGCGAACGAGAATGAAGACGGACAGGCCGCAACCGGCCATCTCGGCATCGACCAGGGCCACGCGCGCCTTGATGATCCCCTCATCCTCCATGCGCTTGACCCGCCGCCAGCAGGCATTGCGCGATAAGTGTACCCGCTCGGAGAGAGAATCAACGGACAGGGTTCCGTCGATTTGCAGCTCATCCAAGATTTTTCGATCGATTTCGTCGAGAACCGGTTTCATGATGGGATGATTGTCCCAATAAATAGTAATTATCAAGGATATTTTGAGATTTCATCTCAGATGCATTTGCTAGAATGATTTTCCAGAAAGGCGCGATATGCGCCGTATAACGGGAACAACTTACTCATTGACGGGAGTATTTCCAATGACCACACGCATCACACGCCTCTTCACCGAGCACCCTCAATCGGTTGACGAGACCTATTTTGAACATATGGCCTTTGCCGGACGTTTTTCGTTCAAGCTTTTTTGTGCGGCGTTTGCAGCACTGATCCATGCAATTTTGCCATTTTTGTTCGAGAAGACGGCGAGCACAATCGTTCGCCAGCTTTATGAGCGGACGCATAACCGGGGCCGGTAAACACCGGATCGCAAATGTGTCGTTGGGCCGCCTATCTCGGACCTGAAACCTATCTGGAAGACATTATATCGTCTCCCTGCCATTCGCTCGTGGCGCAAAGCCACGATGCGCATGAAGCCAAAACGCGTACCAATGGCGACGGATTCGGCGTTGCCTGGTACGGCCATCGTGATGAGCCAGGGCTTTATCGGGACATTCTGCCCGCATGGTCCGACCAGAACCTCCGTAGTCTGGCGCGACAAATTCAATCGCGCCTTTT
Source organism: Brucella tritici (assembly GCF_902825325.1). Classification (GTDB taxonomy): domain Bacteria; phylum Pseudomonadota; class Alphaproteobacteria; order Rhizobiales; family Rhizobiaceae; genus Brucella. The sequence goes on along the minus strand of NZ_CADEAR010000011.1, from coordinate 12,650 downwards.
CCTCGCGCATGTGCGGGCTTCGACCGGAGGGCTGACCAGCCGGTCCAATTGCCATCCCTTCGTTTCCGGACGCTGGAGCTTCATGCATAATGGCCAGATCGGTCATTTCGATCGGCTGCGTCGCAGGCTGGAAAGCCATTTGAGCGATGATGTCTATGGCCAGAAACATGGCGCAACCGATTCGGAACTGATCTTTCTTCTGATGCTGGAATTCGGTCTCGACAGTGACCCTGTGCTTGCCATGAAGCGTATGGTGGCAACGGTTGTCGAGGAATCGGTGCGCGGCGGCGTGCCGCCATTTCTGCGGCTGACTGCAGCCTTCTCCGATGGAAACCAGCTTTACGCCATCCGCTATGCGACCGACGCTTTCGCGCCGACGCTTTATACGGCGACACTGGGCGGATCGTCCGGCATATGCGTGGTGTCGGAGCCGCTGGACGGCGAGGCCGCAAACTGGATGGCGGTGCCGGCAAACAGTTTTGTCACTGTTTCCCGGCAAGGCCGCATTGCGATCGAGAGCTTTGAGGAACCGATTTCCCGACCGCAGGATGCCGTGACGGTTTAGGCGTTCCCGATCAATATGCCTGCCGCCAGCACGAGGCCGCCGCCCAGGACCACCTGAAGCACAGAGCGAAGGAACGGTGTTTCCATATAGCGGTTCTGGATGAAGGCGATGGCCCAGAGTTCGAAGAAGACCAGAATTGCTGCGATGCTTGTGGCGGTCCAGAAATCCTTGATCAGGTAGGGCAGGGTATGGCCGAGGCCGCCCAGCGTCGTCATGATACCGCAGGACAGGCCACGCTTGATGGGTGAGCCGCGACCCGACAGCTTGCCGTCATCGTGGATTGCTTCGGTGAAGCCCATCGAAATGCCAGCGCCGACCGAGGCGGACAGGCCGACCAGAAAAGTCTGCCACGTGTCCTGTGTCGCGAAGGCCGCGGCGAAGATCGGGGCGAGCGTTGAGACAGAGCCGTCCATCAGGCCAGCAAGCCCCGGCTGGACATAGGTGAGGATGAACTGCTTGCGCTCGGCTGCGCGCTCCTCATCCTGTACATCATCCGGTGTCAGCGCCAGTTCCAGCGATTCAGCCTTGGCTTCATGCTGCTTTTCCTGCTGGGCAAGGTCGCCCAACAGCTTGCGGGTGTCTGCGTCACCGACGCGCTTGGCGGCTTCGACATAGAATCGATAGGCCTGTTCTTCCATTTCCGACGCAGCTTCGCGCACCTTGTCGATGCCAAGCGGACGCACCAGCCAGTCCGGCTTGCGATCGTAATAGCCGCTGACATGTTCGCGGCGGATCAGCGGAATCCGGTCGCCAAAGCGGGCTTTGTGGCGTTCGATCAGCGCATCGCGGTGACCATGTTCTTCCGCTGCCATCTGTTCGAAGATTTTCGCCGATTGCGGAAACTCGTCACGCAGCCCATCGGCATAAGCGAGATAGATACGGGCATCGTCCTCTTCGGAGGATATGGCAAGCGCCAGAATTTCCTGTTCGGAAAGCGAATCGAAAGGGCGTCGGTCGTTGCGAAAGAATCGGCTCAGCATCTGGGGAATCCAAAGTTTAGAATAATTCTAAAATAAGATTTGGTGTCCGGAAGTCAAGTCTTGCAGTGCAGGCACAATTGGCGCATTAAAACGCGGCCCTGAAATAAGGGCATCATATCAGCGACCCGATCAGAAGAGAGCGAATCGATGGCATCGACGATTCTCCACGCAAGCAATAGTCCGCGCCCGCTTAACCGGCAGGATTTCCGCACGCTCGGCCTTTCGGCCCTTGGCGGCGCGCTGGAGTTCTATGATTTCATCATCTTCGTGTTTTTTGCCAGTGTGATCGGCCATTTGTTCTTTCCACCCGACATGCCGGACTGGCTGGTGCTGATCCAGACCTTCGGCATTTTCGCAGCCGGCTATCTGGTGCGACCTGTGGGCGGCATCGTGCTGGCGCATTTCGGCGACAAATTCGGCCGCAAGCGCGTCTTCGCCTTCTCGGTGTTTCTGATGTCGATTTCAACGCTGGCCATGGCCTGCCTGCCGACCTATGCGACGCTGGGCGTCGGCGCGCCGATCCTGCTGATTGTGTTCCGCATGTTGCAGGGTGCCGCCATTGGTGGTGAAGTGCCGGGCGCATGGACCTTTGTGGCCGAGCATGTGCCTGCCAATCGTGTTGGCATGGCATGTGGTTTTCTCTGCTCGGGCCTGACGCTTGGCATCATGATCGGTTCGCTGATCGCCACTGCCATCAACTGGATTTTCACGCCGGAAGAATTGTCCGCCTATGCATGGCGTATTCCGTTCTTCATCGGCGGTATCTTCGGCCTGCTTGCTGTTTATCTGCGCCGCTGGCTGGCGGAAACGCCGATCTTCACCGAGATGAAGAACAGCCATCTGTTGAAGGACAAACTGCCGCTTGGCACCGTTCTGCGCAACCACATGCATGGGGTTGTCATTTCCGTGCTGCTGACCTGGATCTTGTCGGCAGGCATTGTTGTCACCACGCTGATGACGGCAACCTTCCTGCAGAAGCTCTATGGCTATACGCCTTTGCAGTCGCTTGCTGCCACAAGCTTCGGCACGCTGTTCCTGATGTTCGGAACGGTGACGGCGGGTGCTATCGTGGACCGCATCGGCAGTGGGCGCTTCTTCGCCGTTGCGGGCATTTTCTTCGGCGTCGCAACCTTTGTCTTCTACACCTATGCGGCGGTTTCGCTGCCGGTTCTGTTCGCGCTTTATGCTGTGATGGGGCTCTCGGTCGGTATGGTTGGCGCGGTGCCTTATGTGATGGTGCGCGCATTCCCGGCTCCGGTACGCTTCTCGGGCCTGTCGTTTTCCTACAATGTTTCCTATGCGGTCTTTGGTGGTCTGACGCCGGTGATCGTGACGTCGTTTCTGGCCGTCAACCCGATGGCCCATGCCTGGTATCTGGTGTTCATCGCCGTTCTGACCTGTGGCCTTGGTCTTTACCTGATGGCTCGCAGCGATCAGGTCGAAGGCGAGATCGGTCTGACTGAGCTTTCGACCGGGAATGCGGTTCCACAGCCGAACTGATAAAAAGGGCCGCGAAAGCGGTCCTTTTTCAATCAGAGTATCTTCTGCATGAAGGTCAGATCGAGCCAGCGCCCGAACTTCTGGCCAACCTGTTTCAGCGTGCCGCAATCCTCAAAGCCCTGCGATTTATGCAGCGCGATGGATGCGGCATTGCCCGCTTCGATACCGGCAATCAGCACATGCACCTTGCGCTCGCGCGCTTCGTCCACAAGCTCGGTCAGGAGGGCACGTCCGATACCGCCGCCGCGTGCGTCGCTTGCCACATAGATCGAAAGTTCGGATGAATGGCGGAAACCCTCGAACGGACGGAACGGGCCATAGCTCGCATAGCCAACGACCTGACCTTCACGTTCGGCAACCAGCACCGGAAAGCCGTCACGATTGCGGGTCTTAAGCCAGTCGCGACGGTTTTCCAGATCGACAAGCGTTTCATTCCAGATGGCGAGCGTGTTCTCTACCGCATCATTATAGATGGTGAGCAGGGCAGGGAGGTCGGCTTCCGTCGCGTGGCGGATTAGAAGGGTCATTTCAGAGCCTTATTGAACAAGAAAACGGCGGGATTTCTCCCGCCGTTTTCGATTACTTGCAAGTGAAAAGAATCAACCCTGGGCCTTCAACTCGAGGCGACGGCGATGCAGGACCGGCTCGGTGTAGCCGTTCGGCTGTTCGCGGCCCTTGAAGACCAGATCGCAGGCGGCCTGGAAGGCAATCGACTTGTCGAAGTCAGCAGCCATCGGGCGATAAAGGGCATCGCCTTCGTTCTGCTTGTCGACGACGGCTGCCATGCGCTTCATGGTTTCCATGACCTGTGCTTGCGAAACGACGCCGTGATAGAGCCAGTTGGCGATGTGCTGTGCGGAGATGCGCAGCGTTGCGCGGTCTTCCATCAGGCCGACATTGTTGATGTCCGGAACCTTCGAGCAGCCAACGCCCTGATCGACCCAGCGCACGACATAGCCGAGAATGCCTTGCGCGTTGTTGTCGATTTCGTGCTGGATGTCTTCCGGCGTCCAGTTCGGGCGGGTTGCGACCGGCACTGACAGGATGTCGTCGAGCTTGGCGCGCGGACGGCTCTTCAGCTTTTCCTGAACGGCTGCAACGTCCACCTGATGATAGTGGGTCGCGTGCAGGGTGGCAGCAGTCGGCGACGGCACCCATGCGGTGTTCGCACCGGCCTTCGGATGGGCGATCTTCTGTTCCAGCATCGCTGCCATCAGGTCCGGCATTGCCCACATGCCCTTGCCGATCTGCGCATGGCCGGAAAGGCCGCATTCAAGACCGATATCGACGTTCCACTGTTCATAAGCGCCGATCCATGCGGCCTGCTTCATGTCACCCTTGCGGATCATCGGGCCAGCTTCCATCGAGGTATGGATTTCGTCGCCGGTGCGGTCGAGGAAGCCGGTATTGATGAAGACGACGCGTTCCTTGGCCGCGCGGATCGCTTCCTTGAGGTTAACCGTGGTGCGGCGCTCCTCGTCCATGATGCCGATCTTGAGCGTGTTCGGCTTCATGCCAAGCAGTTCTTCGGTGCGGGTGAAGATTTCATTGGCAAATGCCACTTCTTCCGGCCCGTGCATCTTCGGCTTGACGATATAGACCGAACCTTCGCGCGAATTCATGTGACGGCCATTCGGGCCGATATCGTGCAGCGCGATCAGGCTGGTGAAGGCTGCATCCATGATGCCTTCCGGCACTTCATGGCCTTCGGCATCGATGATCGCCGGGTTGGTCATCAGGTGGCCGACGTTGCGAACCAGCATCAGGGAACGGCCCTTGAGCGTCAGATCGGAACCGTCGGCAGCCTTGTAGGTGCGGTCGCCGTTGAGACGGCGGGTCATCTGCTTGCCGTTCTTCTCGAACGTGTCTTCCAGCTTGCCGTTCATCAGGCCAAGCCAGTTGCGATAGACAGCAACCTTGTCTTCCGCATCGACGGCAGCAATGGAATCTTCGCAATCCTGGATCGTGCTGACGGCGGATTCCAGAACAACATCGGCAATATGGGCCGGATCGGTCTTGCCGATCGGATGGTCCGCATTGACGACGATGTCGACATGCATGTTGTTCTTGGCCAGCAGCACATTGGTCGGGGCGGCGGCATCGCCATTGTAGCCCTTGAACTGGCTTTCATCCTTCAGCGTCGTTGCCGAACCGTCGGTGAGCTTGATTTCAAGCTTGCCGTCCTTGACGGCAAGACCGGCGACATTGGTCCAGTTGCCGGTGGCAAGCGGTGCGCTTTCATCGAGGAAGTTTTTCGCCCAGGCGATGACCTTTTCGCCGCGCTTTGGATTGTAGCCCTTGCCCTTTTCCGCGCCGTCGGCATCAGAAATAGCATCGGTGCCGTAGAGCGCATCATAGAGCGAACCCCAGCGCGCATTGGCAGCGTTCAGCGCATAGCGCGCGTTCATGACCGGAACGACAAGCTGTGGGCCTGCGATGTGGGTGATTTCCGGATCGACATTGGTGGTCGAAACCGAAAATTCTCCACCTTCCGGCAGGAGATAGCCAATGTCCTTCAGGAACTGCTGGTAATCGGCCTGCGTATAGCCCTTATCGCGATTTTGCTTGTACCAGGCGTCGATCTTGGCCTGAAGGTCGTCGCGCTTGGCGAGGAGGGCGCGATTCTTTGGTGCGAGATCGCGGATGATGGCGGCAAAGCCCTTCCAGAACTTTTCCGGTTCCACACCGGTGCCGGGCGCGGCCTCCGTGGCCAGGAACTCCACCAGTTCAGGGGCAACGCGCAAGCCTTCAATCTCAACGTAATTACCGGCTTTCTGAGAAACCATGGCTATGCCTCCTTCAAAATAAACAAATCCACCGCCGGCACTCTTCAGTGCCAGCTGTCATGCTGCCTTTGAACCGCTTTGGTGCGCTTTCGTCAATCGGGGCGAGGGCACATCATCTGTGACGCTGCGGCGAAAATAGCTTTTATAATGACAGTTTGGCTCGAATATCATGGAGCGTAAAGCCCTGCTCACGCAATGATGCAAGTGCCGTATCCTGTCGGCTCTTCGACAGTTTCAGGCCGTCATCGCCGAGTACCAGATCATGGTGATGATAAAGCGGCTCGGGCAGGCCGAGAAGCCTCTGCAGCAGCCGGTGTACGGAGGTCGCGTGAAACAGATCATGCCCGCGCACGACATTGGTAATGCCCTGCAACGCATCGTCCACCACCACGGAAAGGTGATAGCTGGTCGGCGTGTCCTTGCGTGCAATCACCACGTCGCCCCAGCGGGCGGGGTCGGCGGCAATGCGCCCGGCCTCGCCATCCGGGCCTTGGCCGCTTTCGTTCCAGAAGAGCGCTTCGCCAGCCACGTCGAGCGCTTTCTCCATATTGAGCCGCCAGGCATAGGACATGCCCGAGGCGATACGCTCCATTTGTTCCTTTTCGGTCAGATCGCGCTCGCCCTGCGGATAAAGCGGTGTTCCATCCGGGTCGGAAGGCCAGTCCTTGCCCTTGGCGAAAGCTTCGCCGATCCGCTCGCGAACTTCACCCCGGCTGAGGAAGGCCGGATAAACGAGGCCCTTATCGGCAAGTTTGGTAAGGGCGTTGCGATATTCGCCAAAATGTTCCGACTGGCGGCGCACAGGGGTTTCCCATGTCAGGCCAAGCCAGTGGAGATCGTCGTAGATGCCTTGTTCCAGTGCAGGTGTGCAGCGCGCCATGTCGATATCTTCCATGCGCAGCAGGAAGCGGCCGCCGCTTTGTTTGGCCATATCCGCGTTCAAAAGCGCGGAATAGGCATGGCCGAGATGGAGCTGGCCATTGGGGCTGGGAGCAAAGCGGAACACGGGTGCGGTCATGGCAGCTTGTTGTCAGTTGAATGTCATCTGATTCCATTGGTACGTTGTGTACCGAGAGAATGAAAGGCTGTCCGATGCGGCGGATCGATACATTGAGCGATATTGAGATGGGGCTGGAGGCTCTGGTTCTCGCCGATATGCGGCTGGCCGATATTCGCAGCCGCTCCCATGCGGTGCCGCTGCGTAGGTCCGAACCCGGATTTGAAAGTCTGGCTTCCATCATTGTCGCGCAGCAGGTTTCGACCGCCAGTGCCGCTGCAATCTGGGCGCGGCTGAAACAGGCAATCGATCCACTGACGCCTGAAGCCTATATTGCGGGCGGAGAGGAGGCTTGGCGTTTTGCCGGTCTCTCGCGTCCCAAGCAGAGAACGCTTCTGGCAGTTGCGCAAGCACTTGCCGAAGGTGGCCTCGACCTGCACGGGCTTTGCGAGCTGCCTGCCGAGGAAGCAATCGCAGCCCTGACGGCGATCAAGGGCATCGGCCCGTGGACGGCGGAGGTCTATCTTCTGTTTGCCGCCGGTCATCCAGATGTGTTTCCGGCTGGCGATGTGGCCTTGCAGACGGCTGTTGGCCACGCCTTCGCCCATGAGATCCGGCCCGACGCAGTTGCCCTTCGCAAGCTGGCGGAAGACTGGGCGCCGTGGCGCGGCGTGGCGGCGCGATTGTTCTGGGCTTATTATGCAGCGATCAAGGGACGCGAAGCGGCCCCGCTTTTATAGATGCTGCTGTAAAACTTGCGTGTTTCCCGACGCATAAATGCGTTTCTGCTTCACAATCCTGTCACGTCGGGCTTACATTATCTGCATCGGCTGATGACGGAATTTCGATTCGCAGACGCTTGATTTTCTGCTGATTGCAGTCCCGTCCTTAGAGCGCCGTGCGCCCTATGGGGCGCACAAAGATGCTCTAATTATTTGAGAATACGCATCGGGCTTTTCAAAAATCGATTTCGATTTTGGACCGATGCGTGGAAGGTTGGAGCGTCGTTGTTGCGCCCAAATGGACGCGCGGCGCTTCGATGAAAGCGCAATTCCGCATGGAGAGCCATTTCGCCCTTTTTCGGAGTTGCTCTGAAGGAGGTGCGCCCTTGACTGTTGCCGTCTCGCCCAGAACCGTCTCGACCAGTGGCTTGCCCGCGCTGGTTCTGAACGCTGATTACCGTCCGCTCAGCTATTATCCCCTGTCGCTCTGGTCCTGGCAGGATGCGATCAAGGCGGTGTTTCTCGAACGCGTAAACATCGTGGCGGAATACGATCACATCGTTTCATCGCCGTCGTTTTCCATGCGCGTTCCGAGCGTGATTTGCCTGAAGGATTATGTGAAGCCGCCGCGCTATCCTGCATTCACGCGCTTCAACGTCTTTTTGCGTGATCGTTTTGAGTGCCAGTATTGCGGCTCGCCGCATGACCTGACCTTCGATCACGTTACCCCGCGTTGCCATGGCGGCGAGACGACGTGGGAAAATGTGGTCGCCGCCTGTTCACCATGCAATCTGCGCAAGGGCGGCATGATGCCCGCCGTCGCGCATATGTGGCCGCGCCAGAAACCGGCCATGCCGACCGTGCAGGACCTGCACAATAACGGTCGCCTTTTCCCACCCAACCATCTGCACGATAGCTGGCTCGATTTTCTGTATTGGGATGTCGAACTGGAGCCTTAGTGTCTGCTCCAAAAGTCGCCATGCCGGTCTGCAAATGGCAATTTATCTGCGTTCCGGTGCTCATGTACCCAAAAGTACACTCCGCTCCGGTACTCGAAAATCACCATTTTCGCCACGGCCTGCCGCTTTTTGATTCAGACACTTGAGCGTGTTGCGCAAAAGTGCGTAGCAGGGTTTCTTCTTACTTCCCACTTTTCGCAAAAGCACCGTAGTAGCCGATAGCTGCAAAGAGCAAGCTTGCGACGACGTTCCATCCGGCAAAGGACAAGCCGAGGAAGTGGCCCGGTGCGCTGTCGCATGCGGGCGGACGCGTGGAATTGAGGTCGCTCAGGAGATTGCCCGCATCCAGCGTGACCTTCATCGTCGCGGCGCTGCAGTCGATCGGCCCCGGCCAGTACTTCAGTTCAACGCCGGTATGATAGATGGCAAGCGCCAGCCCGAAGGTCATCAAGAGCGCACCGATCAAAATAAGACCGCGTGTCAGGATCGGAGGCCATTTCAGGCCGTAGGAGACCCATGCCGCAGCCAGAACCGGAACGCCTATATAATAAGGCGTGCGTTGTTCGAGGCAGAGCTTGCAAGGCATGAAGCCAGCCAGATGTTCGAAGCCCAGTGCCGTGCCGACAGTTGCGGCAAGGCCGATGGTCATGATGCCTGCGGTCCATGCCTGTGTTTTGCCGACCGGATTATTGAGTGCAAACGACATATGGGATTCCCTGAAACGGCTCTTTGGATAAACCTAAGCGAAAAAATTGGCTTGTCTCCAAGCAATTTATTTTGACCGAGTTTGGGCGAACCGCTCAGGCATGAAGATATTTCACAGCAAAGAAGAGCCCGATCAAGGCCACAGCCACGAGACTTGCGATCAGCCCCAGGCGCTTTTCGATGAAGTCGCGGATCGGCTCGCCATATCGGCGCAGCAGCCAGGCCAGAAAATAGAAGCGCGCACCGCGCGCCACGATAGCCGACGCGATAAAGAGCCAGATATTGATGCCAGCTGCACCGGACAGGATCGTCACCACCTTGATCGGCGGCAGATGTGCAAGGCCGGAGGTGATCAGCATCAATAGAATGGTGTCGGCGCTGGTTGTACCGCGCAATTGCTCGAACGTGTCGAGCTTGCCGTACATCTCGAGTACCGGTTTGGCGATCTGCTCGTAGGCATGATAGCCGAGATACCAGCCCGCAATGCCGCCAAGGACGGAAGCCACTGTTGCGATGAAGGCATAACGCCAGGCGCGTTCAGGGCGGGCAAGCGCCATGGGCAGAAACAGGACATCCGCCGGGACAAGAAAGACCGAGCTTTCCACAAAGGCGATGATGGCAAGCCACCATTCGGCGGATTTTCTTGCGGCAAGCGAAATCGTCCAGTCGTAAAGGCGGCGCAGCATATATTTTCCGGATTATCTTAGGCGGGAGCCATATTAGAGCATTTCCAGCAAAAGTGCGAAGCGGTTTTGCGTAGGATAATGCGGTAAAACAAATAGTTAGAGCGGTTCCGATGATTCCGTATTAACCGGAACCGCTCTAGCCGGTTGCACCGTCTATAAATAAAAAAGATGGCGCGAACAATGCGCGCCATCTTCTTTGAGACTGCTTTGCACCGGACAGCTTGGGAACGGTATGAAAAACAGCAGTTTTTAACGCTTGTAGGCGCTGCAGATATATTTGGTCTCGAGATATTCCTCGATGCCGTATTTGGAGCCTTCACGACCGAGGCCCGACTGCTTCACGCCGCCAAACGGTGCGACTTCGTTGGAAATAAGCCCGGTATTGTGGCCGACCATGCCGTATTCCAGTCCTTCGCTGACACGGATCGCACGGCTGAAATTCTCCGTATAGAAATAAGCAGCCAGACCGAAGATCGTGTCATTGGCCATGGCGATGACTTCTTCTTCCGTATCAAAGGCAAAAAGCGGCGCCAATGGGCCGAAGGTTTCTTCCCTGGCGACGATCATGTCGGGGGTTACGCCCGTCAGCACGCCGGGTTCGAAGAACAGGCCGCCCAGTTCCTTGCCGCCGGTGATGAGCTTCGCGCCCTTGGATACGGCATCGTCAATATGTGCCTTGACTTTGGTGATGGCCTTCGGCTCGATCATCGGGCCGATGACGACACCTGGTTCCGTACCGTTGCCGACCTTCAGTTCCTTGACCTTGGCCGCGAGCTTTTCGGCGAACTTGTCGTAAATCCCACGCTGCACATAGATGCGATTGGCGCAGACACAGGTTTGCCCCGCATTGCGGTATTTGGAAATCATGGCGCCGTCGACAGCAGCATCGAGATCGGCATCGTCGAATACGATGAACGGCGCATTGCCGCCAAGTTCCAGCGAAATGCGCTTGATGGTTGGAGCGCACTGCGCCATCAGCAGGCGGCCAACTTCGGTCGATCCGGTGAAGGAGAGTTTGCGCACCGTTTCATTGCTTGTCAGCTCGGCGCCGATTTCACGCGCCTTGCCGGTGACGATCTGCAGAACGCCTGCCGGAATGCCAGCCTTTTCAGCGAGAACACCAAGCGCAAGGGCTGTCAGTGGCGTGAGGTCGGCAGGGCGCACGATCATGGTGCAGCCGGCGGCAAGTGCAGGTGCTGCTTTGCGAGTAATCATCGCCGCCGGGAAGTTCCATGGGGTAATCGCTGCCGTCACGCCGACAGGCTGGCGGATGACAGTCAGGCGCTGCCCGGCTTGCGGGGCAGGGATGGTGTCGCCATAAACACGCTTTGCTTCTTCAGCGAACCATTCGATAAACGATGCCGCATAGAGAACTTCGCCGCGTGCCTCGGCAAGCGGTTTGCCCTGTTCCGACGTCATGATAAGAGCAATATCATCAGCATTGGCAACGATGAGATCGAACCATTTGCGTAAGGTAGCCGTGCGCTCCTTGGCAGTCTTGGCGGCCCATGCCGGGAAAGCCTTTGCGGAGGCGTCGATGGCTTCCTTGATGGTCGCGACAGAAAGGGAGGGAACCGTGCCGATGACCGAACCGTCAGCCGGATTGGTCACGTCGATCTTGGTGCCGTCCGTAGCGTCTATCCAGCGCCCGTCAACAAGGCATTGCGATTTAAGCAGTGAAGGGTCTTTCAAAGCGAGCATATTGGTGTTCCATCCCAGTCTTGCAGAGAAAGCTTGTTCAGTATAATGAACAGCTTACGATATTTTGAATTAAACAGGCCGTGATAACCAAAGTCAAACAGTTAATCAGGCGGTCTATCGGGTGAATGGCAAAGCTATGACGAAAACGGTGAGCGACGAGGAGAGTTCCCAGAAACTGGTGCCAGCGGTTATGCGCGCGGCACAAATTCTGGATCAGATTGCTAAATCCGCACAGGAAAGCGGCAAGGGATCAGTGGACGGGCTCAAGCTTTCCGATCTTGCGCGCCGGACCGGCTTGCCGAAAAGCAGTGTGCACGGACTTTGCCAGACGCTGGTGCATCTCAAGCTCTTAAAGCTCAACAGCGACGGAAGCTTCACAATGGGGTCGCAATCGGTGCGCTGGGCCAATGTATTCATGGCAGGCAGCGACATTGTCGATGCGTTTCATGAGGCGGTTGCGGAGGCGGATGGGCTTGGAGCCCATACATTGACGCTATCGCATCTCGAAGGACCGGATGTCATCTATCTGTCTTGCCGCAACTCGACAGCGCCGCTGGGAATCACATTCCGTATTGGTATGCGGGTTCCCGCCGTCTTTACGGCGACCGGTAAGGCCATGCTGGCGGCGATGTCGCCACAGGAATTGGCGCGTCACCTGCCAGCGGAATGGCCAGACCTGATTACACCAGCGAGTGCGCCTTCGCTCAAGGTGCTGGAGGCGGAGATGGCTGAGGCGAAAGCAAAAGGCTATTCACTCGATAACGGCCAGTTGCGTGAGGGCATGTTCTGCATCGGCGCTGCGATCTGTGATCGCCCGTTCCATCCTGCTGCCGGTATCGCCCTGTCCATGATGGCTGCAGAGGCGCGCGCCGATATTATAGAGGACATGGGCACGCGGGTGCGTGCGCTAGCGAATGATGTGGCGGACCGCATGGGATGGCTATCCACATAAGGCGGGATGGACACTTATATAAAGAGCCGCGTTGAGCGGCTTTTTTTGTTTTTGTGTCTGTGGAAAGAATTTTTGGAAAAAGTATGGAATGATCGTT
>NZ_CADEAR010000010.1 GCF_902825325.1 Brucella tritici | reverse complement strand
CGAACCAGTCTGCCGCTAGCAGCGTCGCCGCCCTCGTTGTGGCGCCATATAGACCCCACAAACCAAAACTGTCAACGCAGTTTCGTAAAAATTCAGGAATTTTCTTTCCACAGACAATATGGTCCTTTTTAACCAAATATCAACTGCGAAAAACCGGCGATTCGAACGGTTGCGACGATTCCATGACACCCGGCATGACAATTGGATGAACGAGCATGAAGCCTATGCCTTATATTCTGGCCGTCGATGGCGGCGGTACCGGATGCCGGACGCTGCTTGCCAACGGTAATGGTGACGCGATAGGCCGGGGCACGGGCGGCCCCGCCAATATAGGCGCCGACCCGGCAACGGCTCTGGATAATATAATACGCGCGGCGACGCTGGCTGCGCACGATGCGGGACTGGATGTTTCTATATTGAGTGAGACCTGCGCCGTGTTGGGGCTGGCGGGCGCAAACTCGCTTGTCGACAAGGACCGCGTGGAACAGAGCCTGCCCTTCGGCAAGGTGAAGATCGTTTCCGACGCTGTTACCGCCCTGCAAGGTGCGCTCGGTCCGGATGACGGTGCTATCGTCATTCTCGGCACCGGCTCGGTCTTCGTTAAAAGAGAACAGGACGCATTCGAGATTGTCGGCGGGCGCGGCTTCATGCTGAGCGATCATGCGGGCGGCGCGCGGCTTGGCCGCGAACTTCTTGAAGAGACGCTGCTTGCTCTGGACGGCATGGCCGACCGTACGGAACTTGCCGATGCGGTGCTGGCGCGGTTCGGCGGCGACCCTCGCCAGATCATCACCTTCTCGCGCACGGCGACGGCCGCGGGCTACGCCACCTTCGCTCCCATCGTTTTCGACTACGCACATAAAGGCGATGCGCTCGGCCTTTCGATCCTGCAACGCGCCTGCTCTTATATTGGCCGCGGTCTGGACCGGCTCGGCATTGAAACACTTGGCCGGTTCAGCCTGACGGGAGGCCTCGCCCCATCCTATGCAGCGCTGCCATTTCTGCCGTATCGGAAACTCTTTCGGCCTGCGCTTGGCGATGCGTTGCAAGGAGCATTGTCGCTCGCCTTGCTGGTAAACGGACAAAATAACCGCCGGAAGGCCATGCACCCTCACTGACGTTCCACACTATCACTACAGTTGCATTCTTCGTGATGCCGGGCTGCAAAGAGCGCTTTATCTGCGTTCCGGTGCTCACGTACCTTTAAGTACGCTGCGCTCCGGTACTCGAAAATCACTCTTTTCGCCACGGTCTGACGAATTTGCAACTGTAGTGCTATAGAATGCACGCATCCTGCTTGCCGAAAATCGATCCGGATTTTCGGGCCGATATTGTAGCGGCAAAAAGACTTGTCGCGACGGGGTTTACCCCCTAACTTCTTATATACAGGCACTCACAGAATATTCGGCCTGATCTTGCGAAACGGTGCCGGTTAAAGTCGGCGGCGTGTGTGGCATATTCTTTTCATGCATTTCCGGACGGAAACCGGTTTCCGTTCCCAGAGGAAATGCTCCACAGGGGTGGCATGCTGACTAAAAAGGGCAAATATGGCCTGAAAGCCATGGTGCATCTGGCAGGCGTTACAGATGGACAACTGGTTTCGGCCAGCGAAATCGCCGAAAAACACCATATACCGCGCAAGTTTCTCGACAATATTTTCACCGAGCTTCGTAATGCTGGCTTCGTGCTGAGCCGCAAGGGCAAGGGCGGCGGCTTCTGCCTTGCCCGTCCGGCCAACGAAATCGCCATCGGCAATATCATCCGCGCGCTCGACGGCGCACTTGCCCCCATCGCCTGCGCCAGCAAGACAGACTATCGCCCGTGTGACGACTGCGATGAGGACGAATGCGAGGTGCGCCATATGATGCTCGACGTGCGCGAAGCGATCGCCAGCGTTCTGGATCACCGGACGCTAGCCGACAGCAAGGCCATGGATATAGCCTTACTGTCTAAATAGGCATCAGGCGGCTGCCGACCAGTTCGGGAACGGATCGTTCAGCCCCGACCAGCGCTCTGGCGTAAAGTCTTGTTCCTCAAGGAGACATTGATCCAGCTCACTGATGAGCGCATCTTCCTGCATCGGATCGACACCGATGAACACAATCTCCTGACGCCGATCACCCCATATTTTATGGAAATACGGCTCCATGGCGCGTTGCCATTCGGGTTCTGCCGGCCAGTATTGCTCCGGCACGGATGACCACCAGCGCCCTCTTTTTCCGGTACGCACCAACGCGCCTGCCTGGCTGATTTCACCGACAAAATCTGGACGAGTGGCAAGCCAGAAGAAGCCCTTCGCCCGCACGACGCCCGGCCAGCCCTTGTCGATGAAGGACTGGAACCGTTCTGGATCGAAGGGACGCCGCGCACGATAGACAA
The DNA here is from genome assembly GCF_902825325.1 of Brucella tritici. Lineage (GTDB taxonomy): Bacteria > Pseudomonadota > Alphaproteobacteria > Rhizobiales > Rhizobiaceae > Brucella. The sequence goes on along the minus strand of NZ_CADEAR010000010.1, from coordinate 203,718 downwards.
AGGAGCGAACGCCATATTCCTCGGTCTCGGGCGTATGCGAGGCAAAGCCATGCAACTCCTTGTACCAGAGCGGATGCTCATGCGCCTTGTTGAAGTCGAAGAGCTTCGTGTCCAGTATGGCGTCAAGCGTCACTTCACCGAAATCGACCTCCTCGATGCGGGCATCGGGATTGAGCGAGCGGATGACCTTGTGCGCCAGATCACGCTCCTCTTTTGAAGCGGTCGATATTTTGTTCAGCACGACGACGTCGGCGAACTCGATTTGTTCGACCAGAAGATCGACAAGCGTGCGCTCGTCATCCTCTCCAAGGGATTCGCCGCGATCACGCAGAAAATCGCTCGACGCATAGTCCTTCAGCAGATTGGCGGCATCCACAACGGTCACCATCGTATCGAGCCGGGCGACGTCCGAAAGACTGTTGCCCTTCTCGTCGCGAAACTCGAACGTGGCGGCAACCGGCAATGGCTCGGCTATGCCGGTCGATTCGATCAGCAAATAATCGAAGCGCCCCTGCGCTGCCAATTGTGAAACCTCCTTCAGGAGGTCATCGCGCAATGTGCAGCAGATGCAGCCATTGGTCATTTCGACCAGTTGTTCATCCGTGCGGGAGAGATTGGCGCCGCCCTCACGAACAAGGGCGGCATCTATATTCACCTCACTCATATCGTTGACAATCACCGCAACGCGGCGGTTCTCGCGATTATTGAGCACGTGATTGAGCAGTGTCGTTTTTCCGGCTCCGAGAAAACCGGACAAGACCGTAACGGGTAGTCTTTTTCTCATGACTCCGTTCCTCGTTTAGAGCGCATCCCGAAAAGTGTGAAACGGTTTTCGGAACGAGATGCGCGTTGAAACAAACCGTTAGAGCGCCGATCTGATTCAATCAGATCGAAACGCGCTCAAAACCGGGTAGGGTCAGTCGTGATGGTGATGATCGAGATTGAAGGTCAGCGTCGTGAAAAAGCTGAGTTTGTCCGCTTCCTTTGAATCGGACAGTGGCCTGGAATAGCCTGCCCCGACGACATTGAGACCCGCGTTGCGGATATTGATCCTGGCGATGCCTTCCGCATCGGTCTTCACCGGTGCCGCATGGCTGTCATTGACATAGTCCGCCGTGACCTCGACGCCTTCGACCGGCTTTCCGTCAAACAGAATCTGCACGGGGAACTCGTTGCCCGCCTCCAATATTGTCGGGTCCATCAATGGAACGATTTCGAAGGGTAGGCCCTGGGCTTCTGGCTTCTTGCGCAAATGATCCAGAATGGCGACGGCAAACTTCTGGCTCTGGCTGGACTGTTTGGCGCCCGGCACTTCCGATTTCGGCTTGTTGACCCACTTGCCGTCCGGACCTTCGGCCCAGAAGCCATTGTCGAACGTACTGCTGACGACGACTGCATCCTTGGGTACGCCCAGCAGAACATGATCTTCCTGTGGTTTGATCTCGACGGCGACATCCTTGCCCGTTACATCCTTTGCCGTAACAGTCTTGAGCTTCTGCGGATCATAGGCTTCGTCGCTTGCGCCGTGACCGTAAACAACCGCCTGCGTTCCGTGACGCTCTGCAATCCAGATGCCGTGCGCACCCGCGACTGCGGGAGCAAGAAAAGCCAAAACGGCACCGGCCTGAAGTGCTCTCACAAAGCTACGCATTCTTTTCTCCTTAATGTTATATCATTACGTTTCAACTGGTGAAAATAGGCGGTCAGAACCGCCCTTCTGTGTTCAGCAAGTTCGTAAACCCGCTTGGCGCTTGATAAGGCGCCAATCCGCATATTCTGGAGTGCCGGGCTGTCGGTAGGTTACAGCCCGGCACATTTGCAACCACTTTCCGAGTGCCCAAGCACTCAGTTCCGAGGGCGGTCGCAGCTGTTACTTTGACAGACAACCTTTCAGGGAATCGGCCAGATTACGGATGAGCTGCGGATAGAGATCAGGGCCATCCTTCAATTCCGCGCCTAAAGGATCGAGAACACCGGTTTTGGCATCGGTTCCTTCGATAACGGTTTTCACCAGCTTCGGTTCGAACTGCGGTTCGGAAAACACGCAGGTTGCGCCAAGCGATTTTATCTTCTCGTGAATTTCCTTGATGCGCGCAGCACCCGGCGCCTTTTCGGGGCTGACCGTGATCGATCCGACCGCCTTCACACCGAAGCGATTTTCGAAATACTGATAGGCGTCATGGAAGACGATGAATGGCTTGTCTTTTACCGGCTCCAGTTCGCTCGCGACATCCTTGGTCAGCGCGTCGAGCTTCTCGCCATAGTCCTTGGCATTCTTTTCATATTGCGCCGCATGTTCCGGGTCGCTTTCGCTGAGCGTCTTGGCGATATCCGTCGCCAGAACCTTTCCGTTCTGCGGATCGAGCCAGAAGTGCAAATCATACTCACCGTGGCCATGGTGATGGTCATGCCCGCCCTCCGAAGCCTCGGCATGATCGTGACCTTCAGCGCCGTGTTTATGCCCCTCATGGCCATGGTCGTGCGCTTCAAATGGACCGCCTTCACGGAACTTCAGCTTGGTCAGTCCGTCTGCATCCCCAAGCGCGACGACCTTCGCGCCATCGCCAAGCGTATCGATAGGCTTGTCGAGGAAGGTTTCCATCGATGGACCAGCCCAGAAAATCACCTTGGCATGCTCGATTGCTTCTGCATCCGAAGGCTTCAGGCTGTAGACATGTTCCGAACCCGCGCCCTGAACGATCAGTTTCGGCTCGCCCACGCCCTGCATGATTGCGGAAACGATTGAATGGAGCGGCTTGATTGATACCACGACGCCATCGCGTTCTGCGGCAAGCGAGGCATTTGCCGTACCGGCCAGAAATGCTGAAGCGAGGAGGAGGGAGCGGAGATGTTTCATGGTCTCTCTCTTGTACGATTGGGGAAAGGTATCATATTCAAGTGATATGTTATTTTATTACGTCAGTTGCGTTATGCTATAACGTCTGCCATAAGGTGAAGCAACCCCCATTTTGGAAAAATCACAGCGGCGGATGACCCATGTGTGGGACAAGAACATGCAGGCAGTGAAAGCCCCGAAGAGATGAGCAGGAAGACCGTCCTCCCCGCCGAGAAGGCGCGGGAAACATTGATCGAACTGAAAGATGCCGGCGTCTACCGCGACGGGCGCTGGCTCGTGCGCAATGTCGACCTGAGCGTCGAGCGCGGGGAGATCGTGACCCTGATCGGTCCAAATGGCGCGGGAAAAAGCACTGCCGCCAAGATGGCGCTGCGCATCCTGAAGTCCGACGAAGGCAGCGTGATACACGCGCCGGGCCTGCGCATCGGCTATGTGCCGCAAAAGATCAATATCGACCGTACGCTGCCGCTTTCGGTTGAGCGCCTGATGACCCTGACGGGACCTCTCTCGCGTAAGGACATTGAAGCGGCATTGGAAGTGGTGGGCATCCCGCATCTTGCAAAGGCCGAGATCGCCAACCTGTCGGGCGGCGAGTTCCAGCGGGCACTGATGGCGCGGGCGCTTGCCCGCAAGCCGGACCTCATGGTGCTGGATGAACCGGTGCAAGGCGTCGATTTCTCCGGCGAAGCCGCGCTCTACGAACTGATTGCGAAACTGCGCGACGATACAGGCTGCGGCGTGCTGCTGATTTCGCACGACCTGCATCTGGTCATGGCGGCGACCGACCGCGTCATCTGTCTCAACGGGCATGTTTGCTGCAGCGGAACGCCGCGCGACGTAACGGCGAGCCCTGAATATGTGCGGCTGTTCGGCAGCCGGGCCGTTGGGCCGCTTGCCGTTTATGAGCATCACCACGATCACACGCATCTGCCTGACGGGCGGGTGCTGCATTCCGATGGTTCCGTGACGGATCACTGTCATGCCGATGATGGCCATCATCATGAATATGACCACGAGCATGGACACGGGCATCATCATCACGAAGGGAGTGCGCCGCGTGCTTGACGATTTCTTCACACGCGCCATCATCGCCGGTGTCGGACTGGCGCTCACCACCGGACCGCTCGGCTGCTTCATTGTCTGGCGTCGCATGGCCTATTTCGGCGACACCATGGCCCATTCCGCGCTTCTCGGCGTGGCGCTGGCGCTTATTTTCGACATCAATCTGATGATTGGCGTCTTCGCGGTTGCGGTGGCGATTTCAGCCATCCTGCTGCTCTTGCAGCGCCGCCATACATTATCCGCGGATTCGCTGCTCGGCATCCTGTCCCATGCCACGCTGTCGCTTGGCCTCGTCCTCGTCGCCTTCATGACATGGGTGCGTGTTGACCTGCTGTCGTTCCTGTTCGGCGATATTCTTGCCGTCTCGCGGATGGATATCGCCTTCATCTATGGCGGCGGCATATTCGTGCTGGCGATTCTGGCCTGGCTTTGGCGACCTTTTCTTGCCGCCACCGTCAGCGAGGATATTGCCCGCGCCGAAGGCATGAACCCGGCCCTGTCGCGCATTGTTTTCATGCTGCTTCTGGCTATCGTCATCGCCATTGCGATGAAGATCGTCGGGATTCTATTGATAACCTCGCTGCTCATCATTCCGGCAGCGACGGCGCGCCGTTTTTCCTCCACGCCCGAGCAGATGGCCATTCTGGCCTCCTTGATCGGGGCCGCGGGGGTTATCGGCGGACTTTATGGTTCCATTCATTTCGACACGCCGTCCGGCCCGTCCATCGTGGTCGCGGCGCTTGCCATTTTCATTTTGAGCCTGCTACCCCTACATAAGAGGGAACAGGCATCACCAAAACGGATCGCTGGACAATGAGCACGCATCACCACCATCACGCCCCGCAGGATCTGACCCGCAATCAGACATTGGTTTTTGACGTCTTGTCCAAGGCGGAAGGGCCGCTCAGCGCCTATACGATCCTCGACCAGCTGCGTGACGACGGCTTCCGCGCACCGCTGCAGGTTTATCGCGCATTGGAAAAGCTGCTCGACTACGGGCTGATTCATCGCCTCGAAAGCCTCAATGCCTTCGTTGCCTGCGCGCATCCGCAATGCCATCAGCAGGGTCTCGTGGCTTTCGCCATCTGCGAGAAATGCGGTCAGGTGACGGAGTTCTCCGACGCGGCCATCGAGAATCTCGTCAGCGCATGGAGCCTTCAGAACGGTTTCAAGTCACGCAAGACGACATTGGAGTTGCGCGGCCTCTGCGAAGCCTGCGGCGAGCACTGAAGCATTTCCGAGCCAAAAGTGTGAAACGGTTTTGCGTTCGGAAACGGGCAAAAAGATCATACCCAACAAACAGGAACCTGTTCAAGGTAACCATGTCCGAAGGTTCCCGATCTAAAAAGTAACGCATCCGCAATCGAAACCTGCTAGATTAGGCCCAGGCGAATAGCAGGTAAGATTTTGATATGGCACGGGTTAAGCCATCCCACGAACGTCGCAGGGAAGAGAGACAGCGTACAAGGCTGCGCTCCGGAAAGATTGTGGGCCTCGACGGACGGTTTATCATCGAATGCCAGTTCAGCGATATTGCACCCCATGGTGCCAAGCTCAGAACTGTCGAAGTCCCGACCCTGCCCGAACGTTTCTGGCTGTTTGACGATTATTATGGCCGCGCGCTTCTGGCCCGGATTGCCTGGCGCAATGGTCGTGAAATGGGGGTGGAACTTGTATCGGACCCTACCGTCACACCGCTGGACGAAGAGCGCCTCGCCCAGCTTGCAGGAAAATACTATTCGCTGTGACCAACAGGCTGTACGTTAGCCTATTTCTCCGGCTCATGTTTGGCCGGGGCTGTCGGTGTCGGCGTGCCGCGCATGTTCATGGCGCGGATTTCTTCCGCTGAAATATAGTTGAACTGCTCGACCAGAAGGTCCTTGATGACCGGCTCGGGAAACCGTTCATTGAGATCGGTGATGATCGAGGCGCGAACGTCCTCAAAACTCACCTTCTCGACATCTTTTGTGTCCGAATAGCTGCCGTAGAACTTGCGGAAGATTTCATCACTGATGAAAAACTCCAGCGGCACGGTCAGCTTCTTTCGGATGTTCGAATCGATCGTATAGACAAGCTGCGTCACCACATAACCGGCGACGCCGCCATTCGAGATGATCGGCACGCTCATCACATCCGTCTTGACGTAATCCACGCCGCCAAACCCGCCGGTTGCGGCTTGCGCCCCATCCGAAGATGAGGCGTTCTGGCGAACCGCCAAGAAAAGCGAACCGAAAGCGACGGCGCAGATCCACAGACCGATGGCAATGATGCGGATCATCTTGCGTGACCGAGCCTCACGCTCTGCATGCTGTAGGTGCCGTCAGCTTCCTGCGTTTCCAGCGCACCGCGAATGAGGTCGGCCAGTTCGCCAACGGCGCGCAGATGCAGCTGCAGCGCCTCGCAATTCTTCTCAAGCTTCTGCTTCAGGCTGTCGAGCAGTGGCTGAAGCCGCTTCATCGTTGCCGGTTCGGCAGCGCTGGCCGCTTTCTTGATCGCCTTGTTGAAATCGTAAAGCCCACGGCTCTTGCGGGAGTTGATTTCCGCCAGATCCGGATTGCCGCCTTCCAGCAGAAGACGCGTTTCAGTATCGATGACATCTTCCAGACGTTGGATTGCCCGTACGACCGGCTTCAATGTGGGGTTCTCGGCCGGTTCCTCTGCCAGCGCCTGACCCGGTTCGCTCGTGACAGTGACGATTTGCGAATCCTCTGGCGGCAGGCTGTTTTGAGAGCTTGTCTCGGTCATTTAGGGGTCCTCAATTATGAAGCATGGCGGACGCTATCGTTGCGGGCCAATCAGCCGCGCGCCGGGTCCGTATCGCTGTTGTTGTCGAGCTGCTTTTGAATGAGCTTGCGTTCGAAGCCATGCACAATGTCCTTCGATACGGCGTTTTCACTCACATGGTCTCCCAGATTGTCGATCACGTCTCCTAACGCTAGCGTCGTCGGCGCGTCTGCCCGCCCGTTGCGCGCCGCCTGTTCTTCAAGCAACTTGGCAATGCCGACACCGCCGCCATCCGCCATCTTGTTTGCCATGGCTTCCGCCATCATGGACTTCCAGTACTCACCGGCAATCCCCTTCCCGAAGGTCGCCGTCGTGTCACTGGTGAACATCGACTGCACGAAGGATTGCAGCATGAAGGCCTCAAACTTGCGATAAGCCGGATTGGCTGCATTCTGCGCATCCGGCCGCACACTGATCCCAGCCGCAAGGCTGTCGGAGAAGCTTGCGAAATTATCCCGCGTCAGTCCACCGGCGGCGGATGCCACCATGGTCGCCGATGCGGACGGCGCTCTCAACCGTTCCGCCGCCATGCGATAGGCTTGCGGATCGGCGGCACGCGCCACGTCCATCACCAGATCTGATGGCGGGTTGATCGCCATGCACAACTCCTTGTTTTAGAGCGCGTTTCGATCTGATTGCATCAGATCGGCGCTCTAACGTTTAGTTTTGTCGCGCATCTTGTCCAAAAACTGTTTCACACTTTTTGGGATGCGTTCTGATCGTCCTTGCGCGCATCTTGTCCAAAAACCGCTTCGCACTTTTTGGGATGCGCTTTGTTACTTGCACCATAATGGGTCAAACTTGACTGAAACTTGTGCGTGCGTTCAGCCTGGATTTTGCGCTCAATCAGGGTTTTGCGACTTATTTGTCGTTTTCCGGCTAATAAATTCCTCGATCAGGCTGGAAAGTTCGCGCCGTTCGCGATCATTTCCAGCATCCGTCAGGCGATCTTCCAGCAACTCGACCCGCCTTTGTTCCTGCAAAAGTGCTTTGCGCTGTGATTCGAGACGTTGCTCAAGCTGCTGCGATTCGATGGCATTGGCTCCGAGGCGCTTGATGAGCAGCGACGGATCGATATTGAGCGCATCACCATCATAGCGGCGATCCTGCATGGCGATAAGCGCCTCCCGCTCTTCCTCCAGCGCGCCCTTGCGCGCATTGGCTGCAGCAAGAGCCTGTTCCAGCCGGGCGCTGCCGAGCTTTTGCAGTTCAATGAGCTTCTTGAGATTGCGCGGATTCGTCATAGCTGCCCTCAAAACAGCTCGCGCAACTGCGTCGCAGTTTCATTGGTGAAGAAACGCAGGAGTTCCGGCAGGATGAAATAGACCACCAGCAGCCCTCCCCCCAGCACGAATGGCATAGACACAAAGTAAACCGGTATCGTCGGGGTCAGCTTGTTCACCAGACCGATGGCGAAGTTGACGAGAATCGCAAAGACGATGAACGGCGCCGCAATGCGCAGCGTTGCCAGAAAAGCCGCCGAAAGCGCATCGGTGAAGTCGATCATCGCCGCATCGGGGCGAAACTGCCCGTCAACCGGAATGGCCACATAGGAATTGAGCAGTGCCCGGAAGATTTCCAGATGCATGTCGGTAATGAAGAACAGGAACAGAGCGCTGAAAGTGACAATGGTTGCAAGCGTCGCCTGCGGTTCGCTTTCGGTAATGGCATCGGCAGGAGAACCGGAATAGCCGACTGAAACCGCCATCGTACTGGCCATGAATTGCAGCGCCCAGAAATAGATATGCGCCAGAATGCCGATCACCGCGCCGACAAACATTTCGCTCGCCATCAGGCGGAACAAGGTCCATGGCTGCCCGGCATCGACAACGGTAACGATACGCTGCAACACCAGCGGCAGGACCGCGAATGAACAGGCCAGTGCGATGTAGAGCCTGACCTGCAACGGAATGCGCGCACTCGAAAGCCCCGGCATCAGCATCAGACACGCGCCGATGCGGCAGAACGCCAGAACAGCGGCCAGGATGATTTCGTTAAGCGGCAACTGCGCGACAGGCACTCAAGGCCCTTTCATCGTATGAAGCAATAACTACTCCCCTTGCCCTTCGAGACGCCAAGCTCGACAAGCTCGGCATGGCTCCTCAGGATGAGGGGTGTGGACGCTGAACTCTTTCCTCATCCTGAGGAGGTGCCCTGAGCGCGGACAGGGCGTCTCCACCCCTCGCTCCCCTCATCCTGAGGAGGTGCCCTGAGCGGAGCGAAGGGAACCGTCTCGAAGGATCGAAGGATCAGAGGATCGACAAACGCTGACCTCCTACGAGATGGCGCCGAGCGATTTCACCTCCACGCCACGCGCGATTTCAACATGGGACAGCACTGGCAGGGTGGCGAACAGCCGCTCGATCATCATGCGAATATATGGCCGCGCTTCCGGTGACGAAACCAGCACGAAACGCTCGCCATTGTCGAAATGCTTCCGAATGACGGTGGAGGCCTCCGTGCCGAACTGTTCCAGCAGGCGCGGATCGATGTCGAATTCCACGATTTCACCCTTGGCGTCACGCTTGAGGCTCTGGTGGAAAACCAGGTCCCAGCGATTGCCGAGACGCAGAACGTTCAGCACGCCATTGTCGGAAAGATCGCCGCAAATCTGCTGCGCCATGCGCATGCGGACATGCTCCACGATCATTTCCGGGCGGCGGACGAGCGGCGCGATTTCCGCAATGGCTTCGAGAATCAGATGCAGGTTGCGGATGGAGATGCGCTCGGCGAGCAGCAGCTTCAGAACCGCCTGCAGGCCCGAATAGGAAATATGCGACGGGCAGATATCTTCCAGCAGCTTGCGATATTCAGAGCCGAGACGGTCCAGCAGAATGCGCATGTCCTTGTAGGAAAGAAGCTGGGCCAGATTGTTGCGGACGATTTCGCTCAAATGCGTCAGCAGGACCGAGAGATTATCCACGGTCATATAGCCGTCGCGGCGCAGATCGGACGCAAAGGTTTCCGGCACGGAATAGGCGCGCATGCCGAAGGCCGGTTCGCGCACTTCCTCACCCGGAATGGACGGAATCGGGCGGTCACCAAGCACGACAAGCGTTTCGCCGACACGCAACTCGTGACTGGCGACAGCCGTGCCGTGTATTTTGATGCGATAGCTTTTGGGCGGAAGCGCGATGTCGTCCGTGACCTTGATTTCCGGGATGACGAATCCGTATTCCTGCGCAAACTTGCGGCGCATCTTGTTGACGCGGTGCGCCAGCTCCTGCTGCGATGCAATCAGGCGGGCGGAAAGCTGCTTGCCGAGGCAAAGTTCGATCTGGTTGGTTTCGAGTGACGCCTTGACGGAATTGCGCTCCTGCTCTTCCGCTTCGCGCTGCTTCTTGCCAGCCTCGTTCGCTTCAGCCTCGCGCTGGCGCGCTTGTCGACGGGGTACGGCAATGCCGATGAAAGCCATTGCGCCACCCAGCATGAAGAATGGGAAGGCTGGCAGGCCCGGCATGATGCCGAGGACGAAGAGCAGCATCGCCGCAACCAGAAGCGCCTTAGGATAGGCACCCAGCTGGCCGAAGATCGCCTGATCGGCGGAGCCGCGTGTGCCGCCCTTCGACACCAGAAGACCGGCGGCAAGCGACACGATCAGGGCCGGAATCTGTGTGACCAGACCATCGCCGACCGACAGCTTGGTGAAGACGTCGGCGGCGTGCGCAATATCCATGTCATGGCGCGTGGCGCCGATGATGATGCCGCCGAAAATATTGACGGCGGTGATGATGAGGCCTGCAATGGCATCGCCGCGAACGAATTTCGAAGCACCGTCCATGGAGCCGAAGAAGGAGCTTTCCTCTTCCAGTTCGCGACGACGGCGCTGCGCTTCCTTTTCATCGATCAGACCCGATGAGAGATCGGCATCGATGGCCATCTGCTTGCCGGGGATGGCGTCGAGGGTGAAGCGCGCGCCCACTTCCGCGATACGTGTCGCACCCTTGGTGATGACCAGGAAGTTGACAATGATGAGAATGCAGAAAACCACCAGACCGATGACGAAGTCGCCGCCCATCACGAATTGCGAGAAGCCATGGATCACATGCCCGGCGGCGAGATAGCCTTCATTTCCATGGGTGAGAATCACGCGCGTCGTCGCAATATTCAGCGACAATCGCATCATGGTGGCGATGAGCAGTACCGTCGGAAAGGCGGAAAAGTCGAGTGGGCGCTGAATCCAGAGTGCAACCATCAGGATCAGGACCGAAAAAGCGATGGAGAATGCCAGGCCGATATCCAGCACGACAGCCGGAACAGGCAGGAAAAGCACCGTCAGGATGATGATGATGCCGACCGCCAGACCCATATCGCTGCCGGTCAGAAGTCCGCTTTTCATCAAGGGTTTAGCTGCTGCCTGCTGCACATCCATCTCCTGTTTCGGGACGGACCTTAGCTTGCGAAGCTTGCGCGAGGGCTGTGCGAAGAGCCTGAATCAAAAAACGGCATGTGTGTGCGAAAATGGTGATTTTCGAGTACCGGAGCGGAGTGTACTTCTGGGTACATGAGCACCGGAACGCAGACAAATTGCCATTTGCAGCCACAGATGGCGACTTTTGGAACAGGCTCTAAAAGCCTTTTTCTATGCGGGAATAAGCCAATAGCGTGAAGGAATTGATCTGCGCACCGACGAAAGGCGCGGTCAGAGCCAGCACGACGAAAATGACGATGATCTTCGGCACGAAGGTCAGCGTCATTTCCTGAATCTGCGTCAGCGCCTGGAAAAGTGCGATGCCGATGCCTGCAAGCATGGCGGCAAGCACTGCCGGGCCGCTTGCCATAAGCACGGTCCAGATCGCAGAATTGACGATATCAAGCGCGTCGGCTTCGTTCACCGCGTCGGTTCCTAGCTGATCTTGACGCCTGCGCCGATCATCAGCGTCTTGCCGTCTTCCAGTTCGGCCAGCATGCCGCTGGACTGAATGGTCACGGATTTCACGACGCCCGATATGCTGCCGTCGGCATTGGTCAGCGTGCGGCCGATCCAGCCTTCGGCCTGCGTCAGCGACGTGTTGGCGATCAGCGTTTCAAGCTTGCTGTTCATCTGGACGGCCTGCTCGACATTGGAGAAGGTCGCAAGCTGCGAAACATATTGCGTCGCATCCATCGGCTGCGTCGGGTCCTGATTCTGCATCTGGGTCACCAGAAGCTTCAGGAAGGAATTATAATCCACGCTTGCCTTGTTGGCCGCAGAATTGCTGTTGTTCGTCGTGTTGTTATTCGTCGTATTCGCGCCAATCGGCGGTGTCGTGGTCACGGGTTTGCCTCCGCAGATTTCCGGGTTTTGAGCACAGGCAAAGCCGGACTTTCATGGCCCATCAGTCCGGCTTCGCGTGGATATTGCGCGCGAATTGTCTTGAGCGCCTCGAAGACACGCCCGTTATGAACCAGCTCGTCGACCAGCTTCAGCGCGTTCAGGATTTCCGTATCCTTGAAGGTCGAGAACATGCTCTTCAGCATCTGCGCGAAGGTGATGTGAGCCTGTTCGCGCATGGCCGGTTCGATCAGCATCATCTGCGCCGCGAAATAAAGCTGGCGCAGCGGTGTGGTCGTGTCTTCCGGCTGAAGAACATGGTTTTCCAGGAGAAAGGTCGCATCGTTCAGGAGTTCAAGCGAAACCTTGCGGTCGGCTCGCAGTACTGCACCGTTGATGAAGATTCTTTCGCCCGCGCGCAGCGAAAGGCGAATGGCCGGTTTTCCGTTCGGGGTCATCTCAAAGCCCATCCCGGATCGACTGCGTGATCTCGATCAGCGTGGCGTAATCGTTGCTTTCGCCCTGACGGATACGCTCGATTTCCTTCAGCACGAAAATACCGACGGAAATGATCGCGGCCTTCAGTTCCTTCGGCAGCACATTTTCTTCCGACCCCAGATCATCGATGATCGTGGTCCAGAGCTTGGTGGTGAAATAGGTCGCGTCGATCGCTTCGCGGGAGCCGCTGCCGTTTGCCTTCGCCGCCTCGAGCATCGCGATGGAACGGTCGAACAGTGCCCGCTCCCGTTCCTTGGCGCTCGCCATATCGTCATTCATGACATCTTCGTAGCGCATCTGATACATGGTATCTCCGTCTATCAGTTCGGACGGGCTCGCATCATGCTGCGTCCGTCCTCATTTCATCTCGACTATCTGAGATAGTTGAGCAGGCTCATATTCTGCAGCTGAACCGTCAGCGAATAGGAAGTTTCAATCTGCGTCTTCAACGCGTTGACGCGCGTTGCCGCTTCGTAAGGATCGACTTCTTCGAGATTGAGCACGGACTGGTTCAGGATCTTCTGCTGTGCCGCGATACGTGTGGTGGCAGCTTCAGTGCGCGATTGGGCAAGACCGAGCGTCGTCTGCTCCGACGTGGTTTCGGTGATCGCCGTCGTCGTGGTCTGCATGGCCTGATGCGTCAGGGCTTCGAAAGCCGAGCTGTTGAGACCGATGGTTGCAAATTCCGCCACCATGACCGCCGACATGATCGTCTTGCGGAAACCGTCCGCATTGGCGGAGATCGACGTATCAGCGGTTTCGGTCGGCGAAATCCGGCTCTTGATGACCGTGTCCGATGCATCCGACCAGTTTGCGGCCCAGTTGGCATCATTGAACTGATCGGCAAAATCGCCTTCCAGGAAGGCCTTCATCTCGTCGCCGGTGATATTCGCCACCTGCGGATCGTCGATTGCAAAGCCGAAATGATCCTGAAATGCCTGACGCACCGCCGTCTGCGCGGTGCTGCCTTCGGTATAGTCGGCAACCGGCTTCACATCGGTGTTCACACCAGCAAAGATATATTCGCCATTAAAGCTGGTGTTGAGCAGGCCGGTGACGGAATTGAGAATGGATTTTGCCGATTTTGCAATTGTCGCAGCGCTTTCAGCGGTATTGTTGGCGCCCGTCAGGTCGCCCAGAAAGTTCTGCGTGTTCTCGATGATCGTGCCGGCTGCGGTCTGCGTCGCATTCATGCGCTGCTGCACCAGCTTGTTCATGTCCGTCAACACGCTCAGACGATCATATTCCTTGCGCAACGATACGGTCTGGCCGGACTTGGAGCCGAGCGACAGGCCGACATCGAACACGGTTCCCGTGGTCGCTTCCTGCTGCGCCTTCAACATTTCGGCCTTGTTCTTCGCCACAAGGGCTCGCAGGGCTGACGTTGCGCCATAGGTGGAAATCGATTGCGCTTTCATTGGCCTCACACCGCGTTGAGAAGATCGTCGAGCATTGCGCTAATCGTGGTCAGCACCCGGCTCGATGCCTGGTAGGAATGTTCAAGATCGAGAAGCAGCGCCATTTCGGTGTCCATATCGACACCATTGGCGTTGGAGAGCGCCGCATCTGCCTGACCGGCAATCGTCGCATTATAGGAGAATTCGCTGCTGGCCTTCTGGCGCTTGCCTTCAAGCCAGCTGATCGACGATGAGCTATAATCCGTCAGGCTGGAATTTGTCGCCAGACCCGCCACCGAATTGAAGGTCATCGGCTCAGAAAACGCTTCATTGAGCGCACGCAGGCGATCGCTGAAACCTGCCGCACCTTCGCTATTGTATTTGTAGTCAGGCCCGTTGGCTCCGCCATCACGCAGAAGAAGCGGACTGCCGCCTTCAGACGTAACGAAGGCCGAAGATACCTTGATGGTGCCTGCAATGCCTGCCGAAAGGCCTGCACCTGGAACATCCGGCGATCCGGCCCAGCTGAACAGGCCCGTCTGGTCCGCGCCAACGCCGGTCTGGTCGCTTTCGGCAAACATCGTCACCAGATTGCGCGCAATTTCATCAAGCTGCATCTGATATTGCGGGGCGATCTGATCGCGAAGCTGCAGCAAGCCGCTGAGGCGGCCCGTTCCATAAGGCTGGTCGAAGGTCTCGTGGTTGAGCGGAACGCCATCCACCAGCACAGCCTTGCCAGCAATGCCCGGCGTCAGTACCGTCGATTGCTCAAAGCTCACCTTGCGCGCTGTCGTCTCGAAGAGGGTTACACCGTTTTCGGCAAAAATGACCATGTCATTGTCACCGCGCATCATGGTGGTGATGCCGATCTCGCCGGAAAGCTGCTTCAGGATCGAGTCGCGCTGATCCATATAGTCGGAGACATCGCGATTGGCGCGCGTGCCGCCGACGATCTCCTGATTCACCTTTTCGAACTTGGCAAGCAGATCATTGATGTTGGCAACGGAATCCGCAATGTCGCGGTCAGCGTCGTTGCGCAGGGACTGAACCTGCTTGGTTCCGGCATTAAGTGCATTGGCGAGCGATTGCGCCGTGGAAACAACACTGTCGCCAAGCGCGCTGTTGGAGGGTGACGCAGCATAGGTCTGAAGCGCATCGCGCAGATCGCCGATCAGGGCCGATGGCGAGCCGGAATAATTGTCTGCCGAATAGAGCGACGAAAGACGGTTAAGCCCGTCTGCGAGAATGGAAGAGGAAAAGGCCGTGCTGTTCGACTGGATGAACTTGTTGAACAAGGCTTCATCCGCCGACCGACTGATACCCACGTAAAGGGAGCCGTAAGGCCCAGATACGAGAGAACTGGTGCGCCGGGAATAATCCGGATCGTTGGCCCTCGCAATATTGCTTGAGACAACGGAGGTCTGCTTGGACGTTGCCGCAAGCGAACTTTTGGCCGTCAGAAGAGCAGAACTAAGCGACATCTTACCCCATCCTACAAGTGCAGTCCCGAAGGCCGCGAAGCGGTTTCGCGTCCGGAAATGCGGCTAAAACAAACACCTGGAAAGCCCCTGATAATTCCGCTGATATCGGAACTGCCCCGTGTGCGAACCGTGTCTGTTGCCTGAACGGTTCGTATTCTCAATGCGCTAGTGGTCTGATCCCGACATTTGCGTCCCTCTGATACAGGCGCCGAGCAAATGTCGGAATCGCAAAGACCACTAGTAACTTTATGTATCTCGTGGATTTTTCGAATTTGACGTTTGAAACAGCATCTCATTCAGTCGGGTTTCAAACATCAAATTCAATCCACTCGTTCCGGGAAAGGCTTTTCACCCTCGCCCGGAACAGTCCAGCTTATCTCTTCAGGTTGACCAGCACGTCCATCAGTTCAGAGCCGGTCTGGAAGACTTTCGAATTGGCCGTGTAACTGCGCTGCGCCTCGATCATGTCGGTCAGCTCCTGCGCAATATCGGCGTTGGATTCCTCCAATGTGCCGGACATGACCTTGCCCATGCCATCGCTCTGCGGGAAACCGAGGCGGACATCACCCGATTCCGCGCTCGGCAGAAACACGTTGCCGCTCACGACCGTCATGCGATCCGGGCTCGCGACATTGGCAAGCGGAATGCGTGCCAGAACCTTCTGCGTGCCGTTTTCGTAGATAGCGACGACCGAGCCGTCATTGGCCACATCCACACCCTTGACCGCAGATGGCGCCTGACCGTTAATCTGCGCCTGCGAGATCGTGTAGTCACCGGCGCGCTGCGTCGATGCACCCAGATTGAGGTTGAGGTTCTGGCCGCCGTAAGGTCCAAGATCGATCGCAATGCCACCAGCAGACGTCATGTCGCCCGTTGTCGGATCGAATGTCAGCGTCGTTGGGCCACCGACCACCGCGTCATCGGCAGCGTTTTTGACCGTGACGCTCCATTCATCCGCGCCGGTCTTGGTGAAATAGACATCCAGCGTGATCTTCTCGCCCTTATCATTATAGGAGATCAGCGACGTCTTGTGATTGAACTCGCCCGCTGCCGGAACCTGATCGGTAGACGGCAAATTGACCGTGAAATTGCCAGATGTGCTGGCCTCGGGCGGAAGTGCTGCGCTATTGACATTGATGATGTTCAGGCCAGGTATCGTCAGCGCGCCAGCCGGATCGTTCGGGCCTGCGCCCAGCAAATAATAGCCGGCTGAATTGACCAGATTGCCGTTCTTGTCGGGAACGAAGGAACCGGCGCGTGTCAGGAATGTCGAGCCATCCGCCCCCTGCACCACGAAATAGCCATTGCCGTCGATGGCAAGGTCTGTCGTGGAGGATGTGGAGCGGATACCGCCCTGATCGGAAATGCCGTAACGTACATTGGTCAGAACGCTGCCGGAATTATACTGACCACCGGTGCTCGGCAGAACGAGCGATGAAAACTGGGTTTCCGCACGCTTGTAACCGACGGTGCTTGCATTCGCGATATTGTCGGCGACCGCAGACAGGCGGTTCGCCTGCGCGTTCATTCCCGAAACACCGGTCCGCATCATACCGTAGAGGCTCATTGGCAGCTCCTGAGAAGTTAAGAATCCACGAATAAGCTAACGAACCACGCTTGCGTGAAACTGTAGCCTTGGGATTTTTACGCTTTTACTGGGGGACCGGCGCGATTTCGGAAAGTCGTGAAAATGCTCGAAGTCGCGATACTGGGGAATGCTGAAGACGCAGCAATATCACTCGATATTGATGCAGTAGCCGAGGAAGCGCTTGGAATCGATGGGGTCGAAGCCCAGCTGCTCACGCAGCTTCTTGCGCAATTTGCTGATATGACTTTCAACGACGTTTTCTTCGACTTCACTGTCGAAAATGCCGTAGATCGCGCTGAAAATCTGCGCTTTGTTCAGGCGGCGACCGCGATTGGCGATTAGATATTCCAGAATGCGTCGCTCGCGACGCGGCAGCGGAAAATCAACGCCGTTGATCTGCGGATCGCGGCCATCGGAGAAAACACGGATCGGTCCGAGCTCGGTGCCGCTGTCGTTGGAAGCGGCGGACGCGCCTGCGCGGCGGCGGATTGCATTGATACGTGCAAGGATTTCACGCACATGCACCGGCTTGCGAACAACGTCGTCAACCCCGGATTGAAAAAGCTCAAGCGTATGTTCCAGTGACGGGCGGTCATTGACGGCGATCACAGGCGCCTTGCAGCGTTCACGAATCCGGGCCGGAAGCCGATGCTGATCCGCACATTCGCCGATCAGGAAGGCCTCGACAGCCATGATATCCTGCTGTGGAACGCTCTCCACCCATTCGTCGAAATCGGTAGGGGTAAAACCCGTTGTCGTGATGCCCTCGCGACCGAACCAGGAAGAGTACCCTTCAGTCACTAAATCTCTGTCGTCAACGACAACAATCATCGGCCCGCCTTCCGAATCAATATGTTAGCCCAAGCACGATAGGAATAACTGGCAGGAGGAATCGGCAACAATGGCAAATAATTGCCCGCAATATATTGGGAGGCAATTTAGTAAGTTCTAATTTAATAGGAATCGCATTGATTGCAACGCTCCTACTTCTATAGGCGTAGGAACCTTAACCGAATGTTAACGGCTCACGAACTTTTACGATTCTTTACAAGGGCTTAAAAATCCGCCGGCTAATTTAGCGCACATCGGAGCAGACAATCACAGGTTGATCATTGTCAAGTCGGGTGCAGCTGACAATCTGTTACAACCTGTAAAATTTCAACGGATTCCAGTTCAGCCGAAGCAGAAGCTTCGCGCCTGAGGCGTCCAGTTTCCGAAGCCGGTGGCGACCATATTCGTCATCAGGCGACAGACATAACGCTTCTGGGCAGGATCGTTATTTGGCCCCGCGTGGTAGCGCGCGACCGCCATCGTCCAGTTGCCTTCGCGCTGTCGAAGCTGCCGCAGAAAGCGCGCCGCATAATCGACATTGAGGCTCGGCATCAGCATCGCTGCGACCGACGGAAATTCCTTGCCGTGATAGTAGTAGTTGATCTGCATGCAACCGAGATCGATCAGTTTCGCACCTTCGGCCCGAACCTCGTCGAAGCGTCTCACCGCAGCCATCTGCGATGGCATGAACTCGGCACGGCCTTCGATATTCATCGCATAAGGTTGCAAGGAATTCTTGCGGCCGGTTTCCGTCAGGCCGACCGCATAGAGGATACCGAGCGGAACGTCGTAGCGGGTCGACGCCCGGTGCATTTCACGCTCACAGATATTTTCGGCACGGGCCGGGTTACTGTCAGACAACCAGGCCGCGGTTGCGGCCATCATTGCGAGAAATGCTGTTCCCGCTTTCCTGAGCGGCTTGTATGTCCGAACGTTCGCGTCCTGCCTGACCGGATTCGCCATTCTGCCTGCCCTCACCGCCCATAAAACCTGCCTGCGCCTGGCCGCCGTCACGCCCGTCGAAGCCCTGCTGCATGTTGAAAGCCTGCTGCTGGCCCGATTGCTGGCCGCTCGCCTGTTGCTGACCCGCATTCTGCGATGCCTGCGCCTGCTGCACGGCACCCGCCGCGTTGCGGTCGGCAACGGTCACCGAAATTTTTGCGTCGTCGGCGATACCCGCCGCCTTCAGGGCTTTCTCGATCATCGAACGGTCGGCTGCGAGCGCTTCCGCCCCATGGGTCTTTTCAGCGACGAGATGTACCTCAACACCTTCCGATCCCACGCGAATGCGCGCCGTCACCGCTCCAAGTTCCACCGGATCGAGCCTGATCTGCAAGGTCTTGACCGTGCCGAAGCTACGTTCGGATACCACCTGAATGTCTGCAATCCGGGCTGCCGCCTGCGATGGCGTGGTGGCCGCCTTGATGTCCGCAGGCGCATTGCCCTTTGCGGTTGGCTGCTGCTGGATATCGGTTCTGTCAGGCATCTGACCCGACTGCTGCTGCGCCTGCCCCTTATCCGCTTTCAGAAGGCTGGCGAGATCGTCCCCGGAATTTTCGGCCTGATTGTCACCGTTAGCCGTCGGTGCGTCCTGGGTGATTGCCTGGCCCGGTTTGGCGCTGGCCGATGGGGTTGCCGCCGTCTTCGAAGATACCGGTTCAGGCGTGCGTTTCTTCTGATCGGCCCGTAGATCGGCTTGCAGCTCGTTCCCCGGCCCTTCGACCTGTTTCGGGTCGATGTCTTTAATTAAGGCAGAAAGCGGATCCGAGGTGTTTATGTCGTTTTTCGCAGTATTCAGCGTGGAAAAACCGTGATTTGCCCCTTTCAAATCAGGCGAAGAAGCGTCCAAAGAAAGGAGATTTTGTGGCAGGGCGAACAGGGCGACGGACTTTGAACCTTCCTCATCCCTCGCATCCGCCTCATCCGAACCCGAATTGGCTTCGCTGTCATCCTTCTTTTCGACCTTGCCCTGCGGCTTTTCGAGAAGTGAACTGAACAATTTTGCCGGGTCAGCATTATCCTGTCCTTCGCCCCCAGCTTTTGCCTGGGAAGGACCGGAATTGCGGGCGAGCGAGGCAAGTCGGCTGGTGGAATTCAGCAAAATATCAATGCTCATTGAACGGTCTTTCCTAGCAAGACATCGATCTCGGCAAGCTTGCGCCGCGCATCTTCCATCGTTTTCTGCAAATCGTCTTCCGGCTGGTTCCTGACCGGCTTCATGCTAACTGCCACCGGGGTCGGCTCAGGCTTTACGGCCTCATGCTCCTGCGACTCCGCCACTGCCATCGGCGGCACATCCCGTTCGGTGAGGGCGGGTTTTGCAGGCGGCAAAGCGTCCGGCGTGCGGGTTACCACCGTGCCGACCGCTTCAGCGGCTTTCAGCAATTTCCGGTCACGCTCCTGCAATTTGTCGGGTGAAATCTGCGACAGTTCGCGCAGTGCGCTACCCGCCGAATCCGAAGCCACATCGCTTGCGGCCGCATAAAGATTGGCGCGGGTGGGGTCGGCTTTCAGTCTGTCGGCAAGCTTTTTCGCCTCCGCCGACATGAACCGCGCCCGCTCCGTCTGACCATCGACAAGCGCGCCGCGCGCAATCTGCAGATAAAGCGAATATTGCATCACCGGATCAGCCGAGCCGATCAGCTTTGCCAGTTCCGCATTGCCGATACGGTCGTTGAGTTTCACCGCAGCATCGACAAATTGCGCCATGAAATCACGCATATAGGGCGAACGGGGAAAGCGCTGGAGATAGTTTCGCGACAGGAGCCTGATCTTGTCGGCATCGCCAAGTTTGGCAGCAATCGGCATCGAACGACGGATCGCGGCTTCCTCAAACAAGGTGCCCGGCGCTTCAAGCCGCACCTGATCGAGCCGCATCAAGGCCGTCGCTGGGTCGAAGGCGGTCATCTGGCTGGCGGTCACCAGCACGATGGATGCCTTCAGTTCCGCCGGAACATCGGATGAGAGCGGAACCGAGAAAAGCTTCACCACTTCAATCGTCTGGCCGGAAGCATAGGCCAATGCACCCTTGACCAGTTCCGGCGGCACCGCATCCGTCTTGAAGTCTGCAAGGACCTTGCGCACCGCTTCCGGATTACCGCCGTTGAAGAGATAGATGATCGCCGCGTAGACATTTTCCGGATTGCTCCAGACGTCATTCGACGCTCGGCCCATATCCGCGCTGACAAAGCCCAGAAGCTTGTTCAGCATCACCACGGCTTCCGGTTTTCCGGCAACGACCTGATCCTGCAACATGCGCAGCGAACGCACGAGCTTGTAGGGTTCCAGAACGGGCAGCTTACGGGTCTCGGCCAATGCCTGCGTTTGCGCAATGGCTGGATAAGCCGCTCCCATCAGGGAGAAGCCTGCAACACATGCCAGCAAGGAACGCATGGCGAGCCGGCTCCCGGACTGCTTCATGGAGCAGACTTCAGGAAAATATCGATGCGACGGTTCTCAGCCGCATTCGGATCGTTGGTATTCTTCGGCTGGCGGTCGGCATAGCCTTCCACACGCAGCACACGCTTTTCATCGAGCCCGCCGCGCACCAGCATGTAATAAGCCATCTGCGCGCGTGCCGAGGACAGGCGCCAATTGTCATAGGTCGCGCTCTTGAACGGACGCGCATCCGTATGTCCGCTGATGATGACTTCGCCCGGCTGTCGGGAAATCACCTGTGCGATACGCTCCAGCATCTGCACCACGCGGGCATCCGGCTTGGCCGATCCGATGGTGAACATGCCATAGTCGATCTTGTCGGTGAGCTGGATCATCACGCCGCCATCGACCGGAACGACCGTCACATCGGGCATTGGCTCGGCCTTTTTCGCCTGCGCACTCTCTTTCGCAGTTTCACCCTCAGCTACCTTTTTCAAGTCAGCAATCAACTGTTCCTGGGTTTCAGCAGTCTTTTCGGCCTCCCCGGGCTTCGGCTGCGCTACTTCGGGCTTAGGCGGCGTAGCAGGCGCGGCATCCGGTGGGGTCAGATCTTCGACAGCCTTGCTCGACCAATAATCCGGGCTGAACGGATCGCGATAGGCTTCGCCGCCTTCGGCACCGGTAGCAGGGCCGGATTGCGACGTGCCGCCATCGCCCTTGGCCGACTGGTTCTGCAACACACCGGTTTCGTGGGCCAGTTCCGACAGGACCGCATAGGGTTCGCGGAAAAGCTGGCGCTCTTCCTGGTCGCTTGGCGGAGAAACAGTCGTGTCGTTGATGACCTTGGTGCTGTTTTCGATCTGCTGGTCGCTTTCATAGCGAACCTTGCCGTCTTTTTCCTCGACATCCTGCACGCCCTTGGGGCTTGAATGCCGGTCCATCAGTTTGACGGGATTGAAATAGCTTGCAACCGCCGCCTTGGTTTCCTCATTGGCGGCATTGATGAGCCACATGACGAGGAAGAAGGCCATCATTGCAGTCATGAAGTCGGCATAGGCGATCTTCCACACGCCACCATGATGGCTGTCATGGTCGTCATGTCCACCTCGGCGAACAATGATGATCTCACGTTTGGTTTCGGGATCGATGCTCATTGAACCGCAGCCTTCAATTCTTCAAGAAGCGGCGCGATGCGTGTTTCAAGCATCCGGTCGCCAAAGGAAAAGGAAAGTTCGTCCGCACCGGTTTCTGAAAACCGGCAACCTGACGGCAACAGGGCAGCATGATCGCGAAGCGGTGCAACCAAACACGCCGGGCCGGAGATTTCCGGTGCTTCGCCATCAAGCGCCAGCGCCGCAATCCGCCGCGCAAATTCCGCGACAGCCTCGCGTTCCATTTTTTCTGCCAGCAAAGGCATCAGGATTTCGGCGATCTGACCGGAATAATTTCGCTCTAGCGCGGTCAGTGCTTCCGTCAGGCTACCTGCCAGAAGCAGAGCCTGCTCACGCGAAAATGCAGCACGCAGCGCCTCGATTTCAGTCTCGTGCTCGCGGACAAGCCGTGCCTTCTCGGCCTCATAAAGCGCCTGTGCTTCCCTGTGGCCATCCTCCCGTCCTGCTTCGAATGCCAGGCGCTTTTCTTCCTCGACAGCGATAATGGCGGCGACTTCCGCCTGCTCGGCAGCGGCGGCTTTCTCAGCCGAAAGGGGGCGCTTCGCTCCATCGCCGTCCGCCTGTGGCGGGGGCGTTTCTTTCAGTGGCTTCGGCGGCGCAGGTGCAGCGATGATCTCGACCGCCTCATCCTCGATATGATGGGTCGAAAAATCGGGAAGATAACGGCTGAGGGAAAGCGCGCTCATCGTCAGGCCGCCTCAAGCTCCGGCATGACCGAAGCCTTTACGGCCGATTCCCTCAATGGTTGGGCTTCACGACTCGCGGCGGTTTCATGAATCCATTGCTTGAGAATGGAGGCTACGCGCTCCTCATCCATGTCAATCATCTGTTCCAGACGCAATTTGGCAGGCATGCGCATGCGC
The DNA here is from genome assembly GCF_902825325.1 of Brucella tritici. Classification (GTDB taxonomy): domain Bacteria; phylum Pseudomonadota; class Alphaproteobacteria; order Rhizobiales; family Rhizobiaceae; genus Brucella. The sequence continues at coordinate 180,553 of NZ_CADEAR010000010.1, read as the reverse complement.
TGGCGAAGATCGCTGAGGCTGGTCTTCATCTGGTCGGCATAGGCTTCCGGCCCGCCAATGACGGCCTGCACGCCCTCGCCAGCCGCCTGACCGCCGACGAAATTCGGCGTCGCCACTTCGCTTGTCTCGCGGACGGCCACTTCCGTGCCGGTCGGCGTGGCATTCTGATCACGCAGCAGCGGACGCAGACCGAACCAGATCAGGAGACCGACGGCGGCAAGAATGGCGAGCGCATTGACGTAGGAGCCGCTCTGGCGAAGCACCGTATCGGTCCATGGCGTGGAGACCGGTTCCATATCGGCACCGGCAGGATCGAGGAAGTTCACTGCCGTTACATTGATGACGTCGCCACGATCAGCATTGAGACCGGCTGCGGTTGCAACGAGATCGCGGATCTTGGTGATCTGCTGATCGACAAAATTGGCTGGCGGCGGCGTGGTTCCCGCAGTTTCCAGAAGCCGCGCCTGATCGATGACCACGGCAATGGACAGCCGCTTGACGGCATAGCCGTCGCTGACGGTGGAAACCGTCTTGCTGTTCATTTCGTAATTGGTCAGCTCCTCGCGGCGATCAGTCTTTTCGGTGGAGCTTTCGCCGTTGCGGTTCTGGATTTCTTCCTGCGGAATGTTCTGTTCCACGCCGGTTGCATTGTCGTTGCGATTGTTGCGGGAATCCCCGCTTTCACGGACCACGCGCACGGAACGCTCAACGCGGGATTCAGGATCGTAGGTCGTCTCGTTGATCTGGCGGCGGTCCGTATCGAGCACGGCCTGAACGCTGGTTTGGAAATGTCCCATGCCGAGATAGGGCGCCAGCGCCTTGCGGATGCTGTCATCCACATTGCCTGCAACCTGCTGTTCCAGCGAGGCGGTCAGGAGGGCTGCGCCATTGGCGGCTTCGCCTGCCGATGCCAGCAAGCGACCGTTGGTGTCGAGAACGGTGACGGCGGAAGCATCGAGCGACGGAACGGCGGCGGCGACCAGCTGGCGGATGGATTGGGCGGATTCGGCAGCAAAGCCGCCTTCGGCGCGAATGACCACCGAGGCGGACGGCTTCTGGTCACCACGACGGAACGACCCTTTTTCTGCCATGACGATGTGAACGCGCGCAGCTTTCACGCCACGAATGGCCTGGATTGTGCGGGCGATTTCGCCTTCGAGCGCGCGCACCCGGGTGATTTCCTGCATGAACGAAGTGAGGCCGAGCGACCCCATATTGTCGAACAGCTCGTAACCGGCATTGTTCGAGGTCGGCAGGCCCTTTTCGGCCAGATACATGCGGGCATTTTCGGCTTTGCCGATGGGCACGAGGATGGACGAGCCGTCGGCTTTCACGTCGAAAGGAATGCCGGCTTCACCGAGCGCGAGGCCCATGCGGTTCACGTCGTCGCGCGAAAGGCCGACATAGAGCGTTTCGTAGGATGGGCGGCTCAGATAGATGCTCGTATAGAGGATCGCGCCCATGAGTGCCGCGCCCACCAGTCCGAGCGCGATGAGTTTTCGCGCGCCGAGCTTGCCGAGCGTACCCTTGAGCTGTTCGATCAATTGCTGGAAATTCTGCTGCATCCACACCACCGCCATCATGATGGATGCAAACTAGCCCGCGAAGCTTGCGCGAAAGTGGCGGCTGATGAAGCAAGTGCTTTCGGAAACTGGAAATGAGCGCAAGGAATTGGGGCGCGGAATAAATCCCGCGCCCCGTTTTCCGCCCAAAGACATCCGATCCGATCAGGCCGGTTCGGATGCGAACCCCTGATTTGCCTGAGAACTCGCGAGCGCCGGCAACCCGGCGCCCTTGCTGTTTACTCAGATTAGCCGCGGAACAGCGACAGGATGTTCTGGTTCGACGAGTTGGCGATCGACAGAGCCTGAACGCCGAGCTGCTGCTGAACCTGCAGAGCCGACAGACGTGCCGATTCCTTGTTCATGTCAGCGTCAACGAGCTGGCCAACGCCCTTTTCGATCGAGTCGGAAAGGCTCGATACGAAATCCTTCTGCATGTCGATGCGTGCCTTTGCGGCACCCAGTTCGGCGGCAGAGGTCGCCATCGAGCCAAGAGCGGCTTCGATGTCGGTCAGGAGGTTGTCGAATGCTGCACCTTCGGTGCCCGCGACGTCGGCTGCGTCATATCCGGTAACGCCGGTCAGATCCGCGACGTTGACGTCGAGGATCGACTTGGCAGATGCGCCGCCAGCCTTATCGAGAACGCCAGCAGCCGTACCAGTGCCGGAATCGATCAAACGCGTCGTGGAGTAATTCACCGAAATCGTGCCGGTCGTTACCTTGCCCGAAGCATCACGGTTGTAAGAGGTGATGACGTTCAGCGAATTGCTTTCAGCTACTGCCGGGGTGGCAGTAGGATCAGCGGTGTCCTTCGACGAATCCGAGGTCAGCAGGTTGGAACCGGCATAGTTGGCGCCAGAAACATTGTCCTTGAGCTGAGCAACATAGGTTGCGATTTCGCTCTGGATCTTGGCGCGATCTTCCGCACCAGAAGTCTTCGCAAGAAGAACCTTCTGCTTGATCTGGTCAACAACTTCGATGGCCTTGTTCATGGCCGTATAAGCAGTGTCAACCTTGCCAGCACCGAGGCCAAGCGAATCCTGCACAACCGAGTTGGCTTTGTTATCGGAACGCATGGTCGTTGCGATGGACCAGTAAGCAGCGTTGTCGGATGCACCGGCAACCTTGAGACCGGTCGAGATACGGTTCTGGGTCGATTCCAGTGCCTTATTGGTCGAAGAAAGCGTCTGGAGAGCGGTCAGAGCCGACGAATTTGTAAGAATGCTAGCCATAGTTTTTTGCCCCTTGGGAAAAACAATCTGAGGGACAGGCCGGATTTTTAGATTACCGGCATGGTGGAGCGGCATCATGCCTGTTGCCGCGTAACGCGCGGAAACCCACCATGAGGATCGTCGTAAACTCGAAATATTAAGAGATTACTAAATAATCCGCTCAATTTTTAATTGAGGTTTTCTTTTTCATCAAGTGGGTTTCTGGCAGATCGACATGATCCACCGGTCCAAACTTATCCTCACCCCTGACGTTCTCTTTATGTTCCATAAGTGTCAACTAATGGAGGAAAGATCATGCTTCGTTTTTCAATTCTGGCTGTTTCACTCATCTCCGCTTCAGCCGCATTGGCCGATAATCAGATAACGGTGAACTGGATCAACAATGCAGGCAAATCCATCAATTATACGCAAGGTGCATGCAATCCAGACGGAAAGTGTACGCGACCGTCGACGATTGCGAATGGTGCAACGGGCGTCCTCACACACAAGGCAGAAGATGATACATATCTGCGTTCGATGATTGCGCGGTACCGCTATTCCGACAACACCGTTTATAAGTCGTGTCAGTTGACGGTTTATGCTGAAGGACCGAGCTTCACTAACCCCGCGCCCGGATGCAAGGCGTCGGGTTATAGTCGGCATTTCATGAAATCTGATGGTACCGGCAGCAGTCCCACCTGCACTCTTGTGGCCGAAGAAGTCAATCATGACACCTGCGACTACAAGCTGACCGTCCGTATCAACAACTGAACTTAACAACGAGCTGCGGTGTGTCAGCTCGTTCCTGTTTCTACGAAAAGGACCGTATCAGGCTTCCGACCAGAATATTCCAGCCATCGATCAGCACGAAGAACAGAATCTTGAACGGCAGCGAGATCACCGTCGGCGGGAGCATCATCATGCCCATGGACATGGTGAGCGTCGCCACAACAAGGTCGATCACCAGAAATGGCAGCACGATCAGGAAACCGATTTCAAAACCGCGCCGCAGTTCCGAAATCATGAAGGCCGGAACCAGCACGCGGAAATCGACGATACCGTCATCACCAGTGCGAAACGACGGATCAGCGAGATCTTCAAAGAGCCGCAGGTCCTTGTCGCGCACCTGGCCCATCATGAATTCACGGAAAGGCTGCGAAATTTCGGTGAAAGCTGCCTGCTGCGTGATTTCATTGCGCATCAAGGGCTGCACGCCATTGTTCCAGGCCCGGTCGAAGGCGGGCGCCATGACATAGAATGTCATGAACAGGGCAAGAGAAATCATCACCATGCTAGCAGGCGCGGTCTGGAGACCGAGGCCGGACCGCAGCAACGAAAAGGCGATGGCAAAGCGCGTGAAGCTCGTCACCATGATGAGCAGCCCCGGCGCAATGGACAGCACCGTCAGAAGCCCGAACAGCTGCACGATCTGGCCGCTCGCAGCACCGCTTCCCGCAGGCAGCAGGTTGTCGAGCGTCAGCGCCTGTTGCGCCTGTGCGGAAACGGTAAGAGCGAGCGTCAGGATGAGGCCGAGGCCAAGGAGTTTTTTCATTCTACGACCAGTGCCGAAATAAAGACCCGGTCGACCGCGCCTTCCGAACGCAGGCGCGCGCGTTCTTCCAAATCGGAGCGGAGATAGGCGAGTCCCGCCGCGCCCTGCAATTGCATGAGGTTGACGCTGCGCAGGAAGCTCAGGAAATCGTCGCCGACGCTTGCCGCCATCGCCGCCGGAATTTCATGGCCCGGCTTTGCCACCAGCGAGGCTTCAAGACGCACCCATGTGTTCTGCGGAATGCCGAGATTGGTGACAATCGGCTGCAAGGGCACGACAGTGCCGATGGAGCGCGATTCAAAATCGCCCTGCTTCGGCTTGTCTTCCTTGCCGGAAGGCCTGACCGATGCGAGCTGATCGGCGGAAATCATGCCGCCCATATACCAGCCGCCGCCGCCAGCGATGACGGTCAGAACTGCGACAGCCGCCAGCAGCCCCGTCAGGGAGCCTTTCGCCTTGCCGTCTTTTTCCGTTGCCGTCGTGTCGCTCATGCCAGCCAACCTAGAAAGGAGAAACCTGATCGAGAATCTGCTGGCCGTAAGGCGGCTGCTGAATCTCGCTCAGTCGTCCGCGCCCGCCATAGGAAATGCGGGCTTCGGCGATCTTGTCGTAGGAAATCGTGTTGTTGCCGGAAATGTCGCGCGGACGCACGACACCAGCGACATTGAGCACACGCAGCTCGTTATTGACGCGCACTTCCTGCGACCCGCGGATAATCATGTTTCCGTTGGGTAGCGTGTCGGTGACGATGGCCGCGACCTGCAGGCGGATATCTTCACTGCGCTCGATGGTGCCCTTGCCCTTCGACTTGCTGTCGGAATGGGTGTTGACCGAAGCATCCATATCGCCACCGGCGCCAGCACCCGTGCTGCTGCTCGTCGCGAACGAACCACCCGCGCCGTAAATGCCTTTCGACACACGCTCGCGGTCCGTCTTGTTATCGAGGTTGGCGCGGTCGTTGATGGAAATGATAACCGTCAGGACATCGCCCGGCGTGGCCGCACGCGGGTCCTTGAAGAAATTGGTCGAACGCTGGTCCCAGAGCGAATAGGTCGCCTTGCTCGGGCGCGCCGGATAGCCGTTGAACTGCGGATTGTTCTGCATGCCAAGATGCGCCGCGACCGGGGACAGGTCGGGTGCCCGACCGATTTCCTCGGGCTTGGTGGCACAACCGGCCAGAAGAACCGCTACTGCTGCTGCAAGGGTCGCTTTGTTCATGCTGTTTTTCATTGAACCGTATTCCCGGACTGTGCCGCGGCGCGCTGATCCTTCACAGCTTGCGACGCGGTCGTCGTGCGCTGCGAACCGACGATGACGCGCGCCAGCTTGGCCGCCTTTTCCGGCGGCATTTCATTGAGGATGATGCTGGATACACGCGGATTGAGCTTGAGGATGAGCGCCGCTGCCGCTTCGTCGCCGATCAGCGCCATCTGTGCCGCCGCCGCGTCCGGCTTCATTTTCGAGATAATGTCGACCAGCGAATCCTGTGCTTTGCTGACAAACTCGTCACGGCGCTTCAGCCACATTTCATATTCCCGGCGCTTTTCCTCAAGCGCACGCATCCGTTCCTCGACATCGGCCTTCAGATCGGTCAATTGCTTGGCCTGCAATGCATAGCGGGCGTCTGCCGCCTGATCGTCGATATTGCCGCAGAATTTGCGGATCTCATCGAGGTTGCCGAGCGGCGGCGGAGAGGCAAGCTGCTGTGCCGCCGATGCTTCAACCGGCGCTGGAGCAGCCGTCGCCGCCTGCTGCGCAAAAGCTGGGACAGAGGCAGCCAGAAGCAGCGCCACTGCCGAACCATACCGGATCATTCTATGAGCCATGGTCATTGCACCACCAGTTCCGCATGAAGTGCGCCGGATGTCTTGATGGCCTGCAATATTGCGATGATGCCGGTCGGCTTCACGCCGATCTGGTTCAGGCCCTTCACCAGATTTTCAAGATTTGCGCCGGTCAGAATGCCGATCTTGGCGTTCTGCTGGTTGACGGCAATATCGGTGTTCGGTTCAACAGCGGTTACACCGTCGCTGAACGGCTCCGGCTGAACCACCATCGGCGTTTCCGTCACACGAACCGTCAGGCTGCCATGGCTGATCGCCACTTTGGAGATGCGAACTTTCTCGCCGATGACGACGGTTCCCGTTCGCTCATCGACCACCACACGCGCCACTTCGTCGGTCGTAATCGGCAGACCTTCAAGCTCTGCGAGGAAACGCGCGGCAGGCACGTTTTTCGGACGCGACAGGCGGATCGTCTTGGCATCGCGTGCAATGGCGACACCGCGACCGTAACGGCGCTTGGCGAAGACGTTGATCGTATCGGCAGCGCGCACGGCAGTGGTGAAATCGGGATCGCGCAGCTCGACGATCATTTCGGTTTCCTTGCCGAAATTGCCCGCCACTTCACGCTCGACCAGCGCACCATTGGGGATACGACCGGAAGTCGGCACACCCTGCGTCACGCTTGCAGCTTCACCTTCCGCCGAAAAACCGGACACAATCATGTTGCCTTGCGCGACAGCATAGATCTGGTTGTCGGCACCCATGAGCTGGGTCATGACCAGCGTACCGCCCTGCAGCGATGTGGCATCGCCGAGCGACGATACAGTCACATCGATGCGCGAACCGGCACCGGCAAAGGCGGGCAGATTAGCCGTCACGATGACCGCCGCCGTATTCTTCGAACGGGTGGAGTTGCGCGGCGCGCTGATGCCGAGATTATCCAGCATGGCGCGCATGGATTGTTCGGTGAACGGCGAATTGCGCAGGCTGTCACCGGTGCCCTTGAGGCCGATGACAAGACCGTAACCGACTAGCTGGTTTTCACGCACACCCTGAATAGTGGCAATATCCTTCAGGCGCGCAACCGCGCTGCCCCGGCCAAGTTCTGCATAGGCCATTTTCGACGGGTCGCCCCCCGAGCCGAGCCAATCGGCATCGGCATCCACTGCGGAACCGAATTCCCGCGCGTTCTTCGACGACTCATCAGCAAAGCCCGCAACGGGCTGGAAAATGAGTGCCAAAGCGGTGATAAGGGCGGCGCAAGTCTTTCTCACTGCATCCCCACCTGAATGCGACCATTGGCCAGCACCGTGCCGGACACGATGATGCCGCTGTCGACGTTACGAACCTTGATGAAATCGCCAGCCGCACCGGATTCGAGCGGCGTGCCCATGGCGGTTATGGTCAGCGTACCGGCGGTAAAGACCAGCGGTGCCGGAACCCCGCGCGTGACCAGAGACGGCTCGCCCAATGCCGACACGAGGATCGGCTTGCCGGGAAGCAGCGTCTTGCGCGCCACCTTGCCTGCCGCCTGATCCGCGGACAGCACATATTGGTTCGCCGCTGGCGCATTTATAAAGAACTGCTTTTCCAGAAGTGCGGTGTCGCTCACGATCTGGCCGGGATAGACGGTGGCCGAAGGCACGACAAAAGCGATGCGGTCCGCAGCACCGGCGCCAGCCATTGCGGCAAGCAGGAAGCCACCGGCAAGAGCCAGCCTTTTCTTTTGCAAGATCGCCTTCACACAGCCCATCGCCATCACCATCAGCGCAAGTTCTTCGACACGGTTGCCGCCATTTCGTCGGCAGCCTGAATAACCTTGGAATTCATTTCATAAGCACGCTGCGCCGTGATGAGATCGGTGATTTCCTTCACCGGATCGACGTTCGACGCTTCGAGATAGCCTTGCTTGATCGAGCCGTAGCCCGGATCACCCGGAACGCCGACCAGCGGACCGCCGGAAGCTTCCGTCTCGCGGTAGAGATTTCCGCCGAGCGGCTCCAGACCAGCTTCATTGGTAAAATTTGCGAGAGTTAGCTGGCCGAGGTCGACCTGATTGACCTGGTCCTGCAGCTTGGCGAAAACCTGTCCCGTATCAGTGACAGTCACTTCAACAGCATCTGGCGGAATGGTGATCGCCGGTTCAACCGGATTGCCGTCGAGTGTCACGAGCTGGCCATCGGCATTCTTGTTGAACGCGCCGGCGCGCGCATAAAGCGTCTCGCCGGTCGGGCTTTGAATCTGAAACCAGCCCTTGCCCGTCAAAGCCAGATCGAATGGATTACCGGTCTGGTTGAAACTGCCCTGCATGTGGAGGTTTCGCACCGCCGCCGTCTGCACGCCGAGACCAACCAGCGCGCCTTCCGGCACGATGGACTGGTTCGCCTGATTGGGCACGCCTGCCGTCCGCTCGGATTGATAAAGCAGATCGGAGAATTCAGCACGCGCGCGCTTGAAGCCGGTTGTGTTGATATTGGCGATGTTGTTGGCAATCACTTCCAGATTGAGCTGCTGGGCGTTCATGCCGGTGGCGGCAATCGTCAGGGCTTTCATGGCGTATCCTTAGCTGCCGTAAATCAGATTGGCATGCGGCTGATTTCGAGATAGGCCTGCACGATCTTGTCACGGATCGCGATGGCCGTCTGGAGCGACTGTTCGGCTTCCATGACGGAGCTGACCACATCGCGCACCGGCGCATCGCCCTTGATGCCCTGAATGGAGGTTGCCTCCGCCGCCTGCAGCTTTTGCCCGACGGAATCCGTCATCTGCGACAGGACTTCGCCGAACGAGGCACCGGGAGCGGCCGGAACAGCCTGCGGCGCGGAAGCGGAACCCACACCCGTTTCGGCAACGGTTTCCGACAGGCGCGACAGGGCATTGCGCGCCGAAATGCTCATGATCGAGTCGTACATTATGTGCTCCTCAGGAGATCGATCGTCATGGAGATCAGCTCACGAGCTTGTCTCACGACCTGCAAATTGGCTTCATAAGAACGGTTGGCTTCACGCATGTCCGCCATTTCGACGACCATGTTGACGTTTGGATAGCGGACATAGCCGCGCTCATCCGCTGCGGGATGGCTCGGCTCGTATTGTTCGATAAAGGCCGATGTGTCCTTGCCGACTTCGGCAATGCGGACTTCGGCTGCACCGGTGCCCTGTTCCAGCTCGGTACGGAAGGAAACCGTCTTGCGGCGATAGGGATCGGCGTCGGCAGTCTTGGCGGTAGACTGCGCATTGGCGATATTCTCGGAAACGATGCGCAGACGCGTCGATTGGGCCGAAAGGCCCGACGCTGCGATCTTCAATGTGCTTTGCAAGGCATCGGAAGACATAATTACCCCTTCGCGACCGAAAGCATCATGCGATGGAACGCCTTGACGATGCTTGTGTTGAGCGAATATTCGCGGGCGATTTCACCAGCCTTCATCATTTCCTGTTCGACATCGACCGTATTGCCGGAATGGGTCTGCTCGGTGATGTCATCCGGGCGCAGGCGCGCACCGGCGATCCCGTCTGCCTCGGCTTCCAGATGCAGGGAGCTGGTGGCAGCCATGGTGAGCTGCGTCTTGTCCAGCACATCCGCGAAGGGCTGCACGTCCCGCGCCCGAAAATCCGGCGTGTTCGCGTTGGCGACATTGCCCGCAACGGTGGCCTGTCGAACCGACAACCACTGCGCCTGCCTTGCAGCCAGATCGAAAAGATGAATGGAGCTCATTGAGTATCCCGCCTTTATAGTTCGTTAACTTAAAGGCCGGAACTTGCGTCAAGCTTGCGCAGATTAAGGGAGTAGGGGAATATGTTTTCTAGGAACGATATGTCGTTGCGTGAGAAAGAGCGCTGATTGCGCGGGGCAAACATACTCCCCTATTCCCTTACTGCCCTACTCCCCTATTTCCGCATCTCAATCACATCGCCCGACGATGTCGTAAGCTGCCAGGTGCCAGCACCGCGACCGATTGAAACAAGGTGACTGCCATCCGGCAGCAGCGAGCCTTTTTCGACGAACCAGTAGCCCGACGTATCCTCAATCATCGCCATGCCGCCGACAACTGCGCGCAGCGCGAAAACCGGCTTTGGGAAGGCCTGCCCTTCCCCGCTTCCGTCGCCGCCATTGCCCATTCCGGTTCCCGGAAGCCCCTTGCCGTTCGACATGACCGAGCCTGTCATCGTGTTGTCCACGTCAGCATTCGGCGCGACCTGTTCGGACGGGCGGAAGGACGGGAAACGGCGCACGGTTTTCTGTTCCGAGCGGTCCAGCGGATCGATGATCTTGCGTTCGGCCTTCTCGGGCGAACCCAGATCGACACGCTGAAGATAGGTGACGAAAGGCAGCATCGCGCTTCCGGCGGCGAGCGTGATGGCCGCGATCTTCAGGTAGCGATCCACCTTGTTATGCGGCTTCTTCATGCCTTCCTGCCGTGCGGCGGCTTCGACCTCCGCCGTCAGATCTGCAAGGAGTTTCTCTTCCTTTGTCTTGCGAAAGCCCGTCATCATGCGTGTTGCGCCTGTCTGTCGCCGCGCAGTGCCGCGGCAAGGTCGTTATAGGGATCATCCGATAGGCCGGTTTCCGGCGATTGCTGCAAGGCGTCGTAAATGCGCGGCACAAGATCGACCGCCTGGTCCAGAAGGCCGTCATGGCCTTTCTGGTACGCCCCGATGGCACGCAGGTCGCGAGTTTCCTCGAAACGGGCGACCATACCCCGCAATTGGCTGACCAGCTTGCGCTGTTCCGGTGTCCAGTTGTGCTTTGCCAGACGCGAAACCGAGCCCGGAATATCGACCGCCGGAAAGCGCCCTTGCGCCGCAATTGCGCGATCAAGCACGATGTGGCCGTCCAGCGTACCGCGGATCGTGTCGGAAACCGGGTCGTTGTGATCGTCGCCATCGACCAGCACCGAATAGATGCCGGTGATGCTGCCACCCGCTTCCGTGATACCGGGACCCGCCCGCTCCAGAAGGCGGGGTAACTGGCTGAAGACGCTCGGCGGATAACCGCGTGAAACCGGCGGTTCCTCGGCGGCAATCGCTACTTCGCGCGCCGCATGAGCAAAGCGCGTGACGGAATCGACAATCAGCAGGACATTCTGGCCAAGATCACGGAAATATTCGGCAATGGCCGTCGCCGTGTTGGGTGCGAGGCGGCGCATCATCGGGCTTTCATCGCCCGTCGCCACCACGGTTATCGTCTTGTCGAGATGGCCCGCCATGGTTTCTTCCAGCATCTCGCGCACTTCACGTCCACGCTCGCCGGTCAGCGCCAGCACCACCGTGTCGAAATCCGCCGCACGCGTCATCATGGCAAGCAGCGTCGACTTGCCGACGCCAGAGCCCGCAAAGATGCCAATACGCTGGCCGAAACAAAGCGGCGTGAAAATATCGATGACATTGACGCCGGTGCGCAAGCCCCTGTCGACACGCCCGCGACGCAGGGCTGCGGGCGCCAGATTCTCGGATGCCATCGGCCGGGTGCCGGGTTGCAACACGCCCTTTCCGTCAACCGCATCGCCAAGCGCATTGATGACACGTCCGCGCCATTCCGGTGCCGGGCGGATGCTGAGCAGCCCTTCCTCGAAAACCGCAGCGCCAAGCGAGGGAATGATGCGGTCATCGAAAGGCTTCACCAGCACCTGCGTGTCAGCCACCCGGATGATCTCGGCAAGGCTCTGGCCGCCTTGTGCATGGATCGCCACCGCATCGCCCAAACGCGCATCACGCGAAAGCCCGCGCACGGCAATGGCCGAGCGCGACACGTCGCTCACCGTTCCGCCGATACCGGTCAGCGGCTTTGGTGCCACCGATTGCTGACGGGCAAAAGCGGCGAGACGCGAGAGCGGCAGATCAGGCGTCATCCGTTTCTGGAGCCCAGGGTCTTGATGGCTTCAGAGACCGTGCTTTCCTGCTGCGACAACAGATTATTGACCTGTTCGAAAGCGCGGCTGACGCTGATAAGGCGGGTCATCTCGGTCATGGCATCGACGTTCGAACCCTCGATCATGCCTTGCACGACGCCCACACTATTGTCATCGACCACCGGCTGGGCAGGCTTGTTCGGGATCACACCGGACGTACCGGCATAGGTCAGGTCGGCATCGGCGGGAATCGTGAAGAGGCCGATGGAGCCGACCTGCGCACCGTTCTGATAGATCGCGCCGTCGCTCGAAATCTTCGGCGCACCACCACCCGGATTGAGCACGATGGGCGCACCGCCGACATCGAGAACCGGATGGCCGGTAATAGAAACGAGATCGCCCGTCGGCAGCATGTTCATGCGCCCGTCGCGGGTGTAGATCTGTCCCTGCGGCGTCGTGACCGACATCCAGACATCGCCCTTGACCGCAACGTCCAGCGGATTGTCGGTCTTGATCATCGGGCCTGCTTCGGTACGGATGAAGCTCTTGCCCGCAGTGGCAAAACTGACGTCGTCACTGGCCTTGTTTGAAACGATGGTATCGAACTTGGTGCCTTCTCCACGGAAACCGACGGTTGAGACATTGGCGACATTATGAGCGATGGCATCCATCCGCCGTTCCAGCGTGATGAGCGACGAAAGCCCGACATAGATCGAATTGCTTTGCATTGCCTAACGCCCGCCCGGCTTGAAATTCTGCAAGGTGCTCAGGATATCCATCGAAATGCCGACGGAAGACGTTCCGCCCAGAAGCAGGGACGCAATCGAGGCCGGGCTGCTCGCCGTTGGATTGTTCATCTCATACATGGCGGTGAAGCGCGAAATGAGCTTCGAGACATATTCGGGATCGGACATCTTGGTGAAGTCGATCTTGTCCTCGATCATCTTCGCCTGCTTGTCGATATCGGCATTGGATATGCTGGATGGCCAGCCGAAGGTCGTCTGGATCACCGACACTAGCGCCTTGTCGCCAAGGATTTCATAGGCATTGGTGATGGTCGGTGCCTTGCGTGCAAAATAAAGGGCCAGCCGCACGCCTTCATTCTGGCTTCCGGCTTCCGTTTCCAGCGTCTGACGAAGATATTTGTCCACGACACCTTGCTGCGCCGCAGTGCTCTCAGTCGCTTCCGCGCCCTTGCCTGCGAAATCGAAGACGGTCGCAAATTCCTTATAGCGCTTGTCGGTCAGCTTGTTCGCCATGGCATCGTCGCTCGTGACGCCCTCGGTCAATATCTTGCGGACGAACGCCTTGGCGAAGGCCATGTCTTCCAGACCAAACGCCTTCATCGCGTAATTATAAAGACGGCTATCGGCCATGAAATCATCAATGGATTTCACCTTGCCGATATTCTCCTTGTAGTAGGCGGTTTCCCGCTCCACCAATGGTTCCTTCGAAACACGCTGCAACGACCGCGTCATATCCGCCGCGATCAGGCGATAACTCGTCATCGTATCGACCATGCGCATGACCCCCTTCCGGTATTTCAATCCTTTATGAAAGACCAAGCTTGTCCGAAGCTGATTTTATCTGCGCGCTACAGACAAGGTTCGCGCAAGCCGCGGCGCTTAGGTTCCAGACAAACAGAATGTACGCGGGAGTCTCGAGCATTGGGCATTATTGTCGGTCTTGTCATCACACTGGGCTGTATGCTGGGCGGCTTTATCGCCATGGGCGGACATGTCAGCGTGCTCATCCAGCCCTGGGAATTCGTCATCATTCTGGGTGCCGCACTCGGGACGTTCTTCATTGCCAACCCTTTCTCGCTCGTGAAAGACACGGGCCGCGCCTGCATGGAAGCATTCAGCAACGCGGTCCCGAAGCAGCGTGACTATCTCGATGTTCTGGGCGTGCTCTACAGCCTGATGCGCGAGCTGCGCGCCAAATCGCGCAACGAAGTGGAAGTCCACATCGACAATCCGAAGGAATCGTCGATCTTTCAGGCCTATCCGAGCGTATTGAAGAAAGAGGACCTCACCAATTTCATCTGCGATTATTGCCGTCTCATCATCGTCGGCAATGTGCGCTCACATGAAATCGAGGCGCTGATGGACGAGGAAATCCACACCATCGCCCGTGACAAGCTCAAGCCCTACCACGCAATGGTCAGCATTTCCGAAGCCCTGCCCGCACTTGGCATCGTTGCCGCCGTGCTGGGCGTCATCAAGGCCATGGGCGCACTCGACCAGTCGCCGGAAGTGCTGGGCCATCTGATCGGCGCCGCCCTTGTCGGAACCTTTGCCGGTATCTTCTTCTCTTATGGCGTTGTCGGCCCGATCGCAGCCAAGATCAAATCGACCCGCGAAAAGAACAATCGCCTCTACATCGTCGTGAAGCAGACGCTTCTCGCCTATATGAACGGCTCCCTGCCGCAGATCGCCGTGGAGTATGGCCGCAAGACCATCTCCGCCTATGATCGTCCGACCATCGATGTGGTCGAGCAGGAAACCATGGCGAGCGCGCCGACCCAGCAGGCAGCGTAAGATGACCACCCCCGAAACTGCCACATTGGGGCAAAACCGCAAAAATGATGTTCTGGCCGAGAACCTGCTGCGGGCAGCGGGCCTTTCGGGCGACGACCTGAAATCGCTTGCCCATGTATTCAAGGATGCCTCAACGCATTTCTGTGACCGGCTGAAACATGGCTGCGCTGCCGCATTCGACGTTGAGGCAGGTCAGGTGGAAAGCGCCGACGATGCTGCCTTTGCCGATATTCTCGACAAGGCGGCGATCATCGCACCTCTGAAGGCCGAGCGTTGGGGCAGCACACTTTATCTCACCGCCGATGCGACGCTCGTTTTCTCAGTGATCGAAGCCATGTATGGCGCCCAAGGTAATATGGGTAATGTCGGCTCTGTCGATGAGGACCGGCCTTTCGGCATGCTGGAACAAAAGATTTCCGCTCTTCTTGCCGGTCATCTCGCCGGTTCGCTTGATCAGGTTTTTGCCGGAAGCGGACAGGCGAGCGGACAGGCGCTTTTTGCCGCCGGTGAATGCACCGACACAGCCGAATTCGACCGTGAGAATTTCGAGCGCTCGCGCCTTTTCGCCTGCCGCATCGATGTTACTGCCGCGGGTAAAACCGGCCAGGTGCACCTGCTTCTGCCCCGCAGCACGCACAAGCCGATGCAGGATGCCGTGGCAGCCTTTTTGCGCCGCCCGATGAACCAGACCGATCCGAGTTGGGCGAAGAAGATGCGGCAGGAAGTCAGCCGTGCGCGCATCGAACTCGAAGCTTTCATCCAACAGGGATCGATGACGCTGGACGCATTGTCGATGCTGGAAATCGGTCAGGTTCTCAAACTGCCCACCGACGCCATGGAACAGGTACGCCTGCGCGCCGGGGATCAGCAGCTTTTCAAGTGCACGCTCGGAAAATCGGGCATTCATTTCACAGTCAAGGTCGGCGACCCGGTCAATCAGGAAGAGGATTTCATCGATGAGCTTGTTGCTGGCTAACGTGCTTTCCACATTGATGGCTCTTGCCTCGCTTGCCGCGCTCATCGTGGTTGGCCGCAAGGCCAACGAGACGATCAAGCTTGGCAAGGTGCTGGCGCTGCGCATTGCAGCTGCCTCCAACGGTTTGGAGCGCGCCGTCAAGGCGATCCAGAGCGAACGCACCGATCTTGGCACTGCTTTGGCGGACGAAAACAACAAGCTTGAAGCCCGTCTTGCCGAAACGCAGCGCGTGCGCCGAGAAATGGACGAGGCTATCGAAGAACTGAACAGGCTGCGCAAGGCGCTGACCCGCGATATCCGCCATGCGCGCAACGTCGCCGACAGCACGCCACGAGCACAAGAAAAAATCGCGACCGCCACCGAACAATCGCTCCCGAAGGAAAAGAACGCGCTACCCGTTTTCGTGCGTCGCGCGGTTCGTAAAGCTACCGTCGAACTTGCGGGGCAGGCATGAGCGCTGACAACAAGGACAAGAACATGCAGCAGGAACTGGACGAAGCCATTGAGGAACTGCGCGAAGAAAAGCCGCGCAGCACACAGAAGGGCCCATCCAAGCCAAATCTCGAACTCATCATGGGCATTCCCGTGGATGTTCAAGTTGTTCTTGGCGGCACGACCATGCCGGTTGCCAATCTGATGAAGCTCGGTCGCGGTGCGGTCATCACGCTCGACAAGCAGATCGGTGATCCGGTCGATATCGTGGTCAATGGCCGCGTCATCGCCCGTGGCGAAGTGATCGTCCTTGAAGATGATTCCTCGCGTTTCGGTGTCAGCCTCACCGAAATCATCGGCAAGTAACGGACGTGACCATGGCCGACCATGAACAGCAAGCCCTCGCGGAAGATATTGAAGGTACCGCTACCGGCCTCGTCGATACGCTGACCGGCCCGCAAAAGGCGGCGGCGATCCTCGTTGCAATCGGACGGCCTGCCGCCGCACGTCTCCTGAAGCATTTCAATGCCGAGGACCTGCGCAAGCTTGCCGGTCATGCCCGCACGCTGGAACCGATTTCGCCGCTTGATTTCGAACAGCTCGTCAAGCAGTTCGAGGATTCCTTTGCCGAAGGCGCGCCGGTTTCAGAAGCCGCCCAACGCTTTGAAGGCCTGTTGCGGGAGGCTCTGCCGCAGGAAGAAGTCGATGCAGTTCTGGAAGACCGCGTCCAGCCACAGCTCGTTCAGGAATCGGTCTGGGTGCAGCTTGGACGCCTGCCGGTGGAAAGCCTGCAGGCCTATCTGACGGACCAGCATCCGCAGATCATCGCCTATATCGTGTCGAAGCTGCCTTCCGATCTTGCGGCCCGGCTGTTCGTCGTCCTGCCGCCGCAACTGCGCAATGCCGTCGTGCAGCGCTCGCTCCATATCGGCAATGTGGCGCCAGCGGCTGCGGAACTTCTCGAAGACGTGCTGCGGCGCGATCTTCTTGGCCGCAGCGATTCCGGACCGGTCAAGGCTCATCACGGCCAGATCGCCAACATCTTCAACCAGCTCGACAGAAGCGAGATGGAAGAACTCATGGCGAGCCTTGAAGATCTCAACCGCGACGATCTCAACCGCATCAAGGCCAAGCTCTTCACCTTTGAAGACATCGAGCGCCTGTCGCAACGCGCGCGCCTGCTGCTCTTCGATGAAGTGCAGACGGAACAGATCGCCACCGCGTTGCGCGGAGCCGATGCAAGACTTCAGGAACTTGTTCTCTCGTCGCTCTCGACCCGTGGCCGCCGCATGGTGGAAACCGAGCTTGGCGCCGAGCAGGGCAACATAACCGCGCAAAACATTGCCGAGGCGCGCCGCACGATAGCCCGTATCGCCATCGATCTTTCCGAGCGCGGTATCATCACCCTCGACGCAAGCGAAGCTTCGTCCTGATTTCGTGTGACCCATGGCAGATGATGCTGACAAGGAAAGCAAAACAGAAGAAGCCACCGAGCAGAAGATCCGCGACGCCTTGGAAAAGGGCAACATGCCCTTCTCCCGCGAAACGCCGATCCTCGCCGGTATCGCTTCCTTTCTGATTATCGCAGTCTTTGTCGCGGGACCTGCCACCACGAAGCTGGCTGT
This sequence comes from Brucella tritici, assembly GCF_902825325.1. GTDB lineage: Bacteria > Pseudomonadota > Alphaproteobacteria > Rhizobiales > Rhizobiaceae > Brucella. Next base: position 163,020 of record NZ_CADEAR010000010.1, on the reverse strand, counting down.
CTTCCTGCGCGAGCTGATCGACCGTCCCGAAGACTGGCTCCTCAACAGCGCGGAAGATGCAAGCCGTCTGTTCGGTGTGCTGGCCCTGGCTGTCGGCGCAGCCCTTGTGCCTGTGTTCATCATCATCCCGCTTGCCGGCATTGCAGCCTCCGCATTCCAGAATGCGCCGCGCTTCGTTGGCGAACGCATCCGCCCGCAGGCATCGCGCATATCCCCGCTCAAGGGCTGGCAGCGGATTTTCGGGCGCGCCGGTCAGGTCGAGTTTCTCAAATCTCTGGCAAAGTTTCTGGCCGCAAGTGTCATCGTCTTTATCGTTTTCTTCAACGGCAACAGCCTGTTTACCGATGCCGTCGCTTCCGACCCGAGAGCCTTGCCGGAATTTCTGCGCGAGAACATGGTGCGTCTGCTCGTCGCCAATGTGCTGGCCATTACCGCAATTGCGGCATTCGATCTTGCGTGGTCACGCATTCACTGGCGGCAGGAACTGCGCATGACGCGACAGGAGGTCAAGGACGAGCTGAAGCAGTCGGAAGGTGACCCGCTGGTCAAATCGCGCCTGCGTTCGCTTGGCCGCGACCGCGCCCGCCGCCGCATGATCAACACTGTTCCGACGGCAACGCTGATCGTCGCAAATCCGACTCATTTTTCCGTAGCACTGCGTTACAAGCCCGATCAGGACGCGGCCCCGATTGTCGTTGCAAAGGGACAGGATCTCATCGCATTGAAGATCAGAGAAATAGCAGCACAGCACTCCATCCCGATATTCGAGGACGTTCCGCTAGCCCGCGCGCTCTATAAACAGGTCAATGTCGACCAGATGATCGCACCCGAATTCTACAAGGCGGTGGCCGAGCTTATCCGGGTCATCAATACGCGGCATGCGATACATTGATAGATGGCCATGATATTTATATATTTCAGAACAGTGACAGCCTGTTCCCCCAGATCGGTGGTGAAACTATGAAGAGCCTGCAATTCTCGAACGAACGCGAGGCGATCATTGCCCAGAACCTGCGCGAGGTCGCAACCGATCTTCGCCTGGTCGATCCGGCGGATTACATTGCCTTCATACGCTGCGAGCTTTTCGCCAATATCGCCGATATCGTCAGTTCTGCCACCGAGCTTTACTTCTTTCCCGGCACGCTGGAACTTGGCCATGGCGGCGAATATCATTGTGACTGGCAATCACTACCTGCCATCGTGCTCGACATGGAGTTCCGCAATCAGGGTGTCTATGCCTATTTCCGCCTGACGCTGACCGACAAGACGGCTGGTGTGGAGCTGAACCATATCGCCTTCGAGGATGCCGACGAAGACCCGGCGAAGAATACGGCCAGGCTCGCCAACGCATTTGACGCCGCGCGCCTGCCGCTGAGAAAACGGGCCTGAAGCATTTTCCGCCAAACCGCGAAGCGGTTTGCCGAAAAATAAACAGTCGATCACCAGATGCCCGAAGCATCCGGTGTCGTTGTCATTTGCATGTTGCAGTTGGCATTAAACCAGATGGTTCACTTCAGGCATTTCGATGATGCCGAGCGACAGCGCCGTCGCCACCGCTGAAGTACGATTGGAGCAATTGAGCTTGATCTTCGCATTCTGGAGATAGGTCACGACGGTCCAGCGCGCGATGCTCAGGATTTCCGCAATCTCTCCATCTGTCTTGCCATTCGCCGCCCAGCGCAGGCAATCGACTTCACGCGGCGTCAGTAGGCTGGCCACCGTCCCGACATCCTTGCAGCCGCACAGGGCTGAATGAATGATCCCGGACAAGCTCAACAGGCGCGGACGCAGCTTGGCCACGAACTGTTCGCGATCCTCATCGGGGCTGATCTCGAAGCTGAACAGGGAGCAGCCGACAGCACCTTTCTGGCTGCGAGCAGAAACCGCTATGAAAATATTGCCAAGGCCATGCTTCTCGGCGTCCTGCAACATTTCCGCAATAGCCGGACATTCGCTGGCATCCGCCTGAAGGTCGCGAACAATACCGCTGGCATCGTTTTGAAAATAAGGCGCATCTTCCTGAAAGATTGGATCGACGACGAAATAGTTCTTCGTGGAATAGCGCGCAGCCCAATTAGTCGGCACAGTCATCACAACCGTGAGGTCGGAGGAGTTCGTTTTCGCGCAATCGCCCATACGTCCGCGATAGGTGTGCATGATATGGCGGCAACCGATCTCATCGCGAATTCGCGTCAGGAGAGCCAGTGTGTCGCTTTGGAAGGCCGTTCCAAAGAAGGTCTTTTTAAAATTCGGAAAATGAATGAGATCGAGTGTCATTTCTATAATATCCTTGGTACTCAAGCCCGAGGGGTACTCGTTACTGTATTTGGAATATCAGCGAATCGTAGCCCTAGAGCTTTTCAATCATTTATAAGTGACATAAAAAATGGGGTCTCTGACAACCCGCAATTAATGGATTGCAAACCATTACACACAAGAACGGTGCAAAAATTAAGGCTCTCTTGGGAAATTTATAAGTCAAACAGCGAAATAAACTTCGCTAAGCCGATTCACAAAAATCAACTGTTCTCTTTCTGAACACTTCGCTGATTTCGACCATAAGCGCGATAGAAAAAATCGATCGCGAGTTCAACATTCTTGCGAATCGTTTCCGCCGATGGGGGCTCGGACAATGCGCCAAACAGACGGGGCCTATACAAGCCGGACAAGAACAGATCAGAAAGCTGATAGGCCATCTTTTCAGGATCGAAAGGCTCCAGTTCCCCCCGCTCGATCATCTCCTTGAGATAATCGGCCATAAGAACGAGGCTGCGCTTCGGCCCGCGCTCGTAGAAACGGGCTGCAAGCTCCGGCTTGCGCTCGCTGACGCCCAGAACGATGCGCTGTGCCCGCACTGCCGTCGATGAGGTTATCAGCGTCACCAATGCAATGCCGAAATCGGTCAGCTCCTGACGTGAATTGAAACCCTTGTCGAGTTTTTCGATCAGTTCACGAAACATTGTATCGCGATAATGTTCGCAAAGAGCTACAAACAGGTCTTCCTTGCTGTTGAAGTAGACGTAGATCGTGCCCTTTGAGACACCAGCCTCGCGCGTGATGTCGTTCATGCTGGCTGCATCGAACCCCATACGCAGGAACACATCCTGAGCGCCTTCAAGGATTTGGCGGCGTTTAGCAGGATCCTGACCGGCGCCGAGCCGTGTGCGACCGCATTCCGTTTCGGAACCGGACGATTTGCCCTCACCGGGTCGGCTGACGCTTTTCTCATCATGCCGGTTGCGGTCATGCATCATCGTATCGGTTGTTCCTTGGGCGTTGCGATCGGGTTTCATTTCACAAGACTCTTAACTTTTTTCGAACCAAGCGGTTCGATATCCTCTTGATATGCGCATCTTATTGATTTATGTCAACATCGAACCGAGCGGTTCAATCCGAAGGATGTGCAGAAAGTTTCCCCTATGTCCGCCCCGAAGTCCGTTGATAAGGCCGATATTCATCCGTTCCCGAACGCCAAGAACTTCGCCTCGGCAACCCAGCCGGCGACGAATGAGGCGCCTTTGAACGAGAGATCGCAGCCCCATACCGTACCGAACCCACAGGAAGCCGCGCCCGCGGAAACTGGCGTAACCGCCAAGGGCGGCAAGAAGAAGGGCTTCGGCAAGCGTGTCCTGTTTCCCGGCATTCTGGCGGTCGCGGTCGCCGGTGGCCTCTGGTTCGCCTATGACTGGTGGACGGTCGGACGTTTCATGGTTTCGACCGACGACGCTTATGTTCAGGGCGACATCGCGTCCATCGCACCGAAGGTTACCGGTTACATCGAGAATATCCCGGTGGTTGCCAACCAGCAGGTCAAGGCTGGCGACGTGATCTTCCAGCTCGATGCGGGCGACTACAAGATCGCACTCGATGAAGCAGAAGCCAAACTGGCGACCCAGAAGCAGACCCTCATTCGCATCAAGGCGGAAACCGATGCGGCACAGGCCGTGCTCCAGCAGGCAAATGCCGACAAGCAGGCCGCAACCGCAGTTCTGACCAATGCACAGAACACGATTGCACGCGTACAGAAGCTGCATGAAACACGTTTTGTCGCGCAGGCCGAACTCGACACCGCCCAGTCCTCGCTGGACCAGGCCCGCGCCAAGGTCGCCGGTGGCGATGCGCAGATCGCTTCCGCCAAGGCCAATATCGAAGTGCTCAACGCCCAGTATAGCGAAGCCGAAAGCACGATGAAATCGCTGGAACTTGCCCGTGACAAAGCCGCACGCGATCTGTCCTTCACGACGCTGCGCGCGCCGTTTGACGGTGTGATCGGCAATCTCGCAGGCAAGAAAGGTGATCTTGTTTCGCCCGGCCAGAAGATCGCCGCACTTGTTCCGGTCAATGAGCTTTATATCGATGCGAACTTCAAGGAAACGCAGCTCGCAAAGATCAAGACCGGCGAAACCGCGCATATCTATGTCGATGCAATCGACGGCACCAAGTTCGACGGCAAGGTCGCGTCCATCGCTCCGGCCTCGGGCGCAGTATTCTCGCTGTTGCCGCCGGAAAATGCGACTGGCAACTTCACCAAGATCGTGCAGCGCGTTCCTGTTCGCATCATGATCCCGAAGGAAGCGCTGGAATCCGGCAAGATCCGCGCGGGCCTGAGTGTCGTGGTCGATATCGATACGCGCACTGCGCCTGACGAGAAGGCCAACTGACCGAACCTGCGGGTTGATTTGAAATAACAGATGGCGGCGCGGCGAAACGGGTTTCGCGCCGCCTTTCTCTTCCATTCCGGAGTGCGCCGTCATGGCCGCAGATACGACAATAGGGTCCATGACCCCGGCAGATGACCGCATCGACCCGAAGAAGGCCGTTGCCTTTCTGGCCATGGTGTTCGGCATGTTCATGGCGATCCTGGACATCCAGATCGTCTCGGCATCGCTGGCCGAAATCCAGGCGGGTCTAAGCGCCAGTTCTGACGAGATCTCATGGGTTCAGACGTCCTACCTGATCGCGGAAGTCATCATGATTCCGCTCTCGGGCTTCCTTGGGCGCCTGTTGTCGACGCGCGTGCTCTTCACGATTTCAGCTGCGGGTTTCACCCTCGCCAGCATGCTCTGTGCAACGGCGACGAACATCGAGCAGATGATCGTCTACCGCGCCATTCAGGGTTTTATCGGCGGTGGCATGATCCCCAGTGTGTTCGCGGCTGCCTTCACTATTTTCCCGCCATCCAAGCGCTCGATCGTCTCGCCGATGATCGGTCTGGTCGCAACGCTCGCGCCCACAATCGGCCCGACGGTCGGTGGCTATCTCAGTCACGCCTTCTCCTGGCACTGGCTGTTTCTGGTCAATGTCGGCCCCGGCATTCTCGTCACCATCGCCGCATGGAACCTGATCGACTTCGACGAGGGCGACAGTTCGCTTCTCAGTAAGTTCGACTGGTGGGGTCTCATCGGCATGGCCGCATTTCTCGGCTCGATGGAATATGTTCTGGAAGAAGGTCCGCGCAACGACTGGCTGCAGGATGACGCGATCTTCTTCCTTTCCATCGTCATGACCGTCGGCGGCATCGTCTTTTTCTACCGAGCGTTTACGGCGGAGCAGCCCATCGTGGACTTGCGCGCTTTCAAGAATGTCAATTTCGCGTTCGGCTCGCTGTTCTCCTTCGTGATGGGCGTCGGCCTCTACGGCCTTACCTATCTCTATCCGCTCTATCTGAGCAGCGTTCGCGGTTATGACGCCCTCATGATCGGCGAAGCGCTCTTCGTCAGCGGTCTTGCCATGTTCTTCACCGCGCCGGTTGCCGGTTTCCTGTCCAACAGGATGGACCCGCGCCTCATGATGATGATCGGTTTCCTCGGCTTTGCGGCAGGCACCTGGATGGTGACTGGCCTCACCGCCGATTGGGATTTCTATGAACTGCTGCTGCCGCAAATCCTGCGTGGCTGTTCGCTGATGCTCTGCATGGTGCCGATCAATAATCTCGCGCTCGGCACGCTTCCGCCTTCTCTGTTGAAAAACGCATCCGGACTGTTCAACCTGACCCGTAATCTGGGCGGTGCTGTCGGTCTTGCCGTCATCAACACGATCCTGACCCGCCGTGGCGACATGCATTACGAGCGTTTGGCCGAGCATGTTCGCTGGGGCAATGCCGAAGCTGAGAAGATGGTCGCCAATCTGACGGCGAAGTACAACGCTGCTGGTATGGATGGCGCGACAATCGCCATTTCGAAACTTTCCGGCATGGTGCGCCAGCAGGCGACCCTGCTGTCCTTCATCGACGTGTTCTTCATTCTCACGATGATGTTTTGCTCGCTTGCCGTCTGCGCCATCATGCTGCGCAAACCGAAGCAGGTCGCCGGTGGCGGTGGGGGGCATTAAGCTCCCCATCCTCCAGCTTCATACGAAACCCGTGAAGGTTCACTCGTCTTTCGAAAATTTTCGTTTATCCTCAATATCCGGCATCGATGCCGCGCTGGGACAAACCCTTGTCGCGTAGGGAAAAGCCTCTCGCAGAATTATGACAGCGGTGAATTTCCTGTCACATTTCCTGTCATAAAAATGCTGTTCCCGCAAACGGATGAATTGCTAAGTCCCTGAAAACGTGTTTCACTTTCCAGCGCTGACAGTTTGTGACAAGCCACAAACTGTCATCCAACCGTCATCTAGGGCGGGTATCGGGAATGCGCGAGCACCGGAATCGACCGGGGGCGTTCGCCGGACCTTAAACAGGGGAGTCAAACAATGCTTGCTTACACAGCGCGTCTGCTGTCGCTTTCGACGGCAATCGCCGTTGCCGGGGTTTCCATCGCCGCTGCCGAACCGTCAGCCGAACTGATCGCAGCAGCCAAGGCAGAAGGCGAACTGACCACCATCGCACTCCCGCATGACTGGTGCGGCTATGGCGAAATCATCCAGAGCTTCAAGGACAAGTATGGCCTCAAGGTCAACGAACTGAACCCGGACGCCGGTTCGGGCGATGAAGTCGAAGCCATCAAGGCCAACAAGGACAACAAGGGGCCGCAAGCTCCTGACGTCATCGACGTCGGCTTTGCGTTCGGCGCTTCGGCCAAGAAAGATGGCCTCATCCAGCCTTACAAGGTCGCAACCTGGGACGAAATTCCGGACAGCGCCAAGGATGCCGAAGGCTACTGGTACGGCGATTATTACGGTGTTCTCGCATTCGAAGTGAACAAGGACATCGTCAAGGACGCCCCTCAGGACTGGGAAGACCTCCTCAAGAGCGACTACGCCAACTCCGTTGCGCTTGCAGGTGACCCGCGCGTTTCCGCACAGGCCATCCTCGGCGTTCATGCCGCCGGTATCGCCCGCGGCGCAGAGCCGGGTGAAGCTGCCGGCAAGAAGGGCCTTGAATTCTACAAGGAACTGAATGCCAACGGCAATTTCGTTCCGGTCATCGGCAAGGCCGCCTCGCTGGCACAGGGCTCGACCCCGATCGTCATCCGCTGGGACTACAACGCGCTCGCCGACCGCGACACGCTCAAGGGCAATCCGGAAGTCGAAACCATCATTCCGAAGTCCGGCGTTATCGCTGGTGTCTATGTTCAGGCAATCAGCGCCTACGCACCGCATCCAAATGCTGCGAAGCTGTGGATGGAACATATCTATTCGGATGAAGGCCAGCTCGGCTATCTGAAGGGCTACTGCCACCCGATCCGCTTCAATGCAATGGCGAAGGCCGGCAAGATCCCGCAGGAACTGCTCGACAAACTGCCGCCGGCAGAAGCCTATGAAAAGGCTATCTTCCCGACCCTGGAACAGATCGAGGCCGCACAGACCACGATCACCAAGGAATGGGACAGTGTCGTGGGCGCAAACGTACAGTAAGCGCGCCTGTCGCATCGAACACATATCGCGTCGGCCTTACACGGTCGGCGCGATACCAAAGCGGCTTTCATCTGTGTCGCCGGTCCTCTTTTCCAAACAGCGCCACGCTCTTTGGCAAACAGGATGCGCAGTTCGCAAGAATGTCAGAGCGCATCCCGAAAAGTGCGAAGCGGTTTTCGGAAAAATGCGCGTAAAAACAAATGGATAGAGCATTTTCAATGATTCTATCAAAACAGGAAATGCTCTAGTTATTTCCGGCAGGGGCGAATGGCAGCCTGCTGATCGCAAAAATAAAAACAAAAAGTCGGAACGGTTCTGTCAGTTCCGTTCTGGCGGGAACCGGTCTAAAGAAAGAACGCATGAGTTCAATAGCCGAAACATCAGCCCCCAGCGGAGTGCGCAAGCGCCAGCTTCCGTTGTCCTGGCTTGGCGTGACACCGTTTTTCATCTTCGCCATTTTGTTTCTGATCTGGCCGACGATGTATCTCATCATCGGTGCATTTCAGGACCCGGCCGGAAACTTCACGCTTCAGAACATCCACGATCTGTTCCAGCCGCAAATCATGAGCGCCTACTGGATATCGATCAAGGTCAGCCTCGCATCGGCCATAGGCGGCGCGATCATCGGCTTCTTTCTGGCCTGGGCGGTGGTTCTCGGCAACCTGCCATCATGGCTGCGTCCGACGGTATTGACCTTTTCCGGTGTGGCGTCGAACTTTGCGGGCGTACCGCTTGCTTTCGCCTTTCTGGCGACACTGGGACGAACCGGCTTTGTGACGATCCTGCTCAGGGAGTGGTTCGGTTTCAATCTCTATTCGACAGGTTTCAACCTGCTCTCCTTCTTCGGCCTGACGCTGACCTATCTGTTCTTCCAGATACCGCTGATGGTGCTGATCCTGACGCCCGCGCTCGACGGCCTGAAGAAGGAATGGCGCGAGGCGTCTTCGATCCTCGGCGCAACCAATGCACAATATTGGCGCATGGTGGCTTTTCCGATCCTGTGGCCAAGCCTGCTCGGCACGACGCTTCTGCTGTTCGCCAATGCCTTCGGGGCGATTGCAACGGCCTACGCATTGACGGGCTCCTCGCTCAACATCGTGCCTATCCTGCTCTATGCCCAGATCCGCGGCGACGTTCTGCATAACCAGAACCTCGGCTACGCACTGGCACTTGGCATGATTGTCATTACGGGTGTTTCCAACCTCATCTATATCTGGCTGCGCATTCGCGCCGAGAGGTGGCAACGATGAAAAAGAAAGGCATAAACCTCCAGAAGATCGGTGCCTGGATCGCCTTCCTGATTGGCGCGATCTACTTCCTCGTGCCCCTGATCGGCACATTCGAATTCTCGCTGCGCATGCGGCGCGGCGAATATTCCTTCGATGCCTATCGGGTCGTGTTCTCCGATCCGAATTTTCAGGCAACCTTCGGCTATTCGATCCTGCTTGGCCTGCTGACCATCGTTTTCGGTGTGCTGCTGGTTGTACCAACCGCCTATTGGGTGCGCCTGCGCCTGCCACAGTTGCGTCCGGTGATGGAGTTCATCACGCTGATGCCGCTGGTTATTCCGGCCATCGTCATCGTGTTCGGTTATCTGCGCATCTATAATTCGTCGTCGTGGCTGCCGTTTACGGCGTCAACGCGGGCAACCGACGTGCTTTTGATGTTCGGCTATATGACGCTGTCGCTGCCCTATATGTACCGCGCTGTCGATACGGCGATGCGCACCATCGACGTCAATACGCTGACGGAAGCCGCACAAAGCCTCGGCGCGGGCTGGGGCCGTATCATGTTCAAGGTGATCTTCCCGAACGTGATTTCCGGCGTGATGAGCGGTGCCTTCATAACATTCGCCATCGTCATCGGCGAATTCACGCTGGCCTCGCTTCTGAACCGTCCGGCCTTTGGTCCTTATCTGCAGTTGGTCGGTGCAAACCGCGCCTACGAACCGTCAGCGCTGGCAATCATTTCGTTCGGCATAACGTGGCTCAGCATCATCATGCTGCAGCTCGTCTCGCGCCTCAATAAATTCAAGACAACCGCCGGGTAACATTCATGGCTTTTCTCAATATCAAAAACCTGAAAAAGAGCTTCGGCGCCAATACCGTCGTCCACGATTTCAACCTCGCAGTGGAAAAGGGCGAGTTCGTCTCCTTTCTCGGTCCATCGGGCTGCGGAAAGACAACTGTTCTCCGCATGATAGCCGGTTTCGAGATGCCCGACAGCGGTGCCATCGAAATCAATGGCAAGGATGTGGTCGACCTGAAGCCCAACCAGCGCAATATCGGCATGGTGTTTCAGGCCTATGCGCTGTTTCCCAATATGACGGTGGCGCAGAACGTGTCATTCGGCCTGCGCGTTGCCGGAAAGCCGAAGGCGGAAATCGACGCCACCGTAAAGGAAATGCTCGGCCTTATCCGCCTCGATCATCTGGCGGACCGTTATCCCTATCAGATGTCGGGCGGCCAGCAGCAGCGCGTGGCACTGGCCCGCGCGCTTGCAACCAAGCCGCAGGTTCTTCTGCTCGACGAGCCGCTATCGGCGCTGGATGCGAAAATCCGCATATCCTTGCGCGAAGAAATCCGCGCCATCCAGCAGAAGCTTGGCATTACGACCGTCTTCGTCACCCACGATCAGGAGGAAGCGCTGTCGATCTCCGACCGCATCGTGGTCATGCATGAAGGTCGCGCCGACCAGATCGGCTCGCCCTTCGACATCTATAACCGCCCGGCCTCGCGCTTCGTGGCATCCTTCGTCGGCACGCTCAACATGCTGGAAGCCTCGGTCAGCGAACCCGGCAAAAACAGCATAGAGCTCGACGGCCGCACCATCACAGTGCAGGAAAAGCTCGACCATCATCCGAAGGGAAAGCCGCTGACGCTCGCCTTACGCCCCGAAGCTGTCAGCCTCGAAGCTCGCAAGAGCCACGATACCTCACTGGATGCAACCATTGAGGACGTGCACTTCCTCGGCTCCGTCATCCGCACGCGTGTGGCGCTTGGCAAGAACCGCCTGTCGTTCGATACATTCAACGACCCGACCCAGCCTCCACCGCAGCGCGGCGACAAGGTGACGGTGCATTTCGCCTCGCATGACCTGCTCGTGCTGGCGGATTAAAATAAAAAAGCCGCCCGATGGGCGGCTTTTTCAATTACAGCGAATTTTATTCGCCCCAGGGACCGTGGAAATCACCATCCTTGTCGATACGCTTGAAGCCGTGCGAACCAAAGAAATCGCGCTGGCCCTGAATGAGATTGGCCGTGCCGAGCGGCTGCGTGAAGCTGTCGAAATAGCTGAGCGCCGAGCCCAGTGCAGGCAGAGGCAGGCCAGCGAGCGCCGCCTTGGCGACGATCTGGCGAAGGCCCTTGGAAGCCTTGCTCATGCGGTCGACAAAAGCGGGTGCGAGCAGCAGGTTGCGGCTTTCGCTGTCTTCGAAGGCATGGGCGATATCGTCCAGAAGCTGCGAACGAATGATGCAGCCTGCGCGCCAGATGCGCGCCGTTTCGGCAAGCGGAATGTTCCAACCATGCTCCTGCGAGGCGGCTTCCATCACCGCAAAGCCCTGGGCATAGGCAGCGATCTTGCCGGCAAGCAGGCCATGCTCCAGATCCGAGAGGAATTTCGCCTGATCGGAAATGTCGAGGCTGCGTGGACCCGGCTTGTAGGCCTTTGCGGCAAGCTCACGCGTGGCCTTCAGCGAGGACAGCGAACGGGCAGCAACTGCGGCTTCGATTGCCGTTGCCGGAACGCCGAGCATCTGCGCTTCAATGGCTGCCCAGCGGCCCGTGCCCTTCTGACCAGCTTCGTCGAGAATTACATCGACTATTGCCTTGCCGGTTTCCGGGTCGGTCGCCTTCAGCACCTTGGCCGTGATTTCGATCAGATAGGAGTTGAGCGGACCTTCGTTCCACTTCTCGAACACATCACCGATGGCAGGGGCTGACAGTCCTAGACCGTCCCGCAGGATGCCGTAGATTTCGGCGATCATCTGCATGTCGGCATATTCGATACCATTGTGGATCGTCTTGACGAAATGACCCGCACCATCCGGACCGACCAGTGCACAGCAAGGCTCGTCCTTGTACTTGGCGGCAGCGGCAAGCAGGATCGGCGCGATGCGCTCATAGGCTTCCTCGGTACCGCCGACCATCATCGACGGGCCGTGGCGTGCGCCTTCCGCACCGCCGGAAACGCCCATGCCGACAAAGGTTGGGTCGTTGGGGCCAAGCGCCTTCAGACGGCGCACCGTATCGCGGTAATCGGAATTACCGGCATCGATCATGATATCGCCCTTCTCAAGATAGGCCTTGAGGCGGGCGGTCTCAGTATCGACGGGGCTGCCTGCCTTGATGAGGAAGATAATGGGACGCGGCTTGCGGATATTGGCGGCCAGATCCTCGAAAGTGGGGCAAGGGATGATCTTGTCGCGCAGCGGGCCAGCCTTTTCAACGAAGGCTTTCAGCACAGGCTCATCACGGTCATAGACGGCTACTGTGTAGCCTTTCTCGGCTATGTTCAGCGCCAGGTTGGAGCCCATGACGCCAAGGCCGACCATTCCGATATCTGCTTTTTCCATTTTGTGCCCTTCGCAAATGCAACCGACCGGCCGTCGTCTAGACACATGCAGAACATCGAACGCCGACAAGCCGAACCGATAAGAATAGGCTGCAAGCCGGATTTCGGCAGCAGCGCATGTCAATCTGTATCCTATTGTGGGATGATCTAGGGCATATGACGCAAAGTTGATAGACCTCCCTTGACGAAAATCACCGGTTTTGCCCGTGCAAGCGCTGCGTTAAATCGGTTAGCTCACGTCAAAAGCCGGTATTTTGCGATTTTCAGACCCGTTCCAGTTTGCGATGCGGCAGCGGTGGCAATTCAACAATAATCGCATCATCCGCCTTCACTGTGCCGCCTGCAAGAACGATGGTCATGATGCCGGACTTGCGGACAAGTTCGCCATCGGGCGTGCGACCCAGCACGGCATCGAGAAGCCCGGTCTGGAAATTCTCTATCTGGGCGCAAGGGTTGCGCAGGCCTGTTGTTTCCAGAACAACCTCGTCGCCAATTCGGATCAAAGCACCCTGTGGCAGCCCCAGAAGATCGACGCCGCGCGTGGTGACGTTCTCGCCAAGATCAGCGGGCGCGACGTCAAAACCCTTTTCCGCCAGCTCGTCGAAAAGCTCGGCATGAATGAGATGCACCTGCCGCAGATTGGGTTGCGTCGGGTCGGCCCGTACGCGTGAACGATGCTTCACCGTCACGCCCTGATGGGCATCGCCTTCGACGCCAAGTCCTGTGACGATGCGGATTTCCCGCACGATCTGCTTTGAAAAACGATGCTCGCCATCCCGCGCCACAGCCACGACAATTCCACACATCACGTCCACCTCCCCTGACAGGATAAACAAACTTCGTTAGCCGCATTACATGGGTTATATAGCACCTGTATGAAGCTGTGGGGCAAGCACGTGAATCGCGACAAGCAGGTAAAAACGGATTTCCGCTGGGGCATTTGGGGCACAGGCACGATAGCCGCCGCCTTTGCTGCCGATATTCAGGCCACCACCGGAATGCGTGTCTCCGCAGTCTGCTCGCGGGCGTCGGAGACCGCCGAAACATTCCGGCGACGTATCGGCGCCGACAAGGCGTTTGGCGATTCAGGTGAATTTCTTTCCGACGCGAATATCGATGCCGTCTATATTGCGACGCCCAGCGCCATGCATGTGCTGCAGGCCATGCAGGCAATCGCAGCCGGCAAGCCCTGCCTGATCGAAAAGCCGCTCTCGCTGGATGCTGCTGGCGCGCGGCAGATCGAAGCTGCGGCAAAAGCAAAAAACGTCTTCGCCATGGAAGCCATGTGGAGCCGTTTTCTGCCAGCGATCCGCGCTACCAAACAGCATATCGATAATGGTCGCATCGGCACTGTGACACGCATCGAAGCCGATCTTTCCTATATCCGTGCCTACGACCCGCAAAGCCGCTTCTTCAGCCCGGACCTTGGCGGCGGCGCAGCATTCGATCTGGGTGTGTATCCGGTATCGCTGGCACTGTATTTTCTAGGTCTGCCAGATCACGTCGATGGTCGCTGGCAGCGGGCAAAAAGCGGTGTGGACATGCGCACCGAGTTCCAGCTTGGCTGGCAGGGTGCCACGGCCAGCCTCTCCTGCGGCTTCGACCGCGACGGCGACAATCGCATGCTGATCGAGGGAACCAGGGGCACGATCCTGATCCACGCGCCGTTTCTGAAGGCCCAGAGGCTGACCCTGTTTTCTGCCCTTGCCGCACGGTCGTCGCTCGGGCCGAACGGCGGTAACGGCCTTTTCGGCAAGGTGATGAACCGCCTGCCCCTGCCGGGCCGCACAATCGAAACTTATGCCTTTTCCGGCAACGGGCTGCAGTTTCAGGCCGAAGCGGTCCGCGATGCGGTGCACAGCGGCCAAATCTCCAATGCGACCATGCCGCTTGACCAGAGTGCAGCCGTAGCCGACATCGTTCGCAAGGTGCTGGCTAGAGCATGATTCCGAAAAGTGGGAACCGGTTTTCGGATAAAATCATGCTCAAACAAAAGTTTAGAGCGGGATAACGATTCAACTTAAAAACATCACGCTCTAAAGGTTAGAAGCTGCTTCTCATCCTGTAAGGCTGTGCATTCTCGCCAGCATTGTTCAAGGCGAGAGCGATTTCAGTGATATGCAGTGCCACATCACCTGAAAAGAACGCCTTGTCACCGGTCTGGATCGCGCGAGCCTGATCGGCAATGCCGCGCACGAAATCGATCTGCGAAGGGTACATCGGCAGCGACCGCTTGTCAGCCTTCGGATAGGACAGCTTCGTGCCGACGACCGGTTTCCATGACAGGAACTTGCCGATGCGCATTTCCAGAATACCGAACAGGCGCGCCAGAAAACGGCGTTTTCCTTCTGTGCGCTCAAGACGCACAGCCGAACGATTATCCCATAGATCGTCCACCACAATTGAGCCCTTGTCGGCAACGATTGTCAGGCTGCGGTCCTTCGGCATCGCAAGCCCGGATGTGAGGCGCGCCACCAGCCCCGACTTGAAAACAAGACAGCCGACCGAGAAATCGGGCGCCATATGAAGATGTTCGGTCCCCGGCCCCTTGTTGGGAAAGGTTATGGCGGAAAATGCCGAAACGCTCTCGACCGGACCGAACAGCGACACCAGCCATGACAGTGCATAGCCTGCATGTTCCAGCGTGCAGCCGATCTCGAACTCATGTAGCCCCGGCCATGGCGCACCAGACTGCGAACGCCAGGTCGACCATTTGTCACGAAACACCGGGCCGTCTTCCATTTCGGCATAGATAAGACGCGGCATGCCGATGCCGTTGATCACGCTTGCGACCAGACGATAGGCCTCGCTGAGGCCGTTGGCCGGGGCTGCCGCGAGCATGAGGCCGGATTGCCGTGCAAAATCGACCAGCGCTTCCGCATCGTCGTAATTCATCGCCAGTGGCTTTTCGGAATAGACATGTTTTCCGGTGACAAGCGCTGCATGCGAGATTTCAAAATGGCTTTCGGGCGTGGTCAGATTGACGACGATCTCCACATTCGGATCGGCCAGCACAGCCTCGAAACTGTCGTAGGCGCTAACTGAATAGTGTGCGCAGAACGCTTTCAGTCGTTCAGGTGAACGATCATAGACCCCGCGCAGCGTCAGCTCGGGATAATTATGCAGTGTGGTCATGTAATAATCGGCAACGAACCCGGTCCCGACAATCGCGATATTCATGTAGTGGCTCCGGCTACCCTTTTGTGAATGATGATTTTCGCGGTCAGCCTGAGGCCAAAGATCGCAAAGACGAGCGTCAGCCAGACCGGGTCCATGCGGCGAAAGAAAAAACTTTCCAGCATGGCATTCAACGTCCCGAAGAACACGATCATCAGGAAGAAATCCGCAAGCAGCAGATTTTCGCGCACCGGACGGCACCGCACATAATTGACCAGCGGCATGACGATGATGACGAAGATGGCGCAGATCAGCGCCGGAATTCCCATCGATACCGCAATATCGAGATAACCATTGTGTCCATGCACGATGCCACGCACGTCCCAATCGAGATAGTATGGATTGGCCGCCTCTTTCACGATCGGCGTGCCCCAGAAGCTTTCATAGCCGAAGCCGGTCCACGGGCGATGGGAAAGCGCCTCAACGGCAAAGGCCCAGATGGAGGTGCGTCCGGTGAAGGTGGGGTCGACATCGAGCTGCAGAACGAGCTGGTGCATCGGCTCAAACAGGACCGTGCCGAAAGTGAACAGCGCAAGCAGAAACTGGATGGTGAAGACTGCCACTGGCGCAAGGAAACGGAGACCGACAATGCCGGGACCGATCACGAGAAGCATGGCGAGAGGCACCAGCGCCGCCGTGGTCTTCGATCCGGTTTGCGAAACGAAGATCAATGCCGAGACCGCAATCAGAAAGCCGCTGACACGCCAGCCGCGCCGCCACAGATAGACACCGGCAAAGGCAAAGGCGGCCATGACCGGCCCGGCAATGTTCTTGTGTGTGAACACACCGCGCCAGAGATAGGCGTTCTGCGGTTCCAGCGCATCGGCGCCGTGTGTGCCGAGATTCGGTAGAAGAATAACGCCCGCATAGGAAATGACGATCACGATGGAAGCCACCGTGACCAGCATCGACGCATAAGCGTCGCCATCCTGCGGCAGGCTCAAAACAGCAATGACCGTCAGAATGCCGATCATCGTCAAAAGCACGCCGCGTATCGCAGTAGATGGATCGGGGCTTGCGAAAACAGAGGCGAACAGGAAGGCGAACATCAACAGCCAGCCGGGACTGACGATCTTGACCACTTTTTTCGGGTCGGCAAACATCGCAAGCGACAGAAGCGCCACCGCGCCGAGGCAGCCAAAACCAAGCTGGTTGATGGCGTCACCACCGCCCGACGCTTCGCCATCCGCCGCCGCACTCAGCGGATTGAACGGACGGAACGAAATCAGCAGAATGCAGAATGTTATCGTGGCGATAACGAGCGCAATCGTGCGAATTGTCGCCCGCATGTCGGTTTGCGTCGCAACGTCGGAACGGGTGTCAGTTCTTGTCCGGGTTGCGGTACTGCTCATTCAGATATCCAAAATGGGCCATGACACGGCCCAGCCCGATATGGATGAAATAGGTCCCGACCGGCACGAAGCGCGCCGCGAAACCGCGCCGCACGGCCTTGATCGGAGAATAGCCAAGAAGTGCAAGGCTCTTCAAGAAGACGCGTACCTGACCGAAAGGCTCATCCTTGCGCTGGCGCTGTTCGATCAGCGTCGACAGAACGCCGTTGCGCAAGCCACGCGCCCTGATCCAGTCGTTCTCCAGCCGTCGCGCCGGAATGGTCTCGCGGACAATGCCTTCATTGCACCAGGCGATGTTGAAGCCCTTGGCCCGCGAGCGATTGATGAAATCTGAATCGCCGCCGCCGGTGAAGTTGAACTTCAGGTCCATGAACGGATAGCCGATGGCTTCCAGCACCGGACGCGCAATCAACAGATTGCCGGACGAATAGATGATCGGAACCGAACCGGTCTTGTTGTAATGCGGCAGGAAGACGGGGTGTCTCGCCCATTTCTCCGCGCCCGGCTTCTCGAAGATCGGATATTGCGGGCCGCCAACGAGGCTGGCGCTATAGCGCTCCGCAGTGGCTACCATGTTTTCGATCCAGGCGGGATCAGCCAATTCATCGTCATCGATGACGATGACATATTTGAAGTTCGGAAAATAGGTCATCGCCGTCAGCCAGCCCGCATTATAGGCGTTGCAGTTGCCGCGATGGGATTCAACGATCAGCATGCCGGTATATTTTCCGGCCTCGAACTGCGGTGCCGCAACCTTGGCGCCTTCGCGGTCCTCCGCCTCGTTCTCGATCACCACGACTGCGAAACGGCGATTTGTGACCTGAGCGTTGAGCGTATCCAGCGTGCGGATGACATGTTCCGGGCGGCGGAACGTCGGTAATGTAACGACAACCTCGACTTCATCGAAACGAAGCCCAGGTGTTTTAGCAATTACTTCTATATGACTTGGTAAATCAGACATAAACGCTACCGGATATTTCGAACTTCTATATTTGCTTATCCGCCACTATTGAAAAACGTTTAAAGAAAAGTTCACCGCAGGGCTATAGACACTGACTAAAACTATCATAGAGCATCCCAGCCCGAGATGTTAAGGGTTTTAAGATGAATAATGCATTAGGAAAAGAATAAACGCAGCCCATGATTTTTCATGCTGTGCGCGCCAGAATGACTGTTCAGGAGTTGAATTGCCGTCCCCTCACCTTGTTTTCGTGACATCGATTGTTCCACACGGAGTACCGACCACCGGCTATGAAGTGGCAAACGCCGCTGTGGTCGATGGCTTGCGTCGTTCAGGCGCAAAGGTGACCGTCCTCGGCTTCACATGGCCAGGTGTGAAGGCCGATGCCGCGGATACTGTCGTTCTGGGTGAAGTCGAGGTGCGAACGGAAGGCGCTGGCATCAGGCGCAAGATTGGCTGGGTGCTGAAATCCTTTCTGACCGGGCTGACGGTTTCCTCGGCGAAGCTGCGGGTAATACCGGCTGAAACATTGCGCGCAGCCATCGCAAAGATCGGCCCTTTCGATGCCTATGTGCTGAACGGTGTCACCCTGCCCGGCGCGTTTGAAGACATCTTCAAGGGCAAGCCCTCGCTTTTCGTGGCGCATAATGTGGAACATCGCTCAGCAGACGAAAATGCCGCCGACGCCGGAAGCTTCATCCAGAAATTCCTGTTTGGCCGCGAAGCCCGTATTCTCAAAGGACTGGAAAGTCGTCTTATCGGGAACGCCCGTTTCGTCTTTACTTTTGCCGAGGATGACGGCCCGGCGCTCGGCCTCGGCCCTGATCGGTTTGCGACAATGCCGCTCGTTACACCCGGCGGCGCACAGGCCGCGCAGCAGCGCCCTGTCAAATACGACCTCGCCCTGATCGGCACATGGACATGGCACCCGAACCGCATCGGTCTCGAATGGTTCCTGCGCGAGGTAAAACCGCATCTTCCCGACGATATTTCCATCGCGATTGCCGGCAACACGCCTGCCGATCTGATCGCGACATGGTCTGGCGTTGGGTCCGGCATCAATTTCGTCGGCAAGGTGCCCGACGCGACCGAATTTGTGGAAAGCGGTGCGCTCGTACCGCTCATCAGTCGTGCGGGAACCGGCGTGCAGCTCAAGACCATCGAGACATTCGAACTGGGCATGCCAAGTGTCGCCACGTCTCATTCCGTGCGCGGTATCGGCAATATTCCGGACAATTGCACCATTGCCGACGCCCCTCAAGGGTTCGCTGCGGCAATCGTCGAGCGCATTGAAAAGATAAGATCGGGGGATCGCCAGAGACTGGACGGCAAAGCCTTCACCCGGTCACAAATCGAAGGCATGGACCGCGCAGTTGCCAGAGGTCTGCAAGCACTTCGTGGCGAAGAGAAAAATACGGACCAGGAATGATGCATACCGAAGATGTCACTTACCGCAATATTCTTGGCGTGAAGGTCGCCTGTTTCGACTGGGACAGCGCTTTCACCTTCTTCGAGAACCGCATCAATGAAGGCCGGTTCATGAAACAAGGCTGGCTCAACGCCAATAATTCCAACATTGCGGATAATGACTCGGCCTATCGCGCTGCGCTGGAGGATTTCCTGATCCTGCCAGACGGCGTGGGGGTCGATATTGCCAGCAAGGTCGCCTATGGCAGCAGGTTCCCGGCCAATCTTAACGGAACGGACTTCATTCCGGGCCTGCTGGAACACATGAAACGTCCGCTGAAAATCGCCCTCCTGGGCGGCGGTCCGGGCGTTGCGGCCGAAGCCGCGCAGCTTTTCAAACAGCAGATTCCACGACATGACTATCGCGTCATTTCAGACGGTTTCTTCAAGCCTGCCGATCTCGACGGCATTCTCGGTCAGCTCAAGGATTTTCACCCCGACATCTTGCTCGTCGCCATGGGTGTGCCGCGTCAGGAACTCTTCATCGACAAGCATATCACGGCGGAACATTGCACCGTAGCCAGCGCTGTCGGGGCGCTGTTCGACCTGCATACGGGTCGCGTACAGCGTGCACCGCAATGGGTGCGCAAGGTCCAGATGGAATGGGTGCACCGGCTATTGCAGGAACCGCGACGGCTCGCAAAGCGCTATCTCATCGGCAATCCCGTATTCCTGTGGCGCGTCGCCAAAGGCTGGATGAAGGGAGAACCCCGGTGAAAACCGCAATCGTCACAGCCAGTTGGGATCAGGATTTCGAGCGCTGCAAGCTGCTTTGTGAAACCATAGACAAATATGTAAGCGGTTTCACGAAGCACTATATCCTTGTCGACAGCAAGGATGTGGCCCTGTTTCGCAAGCTCGAAAGCGCGCACCGTGTCATCATCGATGAACGTGATCTGCTGCCCTCCTGGCTGCATGCCTTCTGGGACCCGACCTATCTGTGGCGCAGACGAGTGTGGCTCTCGCTCCGGACCAAGCCGCTGCGCGGCTGGCATGTGCAACAGTTACGCCGCATCGCACTTGCCGGTGCCGTCGAGGAAGACGGATTTCTCTATACGGATTCCGACACGGCCTTTCTGCGTCCCTTCGATTGCGGCACGCTTTGGCATGGCGAAAAGCTTCGGCTTTTCGTGCGTCCCAATGCGCTTGCCAATCCAGAATGGCCGGAACATCCGGTCTGGGCTGCAAATGCGGCAAAGCTGCTTGGTATCAAGAATGGGAAAAGCGGGCTGAACGACTATATCGGTCAGCTCGTCTCGTGGCGGCGCGACAGCGTGATCTCGATGTGCGAGAGGATCGAAGCCCATACCGGACAGCATTGGGTAGCAGCCCTTGGCAACATGCGCCGTTTTTCCGAGTGCTTCATCTATGGTCGCTACGTCGATGACGTGCTGCATGGGTCCGGCCACTACAGCGACACCCATGATCTGTGCCGGATGCAATGGTTCGCACCGCCACCGAGCGAAGAGGAATTCCGAACTTTCATCGCCGAAATGGAGCCGCATCAGGTCGCCATCGGCATGCAGTCTTTCCTTGGTCTTTCGGTCGACGACATTCGGCGCATTATCGGAGCTTAGATACCCCGATCATTGAGACCGCCCTATCTGTTTTTCAGCATTTCCAAACGCCAAAACCGGTCCGACTTTTGCCGGCAATGCTTAAACCCGCTTTGCCGGCAAACGAATGCTTGTATAGGTGAAAACCAGCGACAGAAGATATAGCCCGGCAAACACGATATTGAGGCCGAGAATCCAGTCGTGATTATCGGCATAATTCACGAGCAGAAGCCAGACGAAGAATGCCTTGGCGGCAGTCATCAGCACCATGCTCAGCGTCCTGAGACCGGACTGGCCGCGCGCATAAAGAATTTCCGTCTGATACTCGATGAGATTGCGGAACCCCGGCACGAGCAGCACCAGCGGCAGCAGCCCGACAATCGGCGCAACGCTTGAACCGAGTGCGTTCGGGAAGATTTGCAGGAACACAACCATCGCGCCGAGGCCAGCCACCGAAACGGCAAAGACTGCAAGTTCCAGCCCGGCGCGGATGCGCAACGAGGACAACATGTCCGGCGTGCGCATGAGCTTTTGCACCAGCATCATGTTGAAGGAGCGCACCGGCAGAGCCGTCAGGTCGACAAGCCGCATGATGATCGCATAAAGACCTGCCGTCGCTGGCCCACCGACGGTCAGCACCAGCAGCTTGTCGAGCTCGGCCTGAATATAGAACAGCAGTTCGGCCCCCATGACCGCAATCGCATCAGAAAGCCGCCGCATATAAAGCGCCGGTTTGAAACGAAGACGGATAGACGGAAAGAATTTCAGCGCCGTCAACAGCGCAACGCCATTGGCCGCCGCATACCACCACGCCCAATGGGCGATGTCATGAACGCTCGCCAGCCACATGAACAGGACCGCCGCCACGGCGCGCGTGGCCGTCCCGAAAATCACCAGTCCTGCCGATATGCCGAACCGGCGCAGGCCGTTGTTGACGATGATGATGATTTCTGTCGAACGCCAGAGCAAAGCCTCGGCAAACACCACAACCGCAAAAGGCAGAAACGAAATATCCCGGCTGAAAAAGACAAAATAGACCAACCAGGACGCCAGCGCGAACAGCGGCAGGGAAACCAGAATGGCGACGAGAAAACCAGCTGTATAGATACCGAGCAAGTGCGGTTTCACCGTCGATATGCGGTAAAGCGGCGAACTGAAGCCCAGCGAAACGATACGCGACAGAACCACGCCCGTGCCCGAGGCGGTCGCAAATATACCGAAATCACCGGTCGGCAATGTGTTTGCAAGCGCGATAAAATAAACGAGTGATACGACCAGCCTGCCAGCGGAACCCGAAAACAGGGACAGGTAATCACGCACCATTCCGGCATTATTGCCTGACAGTTTCCGGAGCGCTTTCGCTATCAACAGGGAGCCTCATCTATCATGGTCTGGTGCGCTTGCCAGTCCGTTGGAACGGGAGCGCAATATAGGGGTTTAGCTAAAAAGACTTAAACTCTTCTTTGCAAGCTCAAAGAGTAAACAAGCAAAAGCTAAAGTTGCAGATCCAAGGAATTGGCAGTTCGCTTCGACACTATTTTAACGTTTTGTTTTCTATAAAAAATTACATTCGGCCTTCAGGTGCGAGCTGACCGGAATCCGGTTTGGCGTGCTTGAGCCTTGGCTTGTGAATTTCAAAGCAGCGGTTGAGACCGGAAACGGTTGAGACGGCTTTTAGATACGGACGATTTCGGCGATGAGCGATCATGAGGAGCGCAGAAAGGCGGGAGTTGAGAAACCTCTTCTCGCATTCTCCAACGCTCGCGCAATCGGTCGTCGGGACAACGAAGCCGTGCCGCCATGGACGCCGCCTGCGACACCGGATGAACGCGCTGCATTCTTTCGCCAGAACGATCATGCCGCCCACGCCGCTGACGTCGCAAAAGAAATGCCCGCGCCGGAACCCGTCCTTGAAGAAGGACTGGATGATACGGACGTCGCTGAGCTTCAAGAGCGCATCGCGCTGATCGAAGCGGAACTGGAACGCAAGGTTCAGGAGCGCGAGCGCCGCAAAGTCACAATCGAAACTTCTGCTCCGCCATCAGAGCCGACCGACGAACCGGTCCAGCATGAGCAACCGCGTCCGGTCGTTGACAGACCGGTACCAGATGCCGAATGGAAGCCGTTGATCGATCCGCGCATCGCTATAGACGTACTGCGGGGATCACGCAGGCTCCTGCTGGTCAGCACGATATTAGGCGGGGTGATCGCCGCGTTCTATGCATTGTCCCTGCCGCAAATGTATGTCGCTTCGACCGATATTCTGGTCGATCCGCGCAATATCAAGACGGTGGGAGACGAACTGACGCCTGGTCAGCTCCCGACCGATGCGTCACTTGCCGTTGCGGAAAGTCAGGCGCGCATCATCGATTCCAGCAGCGTGCTGCTGAAGGTCATCGACAAGACAGACCTGACAAAAGACCCCGAATTCAACGGTACTCTAGTCCCGACCGGCATTGCCGGGCTGTTTGCGCAGATCAGGGATATGCTGTCGCCCAAAAAGGTGAGCGACAGCCAGACGCTGCAAACCCGCGTTCTCTATAATCTGCACAAGAGCATCGCCATCGGTCGCGACGCCAAGACCTTCATCTATTCGATCTCGGTGAAAACGCGAGACCCGCAGAAATCGGCATCGCTTGCGAACACGATCAGTTCCGTTTTCCAGAGCGAGCTTGCATCACTGCAATCCGATGCCGCACGGCGCACCTCGGACGAATTGTCGAACCGTCTTGCCGATATGCGCGCCAATGTCGAACAAGCGGAGCGCGCAGCGGCCGATTTCCGCGCCTCGCACGATCTGGTCAATGTCGACGGCAAGCTGATCAGCGACAACGATCTGACGCGGCTCAACGACCAGCTGACCAACCAGCGCGCCGAAACGATGCGGCTTCAGGCCCGCGTGCAGGTGCTGAACAGTGCCACTTCCGACAGCGTGGTATCCGGGGTGTTGCCGGAAGATCTGCGCTCCAACACATTGACGGCGCTGCGCGCGCAATATGCGCAGGCGCGCCAGACGGCAAGCGGCCTTTCCACGCAGCTTGGCCCCCGCCATCCAGCGCTCATTCAAGCACAATCGCAGGCAGGCACGGTTTTAAACGACATCGATGCCGAGTTGCGGCGCATCCGCTCCTCGCTGCAAGTTGAGGTCGGCCGGTCCGTACAACAGGAAAAAGACCTGACCGCCCGTCTGGCGCAGCTCAAATCGCAGCAGGCGAACAATAGCGGCGACCTGGTGAAATTGCGTGAACTTGAACGTGAAGCCACGGCGCGGCGTTCCGTCTACGAAGCCTTCCTCCTGCGCTCGCGCGAGACGAACGAACAGGAAGGTCTGAATACGGCCAATGTCAGGGTTTTGTCGGAAGCTCGCCCGCCGCTCGATCCGGCAGGCACATCGCGCAAGCTGATCGTCATTGCCGGGCTGATTGCAGGCTTCCTTGCAGGCCTTGCAATCACAGCCGTCCGCAACTTTGGACGGCTGCTGCGTCTATCTTAGAGCGCGTTTCGATCTGATTGGATCAGATCGGCGCTCTATCTCTTTGTTTTGACGCGCATCTTTTCCGAAAACCGTTTCACACTTTTCGGGATGCGCTCTAATTCACGCGGACTGCCGCAAAGAGGCCTCTACACGCGCCACCTTGCGTCCGCTGGCACGCAGAATGCCGTGTGCCCCGTCAAGATGGCCCGGTTTCAGCTCAAGCGCCAGAAAGCGACGCTTTTCATAAGGGCCGGGCATGGCAAGCTCGCCAGTCTTTTCAGCGGTGAAGCCGAAACGCTCATAATATTCCGGGTCGCCCACAAGCAGGATCGCGCCATGGCCGCGGTCTTTTGCTTCATCGATCGCACGATGCATCAACGCCGAACCGATACCGCAACCGGCAGCGGAAGGATCGACCGCCAGCGGGCCGAGCAACAAGGCAGACACCGGAAAGCCGAAAGCATCGAGACCGGCATGGACATTCCACAACCGCACAGTGCCTGCGAGCAATCCATCTTCGCCAAGCGCCGCAAAGGCCAGCCCTTCTGCCGGCAGACGACCGCGACGCAGTTTTTCCGATGATTTCCGGCGACGGCCTTCACCCATCGCGCGATCCAGCAGCGCTTCACGTGCGAGCACGTGCTCCAGCGTTTCGCCCGCTATTGTGAAAGCCGGAGCGACGACGGTTGCTGTATTTTCCCGAATTTCCAGAGTTGCATTCATGACATCTATCCCCGCAAAGCGGCAGCAGCACACCCCGTCCAGTGTTAGAGCGCAAGGCGCTCTAACTTTCTGCTTGTCGCATTGTCCAACGCAAAACCGCTACGCACTTTTGCTGGAAATGCTCTTGCAGCACCAGACGGATTGAGAGGATCAATTAGGTACTTTTAGAGGTATGATCTAATCCGAAAACCGGTTCCCACTTTTCAGGATCATACCAAGACCTAATGATCAGATGACGTAGGATCGGAGCGGTTCGAAGCCGTTGAACGCCACCGCCGAATAGGTGGTGGTATACGCGCCCGTGCCTTCGATGAGGATTTCATCACCGATGGTCAGCGAGACCGGCAGCGGGTACGGCGTCTTTTCATAAAGCACGTCCGCACTGTCGCAGGTCGGGCCAGCCAGCACGCATGGTTCGGTTTCGCTGCCATCATGCGGGGTCACGATCTGATAGCGGATCGCCTCGTCCATGGTTTCGGCGAGACCGCCGAACTTGCCGATGTCGAGATAGACCCAGCGCACATTGTCGTTGTCCGCCTTGCGCGAGACCAGAACCACTTCAGTCTTGATCACGCCTGCATTGCCAACCATGCCGCGGCCCGGTTCGATAATGGTTTCCGGGATACGGTTACCGAAATGCTTGGACAGCGCATCGAAGATCGCCATGCCGTAAGCTTGAGCCGTTGGTACGTCCTTGAGATAACGGGTCGGGAACCCGCCACCCATATTGACCATGCGCAGAACAATGCCTTCGTCAGCAAGGGTGCGGAATACCGATGCCGCATCGCCGAGCGCGCGATCCCATGCGGTGAGGTCCGTCTGCTGCGAGCCGACGTGGAACGATACACCGTAGGAATCGAGACCGAGCGACTTTGCGCGGCGCAGAACGTCGATGGCCATAGCAGGCACGCAACCGAACTTGCGCGACAACGGCCATTCAGCACCCTCACCGTCCGTCAGCACACGGCAGAACACGCGGCTGCCGGGAGCAGCGCGGGCAACCTTCTCGACTTCTTCAACGCAGTCGACTGCATAAAGGCGAATACCCAGCTCGAAAGCGCGCGCAATATCGCGCTCCTTCTTGATGGTGTTGCCATAGGAGATACGGTTTGGCGTCGCGCCGGCTTCCAGAGCCATTTCAATTTCAGCAACCGAAGCGGTATCGAAGCACGAGCCGAGCGAAGCGAGCAGGCGCAGGATTTCCGGCGCAGGATTTGCCTTCACCGCATAGAAGATGCGCGAATAGGGCAAAGCCTTCTCGAAGCTTAGATAGTTGTCGCGCACGACGTCGGTATCGACGACGAGGCAAGGACCGTCCGGACGGCGGGTGTTGAGGAAGTCAATGATACGCTGCGTTGCCATGGTCGTTCTCCCGCACGGCTTATCTGTTGCCGCATCTAAGGGACAAAGTGTGCATGAACGCATCCGCCGTGAGGCCAGCCTTTGGAGGTGCTGATGTCACGCGAAAACTCATGCGGCGATGGAACAACGCTAGGTCCGCGTTACTCCGCTTTGTCTGCCTTGGATTGGAATTGGAGAACCGCATCCGCACTTCTGGCAATGAAGGTGTGCCTCTTCAGTAATTTCGGCTTTTGGACAGCCGAAAGACACTAGAAAGGCCCGCACCGTCGTTGCTTCAAGATGTCCTCGATCTGGCGGTTGGCCAACAGATCGACTGGAGCGGTTAGGTCCAGGTACCGTACCGAATTCCTCACCATTCGAGGATCGGCGGACACCCACAGGCACGTGCGACTTTGGGCAAGCGCGATATAAGCGCAAAGTCGTGTCCATTCAATGACAAAAATTTCTTCGGACGAATTTATTTTTAGTCGGATCGCATTGAACGACATGCTTGCCATTGTTCAATATTAGTGAAACATTCTCGGCTCGAACCCACCTCGAAAGAGCGTAAACAACCCGTTAATTGCTGCATGTTGTGAACAATGGCCAGTTTCGATCCCTTCAACGCGATCATTGCAAAACCCGAAAACTCACCCGTTCACGCGCCAGACGGACTGCTTAAAGGTGAGCGGCTGGCCGTAAAAGACATTTATGACGTCGCCGGAATGGCAACCGGATGCGGCAATCCGCAGATCGAGGCCGAATCACCTCGAGCTGAAAGATCGGCTCCCGTGGTGGAAAAGCTTCTCGCTGCAGGCGCCGAATTTGTCGGCAAGGCGCAGACCGACGAACTTGCCTTTTCCCTGATGGGGCAGAATTCGCATTTCCCCTATCCGATCAATCCGGCAGCACCGGATCGCGTTACCGGTGGCTCATCGTCCGGTTCGGCTGCGGCGGTGGCTGGCATGCTTGCCGATATTGCGCTCGGCTCCGACACAGGCGGCTCCATCCGCGCGCCTGCAAGCTTTTGCGGCCTGATTGGCCTGCGCACCACCCATGGCCGTATTCCGCTCGAAGGTATCATGCCGCTAGCGCCCTCGCTCGATACGATTGGATGGTTTGCACGCGATATTGACCTTTACGAACGGGTCGGCTCTATCCTGCTTGGCGACGACGCCCGAGAATTCAGGCTGTCGCAACTGCTCTATATGCCGGTTCTGGAACAGCTTCTCCTCGGTCAGGAAGAAACAGACGCCTATCGCGCCATGTTTGGAGAAGTGCGCCCGCAATTCATGACACTCAAGGCGGCGAGCCAGCCGACGCTCTCGATAGACGAACTCTACCTGGTCTTCCGCCACATTCAGGGCGCCGAAGCCTGGGCGACGCATGGTGACTGGATTTCTTCGGGTGATCGCAAGCTCGGCCCCGGCGTCGCGGACCGTTTTGCCTTCGGTGCGGAAATGGCCGCTGATCTCGTTGCCAGCCAGCGTGTGCGCCGGGCACAATTCACGCAGGAACTGGAACAGATTATCGGAAATGACGCCGTGCTGGCATTGCCGACCGTACCGGGTGCTGCTCCGCTGGCAAAAGAGCCTTTCGAGACCTTGCAGGCCTATCGCGAACAGGCTTTGCGCCTGCTTTGCCTTTCGGTGCTTTCCGGCTTGCCGCAGATCACATTACCTTTGGGACAGGTGCAGGGCGCACCTTTCGGCATTTCCTTCATCGGACCACGTGGCAGCGATCGGGCGCTGATCGCGCTGGTCAAAAACATCATCGGGAAGCGGGGCTAGACCATGGACACCCTCACACGTATGCGCGCCTTCATCGACGTGGTCGAGGCGGAAGGCTTTTCCGCCGCTGCGCGAAAAATCGGGCGCTCCAAGGCACTCCTTTCCAAATATGTGCGGGAACTGGAAGACGAGCTCGGCGCACGGCTTCTCAACCGCACAACCCGTCAGTTCTCGCTGACCGAAGCCGGGCACACCTATTATCACCGCGCAGTTGAAATCATTCGCGAGATCGACGCGTTGCAAGATGCCGTCAGCGAAACCAGTTCAGATGCGCGCGGGCGCATCAAACTGTCGGCCCCGCGCACTTTTGCCGATGCCGTGATTGGCCAGTCGCTGATCGACTTTTGCCTCGCCCATCCGGAAATCGTGCTCGACGTTCGGCTCGATGATCGGTTTGTCGATCTGGTGGAAGAAGGCTTCGATCTTGCGATCCGCATCACGCGCTTGCAGGACTCTTCTCTCATTGCCAAGCGCCTGTCACCGTTCCATTCTATCCTGTGCGGCGCGCCGGAACTCATTGCCCGCGTCGGCAAACCCGAACGTCCCGAGGATTTGGCTGACCGGCCCTGCATCATCGACACCAATGCACGCTCGCGCAACAACTGGCATTTCCGCAATACCGATGGTTCGATGATGACGGTTCCCGTCAACGGTCCGATTGAGGTGAACAGCCCGGTCGCCACCAAGAATGCGGCACTCGCCGGGCTCGGCTTCTGCATGCTGCCAGCATTCATTGCCGAAGAAGAAATCGAACGCGGCAGGCTCGTCGCCTGTCTGGACGAATTCATCGTGAAGGATGGCGGTATTTACGCCGTCTATCCGCATCGGCGCTATCTGCCGGCAAAAATCCGTGCATTGGTCGATTTTCTGACCCAATGGTTCAAGGAACGGGAATAGAGCGCATTCCGAAAAGGGTGAAACGGTTTTCGGGACTAAGATGCACGATAAAACAAGTAAAGCGTCCCACTTTCGCCGCCTTCGGGCATAAGCGTGATCTAATGGAATTTTCTATGGTGGTTTTGCCCTGGCTCAAGCGTCGTTTCATCCAGTCTGCCGCAATTGCATTGCTGGCCGGATGTTTGCCAACACTTGCGCTCGCTCACCCACATGTCTTCGCTGAGGCGCGGCTGGAGCTTTCCATTGCACCCGACGGCACCGTGCAGCAGCTTGCGCATGTCTGGCGTTTCGACGATGTTTTCTCTTCGACCGTTCTGATGGAATTTGACAAGAATGGCGATCTGCAACTCGACAAAAACGAGCTGATTGACCTCGGCCATGTCATCAATAGTTCGATTGCCGAATTCAAATATTTCCAGACCGTTCTGGACGACGGCAAGGACGTGAAAATGGCAAGGCCGACCGATCTTGCCGCAGATTTCGTCGATAATCGTCTGCTCATCATTTTCACGAGCAAGCCTGAAAAGCCGTTGAAACTCGCCGCTGGCCACAAGGTCAGCTTCGGTGTCTATGACCCCACCTTCTATACCGCCATTGATTACATGAATGACGGCGATCTGGTTGTAAAAGGCCTGCCCGCAGGCTGCACCTCCAAGGTCGTGCGGCCTGATCCGGATGAGGCACTCGCCCAGAACCAGGCGACACTGACCGATGCTTTCTTCAACGACCCCATGGGCACGGACATGTCGAAAATATTCGCAACCCGTCTCGAAATTGATTGTGAGCCGAAAGGAAAGACAGGCTGATGAGAAAACCGGTTACCTTCATTCTAACCCTTTGCCTTATGATGATCGCTGCGCAAGCCTATGCGCAATCATCGCTCGGCATTGGCGCGAATGAGGTGGCGATGAAGCCAACCGGGCCTTTCGCGCATATCATTCTCTGGATGAACGAGCAGCAGCGCTCGTTTTACCTCGCCATGACCAACGCACTGAAAGCCATGCGCGAAGATCCATGGCAGGCTTCCGTTCTGGTCGGACTTTCCTTCGTCTACGGCATTTTTCATGCGGCAGGGCCCGGCCACGGCAAGGCCGTCATCTCCTCCTATATGATCGCCAATGAAACGGCGCTCCGGCGCGGCATCCTTCTGTCGTTCATTTCATCGCTTTTGCAGGCAATCATGGCGATTGCGGTCGTCGGCCTCGCATGGTTCATGCTGCGCGGCACCGGCATTTCCATGAACCAGACCGCCCGCTACATGGAAATTGCAAGCTTTGCGCTTGTTCTGTTTTTCGGCCTTTGGCTTCTGGCGCGCAAACTGCCGCTGCTTTTCAAGAAGCAGGACAATGCAAGCCCTAGCCCGGCCTCGTCGCTTTTTTCAGCAGCACCTGAACCGGCAATGGCTTCCGGTCCGGCATGGCAGGGCAGTATTTCGCAAACCACGCGGGCGGCAGCGGTCGGAAGCACGGTAAAGCTCAATTACAAACCTGCAGCCGCTGCGGCATCGGATCATATCTTCATCGGCGAAGGTGATGTGTGCGCCGCCTGCGGCAATGCCCATATTGCCGATCCATCGACACTAGGCGAAGATTTCAACTGGAAAACGGCTTGGTCGGCGATTTTGTCGGTGGGCCTGCGCCCCTGCTCGGGTGCGCTGATCGTGCTCACATTTGCGTTGTTGAATGGCCTGATGGTCGGCGGGCTTCTCTCGGTTTTCGCCATGGCGTTCGGCACATTCATCACCGTCGCTGTTCTCGCCACGCTGGCCGTCACTGCAAAGAACACGGCACTCAGATTTGCAGGCAGCAATGCCATGTCGGGTCGGCTGAAGGCGGCAATCGAAGTCGCCGCCGCCCTGTTCATCGCGCTGACTGGCGCTCTGCTACTCAGCGCTTCGCTTGTTGGTTAGAGCGCATCCCGAAAAGTGTGAAACGGTTTTCGGATATGATGCGCGTTAAAACAAACAGTTAGAGCGCCGATCTGATTCAATCAGATCGAAACGCGCTCTAGTCCTTGTTCTGACGGCGCGAGCGCAGCCAGAAAATGGCGAAGAAGCCCAGAACGAAAACAATCGGGAAGATGATCGCCGCGATTTGTGAGCGTTCGCCCAGCGCCAGCATGATGCTGGGCACGAAATAGGCAAGCACCCCGAAGCCGATCAGGATAATGGCAGCGGCAATTGCCGGGTTGCTCTTCTTACGCTCCGCCAAGATCACGAAACTCCTCAAGCTTCTTCTTCTGCTGACCGTCACTATCAAAGTTTTCCGGCGCAAGCCATGCCTGATAGGCTTTCTTCAACGCAGGCCATTCGCTGTCGAGAATGGAAAACCACGCCGTATCGCGGTTCTTGCCCTTCGCCACCATATGCTGGCGAAAAATTCCCTCGAACGAAAAGCCGAAACGCTCGGCAGCCCGCTTGGAAGGTTCGTTTTCGTTGTGGCACTTCCATTCGTAGCGGCGATAACCAAGCTCATCGAAAATATACTGCATGAACAGGAACTGCGCTTCCGTGGCTGCGGGCTTGCGCGAAATCAGCGGCCCCCAATAGATGCTGCCTATCTCGATAACGCCATGGGTCGGGTCGATGCGCATCAAGGTCTGGCGTCCGGCAACTTTGCCGCTTGCCTTGTCGATGACAGCGAAGAACAGCGGGTCTTCGCTCTTCGCCACCTTGTCCAGCCAGGGCTCGAATTCGTCTCGGGTGGCAGGCGGAAATTCGAACAACCATTTAAAGCGCTGATCCGCATCATTGACCGACGAAGCGGTGAAAAGTTCGTCCCCATGCTTCTTCGGGTCCAGCGGTTCCAGCCGCACATAACGGCCTTCAAGCACTTTGCGTTCCGGCTTGGGGCGCGGCGTCCAGTTCTGCAAATCAGTCATGCATATTCTCCCATTCGCCAGAGACAGGAGCATAAAAGAGGCGGGGCGAAAACCGGATTATTGTCCCTGTGTCATTTTTCCCGAATAGCCGCCCGATCAACCGAAACCGCCTTTACCAGCGCAACTACATGGTCCCCCGATCGCAGCATCAATTCGTCAACCGAGCGCCGCGTCAGCCGCGCACCGAGACGACGTCCCTGAAAGTCCAGCGAAACATAGGCATTCGGGCCGTCATCCGTCGTAATGGCAGTGACGGTCACCGGCAGCACATTGCGGATGCTGATCTTCTCCGGCGCCTTGCGTGCTATGGAGACGTCACGTGCTCGCACGCGCAACCGCACATGCATGTTCTGTTTCAGCCCTGCATCGCTGAGCTGGAATGACGCGCCACCGAGATCGATTTGCGCCAGCTTGTAGCGCTCGTCATAGGACGAAACCACCCCCTCCAGCAGCACGCCGCCGCCCTCGCCCTCTGCGTCGATCAGCGGAAAAACATCCGCCGCCGCACCGCTTGCCGTTACCCGGCCAGCAGACAGAAGCACGATTTCATCGGCAAGCCGTGCGACTTCATCGATTTCATGGCTCACATAGACAATCGGCACATGGCTTTCATCGCGAAGACGCTCGATAAAGGGAAGGATTTCCTGCCTGCGCGCATGATCGAGCGAGGAAAGCGGCTCGTCCAGCAAAAGCAGCGCCGGATCGGACAGCAGTGCCCGGCCAATGGCGACACGCTGGCGCTCGCCTCCGGAAAGCGTCGATGGCCGCCTGTCGAGAAGATGGTCGATGCCAAGCAGCGCCACAACCTCGTCGAAGCTGCGTGTTGTCTGCCTGTGGCCTGCCCAGCGTGCATAAGTCAGGTTCCGCTTCACGCTCATATGCGGGAAAAGCCGTGCTTCCTGAAACACATAGCCGATGCGGCGCTTTTCCGGTGGCAGATTGACGCCTTTGGCAGCATCGAACAGCGTGAAATCACCGACCGCAATGCGCCCGCTCTCTGGACGGAGTGTTCCGGCGATCATTTTCAGAAGCGTCGTCTTGCCCGCACCGGAATGACCGAACAAGGCGGTCACACCCCAGTCGGCGGCGAAATCAGCTTCAACAGGAAACCTGCCATTGCGGCCTGTAATCGAGACAGAAAGCCCGCTCATTTCGTTGCTCCTGCAAGCCTGCGCTGCAGCCATTCGGAAAGGACTACGGCCGCAATCGAGATCGCTGCGGATATGGCAATCAGACGGAATGCCTCGGCGTCGCCGGATGGGGTCTGCATCAAGGCATAGATGGCAAGCGAAAGGGTCTGCGTTTCGCCCGGAATGTTGGATACGAATGTGATCGTGGCGCCAAATTCACCCAGCGCCTTGGCAAAACCAAGCACTGCGCCTGCCAGCACCCCCGGCAGCAGAGGCGGTAGAATGACCGTGAAAAAGGCTGTGAACCGGCTGGCACCAAGTGTGCGCGCCGCTTCTTCAAGCCCGCGATCAAGCCCTTCTATCGAAAGCCGGATCGGGCGAACGAGCAGCGGAAATGCCATGACACCGGCGGCAAGGGCGGCACCCGTCCAGCGAAACGCAAAGGAAACGCCGAGCCATTCCTGCAAAGGTGCACCAAAGGCACCCCGCGCGCCAAACAGGACCAAAAGCAGATAGCCCGTCACCACAGGCGGCAGGACCAGCGGCATGGTGACGATAGCCTGCGCCAGAGACTTGCCCGGAAAATTGAACCGGGCAAGAATCCAGGCGACGATAAAGGCAACTGGCAGCGCGACAATGATGGCTATTCCGGCAACCCGGAGCGACAGAGACACAATCTGCCAGACGTTGCCCTCTATCATTTATTCGGCAGCCTCCGCAGCGCCTACAAAGCCCTTATCCTTGATGATCGCTTGGCCGGCATCGCTGGTCAAGAAAGCAAGGAAAGCCTTGGCGGCATCGGTTTCATTCTTCGCAACGAGCGCCGCCGGATAAAGGATCGGTGCGTGGCTGGTCGCCGGGAAGCGATAGGCTTCGACCAGTTCCGGTGCTGCGGCACGGTCCGATGCGTAGACGATGGCGGCCTTCACTTCCGCCCGGCTAACATATTGCAGCGCAACACGTACGTTCTCGGCGAAGACTGCATTCTTCTCGACATCCTTCCAGATATCGAGCTTTTCAAGCGCTGCCTTGCCGTATTTGCCCGCCGGGACATTCGACGGGTCACCCATGGCAAAGCGACCGGCGCTCAAAAGCTCCTTGGCCTCACCCTTCGGCGTATCCTTCTGCGTTGCAATAACCAGCGCATTGCCAGCGATGACCTTGCGCGAAGCCTTGTCGATGGCATCGGCCTTTTCGACATAATCCATCCAGTCGAGATCGGCGGAAATGAAAATCTGGGCTGGTGCACCCTGCTCGATCTGCTTGGCAAGGACCGACGAAGATGCAAACGACGCGACCACTTCAGTGCCGTCCTTGGCCTTCATCTGCTTGGCGGCCTCCTCGATAACGTCCTTCATGCTGGCAGCGGCGAAAACAGTCACCTTTTCGGCAGCGTGAGCGACTGAGGCTGCACCCGCAGCAAAGGTGATGAGAAATGCGGCGATCAGTTTTTTCATAAATGTCCTCCATATTGCCCGTAGCAACGGACAAAACCATCATCCGCCGGAAAGCCGGCGTTGTTTCTGTGCGAGCATGGGAGATTTCCTATGCCCCGACTTGCGATGATGGGTGTGATGGAGGCAAACGCGACCCGGATGCCGTCAAACCCTTGATGCACGGGCGTCCATGCAAAAGCCGCCCAAAATTCCGTAACAAATTCAGATTGTTCCGGAACCAGAGCCACCATAATGCGGTGAAATCTGTTTGACCAGCCCTATGAAGGGCGTGCGGCATCAGCTACCGATGTGTTTGTGTGCCCCGCGCAGTTCGGCAAGCTTCACCTGCTTCTGGCGTTCCGCATAGCGGGCGCGATCTTCCGGTGTGCGCTCGTCATAGCAACCGGCGCAGGAAACACCTTCCTCGAAAAACTGCGAAAGCTTGTCTTCAAGCGAAATCGGACGGCGGCAGGCGCGGCAAAGTTCAACGTCGCTTTCGGCAAGGCCATGGCCCACAGCTACGCGTTCGTCGAACACGAAGCACTCGCCGTTCCACATGCTCTCCTCACGCGGGACTTCTTCAAGATATTTCAGGATACCGCCCTTGAGATGAAACACATCATCGAAGCCCAGTCCCTTGACGAAGGCCGTCGCCTTTTCACAGCGAATACCGCCCGTGCAGAACATGGCAATTTTCTTGCCTTGCAGCTTGTCGCGGTTCTGCTCGACCCACTCGGGAAACTCGCGGAATGTCTTGGTCTGCGGATCAAGCGCCCCTTCGAATGTGCCGATCGCATATTCATAATCATTGCGCGTATCGACAACGACCGTGTTTTCGTCGGCAATCAGAGCATTCCAGTCCTGCGGCGCGATATAGGTGCCAACACTTTTTAGTGGATCAATGCCATCGACACCCATTGTGACGATCTCCCGCTTCAGCCGCACCTTCATGCGATGGAACGGCATTTCGGTCGCATGGGAATATTTGAGCTCTGGCTGAGCCAGACCGGGAACAGCTGTGATGTACTGGACGAGTTTATCAATCGCCTCGGCAGTGCCTGCAACGGTCCCGTTGATGCCTTCCGCCGCCAGAAGCAACGTTCCCTTGATGCCATTCGAGCAGCAAAGCTGCGCCAACTGCTCGCGCAGGCTTTCATATTGCGGGAGCGGCGCAAAGCAATAAAGGGCGGCAACGGTGAAAGGCAAATTGCTCATCGGTTCTGTCTTCTTTGAAAATTTAACCCGCAACTAATCCCCACAAACGGCGAATTCAAGTCAACTTTATCCTCATGCGACCAAGTCGCCTCAAAATCCGCCTCGAAGAGCAACTTTTCGAGGAGAGATACATGTTCGACAGCCAGACGATCATAGCCCTGATGGCGATGGCAAATGAGGTGGAGATCGATCCGGCGGCTTTGCTGGCAATTGCAGAAGTGGAAAGCGGCGGTCGGGCGCTGTTCGATATCAGCGGAGGCAAGGAACCGGCGATCCGGTTCGAAGGGCATTATTTTGATCGCAGGCTATCTGGTCGCCTGCGTGACTATGCAAGGAGCAACGGGCTGTCGGCGCCGGTTGCGGGCCAGATACGCAATCCGAAATCGCAAGCCGCGCGCTGGCTTCTGCTTGAACGTGCGATGGGCTTGAGCAAAAAGGCAGCGCTTGAATCTACATCCTGGGGGCTGGGGCAAGTCATGGGTGCACATTGGGAATGGCTTGGCTATCGCACTGTTGATGATCTTGTAGCAGAGGCACGAGGATCGGTTGCCGGGCAAGCGCGGCTGATGCTGCGCTTTATCGAAAAGGCAGAGCTTCTGGATGTGCTGAGGACCCGCAACTGGCGTGAATTCGCCCGGCGCTATAACGGGCCGGCTTTTGCCCGCAACGAATATGACAAGCGCATGGCCGAAGCCTATCAGCGCTGGCAAAAGCAACTCGACAGCTTTAAAAGAGCCGCATGAATACAGTCCCTTCGGTGGTGGACAAATTACCGAAGGGGACGTAGAGCGGTTCCAGTCAAGATAGAACCGCTCCACCCGCTAATGCATTATCCAACGCAAAACCGTTTCACACTTTTGCTGGAAATGCTTTAAATCGATTTATCCACTCAAACAGCCGAGCAAGCAGATGTCCCAGAAAACCGATCTTCTCGTCCCCATCATGACAGGCCAGCCGGTCATTCCGGTTCTGTTGATCGACAAGGTGGAACATGCTGTTCCGCTGGCGCGTGCGCTTGCCAAGGGCGGATTGCCCGCAATCGAAATCACCCTGCGCACGGCTGCGGCACTTGATGCCATCCGTGCGGTTGCGTCGGAAGTGCCGGAAGCAATCGTCGGCGCTGGCACGATCCTCAATGCCAAACAATATGAGGACGCAGCGAAGGCGGGTTCGCGCTTTATCGTCAGCCCCGGCGCGACGAAATACATCGTCGCCGCAGCCAATGACAGCGACGTGCCGCTTCTGCCTGCGGCCATCACGCCAAGCGAAATGCTGGCACTCCGCGAAGAAGGCTACACCCATCTGAAATTCTTCCCCGCTGAACAGGCAGGCGGCGCCGCGTTTCTGAAGGCACTGTCCTCACCACTGGCCGGAACCTTCTTCTGCCCGACAGGCGGTATCAGCCTTGCCAACGCCAAGAGCTATCTGTCACTGCCGAACGTTGTCTGCGTCGGCGGCTCGTGGGTTGCACCGAAAGAACTCGTTGAAGCTGGCGACTGGGATGCGATCACAGACCTTGCGAGCGAAGCAGCTGATCTGAAAAGCTGAACATGACTAAATGCCAATGCAAAAAGGGGCCTTAAAGGCCCCTTTTCTTTTGGTTTTTATTGTTTTTCCGGCGGTCAGTTGGTTTCCGTGAACTTGGCCACCGTCAGGAAGGTAACGGCATTGCCGCTGAACTGGTTGGCGCGTTCGGTCGGCAGATTGCCACGCTGAAATCCAGCCGTATAGACCATTGCCGGTGCGGAGCGTATCGCATCGTTGCGCAGGACCGGATTGGTCACCGGTACGGTGCTCGACACCGATTCCGACGACATGGCGACTTCGGAAGTCGGCATTACGGCTGGCTGGACAACCGCACGCGGCTTGGACTGAGCCTTGGCCACATAACGTCCGCCCTTTGCGGTGGTGCGAACGCCCGTTTCGGCTGCCTTGCCAATCGCCGCAACCTGTTTATGGACTGCCGCAGAAGCAGTGGCCGTAGGCTTGGTTGGGGCCGTGCGGGCTACCGAGGCAGTCTGCACCGCTGCCGGAGCCTGTTTCGGCGCGCCATCTGCAACCGGCTTACTGTCATAGTAGTCGTCGGAAGGCGGCGCGATCAGCTCGCCAATTTCATCCTTCTTGGATAGAAGGGCAAGCTGCGTATTGGCACGCGGCGCTTCCTTCGGCAGCGGGAAAGCTGCCGTTTCACCCGGCTGCGGCACAGCCACGTCGCCTGCATCGGCAACCTGGGTCGGTTCGGTCTGCTCGCGATTGACCAGCGCGGCAATCGCGTCCTGACCGCTTGCGGCAGGGTTTTCACCCGGACGTGTTGGACGCGCCGACGGCACCACTGCAGCTGCAAGCTGCACATTGTCCGTTTCAAGCTGTGGGCGGGCCGATGGGATCGGCACAAAACCATTCATCACCGGCGAAGGCGTACCAGCATCAGCAACCTGAACCGTGTTCGCATCCACCGCAGCACGGGCAGCAGCGGCAGCAGCATCGGCGGCAGGCTCGGCCGCGGCAAGCGCAACGGCATCCTGGGGCGCCATTGCCGGTTTGCGAGCCGGAATCGGAACATTGAGTGCGGCAACCGGAACTTCGGCTGCGGCCTGCGCCTGTGCTTGGGCCTGAGCATCAAGGCCTGTTTCCGGACGCGGTGCCTGCATTGGAAGCGGAGCATCGCGGGAAGGCAGAGCGGCAACCATCGTTTCACGCGGCTGCTGGACCGGCTCTTCCGGGACTGCTGCCGGAGCCTGACGCGCAGGCGCTGCACGAGCCGGACGTGCCGTCGCTGGTGGGGCGCTCACATCACCAGTATCTTCTTCTTCATCGGCTCCACCGCCAAACAGCGCACCAAACAAGCTTTTGCTGCGACGCGGAGCGGAGTTGCTAGCCACCATGACCTCGCCGCCACCAGCCTTGCGCTTTTCGATCATGGCCAGTGCCTGCTCGTAGCCAGGCAACGGCTTGCCGTCTGCGGGAAGGTGAGCAGTCTTGCCGTCGGGGAACAGTGCGAGCAATTCGCGACGGCTCATGCGCGGCCAGGAGCGAACATTGCCAACATCCATATGAACGAATGGCGAACCCGAACGCGGATAATAGCCGACACCACCGATCTGATAGCGCATGCCGATCCCGCGTAGCTTCGCCAATGGGACGCCGGGGATGTAAAAGTCCATTGCGCGGCCAAGCATGTGCTGGCTCTTCTTGGCAACGCCAGTATTCGCCGAGCGCGAACGCAGCATGGCGTTGGTGGCTGGCGAACGATAAGCCGAAACGACGGTGATATACTGGCTCGATCCAGAGGAGCGATAAACCTGCCAGACCAGATCGAACAGGCGCGGGTCCATCTTGGTCGGTTCGTTACGGCGCCAGTCACGCAGGAAAACGTTCAGCTTCTTCAAACCCTGGGCATCGAAGCGCCCGTTTCTCTTGAAGACGATTTCCGCCTTTTCACCAGTATGGACGTAATAAAGCTTGAGAGAACGGGTTTCAGCCGAAGCCTGCGAAGGAGACAGCGCCATGAGAACCGCAGCAGCGGCAAGGGCAGACGGAACGGACATAGATGCCTTCATCCCGGTCCACACCTTCGCAAAGCGCGCTTTAATGGTCGATATGCTGTTCATCGAATCGTATCGCCTTACCGTTTTTCCGCCCCCAGAGATATTCTCCAGGCATCCCTCGGGACTTTCTTTGTGGTGCCACAAAAAGCCTGCGTCCCAGTTCCGCTCGAGCTCCGATTGTCGGATTTAATGGTTAATGGACGCTTAGTGAACAACAAATGAGGAAACACCATGGCAAAAAAGCCACACACGTGCATCTATTTTCGCCATGGTTAAAAAATTATTAACAGTCTTTAATCCGCAACACCACCTGCGAGGAAGGACAGTGAATCTATTATAAATGACTAAAATTCAAACAGTTACATGCAGTTTTGTCAGCTGGCGGCACGGTTGAAGGGGGTGGCTTCACCCTCTTCTTCACCTCCCGGTCCCTTGCCGGAAATCGACGCCACATCGATGCCATATTCCTTGAGTTTCCGGTAAAGCGTGGTTCTTCCTATCCCCAGGCGCCGGGCAACTTCGCTGATCTGGCCGTCATAATGAGCGATCGCAAACCGGATCATTTCCTCCTCGGCTGCGGCAAGTGTGCGCACTTCGCCTGCCCCGTCGATCCCGCTGAACACGCCCGCCGCGCCACTCACGCTTGGATCGTGATCGACAAGATTGAACCGGGCGGATTGCTGTGCAGCCCTTGCCGCCTCGGTTCCCAAACCGATCTGAGCGAAATCAGCCGCCGTCAGTTCGCCAGTCTCGCAGAGAAGTACAGCGCGATAAACGGCATTTTTCAGCTCCCGCACATTGCCTGGCCAATGATAGGCCTTTAGCTTTTCCAGCGCATGGGTGGTGATCCCGGTTATATGCCCCATCCGCTCCTCGCTCACATAGCGCATCATGAACTGGTGCAGCAGGATCGGGATGTCTTCCAGACGGTTGCGCAACGGCGGCATGGCCACAGCAAAGGA
Source organism: Brucella tritici (assembly GCF_902825325.1). GTDB lineage: Bacteria > Pseudomonadota > Alphaproteobacteria > Rhizobiales > Rhizobiaceae > Brucella. The sequence goes on along the minus strand of NZ_CADEAR010000010.1, from coordinate 122,738 downwards.
GCCGAGCAAATGGTAAAGCCCGGCATGGAAACGTCCCATATGGACGAGATCGGCCAGGGGGCGACTATTCGATGCCATGATGCGGGCATTGGAGAGAGCGCGCTCGCCTCCACCACCAGTTTCGAACTGGCCAGATTGCATGGCAGCGAAAAGCTTGATCTGCGTGTGGCGCGGCAACGCACCCACTTCATCGAGGAAAAGTGTACCGCCGTCGGCTTCGGCAAGTTTTCCGATGCTACGGATTGCATCATCGTCGCGACGGTCGCGGCGTGCTGTCGAAACGCCAAAGAAGATTTCGTCAGCATTCTCGATGGTCAGACTACGGCAATCGACGGCCACGAAAGGGCCGCGCCAACGGGCACCGCCGCTGCAAATGGCACGTGCCAGCGTCTCCTTGCCGCTGCCGGGCTCTCCCTCGATCAGAAGCGGGGCATCCAACGCCGAAGCTCGTCGCGCCAGAATGCTGACCCGTTCCATTTCCGGACTTTTAATCGCCATGTCGGAAAGTGTCAGATGAGCTTTCAAGGAGGACCGGGCGCGACGGATTTCCTGCGTCAGCGCATCGATCTTCAGGACATTGGAAACGGAAACCTGCACACGCTCGAAGACCACAGGCTTGGTCACGAAATCGGCCGCGCCCATTTTCATTGCCTGTAAAACCGGCTGGAGATCATCGTTTTGAACGAGAACGATAACGGGAACATTATTTCCAGCTTCGCGCATCCGACGTAAAACAGTCAGGCCGTCCATATCGGGCATCGACAGATCCAGCAGCATCAGGACTATGTCCTTACGCTGGCTTACAAAGCCGAGCGCGCTGGCTCCACCGTCAGCAAGAATGGTCCGATAGCCCATGCGCATGACTATCGCTTCCAGATTGCGTCGATGAATCGGATCGTCATCCGCTATGAGTATGCGCGTGGCCATTAACAGCTATCATCAACCTATGGAGTTCCCACGCCCAGAATATTTAAACAGTTTAAATGTCTCATATTCTAGGCGCGTTATTTGGGGCCAAGCCTTCATCGAATGCAAGGTACTAAAATGCGCCTCAGTGTCCCATTCACAAAATTGTATCCCGAATACGTTTTCCAATTCAGATATTTGCCGCCCAGCAATCCTTCGTTGGGCAAGCCATCACGAAAATTCGGGGCGCTTTTCCCAGCTCTTGGCGATCCTGGCAAGACATGCGAGAAGAGACCGAATAGGAGAATGTTCATGACCCGTTTTTCAGAATCCGTTTCCTTTAACAAGGTTTTGCACGCACCTGTCGGCGATGCGGCTGCAGCCGGAAAGATTGATCTCGGCAACCTGCCGGAATGGAATCTTGGCGATCTCTATCCGTCCGCGGACAGTACGGAGCTGAAGAGCGCCATCGAAAAGGCCATGAGCGATGCCGCAGCTTTCGAGGGTCGCTGGAAGGGCAAGCTCGGTGACGAAGCAGCCAAGGCCAAGGGCGGCAATTTTGCCGATGCGATCAAGGAATTCGAGGCTCTGGACGAACTGATGGGCCGCATCGGCTCCTTCGCAGGCCTTTATTATTATGGCGATACGTCCGATCCGAAGCGCATGAAGCTTTTCGGCGACGTGCAGCAAAAGCTGACCGATGCCAGCACCCATCTCATTTTCTTCGGCCTGGAACTGAACCGCATCGACGACGCGGTCCTGGAAAGGGCGATGAGCGACAATGCGGCCATCGGCCATTATCGCCCATGGCTGACCGATCTGCGTATGGACAAGCCGTACCAGCTCGATGACAAGCTGGAACAGCTCTTCCATGAAAAGTCGATTACCGGCTATAGCGCCTGGAATCGGCTGTTCGATGAAACCATGTCTGGTCTCCGTTTTGACATCGACGGCAAGGAACTCAGCATCGAGCCGACACTGAACATGCTTCAGGATGCCGATGGCGCTGTGCGCAAAAAGGCGTCTGAAGCTCTCGCCAAAACTTTTGCAGCCAATCTGCGCACATTCACGCTGATCACCAACACGCTCGCCAAGGATAAGGAAATATCCGATCGCTGGCGTGGTTTTCAGGATATCGCCGATAGCCGCCATCTCGCCAACCGCGTTGAGCGGGAAGTGGTGGACGCGCTCGCCAAGGCAGTGGAAGATGCCTATCCACGCCTTTCGCACCGCTATTACGCCCTGAAAGCCAAGTGGCTCGGCCTCGAAAAGCTTGAAAACTGGGATCGCAACGCGCCCCTGCCTGAAACCCCGCAAGCGCTAATCCCCTGGGATGAGGCACGCGAAACCGTGCTTTCCGCCTATGGCAATTTCGCGCCTGAAATGGCCGAGATTGCGAAAAATTTCTTCGACAAGAACTGGATCGACGCGCCAGTTCGCCCCGGCAAGGCGCCCGGCGCATTTGCGCATCCGACTGTTCCGTCTGCGCACCCTTACGTGCTTCTCAACTATATGGGCAAGCCGCGCGATGTGATGACGCTGGCACATGAGCTTGGCCATGGCGTGCATCAGGTTCTCGCGGGCGGTCAGGGCGCTCTCATGGCGTCAACGCCGCTGACGCTTGCCGAAACTGCATCCGTGTTCGGCGAAATGCTGACCTTCCGTTCGCTTCTGGAGCGCACGAAGGACAAGCGCGAGCGCAAGGCCATGCTGGCGCAGAAGGCCGAAGACATGATCAATACGGTCGTGCGCCAGATCGCCTTTTACCAGTTCGAGCGCCGTGTACATACCGAGCGCCGCGAAGGTGAATTGACTGCAGAACGCATCGGCGAAATCTGGATGGATGTTCAGCGCGAAAGCCTTGGCGATGCCGTCAATCTCAATCCGGGTTACGAGACCTTCTGGACCTATATCCCGCATTTCATCCATTCGCCGTTCTATGTCTATGCCTATGCCTTCGGCGACTGTCTGGTAAACTCGCTCTATGCCGTCTACCAGAATTCGGAAAAGGGCTTCCAGCAGAAGTATTTCGACATGCTGAAGGCTGGCGGCACCAAGCACCACAAGGAATTGCTTGCGCCGTTCGGTCTGGATGCAAGCGATCCCGATTTCTGGAGCAAGGGCCTGTCGGTGATCGAAGGCATTATCGACGAGCTTGAAGCCATGGAAGACTGAGCACTTGCGTGTTTCACCAAAGCAATAAGCCGCTTATCCTGTTCCGGGACGACAAGGCGGGCCGCGATGTGCTTTTCACGGCCCCCTCATCGATCATCCGCGCCGACACGCCGGATGAATTCGAACCTGCATGGGATGCGATGCAGGCGGCCCATAATGCCGGGAAATGGCTCGCGGGTTATCTATCCTATGAAGCCGGCTATCTGCTGGAACCGAATTTGAAACCGTTGCTGCCCCAGGGGCGCAAAGCCCCGCTTCTGTGCTTCGGCGTTTTCGATGGCCCCTCCGACGAGTCGATGCACAACCGCAGCGAAGACAATGCCACCTTTCTGCGCGATCCGCTCGCGCAATGGTCGTTCGACGATTACGCGCCGCGTTTCGAACGGCTCCACCGTCATTTGCGCGAGGGCGATTGCTATCAGGGCAACCTTACCTTTCCGATCCATGCTGAGTGGGGCGGCGATCCGCTGATCCTGTTCAATAGGCTCGCCAAGCGTCAGCCGGTCCGCTATGCGACCTATTGCGATCTCGGGGGCCCCATTGTCCTGTCGCGCTCGCCGGAACTTTTCTTTGAAGTCGATGGCGACGGATGGATTGAAACCCATCCGATGAAAGGCACCATGCCGCGTGGTGCGACGCCGGAAGAAGATGAGCAGAACCGGCAGTTTCTGCTGAACGATCCGAAGAACCAGGCCGAAAACCGCATGATCGTCGATCTGCTTCGCAACGACATTTCGCTTGTCAGCGAAGTGGGATCGCTGGACGTGCCGGAACTCTTCCGCGTCGAAACCTATCCTACGGTTCACCAGATGATCAGCCGCGTGCGGGCCAGACTGAAAGAAAGCCTGCCGCTGCGTTCGCTTTTTGCCGCCCTTTTCCCGTGCGGCTCGATCACCGGCGCGCCGAAGATCAGCGCCATGGAAATCTTGCGCAAGCTGGAGACCGGGCCGCGCGACATTTATTGCGGCTCGCTCGGCTGGATCGAGCCCAGCGGCCGGATGCGTTTCAACGTTGCTATCCGGACGATCTCGCTTCTCAATGAAAATCGTGCGATCTTCAATGTCGGGGGTGGCGTGGTCTTCGATTCCACGGCGCAAGCGGAGTACGAGGAATGTCTTCTGAAAGCACGGTTCGCGGCACTGTCGAGCCACACGGGGCACGGGCTGTGATCATGGAGCCGAATTATCAGCTGATCGAAACCATGCGCTGGGAACCGCTCTCAGGCGTTCTGCGCTTCGATCTGCATATGGCACGCCTTGCGAATTCTGCCCGTGAGCTTGGGTTTTCGTGCAATATGGAAGCCGTCCGTCAGAAGGTTGCGGAACACGGTACTGGCGAACAAGCCCTGAAACTGCGGCTGACGCTTGCACCGGACGGAGTTGCCACGGTCACCAGCACGCCATACGAACCGCTGTCATGCCAGACGGTCTGGCAAGTCGCAATCGCCCGGACGCGCCTCAATCACAACGATCCCCTGCTGCGCCACAAGACGACAAGGCGGCAGGTCTATATCGCCGCACGTGAGGAGTATTCACCGGCGGAGGTTGATGAGGTCATCCTGCTCAATGATCGGGGCGAAGTCTGCGAGGGAACAATTACGTCGATATTTCTCGACGTTGGAGGCACGACCTGCACGACACCCGCTCTTTCATGCGGTCTGCTTGACGGCGTGTTGCGCCGCGAATTGCTGAACAACAATGTCGTCGAAGAGGGTATCGTTACCGTTGAAGCGCTCAAAAGCGCGCGCAACATTCTCGTCGGCAATTCGTTGCGCGGTATGATCCGCGCGAAGCTGGTCGAGGCTTAAAAAGCTAAAACACGTTAAACATGTATTGATGTCATGAGCTTGTGACGTTTCTTTCTTTCTATGAAGTTGTGTTATCGTTCCCGCGCATAAGCTAAACCGGGGTAAGGATAACCCGACACCGCAATTCTGCGGCTATCAAGAGGAAGAAAATGGCGAAAGCGAAATGGCAAGTCTATGGCGAGATAACCGGCCCCGTCATCATGATCGGCTTTGGGTCGATCGGGCGCGGTACCCTGCCGCTGATTGAGCGTCATTTCAAATTCGACAAATCGCGCATGGTCGTGATTGATCCGAGCGAAGCCAATCGCAAGATCCTCGACGACAAGGGTATTCGCTTTCTCAAGGAAGCGATCACCAAGGATAATTACAAAAAAGTTCTCGGGCCTCTTTTGAAAGAGACAGAAGGCCAGCCTTTTATCGTTAATCTTTCCGTCGATACCGGATCACTTGATCTGATGCGTTATGCCCGAGAGCATGGCGCCCTTTATATCGACACGGTGGTGGAACCCTGGCTCGGCTTCTATTTCGATACCGATGCTGACAATGCCTCGCGCACCAATTATGCGCTGCGCGAAACGGTTCGCGCTGAAAAGCGCAAGAATCCCGGCGGTACGACCGCCGTTTCCTGCTGCGGCGCCAATCCCGGCATGGTTTCGTGGTTCGTCAAGAAAGCGCTCGTCGATCTTGCAACTGAACTGAAGCTCGATTTCACCGAACCAGCAGCCGATGATCGGCACGGCTGGGCGAAACTGATGAAAAAGGCAGGCGTCAAGGGTATTCATATCGCGGAACGCGATACCCAGCGCGCAAAAGAGCCGAAGCCTTTCAACACGTTCTGGAATACATGGTCCGTCGAAGGCTTCATCGCCGAAGGCCTGCAACCGGCAGAACTTGGCTGGGGCAGCCATGAAAAATGGATGCCCAAGAACGCCCGCAAGCAGAAGAAGGGCAACAAGGCCGCCATCTTCCTCGAGCAGCCCGGCGGCAATACCCGTATTCGCACCTGGTGCCCGACGCTCGGTGCCCAATATGGTCTGCTGGTCACCCATAATGAAGCGATCTCCATCGCCGATTTCTTCACGCTGCGTGACAAGAAGGGCAAGCTCGACTTCCGCCTCACCTGCCATTACGCTTATCATCCGAGCAATGATGCCATTCTGGCGCTTGATGAAATGTTTGGCGCTGCTGGCCGGGCGCAGCCGGTGCAGCATGTTCTTGAAGAGCATGAAATTCTGGACGGCAGCGACGAACTCGGCGTGCTGCTCTATGGCCACGAAAAAAATGCCTATTGGTATGGCTCGCAGTTAACCGTCGAGGAAGCGCGCAAGCTCGCGCCTTATCAGAATGCAACCGGACTGCAGGTTTCCTCGGCTGTTCTGGCGGGCATGGTCTGGGCGCTGGAAAATCCACGAAGCGGTATCGTCGAGACCGACGAGATGGATTACCGTCGCTGCCTCGAAGTCCAGATGCAATATCTGGGCCCATTGAACGGCTATTACACGGACTGGACACCACTGGAAGGTCGTGGTCATCTGTTCAAGGAAGACCTCGATACCAAAGATCCATGGCAATTCCGGAATATTCTGGTTCGCTAAACTGATTAACTGCCCGGCAAGGCCGGGCAGTTTTCATTGCGGCAGTTTCGCAACAATCGCGTAATCCTCACATTGAGGGCTTGTTTTCGTGCAAGTTTCAATACATCAAACTAATCATCCCCGAGCGGTTCCAATCACCACGGAATCGTTGAAGCCGCTCTAAATACTTGGTTTTACGCATTTCAAAGGCCAGCCGTCGTACAGTTTTGGCCCGGAGATGTTCTAATGGAGAGCATGGATATGAAACGCTTCCGCATCATTGCCCCTCTTGCAGTCATGTCGCTGGCGTTGGCCGCGTGCGAAACGACTGGCCCGGTTGGCGGCAATGCCCCGACCGTCTCTCGCGCCCCGGCAGGCATCGAAGGCAGCTGGGTTGATCCGAACGGCATCGTTTCGTCATTCAACGGCGGTATTTTCGAGACCCGCTCCACCGACACGAACGAAAAGCTTGCCGAAGGCAACTACCGTTACCAGTCGCCGCAGCTTGTTGAAATCGACATGCGCTCCATCGTGCGCGGCACCTCGTCGAAGGTGAACTGCGCACTCGTCTCGCCGTCGCAGCTCAACTGCACGTCGTCATCGGGTTCACGCTTCTCCCTGACGCGCAAGGCGGTAGGGTAAGCACTCGATATCTTGGGTAAATTTCAAATACTTACGGCGCGGAAAACATCTGCGCCGATAGAATTTCGCCAGCAGTAATTGTCAGGATTGTAATTTGTCTTTTTTTCTCTAGTTTTCCGGCTGAACAGGAGTCGGAAGATGAGTGAGATGGATAAAGTGCAGGAGAAACCCAGCCAGACAACCAAGCCGGAGATGCAGGAAAAACTGCCAAAGGTCGGTGTTCTGCTGGTTAATCTTGGTACTCCGGATGGCACGAACTATGGCCCGATGCGCCGCTATCTGGCCGAATTTCTCTCAGATCGCCGTGTTATCGAATGGCCACGGCTCATCTGGTATCCAATCCTTTACGGCATCGTTCTCAACACTCGCCCGAAGCGTTCCGGCAAGCTTTACGACCGCATCTGGAATCGCGAGAAAAACGAATCTCCGTTGCGGACTTATACGCGCGCCCAAGGCGAGAAGCTTGCCAAGGCACTTGCCGACCATCCAAATGTGGTCGTGGACTGGGCGATGCGCTATGGCCAGCCATCCATTGAAAGCGTGACCGACCGCCTGCTGCAGCAGGGTTGCGAGCGGATCGTCATGTTCCCGCTCTACCCGCAATATTCGGCAACGACGACAGCGACGGTCAACGACAAGTTCTTCGAAGCGCTGATGAAAAAGCGTTTTCAGCCAGCAGTGCGCATCGTGCCGTCCTATGAAACAGAACCCGTTTATATCGAAGCACTGGCCCGCTCCATCGAGAAGCATCTGGAAACACTTTCCTTCAAGCCGGAAGTGATCCTCGCATCCTATCACGGCATACCGAAAAGCTATTCGGACAAGGGCGACCCCTACCGCCAGCAATGTCTTGAAACATCACGTCTTTTACAGACCCGGCTGGGCCTTGATGATAGCCAGTTTCGCTCCACATTCCAGTCCCGCTTCGGGCCTGAAGAATGGCTCCAGCCCTATACCGACGAAACGGTGGAAGACTTGGCCAAACACGGGGTCAAGTCGATGGCCGTTCTCAATCCGGGTTTCGTTGCCGACTGTCTGGAAACAGTGGATGAGATCGGCAATGAGGCCGCTGAAGAATTTCTTGAAAACGGCGGCGAAAATTTCAGTCATATTCCTTGTCTCAACGACAGCGAAGACGGCATGAAGGTCATCGAGACACTGGTGCGTCGCGAATTGCAGGGATGGGTTTAGATTGAAGTGAGTAGGGGAGTAAGGGAATAGGGCAGTATGTTCTGACCTATGATAGACTCCACCTACTGCTTTATTGACCTACTGTCCTATTGCCTTAAGGAAAGACAATGACCGGTTTCGATATTACGCTGCTCATTCTGGCTGCACTGGTTCTGGCGACGCTGTTTGCCGGTATCAAGACCGTGCCACAGGGATATAATTACACCGTCGAGCGGTTCGGTCGCTATACGCGTACGCTCAATCCAGGACTGAACCTGATCGTACCGTTTTTCGATCGTATCGGTGCGCGTCTCAACATGATGGAGCAAGTGCTCGATGTGCCGACGCAGGAGGTCATCACCCGCGATAACGCTATCGTCGGTGTTGACGGCGTGGCTTTCTATCAGGTGCTGAATGCAGCGCAGGCGGCCTATCAGGTAGCGAACCTGCAATATGCGATCCTCAACCTGACCATGACCAATATCCGTACCGTCATGGGCTCGATGGATCTCGATGAACTGCTATCGAACCGCGACGCGATCAATGACCGCCTGTTGCGGGTTGTCGATGAGGCGGCCCATCCATGGGGCCTTAAAATGACGCGCGTGGAAATCAAGGATATCAATCCGCCAGAAGATATCGTCACCTCCATGGCACGCCAGATGAAGGCAGAGCGTGACAAGCGCGCGCAAGTTCTTGAAGCCGAGGGCGATCGTAACGCACAGATTCTGCGCGCCGAAGGTCAGAAACAGTCACAGATTCTCGAAGCTGAAGGCAAGCTGGAAGCAGCCAAGCGCGAGGCAGAGGCACGCGAGCGCCTCGCGGAAGCCGAAGCGAAAGCCACCACCATGGTTTCCGATGCCGTTGCCAACGGCAATGTGCAGGCGCTTAACTACTTCGTTGCGCAGAAATATACGGAAGCTCTCAGCAATATCGCCAGCGCCAAGAACCAAAAGGTCGTGCTGATGCCGCTTGAGGCGAGTGCCCTTATCGGCTCGCTCGGCGGTATTGGTGCAATTGCCAAGGAAGTCTTTGGTGATGGCAGCAGGCCGGTAGACCCGGCACCGCAGCCACCGACCCCTTCCCGTCCGCGCAGCGTTCCGTCCGCTGGACGCTAAAGCTGCTCAACACAAGGAATAGAGGGCGCCATGATTATTGAATATCTGTCCGGCCTCGGCATCTGGAACTGGCTCGTTTTCGGGCTGATCCTGCTGATACTGGAAATCTCGGCGCCCGGCTTCTTCTTCATCTGGTTCGGGCTTGCAGCGCTTGTGACCGGCGCGCTTGCCTTTCTCCTGTCTTCGACAACAGGGTTTGGCTGGCAGTTTCAGACTGTCGTTTTTCTGGTTCTGGCCGTCATTTTCGTGCTGGCAGGACGTCGCTTCTTCGGCTCGCGCAGCACCGATGCCGATGAACCCTTGCTCAATCGTCGCGGCGAGCAACTCGTCGGCCAGCGCACCACCTTGACGGAGCCGATCATCAACGGTCGCGGGCGAATCCGTATCAACGATACGATGTGGCGCGTGAAAGGCCCCGATCTGCCAACAGGAACAGAAGTCCGGGTCGTTGCCTTCGATCCGGTTTCGCTGGAGATTGAAGTTGCTGAATAGGGGAATAGGATAAGCTAAAGCGAGTGATTTTTAGCTTACTCCCTTACTCCCTTACGCCGCGCCTATCCGCAACAGGTCGTGGAAGTGCACGAGCCCGATCGGGCGTCCGGCGTCCACGACGATCAGCGCTCCGATGTGATTTTCATTGATGGTGTTAAGTGCCGCAGTTGCCAGCATATTCTGGTCAACCGTCTTCGGCTTGCGCGTCATGATGTCGTCAACCGCCAAAGCCGCAAGGTTGCGGCTCAGATTGCGCGAGATGTCGCCGTCTGTGACGATGCCCGCCAGATCGCCACCATCATCGACGACCACCACGCAGCCGAAGCTCTTTTGCGCCAGAACCCTCATCGCGTCTGGCATGGATGTGCCGGTCTTCACCAAAGGCAAGCGTTCGCCGCGATGCATAATATCGCGGATATGGATGAGGCTTGCGCCCAGCGAACCGCCGGGATGAAAGGTCTTGAAATCGCTCGGGGTAAAGCCGCGCGCTTCCAGAAGTGCGATTGCCAGCGCATCACCGATGGCAAGTTGCATCATGGTCGAGGTCGTGGGCGCCAGACCATGCGGGCAGGCCTCGGCTGTTTTCGGCAGGAGCAGCACGACATCCGCCGCGCGACCGAGTGCCGAATTCTCACCAGCGGTGATTGCGATCAGCGGAATGCGGAAGCGCTGCGAATAATTGACGATCCCCTTCAGTTCTGCCGTTTCACCCGACCATGAGATGGCCAGAATGACATCGTCGCGGCCGATCATGCCGAGATCACCGTGATTGGCTTCTGCCGAATGAACGAAGAATGCCGATGTGCCGGTCGAGGCAAAGGTGGCAGCAAGCTTGGAACCAATATGACCACTCTTGCCTACACCCGTAACGACCAGACGCCCGCTCGAGGCGACGATACGCTTCACCGCCTCGACAAAGGGACCGGAAAGACCGTCATTCAGTGCTTCTTCAAGCGCCGTGAGGCCAGCATTTTCAGTCTTTATGGTGCGCAACGCCGAAGCGATGGCCGCTTCCGCATCTGCCGGAGGGATGATCTGATCGAGCTTTTCCATGGCGGCAAGGGTTAACTTCTTCGTAGCCGGTTGTCCAAACATTTGTGCTGCACACATGGTCATGAATTCGGCCACGGCAACCAAGAATTAACCATGTGCCTTTACCGTTCATCTACCACGTTGCGACGGTTTGAAAACACGACATGCTTTTTGCCAAGGCCCCATCTGGCGGTTCGACGCCCATTGCCCGCAGGCTGCGATGCCTGTTTTTATCGGGCGTGGCGCTGGCGATCTGTCATGGTTCCGCCCTTGCTCAGGAAGCTTATCTTCGCGGGAGCGTCGCCGAAGACGTACTTTCAGCCTCCTCGCCCGAAACGCTCGCAAATCGCGGACTTGCCGCTCCTGGATATGATGACGGCGCCAGCGAGACGACTGACGACAGTTACACCCCGCCTGAAAACACGACGGCGGTAGACCCGGCAACCACAGTGCAGGCGGCTCCGATTGCTCCTGCACAGCAGGACCGCCAGTCGCTTCAACCCGACAATATTCGTGTCGGCTCGATTGACACCGAGACAAGCGAAGAGACCGGCCGTGCACAGCGTGAGAATTTACGTCAATTGCCCGAGCAAGGGCGCGGCTCTACGCAGGAAACCGATCCGTTCGCGCCGGTCGGCATTCGTACCGGCTCGTTCATCTTAAGACCGTCGCTCGAACAGGGTATCCGTGCCACAACCAACGGCGACAACAGCGCGACCGGCTCCAGCGCGGTTCTCAGTGAAACTACATTGCGGCTCAGTGCCCAGTCGGACTGGGCGCGTCATCAGGCAACGCTGGACGCATCGGGCACCTGGGCCAAGTCCATTTCGGGAGAAGATGTCTCGGAACCGCAGGTCGACATACAGGGCAAGCTTCGCTTCGATCTCGGTGACCAGACGACCGTCAACACCGGCGCGGGTTACCGGCTGCGTCGCGAAAGCGCGTCGAGCCCCAACGGGGTTGTCGATGCCTTGCAGCGGCCTCTGGTTCACACCCTCAACGGAAGTCTCGGCGTCGAGCGCGACATGGGCCTGATCTTCGGCAGTGCAACCGGGCGGGTAGAGCACAATATCTATGGCGATGCGGAGCTGTCGTCTGGCGGCAAGGTCAGCCAGAAGGACCGTGACAATACCTATGCCAGCATTACGTTGCGCGGCGGCTTTTCCTTGTCTCCCGCAATCAAACCCTTCACCGAAGTGGAACTGGGCAAGCGCATCTTCGATGAAAAGCTCGACAGCAATGGCTACGAGCGTAGTGGGTCGCAGTTTGCACTGCGCGGCGGTATGATGCTTGATATGGGCGAGAAGCTGAACGGCGAATTTGCGGCCGGTTACATGCGCGCCAACAGCGATGATTCTCGTCTCAGCGACATCAGCGGGCCGTCGATCAATGCAGCGCTCAACTGGTCGCCGCTGCGCGGAACCGATGTGCGCCTCTATGCGCAAACAATCGTCGATACCTCGACCACACCCGGCATTGCCGGGTCGCTCCTGCATTTTGCAAGCCTTGACGTGACCCGCCGCATACGCTCCGACCTCAGCCTCAATGGCAGGCTTGATGCAAATATCCGGCAGAACAAGGATGGCACCGGGACCGATTACACGATCGGCGCGCAGATCGGCGCAACTTACTGGATCAATCGTTTCGTCGGGCTGGATGCGCGCCTCCGCCACGAGTTCCTGACAAGCAAAATATCCGACCGAGAATATACCGCCGATAGCGTTTATCTCGGCGTGAAGGTTCAGCGCTAGAGCTTGTCTCCCGAAAGTGGGAGCCCATTTCGGGATAAAGACATGCGTAAAAACAAACAGATAGAACGGCACCCCTTTCGGGATGCCGTTTCGTGGTTAGCTTAAGCGAGCCAGAACAGAATGCACGCCATACCGAACCCAAGAAGACCGATAAGGGTTTCCAGAACAGTCCAGGTTTTGAGTGTCGTCTTGACGTCCATGTTGAAGAAACGTCCGACGAGCCAGAAGCCTGAATCGTTGACATGGGACAGCATGACGGACCCTGCAGCAAGCGCGATCACCACCGCTGCAGTCTCAAGCCCGTGATATCCGGCAGCCTGAACCGCAGGCTGAACAAGCCCGGCAGCAGTTATCAGCGCCACCGTTGCCGATCCCTGTGCCACCCGCAAAATCGTTGCAATCAGGAAGCCTGCCACGATAACGGGTAGTCCCGTATTCGCGAACGCATTGGACAAGGCGTCACCAATGCCGGAAGCACGCAGGACACCGCCGAACATGCCGCCTGCGCCCGTAATCAGGATGATAGAACAAACCGGGCCAAGCGCCGAATCGAGAATACGTTCGACGCTGGCCAGATCCCTGCCGCGCTGCGGCCCCAACACATAGGATGCCACCAGCACAGAAATCAGAAGCGCAACCGGGGTCGATCCGATCATTCGTGCCAGCTGATACCAATTTGCATCGGCGCTCACCCATCCTTGCGCGCGGGCAAAATCGAGACCGGTATTGATGAAGATGAGAACCAGCGGCAGCAAAAGAAGCAAGATCACCAAGCTGGAAGTCGGAGGGTTCACGGCCTCTTCCGCATTCGTCCCGGCATCAAAACTGTCGGGGATAGGGAGATTGATCCGCTTACCGATCCAGCCGCCGAAAAGGTGACCGGCAATGAACCAGACCGGTATAACCACCACGATGCCAACGAGAATGAGAAGTCCCACATCCGCACCCAGAAGCTCGGATGCTGCTACCGGGCCGGGATGAGGCGGGACGAAAACGTGCATCACCGAAAAGGCCGCAGCGACCGGAATACCATAGAGAAGCAGGCTTCCTTTGAGACGTCGCGCGACCGTGAAGACCACGGGAAGCATCACAACCAGTCCCGCATCGAAAAAGATGGGAAAGCCGAAGATCAGCGATGCGATACCAAGCGCCATGGGTGCCCGCTTTTCGCCGAACCGCCGGATGAGATCGTCGGCAAGCGCCTGCGCGCCGCCGGATATTTCGAGCAACCGGCCCAGCATGGCGCCAAGACCGACTAGCAGCGCCACGCCTCCAAGGGTCGATCCGAAGGCGGACGTGATAGTCGTCAGAATATTGCCAGCCGGAATACCAGTGGCGAGCGCCGTCAAAAGGCTGACGATTATAAGCGCTACGAAGGCATGGACACGAAACCGGATGATAAGCAAAAGCAATAATAGAACAGCGCCTACCGCTATCGAGATGAGCGCACCTGCACCCATCGTCTGCTGGAATTCTTGCATGCTTTATTCCTTATGAGGGGAGGAACTTGTTTGACGGATTACCTGAAAATGTTTCACACTTTTTGAGGGACCTACTAGGTCAAAAACCTATTGTCATTGTCAAAAAAAGCAAGTTTCACGGAAATCGTGCCAGCGGCCATAAAAAAACGCCCCCTTTGCAGGGGGCGTGACCGGAGATCAGACCAATTCTATCAAGCTGGTTTGATGGTATTCAGCAGATTGCCGATCGAGCCTTCGACCGATGGGCGAATATCGTTGCGCCACAGCGCGAAGGCAACATTGGCCTCGATGAAGCCGGCCTTGGAGCCGCAGTCGAACGTCAGGCCCCGATAATCGAAGCCGAAGAATTTCTGGGCATCGGCAAGCTTCAGCATCGCATCCGTCAGCTGAATTTCGTTGCCTGCGCCCTTTTCCTGCTTGCTCAGAAGCTCGAAGATTTCCGGCTGCAGAATGTAGCGGCCATTGATGTAGAGATTGGACGGGGCCGTGCCCCTGGCAGGCTTTTCGACCATCTGCGTGATTTCAAAACCACTGCCGATGGCATCGCCCTTGCCGACGATACCGTATTTATGCGCTTCTTCTGGATCGCATTCCTGCACGGCAATGACATTGCCGCCGGTCTTCTCATAAAGCTCGACCATTTCCTTCAGGCAGCCCTTCTTCGACTGCATGACCATATCCGGCAGCAGGAGAGCGAAAGGCTCATCGCCGACGAGCTCGCGGGCACACCAGACCGCATGGCCAAGGCCGAGCGGCACCTGCTGGCGGGTGAAGCTCGTCGTTCCTGGCTGCGGCTGGATATCCTGAAGATGCTCCAGTTCCGCCGTCTTGCCGCGCTCGGCGAGCGTGGAATAAAGCTCTACCTGCGCATCGAAATAGTCTTCGATGACCGCTTTGTTGCGTCCGGTGACGAAAATCAGATGTTCGATACCAGCTTCGCGCGCCTCATCGACCACATACTGGATGACGGGCTTATCCACGACCGTCAGCATTTCTTTGGGGATGGATTTGGTGGCGGGCAGGAAGCGGGTGCCAAGACCTGCGACAGGGAACACGGCCTTGCGAATTTTTCGGATCGAACTCATTCCTCTCCTCGATTTCACTATTTCAGATTTGCTATCAAAGCATTGAAACGACTGAATTTCAAATAAGGCCTTTTCATTAAAGAACGACGAAATTACATGCCCCATCCCATCACATTCAATGACCCGACCTTAATGTTGCTTGATTCAAAAATTTTTCGAAACTTCAGGCAAATTTTAACGCAGGTCTCACGATGGTAAACCAATTGCTAACCGACAGGTTCTAATTTGAACGTTCAACGGTTCGATCCGGAATTTTCTGCTGGCTCAAATTCAACACAGGATGGTATTAATTAACTAATGCAATCCGGGGCGAGTAGAATCCAGGTCGAAGGGAAACGCGCCGGTATCGGCTAAATTTGATTGCAGAAGGGAAACACAGAATGCTGCGATTTCCATTCACGGTGGGCCAGACGATGAAGCTGAAAGCAGCTGCAACGGTTGCGATAGCTGTGCTCGCCTCAACGCTGACAACTGGTTCCGCACTGGCTGATGCGCAATTTCGCCAATGGGTCGCCAGTTTTCGCCCTGTCGCCATAAAGGCAGGTGTTTCGCCGTCCACTTTCGACCGCGCATTTCGCGGCGTGGATGCGCCAGACCCGGTCGTTCTGCAGAAAGCACGGTATCAGCCGGAATTTACCGAACCTGTCTGGAATTACATCGATAACCGGGTGAACGAACAGTCCGTCTCGGTTGGCCAGAGCATGGCCCGGAAATGGGGACCCTGGCTTCAGCGTATCGAGCAGCGTTTCTCGGTCGATCGCAATATCCTGCTCGCCATCTGGTCGATGGAAAGCAATTACGGCGAAATCCTCAAACGTGACGACGTCATGCGCGATACGGTCCGCTCACTGGCCACGCTTGCCTATGGCGATCCGAAGCGCGCCAAATACGGCCGTACCCAGCTGATCGCTGCCATGAAGATCCTCCAGACAGGCGATATCGATCGCGGACATCTTTCCGGTTCCTGGGCCGGTGCGCTCGGTCATACGCAATTTATCCCGACCAGCTATCAGGCCTATGCCGTCGATATGGACGGCAACGGCAAGCGCGACATCTGGAATTCAATTCCCGATGCGCTTGGCACAGCGGCAAATCTCCTGCATCGCAATGGCTGGCAGCCGGGCCGTAGCTGGGGCTACGAAGTCGCGCTGCCGCAGGGACGCAAGTTCCCTTCCGGCTCGCTTTCGATCGCTGAGTGGCAGAAGATCGGTCTCGTCCGGGCCAATGGGCGCGCCTTCCCCGATCCTAACGAAAAGGCTACACTGAAAGTGCCGGATGGCCGTCAGGGGCCTGCCTTCCTGATGACGAAAAACTTCTTCGTCTTGAAGCGTTACAACAATGCCGACAAATACGCACTTGCTGTCGGCCTGCTTGCCGACCGCATCGGTGGTTACCAGGGACTGCGGCAGGACTGGAACCGCCCGTTCACACCGATCACCATGAACGAGCGTCAGGAGCTACAAACGCATCTGAAGGCACTCGGCTATTATGACGGCAATATCGATGGCAAGATCGGCTCCACCTCGCGGGCAGCTATCGAAGCCTTCCAGCAGCGCAACGGGCTTCAACCGGATGGTCATCCAAGCAAGGAAGTCCTGTCGGTTCTGCGCCGTCGTTAAACTGTCGGATTGATCGAATGGAGCGCACTTTACCAAAAGTGCGCTCCATTATCTTTTTCAGGATTGCCAAGCTATTATGCAAGCCATGAAGGCGAAACGGATGCGTGGAAATCGGACTGTGACCAAGCTTGTAAAAGCTTTCAGCATCGTGCTGGCGATGACAGCGCTGCTGTTTTCTGACATCGCCACGGCATCCGCACAGGAACGGCCGAGAACGCTTTTCGATCTCCTGTTCGGCTCGCGGCAAGCGCAGCCACAGCGCCAATATCAACAGCCAACGCCGCAACGCGCACGACCAAAGGCCAAGCGCTCCAAAGCGAGTTCTCCCGCTTCACGCCCGACACCGCCACCGGCGGCAAGCCCTGCGGTCGAGTTTGTGGAGAAAAAGCCGGATGCAAAGAAGATCCTCGTCGTTGGTGACTTCATCGGCAATGGCCTAGCCGAAGGCCTCGATGTCGCTTTCGCGTCGGACCCCAACTTCCAGGTCGTAACCCGAATAAATGGTTCTTCCGGCTTTGTTCGTAGCGACCATTTTGATTGGCCCGACAATATCGGCAAGATACTGGACGAGGAGAAACCGGCTGCTGTCGTCGTGATGATAGGCTCTAACGACAGGCAGGCGATCACCGAGAAGGGCGCGAGCCTACCGCCCCGGTCGCCGGAATGGAACGAGGAATATCAAAAGCGTGTCACCGCCTTCATCAAGGTGATCAACGACAAGCATTTTCCTCTGGTTTGGATCGGGCAGCCGCCGTTTCGCCCGAAAGGCATGTCGCAGGATATGCTGGCGCTCAATGAAATTTATCGTACAGCCACCGAAAAGGCGGGGGGGAAATTTGCTGATGTCTGGGATGGCTTCGTCGATGAGGACGGAAACTTTACCCAGACTGGCTTCGATATTAACGGTCAGACCGCGCGTTTGCGCGGCAATGACGGCATCAACATAACTTCAGCCGGCAAGCGCAAGCTCGCTTTCTATGCTGAAAAGCCGCTGCGAGCCTATCTCGGCGGTGCAAAGGACGAAGACCAGCCTCTGCCTGCGGCAGGCACTCATGACCCGTCCAAGCCCGTTGATCGTGTAGCGCCGGTCAGTATTCGCGACATCGACAAGGATGAAAGCGGCGTTCTGCTTGGCGGCAACCTCGTTGCGCGTCCGCAAGTTCCACGCCCGGCCCGGAATGAGAGCAAGCCTTCACCCGGACGGGCAGACGATTTTTCCTGGCCGCAGAAGGGCGCAAATCCCTAAATTTTTGAGCCTAACCAGTATGATCGAGCTGTCACTTTATTGATAGCCAGCGGCTTTCTCTATCCAATATGATTCTAATTACTACATTCCGCGCTGTTCACAGAAGCGCTCGCATCGTCTATCAGAAGCCACCGTCTGCCTGAAAAGGCTGGACAGGAAGGACGCTCTTCTGCACTTGCGGGAATTACTTTTCAGCGTCCGCCAGAAACAAGAGGCGTTTGAATGAATATCGCATCAAAGCCTTCTGTCGATCCACATCGGGAGGAGGAACCCCATCTTGCACGCAATCTGTCTAACCGACATCTACAGCTGATCGCCATTGGCGGTGCCATCGGCACCGGTCTTTTCATGGGGTCGGGCAAAACCATTTCACTAGCCGGGCCTTCGATCCTGCTCGTCTATGCCATTATCGGCTTCATGCTGTTTTTCGTCATGCGCGCACTGGGCGAAATCCTGCTGTCCAATCTCGAATATCGTTCCTTTGCGGATTTCGCAGGCGATTATCTCGGGCCGTGGGCGCAGTTCTTCACCGGCTGGACCTATTGGCTGTGCTGGATTGTGACCGGTGTGGCCGATGTGGTTGCCGTTTCGGGCTATGTCTCATTCTGGTTCCCAGAACTGGCGCTCTGGATACCAGCGCTCGGGCTGATCTTCACGCTTCTGGCGCTCAATCTGCCTACCGTGCGCAATTTCGGTGAAATCGAATTCTGGTTCGCGCTTATCAAGATCGTCGCCATTGTCGGTCTGATCATTGCGGGTGTGTACATGCTCTCGACCGGCTTTACCCTGCCCAATGGCAGCCAGGCATCGGTCGCCCATCTGTGGAACCATGGCGGGTTCTTCCCCAACGGTTTCCTTGGCTTTGTTGCCGGTTTCCAGATCGCGGTTTTCGCTTTTGTCGGCATCGAGCTAGTCGGTACTGCCGCTGCTGAAACCAAGGACCCAGTGCGCAATCTGCCCAAGGCGATCAACTCAATTCCGATCCGCGTGGTGCTGTTCTATCTCGGCGCGCTATTCGTCATCATCACCGTCATTCCTTGGGATCAGGTCGACCCGAATTCGAGCCCGTTCGTTGCCATGTTCTCGCTGGCGGGTCTTGGCATCGCAGCCCATGTCGTGAATTTCGTCGTGTTGACTTCGGCAACGTCGAGCGCAAATTCCGGCATTTACTCGACTTCGCGTATGATCTACGGCCTTGCCACTTCCAAACTCGCGCCGAAGGCGCTCGGCAAGCTGAACAAGCGGAAAGTACCGGTGAACTCGCTGTTCTTCTCGTGTGTTTTCCTACTCGCAGGCGTGGTTCTGCTTTATGCTGGCCAGAGCATCATCGAAGCCTTCACAATCGTCACGACGATTTCAGCGCTGCTTTTCATCTTCATCTGGTCGGTCATTCTGGCGTCATATCTGCAATACCGTCGCAAGCGCCCAGACCTGCATGAAAAGTCCACTTTCAAAATGCCGGGCGGACGTGCCGCCGTGGTCATGGTCTTCGCCTTCTTCGCCTTCATTTTGTGGGCGCTGGCGCAGGAGCCAGATACCGCAGCGGCCCTGAAGGTCACGCCGCTTTGGTTCGTGCTTCTCGCCATCGCCTATCTGGTGATGAAGTCGCGACGCGGCCAAAGCTGATCGGCTGATCCCCAAAAGACACAAAAAGCCCGGAGGAAACTCCGGGCTTTTTATTTTCAGTGTGCTCATTAAAGCTGATGAGATTGCGGCGCTGGCGAGCCGAAAATGGTGGAGTTTGAGAACCGGAGCAGAGTGTACTGGAGGTACATGAGCACCGGAAGCGCAAAACAACGCCATTTGCAGGCCGCTAGGGCCGGAATATCGCAGCTTTAACGCGGTAGAACGGAACTACCCATCAAATCAGCATCGATGGCGTGTGCCGCTTGGCGGCCTTCGCGGATTGCCCAGACAACCAGCGACTGGCCGCGGCGCACATCACCTGCCGCATAGAGCTTATCGACATTGGTGCGGTAGTCGCGCTCATTGGCTTTGACCGATCTGGAGCCGCGACGGTCGGTAACGATGTCGAGCTTTTCACCCAGTTCCTTGACCACGCTGTCTTCTGCCGGTCCGGCAAAACCGATTGCGATAAAAGCAAGATCGGCCTTGATGAAGAACTCCGTTCCAGCAATCGGCTTGCGCTTTTCATCCACCTGACAGCACTTCACATGCGTGAGGCGGCCTTCTTCGCCGATGAATTCCAGCGTTGCGACCTGAAACTCGCGGGAAGCGCCTTCCGCCTGGCTGGAGGAGGTGCGCATCTTGGTCGCCCAATAAGGCCAGACGCTAAGCTTGTCTTCCTTTTCCGGCGGCTGCGGACGAATATCGAGCTGGGTGACATTGACCGCACCCTGACGGAACGCCGTGCCCACGCAGTCCGACGCGGTATCGCCACCGCCAACCACCACGACATGCTTGCCGCCAGCCAGGATCGGAGCCGAAGTCCAGGCAACGGATTCGATATTCTCGCGTCCAACGCGACGGTTCTGCTGAACCAGATAAGGCATGGCATCATGCACGCCTTCAAAATCTGCACCCGGAATGCCCGCCGGGCGCGGCGTTTCCGAGCCACCGCTGTAAAGCACGGCATCATAGGTATCGAGGAGACCGCGCAACGGCTTGTCGACGCCGATGTTCACACCGCATAGGAAACGAACGCCTTCGCCTTCCATCTGCGCGACACGGCGGTCGATG
Organism: Brucella tritici; assembly: GCF_902825325.1. Lineage (GTDB taxonomy): Bacteria > Pseudomonadota > Alphaproteobacteria > Rhizobiales > Rhizobiaceae > Brucella. The sequence continues at coordinate 101,940 of NZ_CADEAR010000010.1, read as the reverse complement.
TGGTGCTTTTCCATCTTGAAATCGGGAATGCCATAACGCAGCAGGCCGCCGGGGCGGCTTTCGCGCTCGTAGACATCGACCATGTGACCCGCACGAGCCAATTGCTGTGCAGCCGCGAGACCAGTCGGGCCGGAACCGATGATCGCAACCGACTTGCCAGTCTTGTTGGCAGCAGGCTGCGGCACGATGTAGCCGAGCTCATAAGCCTTGTCGCCCAGCGCCTGTTCCACCGTCTTGATCGCAACCGGCGTATCCTCGAGGTTCAGCGTGCAGGCTTCCTCGCAAGGTGCGGGGCAGACGCGACCCGTGAATTCCGGGAAATTATTGGTCAGATGCAGATTACGGATCGCCTGATCCCAGTTGTTGTTATAGACGAGATCGTTCCAGTCCGGGATCTGGTTGTGCACCGGGCAGCCCGTCGGGCCATGGCAGAACGGAATGCCGCAATCCATGCAGCGTGCCGCCTGCTTCTGCACTTCACCATCCGTCATCGGAATGGTGAACTCGCGGAAGTGGCGGATACGATCTGACGCTGGCTGGTACTTTGCCACCTGACGGTCGATCTCTAGAAAACCAGTTACCTTACCCATTCTTCTACTCCCCTCGGCCTGCGACCAGCGCATGGTCGGCTTTGCCGGAAGTTGCCCTGTCCGCCGCATCATCTTCCAATGCGCTGGCTTGCAAGGACGTTGTTATCTTTCACGTTGCGAAGGGCGCCCGACCCGAAGGCCGGGCTCCACTTTTCAGGATCGTGTCCTATTCAGCCGCAACACCGATCTGCATACGCTCCATCTCTTCCAAAGCGCGGCGGTATTCGACCGGCATGACTTTCACGAATTTGGGACGATAGCTCTCCCAATTGTCGAGAATGTCCTTCGCCCGCGTCGAGCCGGTGTAGTGCAGATGATTGGCGATCAGCTGCACCAGACGTTCCTCATCATGATGGGTCATGTTGGCTGAAACGTCCACACGGCCCTTGTGCATAAGGTCGCCGCCATGGTGATGCAGCTTTTCGAGAATGTCGTCTTCTTCCGGTACCGGCTCCAGCTCGACCATCGCCATGTTGCAGCGCTGGGCGAAGTCACCTTCCTCATCCAGCACATAGGCAACACCGCCCGACATGCCCGCCGCAAAATTGCGCCCCGTCTGGCCTATGACTACGACGACACCGCCAGTCATGTATTCGCAGCCGTGGTCGCCCACGCCTTCGACAACCGTGACCGCGCCAGAGTTGCGGACGGCGAAACGCTCACCTGCAACACCGCGGAAATAGCACTCGCCTTCAAGTGCACCGTAGAGCACGGTATTGCCGACGATGATGGAATCTTCGGCAACGATACGCGTGTCTTCCGGCGGGCGGATGACGATGCGACCACCCGAAAGGCCCTTGCCGACATAGTCGTTGCCATCGCCGATCAGCTCGAACGAGACGCCGCGCGCCAGGAACGCACCGAAAGACTGGCCAGCTGTACCGCGAAGGGTAACGGCGATGGTGTCTTCCGGCAGCCCCTTGTGACGGAAGCGCTTGGCAACTTCACCGGAAAGCATCGCGCCGGCAGAACGATCGACATTCTTGATGTCGATGTCGATCTTGACCGGCTGGCGGTCTTCCAGCGCGGGCATAGCCTCGGCAATCAGCTTGCGATCAAGGACATCCTCAATCGGGTGATGCTGACGCTCGGTCCAGTAGATTTCGTGCTTCTCGGCTTCAGGCTTGTAGAAAATGCGGCTGAAATCGAGACCCTTGGCCTTCCAATGGTCGATCATGGCCTGCTTTTCCAGAAACTCGGTCTCGCCGATGATCTGTTCCAGCTTGGTGAAGCCCATCTCTGCCAACAAAGCACGCACTTCTTCCGCCAGATAGAAGAAGAAGTTGATGACATGTTCCGGCGTACCCTTGAAGCGTTTGCGCAGAACCGGGTCCTGCGTCGCCACGCCCACCGGGCAGGTGTTCAGATGGCACTTGCGCATCATGATGCAACCGGCGGCAATCAGCGGAGCGGTCGAGAAGCCGAACTCGTCGGCACCGAGCAGCGCACCGATGATGACATCGCGACCGGTGCGCAGACCACCATCGACCTGCAGGGCCACGCGAGAGCGAAGCCCGTTCAGCACCAGCGTCTGATGGGTTTCGGCAAGACCGATTTCCCAAGGGCTTCCGGCATGCTTCAGCGAGGTGAGCGGCGAAGCACCCGTACCGCCATCATAACCCGACACGGTGATGTGGTCGGCACGCGCCTTGGCAACACCGGCAGCAACCGTGCCAACACCCACTTCCGACACCAGCTTGACCGAGATATCGGCAGCCGGATTGACGTTCTTCAGGTCGTAGATGAGCTGCGCCAGATCTTCGATCGAGTAGATGTCATGGTGCGGAGGCGGCGAAATGAGGCCGACACCCGGCGTCGAGTGACGGGTCTTGGCGATAGTCGCATCGACCTTGTGGCCCGGCAGCTGGCCGCCTTCGCCGGGCTTTGCGCCCTGCGCGACCTTGATCTGGATCAGATCGGAGTTGACGAGATATTCCGTCGTCACACCGAAACGGCCCGATGCCACCTGCTTGATGGCAGAGCGTTCTGGGTTCGGCTTACCATCCGGCAGCGGATAGAAGCGATCCGGCTCCTCACCACCCTCGCCGGTGTTCGACTTGCCGCCAATGGCATTCATGGCGCGCGCCAGCGTTGTGTGGGCTTCTCTAGAGATCGAGCCGAAAGACATCGCACCCGTCGAGAAGCGCTTGACGATTTCCGTTGCCGGTTCGACCTCATCGATGGAAACCGGCTTCAGACCGCGCTCGTCAGCGAAACGAATGTTGAACAGGCCGCGAATAGTCTTCGCCTGCGCCGACTTGGAGTCGAGCATGCGCGTATATTCGGTGAAGGTCTCCGGATTGGAGGTGCGCACTGCATGCTGCAGTCTGGCAACCGCATCCGGCGACCACAGGTGAGCCTCGCCGCGCATACGGTAGGCATATTCACCGCCAACTTCCAGCGAGGTCAGCAGAACCGGATCGCTGCCAAAGGCATCAGTGTGGCGACGTACGGTTTCTTCCGCGATTTCATCGAGACCAACGCCTTCAATGCTCGTTGCCGTGCCGAAGAAGAACTTGTCAACAAAGCCCGTTTGCAGACCAACTGCATCGAAAATCTGCGCGCCGCAATAGGACTGGTAGGTCGAGATGCCCATCTTGGACATGACCTTGAGGATGCCCTTGCCAATCGACTTGATGTAGCGCTTGACGACTTCATTCTCGTCAACTTCCGGCGGGAACTCGCGACGGCGATGCATGTCGAGCAATGTGTCGAAGGCAAGGTAAGGATTGATCGCCTCGGCACCGTAACCGGCGAGGCAGCAGAAATGATGTATTTCGCGCGGCTCGCCCGATTCCACAACGAGGCCAACCGACGTGCGCAGGCCCTTGCGGATCAGGTGATGGTGCACAGCTGCCGTCGCCAGAAGAGCCGGGATCGGAATGCGGTCCGGACCAACCTGACGATCCGAAAGGATGACGATGTTGTAGCCGCCATGGACGGCCGCTTCGGCGCGGTCACAAAGGCGTTCGATAGCGCCGTGCATACCGGCTGCACCTTCACCCGAATTATAGGTGATGTCGAGCGTCTTGGTATCGAAGCGGTCTTCCGTATGACCAATGGAGCGGATCTTTTCCAGATCGCCATTGGTCAGGATCGGCTGGCGCACTTCCAGACGCTTGCGGCGTGACGTGCCGACAAGGTCGAAAATATTCGGACGCGGGCCGATGAAGGAGACAAGGCTCATCACCAATTCTTCGCGGATCGGATCGATCGGCGGGTTGGTGACCTGCGCGAAGTTCTGCTTGAAATAGGTGAACAGCATCTTCGACTTGTCGGACATGGCCGAAATCGGCGTATCCGTACCCATCGAACCGATGGCTTCCTGACCAGTCGTAGCCATGGGCGACATCAACAGCTTGGTGTCTTCCTGCGTGTAGCCGAAGCTCTGCTGGCGGTCGAGCAGGCTCACATCCTTGCGCAGCGCACGTGGCTCGACCGGATTAAGGTCTTCCAGAATGAGCTGCGTGTTGGCGAGCCACTGCTTGTAGGGATGCTTCTGCGCGATCTGGGACTTGATTTCCTCATCTGAAACGATGCGGCCTTCTTCCATATCGATCAGCAGCATGCGGCCCGGCTGGAGACGCCATTTCTTGACGACTTTCTTTTCCTCGACCGGCAGAACACCGGCTTCCGAAGCCAGAATGACGAAATCATCGTCCGTCACGATATAGCGCGCCGGACGCAGGCCGTTACGGTCCAGCGTCGCGCCGATCTGGCGACCGTCCGTGAAAGCCACGGCGGCCGGACCGTCCCATGGCTCCATCAGGGCAGCGTGATATTCATAGAATGCCCGGCGGTCGTCCGACATCAGCTTATTGCCCGACCATGCTTCCGGGATCAGCATCATCATCGCATGTGCGAGGCTGTAGCCGCCCTGATGCAGGAATTCGAGCGCATTGTCGAAGCAGGCCGTGTCCGACTGGCCTTCGTAGGAAATCGGCCAGAGCTTGGAAATGTCATTGCCGAACAGTTCCGAGTCTACCGAAGCCTGACGCGCCGCCATCCAGTTCACATTGCCGCGCAGCGTGTTGATTTCGCCGTTATGCGCAACCATGCGGTACGGATGTGCAAGACGCCAGGACGGGAAAGTGTTGGTGGAGAAGCGCTGATGCACCAACGCTACCGCGCTTTCAAAACGCGGGTCCTTCAAATCCTGATAATAGGCACCGACCTGATAGGCGAGGAACATGCCCTTGTAGACGACCGTACGTGCCGACATGGACACGACATAGAAGCCCTTATCGTCGCCGTCGTTTTCCTGATAGATACGGTTGGAAATGACCTTGCGCAGAACGAACAGGCGGCGTTCGAAATCATCGTCCGTCTCCAGCATCGGATTGCGTCCGACGAAGACCTGAATGTGAAATGGTTCGGTTGCGGCGATATCCGGCGCCTTGGAAAGCGATGAATTATCAACAGGCACTTCGCGCAGGCCGATAAAGGTCTGGCCTTCGGCAGTGATGACTTCCTTGACGATCTCTTCAATATGGGCGCGCAGTTCCGCATCGCGCGGCATGAACAGATAGCCGACGCCATAATGGCCGGGCTGCGGCAGATCGATGCCCTGACGCGCCATTTCCTCGCGGAAGAAGCGATCCGGAATCTGCACGAGAATGCCAGCACCATCGCCCATCAGCGGATCGGCACCAACAGCACCGCGATGGGTGAGGTTTTCCAGCATCTTGAGGCCGTTTTCCACGACCTGATGCGACTTCTTGCCCTTCATATGCGCAATAAAGCCAACCCCGCACGCATCATGTTCATTGCGCGGATCGTAAAGTCCTTGCGCTGCGGGCAAACCTGCGGCTTTCGTTTTTCGCGTCGTTCGGTTGGGAGCGGTCGTCGCAGCTTTGACCGTTCCGTTCTGTACGTTGTGAGAAACCACATTCGATACAGATGGCGTCAAATGCGTCATCGTCATTCCCTCCGTTTGGCCCTCATCATGAGGTGCGCGATCAGTATATACCGAGATGGTGCGACAACCATCCCGCCGTTGATTTACATATAAAGGAAGCCTTATCGACAAGGCGTTGGACGAGGTTCCGGGCGAGCGGCAAGGCCGGTGCGAGGAACGATGTTTAGCGCCTTATTCTCATCAGGCTTGGACAGACGACACTCAGCCCACCAGAAAATGGCGCACTAGAATTCCTCCTGTCGCGGTCGGGGCGCCTGTTACCGCCAGACTATGTGTCTGCCAGTACGGCGCCTCTTTCTGAAACTTTTCGGAGAGCGTTGCGGCGCTTCCGTTTGCATCAGCGTTTAATTGGACAGCATTGCTGTCCTAATTACGTATGACAGAATTCAAATTGCCTCACAAGATGGAAACGCAATTTTTCTCATCATCTTCCGTAATAAAATATCAAAAGCCGTGATTTTACTGGATTTTAATTGCGTTTAGCCACCATTGCGTCAGTTTGGCGCGCTTTCGTTTGATTCAGGAATGCCTAAAAAATAGGCAGACTGATGACATTTTTCGCGTAAGCGGGCCTTAACCACTTCTGTCCGACAGGTTATAGAAATGTCGACTGTGCGATAGCCCAATCAACCCATCTGGAGAAACACGTGCATTTTGCGTCAGACAATTGGGCAGGCGCCCATACCAAAATCGCCGAGAGCCTTTCGTTGCATGCTGCGGGTTTTGCAGCAGCCTATGGCGCAAGCGAAATCGACAAGCGCGTAGAACAACGCTTCAACGAATTGTTTGAGCGCGAAGTTGCCGTGTTCTTTGTCGGAACCGGAACCGCAGCCAACTCGCTGGCGCTCGCCAGCGTCAATCGCCCCGGCGGGGTATCGCTGGTCCACCGTGAAGCACATGTCATTGAGGACGAATGCGGCGCGCCTGAATATTTTACCGGCGGCGCCCGTTTGCATCCAATTGACGGCGCGCATGGCCGTATCGACCCCGAGCTTCTCAAGCGTGAACTGAAGCGGTTCAATCCGGCTTTCGTTCATGCCGGACAGCCCATGGCCGTCAGCATCACGCAGGCGACGGAAGTTGGTACGCTCTATCAGCCCGAACATATTGCCACCATTTCGAAGATCTGCCGCGATGCAGGCCTGCCGCTGCATATGGACGGTGCACGTTTTGCTAATGCGCTTGTTTCGCTGGACATGACGCCTGCCGAAATGACCTGGAAACAGGGTGTGGACATCGTTTCCTTCGGTGGCACGAAAAACGGCTGCTGGTGTGCCGAAGCGCTGGTCTTCATGGACCCCACCCGCGCCAAGGACCTTCCATTCATCCGCAAGCGCGCAGCACAGCTTTTTTCCAAGACCCGCTTTGTCGCGGCGCAGTTTGACGCCTACTTGCAGGATAATCTCTGGCTGGAACTGGCCCGCCATTCCAATGCACTTGCAACGCGCCTCGCCGGTCATATCAATGCGTCGAGCCAGATGCGCCTTGCCTGGAAGCCGGAGGCCAACGAGGTCTTCGCCATCATGAAACAGTCAGTCTATGACCGCCTGCGCAATGCCGGAGCGATCTTCTACGACTGGAACCCGCCACATTCAGAAGTGAACCGCATCAGTGACGGCGAAATTTTCGCCCGCTTCGTGACGAGCTTCGCCAACACGGAAGAAGATGTCGACCGGTTCGCCGACTTGATCGCCTGACGCTCTGTAGAAGCTTGAAGACGAAAAAGGCGGCGCTTGAAGCGCCGCCTTTTCTTATTCGTTATCCACCGAGCTTAATGAGCGGTTTTTGCCTCAATCTGCTGAGCGCTGTCAGAGCCAGCCTTTGTAACTTCGATCTTGCGCGGTTTCATCTGTTCAGGAATCTCACGCTTGAGATCAATGTGCAGGAGACCGTTCTTGAGGCTCGCACCGGCGACTTCAACGAAGTCGGCGAGCTGGAAACGGCGCTCGAAAGCACGCGAGGCAATACCACGATAGAGAACTTCGCCAATATCGGAAGCATTTTCATCTGCCTTCTGACCCTTGATGGTCAGCTGGTTGCGATGTGCTTCGATTTCGAGTTCGCTTTCGGAAAAGCCCGCGACCGCCATGGTGATGCGATAGGTGTTTTCACCCGTGCGCTCGATATTATACGGCGGATAGGACTGGTTACCCTCCGGCGAAGCGAGCGTATCAAGCATGGTGAAAAGCCGATCAAAACCGACCGTGGAACGATAAAGCGGGGAAAAATCTACGTGACGCATGTGTTAGCCCTCCTTTAGAGCGACATGATGCTTGTTTCAGCATGATCTTTTCCGAAACGCGCTAGCGCTTTCGGGATCACACACGGCGGCGAAACTCCCTTCTGGCGAATTCCTTGATGCCGGCGGCCCCTTTCAGGCGACCGCAAAACTCATTTGGGAACGGTTCTTTTTCATTTCAAGGCCGCGCGCGCGTGACGATTGCGAAACGCGGTCTACACGGGCTGTCACTTTGCGTAACAACTCCTGATCTATAGGGGCCTACATTTTGGGCGATCCGCCGCACAATGAACCCAAAATGAACATCATCTTTGGCGAGCGTTCAGCTGCTTGGGGCTAATGTCCCACCATGCCTGCTGCAAAGCGGGTTCACTAAAGGATCACGGTTATGAAAAAAGCTGTTCTCGCTTTTGCCGCACTTGCTACCGTCGCAACCGGTTTTGCGACATCATCCCTTGCAGCCGACAGCGGACTGCGCGTTCAGGTTCAGTATTATGATGATGACGGCTATCGTCCGCCGCGTCCTTATCCGGGCCCGCGGCCCGGTTGGGATGGTGGCCCGGACCGCCGCCCAGGCTGGGGCGACGATTATGGCCGCCGCGACATCATGGGACCGCGCCGTATCGCGCGCTCGCTGGAACGCCGCGGCTATGATGTCGGCGATATGCGCCTTAACCGCGACACCTATTTCGTTCGTGCCACGAGACCGAACGGTCGCCGCGTCATCGTGATGGTCGACGCCTATTCAGGCCGCATCGTCGGCGAACGCCGACCTGGCGGGTACTAAGCGTTTTTTTAGAATTCTCTCCACAGACCAGCCAGCGTAACGTCCCTTGCACCGGCTGTTCTTTGAGCCGGAAGTTCGCTCTCGAACTTCCGGTTACTTTTTATCATCAATTGCCCCATTATGCTGACAGCACTATCCCAACCTGAAACAGAAAGGCCCGCAATCGGATGTCGGAACTGCTTTTCGAAACCGATGCGAATCCCATTCCGCACGGAATAAAGGCTGGCCTGCTTGAAGCGAAGGGCGGCAAAACCCTGCGCTATGCCATCCTGAAAGCAGAAACGAGGCCGATACGGGGAACTGTTGTCCTGCTTCAGGGACGCAATGAGTTCATCGAGAAATATTTCGAAACCATGACCGATCTGAGCGAACGCGGCTTCGCGGTCGTGACTTTCGACTGGCGCGGACAAGGCGGCTCGCACCGGCTGCTGAAGGATCGCCAGCGCGGCTATGTCCGCAGTTTCGACGACTATTCCGACGATCTCGACCTTATCCTTGACCAGGTCGCTTTGCCCGACTGTCCCCCGCCCTTCTACATCCTCGGCCATTCGGCTGGTGCGCTCGTGGCGCTTTCCTCGATGGGCAGGCTGACATCGCGCATCAGTCGCATGGTGCTTTGTGCGCCCTTCATGGGGCTTGATGGACAAAAGCTCAGCGATGACAATGTACGCCGCATCGCATCGGCCTTTCGATGGCTTGGCCTTGGCCGGGTTTATGCTTCCGGCGGGCGCAGGCTGGCCTCACGTCCCTTTGCAGGCAATCCGCTAACCAGCGACCCGGCGCGCTTCATGCGGAATATGGAAATCCCACGTCTTAACCCGGAACTTGCGCTTGGCGGTCCGACAGCTCGCTGGCTCTGGAGCGCTCTCGAAACGTCTCGGCGCATCAATCAACCGGATTTCTATAATGGACCCACAGTACCTGTCCTCATCATTGCCGCTGGCGCGGACCGCGTGGTTTCCACGTCGGTGATCGAACGCTTTGTCGCGCGCACGCGCAATGTCTCGCTAACGACAATTACCGGCGCACGTCATGAGATGCTTCAGGAAGCCGACTTTTATCGCGAGCAGCTCTGGGCTGCCTTCGATGCCTTCATTCCCGGATCGTCGGAAGTGGAAACCATGCCGGAGACCATTGAACCCTTGGCCTCCGGTATTTAAAGCCTGTCGCGCCTTATCATATTCAAACGACATGCTTTGAGCTTTTATTTTTACGCATGTCTTTATCCTAAAACCGATTCCCACTTTCGGGAGAAATGCTTTAGCTATTCAGCAGATCAAGCGCTGCCCTGTGCAGTTCAGGAGAGGCGGCGGCGATAACATCACCGCCCTTTTCCGCCGGGCTGCCGTCGCGTTGCGTCACCACACCGCCAGCCTGCTCAATCAGCGGAATGAGAGCGACAATGTCATAAGGCTGCAGACCGGCTTCAACGACAATATCGGCAAATCCGCTTGCCAGCATCGCGAAGGCATAGCAATCAACCCCGTAACGCGACAGCCGAACAGCGCCTTCCAGACGATCAAATCCCTTACGACTTTCACCTTTGAAAAGGGCGGGCGTCGTCGTGAACATCGTTGCATCGGCCAAGGCGGCATTCCTGCGCACGGAAAGCCGACGTGGCACACCATCGGTCCGCTGGAGATAAGCGCCATCACCATCGCTGTAGAACAGTTCGCCTGTGAAGGGTTGTGACATCATTCCCGCCTTGGCGTCGCCATCGACAGTCAACCCCAAAAGCGTACCCCAGACCGGCAGGCCGGAAATGAAGGCTCGGGTTCCGTCAATGGGGTCAATGACCCAGACGTGGCTACGGTCGATATTCTCCGGCCCGTATTCTTCCCCCAGAATACCGTGGTCAGGAAAAACACTGCCAATAACTGCACGAATCGCACGCTCTGCCGCCCGATCCGCTTCGGTCACCGGATCGAAACCGACGCTATATTTGTTGTCGATTTCCGTCAGCTGACGAAAACGCGGAAGTGTTTCGCGCGCCGCGGCAGCAGCCACTTCAGAAAAAAATGCCTTGTCGATCAGCAACCCCGAACTCCTGTTTCCAAGACATGGCGCATGCTTGTGCAAACCATGCTAATTTTGCCTACATATTGAGCATACTGAAATTAGCTCAAAAAATATGCGTACTTTCTTGACGTTAGCGCCATTCAGACGTAACTTAAATCCCAGACAGGTTTTCCTGTCGATGCCTTTCGGGGCATTTCCTCCCTAGTCTTTGACCGCGCTCGTATCGTTCGGGCGCGGTTCTTTTTATCTGCGAGAAGCGCTCGACGGAACGGATTATTCCGCTGCCAGAGGTGGGGCGATAAAGAGATCATCCGGCAGGGATGTCAGGTCGCTCAGGAACCCGTGCAGATCGGCACAGAGCGTTTCGAAACCGGCAAGCTTGTGCAGGTTCTGCTCGTTCACATAGAGACTGCGATTGATCTCAATCTGCAGGGCATGGCAGGCCATAGCAGGCCGTCCGTAGTGCTCCGTGATAAACCCACCAGCATAGGGCTTGTTGTGCGCAACGGTGTAACCCAGATCCTGCAGCAGATCGATGGCAGCCTGCGTCAGCCTTTCGCTGCACGACCGACCGAAACGATCACCGACAATGAAATCCGGACGCGATCCGACTTCGCCGGGTCGTGTGCCGCCAGGCATCGAATGGCAATCAATCAGAACCGCATAGTCAAAACGCTGGCGCGTGGATTGAAGTAACGCTTCTAAAGTTTGGTGGTAGGGCTTGTAGAGGTCTTCGATACGGTAAAATGCTTCGGCGAGCGGAATGCGTCCCGGATAGATCAGCTGCCCCTCACCGACCAGACGTGGCACTGTGCCGAGCCCACCGGCAACACGCGCCGACTGACTATTGACGAAAGGCGGCAACGGCTCGGCGAACATACGTGGATCGAGTTCATAGGCCTCGCGGTTCACATCGAGAAACGCACGCGGGAAATGCGCCTTGAGCAGGGGGGCACCGAGCCGCATGGCCGAAGCAAAAAGTTCATCGACATAACAGTCTTCCGAATGGCGTATGCTCAAGGCGTCTAGACGAGAGGCCTCAACGAACGAATGCGGATAGTAACGCCCGCTATGCGGTGAATTGAAAACAAACGGAATACGCTGTTCCGCCGGAGCGCATATCTCGAAGGGCGGTATCAGACTAAAATCGCGCTCCAAACTCATTCTTCACCCGTTTTCGACCGGAACATTCAGGCCATCCGACAACAATCCACGTCAGTAACGCAATAAATTACGTCAGACAGCCCATGCGTGCAAATGGCCGGAAGACGAATCTTGCGCCCCTTGCACGGCGTGCATATGCGACAATCCTGTCACACTGAACAGCTTGTTGCCAAATACGCGCCATAACAATTAACATTCGGGCGAGCATTCATTCCATATTTACCAAAGAAGCGTTTTCTACGGTGGATATTGAGTCGTTAAGGGTCAGCTTTTGGGCGATGAACACGACACAGAATTCGGACGGAACAATGAAGAGAATCCTTCTAGCTGAAGATGACAATGATATGCGCCGCTTCCTCGTCAAGGCGTTGGAAAAAGCCGGGTATCACGTGACGCACTTCGACAATGGTGCGAGTGCCTATGAAAGATTGCAGGAAGAGCCTTTCTCCCTTCTGCTGACCGACATTGTCATGCCGGAAATGGACGGCATCGAATTAGCGCGCCGCGCGACGGAAATCGATCCGGACCTGAAAATAATGTTCATTACCGGCTTTGCGGCTGTTGCGCTTAATCCCGATTCGGACGCGCCACGCGACGCAAAGGTGCTTTCCAAGCCGTTCCACCTGCGCGACTTGGTGAACGAAATCGAAAAAATGCTGATCGCCGCCTGAGGCGATCCGGCGGATTCGCGGCTCTTTGTTTTGTCATCAACAAAAAGACGAAAGAACTTCAAAAAAGAGCATTGACGGGCGCAACGCGATATGGTGTATGCGCCACATCGAATGGGCGTGTAGCTCAGCGGGAGAGCACTACGTTGACATCGTAGGGGTCACAGGTTCAATCCCTGTCACGCCCACCATTCGATCTCCTTGGAATTGTTAAGATAATTTGCACAAACTAACTGCTTGCCCCCAAAAGGGGTTTAGCTTAGCCACACGCTAGCAACTTCAAAATCATGATAGCTGAATAGCCCCTAGATTTGTAGACGGCTTCTTTCCTAATTTTGAGGCAAGAAGAGCATCATGAGCAAATCGAATTTCAGCGAAGAATTTAAGCGCGACGCGGTGCGTCAGATCACGGAGCGAGGTTATCCTGTCGCGGAGGTTTCGCAGCGTCTGGGCATCAGCCAGCATTCCCTTTACGAATGGAAGAAGAGTTTTCTGCGTCCAGCGCCAAAGGCAATGACGAGGCCGAGAAGATCAGGCGACAGAAGAAGGAACTGGCTCGCGTCACAGAGGAGCGAGATATCCTAAAAGAGCGGCCGCGTATTTCGCCAGGGATGCAAAGTGAAGTACGCGTTCATTGCCCTGCATCGCTTGCAGTTTTCTGTGCGGACGATGTGCCGCCTCCTGCGGGTTTATCCCAGTGGGTTTTACACCTGGCTGAAGAACCCGCTGAGCAGGCGGGCCAGTGAGGCAAGCGACAGACCGATCTGCTCGTGAAGGCATGGGAAGAGGGCGGCAAGGTCTACGGCTATCGAAAGCTGCACGACGATCTTCTCGACCAAGGCGAGATGTGCTGCCCGAACCGGGTCGCACGCCTGACACGCATTGCTGGGATAAAGGCGCAGATTGGCTACAAACGCCGTCCCGGCATCTACGGCGGCAGGCCTTCCGTCGCCGTAGATAATGCGCTCGACCGGCAGTTCGACGTCGCGGCTCCAGACACGGCCTGGGTCACGGACATCACCTATATTCGAACCTGTGAGGGCTTCGCCTATCTCGCCGTCGTCATTGATCTCTATTCCCGTCGTGTTATCGGCTGGGCGATGCAGAGCCGCCAAACCACCGACGTCGTATGCAGGCCCTGCTTATGGCGGTTTGGCGACGCAAACCGAAGGACAAGGTGCTGATCCACTCGGATCAGGGCTCACAATTCACCAGCATGGACTGGGCTTCGTTCCTCAAGCACCACAACCTGGTTCACTCGATGTGTCGCCGGGGCAACTGCCATGACAAGGCGGTGGCTGGGAGCTTCTTCAACCTGCTGAAGCGAGAGCGGATACGCCGCAAGGTCTACCGTTCACGCGATGAAGCTCGTCAGGACGTGTTCGACTACATCGAAATGTTTTACAACCCAAAAACGCAAACACGTCAGGAACGGGATGCTGTCGCCAGTCGAGTGTGAGAAGCAGCAGAAAATCTAACCCGAGGGTGTATACGAAACTCGGAGCTATTCACAGATCAACATCGCGACCTTCCCCTGACCTGAAACCGTCACGACACTTCCGTTAGGCAGAGTAATCGTTTGATCTTTTTGATCACCAGTTGGTCCAGGGGTAAGAAGCAGAATACCCGATGCAGGTAAACCAGCGAGGCCTAATCCCAAAGCAGCTTTTGTCTGAAGCCCTGACATGGGCGCCGCATCAGACGAGCTAACGGCAACGACGACGCCGGCAGTTTTGATCGAACACATTGATCCGGGATAGACCGACGTCACGATCCAATGCAGCGGATTAAAATCGGCTGATGCGTGATTTTGGCATTGGTCAAGCTGCGCAAGCACATCAGGATTATTGAGAAGGCTTAAGATTTGCGGCAGCGGGATTGAGCTTTCTGTCGTTGATCATACGATCAACAGCGTTGCCCAATGACTTCTACAACCGTCTTCCCTGCCTCATACACCTGCTTTGCCTCCGCCGGGTCGCCACCTGATACTACCAAGCCTGAAAGGCATTTCGCCTCGAGACGAGCTGTTTCGCCTGATCGGCGTTAGGTCGCGGATTACGTCCGCGTCAAAGCCACGCGCAAAGAAGGTGCGTTGTAGGTCCTCTGTTTTCATGGATCACCCATTGAAAAACCCGCTAGAGGCGGGCATAGTCGGCTCAGTACATTGGAGTAGAGGCAGCAACTATACATCCAGTCACTGAGTGGTATTTATGTTCGCCCTTCATCCGTTTCCATCATGAACTTGCCGGGGAGTAGCAACCAAATGTTCATGAATAAAATCATGGGCCGTAAAGTAAATTCTCAAAATAGCGCACCAATAGAGGCTGATCCGGTGGATAAGCTCTTTCGGGATGGGGTTTTTGACCCGCAGAACTTGCCGCAACTCCCAGTCGAATTGTCATTCATGCCGGATGGCTGGATGTCAGAGCTAGAATTGCGCTTGCTCTACAGTTTAGGTCGGGACAGCCAAGGTGATTTTCTTGAGATCGGCCCATGGATCGGTCGGTCAACGACAGCAATTGCCCTCGGGCGCCGGGATGGCGGCGCGGGCACGCGCCGCTTCGACACCGTCGATTATGGGTTCGTTTCACTAAGTGATTTCTGTGAAGCACTCAACACAGGCATCGGATACGCGTCCAACGATGAAATCGCGCGACCGGTTTTGGGGAATGGTGGTTCCATTGCGTATCTGATTGAGAACCTTCGGAAACGCTCTCTTTTGCCTCAAATTACTTCCATAATTCGCGGCAATGCTCTGGAAGCACCGCTAAGGGAGAGCTATAGCGTGATTTTTTGCGATGCGGTGCATAGCGAGCATGAAATTGGCCTGACTGGCCCTCTCTTGGCCAAGCTCGCGCGGCCCGGCAGCTGGCTTGTATGCGATGACATTCACGTAGACGCCAAGCTCGTAGCGGCTCTGGAAGAACATCTTCAATTTGAAAGCCTGATTTTACTTGGTGAGTATGACGCCGCCAGCAAGGCAGCGTTCGGTCGTGTGCGCTCAACGTCGGTGCACCCTGCGGTGCCGGCCCGATGAAATTGCAGCTCCAAAACCAGCCAGCAGGCGGGGCGGTTAGGTCAGGTGATGAGCTGACCTCGGCATAAGCGCCTCCGACTGCTTCAAGCCAAGTCCTTGCAATGATGTCCGCAATCTTCTTACTCTCGATGTTGCTGACACTTAGCTCAAATATTGTCATATCCGGTATGATGTTGTGCAATCTAATAGCTTCTCCCGGACGCAGCTGCCCCTTCCTCGTCTTGTATAGGCCTGTGTCCTCCACCCTGTATATGTGATAGTCCTTAAGCGGCGCTTTGCTCATATGCCAAACACGAGAGAGGGCACTTTTGCGGCTTACAGGCCGCATATGTCCAGCAACCTTACCTAGCCCAGCGTATCATCCAGGCGCGCGAACTCGGCAGTCGAAAGCTTCACCACACATCGGCTCAGGCCACGCGCGACCTGCACGGCACCGGAAATTGCACGCTTGTCAGCTATGCTAGCTAGCGGCAGCTAAGCAGAGCCAACCTCGGCCGTCCATAGAAAGGTCAACGATCGACTACCTACTTTTAGTTTGGTTTATCCGTTCCAAACTAACGATCCAGAACATTCGGCATATTGACTGAACGCTCATCACAATCTTTCGGCAAGCCAACCTTCTCGGTTGTGCTCTCAACACATTCATGTGCATGAAATGCTCGACGCGATGACGACCATGGAGAGAGTCTTCAGCGATAAGATCGTGCGATACGCGGGTGCCTCTGACCTGCTCTCCTGAAATGCCCTCGCAATTTGGTTGGTCTGTTCTCCGGAGAAGGAGACAGAACATGAAACGATCCCGCTTCAGCGAAGAACAGATCATCGGAATGTTGAAGGAGCATCAGGCTGGGATGTCGGCAGTTGAGCTGTGCCGAAAGCACGGCGTCAGTGATGCGACGTTTTACAAGTGACGCTCGAAGTATGGCGGCGTGGAGGTGTCCGATGCCAAGCGCCTGAAGCCTCTTGAAGACGAGAATGCCAAATTGAAGCGTCTTCTGGTGACGCGATGTTAGACGTATCGACGCTGAAGGAGATGCTTGGAAAAAACTTCAAAAGCCCGGATCAAGGAGAAACGCCGTGAGCTGGGGGCTATGGAAGAAAGAGGCTATTCACAATGCCGGGCCTGCGATCTGGCGGGGATCGATCCTCGCGTCTATCGCTATCGTTCGACCCGCGATGAAGATGATGTCGCGCGGTCCAGGCTGCACGAACTGGCAAGTGAACGCCGTCGCTTCGGCTATCGCGGTCTGCATATCCTTCTGAAACGGGAAGTCCTCGATCTGAACTGGAAGAAGCTTTATCGGCTCTACAAGGAGGAACGGCTCGCCAAATCATCGAAGAATGGAGAAGCGACTACAACCTTAATCGTCCGCGTACCAGCCTTCGTGGCTTGAGCCATTATGAGTTTGCAGCCCAGTCCACAAACGACCAAAATCTGAACAGAGCTAACTTATAATCGCGGACATCAAGGGCAGCAGGTCGCCACCTCATTATCACGGCCCCTTCGCAAAGTAGGGCAGCGACTTTCTCAAGATGTGCCTCCCTACCTTCTCAGCCTGACAATTTCCTTAAGCGGCCTCTCGATCTCAAGCTGCTCGGCTTCATCCATACAGCCGGGAAAACCTGCGTCGGGTTTAAACCCTTTTCCTGCATCTATATGCGCAGGACATCCTCGTGAATATCCAGCGCAGCGGCTTGGACAACACTGACGTCGTAATCCCGCGCCTATTTCACCACCACACGTTGCTACTCGTGGCCGAACTTCCTTCGTTGCATTTATGCGCTCCAGTTTCATTGGAAACACCTTAACTCGGTGTCCACGAAACCAGCAGCAGACCAATCGCACCGATCGCTGGAGTCACACTGCAAAGCCTGCCATCGCCCTTCCTTTTGGTTTTGTGACGAGGCTCCCGGTTTTATCCGGGCGCCTGTGTTTGTGTGAGGTATCGGCTTTTACCACTTTATCTTGAAGCCGACGGTTGCCTTCAGCGCATAGCTGTTGGCGAAGTGGTTGAGCGAGGTGTTGATGGAGCCCTCGCCATAGACGGCGTATTTGTTGTCAGACCAGGCATAGGTGCCGCCGCCGCCGATACCCGCCCATGTCTTGTCGGTATCGGTGTCGATATCAACCCCGGCTACATTGACTGTCGTTCCGCCCAGGAAGGACTGGTAGAGGTTGGCGATACCATAGACCGAGGTGTTGACCATGCGGCCATCCTCACCCGTCCAGTTGTTGCGGTAGTTGGCAGCAAGACCCAGACGCGCCGTCAGGCTGTTGGCATTGTCGAGGCCAACCCGGTTGCCCATAACGTCCTGGAATGCATCCGCATCCAGCGACGACCACATGAGCTGCGCCTGCGGGGTCAGCGACCAATGGTCATCAATGGCCACACGCTGGCCTGCTTCAACGCTCATCGCATAGCCGAACGCCTTGGCGCCGTCAGCCAGAGACGAGTTCATATCATCGGAAGACAGGTCATTGTCGAACCAGGTAAGCTGGCCCTGTGTATCCACGTAGAAACCGTTGTTGCCATACCAGGTTGCCGTCGCACCGAGGCTCCAGGCATTGGTATCGGTATAGCCGTCACCGAAGAACGAGCGCGAACGACCATGCGCCGTGCCATATTGCCCGGTGATGCCGGCAACCAGCTTGCCGTTATCATCCTCGTAGAACTGGCCGTCGACACCTGCCTGCATGATGAAGGTATTGATGTCCTGCTTCATGCCGGTCGCGCTTTGCGGCTCCAGCCGGTTGTGCGCTCCTTCGATGCGCGCCCACACACCGCGACCGTCAACCATGGCGCCGTTCGTCTGGCCATCGCCATTCTCGCCCGTCCAGTAGCGATTGCCCACACGTTCCTGCAAGGTCGGCAGCTGGTTCAGGGCCTCCATATTCTGCGCATAGCCCTGATAGACCGGAACACCGGCACCATAGCGGGGACCGGTAGGCTGGTTGGGATCAACCGGGTCTGGATCGCCATAACGGCTCACGAGATACCAATTTCCGTCCTGGTTTCCGCTGCCCGATCCTTGCTGCAGCGTATATGCGTAGGCACCAGCCCAGATAGCCTTCTTGTTGTCCTTGGTTGTGTAATCGCTGACAAGCGAGAAGGTGCCGTTCGACTGGCCGGCGACATCGACGACTTCGATGCCATTGACCGTCTGCCCTCCAAGACCACCACGGTTGATCACTTTCAGATTGGTGGTGCCTGCCGTATCCCCGGAAACCTTCAACCTGTCAGACTTGGAATTGTCGTCGCCGAGCACAGTGTTGATAACGAGAGTGCCATTGCTGCCTGTGTAGCTGCCAACCACAGTCAACGTTGTGCCTGCCGCCATATCGCTCAGATTGACCGTTCCAGCATTATCAAGGGAAGCGATGGTCGTGTCGTAACCGCCAAGATCAAGCGTGCCGTTGCGCGCCGTCGTATAGGCGGATGCGGAACTGAATGCACTTTCGCTTCCCTGTGTCAGCGTTCCCTGATCGATAAGCGTAACACCGCTATACTGGTTGGAACCTGTGAGGGTCAGGTCCGCCGCCCCCGATTTGGTGAAACCGCCTGTACCAGAGATAACACCAGCAAATCTGCTGTCAAAATTCTGCTCGACGGTCAAATGGCCAGAACCGAGCGTAACGTCGCCGTCGCCCACAGCACCGGAAGTATCAAAGGCAGTCAAACCACCAACCGTCGTGTCCAAGTCATTGAGATCGGCCTTCGCGCCGGCTTTCACTTTCAAAACGCCGGTACCGAAGGCATGACCCGAGACACCCGCCTGCGCGGTTCCGTTTTCAACCGTTAGTCCACCGGTGAAGTTATTGTCACCGCTGAAAGTCGTTGTGCCACTACCTTTCTGGACAACATCACCAACCCCGGAGATATCGCCGCCAAAGGTTGTCGAGCCCTGGCGATCGAACGCAAGCGTTCCGTGACCATAAGGATCGCTGACAAGATTGACATTACCCTCAATGCCACCCGTCATACCGCCATTCCCGATCTGCAGAACGCCGCCAGTTACTGTTGTTCCACCCGTATAGTCACTGTTGCCGGTCAGGATCAGTGTACCGTAGTCGGTCTTGTTGATACCTTTGGTACCCGTCAGTTTAGCCTCAATGGTGGCCGTCATCGACTTGCCCGCATCGCTACCATCGCCCACGCGGATAATCGGCTGATCGGAATAATCGAGATTCAGTGCATCGCCCTTGAGGACATAGCCGTCCGTGGCGAAGTTGATCCCGGCAGCCGTGACTTGTCCGGCACTATTGTCGATATTGACCGTGGTGGTTGTGCCCTGGGCAGTGCCGCCGAAGACCGCGAACGAGCCTTGGTCATAAGGGCCTTTGATATTCTGGGCATTATCGGTCCATACGTCGTTGGAATGGTCGGACGCCAGATTCCACGTGCCGTTGTCCTGCCCCTCCCACACGTTCAGATGTACGCCTGAAGCATTCATCAAGTTGACGTGCTTGTTTGCGGTATCCGTGTCGATCCACATGCGGCTTGCATCGCCGGGAGCGGTCCCGATCACTAGCGTGTTATCGATCAGGTTGCCGTCATAGTCGATGAGACGGTAGACACCAGCGCCGAAGCCGCCGCCATCCGTGACGTTCAGCGTGCCATCGAGTGTCAGATCGCCTTGCACATCGAAAAGACTGCGTGACGAGGGAAGACCAAGCGTAACATTGATATCGGCCTGGCTGTTAAGCGTGAGATTGCCTCCGATCGTCATCGTCTGGCCACTCGCGCCCTGCAGCGTGCTATTGTTTGTCAAAGTCACGCTTTTTCCGATACTGCCACCACCCATCAACATGCCGCCGTTTGAGACGGTAATGTCGCCATTCTGACGGCCTGTCACTTCAAGGCTCCCGCCCGCGACAACTAAATAGTCACCACTCATATTGCCCTTGACGATAACTCTGCCCTGCTGGATGAGCGGAGCCGCATCATCCTCACCGACATCACCCGTTGCACTGGTATCGAAGATCAGGTTAGCGGTGCCACCCTTGCTCCAACTATAGCTTGCGCCTGAAGCGTCGAACGCGCCCGTCAACGTGAGATCGCCATTGGTCTGGAATGTGCCGCCCTGGCCCGTTACGTTTACCGCCCGACCAGTCGTCATGGCGGCGGTGTTCTCGAAGGTGGCGTCATTGATCGTAAGCGCGCCTGAAGCCGCGCCAAGATTGCTGTCGCTGGCTACCTTCAGAATGCCCGCGGAGATTGTTGTGCCACCCGAGTAGGTGTTGGTACCAGACAAAGTTAGCGTACCGGATCCAATCTGCTCTACCGAGCCCGTGCCGGAGATGGCCTTGTCCATACTAACCGAATCTGAACGGTTGAAGGCAACCACCCCATTGTTGGTGATCGCGCCGTTGATCCAGCCATAGTAATGGTCGTCGCCGATCTGCAAGGTGCCCGCCAGCACCGTGGTGTTTCCTGAATAGTTGTTGTCCTTGGTCAGAACCAGCGTTCCGGCCCCGCTCTTGGTCAGACCGCCAGCCCCCGAAATGGAACCGTTGATGGTCATGGCATTGGCCGTATCGACAGTCTCGATCGTGCCATTGTTCGCACCAAGCACGATGGCACGGTTGCTGGCAAAGCCTGTCGTATATTTGAGCGCACCGCCATCGATGGTCACCTGACCTGCAGCAGCGCCAAGATTGCTCTCCTTGCTGACCGCAAGCGTGCCGCCGGTAATCAATGTGCCGCCGCTATAGGTATTGTTCGCCGTCAGCGTCGTTTCACCGGCACCCTTCTGCGCAAACTGGCCTGCCCCCGAAACCACGCCGTCGAAGCTGGCAGATCCGGTCTTGTTGATCGCAAATGTCGCCTTGTCCGTCCCCTGGGCATCGACAGAGATGCCTCCAGCCGTGGCGATGCTGCCACCATCGCCAAGCTCCAGCGTGCCCTGATAGATGTCGGTTCCACCGGTATAGGTGTTGGCGCCTGTCAGGACCAATGTGCCGTAGTCGGTCTTCCGCAGGCCGGCCGTTCCCGCAAGCGGGGCTGCAATCGTGGCGGTCATGGACTTGCCAGCATCGCTGGCATCACCCACACGGATGATGGGCTTATCAGACGATGGTGCATTAGGGTCATGGGCAAGTGTGAGAGAGTTCGTACCGGTCAGGCTGTAACCATCTACCTGGAACTGCATACCAGATGCCTGAATACCCGTATCGATGACGACGGTACCCGGCATATCGTTGAAGATAGCATACTCATAGTTCTTCCAAGCACCTGTAACGCTTGGATTGCTTGCATCATGCCAGCTCGTATCGGACTGGTTCCAGGTACCGCTGCCACCCTTCCACGTATTGAGATCGGCACCCGCCGAGTTCATGATGTTAATCTGCTTGAGGGTGTCATCGTAGACGATATAGGCATCTGCACTTGTGCCGCCCGGAACGTTACCAATCGTCAGACCTGTGCCGGTTTTGGTATATCCAGCCTGATAATCGAACAAGCGATAAGAACCTGGTCCAAATCCACCGAAGTCGGTGATATTGACCGTACTGCCGTTCAAGGCAAGCGCCCCGTGAACATCAAACAGCCCATTATCGTTTGGCGCACCATAAGAAACGTTGATCGTGCTGCCTGCCTGCATAGTCAAGCCGCCGCCGAAGGTTAGAGTCTTGCCGTCCTCACCAATCAACGTACCCGCCACAGTCGTATCGCCGCCAATCGTGCCGTCGCCAGCAAGACTGCCACCTGTTGCCACCGTCATCGTCGATGACGAGCTGCCAAGAGTGGCATTTACATAGAGAGTTCCTGCGTCGACATGCGTTGCCCCGTCGAAGCCACTGCTATCTGCTGTAAGCGTCAAAGAGCCGGCTCCCTTTTGATCGAGGGTACCGTCGCCGCTGAGAATGTCGTCAAAATTGATATTGCTGTTGGCGGTGGCATTAAAAGCAAGAGTGCCGTGATTAACCACATTACCCTTCAGAGAGCCATTTGTGGTTCCATCACCAACCTGCAGCGTTCCGCCACTGTCCACGGTCGTCCCGCCTGCGACATCTACCGAACCGGTCAGCGTCGTCGTGCCAATACCAGCCTGTTCCAGTTTCCCGCTTCCGGCAATATTGCCGGCATAGGCCAGGGTGTTGCGGGAGAAGATCAGCGTACCATTATTCTCGATATCGCCGGTGATGCTGCCGTGCTGGCCATCATCGCTGCCGACCTGCAGCGTTCCCTGCTCAACAAAGGTTCCACCGCTATATGCATTGCTATCGCCGGAAAGTGTCAGCTTGCCTTCGCCAACTTTGGTCAGACTGCCCGCACCGGTAATATTACCCGCTATTTCCGGACTGTTCAGCATGGTATCGATTGTGCCGCCACCGGTCTCCAGCGTTATATTGCGGCTCGAACTGAAGTCGCTACCAGTGATCTGTAGTTCGCCGCCGTTGAAGGAGAGCTGGCTTGCAGCATCACCCAGATTGTCGTCACTGTCGACCTGCAACACACCATTATCGATGGACGTATCACCCTTATAGGTGTTGATGCCATTTAGCACCAGCGTACCAACACCCGTTTTGGCAAGGCCACCATTCCCGTCGATGACCCCGCTGATTGTCGATGTGCCATCATCGGTTTGTATCGTCGCATCCCCGTCGAGCGTGAAGGCGCGGTTCATCATGATGTCGTTTGTCAGCTCAAGCGTGGTTCCGTTGGCCATGGTGACGGAACCGTTCGCTGCTCCAAGATTGGTGTCAGCATCAATCTGCAGAATACCGCCCTTGATCACGGTGCCGTCGCTATAACTGTTATTGCCTGACAGCGTCAGCTTACCGCTGCCTGTCTTGGTCAAACCACCGGCTCCGGATATCACGGCTGCGAGCGTGTTATCATTTGCGCCGGTATCGATTGTACCACCGGCATCAAGAACAACGGCGTGGGTGAACGCAAAAGAATCATTCAGCTGCAGAACGCCGCCATTGGCAATGGTTAGCCCGCCGGTGCCCAGATTGTCGTCTTCGCTGATTGCAAGCGTACCAGCCGTGATTGAAGTGCCGCCTCCATAGGTGTTGCGACCGGAAAGGGTGATGGTGGAACCTGCGCCTGACTGCACGACAGAGCCGGTTCCGGAAATAACTCCGCTAAAATCGTGAGTGCCATTGCTGGCGAATTCGAGAGTACCACTATTGGTCACATCACCTGTTATCCAGCCAGCACCACTAAGACGAAGCGTTCCCTCTTCAATGCTGGTACCACCGCTGTAAGAATTGCCGCCATTCGTCAGAACGAGAGTTCCACTGCCGCGTTTTGTGAGTTCCCCAGCGCCGGAAAAAACACCACCAAGTGTGCCGGTATGACCCTGGGTGTTGATCACCCCGCCGGCATTGTTGATGGTCATGGCTCTGGCGACCGAAACATCGGCAGCAAATTGCAGCGTCCCGCCATTGAAAGTAACCGTGCCATTGGCTGCACCGAGGTTTGCGTCGGCGCTGATTTCGACGGTGCCGCCATCAATGAAGGTGCCGCTATAGCTGTTGTTTCCCGCCAGAACGAGTGTGCCGCTGCCGGTTTTATGTAGTTCACCGCCACTGACAACACCATTCAACGTGCTGGTGCCCGCCATCGTATCAATAATGGAACCCGTCGTTCCAAGTGTAATGCTTCTGGCGCTTGTCACCCCTTGGCTGAACTGCAGCTCGGCTCCATTGCGTATTTGGAGGGCTCCCGCAGCAACACCGAGATTACCGTCGTCGGAAACCTGCAGGATACCCGACTGGATGTCGGTTCCGCCCTGATAGGTGTTGGTTCCCCCCAGAACGAGTGTGCCTGTTCCAGTCTTGTTCAAAGCACCGCTTCCACTCAGCACACCCGTGAGCCTGTTGAAGCCGTCGTCCAGAACATCAATCGCGCTGTTGGCATCGGTGAGGCTGATATTACGCGCAGTATCGAAGTCCTCGTCCAGACGCAGGGTTGCATTGCCGATGATGATGCTATTGCCGACGTTCTGGCCGAGGTTTGCATCTTCAAGAACGGCCAGGGTACCTCCGTCAATCTCGGTATCGCCGGTATAGGTGTTGGTGCCAGTCAAAGTAAGCGTACCGGCACCTGTTTTGGTAAGCTTGCCTCCGTCAATCACGCCCGAAATCGAATTGTCATGTCCATTAAGATCAATTGTAGCTCCGGCACCGCCCAGAGTCAGATCATGCGTCATGGTGAAATCATCACCGAACAGCAATGTTGCGTCATTGACGTAGAGGTGGCTATCGGGATTTCCCAGATTGCTGTTGTCGCTGATCTGCAAAGTGCCAGCGTTCACATGCAAATCGCCGGTGAACGTATTGTCACCGCCCAAAATGAGCGTTCCCGTGCCTGACTTGTTGAATTGCCCGGTGCCGCCAATGACACCCGTAATCGTGTCAGTGTTGGCGCCGGTATCGATCGTGCCACCATTGGTTCCGATCGTATAGCCGCGTGTCGACGACAAATCCGCAGCAAACTGAAGCGTACCGCCATCGATATTGACCGCGCCTGCAACATTGCCCAGATTATTGTCGGCAGCCACGATCAGGCTACCACCTAATATTTCCGTACCGCCACTATATGTGTTGACTCCAGCAAGCGTCGTTGCCCCTTCGCCTTGCTGCACCAACTTTCCGCGACCATCAATCTTGTTGTTCAGCGCGAAACCACCGGAGTGATCAATCGCCAGAACGGCATCGTCGTCCTCGCCCGGCCTTCCTATCGTGATGCCACCAACGACACTGCCGGAGGCTCCCCCGTCTCCAAGTTGCAGCGTGCCAGCCTGAATGGTGGTCTGGCCCGTGTAATTATTGTCTGCCGCGAGTATCAGAGTACCCAGATCGGTTTTTTCCATGCCATTCGTGCCGGAAAGAACCGAACCAATCGTCGCAGTCGTGCTTGCCGTCACACCATTGCCCACGCGAATGATCGGCGCATCCGTGGAACCGCTATCGAGCGTCAGCCCATCCCCGACAACCGAATAGCCGGAGGTTACAAACTGCATGCCTGTTGCGTTGATTGGGCCGCTGACCGTAACCTTGCCGGACTGGCCGGCGAAAATGGCATAATGGGCGCTATTCCAGCCAGCATGCAGGTTGCCGTCCTCATCTGTCCAGTTTGTTGCCGCGGCATCCCATGTGCCATCACCGCCCGTCACAGATCCGCCAGCGCTTGTTACCGAGCCATCCCAATATCCAAGGGACACTCCCTGAGAATTTGTAAGATAGACATCATTGCCTGCATAGTTGAATGTGATGTCCGTGCCACTCACACCTTGCGGAAGGCTGCCCGCGTTCAACGTTCCGGAAACCGATCCGCCAGCATGGAACAGACTGTACTGGCCGGGGCCGAAACCGCCAAGCGAGCTTATGTTTACCACATTGTTGTTGAAGCTGAGATTACCGCCAACATTGAACAGCACATCCGTGTTATCGGATGGCGCGCCGTAGGATACATTCAGCACGCCTCCTGAAGCCAATGTCAGGTTGCTCCCGAAATCAAGCGTCGCACCTTGCATTCCAACAAGTATGCCACCACTACCTATCGTTGTGTTGCCGCCAATGGTGCCCGTACCGCCAAGCGAGGCACCGCTTGAAACCGTCACTTCTCCAGAGCCGAGATTCCCGTCGACAACAAGCCCTCCGGCACTCACCGTCGTGGTCCCGGTGAAGGCCGAGTTATCGCCGCTCATTGTGAGAATGCCCGTGCCTTGCTTTTCCAGCGTGCCGGTGCCGCTGAAGACATGCGTGAAATCAATATTATTGCTTCGGTCGACAATCAGAGCGCTGTTATTGACGATATCGCCGTTGATGGAACCTGTGCCGCCCCCATTGCCGATCTGGAGTATACCTGCCGAAATAGTCGTCCCGCCAGTATAATCATTGTCGCCGGTGACTGTCAGCTTGCCTGTGCCGCGCTTTTCAAACGTTCCAGAACCGTTAATCGTCTTGCCGTAAGTAAGATCATCCGAACGGTCCACGACAAGCGCCGCATTGTTTACAATATCACTGTTCAGACTTCCGCTTGTGCCACCGGAACCAAGCTGCAATGTGCCGCTCTCGATCGTCGTAAGACCGGTATAGGCACTATCACCCGTCAGAATGAGTGTGCCGGTGCCGGTCTGCTTCAACGAACCCGTGCCGTTGATTTTGCCAGCATAAGTATAGGAACCGGAACGGTTAAACTCCAGACTGCCATTGTTCGTGACTGTATTGGAAATCGTGCCGCTCGCACCGCCATCGCCAACCTGGAGTACACCGCGGTCAATCACGGTATCGCCGGTATAGGTGTTCGCACCGGTCAAGATCGTACGGCCCGTGCCGCTTTGCTTCAAGCTACCAGCGCCGCTGACCACTCCTGAAAACGTGCTTGTAACACCGCGGTTGAATATCAGTGTTCCATTATTGGCGACATCGCCTGAAATCGATCCGGATGCCCCGCCATTACCGAGTTGCAGTATTCCTGCCGAAATCGTCGTGCCGCCCGAATAGCTATTGGTCCCTGTCAGTACCAGCGTTCCGCTACCCGCTTTTGTCAGTCGGCCAGCGCCACTCACCACACCACTAATCGTATCGGTGTTAGTTCCCGTATCGATCGTGCCGTTACGGCTCGTGACGGTGTAGGCGCGCCCGGATGTGATCGCACCTGCGAGGTTGAGCGTCCCCCCATCCAGCGTCACTTTACCGCTCGCCACACCGAGCTTGTCATCGCTTGCGACCTGCAGCGTGCCAGCGCTGATCGTCGTGCCACCTGAATAGCTGTTCGTGCCACTGAGAATAAGCGTGCCGTTCCCGTTCTGCTGCACCGAACCGGTTCCGCTGATATTGCCTGAATAGGTTTTGCTGTCGCTGCGATTGAAACTCAGCGTACCGTTATTCGTGATCGAATTGCTGGCCAGCCAGCCAGCCGTTGCACCATTGCCGACCTGCAGGATGCCGGTCGAGATTGTGGTGATGCCTGTATAGGTCTGGTCAGCAGTCAATGTGAGCGTACCGGCTCCAGATTTGGTAAGCGTGCCGCCACCGCTGATGACGCCGCCATAGGACAATGCATCGGAGCGATTGAAAACAATCGAGCCACTGTTGGCGATATTGCCTGCTATCGAACCCGAACCGCCGCCATTGCCGATTTGCAGCGTACCCGCCGCAACCGTCGTCAGTCCCGTCGCGGTATCGGCACCAGTCAAAATCATCGTGCCCGCGCCAGTCTTCGTCAGCCCGCCCGCACCACTGATCGCACCAGAAAAGGTGTTCTTGCCGGTAGCTGTTTCGATCGTGCCGCCGCCAGCACCGAGCGTCACGCCACGGGCATTATCAAACGCGGACGAAAGGCGCAGCGTACCTCCATTGAAAGACAAAGCGCCACTTGCCGCACCAAGATTGGCATTCGAACCAACAGAAAGCACGCCACCATTGATATTCGTGCCACCGGTATATGCGTTGGTACCTGACAGCACGAGTGTTCCAGCGCCACTCTTGGTCAGCG
Organism: Brucella tritici; assembly: GCF_902825325.1. Classification (GTDB taxonomy): domain Bacteria; phylum Pseudomonadota; class Alphaproteobacteria; order Rhizobiales; family Rhizobiaceae; genus Brucella. The sequence continues at coordinate 74,066 of NZ_CADEAR010000010.1, read as the reverse complement.
CGCCACCTGCCCCGAGATTCTGTGAAACAGTGAATGTGTTACCAGCCGTTGCAATGTCGAGCGTCCCGCCACCTGCGCCCCACGTAAGCGCACGACTCGTCGACTTGTATGTCGTGCCGGTGACCTGCAGCGTGCCGCCGTTGAACGTCAGACCACCTGTTGCGTTCCCGAGTCCAGCATCGGCGCTGACAGAAAGGACGCCGCCGGCAAATGTCGTGCCGCCCGAATAGGTGTTCGTCCCACTCAGTGTCGTCGTGCCAGTACCACCACGAACCAATCCGCCTGTGCCAGAAATTACCCCTCCGAAACTCGTCGAAGTGGCTCCATCAATCGTCAGACTATTTGCACCGAGAACAGCTTTACCATTCGTCCCTTCCAAAGAGCCGACCGAGAAATCTGCAGTACGGGAACTGCCGCTGATGTCGAATGAACTGTCGGTGCCATCAGTTTTGATTCGCGCACCCGTAGCTGTGGCTGCTCCTGTGAACAGGAGTGCGCCGGAACCCTGCGCTAAAAGCTTGGTATTCGTGGCAGCCGTGTTGCCCTTGAATTCAACTTGACCACTATTGCCTGCGATAACAGTCCATGCGTTTGCACCCAGCGTGATGGCGGTTGCTGTCGGAAAATCGATTCCGTCGAAGGTGATCTTTGAACCTGATCCATAAGTTCCAAATGCGGCGGAACCATCACCCAGTACCGATATCGATCCCGGCATAGCATCTGCACTGTTTCCCGTAGTGAACGTCTTGGTGGCTCCATTTTCCAACAGAACACCGTAAGCGGACGCCCCTGCGGTAGAGATGCTCGTGCCCGCATTTATATCGACATTAGATCCTGCACCATCGATCCAAACACCATGTCCACTAGAGGATACAGTGTTGATATGAACATTGGAAAGGCTGATGGTTGCGCCCGAATTCGCTACCACACCAGCAGCCGTGCCAGTTGCCCCTTTCGTTTCAATTTGCGTGCCAGTTGCAGCAATCGAGCTGTCTTCGCCCGATGCATATAGACCATACCCTCCTACTCCCTCTGCCGAAATATTTGCGGCACCTACCGTAAGCTGCCCACCACCAACTACAGTAACGCCATTCTTTTGAGCGGATTTAGCTTTGATAGTGACCCCATCAGCGATGCTTGCGTTCTTGCTTGCATTTATGAGAATCCCGTCACCGCCCGTCGCGGTTATAATGGTATTTGCTCCCGTCACATTAAGCGTAGAGTTTTCATTCCGCGTCTGAATGCCGGCAGCACCCGAGGTCGTAATACTGACATTCTCCAAATTCGCGGTACCGCCACCGGCAACCGTCACACCATACCCTCCGTTAGCCGTGGCTATGATAGTAGTGCCGAACGCATTTACCGTTGAACTCGATCCGTTTACGTAAATTCCACTTCTAGTTGATCCAGTTACTTTTATTGTATTATTGCCTAGTGCCGAATAAGTACCGCTTGAGACAACAAAACCATCACCTGAAGTAGTGATCGTATCGCCATCAGCCAGATTCTTATTTGTTTGGGTCGTCGTATAATCCGTTGCCGCCGCCCGATGACTGCTCAGCGCGAGACCAGAAACGGACAGCGCCAATACCAGTGCCACCTGCGCCAAGAGGCTCCTGCCACTCGCCTTGCCCGTTTGGCTCAGAGCAGCTGCATCCCAAGGCACCCGCCCAATTCCATGCGGCAACGGCGCGCCCTCAAGCTCACGGGGTACGAGAGTGCGGTTGTTCTCGTCGCGGAATTTTTCAGCAAAGCAGCAATCGATCATGCCGTAAGGCCCCTTGGCAAAAGCGCATCGCAATGCGCTAAAACATAATTCCAATCAAAACTGCAGTGAAAATGCACGACGCCATCAAAATAAAAGGCGGAATCACGACCACTGCCATTCAAATATAATCGTTATTTCATTTCAATATACTACCAGTCAACATCTTAAAATAGCGTATTTATTATATCATATTTTAATTATACTTATTTTATCCATTCGTATATTAGATTTGTATTGTATATTACGCTTATTTATTTGATCCCGCGCCCGGCCCGAACGCCTAACGAATTGGAGGAATGATGATACGATCTGGCGGCATCAGCCGGATTCTGCAGGTGACGCCGTATTGTTCAGGTCTTCGGAAGGTCTGGAGCCGGCATCCGAAATTAAAGGTAACGATGAGTTCGCCTATCCGCCTAGCGGTTCGAGATCGTTGTCGCGAAAACGTCTTTGAGTTGACACCGCCTTTTCAGTTCTATAATTGTTGAACAATATTATTGAACAAAAAGGGGAAAGCATGCTTATTCGGATAATTGCAAAACACGCAGCCAAGCTGAAATCAGCCGTGCTGGCCGGCGTGCTTGCAGCCACCGCCCTTGCGCCGCACGCGGCAGCGGCTGCGCCGCAGACCGTCAAGGAAAACACGCTGTCCGTCGGGTCCGACCTGACCTATCCGCCCTTCGTCTACATGAAGGACGGCAAGCCGGCGGGATTCGACGTCGAGCTGATGCAAGGGATCGCAAAGCAGCTCGGGCTTGCTGCAGAATTCAAGGACACGCGATTCACCAGCCTCATCACAGGTGCGCGCGCCAACCACTTCGACGTCATTGCATCGGCGCTTTATGTGACGCCGGAACGGCAGAAAATCCTTAATTTCATCCCTTACATCAAGGCTGGTTCGTCTCTGCTCGTACTGAAGGATGCGAAATACCGTCCGTCGAATGAGAAGGAATTGTGTGGCAAGGTCATCGGCTCGATGCAAGGTGCCTCCTGGCTTCCAAAGCTGAAGGCGCTGTCGGAAGACTATTGCGCAAAGAACAATCTTGGCACCATCGAGACTCGCGAATTCGACACCGATGCGCAGGTCACGCAAGCGTTGCGGAGCGGCTCCGTCGATGTGGAATTCATGGACAATGTCGTCGCCGCCGAGTTGCTGAAAAAATTTCCTGACGATTATGCCGTCACATCCAGCGCACTCATCTATCCGATCATGGTGGGGGTCGCCACTACGCCCCAAAACAAAGAGCTTTTCACTGCTGTGAACGATGCTTTCGCGCAGATGCGAAAGGAGGGTTCCTATGACGCGCTCATCAAAGCCTACGGCATGGAACCCGTCACCGACGACGAGATCAAAGCGGTTGTTTCCACGGCTCAATAGAGCACATTCCGGAAAGTGCGAAACGGCTTCGGACCAGAAGTGATTTACAAAACAAATAGTTGGAGCATCGGTCTGGTCCAATCAGATCGAAAGGCGCTCCACACCGGTATCGGGGCGGTTTGCCCCCATTACCCTCAGCATGGCCGAAACGGGAGGCACGCTTGAACTATGATTGGCATTATGCGCTCGGTCTGCTCGCGGATCGGGACTTCTGGGAGGCGAGCTGGATTGTTATCAAGCTCAGCCTGCTAAGCTGGCTTCTGGCGGCGATCGCGGGGTTCGGGCTGGCGCTGGCAAAGCAGTCGTCCTGGGCGGTGATCAACGGCCCGGCGCGGGCCTATATCTGGTTCTTCCGCAGCCTTCCGCTTCTGGTACTGCTGATTTTCATCTACAGTCTGCCGCAGGTTTTCCCAGTCCTTCGTTCTCTCCTTTCAAATGCTTTCGCTGCTGGTCTGATCGCGCTTGTCATCAGCGAAACCGCCTATATGGCTGAAATCCATCGCGGTGGCCTGCTCGCCATTCACAAGGGCCAGCTTGAGGCCGGACGCGCACTGGGGCTGAGCTTTTTCGGTATCCAGCGCCTGATCGTCATACCGCAGGCAATCCGGGTGTCACTACCCGCCATGTCGAACGAGCTTGTCACCATCGTCAAGCTTACTTCTCTGGTCTCGGTCATCTCGCTTGCCGAAATCCTGCTCGTCGGGCAGCGGCTCTATACGCAGAATTTCCTGGTGCTCGAAACGCTCACTGTCGTCGCCTTCTTTTACGTCCTGGTCGTCACACTGTTCGATCGCGGTCTTTCAATGCTGGAACGACGCTCGGATGTGATACGGCGCGGCAAGAAGGCGCGCACATTGTCGCCACAGGAGGTTTCTGCCAAACTGTCCGGTCACGAGCTTCCTGCTGACCGCGTGCAAGCCAAAACCCAGCAGAGCAGTACAATAGCCTTGAAAGCAACCGAGCTTCACAAGGCCTATGGCTCGCATGAGGTGTTGAAGGGCGTCAGCCTGACAGTGAAATCCGGCGAGGTGATCTCTATCATCGGTCGCTCGGGATCAGGCAAGACGACCTTCATTCGCCTGCTCAACGGACTGGAGCGCCTTGATGCCGGTGAAATAAAACTGCATGGATCGCCCTTCATCTCGGCAGAAGTGACGGCATCTGGCAAGCATACCTTCAAGGAAGACGTCTCGCTGATCCGGGATGTCGGCATGGTGTTCCAGAGCTTTAATCTTTTCAATCACAAGACAGTGCTTGAAAACATGTTGCTCGCCCCTTTGTACCACAAGGTCGGTGCGCGGCACGATCTTGAGCGGCTGGCCTTCCATTATCTGAACAAGGTGGGCATGGCCGCCCATGCAGAAAAATATCCGCATCAGCTCTCCGGCGGACAGCAACAGCGTGTCGCGATCGCTCGCGCCCTGATGATGTCACCAAGTATCATTCTTTTCGATGAGCCGACTTCGGCGCTTGACCCGGAAACCGTTGAGGAGGTGCTGGGCGTTATTCGCTCACTTGCAAGCGAAGGTGTGACGATGGTGATTGTCACACATGAAATGAACTTCGCTTTCGAGGTATCCGACAGGATTCTCTTTATGGACGCAGGAAAGGTCGTCTGCGACGATACGCCGGATAAACTCAAATCGGGTATCTATCCGCAGCTGAAACCTTTTCTGAAAAATATGACGGTCTGATCCATGAACCAGCCTGCCGCCCTTCGCGATCCCGCATTCATCCGTGTAGCAAATGCCATACGCGATGACATTCTCAAAGGCCGCCTGCTCAGCGGCACGAGCCTGATCGAAGCCGAACTGATCAATGTCTATGACGTGTCGCGCAACACCTTGCGCGAAGCCATGCAGCTTTTGCGCCAGCAAGGACTGGTTTCGCAGGAGCCGAACAAGAGTGTCCGCGTCAAAAGACTGACGGAAACGGATATTCGCGACATCTTCGTGGTGCGCCGTGTGGTCGAGCTGGGTGCGCTCCGAGGGCGCACCTCAATTCCAGCCGACTGGCTGGAAAGGCTGGATGAGGTTATCCGCAACGAAAGCGAGGCGACCGCCCGGTCGGACTGGACGGCTGTGGCCCGCCAGAGCCTTCGCTTCCATCAGGAAATCGTATCCCTGCACGGCAGCCCTATCTTCGATCAGATGTTCTCTCTGCTCGTCACCCAGCTGCGTCTGGTTTTCGTCACTGGCAACGAACAGGCTTTCCATGAGCCGTGGTTGAAAAGGGAAGCCGAAATCTATCGCCTCATTGCGGCGGGAGACTGCGAAGCAGCAGCCGATCAGCTTGAAAACTATCTGACGGATTCGGAAAAAATGCTGACAACGCTGATCCGAAACTGATCGAAGCCGATTGCGCCAATGGACACAACTTATGAAATACGCCCCGCAAGATAAGTCCGGATCAGAACTCGCAATATCGTGCAACCGGATCGAAAAACTCGATCTGGCGCTGGCCGACTATGCGGTACGCGACTGGAATGCTCGAGAGATTTTTCTCAACCAGCGGTTCGAGACGGCTCGCACGGAGCTTGGATGCTGGCAATCACTCAGCGAAAGTAATGAGGAACTCCCGCCACTCGCTGGTCTGACCATGACCGTCAAGGCCTGTTTCGATACAGAAGGCTGGGTGACGAGCTGCGGTTCGAAAGCGCTTCAGGATACTGCTCCCGCAATTACAAGTGCCGCTCTGGTGCACAGGCTTCGTTTGGGCGGCGCGACCTTGCTCGCCCAGACCAACATGACTGAATTTGCTTATGGCGCGCTGGGGGTGAATACGCATTTTGGCACGCCGCGCACGCCGCTGGACCCTGCAGGAGAGGCGATCGCGGGCGGCTCAAGTTCCGGCGCGGCCGTGGCCGTCGCGCGGGGATACAGCGATTTCGCCGTCTGCTCCGACACGAGCGGGTCAGCGCGTATCCCGGCCGCCTTCTGCGGTGTAGTGGGCTTCAAACCAAGTCGCGGACGCTACGAAACCGATGGAATGCACTGGCTGTCGACGAGCTTCGACGTGCCGGGCATCATCACCTCCTCGGTCGCCCATTGCCGCCTGATCGACGATGTTGCAACAGGCACCGCAACAAGGAAGCCATCGACCTCAAAGCCGATAAGGCTGGCAGTTCCCCGACTGCCTTCGGAAACCGCCTTTGATGAAATCATCGGGAAGCTGTTCGGTGCTTGCCGGTCCGCGCTGGAAGCCTCAGGGATTGTCATTCGGGATATAGAACTTCCCAGCCTGACCGAGAGCGCGAAGATCGCCGTCGATGGGGGGATGATCGGCGCTGAAGCCTATGCGCTCCATCGCGACCGGCTCGCCGTCGATTTCGCCAGCTACGACCCTCTGGTCGGAACGCGCATTCAGAAAGGTCGGGAAAACCCCGCCTATCTCTATGTGAACGCTGTGAGTGCTCTTGCAGCCTGCCGTGAACAGTTCGATGCGAACATCGAGGGGTTTGACGGTTTCATTCTGCCGACCGTTCCCATGCTGCCTCCCGTGCTGGCAGCACTTGCGGATGAGGACACCTATCTGGCGCTCAACCGGCGCGCATTCTCGCTGACCGAATTCGCCAATCGTCTGGACCTGCCCAGCATCTCGCTGCCAATCGGCAAGCACCCTGTCGGTCTCATGTTGACCGGACGTCGCGGCGAGGACGAAGCACTGTTGGCTATCGCAGAGTTACTCGAGCCGCTGGCCGCCAAACTTTAACAGCTTTTCTGACACTGACATGAGGAGAATAATATGATTGTCGTAACATCCGACGAAATCGCCGGCACCGCACGTGACGCTTCCGGGCCCGGCTGGGAGAGCCGCCGCATGATCGTACGTGACGACGGCATGGGTCATTCGGTGCATGAAACCCGTGTCAAGGACGGCGCGGAACTGCACCTGCATTATAAAAACCACTTCGAAACCAATTATTGCATTTCAGGTGAAGGCGAAGTCGAACACAAGCTGACCGGCGAGGTGTTTCCGATCCGCCCCGGTACCATCTACGCTCTCAATGAAAATGACCCGCATATCTTGCGCGCCACCAAGGGCGACCTCGTACTGGTCTGCGTTTTCACGCCGCCGCTGGCAGGCAATGAAGTGCATCGCGAAGACGGCAGTTACGCTTCTGCCGACTGATAGCCGGGCGTTAAGATGCTAACGCATCACACCCCTGAAAATGCTTGATTGCGGCACGGGCTTAACCAAGTCTCGATGAGAGAAACTCAACGAGGCTTGGTATGAAGCATTGATTTTTCGGCAATCGAAAAAAACGCCGTGATTGATCGCGGCGTTTTTACTGGTTTGCGGCCCCGCTCAAAGACCGTGGGTGCGATCATATCCGTTAAGAGTAGCGGACGCCCAGCCTCCCGGCAGACGCTCCGGCTTGTAAATCTCCACCACCATCGGATGGCAAGCTGCAGTATCGGACGAATGTTCCGCCGAGCAGTCCCCTCCCGGACAGGCCGAGAGGCAGCCGAGCAGGTTGATCTCCGCGAAAAACTCCAGATAATCGCCTGGCCGTACGGGGCTTGCCTTCATGAAATATTGCCCCGTATCGCGGGTGAAACCGGTGCACATGAACACGTTGAGCACATCGTGAATGTAGGTTTCAGCCTCATGCAGCGGCTTGCCCGTCTGTTTCGCAAAGGCACGCGTCAGGTTGGAATGGCAGCAGTGGTGATACTGCGCCCCATCAGTTAGAAGATTGTTCGTGTACGGATCGCAGCGCGTGCCGATCACATCATGGACTGCACCGCCAAACTCGTCGAAACCATACCAGTCGAGACTATCATGGGTGATGGTCGCCATCGGCCGTAGATAAGGAAAGCTGGAGAAAAGCTGATCCCCCATTCCCACATGGGTTCCGTTCAGTGCGCGCGTCTTGCCGCTATAAAATTTCTCGTTGAGATCGTCCGCATTAAACAGATTGAGGTCGCCCACTTGGGGCCCCTCGCTGCAAACGATACGACAGAAATGCCCTGCCGGAATGGTCCAACACTCCGCTTCCCTTGGTTGCACGACAATCCGCTCGACAAGAACAAGCTTGTCACGAAGGGCGCGATAGGCATCAAGATCAGGCCGTGGCAGCGTATCGACCGGATAGCAGATCACCGGTTTGACAGCCATGCGAGCGGCCGCATCGTTAGGTCGCGACGTGATTGAATTTATCTTCATGAAGCGCTCTGCCATTCTCTTGCATTTGGATCGTCACGATACGCGACTGCGTATTCCTTGACGGACAAGCTCTAACATAGAAGATATCGTTCAACAATATTGATGAATAATCTTAAAAAGCCGGGGCCGGACAACGTCCAGCCCCGACCTGATTTATTACTTCGCTGCGATGGCCTGCAGACCGGCAAGTGCGCATTCCGCATCGGTTGCACCCGATGGCGCACCGCCAACACCAATGCCACCAACCAGCGCGTCGCCGATCTTGATCGGCAGTCCGCCTGCCTGAATGACGAAGCGAGAATCCATGTCCCGCATGCCATTATTGGCTGGCTTCGATGCAATAAACTCTGCCAGTTCACCGGAATCGCGACCGAGAGCTGCTGACGTGAATGCCTTTCCTTCAGCGCTATTGCCAGTATGCGGGCCGGAAAGGTCGGCCTTGAGCAAAACCTTGGTCGATCCGTCGCGGGCCACGACTGCGACGCTCACATTGTTGCCCTTGGCAACGCAGGCATCCAGCGCAGCCTGTGCAGCCTTGGTCGCGAGATCAAGCGGCAGATAGGGCGTGGTGGGAAGCGTTTGAGCGAAAGCGGTAGCCGGAGCCATCGACAGGGCGATTATTGCAAGTTTACGGATCATGGTCGTTCCTCGGTTGTGATGAGAAACATTTAGTCGCCGCCAGCGTCCAGCGAAATCCGTAGCATTTACGATCTTATCGGTAGTTCTACGGATTTGGCTGCCCCTCCAGCCACAAACGGGTCATTTCCGCTTGTGAGGTTGTACCCAGTTTCGCGCCGATGGCCGCACGGTGGCTGTCTATCGTGCGGGGCGACAATTCAAGACCATCGGCAATTTGCCGGGTGGTAAATCCTTGCGCGATACGGTCAAGAACCTCGCGTTCACGTGTTGTCAGCGTATCGAGCAGTGCCAGCGTTTCGGCTCTTAGCGCCTTGCTCCCGAGCCTGTGTTCAAGCAATTGCTGAGCCTTCTGGATTGCGTCGATCAGATCCTGCTCATCAACGGGCTTGGAAAGGTAATCCACCGCACCATTTCGAAAGGCGCGACGGCAGGCTTCGATATCGCCATGGCCGGAGATGATGATCACCGGCCAGTCAATCTCCTGCCCGGCTAACAGCTCCTGGAGTTTCAGGCCCGTCATGACTGGCATGCGAATGTCGAAAATCATGCACCCCGGCTTCAGCCGCGGCAGCTGGGCCAGAAATGCCGAAGGATCGGCAAAACTCCTGACCTCGATGTCTATAGTCGACAAAAGAAGGCCAAGCGACTTTCGTACTGCTTCATCGTCATCGACGAGATAGACGGGCTGAACCATCCTCTTAACTTCCTGCGTCTTCAGCAATTGGAAGCACAACGCGAAACAGCGCGCCGCGCTCCTGTGGAATATAGGAAATCTCGCCGCCAAAACGCTCGACCAGCCGCTGGCTGAGCGCCAGACCGAGGCCGGTTCCTTCCGGGCGGCTTGTGGTAAAGGGGGTAAAGAGGCGCGGCAAGAGTTCAGGCGCAACGCCGGGACCATTGTCCGCAATTTCCAGAATGGCTATCGGCCCGTCAGCTTTCAGGGATGCATTTACCCGCCGGTCCTGATCTCCGTCATGAAAGGATTCAATCGCGTTGCGCAGAAGGTTGAACATCACTTGCTCCATTTCTACCGGATCAACCGCAGCCATCAAAGGTGTTTCCGGCATCACAAGCTCAACTTTGACATTCTGCCGGGCAGCTTCCGAAGCGAGCAAGGTCTGCACATTTTGAAGCGACAGGCGCAGATCGGCAGATGCCGTCTGTCGCCGCTGCGGGCGAGACCAGTTGCGCAGCCGATCCAGAATGGCCGATGCACGGCGCGCCTGGTCCACCATATCGTCCAACGCTCCAGCGAGAGCCTCCGTATTATTGCGGACCAACAAGCGGCGCCCTGCCTGCGCGCCAGCGAGAATTGCCGTTAGAGGCTGTGTCAGTTCATGTGCCATGCCGCTTGCCATTTCGCCCATCGTGTTGACACGCGAGGCGTGAGCCAGCCGGGCCTCAAGGCCGCTCAGTTCCGCCCGACGTTCCGCATGGCGTGTGCGTTGTGTCTGGCGAACAATAACCAGCCCGCCGAAGAACAGCAGATTCGTGAGGGTGAGAATCGCAATCAACTGGTCGAGTGGCAACAGATCGGTCCACCCCATGGCGAGAGCGGTCTGGAAAAGAAGCGGCTGTGTAGCACTGCCCAGTTTCTTGGAGAAGCGCGCTTCGCCGAACGAGGCCGGGCTACTGAACAGAACGGTTCCGTCGGGCATGACGAGGCGTCGGGCAACGCCCTTACGGCTCCAGAATGCATCGTCAGAGGTGATCAAGCTGCCAGCATTGATCGCCAGCGCCAGGCCGTCATGCGGATTATCCGTATTCGGGCTGCGTTTTACGATCAGATAATGTCCGGGCCGTTCTGCCGGTGCCAACAGTTCGGGAACGCCGCGGGACGAGCGAGCCGCCGCCCGTATGGCGTCGACCAGTTCCGGTTCCAGCTTTCTGGTGCCGGTCACTGGGGCGGTTGGCTCCATCGGCACCAATTGAATCTCGTCTATGCGCGGATAGAAACGAGTGATCGTTGCTGCCACTTCGACGAAAACATCGTCCTGCGAGAGATCGGCCGTTCGCGCCTTGGATTGAGCAATCGTCGAAAGCGCCGTCAAATGGGCATCGTGCTGGTCAGCACGTTGTGAAGCCTCGCGGTGCAACGTAAAGCTGGCGGCCTGAAGTTCGGACAACAACGCGGCACGCTGATAGAGGACAAGGCTACCTATCGCCAGAATATTGAACAGCAACCACATGAGGATCGGGAGCGCCGCAGATCGGATGCTTCTGGTGTGGAGGTTCATAAATTGCATCCCGGTATCAGCCGCTGTTCAGACAGAGTATCGACCCAACTGATAATCATAATATTATTAAGTCTTGTGAGATTATTGGAGTTTAACAAGGCTGGCAAATGCGGCGTCTGCTGAAAAAATTATGGTTTCACGGCCGCCTGAAAAGCCCTTGCCAGTTTTTTGACCGCGATTTCGATTTCCGTCGGTGTGTAAGCTGCAAATCCCATCAGAAAACCAGCCTTTCCACCACCCTTAGCATAGAGCCCGGACAAGCCGAGGAGCTCGATTCCGACGCGCTGGGCAGCCGTTACGGCATTGCGTTCCGAAAGGTCGCCGGTGAGCACGCAAGACATTTGCAACCCTCCGGCAGGTACTTGTGGCTCAACGAAATCCGCCAGATGTTTTTCGATCAGTCCCGCCAGTACATCACGCCGTTCGGCATAGATGCCGCGCATAGACCGGACATGTACGCCGAAATGTCCGCCCTCCATGAACCGGGCAAGCGTCAACTGCGCTATTGGTGCGGAATGCCCGTCGAGCAGGGTGCGCGCAACGGTCATCGGTTTGACCAGTTGCGGCGGCAAAACCATGTAGCCGATACGCAGGCCCGGAAAGAGTGATTTGGTGAAAGTGCCGATATAGATTGTCCGGTCATGCCGGTCGAGGCCCTGCACACAGGCCGTCGGTTTGCCAGCGTAGTGAAACTCGCTGTCGTAATCATCCTCGATAATCCATGCCTGCTGGCGGGCGGCCCATTCGATCAGTGCCAGGCGACGATCCAGTGACAGGGTCGCACCGGTTGGAAACTGGTGCGAAGGCGTGAGAAACACGGCCTTGGCTTTACTCGTTTCGCTTACCATCCGCTCGATCACAATGCCCTGGTCATCCACACCGACCGGGATGGCTTCAAGTCCAGCGGCATCGAACGCTTTGCGTGCGCCGTAATAGGCGGGATCCTCGATGAAGATCCGGCCACCGGGATCGAACAGCATGTTTGCGCATATAGTCAGCGCCTGTTGCGAGCTGGTGAGGATCAGCACCCTGTCCGGCGTCGCACGGCCGCCGCGTTCCAGGTTCATGTATTCGGCGACGGCGCGTCGCAAAGGCTCGGTTCCCTGCGGATGGCCATGGAGCAAGGCCTGCGTACCGATTTCCTTCAACACCTGCCGCTCCAGACGCTCCCACAGCGGAAGCGGGAAGTTCCGGGTTTCGGGAACACCATGAGCGAAAGGCCGCGGTGCCAGCAGCTCACGCACACCACCGCTGCGAAACATGATCGCGCCGCGCTTGCTCAGATTGGGCGCCTGATTGCGCAAAAGCGCATCGCGCTGGGAAACGCTGTGTCCGGGCGTGAATTCCGTTATCTGCGCCACAAAGCTGCCGCTGCCTATCCGACGGTCGATGAAGCCCTCCGCATGCAGCTGCGCATAGGCCGCCTCAATCGTGTCTCGGGACACGCCCAGCGATTTGGCGAGACCACGCGAAGCCGGAAGCGCCTTTCCCGGTCCAAGCGCCCCATCAACGATCAATTGCCTGATCGATCGTTGAATGCGGGCGTGGAGCGGCATGGCCGCATGGGCGGGATGGGCAATCCACGCCTTCACAGATTCAAGTTGGGAGTGCTTGAACAAATGGTCTGGTCCTAAATGGAAAAATGGATGGGATTATCAGGCCATTAAACGACTAATTGTCAAGACATCTTGTCGGCCATGCGCCTCGATTCCCAGGAGGTTTCCCAGGATGGTTTCATCCCGTGCATCAACATCAAAAATCCGCTTGAGCGATCTTACCCATCCCATTGTGGCCGGGCTGATCTCCGTCATCGTCAACTATGGCGGCACATTTATTCTTGTTTTTCAGGCTGCAAAGGTCGCGGAATTGAGCCCGGAACTGACGGCCTCCTGGGTCTGGTCAGTCTCTATCGGCGTCGGCCTGACCGGCCTTTACCTTAGCTGGCACTATCGTGAGCCGATCATTACCGCCTGGTCGACCCCAGCCGCTGCCTTTCTTGTCACAGCGCTTGCCACCACATCCTATGCAGAGGCGATCGGTGCCTACATGATTTCGGCTTTCGCCTTCATTGTCCTCGGTGTGTCGGGCTATTTCGAGAAAGTCATCCGTCTGATACCACCGGGTATTGCGGCAGGTCTGCTTGCTGGCATCCTTCTGCAATTCGGAATCGGAGCCTTCGGCGGTGCCACTATTGATCCGTTGCTGGTCGGACTGCTGATTGTTGCTTACGTCGTTTTGAAACGGCTATCCGCTCGCTATGCTGTGGTCGGCATTCTGGTGCTCGGACTGGCCTTTCTGCTTCTGCAAAACCGGGTCGACCTGTCTGGATTGCGGCTGGAATTTGCAGCACCGGCTTTCACCATGCCCGAATTCTCTCTCAATGCCCTGCTATCCGTCGCGCTGCCATTGTTCCTCATCACATTGACGGGGCAGTACATGCCGGGGATGCTGGTTCTACGCAATGACGGCTTCAAGACCAGCGCCAATCCAATCGTCACCGCAACAGGTCTCGGTTCGCTCATCATGGCGCCCTTCGGATCGCATGCCTTCAACATTGCGGCAATCACGGCGGCGATCGCGACCGGACCCGAAGCACACGAGAACCCATCAAAGCGCTGGATCGCCGGTATTGCAGCGGGCGTGTTCTACATTCTCGTCGGCATATTCGGTGTGACGCTCGCCGCTGTTTTCATGGCATTTCCGGCAAGCTTCATCACAACACTCGCAGGTCTGGCCCTGCTGGGCACGCTAGGAAGTAGTCTGGCTGGTGCAATGTCTGACCCCACGCATCGCGAGGCAGCGTTGATCACCTTTCTGGCGTCCGCCGCGAACATCAGTCTCTTCGGTATCGGCGGCGCTTTCTGGGGGCTGATAATCGGACTTGTTGCCTTTATCGTTCTCAACGGTCGCCTGCCGCGCCGTGAACGGGCCGAACTGAGCATGAGCGAAGGAGCTGCGAAATGACTACAGAAATCAAGGAAATGACCACCTCCATCATTTCAATCCAGAGCCAGGTCGTGCACGGGCATGTCGGCAACAGTGCTGCGGTTCTGCCCATGCAGGCCCATGGGTTGAATGTCGCCGCAGTCCCCACGACTTTGTTGTCGAACAATCCGCATTTCGAAACCATGCGCGGGCGCGTTCTCGAATCCGAACTCGTCGGCGATCTCCTGCGCGGCGTTGAAGAACGCGGGCTGATTGAAACAAGCCGCTATATCGTTTCTGGCTATCTCGGCTCTCGGGCCAACGGGGATGTTGTCGCCGCGTTCGTCGAACGCGCGCGCAAGATCAATCCGGACATCAAATACATTTGCGACCCGGTGATGGGCGATATGAATCTGGGCATTTTCGTCGCCGATCAGGTGGTGGAATGTATCATCGAGAGACTTGTTCCGCTGGCCGATCTGTTGACCCCCAACCAGTTCGAGCTGGGTCTTATTGCGCGCAGCGAAGTGATGTCCTGGCCTGTGCTTGAAATGGCAGCTGCTCAGGTGCAGGCGCTTCGCGGCGCAAGGCTGGTCGTGACAGGCTGCAATCTGGCGGACACGCCAGACGGCTTGCTCGAAAATATTGTCTTCGACCACGAAATCTGCACGCGACTGACCTCACCGCGCCTGCCGATCGTTCCGGTCGGGACCGGCGACCTTTTCACAGGCCTTCTGACCGCCAAACTTACGCGAGGGAACACGCTGGTCGAGGCTGCGCGCGGTGCTGCCGCTAGCGTGTCCGAAGTCCTCCGGCGCACCATGGAGGCGGGTGAGCAGGACATGCAGCTTGCGAGTGTCGTCGACGTCCTCTGCTCCTAGAGCAGTTCCGGTTAAAAGGAAGCCGGTTTAACCGCCCTCTCTCTTTCTTCCCGCTTCTCGTCTCTAACAAATGTACCTGATCCATGCCGACGCACGACAATCCCGGCAAAAACCAACATGCCGATTGCCTCTCTCAAGGTTGCACGAGAAACCTTGAGATCATCGGCCAGATCAGCCTCGTTTGGCAGGCGCTCGCCTCTGCGCCATCGCCCTTCAAGGATCGCAAGCCGCACGCTCTCCGCAACTTGTATCACAAGCGGCTGCCTGTCTAATGGGCGCAGCCATTCTGCTGGCCCATCTCGTACCATCTCGTCTTTTGCCATGCTCAACCCGTCTGCGTGGCTGTGTCGGTTGTGGAAAGCCGCATCGCATAGCGGCGCGCCAGAACAGCGCCTACCAGAATCTGGATCTGGTTATAGAGCATGATCGGCAACACGATCATGCCGAAGCCGGGCAGGCCAGCGAACAGGACCTGAGCGAGTGGAAGCCCGGATGCCAGGCTCTTCTTGGACCCGCAGAATACAGCCGCAATCTCATCCTCACGGGTAAAGCCCAACCAGCGCGAGCCAACCATCGTAAAGCCAATCACGCCCGCCAGAAGAACGACGCAAAGCACGATTGCCATGATGAGCCCCGATGGTGGCAAAACCTGCCAGAGTCCAGCGGTGACCGATTGGGAGAAAGCCGAATATATGATCAGCACAATCACCGACTGATCGTAATTCTCCAGCCAGTGCTTTCGCGTCGAAAGGAACGGCCCGAGCCAGCGATGGCTGGCTTGTCCCAGACCGAACGGCAACAGCAATTCAATCACTACATCGCGCAAAGCCTGCCCCAAGTCGATAGACCCGGACGAACGCATGAAAATCGTCATCAGAAGCGGCGTCAGCAACAATCCGAAGACATTCGACCCGGCCGAATTGCAGACCGCAGCAGGCACATTGCCCCTGGCCATGGCAGTATAGGCAATAGAGCTTGAAATTGCCGAAGGCAGAACACCCAAATAGATGAAGCCAAGGACCAGATCAGACGGCAGGATGCTTTCGGGAACGAGCCGCAAAGGCTGCACGATCAACGGGAAAACGATAAATGTCGTCGCGAAAATAAACCCATGCAATTGCCATTGCTTCAAACCCGAAACGATCGCCTTGTGAGACAGGGCCGCTCCGTGGCCGAAAAACAGCAGGGCAACACCGATAGTTCCCAGCATACTGACAATGTCTGCTGCGTTGCCGGTCGCCGGAAAGAGAGTTGCCAGAACAACCGCGGCGATCATCAGAATCAAAAAAGGATCAAGGCGCATCTATTCGTCCACCATTGGTTCGTCGGCCATTCGTCAACTTGACCGACCGTTGCATGGGGGATAGGTCCCTGTGTAATTGGTCTACAAATTGGTATGGAGCGCCACCGGATGACAGATCGCATGCCGACCGCCGAAGCGATGCAACGCATGCGGAAGCTGCTCGTGGAAAAGAATTTCGGCCCGCAGGATAAGATCCCGCCCGAGCGTGTTTTGTCGGCGGCGCTCGGCTGCAGCCGCGAAACGACGCGCAAGGTGCTACGGCAGCTTGAGATCGAAGGCGTGGTGTGGCGTCATCAGGGCAAGGGCACCTTCATGGGCCCGCCCGCCTCGACCATCGAACGGCCCCTGGACCGGATCATCGAATCCACATCCGCTCAGGACCTTATGGATGCAAGGCTGGTCTATGAGCCCGCCCTTGCCGCAGCCGCGGCCCAATATGCCACGCAAGATAATCTCGCCTCCTTGCGCAAGCTTGCGCTGGCGACGGGTACGGCTCGTGACTGGCGGGAATATGAACGTTTGGATGATGCCTTTCACAAGGCAGTCGCGCGCTCGAGCGGTAATGCGCTGCTTGCCGCGATCTTCAGTTCGCTCGCCTCTGTCCGGGGACGCTCGACATGGCAGCGCAGACATGATGCGATCTTTCGGGAGGCCCGTAAACGCGAATACGCGACAGAGCAAAGCGCGATGCATCTGGCAATCGTCGATGCAATCGAGGCACGGCAAAGCGACCGTGCCCACCAGGCCATGCGCGCGCATCTGGAAGCAATCCGCACGCTGGCCCTTACATCCAGCTGATAAGAGCTACCCGCCGCCGGTGATCGATGGCGACGGGTTTGAAAAACGGCATACGCCTGATTAGAGACTGATCACCAGACGGTGCGAAACGTTTTTCACGACCGTATAATGATGCAACCCTTCGGCTCCGCCTTCGCGGCCAAGTCCGCTATCCTTGACGCCGCCGAACGGGGTTTCGGCTACAGAAGCTTCGAGCGTATTGATCGAGACGTTTCCAGCTTCCAGCCCCGTCATCAGACGATCCACATTTTCCGCCGAACTGGCAAAGCCATATGCCGCCAGACCGAACGGAAGCGAATTTGCCTTTTCAATGGCCGCATCGAGAGACGCAACCGGATTGATGAGTGCCAGCGGACCAAAGGGCTCCTCCGACATAACACGGGCATCGTCCGGCAATTCCGCCAGAGCCGTCGGTGGGAAGAAATAGCCATTATTCTTCAGGCGACGACCACCGAAAAGCAGTTTCGCGCCTTTCGCCTCGGCATCGCTGACCAGTTCTTCCAGCGCCGTGACGCGACGATCATTGGCAACGGGACCCATCTGGACCCCTTCATCCATGCCATTACCGACGCGGATCGACTGGGCCGTTTCGATGAAAGCCGCAGTGAAACGTTCATAATGGCTTTCATGAACGAAGAAGCGTGTCGGCGAAGTGCATACCTGGCCGGAATTGCGGTATTTGCGGCGCGCCGAGGTGATACCCGCGACGACCGGATCGGCATCCTCGCAAACGATGACGGGAGCGTGCCCGCCAAGTTCCATCAGAGCCGGTTTCATATGGCGCGCAGCAATCTCTGTCAGATGTTTGCCGACGGCAGTTGATCCGGTGAATGCAATCGCCCGAATTTCGGGGCGCGGAATCAGGAACTGCGAAATATCGGCAGGAACGCCGAAAACCAGATTGAGTACACCGGTAGGCAGGCCCGCATCTTCAAACGCGCGCGCAATATGCGTCACCGCCGTCGGCGTTTCCTCGGAAGCTTTCAGGATAATGGAGCAACCGGCGGCCAGAGCGCCTGCAATCTTGCGTGCTGGCTGGCTCATCGGGAAATTCCACGGTGCAAATGCTGCGACCGGACCGATAGGCTCATGCACGACGATATAGCGAATGCCGGGCGCGCTCGGAATGACGCGGCCATAGAAACGAATGCACTCGCCAGCATCCCATTCGAAGAATTCGCAACCGCGAATAACCTCAAGCCGGGCTTCAGTGATCGGCTTACCGTTTTCCAGCGTAATCGCCCGTGCGATCTCTTCCTGGCGCTCGCGCATGAGCGCCGACGCTTTCATGATGATCGCGGCACGGTTCGCCGGCGAAGTATTGCGCCAGATCTGATAACCGTCCCACGCCGCCTGAAGTGCCGCCTCGAGATCTCCACGTTCCGCGACCGCAACCTGCCCGATTTCAGTCTCGTCCGCAGGGTTGATAATTGGAAGCGTATTGGCGGTTTTACGCCATTCACCGCCTATGAAAAGCTGCACATCGGATTTTTGCATCAGAAAGCCTCTGCAATCTAGAAATTCGGGTCACGCCCAGATCATCGTTACAGTCAGAATGAGATGTTTTAATTCATGCGACAATTCATCTTAAAACTATATATCCATGAGGATAATCGCATGAATTAATGTGTATGGAGGCAATTTTGCCCATGTCAGATCGTCAGCCGCGTATCGAAACGCGGCTGCGGAATTTCTTTTGGAAGCCGATTAGAACGCGTTTCGAAGTGATTGGATCAGATCGGCGCTCTAATCATTTGTTTTGAACCGCGCATCTTTTCCGAAAACCGTTTCACACTTTTCGGGATGCGCTTGAACCGATGTTGCGAATACCGGCGAGAAGAGCCTGCGACATCTCGGTTTCGGGCGAGCACCAGTCCATCAGAATATTGTAATGGTTCCGGTTGGCGACCTCGATGATCTTCGCCTCTCCGCCTGCCGCAGCCCAGCCTTCGGCATAGGCTCGCGACTGACGCTTGAAGCCGTCTGCCTCGTGCTCTGCCCATGCCACAGTAATCGGACAGCCCCGCACGGGAATGTGACGGATCGGGCTAAGTTCATCGACATCGGCAGGACCGAGGCTCAACCACTCCTGTGGGAAAGTTGCCGCCAGGGGCGCAAGCTCAAAAAGCCCGCTGACCGGCATGGCGAACTTCACAATATCCCGAGGCACTCCGAAATCATCATGCCAGCCTTCCGCGACAAGCGCTCCGGCAAGATGACCACCCGCCGAACTCCCCCCAACCGATATCCGGTCCGGGTCAAGACCATATTCCCGTCCATGACGCCAGACGAAGGCAAGTGCCGCGCGCACCTCCCGCGTAATTTCCGCAAGGGAGACTTCCGGCGCCAGACGATAATCGACTGTGACGGTCGCAATGCCTTCGGCTGCGAGCATTTCCGCCATCATGGCAGAATCATCCTTTGACAAAGCGCGCCAGTAACCGCCGTGAATAAACACGAAAACCGGACATGGTTCATTCGTGGACGACGGACCGAAAATATCGATCCGTTGTCCGCTTTCTTCGTCATAGACCACGTCGAAGTGCCGACCCCAATCGGCCCGCGGCGCAACACTTGCCGCGCGATAGCGTGCCATTTCGGCAGCAAAGGCTTCCGGCGAAACGGTGGCCTTGGCATTATAGTCTCGATCCAGGCGAGCCGGATCGAAACCTGCTTCTTCAACCAAATGCATCATGCGTTGAACACGCTAATAACGTTTGCCACATTCACAGGCTGTTCAAGCGTTGGGAAATGGGTCGTACCGGGCAGTTTCTTGGGCTGGAACCATGGATTGCGTGCTGCGAAATCCACCTGCGCCTGCGTATATTCCGGTTCGAATGGCTGCGAATAGATATGGGTGATCGGACGGTTTTCGGCCATGGCCGCCATGCGTTGCATTGGGCTGCCCCATTTGCGATAGGCTTTGCCGATCTCCCGCCCCGAACGCGCCCACATTTCATAGGAATAACCCGCCATCTCGTTGTTCACGTGATTGACGATATCGGCGTTCTTCGTATCGCCGATCCAGTAGTCGAAGAAGCCCTCACGGCCATTTTCCCAGACCTGCCGGTCTTGAATACCGTCGATCAGCTCAAAGAAGGTTTCGTTCGGCTGGTTCATGATCCAGTCGATTACGACTGATTTGGGCACGCGGCTGGAACCCAGCCGATCGGTGACCTCGATATTGGCCCAGCCGCCATGGGACGTCGAAACGGGAAGAAAGGTCTCGAGCTCCAGAGCGTTGACGAAAGCGACGAGATCATCGGCTTGCTGGTTGATGTCGAAATCACCGTCATGTTCGCGATGGTCGCCATGCCCGCGCCAGTCGAAGCGGATAACGCGATGATCTTTCGCCAGTTCCGGCACCAATGTCTTGAACAGGCGGTGATCCTGGCACCATCCAGAAAGCAGCACGATCGCAGGACCGCTTCCGGTTTCATCCCAGGAAAAAACATTATTGCCAATTTTCATCGTTTTCATAAAAATCTCCATCATCCGGTGTTTCAGGCTGCGCCTGTTGGAATATGCAAAGCGGTCTTCATGCGTTCCGCACCAAGCTGAGCGCATTTCCCGGTAATTTTCAGCACTTGCGAGCGCACGTCGTCGGGCCAGTAATTCATGTCGCCAAGCCGCTCCGCAGTGTCCTGCGTATGTTCGGTCATCGGACGCTCACGCGCTTCCCAAGCGGCCAGCGCTTTGCTCACATCCGTATGTTCGTCCAGCGCAACAGCCAGCCCCAGCGCGTTCATTAAGGCGCAACCGCCACCCTGTCCGAGATAAGGTGGCATCGCATGGGCACCATCGCCGAGGATTGCCACCCGGCCCTTGCTCCATGATTTCAGCTTCAGGACTTCGAATGCATCCCACCGCCCGGCATCGCCGAAACGAGCGATCAAAGATGCAAGATGCGGGAAACTTTCGGTCCAGAGCGCGGTATCGACCGGTATGCGATAAGCCATCTCGTCTTCGACCGCTGCGCAGAGCGCAATATAGAGATCGGTCTCGCTGGCCGGCGTATAAAGGATGCGGCGCGAGCCTGAGAAATGCTCGATATAGCGCGGCAAATCTTCAACGGGAGCGTCTGCGCTCTCACGCTTTATCATCATGCGCACCGCGCCGTAGCCGAGCGGCTTGCGGTACAACATGAGATCAAGCGAATCCCTGACCTTCGAATTGATGCCATCCGCCCCGATGACCAGATCGGCGGCAAGTCGTTTACCATCGGCCAGCAGCAATTCGCCTTCGGGCGTTGCACCGACAGCTTCCGCACCAGTGACGACTTCAACTCCGGCACGACGCGCAGCATTGAGCAATGCCGTCAGCAATGTCTCGCGCAGGATCGTGATAAGGCGCGCTGGTCCGTTGCCATTGATTGGAATCTCTTCCATCGTTTCATTGCGGTGATCGCGCGTATGGAATTCCGGTCCCTCATGAGCGCCGATCACGGCCTCGTCATAGGCGCCCAAGGCCTTGAGTACATGCAGGCCATTGCTCCAGATATAAATCCCGGCGCCGAAAGTGCGCAGATTGGGCGAGCGCTCATGTACCCTGACACTCCACCCGCGCTGCGCGAGCGCTGTAGCAGAAGCCAGTCCCGCAATGCCCGCGCCAGCGATCTCCGCGTGACGTTTCGTCATTCCAATTCTCCTCAACCCATTTCGAGGAGAGATTTCCAAGTCCTGCCGACAAAGGAAAGTGAATTCTGACCGCGACAGATATGAGGAAATAGAATATCTGTGGGCTGGCATATCCGTGAGGAGGCGATATGGCATTGCTCACCAATCATCTGACGATCCGGTATATCCGCATCATCGATGCGATCGAGGAGGAGCGCAGCATCGCGCGCGCTGCCGACCGGTTGAACGTTACCCAATCCGCAGTCACCAAGGCGTTGCAGGAAATCGAAGCCCTGACCGGATTGCGGCTTTTCACACGCACCAACAGGGGAGTCGTCCCGACCCACGCGGGCATGCAACTGACCACTGACGCCAGGCGTCTCCTTGCCCATCTTTTGGTGGCAGAACAAAATCTTGCCGATCTGCGCGATGGCACTGGCGGGCGACTGGCCATCGGAACCTTGCTTTCTGCATCAGCCGATCTGCTTCCAAGAGCCATTGCCAAAGTCCGGCGCGACAATCGCCGCATCGTAGTCAAGGTCGTAACGGGAACGGATGACGTCCTGATGCCAGCATTGCGGGCGGGGGAGCTCGACATGGTGATAGGCCGTCTTTCCGAGCGGCACGAGCCGGTCAATCTCGTGCAGGAAGTCCTGATTCCGGATAACGCCGTTGTCGTGGTGCGCCGCGACCATCCATTGACGCTGCGCCCCGCGCTTTGTCTCCATGATCTAATCGAATGGGACTGGATTTTGCCGCCAAAGGAAACCAATCTCCGCCTTCAGATCGACCGCGCCTTTCGCGAAGAGGGCGTTCCACCACCTGCGCAATCCGTTGAATCCGTCTCGCCGCTCATCAACAAGGGACTGCTTTTGCAGGCAGACTATATCTGCGTCATGCCCGCGCAAGTGGCCCGGATTGAAGAAGCCTCCGGCCAGCTTGCCATTCTGCCTGTGCAGCTCGGCGCGACGTCGGGCTTTCTGGGGATCACCACGCTTCCCGAAAGCAACCGTTCGGCCACGGCAGACCTCTTCATTCAAGTGCTTCGGGAAATTGCCCGGGAGAACTGAAAGCAGACTCCCTCTCCCCCTCAACACACCGTTCTGATATTCCTAAGCCTCATAGCAGTGCGAAGAGTGTTCAGTTTACGGGCTTCAAGTTTCAGCATGAAATGACCGTCAAGACCTCCTGTCAGAAACTGCGCGTTCAAGTGCGGGGCAGAGAAAAGGTCGTGAAGGGCAATCAAGAGAGGAACTTTCATGCTCAAGCTTTCACTGCTTGGTGCTTCGGCACTTTGTCTATCCTTGGCCGGAACAATCTCGGCCTTTGCCAAGGAACCCGTCACCATCGGCATGATCACGACCCTTTCGGGCCCGGCCGGCTATCTCGGGCAGGATATTCGTGACGGATTCCAGCTCGCAATCGATCAGAACGGCGGCGAACTGGGAGGAAAACCGGTAGCGCTCAAGGTCGAGGATGACGGTCTCAAGCCGGGCAATGCCAAGCAGATTGCCGAAGGCATGCTATCCGAACAGGGCGTAAAGCTCTTTACCGGCATGGTCTTCGCCAATGTCGCCGGTGCGGCTCTGCCTGATATTCTCGATGAAGGCGGCATCTATATCAGCCCCAACACCGCCTCTGCCGAATTTGCAGGCAAGGAATGCCATCCGAACTATTTCGTCAGCTCCTGGCAGGATGACGGCCAGGGTGAAAGTGCTGGCGCACTGGCACAGTCGATGAATTATAACTCGGCCTTCCTGATCGCACCGAATTATCAGGCCGGGCGCGAGACGATGGATGCGTTCAAGCGCTTCTACAAGGGCAAGATCGTCGGCGAAGTTTATACCCAGATGGATCAGACCGATTTTGCTGCGGAAATCGCGCAGATCCGCGCTGCGAAGCCTTCCATGGTGTATGAATTTGAGCCCGGCGGCATGGGCATTGCGTTTCTGCAGCAATATCAGCAGTCAGGCCTGCTGAAAGAAATCCCGATGGTCGTTCATCCGGCATCGCTCGATCAGGTCATCGTCAATGTGGTCGGAAAGGCAGCCGACGGCGTACGGGTAACCAGTCACTGGAACGACGATTTCGACAATCCGGAAAACAAGAAATTCGTTGCCGCCTGGAAAGCGAAATTCGGGGATCGCCCGATCACCTATTATGCCGCACAAGGCTATGATGCCGCACTGATGATGGGTGCAGGTCTTGCTGGCGTCTCGGGTGACGACATCGATACCAAGGCTTTCCGCAAGGCATTGCTTTCCGCGCAAATTCCTTCCGTGCGCGGGGAATTCAAACTCGGAACGAACCAGCATCCCGTCCAGGATTGGTATGCGCTCGGCGTGGCTGAAGATTCCAACGGCAAGCCCTACCTGAAGACGGAGAAGAAAGTCCTGACCGCGCATAGCGATATCTATGCCGCACAATGCAAGATGGATGCGGAATAGGATGTCCGCATAATAGAAAAGCCCGCCAGATGGCGGGCTTTTCTTGTTAAAACCTGGAGCATTTCCGGTTTTTCATGAACCATTGGAAATGCTCTATTTTTTGTTTTTACGTATCAGATAATCGTTGTGGCGACACGGTTCTCGATCGCGCGCACGAGGTTGAGCGCGGTCATTTCGGACGATTTCGGGTTAGTCGCCAGCGGCCCATTCTCAAAACGCAGGTGCATCCTGCCGAAATCGCCTTCAGCGATGATCTCATGCATGTTGAGGCGCGCCGCCGGATCTGCAACCAGTGTAACACGCGTGCGATCGAGACCAATTCCTGCGAGCGAAGTAATGACCGCGACATTGGCATTTTGCGGAAAGGCATCCGCTGCCTTGCGGGCCGTATCCGTAAAGAAGACCGTGGCCTCGCTGATTTCGTCAAGCGGCACCATTTGGGCGGCCCGCGTGCCCGCCCATGCTTTTGCAGGCTTGATGATACGATGCTCGACGCTTGCAATCGAAAGCCGGCTTGCAGCCGACAGCGCGTCGATGCCACCCAGCGCGCCGGGTGGAATAATCAGTCTCGCACCGCTGGCCGCAGCAGCATCCTTCAGCCTTTGAAAGATCGCGTCTTCTACGAAAGCCGATGTCGATGAAACCGCGAAATCCATTCCGGCGGAAAGCGCCGCCTCGCCCCAAGGCAAGACGCTGGGACGACCTGCCGCCTCCACCACAAGGCTCGCGCCGGTGGCTGCAAGCTCGGCAGGATCTTCGATGAGCATAGCACCAGCAGGCAGTCCGTCACGGGATGCCGACCTGTCGCGTACCGCCACAGCGCCGATCCTTACGGCACTTTTTCGCTCAGCAAGAAGTTCTGCGACCCGCTTGCCGATAGCACCCCATCCAACGAGGATGATTGTCTCAGATGCCGACATAGGCATGCACCTGGTCACGGTCACGTTCCAGATCAGCACTCGTCCCGCGCCAGACCGTTCGGCCTTTCTCGACAATATAATGACGATCCGCCAACTTCTTCAAAACCGCAATATTCTTGTCGATCAGGAGGATCGACTGGCCCATTTCACGCAATTGCATGATGCAATGCCAGATTTCCGTGCGGATGACAGGTGCAAGACCTTCCGTCGCTTCATCGAGGATCAGAAGATGCGGGTTCGTCATCAATGCACGCCCGATGGCCAGCATCTGTTGTTCGCCGCCTGAAAGCGTGCCCGCCGTCTGATCCGCACGCTCCTGCATACGCGGGAAAAGCGCATATATCTTGCCGAGATCCCACGGCGACTGCCGCTTGCAGCGGTTCGACGCGGTTGCGACCAGATTTTCCCGCACGGTCAATGTCGGGAAAATCTGCCGTCCTTCCGGCACGAGGCCGACACCCAGACGCGCGACTTTTTCCGGGCTGTAGCTGGTCGTGTCGCGACCTGCGATCTGGACCTGCCCCCCTTTGGGAGCGAGGAGACCCATCAATGTGCGTATGGTCGTGGTCTTGCCCATGCCGTTGCGGCCCATGAGCGTGACCAGTTCCCCCTCATTCACTTCCAGCGAGACGTCGAACAATACCTGTGAATGGCCATAAGCAGCCTGAAGTCCGTCGATTTTCAGCACAGTTCCTCCTCCCCGCCGAGATAGGCTTCCCGCACAGCTTCGCTCGCCCGTATGTCTTCCACCGTACCCGTCAGAATGACACGGCCATAGACCAGCACCGATATGCGGTCAGCGAGCGCAAACACCGCCTCCATGTCGTGCTCGACAAGCAGCATTGAAACCTTGCCGCGCAGCCCCTGCAAAAGCTCGATCATTTCCTGGCTTTCGACATGGCCGAGACCAGCCATCGGCTCATCGAGGAGCAGAAGCTTCGGCTTTCCGGCCAGCGCCATCAGCAGTTCCAGCTGCTTGCGCCCACCGCTCGACAGATCGCCTGCAAGCTTCTCCGGGTGATTGGCCAGACGGCTCCCGGCAAGGATTGCATCAACCTCATGCCAGATGGCGCTGCGGCCTTTCAGGCTGTCGAGAATCCGGAAATTGTGCCCCTCGCGCGCCTGCACCGCCATGGCGATATTCTGGCGTACACTCATATCGTTCAGGAGCGTCGATATCTGGAATGTGCGTCCCAATCCACGCCCGACACGCGTGGCCGCTGGCAGTTTGGTGATATCTTCGCCCATCAGGCTGATCGTTCCCGATGTGGGCGTCAATTCACCGCAAAGCTGGTTGATGAGTGTGGACTTGCCCGCTCCGTTCGGTCCGATCAGGGCATGGATATGCCCTTCCGTGACGTCGAGTGTCACATGATCCGTCGCGACCAGACCGGCAAAGCGCTTCACCAGATCGCGGACCTGCAATATCGCAGTCATGCGGGCACCTCCACCTTGCGGTCTTTGCGAAACGGACGGCAAAGCGCACGCCAGCCGCCGACAATGCCGCCCTTGGTTCCCAAAACCACGACGAGCAGAATGATGCCCATGGCGAGCTGCCAATGCTCGGTCCAGGAGGCGAGATAGGTCTGGAGGATCAGGAATGCAGCCGCGCCCCAGATAGGCCCAAAGAAAGTGCCGACACCACCCAGAATGACCATCACCATCAACTCTCCCGACTTGGTCCAGTGCAGCGTATCCGGGCTCGCAAACCGCATGAAAATAGTGAGAAGCGCGCCCGCCAGACCAGCGCCCATTCCGGCGAGGACGAAGCCATAGAGCTTGTAGCGATAGGTTTCGATTCCCATGGCCGTCATGCGCCGCTCGCTCTGGCGAATGCCGGAAAGCACCGCGCCATAGGACGAATGCACGACCCGCCAGAGGAAAGCGAAATACAGGATCATCGAGACGAGAATGACATAATACATCGTCGTCTTGTCACGCAGGCTGAGGCCGAAAAGATCATTGGCTCGACGCACGATGATACCGTCTTCGCCACCATAAGTTTTGAGCGAAACGAAGAGGAAGAAGAGCATCTGCGCGAAGGCGAGCGTAATCATGATGAACTGCACACCGGAAGTGCGCAATGCCAATGCTCCGATCACCAAAGCGGCAAGACCTGCCACCAGCATTGCCGCCGGAACGGTGATCAGAAACTGGTCAGAACCCGGAATGAAGCCGAAAAGCATAGTCTCTTCGGCATGGTGAAAATAAAGGATGCCCACGACATAGGAGCCGATGCCGAAGAAGGCAGCATGACCGAAGGAAACCATCCCGCCATAGCCGAGGATCAGATTGAGGCTGGCCGCGGCGATAGCATAGATCATGATCCGGGCGACAAGGCTCGACGCAGCCGTTTGCCCCAGCGCTTCGGCACCAAAGGGGAAAAGTGCGAGCACAACACAACCAAGAAGAACGAACAAAAAGCGATATGACATGAATCAGGCTCCTACCGGAAAGAGGCCTCTCGGGCGGAACAGAAGAACGATAGCCATCAGCAGATAGATACCCATGGAGGCGATACCCACGCCTAGTGCGTCAGCCTCGGCTCCCGCCATGAAATGGCGCAGTATGGTAGGCAGAAAGGCACGCAAGCAGGTATCGATGATGCCAAGTGAAATTCCAGCGATGAAGGCCCCCTTGATCGAACCGACGCCGCCGATAACCACGACCACGAAGGTGGCAAGCAAAATCTGCTCGCCCATTCCGACCTGCACGGCAAGGATCGGCCCGGTCATGAAACCCGCAAGACCCGCAAAGGCTGCACCAAGTGCAAACACCAGCGTATAAAGCAAACGGATATCGATACCGAGTGCGCGCACCATATCGCGATTGGTCGACCCGGCCCGGACCAGCATGCCGATACGGGTGCGGTTGATGAGCAGATAGAGACCACCGGCAACCAGCAGACCGGCCACAATGATGAGCAGCCGGAACGGCGGATAGCTCAGGCCTGAAAACAGCTCGATCGGCTGCGCGAGCGATGCGGGCAACTGCGTGAAAATCGGCTGGCGGCCAAAGATCAGCACGGTCAGTTCGTTGAAAATCAGAATGAGCGAGAAAGTCGCAAGCACCTGATCCAGATGATCCCGCTGATAGAGCTTTCGCATGATGCCAAGCTCGATCACGATACCGGCAATCGTCGCGGCCAGAATTGCTGCGGGCAGACCGAGCCAGAAATTTCCCGTCTGCACGGCCACCCATGTGCCGATGAAAGCGCCTATCATGTAGAGCGAGCCGTGAGCGAGGTTGATGACGCCCATGATCCCGAAGATCAGCGTCAGCCCTGCTGCCAGAAGGAACAACATGACGCCGTAGAGAAGGCCATTCAAAAGTTGCTCGAAGATGAGTGTCATTGGAGGAAACGACCTTCATAAGAAATGAAAAGAAGCGTGGCGCGCACTTTCGCGCGCGCCGGACGGTTTTGCTGTCAGAGCTTGCACTCTGCAGCGTAGGAATCACCGTAATTCTCGATCAGCTTCTTCTTGATCTTGGTGGTCGGATTGCCATCCTCGCCCTTGACGATGTCGAGGAGATACCAGTCCTGCAACGGATGCTGGTTCGGCCCGAAGGCAAAATTACCGCGTACCGACTGGAAATCAGCTTTCCGCAGCGCTTCGCGCACCGCATCTATATCATCGACGCCACCGGTCTGCTTCAAGGCAGAAGCAATCAGGCGGGCCACATCGTAGCCCTGCGTACCGTAATAGGTCAGAGGGCGGTCAGGATAGGCGGCTTTCCACTTTGCCACGAGTTCCTTGCTTGCGGCATTGTCCATATCCGGGCTCCAGTGGCTGGTGGCCATAAGCCCGACCGAAGCGTCACCCAGCGATTTCAGGATCACTGCATCGCTGGAGGGTTCGGAAAGAACCATCGGAATCTTGCCGAGAAGACCAGCCTGCTGATACTGGCGCAGGAACGCAATGCCCATGCCGCCGGGATGCGACTGGAAAACTACATCGGGATTGGCAGCGCGTATCTGCGCCATCTCTGCGGAGTAGTCGGTCTGATCGAGCTGCGTGTAGATTTCGCCGACAATTTCGCCCTTGAATCGGCGTTTGAAGCCAGCCAGCGCATCCTTGCCCGCCTGATAGTTCGGCGCAAGAATGAAAGCACGCTTGTAGCCTTCCTGTTCCGCAGCAATGCCCGATGCCTCATGGAGCGAGTCATTTTGCCAGGAAACCACGAAATAATTGGCATCGCAGCCTTTGCCCGCCATGTTCGACGGTCCTGCATTGGCGCTGATATAGAGGCTGTCATTGTCGATGATATCCGGCACTGCTGCACCGGCGACATTCGAGAAGATGATGCCGGTAAACAGCTTGACGCCGTCTTCCGACATGAACCGCTCGGCGATCTGTCGTCCGTTTCCGGGCTTGGCCGCATCATCCTCGACCTTCAGTTCGACCGGCACACCACCGAGTTTGCCGCCTTCTGCATCAATGGCAAGCTTCATGCCATCGCGCACGTCCTGGCCTAGATAGCCTCCCGGGCCCGACAAGGTCGTTATCACACCGATCTTGACCGGTTCGGCAGCAGCACCTGTCGTCAACCCCGCCAACAGGCCGATCATTAGGAGTTTCGTTCTCATTTCATTTCCCCTTGTCTTTTCATGCGTGGACGCCCGGCAGTTACGCCGGGCGTGCCTCATCAGAGCGCAACCCAGCCCTCAGGCGGGTTCTTGCCGGGATGAATAGTCTTGCAATGCGGGCAGGTCCGCAGCTTCTCGTCGTTGTAGAAAGCGGCGTAAAGCGGCGGCAGATCCTCGACGATGGACTCCAGATCTACTTCGGCGCGATGAACGAGGCTGCTGCATTCGAAGCAGTACCATTCGACGGCGTCGAGCAAACCTTCGGGCCGCGCCGGTTCGATCACCAGCCCGATGGAGCCTTCCTGCGGGCGCTGCGGTGAATGACGGATATGCGCCGGCAGAAGGAAGATATCGCCTTCGCGGATCGGCACATCGTAAAACTCGCCCGTCGACGTATCATGCAGCTTCAGCAGCATGTCGCCCTTGAGCTGGTAGAAGAACTCCTCCACCGGATCGTCGTGATAATCGGTGCGCTTGTTCGGACCACCGACGACCGTAACCATCAGGTTGGCATCCTTGAACACGAGCTGATTGCCGACAGGCGGCTTCAGCAGGTGCTTGTGTTCATCGATCCATTTTTGAAAATTGAAAGCGCTTAGTTTTGTCATTCTTGTTCCCCTTTTCGGTTCGATCAGGATAGTTTGAGGCCGCAGCTATCAAAGGCCTCGCGGATTGCCCGTTTTTCGGCATCGGTCAGTTCAAGCATCGGCGCACGAACAGGTCCACCAACCTGACCGAGCAGCTCCTGCCAGTATTTTTGATGCGAAGTGGGTTTTTCAGCCGGTCGCGTCGACTTGAAGGCATGGCGGACAGGCTCGAGGCTTTGCCAGACGGCGCGTGCTTCAGCTTCTTTGCCCGCAAAGGCCAGATCGGTATAATCGCGCATGCGGCGATCAACCTTGGTCTGCAATGTGTAGGGCGGCGAAGAGCAGAGATAAAGCTGCCAGCCGAGCTCGAGAATATTGTCCAGCCACTCGTCTTCCGATGCGGTCGAGACCAGAATGCGGTCGCCCGCCAGTTCGGTGAGCTTGCGATACATGTCGCGCGGGACCGAATACTTGATCGCGACGACCGTTTCGATATCGGCCAGACGATTGCAGAGCTCCGGGCTCATCAGATAGCCGCTATCGGGATGGGACCACAGCGCAAGGCCGATATCCACTTTCGAGGCAATCGTTTCATAGTAGCGCAGCAGCGTTTCGTCCTGTGCACGCAGGAAATGCAGAACAGGCGCATGGACGACGATATAGTCAGCACCACTGGCCTGCGCGTGCTTGGCCAGATCGATAACCACATCCATGTTCTGGTCCGAGCAGGACATGATCGTCTGCGCCTTGTCACCTACTGCCGAGACAGCCAGATCGAACATGCGCTTGCGCTCGTCAACCGACATGGAGAAGAATTCGCCCTGCTTTCCCGCGACGAAAAGTCCGTCAATGCCCAGGTCGTTGATCCAGTGGTCGACATTCTTGCGAAAGCCGCCTTCATCGATCGATCCGTCCTCGTTGAAAGGTGTGTTTGCCGCGGCCCAGATACCGCGCATTGTAGCGCGTGAGTGGGCCTTGGCGTTCTGGCGGTCATACTTCATCGGAATCCTCGCTTCGGGGGCGGGTCACTCCAAACCCGCGTCTTCCTGATCGAGCCTGACTTTCTTTCATTCGAGAAGTCTTGTAAGTAGAATATATTCATAAACAAAAACTCATAAGTGATCCGATGCGCCCCACCCTCCGCCAGATCGAATGCTTTCAGGCCGTGGTCGAACTGGGAAATTTTTCCCGCGCCGCCGAACGTGTCAGGACAACCCAGGCCAATCTTTCCCATACGATCCGCGACCTGGAGACGGTGCTGGATGCACGGCTTTTCGACCGGACGACACGACGCGTCAGCCTGACCGATGCAGGACGCGCCTTTGCCGAGGGTGCGCTTGCCGGTCTTGCAGAGATTGATCGTGCCGCCGAAGTTGTGCGCGATCTGGGGAAGTTGCGGCGCGGCCAAGTCAGTATCGCCGCCCCGCCATTGCTGTGCACGACAGTGCTTCCACATCTGGTTCGCCGCGTAGCGGACGAGCATCCCAACCTTGTCATCAAGATCGAGGATGTCGGGCCTGAAGTCGTCATCGAACAGGTTCGCAACGGGCGTTGCGACCTCGGTGTCGGCACTTTTTCCGGGGAAGATTCGGACGTCGAAAGCCAGACGGCACTGCGCGATCAGTTGATGATTTTCGTATCACCCCATCACGATTTTGCGGGATATAAACAGGTCGCCTGGTCCGAACTCGATAATCAGCCCATCATCACGCTCACACAGAAAAGCAACATCCGGCTTTTGACCGAAATTGGCTTCGAACAGGCGAAATTGTCGCTTCGCCCTCATATGGAGGTCAATCAAGTCCATACGGTGCTATCGTTGATTGAAGCCGACGCAGGTATCGCTGTCCTGCCCGCCTATGCTTTCACCGCATTGCGCGGTCGTGGCATCGTGGCCCGCCCCCTGACAGACCCGGCCATCGTGCGTGAGGTTCGCCTCATCACGCCCCGCGACCGTGAACAATCTGCGGCCACGGTCGCCGTGCGTTCGATCTTGCGAAACCTGCTGCGCCAGATGATCCCTGAAATTCCCGGGACCGGCAGCGCCGGTTAATCCCTTTCCAGGCATGCCGCCCGAACCTTTTGAGCTTGCTTCGCGAGCCTTTGCGCGCTCATATAAAATTGCACCGCTGTTTAGAATCATCTCGAAAAGTCGATACTGAACAACACACCGCCGAAGGTCGGTCGCGTCGCCAGCAAGGGAATGCAGCCTCATGAATACTTACGGAAAACTATTTTCAGCCGCGCTGGTCGCGGCTGCGCTCAACAGCACGGCAGTTGGACAGGTCTTTGCGAAGACATTGATCTATTGCTCCGAGGCATCTCCTGAAATGTTCGATGCAGCGCAGACGACATCTGGCGCCGTATATGACGCGTCGGCGCGCAATGTTTCCAATGGACTTATCAAGATCAAGCGCGGCTCGACGGAGCTGGAACCCGGCCTTGCGGAAAGCTGGGACGTTTCTGCCGACGGCAAGGAATACACGTTTCATCTGCGAAAGGGCGTGAAGTTTCACACCACAAGTTTTTTCACTCCGACGCGTGAATTCAATGCGGACGATGTGATCTTCACGTTCGACCGTCAGGGGAACAAGGACAATCCCTACTACAATCAGGGCGCATGGCCGCAATTCGGGGCCTATTCCTTCCCTTCGCTGATCGAGAAAATCGAAAAGATTGACGATCACACGGTCAAGTTTGTGCTGGCGCATCCCGAAGCGACCTTTATCTCGACACTGTCGCTGACATTCGCCGTCATTCAGTCCAAGGAATATGCCGACAAGCTTGTCGCGGAAGGCCGTATTACGGAGTTCAGCCAGCAGCCAGTCGGAACCGGCCCTTATCAGTTTGTCGCCTATCAGAAGGATAGCGCCATCCGCTATCAGGCCAATCCCGACTACTGGGCAGGCAAGCAGAAGATCGACAATCTCATCTTTGCGATCACACCGGATGCGGCAGTGCGCTACCAGAAGCTGAAGTCGGGCGAGTGCCATGTCATCGCCGCTCCCAACCCTGCCGATATTGCGGAGATGAAGAAGGACCCGGCTGTTGAAATGCTGCACAAGGAAGGTTTGAATCTGTCCTTCCTTGCCTATAACACCCAACAGAAGCCGTTTGACGACGTACGTGTCCGCAAGGCGCTGAACATGGCGGTCAACAAGGCCGCGATCATCGATGCGGTCTATCTCGGCTCGGCAGTCGTTTCGGTCAATCCGCTGCCGCCGAGTGTCTGGGGCTACAACAAGAACGTCAAGGATGATCCTTATGACCCCGAACAGTCGCGCAAGCTGCTTGATGAAGCGGGCGTCAAAGACCTGAAGATGAAAATCTGGGCGATGCCCGTGCAGCGGCCCTATATGCCGAACGCGCGCCGCGCAGCCGAACTTATGCAGTCCGACTTCGCCAAGGTGGGCGTAACGGCGGAAATCGTCACCTATGACTGGGGTGAATATCTCAAGCGTTCGCTGGAAAAGGATCGCGACGGCGCCGTCATGCTTGGCTGGACCGGTGGCATCGCCGATCCCGACAATTTCCTTGCAGCCCTTCTGAGCTGTCAGGCCATCGGCAGCGCAAACCGCGCAAACTGGTGCAATCAGGATTTCGAGAAGCTCATTCAGGCAGCCAAGCTGACGACCGATCAGGCAGAACGCACCAAGCTCTATGAGCAGGCGCAGGTCGTCTTCAAGGAACAGGCCCCCTGGCTGACAATCGCCCATCAGATCGTCGAACAGCCGATCAGCAAGAAAGTCAAAGACTTCCGCATCGATCCCTTTGGCGGCTATCTTTTCGAAGACGTCGACATCGAGGAATAAGTCTTTTCCTGCGCCAGTTTGATAACTGGCGATAAATTCCGGGTGGCGGGCCTAAACGCCCGCTATTCTTCTTTCGTGCTCAGATGAAATCCGAGCCAAGTTGACCAATAGAGCATTTTCAATTTAAGCGAATTGCTGAAAATGCTCTATCTATTTGTTTTTACGCATTATCCGACGCAAAACCGCTTCGCACTTTTGCTGGAAATGCTCTAGCCGAGAAAACAAGATGGATATCGTAGACCGCTTTCTAGCCTATACCCGCATCAACACAACCGCTGTGCCGAATGCAGGCAAACTCCCGTCGAGCGAAGGGCAAACCGATCTCGCAAAGTTGCTCGCCAGCGAAATGCGCGCCATGGGCATGGAAGTCGAAGAGCGTGACCACTCGATCGTTGTTGGCACATTGCCTGCCAATGTTTCGAATGCCGATCAGCAGTTCCCGACGATTGCATGGGTCGCCCATCTCGATACGTCCAGCGAATATACAACCGACACCCGCGCCCATGTGGTCGATTATCAGGGTGGGGATATCCTGCTCAATGAAGCGACTGGCGCCGTCATGCGACTAGCCGAATTTCCCGAGCTGGAACGTTATGTCGGAGACAGGATCATCGTGACGGACGGCACCAGCCTGCTCGGCGCCGATAACAAGTCCGCCATCGCCGAGATCATGCATGCCATGCAGGTCCTGACTACTCACCCCGAAATCGAGCACGGCACAGTCAAGGTGGTCTTTGTTCCCGATGAGGAAATCGGGTTGCTTGGAGCCAAGGCGCTCGACGTCGCGTCACTGAAAGCCGATTTCGCCTATACGCTCGATTGCTGTGCGGTTGGCGAGATCGTGTATGAGAACTGGAACGCCGGTGAATTCCGCCTCACCTTCAAGGGCCAGCCAGCCCATCCGATGTCGGCCAAGGGCAAATTGCGCAATGCCATTCTCTATGCTCAGCAATTCATTGCAATGATGCCGGGCGGCGAACGCCCGGAATATACGGAAGGCACTGAAGGCTATTATTGGGCCAAGGGCATTCAGGGGACCGTTGCCGAGACAAGCCTCATTATCGATATCCGGGATTTCACGAAGGACGGTTACGAAACACGTCGTGCGTTCATCGAGAACCTCGCCGCAAGTTTCAACCAGCTCCATGGCGACGGCACAGTTCATGTAGACTACAAGGCTGTCTATAGGAACGCCGCCGAAAGCCTGCAGGGCGAAAATCGCTACCCGGTCGTGCTTGCCCTTCAGGCCATGAAGGCAATAGGCGTGACACCGACACCGCTGCCGATGCGTGGCGGTTATGACGGTGCGGTGCTGTCCGAAAAAGGTCTGCCGTGCCCCAACCTGTTCTGCGGCGCGCATAACTTCCACTCGATTTACGAGTTTCTGCCGGTCGGTTCGCTCAACAAGGCATCGGAAATGGTGATCGAAATATTGAAGACTGCACGGATAACCGACAGAAGCGCTGGTTGATCAGCCTCAATAGCGAGGAGACGTGACGTCATCTCGTCTCCTCGCTTCTATGCCCTCAGCTACCGCCGAAGTGGTTCAGTTTTAGTACCCTATTGCAGCACCAGCGACGGCACGGCTGTCTATGGCGCCATAATAGCGGTTGTCGCCGCCCTTTTCGATGGCTGCCATATCCTTGCCGCCGACAAGAATGCCTGCCGCCTCACCCCAGACCGGCCAGTCAGCGTCTTCTCCAACCGTATAGCCCATGCCGGTGAGCAACCGGATCGTATCCGGCGAAAGCGCGTTCGCTTCCGTATAGACCCGGTCGGGCAGCCACTGGTGATGGATGCGCGGGGCGTCAATCGCTTCCTGAATGTCCATACCGTGATCGATCACATTCATGATTGCCTCAAGCGTGATCGTGATGATGCGCGAACCGCCGGGACTGCCGATGACCATGAATGGCTTGCCATCCTTCGACACAATGGTCGGACTCATCGAGGACAGCGGTGACTTGCGCGGTTCGATGGCATTTGCTTCGCCTTGTATGAGACCGTAGAGATTGGCCACGCCCGGCTTGATGGTGAAGTCGTCCATCTCGTTGTTGAGGAGAATGCCGGTGCCTTCGGCCACTTTGGCCGTGCCGAACGATCCATTCAGCGTATAGGTCACGGCGACCGCATTGCCGTCCTTGTCCACGATGGAATAATGCGTGGTTTCGTTGGACTCCTTGAATTCGGCCGGTTTCAGCGCCTCGCTGACACCGGCGCGATAAGGATCGATACGACTGCGGATTTCTGCGGCATAGGCCTTGCTGGTGAGCTTCTCGATTGGATTGTCGACGAAATCAGGGTCGCCCAACGCCGTGTTGCGATCCACATAGGCGTGGCGCATCGCTTCCACCATCAAACGCGTGGTTTCTGCCGAGCCGTAGCCCAGATAGGAAATCGGATAGCCCTCAAGCACGTTCAGGATTTCGCAGATGATCAGTCCACCGGAAGAAGGCGGCGGCGATGAGACGATGTCATAGCCGCGATAGCTGCACTTGACCGGTTCCAGCTCACGGACCTTGTATTGCTCGAAATCGGCCTTGGCAAGAATGCCGCCATTTTCCTTGCTCGATTTGACGATCAGATCGGCAATATCGCCCTGGTAGAAAGCCGACGTGCCCTTTTCCGAAATGGCCGAAAGCGATTTCGCCAGATCCGGCTGAACAAGCTTCTCGCCCAAGCCAAGCGGCTTGCCGTCTTTCAGGAAGATTTTCGCCGCTGCCGGGTCTTTCGCCAGTCTTTCATTGCCATCAGCAAAGGAGAGAATATCGCCCAGCTCCAGCGTGAAGCCGTCCTTGGCAAGTTTCAGTGCCGGGTCGATCAACTCCTCGCGCTTGCGGGTGCCATATTTTTCGCGTGCTTCCTCAAGGCCAGCCACCGTGCCTGGCACGCCAATGGCGAGATAGGTTTCAGTACTGGCGCCTTCGACGGGTTTTCCATCCTTGTCCAGATACATGGTCTTGGTGGCGGCGAGCGGCGCGCGCTCGCGAAAATCAAGAAAAGTGCTCTTTCCGTCCTTGAAGCGGATCGTCATGAAGCCGCCCCCGCCGAGATTACCGGCCGTCGGATAGACAACCGCCAGCGCGTAGCCGACGGCGACAGCCGCATCGACGGCATTGCCGCCGTTCTTCAGCACATCGATACCGACCTGCGAGGCAAGATGCTGGGCCGTAACCACCATGCCATTCTGGCCTTCTGCTGGCGCTGGTGATGCCGCGTAGGCCGAAGGCAGATGGCCCGCAACGGCAATGACAGCGGCAAGGGAAAGCGATTTCAGTCTGTAATGCTGCCTGTAATGCTGCATATCTTTCCTCCCATGTGTTCTCCCGAATGGGAGTCCGACAACAACGTCCGCAATATCTTGCGCAAAAGCAAGCGGGAGAAATTCTATCCAGCCGAGCTTGCGGATAGAGTGCAGAGAGATGATAATGCGCAGTATTCGGTTCAGATGCTGCCAGAATTGCAGCCGAACCCGAAGCCCTCGCCAGCTCCTTCCGGCCCACTCTGGCCATTTGGGCAATATCACAATTCCATTTCAGACGATGCGATCTCACCTTGCAGGAGAAATCCATGACCTATGCTCAATGCGCATGCGGAAAACTGACGGTAACGCCTCATGAGCCACCACAATTGACGGCCCTGTGCCATTGCTTCGCCTGCCAGCGAAGGACGGGCTCGCCTTTCAGTGCGAATGCTTTTTATTCGATAGACTGTGTTGAAATTTCAGGCACATCGGCAGAATTCGTGCGGACAGCCGAGAGCGGTCGCAAGGTCCGGATGCATTTCTGTCCAAGTTGCGGCTCAACCGTTTATTGGCTGCCCGAAGCTGCTCCATCCGTGATCGGCGTAGCGGTCGGTTCCTTTGCCGATCCGGCTTTTGCCCCGCCCACCCTGTCTGTGTTCGAGCAATCGAAGCACGAATGGGTCTCCCTCGACGGCGTGATGGCACACTTTCCACGCCTGCCGGATGCACTCTAACGTAGAATATCCGAGAGGCGTTTCTGTTCTTTTTCGACGCGCTCAAGATTGAGCCCCGCCAGAAGATCGAGAATATGGGTCTTCATCAAGGCTGCGGCATCGTCGGCTCTGTGCTCTTCGATGGCATCGACCAGCGCATGATGCGCGTCGCTCTGGCAGGTCGTCTCGCGCCGTTCCCAATAGAGCGAAATGATGAGCGAGGAACGCGGCAGCAGATCGCCGACGAAACCCGCCAGGATCGAGTGCCCCGAAATCTCGGCCAGATGCGTGTGAAAAAGCGCCGACAGCATGATCGCCTCGCTGTCACGCCCGGCATGAAGCGCCGCATGCTCGTCGTGGAGATGCTGGCGCAGTTGCTTGACCTGCTCGAGCTTGATGACCTTCGCTGCAAGAGCCGCCACCTGCGGCTCGATCAGCAACCGCGCCTCGAACACTTCGCGCGCTTCCTCGCGTGACGGCTCGGCCACAAAGGCACCGCGATTGGGCTCCAACCGCACAAGCCTGTCATGGGCCAGCGCCTGCAGGGCAGAGCGCACGAAGGCGCGGCTGACGGAATAGATCGTCGCCAGCTCGTCCTCCGGCAGCTTGGTGCCCGGAAGCAGACGATGGCTTACAACCGCTTCGCGCAAGCCATTATAGACCGGAAGCCAGCGCGCATTTCCGCCGTTTTGGTCTGTCGTGTTGGTCGCAGCCAGGTTCATCGTCATCCAATATAAGTTGTTCAAAGGGTGAATGCGATCAGGCGATACAGCATCCGCAAATCCGCTATTTATTCTCTTACATATCGAACACAGGTCCCGCGAGTGTCAACAATGTCGCGAATTCTGATGTACAAACCCGATTGAAATCACCCGAACATCAGTTTTTCTGCCCAATACTCGCGTGAATAGTCAGTTTCGGGGCGAAAAGGGTTCAAAAATACCTTGAAAGCCCTTCATTCGCGGTGGCTGATAACCTCCCAGTTTGGACGTCCGCAAGCCGAGCCCTACAAGGCTTTCGCACAGCTTCACCGCACAGGTGACGCCGTCGATGACCGGCAATCCGTGCTCCCTTGAAAGGGAAGCGGCAAGGTCGGCCATGCCCGCACAACCAAGCACGATGGCTTCGGCATGGTCTTCCCGGATCGCCTTCGCGATCTCGTTCGACACCTTGTTACGTGCGTCCGATCCCGGAATTTCGAGGTCCAACACGGCCACATCGCTGGCCCTAACACGGGCGCAGCGTGATATGAGGCCATAGCGGGAGAGGTTATGCTCGATGGCCGGCACCGAACGCGACAATGTGGTGACAACGCTGAACTTTCCGGCAATCAGGCTTGCCATGTGAAAGGCCGCCTCTCCGATACCGATCACCGGCATGGTTCCGGCACAGCGTGCAGCGTCAAGGCCGGTATCGTCGAAACAGGCAATGACGCAGGCGTCGGCGGTCGGGCGCTTCTGCATTTCCCCGATCATACCGGGAATGGCAAAAACCTCATCGAAATATCCTTCGATACTCGGCGGACCGTCGGCGGGATTGCTTGCGATGATTGTCGTGCCGGCACCTGCCACGCTGCGCGCGGCCTCGCCGATCTTGTGCGTCATCGATGCAGTTGTATTGGGGTTGATGACAAGTATTTCCATTTTCCTCGAACCATCGAAATATTTGTTTTCGTT
This sequence comes from Brucella tritici, assembly GCF_902825325.1. GTDB lineage: Bacteria > Pseudomonadota > Alphaproteobacteria > Rhizobiales > Rhizobiaceae > Brucella. The sequence goes on along the minus strand of NZ_CADEAR010000010.1, from coordinate 34,365 downwards.
CTGGATGGTCCAGAGCGTCTTTCGGACACTCTGCCTAATCATTCACCGGACACTGGCGTCAAATCTCGCCGCCCAGATAGAGTTTCTTGACCCGATCGTCTGTCGCCAGTTCTGCCGAATTGCCGGACAGGACGATCTTGCCGGTCGTCAGTGCATAGGCGCGCTGCGAGATGCGAAGCGCCATGCGCGAATTCTGCTCGACCAGAAGAACGCTGACCTTTTCGTCGCGATTGATGGCAACGATAGAGCGGGCGATGTCCTGCACCAGCTTGGGCGCGACCCCGAGAGACGGCTCGTCCAGCAGCAGGAGCTTCGGCTTGGCCATGAGCGCGCGCCCGATGACCAGCATCTGCTGCTCGCCGCCGCTCATCGTGCCCGCGGCCTGCGAATAGCGCTCCTTCAGGCGCGGAAACCGCCCCAGAACCATCTCCAGCGTGTTGGCAATGTCCGCCTTGCTTGAGCGGGTGAACGCTCCCATCATGAGATTGTCGCGCACGCTCATATAGGGAAAGACGCGACGGCCTTCCGGCACCATGGCAATCCCCATCCTGACGATCTCATCTGACCGGGTGCCATCGATCCTGCGACCCTCATAGTGGATCTCACCCTTGCGGATCTTTTTCAGTCCTGTGATTGCCCGCAGGATCGAAGATTTTCCTGCACCATTGGCGCCGATCAGCGCAACCGTCTCCCCTTCCTGAACGCTCAGGGAAACACCTTTCAGCGCATAGACGTGATCGTAATAGAGTTCGGCATCGGAAACTTTGAGAAGCTCTGCCATGGTCAGTATCCAATCGTTTCGTCTTCTGCGCCGAGATAGGCTTCGATCACCTTCTCGTTCTCCTGGATTTGCTTCGGCGTTCCTTCCGCGATCTTCTGCCCGAAATTGATGACGACGATCCGGTCGGAAATATTCATCACTGCCGGCATGTCGTGTTCCACCAACAGCACCGTGACACCCCGGTCACGGACCGCGCGCACCATTTCCACCGCCTTGACGGTTTCGTCGTGGTTCATCCCGGCAAAGGGTTCGTCCAGAAGCAGGATCTTCGGTTCCGTCGCCAGACCAATGGCAATGCCAAGCGCCCGGAGATGGCCGTGTGGCAGATTCTGCGCAACTTCATCCCGCTGCTTCCACAGGCCCAGAAACTGCAGGATTTCATCGGCGGAACGCCCGAATTCTTCCTGATCCCGACGGGCAAGGCTTGAACCCACATAACAACCGAGAAAACTCGCCTTGGCGCGCAGATGGTGACCGACGATCACGTTGTCGCGCACCGTCATGCCCTTGAAGATCGTGGTTTCCTGAAAGGTGCGCACCACGCCCTTTCGTGCCACGATATGCGGCGCCAGACCCGATATGCGCTCGCCCTTGAAGCGGACCTCGCCAGTCGTGGGATTGAGGAATGAGGCGATCAGCTTGAACAGCGTGGACTTGCCCGCGCCGTTCGGCCCGATGACCGACAGGATTTCCTTTTCACGCACCGAGAAGGAGACATCGTTGACCGCCACCAGACCGCCGAAACGTTTGGTCAGGTTCTTGACTTCCAGAAGATTGCTCATGATCCCGCTCCCTTCTTTCCGGTCAGTCTGAGGCTGAGAATGCCATTGGGCAGGAACAGCATCAGGATGATGAGAACACTCGAGAAGATGAGCAGCTGGAACTTGCCGGTCTGGAACAGGAAGTCCCAGCCGAAATAGAGAACGAAGGTTCCGATGATCGGGCCGAACACATAGCCAAGTCCGCCCAGGAAGCAGTTGAGCATGAAATTGACCGAGTCCGTGACGGTGAAGCTCGACGGGTAGATCGACTGCGAGATCGCAACGAACATCGCGCCGCCAAGTCCGCCGAGAAACGACGAGATCGCATAGGCCAGCACACGCAGATTGGTGATGTTGACGCCAATCGACGAAGCAAGCTCCTCATTCTGTTGCAACGACTGGCAAAGACCGCCGATGCGCGAATTGATGAGGCGATAAAGTCCGGCAAAGCACAGCACCATCAGCACGATGGAGACGAAATAGAAGGCTGCGCGTGGGTTCTGCAAGGTTGCGAAATCCGGCAGGATGGTCAGGCCGAACAGCGATATGCCGCCCGGCATCGGGATGCTGACCATGCCCTTGGCACCATTGGTAATAGGCAGCGCCATTGCCAGAAGGCGGGCAACTTCCGTCAGAACCAGCGTGACCATGGCGAAATAGACGCCACGAAGCCGCAGGATGGGCAGGCCTATCAGGATGCTGGCGAAAGCGCAGAACAGCCCGGCAAGCGGCAGCGTCAGCCAGAAGGAGACGCCATATTTCACCATCAGAATTGCTGAGACATACCCACCCATGAGGGCATAGGCGCCCTGACCGATATTGATGCGACCGATATAGAAGGTGAGCCATACCCCGCCGCTGACGATGGAGAGAAGCGCCACAGAAGTCAGCGTGTAGTAGAGGTCGTGTCGTCCGGTTGCCTCGATCAGGACCGGAATACCGATGAAGATCAGGGCCAGAAATGCAGCAACGCCGATAAGCTTTGTTGTCTTTGTCATGATTGCCCCCTCAACCCCACGGTTTGCCCATGAGTCCGTTCGGACGGATGCTCAGGAACACCATCAACGCGGCGAAGATGACGAGATAGGTGATATCGCCATAGGAGCGCAGTACCGTCAGGCCGACGGATTCCATCATGCCGAGGATGAAGCCACCGGCAATCGCGCCGCTGACGACGCCTGCACCGCCAATCATCACCATCATGAAAGCCTTGATGGAAATCGCGCCGCCAATGCCGGAATTGACGCCGGTAATGGCGACCAGCAATCCACCGACCAGACCCGCAAGCATTGCTCCCAGCGCGAAGCCTATCATGGAATAACGGTCGACATTCACGCCCATCAACTGCGCGGCCACGCGGTCCTGGGCGAGCGCGCGCATGGCACGACCTGGTTTTGTGTATTGCATGAAAAGAACGAAAGCTGCGATGAAAACCACGGCAAGCACACCGATCAGAATGCGGTCATAGGGCATAATCAGCCAGTCGGACACGAAGACGCCGTTGACGATCTTCGGCACGCCGCGCTGCTTTTCACCGAACAGAAGCAGGATTACCGCGTCGAGGAAAAAGGCGACGGCGGCGGCAAGCAGCATCGTGCTTTCATCACGCAGACTGCGCTTGATGACCGGCCGGAAAAGAAATTTTTCGATCAGCGCGCCGACGATCATCAATGTGATGGCGGAGGCCAGAAGAGCGACAACAAACGGCAGGCCGAGTTGCCCGTAAACCGTATAGGTGACGAAACCGCCCAGCACATACATCTGGCCGTGGGCGAAATTGAGGACGTTCATGAGTGCGAAGATCAGCGTCAGACCCAACGCGATCAATGCATATTGCGCACCCAGATATAGCCCATTGGCTATTACTTGTTCCATGGAGGCAGACTCCCTCGTGCGAAGCATCGGACCCGCTTTCAACAGGCCCAAAACTCCGTGACAGTTCATGACGATTGGGAGGCCCGAAGCAGAAGTACCCCCTCTTCTGCTTCGGGTTGTTCAGGTCGATTTGTTAATCGACCTGACCGACGAAAAGCGTTTCGAACTTGCCGTCCTTGTATTCCGTCACGACCATCGGAATGCCGATCTGCCGCTTCTGCGTGAAAGACGAGGTGCCAACGTAAGTCAGCTTGGAACCGTCGCCATCACCCTTGACGAAAGGATTGGGCGCGGAGAACGTGTCCATGGTCTTCTTGAATTCCTCGACATTATCGACCGCCGCCGGATTGGCCTTCAGCGTTTCCACGATATATTCAAGCGCATAGACCTTGGTGTTGGACTCGTCATTATACTCGCCGTAAGCCTTGGTATAGCGGTCGACGAATTCCTTCATCGCGTCGGATGCGATTTCCGGCGTGGAAGCGCCGCCAACCGAGATGAAGCCATTGGCGAGTTCGCCCGCGCCTTCTTCCAGAACCTTGGCATCCTGTGCGGTTTCGGTGGAAATGAAACCCTGATAGCCAAGCTCACGCGCAGCGCGGATGAGCAGCGGCGCATTACCAGGCGCAACGCCCGAGAGAACCAGCAGGTCCGGCTTCTGCATGACGATCGGCGTCAGGACCGGCGTGAAGTCACGCGTATCGTTCTGATAGGCATCATTGGTCGAGACGACTTCGAGACCGAGCGCCTTGGCGGCTTCAATACCGCTATCGCGCTGGCTCAGGGGATCGGATTCATTGGCAGCCACGAAGGCAACCGTCTTGATGCCCTTGTTTTCCTTCAGATACTTATAAATCGCCGGGCCGGACTGGTAATTGGCGATCATGCCAAGAACAGCGTTGGATGCTGGCGGCGTATAGAGTTCCTTCGGGAAGGAATAAGGAAAATAGATGATGCCCTTGGCTTCCGCGACAGGGCGAACAGCGGCGGCACCGTCATCGACATTCGGGCCAACCACATAATGGACGCCTTCCTGCGCCATCTTTTCCATACCGGCGATGGCGCGCTTCGGGTCTTTCTGGTCATCGAAGGTGACGATTTTGATCTTGTAGATATCATCGCCGATCTTCACGCCGCCCTGCTCGTTGAGCCAATCAGCACGAACCTGCATCGAACGGACATTGGATGTGCCCCAGGCCGCCGCAGGACCGCTGGTGACACCGACGAAACCGATCTTCAGCTCCTTGTCCGCAGCCTGGGAGGCCGATGCGGACATGAGCGCAAATATAGAAACGGCGCCTAGCGCCGCAGTCTTAACAACTGCGCGTCTATTGATCATTTTAGTTCCCCTTACTTAGCTTTATCTTTCCCTCATTTGGCGGGGAAAGAATATATTGAGCTAAACACGCAACCGAAATATTGTCAACAATCCGAATATTTTTAATAAACGATCTGAAAGCGACGCGTCATCAATTCCCGAAGCTTCGGAATAGAAAAAGGTGCGCCGGAGACCAACGCACCTTTTGAAATGACAGGCTGAAAACCGGTTTAAACCCTTGCCTGCAATTGCGCAAAATGGGCAAGCATCCGGTCGGGGGCAGCCTTGATGCCACTGAAAAGCTCAAAAGCGCCGACCGCCTGAAACACGGCCATACCACCCCCGTCGAGCACGCGGCATCCGCGCTCCCTGGCAAGTTGTACCAGCGCTGTCTGTAGAGGGAAATAAACAATGTCGGAAACCCAGAGGTGCGGCTGCACCAGTTGAGGCGCAAGCGGCAGACCCGGATGCGCATCCATTCCCGTCGGCGTTGCATGGACCAGCCCGGACGCGCCTGCCAGTGTTTCCGCCAGATCAGCCCCGGCAATGAAACTGCATTGCGGCTGCACCGAGACAAGCTTGCCGATTACCGCGTCGACCTTTGCGGCATCGAGGTCGAAGATATGGACCTCGCGCGCGCCCATTTCCGCCAGCGCATAGGCAACGGCGACACCTGCCCCGCCTGCCCCAAGCAGCACGACACGTTCCAATGATGCGCCCGGCAGACCTCGGCGAAACCCTTCCGCATAGCCCCACCAGTCGGTGTTGTGACCGATGCGCCTGCCATCGGAAAACACCACCGTGTTGATCGATTGCAGGGCCAAGGCATGGGGCGAAAGTTCATCGACCAGCGCCACCGCAGCCTGCTTGCAGGGATGCGTGATATTGAGCCCGGCAAATCCCGCAGCTTCGGCATCCTCGACAAGTACCGGCAGATCACGTGCCGAACGTCCGTTTTCGGCGATGTCGATAATATCGTAGCGATAGGCCAGCCCTGCGGCCTCACCTTCCCGCATATGCATAGCAGGCGAGAGCGAACGCTGAATATTTGCGCCGATCAGACCCACATGCACACGACGCTTGGTCACTTCACTTCTCAATTCTTATTCTCCGCAGGATCGGACCACGCCGACCCTCGTTATTCAGGGCTTTTCAAAAGGGCGATGATCGTGTCGCTGATCAGGCGGCGATGCCGCGCCTTCACGTCGGACGCCATCAGGTCGGTGCCGAAGATCGCGCCGAACGTATGTCTGTTGGACACACGAAAAAAGCACTGCGCGCTAATCAGCATATGGAGGTCCAGCGCAGAAATGCGCCGTTGAAAGACGCCCTGTTCACGACCGCGCTCAAGGATTTTCTCGATCGTTTCCAGAATGGTTACATTCTGGCGCGACAGAACATCGGAGCGCTCCATATGTTCGGCACGGTGAATATTTTCCACCGCAACGAGCCGCACGAAATCCGGATTGGCATCGTCATGGTCGAAAGTGCTTTCCACCAGGCTGCGCATGGCGGATTCCGGGTCCTGATCGTCAAGAGACAGCGAGCTTTCAAGCGTGCGTATCTTGCCGTAGGCCCGTTCCAGCACGGCGAGATACAGCCCGTCCTTGCTACCGAAATAATAGTAGATCATGCGCTTGGACGTGCGGGTCTGCGCCGCGATTTCATCCACGCGCGCGCCGGAAAACCCCGATGCCACGAACTCCCGCGCCGCAATATCGAGAATGTTCTCGCGCGTTGCGTCGGGATCGTTCTTGCGCGGCTGCGCCTTGGCGAGTGCCTTTGCCATAGTCCTCCCCTTCAGCGTTCAGAGTGCAGCAGCACTTTTCGGCATGCCCGCCGGGCGCATGTAGCGTCGCAGCGCCGCAATGCGGAAGATCGCATTGGCTGCCCCATATCCCTTGTAGCCTCGCCTTTGCACGACTTCGAAAAAGAAGCCCTGATCGTCGGTGGGGCTATAAAGCTGGAAATATTCCCCGCTCTCGTCGCGATCATAAAGCACGTTTGCGGCCTTGAGCCGGTCGGTGAATTCTGGATCGAGACCGAGACGCGCTTCCAGATCGTCATAATAATTCGGTGAGATTTCCAGCGTGTGGAAGCCGTTGTCGCGCAAGGCCGCAGCCGTCGCAGAGATATCGTCCGTCGCAAAAGCCAAATGCTGGATGCCCGACCCGAAGGTTTCAGCAATGAAGCGACCAGCCAGCGTGCGGCGGTTTTCCGCGCCGTTGAGCGTGATGCGCAGCGTTCCCTCGTCGTTTTCCACCACCTGACTGCGCACGACACCGCCCGGATCGACGATATCGACCATGGGCGACTTCCGCGATTCCGTGAGCGAGGTATAAAAGAGCAGCCAGGTCAGAAGCTCATCGAACTTCATCGTCTGGGCAACGTGATCGATATGGGTGAGGCCGACACTGACACCCGTTTCATTGCCTGCAACCGGCTCGAACTCGATATCGAAGATACGGCCGAGATCGGTCTTCTCATCGAGGAAATAGACCAGCCCGCCGCCAACGCCACGAATGGCAGGCATACCGATTTCACCCGGATCGAGCGGTTGCTCAAAACTTTCCGCGCCCATGGCAAGCGCGCGGGCATGGGCTTCAGCCGCATCGTCAACGACCAGCCCCATGGCATAGGCAGCAGTGCCATGAACGGCATAGGCCGAGCTGGCAAAGCCGCGCGTATCCGTATTGATGACGAGGTTGATGTCGCCCTGCCGGTAGAGCGCCACATCTTTCGTGTGATGCTTGCCTGCAAGCTTGAAGCCCAGTGCACCAACGGCGGAAACCAGCCTTTCGGCATCATCGGCATGGGTAGCAAACTCGACAAAGCCGACGCGATGCACCTTTGCGCGGGGCGGCATGGCGGCAACCGTCAGCTTGTTGTCCGGCTCGACCCGGCGAACCTGATCGCCAAGATAGACCAGCGAACGGCGTCCGTCGGCGGCGATGGTGGCCGGCGATCCGCCACGGAACTGGTCGTTGAAGATTTCAAGCGAGAAATAGCCGTCATAGCCGGTCGCAGCCACCGCGCGCATGAAATCCAGCACCGGCAGGTCGCCCTCGCCCGGCATGTTGCGATAATGGCGGCTCCAGTAAAGCAGATCCATGTCGATCAGCGGCGCATCGGCCATCTGGATGATGAAAAGCTTGTCCTTTGGAATGGAGCGGATCGAATTCACGTCGATCTTGCGTGCCAGCGTATGAAAACTGTCGAGGATGAGGCCGACATTGGGATGATCGGCACGGCGCACGATCTCCCACGCATCGCGGTGGTCGCTGATATTGCGTCCCCAGGCGAGCGCTTCATAACCGACGCGCAGATTGCGCCGCGCCGCCCTTTCGCCAAGCTCGCGAAAATCGTCCGCGGCGCGGTCGATACCGCCAATGGCGGCTGGCGACACGTTGGAACAGACCAGAACGAGATCGGTGCCCAGCTCCTGCATGAGGTCGAACTTGCGTTCCGCCCGATCGAAAGTGCGGCTGCGCAAAGGCTCCGGCATACCTTCAAAATCACGGAATGGCTGGAAAAGCGTGATCTCCAGGCCAAGGTCGCGCACCATCTGGCCCACCTGACGCGGGCTTTCGTCAAAGGTGAGAAAATCGTTCTCGAAAATCTCCACCCCGTCGAAACCGGCCTTGGCGATGGCCCCCAGTTTCTGCTGGAGATCGCCACTTATGGAGACGGTTGCTATCGAAGTCTTCATGTCACGCTCCTGTCTCCGGCCAGACCGGAGTTTTCCGCTCAGAACCGGGCAGACCTGCCCGGAACCATCTTGTTTCGTATCGGCCCGGATATAGAGCCATACCGGCTTAATTCCCGCCGCGCACCTTCTTCAATTCGGCAAAGAGTTCATCGACCGTTTCCGCACCGATTTCGGCAGTAAACTTTTCGATGATCGGCTTTACCGCATCGCGCAGGCGCGCGGTTTCTTCCGGCGTCAGTTCAGTAACCTGCATTCCGGTCTTCTTGATCTCGTCTAGCGCCGTCGCGTCCTGCTCACGCGAAACCTTGCGCTGATAGTCGCGCGCCTCGACGGCTGCCTGTTCGATCACTGCCTTTTCCTCGTCGTTGAGGCGGTCCCAGAACTTTTTGCTGATCATGACGATCTGCGGATTGTACTGGTGGCGGGTCAGCGTCAGATATTTCTGCACTTCATAAAATTTGGCATTGATAATGTTGGCGTTGGGATTTTCCTGCCCGTCGACCGTGCCGGTTTCAAGCGCCGTATAAAGTTCGGTATAGGGCAGCGGCACCGCATTGGCACCGAGCGCATTGAACAGGGCAACGGGAACCGGCGATTGCAAGGTGCGGATCTTCAGCCCGGCAATATCCTCCAGTTTCGCAACCGGATGGCGATTATTGGTCAGATTGCGGAAGCCGAGCTCCCAATAGGCAAGCCCTACCAGCCCCGTATCGGGCAGGCGCTTCATCAGATTGGTGCCGAAAGGCCCATCCATGACCTTGTCGGCTTCCTCGCCGCTATTGAACAGGAACGGCAGATCGACCGCTTCGAATGCCTTGACGGTGCTGGACAGGATGCCCGCATTCATCACCGTCATTTCCACGACGCCGCCCTGCAAGCCGGAAAGCGTCTGCGGGTCGCTGCCCAGAACACCGCCGGGGAACAGTTTCACATTGATCTGCCCGCCGCTCTTTTCCTTCACCAGCTCGGCAAATTTCTCCATGCCTGTGACCTGCGGGTGGCCCTTGCTGTTGGCGGCAGCAAACTTGATCGTCTGCGAACGGATTTCAGCCATGGCCGTGGTGGTCATCAGGGCCAGGGGCAGCACCATTCCCAGCGCCATCGTCTTCAATATTTTCTTCATGTCTTCCTCCCACTCAAAAATTCTGTCTTTGTCTTTACGCATGTCTCGATCCCGAAACCGGTTTCCACTTTCGGGAGACATGCTCCAATTTAATGGAACCAGCCCATTGGCACCGTCACCAATTGCGGGAACAGCACCATCAGGAAAAGCACCACCAGCTGCGCGATCAGGAACGGCATCACGCCCGTCATCACTTTTTCGAACGGCAGGCGCGCGACGCCGCACACCACATTCAGCACCGTGCCGACGGGCGGGGTGATGAGGCCGATGGAATTGTTGATGATGAACAGCACGCCGAAATAGACCGGATCGATTCCCGCCTCCTTGATGATCGGCATCAACACCGGCGTCAGGATCAGGATTGTCGGGGTCATGTCCATTGCCATGCCGACAAGAACAACCATGAGCATGATGGCAAGCAGCAGCAGCGTCTGGTTATCCATCAAAGGACGCACCAGTTCAGCCAGTTCACCCGGCACATCGGCAACCGTAATCATCCAGGCCGAAACGCTGGCGCTCGCAACGAGGAACATCACCACAGCCGTTGTCTTCGCCGCGTCCACCATGGCCGGATAGAGCCGCGAAAGCGGTAATTCCCGATAGATCACGGTTGCCACGAACAGCGAATAGACGGCGGCAACCACGCCCGCTTCCGTTGGCGTGAACACACCGAAGCGAAGGCCGACAATGATAATGACCGGCAGCATCAAGGCCCAGATACTGTCGAGGAAAGCCCGCATCCGTGCACCGGGTTCGGCCTTCTTCGGCAGTTGGAACTGTTCGCGACGCGCAAGGATGAACCATGTCACGCACAGCGCGACGGCAATCATCAGGCCGGGAAAAATACCTGCCAGAAACAGCTTGGTGATCGAAACGCCGCCGACCACGCCAAACAGGATGAAACCGATGGATGGCGGGATGATCGGGGCGATGATCGATGCGGAGGCGATCAGCCCGGCAGCACGGCCCGGCTCGTGTCCGGCATTGCGCATCATCGGAAACAGCAATGCGCCGAGCGCCGCCGCATCGGCGACCGCCGAACCCGAAAGGCTTGCAATCACACAGGCCGCAAAGATCGCGACGAAACCGAGACCGCCGCGCACATGCCCCACCATGACCAGCGCCAGATTGACGATGCGACGCGACAGGCCGCCCGCATTCATGATTTCCCCGGCAAGCAGGAAAAAGGGAACGGCCATCAGCGGAAAACTGTCGGCACCGTTCAGCACGTTCTGCGCCACGATCTGGGCGTCGAACAAATCCATATACATCATCAGTGCCGCACCACTGATGATGAGCGCAAAGGCAACCGGGACGCCAAGCGCCATTGGAACCAGAAGAGCGGCAAGAAAAATGAGCAAAGTCATGATCGGTGCCCCTATTTACGGTCTTCATCGGTCGAGACGGGCGTGACATGCTCCTCGCTGTCCGTCACGAAATGCGTTTTGGCGACGTCGATTCGCCCGGTTGCGATACCGAAACCGTTCCACGCGATGATCAGGAGTGCAGGGACGGCAAAGGCCAGTCCTGCGCCGTAAAACCAGCCCATCGACATACCCGTCGCCGGAGCCAGCGTCGGAATATTGATAAGCGTCTGCGTCCAGCTTCCCGAAAGAACGAGCCATGTCGCGCCAAACATCATGATATGGCCAGCGACCAGCGCGATGCGCGCGCCTGCGGGCGACAGGCGGCGCACCAGAGAATCCACGCCCAGATGCGCATGGTCGCGCATGGCGACCACCGCGCCAAGAAAGGTGAGCCAGATAAAGAAGATGCGCGACAGTTCTTCTGAAACAGTTATGCCCTGATTGAAGGCGTAGCGCAGTACCACATTGCCGAACACAAGCACGACCATGCAGCCAAGAAGGCAGGCAATGGCGAACCGTGCCGCGGTAAAATAAAAATCGACTAAAGCTTTCACGTTCCTCCTCCAGGCCTCCTCCAGGCCTCATCCAGACGCATCGCTTGCAGACTGCTGCCCCTTTTCGGGTTTCGGGTGAAAGCGACGCGGCATCACCGGCAGGATGCGCCGTGCATCCGAGGTGAAACTTCGCTTTCCCCACAGTCCTTGACCGATTCCGGGCCGACCATCGCAATGAAAGGTGCGTCAGAAAACCATTCCGGCTCCCCGCTTTGCCTCATCGCGAGCTGCAATCCAATCCTCCTCAGTCCATCCCACTTCAGAACTGAATCGCATCGGTCGGCTGCGCCATTCCTTTAAAATGTACTAACTGGTTAGGAAGTCAATCGCTTCTGTTCAAACAGGCGCATGAAAGGCTTTCATTCCATGAATGTCAGGAATGTTCCATCTGGTTCAAAATAGCAGATTTCTGTACTGAGCGCAGGCTATTGGAGAAAATCAGCCGCCGTTCACCAGCGCCAGAATGAGCTGCTGGACATTGCCGCCATTGCCCATCTCTATCCTGTCGAAGGCGCGGCCCTGAGCACGCTGGACGTCCACCATATCGGTGATTTCCTTGATCAGCACCTTGCGGATTTTCTGGCATTTCGGGTCGTTTGGAACCGACAGGCCAACAGTCCGGCGCACGATCTCGCGTGTCATGTCCTTGGCATGGTCGCCATGCACAAGCTCGTGCTTGCGGATGCCTTCGAAGAAAGTCTCCCAATGTTCCTTCACCGGGGAGGCAAGTTTCTGCGAGGGCTTCGGCAGCGTATAGGTGATCTTCAGCTTCGGCGTGGCCGACAGGATCGTGCAGGCATTGTTGGAACGGTCGAACTGCCGGTCCCAGGTTAAAACATAGCTGGTATGGGCGATGACGCGGGTTTTGCCACCGCCGATCTTCGGGCCACGCTCACCGATGGATTCATAAAGTTCGGGACCGGTTTTCCCGGCAATTGCGTAGGTCTTTATTTCCTCGACGGGTTTCCAGTTGTCTTCTGCAAGTGCAGGTGCCGCCACCAGAATCCCAAGGAATGCGAATGCTGCCGCTTTTTTCACGCTTGCCCCGATCCATCGATTTGCCCGGATGATTTGCGGGCAAGCTACAATATCAGCGGACGATGCGTAAGCGGCTTTCCGGCAAAAAGCCCGCCCCGGTTTCCCAAGGCGGGCTTTTTTCAGAACGGGTCGCCGATCTTACTTTTCGATGGTGCGGTTCCAGCGGCTGTTGAGCTGCTGGCGACCTTCATTGACTGCATCCCAGTCGAGCGTGTTGGCGGTCTTCATGTAACCGTTGAAAGCGTCGAGCTTGGCCTGCGCATCCGGCGAACCGGCCTTTGCCTTCTGGTTCGACGGGATAACGTTGCCATGGTCGAGCGCCTTGCTCTGCGCATCGGCGGAAAGCAGATAGTGAGCGAGCTTCTGGCTCAGTTCCGGTTCACTGTTGCCTGCCAGCACGCATTCGGTCACGGCGAGAACGACGGAACCTTCCTTCGGCTGCGCATATTCCACCGGAATGCCCTTGTCCTTCAGGTTGTTTACACCGGTTGGGGTCAGTGGGAAGATCGCAGCTTCGCCGGTCTGGACCATTTCCGAAATCTTGGCCGAAGACGGGATGAACTCCAGAACGTTCTTGCCGATCATGTCGGGGAACTTCTCGAAGCCCGGCTCAAGGTTCTTGTCGTCACCACCTTGAATGCGGTTGAACATCAGGAAGGCATGGAGACCGAAAGTCGAGGCGGAAGCCGACTGGAACACAACGGCGTTCGCATATTTTTCGTCGGCAAAGTCCATCCACGAGGTCGGAGCAGCCCAACCCTTTTCGTCGAAAAGCTTCTTGTTATAGGCAATACCGGTCATGCCCATATCGACACCGATGGCCATGTCATCCTTGAGACGTGCGGCCGGCTGAATGTCGGCCAGAACCGGATCGTCAGAGATTTTCTGGCACAGGCCGCCATTGATCGCGCGCACCATGACACCGTCGTCGAGCAGCATGACATGCATCTGCGGATTGTCTTTCTGCGCGGTTGCCTTGGCCAGAATATCTGCCGAAGTGCCCGGCACGACAACGACCTTGACGTCGTTGGCCTTTTCGAATTCCGGCAGGACGTGCTCGGTATAGGCCTTCTCCATGTTGCCGCCATTCATGCCGATATAGAGCGTCTTGGTTTCAGCCGATGCGGCGGAAGCAAAAGCTGCCGACAGACCGAGCGCCAATAGAGCGGTTTTGGTGATGTATTTCATGCTACTCCCCTTTGTGGTTTGAGTTCATATCGAACCGGTCGATGCGGAAGGCGTCGATCGGCGTTTCCGTCTCGCCACGCACGGCAAGATCGCAAAGAATGGCGCCAACAGCCGGACCGGTCTGAAAACCGGCACCGCAGAATCCGAAGGCGTGATAAAGATTTTTGACACGGCTGCTTGGCCCGATTACCGGATTATCATCCGGCATCTCAGCTTCTGTTCCTGACCAGAAGCGGATCACCTGTGCATGTTGGAGATGCGGAAACAGTTCGATTGCACGCAGCATCACCGAGGAAGCCGCATTGACCGAAGGCCGCGAAAAATCCGGGTTTTCAAGCGGCGTGCCGCGCCCGCCACCCATCACATAATTGCCGCGCGTGACCTGGCGGCCATAGAATCCGCCGCCTTCTTCGCCAAGGCTCATGGGCAGGCGGAACGGCATCGGCTCGGTCACAACCATCGACGGATAGATGCGCTGGAGCGGCACCGGCTCGCCGAACGAGGCCGCAAACTGATCCGACCAGGCACCGGCGCAATTGAACAGCAGACGCGAACGGATTTCGACGCCATCACCGGCCAGAATGGCAAAACCGTCGCCGGTTTCACGCGCTTCGATGACCGGCGTGTTTTCCAGTACGGTGGCACCCGCAGCCAGTGCGGCGCGGGCAAAAGCAGGCGAAACCAGACGCGGATTGGCATTGCCATCTTCCGCACAAAGCGAGGCACCCGCGACATCGCCCGGAAGCCATGGGAAGCGTTCCCGCACCGCGTTGCCGCCGATCAGCTCGACATCGAGCCCGAGCGGTTGCACCAGGGCAGCATAGGCTTCAAGCTTGGCGAAATGCGCTTCCGTGCGGGCAAGTTTCAAATGTCCACTGCGGATATATTCTCCATCGATGCCGATCAGTTCCGGCAGACGCGCCCATAATTCATGCGAACGCTGTGCCAGCGGCAGCTGTTCTGGCGCGCGACCCTGCCTGCGAACGCCGCCGTAATTGACGCCGCTTGCCTGTGCTCCGCAAAAGCCCTTGTCGAGCAGGATGACCGACAATCCGGCCTGACGCATGAAAAGCGCAGCCGATCCGCCAACAATCCCGCCGCCAATAATCACCGCATCCGCCTGAAGATGTCTTGTCATGACGAAGCGCCTTCCTTGAACGGAGCGCCAAAGCCGAGCGGGATCGGCTTGACCGGTGCCTGAGCGCGGATGCGCCCTGCTTCGGCAGGCGTCTTGTCCTGCATCGAGGCCAGAAGTTCTGCGGCGGCAGCGGTACACATGCGCCCCTGGCAACGACCCATGCCTACGCGGGTCAACGCCTTGAGCCGGTTGATCTCACGTGTATCGCCTTGGCTTATAACTGCCTTGGCATCACGCACCGCGATTTCTTCGCAACGGCAAAGCGTGACATCGCCAGCAATCGTGTCGAACCAGTCGCGCGGGAACGGGAAAGCTTTTTCGACGATCAGGCGCTCGCGATAGATATGATCGAGTTTTGCGAGAAGGCGGCGTTCCGTGTCTTGGTCAAACGGCAGGCCCCTGTCGCGCAGCAAGGCAATCGCGGCCAATGACCCTCGAATTTCCGCAGCATCCGCACCGGCAATGCCTGCACCGTCACCCGCCACATAAACACCTTCGCGGCTTGAACGGCCAAGCCTGTCTGCCGCAGGAAGCCATGCACGGTCACGTTCTTCAAAGCGGAATTCGCAACCGGCGAGATCGGCAAGCTGGGTTTCAGGGCGCAGCGCAAAACCATAGGCCAGCGCATCGCACTGAGCCTCGCGAACACGCTTGCCAGTGCGATAGCGAATGGCTTCGACATGGCCCTCGCCCAAAACCTCATCCGGACGCACATTATAATGGATCGGCACGCCACCAAGCTTGAGACGCAGGCCATAATAAGCGCCGAGCGCCACAATGCGCGGCGCATAAAGCGCCAGATGCGCCAGATGGAATTTTGAAGCGAAAGGCGCCGTATCCAGCACCGCCGCAACCTTGGCACCGGCATGATGATATTGCCAGGCCACCAGATAGAGCAGCGGCCCCGACCCCATGAACACCACGCGTTCGCCAACCGTGCAGCCTTGTGCCTTGAGCGCCGTCTGCGACGCACCAAGCGTATAGACACCGGGCTTCGTCCAGCCCTTGAACGGCAAAACCCGGTCGGTCGCGCCGGTCGCCAGAATGAGATGGCTATAGGGCAGCTGGCTATGCTCGCCCTTGGTCAGGAGATCGAGACGATCACCGTCACTCCGCGTAATATTCCAGACGAGCGTTTCCGGGCGATAATCAATTGCGCCGCGCAACGTGTCGAAGGTCTTGTGCAGCGCTTCGGCCTTGTGCGCTTCCGACCCATAACGGCTGCGATAGCTGCGTCCGTCATCGAGCGGCGGGCGGCGATAAATCTGGCCGCCGGAACGAAAACCTTCATCGAGAATGATCGGCTTGAGACCGGCCTTGACCAGCGTTTCGGCGGCGCGAACGCCCGCAGGACCAGCGCCGACAATAACCGGATTGAGCGCCGCATTCATAGTGCAGGCTCCGTCACAAACGCCATGCCGTCTTCCAGAAGCGTGGTGCAGGCGCGAAGCTTGTGGCCTTCAACCGTCATCACATGACAATCCTGACACGCGCCGATCAGGCAGAAGCCCGCACGCGGTTCCCCGGTAAATTCGGTATGACGCAGCTTTCCCTGCACGGAGAGAATGGCGGTCAGCACGGTGTCGCCACGGCGTCCCTCAAAAGAAACGCCATCAAGCGAGAAGCTGATCGGCTGTTCGGTCAGCCGATACCGTCTGCGGAACTGCGCCGCCGAAGGAAAAATCGGAATCGTCATGGTCTGCCCGTTCAGCCCTTGCCCACCAGCAGCCGGTCGAGGCCGAACATGCGATCAATGATAATCATGGTCACGGTGGCGACGAGGATCATCAGGGCCGAAACCGCCGCCATCATCGGATCGATGGATTCGCTGGCATACATATACATGCGGACCGGAAGCGTGACCGTGGATGGCGAGGTGACGAAGATCGACATGGTGAGTTCGTCGAACGAATTGATGAAGGCAAGCAGCCAGCCGCCCGACAGACCCGGCAAAAGCAATGGCAGGGTGATGCGGCGGAACACGGTCCATTCACCCGCACCGAGCGTGCGCGCCGCGTTTTCCGCATTGCGATCCATGCTGCCAAGCGAAGCGAGGATGAGGCGCAGCGCATAGGGCGTGACGACAATCGAATGTGCAGCCACCAGCCAGACGAAAGAGCCCGTGAAGCCCATCAGCGAGAACAGGCGCAGGAACGCCACACCCAGAACCAGATGCGGAATGATGAGCGGCGACAGGAAAAGCGCGTTCAGCGCATCACGACCACGGAAATTATACTGCGCAATCGCCAGCCCCGACGGCACGGCCAGAAGCGTCGAAATCGTTGCCGAGAAGAAGGCAAGCTGCACGCTGTTATAGAACGAGGTCATGAAATCGTTGTGGGCGAACACAGCGGTGAACCAGCGCAGCGACAGACCCGCATTTGGGCCGCTCCACGGCATGGTCAAGGTGTTTTCCGGCGTGAAAGCCACCAGACACACCACAACCATCGGCGCCAGCATGAAGATGACGATCAGCGTGTGGAAGAAAAGGGCAAAAGGACCGTTCTTGACCATGGCTTTATCCCAGCTTCTTCTTGGCCTGCCCTTCGAGCAGACGATTATAGGCAATCATGATGACGAGATTGGCGACCAGAACGATGATGGCGATGGCAGCACCCAGCGGCCAGTTCAGCTCGATCAGGAATTCGTCATAGACCACGGTTGCCGCCATCTTGAGACGACGTCCGCCAAGCAGGCCCGGAATGGCAAAGGAGCTGGCCGAAAGCGCAAACACGATGAGGCTGCCCGACAGGATGCCAAGGACTGCCTGCGGAAATACCACGCGGCGAAGCGCTGTCAGGCGTGAAGCACCGAGCGTCAGCGCTGCGGCTTCGACCGACGGATCGAGTTTCTGCAGCACAGTCCAGACCGGGATCACCATGAATGGCAGCATGATATGCACCAGACCGATGACGATGGCCGTTTCGCTGTAAAGGATTTGCGTGGTCGGCAGGCCGACCAGGTCGAGTGCGCTGTTCACAAGGCCATTGCGACCCAGCAACATGCTCCAGCCGAATGTACGGACCACGACCGAAACCAGAAGCGGCCCGATGATGACCAGCAGGAAGATCGAGCGCCATGGCTTGCGCATATTGGACAGAATATAGGCTTCCGGTACTCCGACCAGCACCGTGATGACGGTTGTGATCAGTGCCAGCTTCAGCGTGCGCCAAAAGATCGAGAGGTAATAGGGGTCTTTCAGAACCTGGATATAATTGGCAAGCGAGTAGACGTTCTCGATGCCCTTGTCATAGCTGTAGCTGTTGAATGAGAGCAGCACAGTAAGGCCGAGCGGCAGCAGCACCAGCGCAAAGAACAAAAGCGTCGACGGCCCAACCAGAAAAAGCGGGGTCAGATCGCGCTGCCCCTTGGGCGCGGCGGATGTATCCTGTGAGGTGACGGCCGACATGCTCAGTTCACCCCTGCGGTGAGGATGCGGCAATCTTCATGGTTCCAGCTAAGGCCAACCGATGTGCCTTCCGATGGCGGCGGGTTGCCGAGATTGGGGAGCGCCACCGAAAGCTGACCTGCTGGTGTCGTCACGCCGAGCAACCATTGCGCACCCATGAAATAGCGGGTCGAAACTTCACCAGTGATATGCCCCTCGCTCGCTGCAACGAGCTGTACCTTTTCAGGACGGATAAAGACGGAAAGCTCGCCGGAAACCTTTTTGCCATTTGCGGGAAAGCGGATCGCGGTTTCAGCCAGCGCGATCATATCGCCTTCGGCGCGCGCCTTCAGGAAGTTCGACTTGCCGACAAAGTTGGAAATGAAGTGGTTATGCGGATGCTCATAGAGCTTGTAGGGCGCATCGACCTGCGTGATGACACCCTTTTCCATGACCACGATGCGGTCGCTGATCGAAAGCGCTTCGGCCTGGTCATGCGTCACCATGATGGTGGTGATACCGACGGTGCGTTGGATGCGGCGCAGCTCGAACTGCATTTCTTCACGCAGCTGCGCATCGAGATTGGAGAGCGGCTCATCGAGCAGCAGAACCGGCGGATTGATAACCAGCGCACGGGCAATCGCCACACGCTGGCGCTGACCGCCCGACATCTCGCGCGGATAGCGGTCGGCAAGCGGACCCAGATGAACCAGCTCCAGCACGTCGCGCACACGCTTTTCGCGCTCAGCCTTCGGCACATTACGCATTTCGAGGCCGAAGCTAACATTCTGCGCCACAGTCATATGCGGAAACAGCGCGTAGCTCTGGAAGACGACGCCCAATTCGCGCTTGGCTGGTGCAAGGCGCGTAATTTCGCGGCCATCAAGCGTGATCGTGCCTGCCGTTGGCGGCACCAGACCGGCGATCATCTGCAAGGTTGTGGTCTTGCCACATCCAGAAGGGCCGAGAAGCGAAATGAACTCGCCCTTTTCAATCGTCAGATTGAAATTGTCGACAGCCGCGAACTTGCCGTAGTGGCGGGAAATTCCGGAAAGGGTCAAAAAGCTCATTGCATCTCCCTCTCGGCATGACTTCCGCAGAATTGTGCGGGGGAGCGGAAGCGCCGTGATGTTGTCTCGCGTCGCCTCTTCGATAGGGCTGGCTGGCGGGAGCGGCTTGATCGCGCTTTGAAGCGCTGATCCGACTTGTCCGTTTGAACGCATGACTGTCCAGCCGCTTACGCAGCCGCAGCGTTCCCTTTGATTACAAGCAAAACCGCCGATCCGCGTGCGGGCACTTTTCCAATGCCTTGCCGGACCTTCCCATTGGCGACGGTTTTAGATGGCGGAAAAATCCGTATGAATGCAAATTATAATTTTCAAATCCGGAAGAAATTATATATTTCTTTCATAATGCAGAATTTGGAAGCAATTTTATGGATGATATATCTGAGAATCCGAAATCCGGCGCCGCGCTTAACTCAAGTCTGGTGAAGGCCATCCATATTTTGAAAGGTCTGGCCGCCAGCACGGATGACGGTGTGCGGCTCATCGATCTGGCGCGGGACCTCGAACTCAGCCAGCCGTCGGCGCATCGCCTGCTGAAGACGCTGATTGCGGAAAACCTCGTTGAGCAGCTTCCCGACAAGAAAGCCTATCGTCTGTCGCTGGAGTTTTTTGCAATGGCTGCACAGGCACGCCAGCGCGACGGCATATTGAGCATTGCCCGCCCGTCACTGCTGCGGCTTTCGACCACGTTCAACGATACGGTTTTCCTGCTGGTGCGCAGCAATTTCGATGCGGTCTGCCTCGACCGGGTGGAAGGGCCGTTTCCGATCCGCTCTTATACCGGCGATATCGGCGGCAAGGTCCCACTTGGCATTGGTCAGGGCAGCCTCGCAATCCTTTCATTCCTGCCGGAAGAGGAGCGCGAGGCAATCATCCGCTTCAACATGCCCCGCATTCTGGACAAGGCCACCATCGACGAGGTCGATCTGCGTATCATGATCGAGGAAGTGCGAAACACAGGTGCCGCGACCTTCAACTTCAACATGATCGATGGCATGGCGGGTCTCGGCGTGCCTGTCCTCAACCGCGACGGTGAAGCTGTGGCGGCACTCAGCATCGGCACGCTTGCCGCGCGCCTCACCGAAAAGCGTCAGGAGACGGTGACAGAACTTCTGCGCAAGGAAGCGGCGATCATCTCGCAAAAGCTCAATCCGTTCGATCCGACGCTGCGGCACCCTAATCAGGCTTTGTTGAAATAAACGAAAGCTTTAGCTCCATTCGGCGCAACAGACTTGCTTTGTCCACAGCGGGTAAAAAGTTTGGCGATTGACTCACACACGCCGTCAGCGTTTGATCGCCGTCAGTATGGGGGTTCTGTGGGCGGAGGCAAATTATCCAAAGCAGAAAATCCATCTCTATAACGCTACAGTATTGGAGTTCTGTTGTGATCAAATCCACCAGACGGGGAATAATCCACCTTGCCTTTGCCCTTGCCGCATCGACGGCGATGGGCACGTTCGCCACCACGGCGGCACAGGCCCAGGACAAGATCCTGCTCATCATCAATGGCGCGCTTGGCGACAAGTCGTTCTTCGACAGTGCCGCCAAGGGCATGAAGATGATCAAGGACAAGTATGGCGACGACGTCGAGACCAAGATTCTCGAAATCGGCGACGATCCGACCAAATGGGAACCGGTGTTCCTCGATGCGTCGGAACAGGACTGGGACCTCATCATCGGTGGCACCTACCAGATGTCGGAAACTGTCGGTTCGGTTGCCCAGCAATATCCCGACAAGAAATACATCCTCTATGATGCGAGCGTGCCTTATGAAGAAGGCGGCTACGACAATGTCTATTCCATCCAGTACAAGCAGAACGAAGGTTCCTATCTCGGCGGCATGCTGGCGGCTTCGCTCCTGAAGGAAGGCAAGCTCGGCGATACCGGCAAAAATCTCGGCTTCCTCGGCGGCATGGACATTCCGGTCATCAACGACTTCCTCGTCGGCTACATTGCCGGTGCGCAGTCCGTGATGCCTGATGCCAAGATCGCCATTTCCTATGCCGGTTCCTTCATGGATGCCGCGAAGGGCAAGGAACTCGGTCTCGCGCAGTATCGTTCCGACGTGTCGCTCGGCTTCGTCGTCGCTTCGCAGACGGGCCTCGGTCAGCTTTCGGCTGCCAAGGAAACCGGCAAATATGTGCTCGGCGTCGATTCCGATCAGGAAGCGATCTTCAAGGACAGCGATCCGGCGATTGCCAAGCAGGTCGTCAGCTCCGTTCTGAAGAATGTCGATGTCAGCCTCCTGCAGGCCTATGAACGCTTCAAGGCTGGAGACCTGCCATTCGGCAAGGCGGAAGCACTCGGCCTCAAGGAAGGCGCTGTCGGCATCGTGCAGGACGGCAACATGGCTTCCATGGCCACGCAGGAAATGAAGGACGCCATCAAGAATGCTTCCGACGAGATTTCCGAAGGCAAGATCACGGTTCCGACCGCATTCGGCATGAGCACCGAGGATCTCAACGCGATCCGCAACAAGGTTCGTCCCTGATCGTGGAAAATCCAGCTGAAAATATTGAAGGCGGCGATGCTATCGTCGCCTTCCGCCCAATCGTCGCCTTCCGCGATGTGAGCAAGGTCTATCCGAACGGCACGCAGGCGCTTCGCGACGTATCGTTCTCGATCCGCGCAGGCTCCATCCACGCCATTTGCGGCGAGAACGGTGCGGGCAAATCCACGCTCATGAAAATCCTGTTCGGTATCGAAAATGCCACGGCAGGCGAAATCATCGTCGATGGACAGCACATTGCGTCCTGGTCGCCGGAAGATGCCGCAGCACAAGGCATCGGCATGGTGCACCAGCATTTCTCGCTCGTGCCGACGCTGACGGTCACCGAAAATATCATTCTCGGCCATGAGCCGGTGAAAGCCGGGCTGATCGACCGCGCGGGGGCGCGCAAAATGGTCGAAGCGCTGATGCAGCAATATGATCTGCACGCCGATCCCGAAGCGATCACGGGCGCGCTTTCCGTCGCCGCCCAGCAGAAGGTCGAAATCCTGAAAGCGCTGGCGCGCCGCACGAGGCTCCTGATCCTCGACGAGCCGACCGCCGTTCTCTCTCCGCCGGAGATCGAGGAACTCATGCGCAAGCTGAAGTCGCTGCGCGATGAAGGCATTACCATCCTCTTCATTTCCCACAAGCTGAACGAAGTGCGTGAACTGGCCGAAAGCGTGACCGTATTGCGCGCCGGTGCTGTTGCAGGCACGGAAAAGCTTTCCGACGTGCCGGATGACGCCATCATGCAGATGGTCATGGGCCATGCGGTCGACATTCCGCAACGCGCCCACAAGCATGGCGCGATGAAAACCGTTCTCGACATGAAGGGTGTCACGACGAAAGCAGCCGATCCGGCAGACCGCATCAAGGATGTGAACCTGACCGTCGGCGCAGGCGAAATCGTCGGTGTCGCCGGTGTCGATGGCAGCGGCCAGCGCGGCCTCGTATCGGTGCTTTCCGGTCTTGCTGAAGCGGCCAGCGGCACGATCAGCCTCAACGGTGAGGATATGCTGCGCGCTGACACGGCAAGCTGGCGCAGACAAGGTCTTGGCTATCTGCCAGCCGACCGCTTTTCGCAAGGCGGCGCACCCGGCCTGTCTCTTGCCGAAAACGCGATAGCCGGAACGGGATCGATTACCGCCGACAAGCAGATTTTTTGGGGACCATTCCTGCGCTGGAGCGCGATCAAGGCCCGTGTCAGCGGAATGATAAAGCAATATTCGGTGCGTGCAGGCGCAATCACCGAACGGCTCGATTCCCTTTCCGGCGGCAATGCGCAAAAGCTCATCGCCGCGCGCGAACTTGCCACCAATCCGAAATTCCTGATCGCCGACCAGCCAACACGCGGCATCGACGTCTCGGCGGCAGCCTTCCTGCACCGCCGCATCGACGAAGTGGCGCAGGGTGGCTGCGCCGTGCTGCTCGTCAGCGCCGATCTCGACGAACTGCTGCGCCTGAGCGATCGCATCGTCGTTCTCTTCAACGGACGCATCGTTGCCGTTCTGGAAAACGGACCAGACATAACACCGGCTGTGCTTGGACCTTATATGCTGGGGACACGAGCATGATCCCAAAAAGTGTAACGCGGTTTTTGGATGAGATCATGCTCAAGCAGAGAGTTGCAGCGTAATGCGCAGACTGATTTCCTATCTCATTCCATTCTTCCTGACCGTTCTGGTCATCGCCGTCATCATGGCCGTGCTTCTGGTGCCACTGGCGCTGATGCAGGATAATCCGGCAGGCGTTCTCAAGACGTTTTTCCTCGGACCATTCGGCAGCATTCGCCATATGGGCAATGTGGTGGAAGCGGCGACGCCCATCATGCTGACCGGCCTTGCGATCACTATTCTTTTCCGCTCCGGCCTGTTCAATCTCGGTGCGGAAAGTGGCTTCTTCCTCGGCGCGCTCGGCGCGGTGGCGGGTGCCGTTCTGCTCCCGTCGCTCGGCTGGTTCTCGCTTCCGGTTGCCATTCTGTGCGGCGCGGTTGCTGGCAGTTTCGCCTGCACGATCCCGGCAGCGTTGCGGCTGCGTTTCGGCGCATCGGAAATGGTGACATCGCTCGTTTTGAACTATGCCTTCCTGTTTCTCGGCCTGTTCGTCCTCAACTATATCATCCGCGATCCGGCTGCGGGCGGGATGATGTCGCTCAAGATTCCGCCGGATGCAAAGCTTGACCGGCTGTTGGCCGGCACGCGTCTCAACAGCGGTTCAATCATCGCCATTCTGGCCTGTATCGCTGGCGGCATCTGGCTTTACTGGACGCGCTCAGGTCTCAATATCCGTATCGCAGGTTCCAGTCCGGGCTTTGCCAATCATCTCGGCCTGCCGCTGAAACGCATCATCATGCGTGCCCAGATTGTCGGCGGATTGGTGGCAGGCATGGCCGGTGCGCTGGAAGTGCTCGGCCTTCATGCCCGCTTTGCCTGGCTCGATCTGCCCGGCTATGGCTGGACCGGCCTCGTCGTCGCCATCCTGGCGCGCGAAAATCCGTTCCTGCTTATTCCCTCGGCTCTCTTCCTCGGCTTCGTGCAGATCGGCGGCGATCTACTGGCGCGCAACATGAACATCCCGACCGAAGTGGTGGGGCTTGTAACCGCCGCCATCATGGTAGGCGCGACGGCAAGCGTCATTCACAATCATCCGACCGTATTGCGGCTGATCCGCAACCTTCGCAATCGCGAAGGAGAACAAGCGGTAGTGCAGGCCGGAGTACAACCATGAGCATGGTTCTCGCACAAATTCTCGATCCATCCTTCATCGGCACCATTTTGCGCGTGGCCACACCATTGCTGCTTGCAGCGCTTGGCGTGATGATTTCCGACCGCGCAGGGGTCCTCAATATCGGCATGGAAGGCATGATGCTGTCGGCAGCACTCATTGCCGTTCTGGCGAGCGCTGCCACCGGAAGCCCGGCTGTCGGCCTGCTGGCCGCGCTCATCACAGGTGCGGCGCTCGGCTGGCTGATGTCGCTTTCGGTCAACCGGCTGGGCACCGATCTCATCATGACCGGCATCGCGCTCAACATCGCCGCTGCGGCAGCAACAACGCTCGGGCTTTTTCTTGCAACGGGCGACAAGGGCATGTCCGGCGCCCTCAAAAGCGGCGCGCTGCCAAGCCTGCCGGTGCCCTTCATCGGCAATATTCACATATTGACCTTCGTAGCCCTTCTCGCCGTCCCCGCGGTCAGCCTTCTGATGATGCGCACGCGCTTCGGCCTGCATCTGCGCGCCACCGGCGTCGATCCGAAATCGGCACGTGCCGCCGGTATCCATACGGGCCGGGTGCAGATGATGGCGCTTGTCCTGTCCGGTCTCTTCGGCGGCGCAGCCGGTGCCTATCTGTCGCTCGGCTATGTCACCTGGTTTGCCCAGAACATGACCGCCGGTCGCGGTTTCATCGCCATTGCGGCGGAAGTCATGGGACAGGGCACAGCATGGGGCACGCTTGTGGCGAGCCTGGTTCTTGCGGCGGCGGAATCTTTCGCCATCACGCTTCAAAGCCTCGGATTGCCGTTCGAACTGATGCAGATGATCCCTTATCTCGTCCCGGTCGTCGTGCTGACGATCCACGCAGCGCGCCGTCAGCGGCGCGCAAAGCAACTGAAAAACTCCTGAAATGCATGATCAGAATACTGACCAGAATACTGAAATGAGAGTGAAATGAAGGCTTGGGAACTGACCCGTGATCTGCTGCGCGATACGAAACCGGTGGTGCGCACGGCGGAAGAACAGACTTGGGATGCAAGTGCCGTCATGAAGGCGCAGGATGACCTCATGGCGATGTTCTGGAAAAGCAATGTGCCGGGATCGGCAGCGCCTGAATGCCTGATGGCCGGTGCGCTGCAATCGCTGGAAAACAAGGGCTTTGTTCTTGCCCCTTATGAAGAACTTCTTCGCGATGGGCTGACGGCACTTGAACGCGGTGACTTTGAGACGCTCTATCGCA
Organism: Brucella tritici; assembly: GCF_902825325.1. Taxonomy (GTDB): domain Bacteria; phylum Pseudomonadota; class Alphaproteobacteria; order Rhizobiales; family Rhizobiaceae; genus Brucella. Next base: position 8,616 of record NZ_CADEAR010000010.1, on the reverse strand, counting down.
TCGACATGCGCCTGCGTGTCTTGATGCACGCCGCACGGCCTGATCCGGATCATCCGTCACAAAAGACGGTGCGTTACGGGTCGTGGGACGAATTCGACGCTACAGTTCAATGGCCTGACGATGTGCTCTATGCCGTCCAGTCCGATGATTTCCGTGACCGCACCGCAGCCGCCTGGATGGCACAGCTTGTCGGAGCTGCGGCCGGTACGGCGCTCGAAGGCTATACGGCGGAAAATATCATGGAGGTTTTCGGCCCGATCCGCGATTATGTGCGCGAGCCCAACACCTATAATGACGACATCACCTTCGAGATCGCCTTTCTGGAGGCCTTCAGCGACAAGGGTTCTGCTGTGACCAGCGCCGACATTGCCGAGCGCTGGACCTCGCTGATCCCGCTTGGCTGGTCGGCAGAGGCAATCGCGCTTTCCAACATGCGGCGCGGCCTCACCGCCCCTGAAACCGGCACGTCCGACAATCCGTTCGATGAATGGATCGGTGCACAGATGCGCGGCGTCATCTGCGGCATGGTCGTGCCAGGCCGCGCCCGCGAGGCCGCCCGCCTCGCCTATATGGACGCGGAAATCTCCCATGCCGGAAACGGTATTCTGGGCGAAGTTTTCAACGCTGTCATGGCAGCGCGCGCCTTTGCTGTCAGCGACACACGCGAATTGCTGGTCTCGACGGCAGCGCTTTTCCCGACCGAAACCGAATATGGTGCGGTTCTGGCCTTCGCACTCGATGCCTGCCGTTCTGCCGACAACTGGCAGGACGCATGGGCGAAATGCGACGCGGAATATGCCGAATATAACTGGATTCACGTCTATCCGAATGCAGCGGCGCAAGTGATTGCCCTGTGGTTCGGCGAAAGCGATTTCGATCGAACGCTGGAAATTGTCTGCGGGATCGGCCACGACGTTGATTGCAATGCCGCGCAGATCCTTTGCGTCATCGCCATCCAGCGCGGCTCCGGCATCATCGCTGAACGGTGGTCGAAGCCGCTTCTGGCCGACGACATCGTCACCTACATGCGCCGCCCGGCGAAAATCTCCTTCGACGCGCTTGTCGACCAGACGGTCAGTGCAGCGCGCAACGCAGTTTAAATCTTTGTCACGCTTTTCCGAACGCAAAACCGCTTCACACTTTTGCTGGAAAAGCTTTAACGCAGAAAGCCCCTCATCATGGCCCGTAAAATCATTATCGATACCGATCCCGGTCAGGACGATGCCGTCGCCATTCTTCTGGCGCTCGCAAGCCCGGAACTCGACATTCTCGGCATCACCGCCGTTGCGGGCAACGGCCCGCTGGCGCGCACCGAAATCAATGCCCGCACCATCTGCGAAGTGGCGAAGAAGCCCGAAACCAAGGTTTTCGCAGGCTCCATCCGCCCTCTGGTACGCCCGCTCGTGACGGCTGAAAACGTCCATGGCAAGACCGGTCTCGACGGTTACGACCTACCCGCCCCGGACATGCCGCTTCAGGCGCAGCATGGCGTCGATTTCATTATCGAAACGCTGATGAAGGAAGAGCCCGGCACCGTCACGCTCTGCCCGCTCGGACCGCTCACCAACATCGCATCCGCCCTGATCCGCGAGCCGAAGATTGCTGAGCGCGTCAAGGAAATCGTGCTGATGGGTGGCGGCTATTTCGAGGGCGGCAACATCACGCCATCGGCGGAATTCAACATCTATGTCGATCCGCACGCCGCTGCGGTCGTGTTCAAATCCGGCATCAAGATCACCATGATGCCGCTTGATGTCACGCACAAAGTTCTGACCACCGAAAAGCGCATCGCCGCCATTCGCGGTATCGGCACCCATGTTGGCGAAGTCGTCGCGGCATGGCTCGAATTCTTCGAGCGTTATGACGAAGCCAAGTACGGCACCGATGGCGGCCCGCTGCACGACCCGAACGTCATCGCCTATCTCATCAAGCCGGAACTCTATTCCGGACGGGAATGCAATGTGGAAATCGAGATCAATTCGGAACTCACGATCGGCGAAACAGTCGTCGACTGGTGGGAAGTGACCGACCGCCCGAAGAACGCGCTTTTCATCAAGGATGTGGATGCAGACGGCTTCTTCAGCCTGCTGACCGAACGTCTCGCAACGCTCTAAATCACAAAATAGCCATAAAGAAGCCGCGAGCGCCTTATTCTCGCGGCTTCTTCGCCATATTTGACAAGCGGTTTTTGTGCAGTTTTCCGCTCAAAATGAGCGAAATTGGCACAAACAGCCCCGGATTTTCATTCTGCCTTATTTTGCAGAAGCGCTGCCACTTCAGCCGCAGTCGGTGCAGCCGCGCCAGCACCCGGTCTCGTGACCGCAATTGCACCCGCTGCCGAACCATACCGCACGCAATCATGCAAGGACTGGCCCTGCGAGAAGGCGACCGCGAAACCACCGTTGAAACTGTCACCGGCAGCAACCGTATCCACCACCTGAACCTTGAACGGCGCGAAGTGCTTCACCTCATCCGCCGTCACCAGCAATGCACCACGGCTTCCGAGCTTGACGATGACCGTCTTCGGCCCGCGCTCCAGAAGATTGCGCGCGGCAGCTTCCGCCGAAGCAAGATCGGTCGGTTCGATACCGGTAATTTCAGCAGCCTCAGTCTCGTTGGGAGAGATGATGTCGCTGAGCGCAATCAGGTCCGCCATGCGGCTTGCGTCGCCGACGGGCGCCGGATCAAGCAAAACACTGCCGCCTGCCGCACGCGCCGCCTTTGCCACGGCCAGATTGGCTTCATGGGGAACTTCGCGCTGCAACAATGTAATCTTCGCCTTGGCAATGTCTGCGGCATAGGCATCAATGTCGGCAGCCGACCAGCGCGCATTGGCACCAGCGCAAACAGCAATCGTGTTCTGTCCGGTTTCTTCAACCTGAATGATCGCGATGCCCGTATCGACGCCGTCAATCACGCGCACGCTTCCGGTGTTGAGGCCAAATTCCTGCATCTGCTTCAAGGCCAGTTCGCCGAAAGCATCGTTGCCGACAGCGCCGACGAAGCGAATGTCGCCGCCAAGCTTGGCGACCGCAACCGCCTGATTGGCACCCTTGCCACCCAGCCCAATACCATAGCCCGATGCATTCACGGTCTGCCCCGGACGCGGCAGCGCGGCCATCCGGGCACTGACATCCACATTCACACTGCCGAAAATAAAAATCTTCAACGGTTTTCTCCATCGTTTTGTCGCCGCACAATAGCCGCGCCGAAACAAAACTTCCACGCCGGGCTTCTCCCCATGCACAGAGAGAAAAAGCCGCGGATTTCTCCGCGGCTTCATCATAGGACCCATTCAGAAGGATCATTCAGCCTTCAGGAACTCCCCCACTTCCAGCAGGACGAATTCATTGTCATCGACCTTGTCGAGGAAACGGCCAGCCGAGAACGGCAGATTGTTGTCGTTGCCGACCACGATATGCGTGGCGTCCACCCGATCAACATTCTCGATGGTGAGGAACGGCATGTCGTAAATGCCTTCATGCCCGCCCTGGCGGCGCTTGTTTTCCGGGTCGGCAATGGCGAGCAGATCGATATAGCCGATCTTGCGCACTTCCTTGCCGACATTGCTGTCGTCGAAAGCGATCTTGTAGATGCGCTTGACCTTCGACGGCACATCGAAACAATCGGCCTGCGGCTTCTTCGGATTGGCGCAAGCCTTGTCCGCCGTGCCGACGCCATTGTCGCGCTCGATGACCAGCGCCGTGGTTTCATCCAGCATATTGAAGTCGCCGATGGCTTCGCCACCTTCCGCTAGCGGATAGAGCCAGGAACGGCCCGTCCACTTCTTGTCGGCGACATTGAACTCGATGACGCGCAAGCCAGTCTTGCCGCTTTCGGTCTTTTCCGGCGCACCATCGACAAACAAAGGGCCTTCCAGCAGGCCATAGAGCTTCGAGCCATCCTTCGACATGGCAAGCCCCTCGAAGCCGCCGGAGCGCTTCAGATTGTAAGACGGCAGTTTGAGGCTCGGATTGGCAGGCAAAGCGAGTTTCGGATTGTCCGGTGACACCACTTCCGTCTCGCCGACCAAAGTCGGGATGACGTCGGTCAGCTTGCCGTCCGTGTCGAATTTCAGTAGGAAGGGGCCGAATTCCTCGCCGATCCAGAAACCGTCCGCCACTGGCTGGATGGATTCCACGTCGAAGTCGGCGCCGGTCAGATAGCGCTTTTCCGCGCCTTCCATGACGATGGGGAACGGAGCCTTCCTGTCCGGATCGCTCAAGAATACGGTCTTGACGCGCTCCACGGTCCCCTTGTCCCAGTCGAACTTGACATTGTGCAGCATCAGCATGGCATCCGGCGAATTGAGCTTGGAGCCGAAACCATTGTCGGACAGCGACCAGAAGCTGCCGTCTTCCATGGTCTTGATGCCGGAAAAGCCCTGTACCGGCTGGCCGTCGAACGGCACTGAAAGGCCGGTCTTGCGCACGCCGTCCTTGCCTTCAACAGTGCCTATGCCTTCAGCGCGCTTGCGGTCGGCGGTGGTGAACTTGCCCGATGTCTTCAGATGTTCAGCCGCATCATCCGGCGCAGCGATGATCGTGTTGCCAGGCAGGATGGCATGAGCCTTCAGCGTGGCCGGAAAAGCTTTTTCTTCAGCGGAGGCTGGAAACGCCAATGCGACGGCACCGGCAAGCATGGTCGAGGCGACGAGACGCGATATCATGATAAGTCCCCGTTGGAATTCAAATACAGGAACGGAATTAGGCTGGCTTTGTATCGCTGGCTTGACGCTTCCATGAAGCTTTGACGAAGGCCCCCAGCTTTCACCGGGGGCCGCACGTAATTTATTTGTCTTACGCATGTCTTTACCCGAAACCGGTTTCCACTTCGGGAGACATGCTGTGTCAGACAGCGATCTTGCCGCCACCCTGATTGGTGATTGCCACCACGGCAGGCCGCACCGGCATATCGTCCTTGAAGTCCGGCCAGCGGGTGGACAGGTCCTCGTAATAGGACCGACGGCCATGACCGTCCCAATCCTCGCCGCCATCGCCCGGATGCTGTACAGCAACAAAAGCCGTCTCATCATCGGGTGCAAACAGCGGACCGCACATCTCTGCCCCCACTGGCACGCGGTAGAACAGTTTCGAGGTCGCGCGCGCATCGCCCTCGGTGTCAACTGCCCAAAGCCCGTCGGTGCGGCCTGTATCCTTGTTGCTGTTGCCATCGGTTGCGACCCAAAGCCGACCAGCGCTGTCGACGGCAGCGTTGTCCGGCATGCCAAACCAGCCATTGCGCGTCGTATCGGTGGAGAAGCTGGCACCAACTTCGGCCACACTTGGATCGCCGCATTTCAGCAGCACTTCCCACTTGCCCGTCGTGGCGGCAAAATCCTGCCCGTCTTCCTCGATCTCGATGATGTGGCCGAAGGCGTTCTTGGCGCGCGGATTGGCGGCATCCACCTGTTCGTCCTTGCGCTTGGTATTGTTGGTGAGCATGACATAGACGCGGCCATTGACCGGGTTCGGCTGCACGTCTTCCGGGCGGTCCATCTTGGTGGCGCCGAGAAGATCGCCCGCGCGGCGGGTCTCGATCAGCACGTCGGCCTGACTTTTGAAGCCGTTCTGCTCGGTCAGCGGCCCTTGGCCAAACACCAGCGGCATCCACTCCACCTTGCCATCCTCATGGAATTTGGCCACGTGAAGCGTGCCTTCATCCAGCAGGTTCATATTGGCAGCGCGATCATCCGGGTTGAATTTGCCCGCCGTCACGAACTTGTAGACATAGTCGAAGCGTTCGTCGTCACCCAGATAGAAGACCACACGCCCATCCTTGTTGACGATGGATTCCGCCCCTTCATGCTTGAAACGGCCAAGCGCGGTTCGCTTCTTCGGCACGGAGTTCGGATCGGACACATCGACCTCGACAATCCAGCCGAAGCGGTTCGGTTCGTTCGGTTCCTTGGAAACATCGAAACGGTCGTAGAAACGTCCCCATTCATAAGCGCCTTCCGGAATACCCATGCGTTTGTAATTGGCTGTCTCCGCATGACCTTCCGGCAATTCGCCGATGAAATAGCCATGGATGTTTTCCTCGGCCATGATGTAGGTGCCCCACGGCGTGACGCCGCCTGCGCAATTGTTGACAGTGCCGAAAACCTTGGTGCCGGATGGATCGGCATTGGTCTTGACGCGATCATGACCGGCCACGGGACCGCTCAGCGCCATCTCGGTATTGGAGGTGATGCGGCGGTTGTTTGCACCGTCGAGCACCGGCTGCCACTTGCCGCCCTGCTTACGGATTTCGACAATCGTGCCGCCATGGGCAGCCATTTCGATATCCACCTGTTCCTTCGAGAGCGGGGCCTGCTCCACCTTGCCACCGACGATCTTGACGAGACCAGGGAACATCAGGTGCGGATTGGTATATTCGTGATTGACCACGAGGAAGCCATGTTCGGGCGAACCCTCGATGGCGATATAGCCGACATAATCATTGTTGTAGCCGAACTGGCGCGCCTGCGCCTCGGCTGACTGTTTGGTCGGATCGAATTCCGGCGCATCGGCGAAAAGCCTGTCGCCCCAGCGCAAAAGCACATCAGCATCATAGCCTTCCGCGACATGATGATGAGCATCCACACCGGCCTCGACCTCCTTGAAGGAAAAGGCCGAACCGGATGCGGCGCGCGCATCACCAGCGCTCAGCAGCGCGAGCGGGCTGACCGTTGCCGCAATAGCCGAGACAGCGAGCGATCCGCGCAGAAAGCCACGGCGGGAAAAGCGGCGGCTGATTATTTCGCCCATGGTTGGGTTATCGGACGGATTGCGCGGGTCGGCATCTGCTTCTTCCAACTGGCTGGTCTTGAACAGACTTTGCTGGGAAAGATTCTCTGACATTGCTGGCTCCTATCGAACAGTGGAGTTGCAAATTAGAAGCACTTGATGACAGCCGGACGACATTGTCACTACACTTGCATTAGGTCTAGCCACTGCGGAAACCTGCCGGGAATTTTTTACCCGGTCCATAGAATAATTTTGCTGGCAAATGCGCTTTCCGATAAAACCACCCCGGTTTCTTCCATTGAGGGGTTGGCGATGACCGACATGACGGCCGCACGGCGCAATATTGTTATCTTGACGATTGCACAGGCATTGGGTGCTTCCAGCCCGCCCATCGTGATTTCGCTTGGCGGTCTGGTGGGCCAGAAACTGTCTTCCGATCCGGCGCTCGTTACGCTTCCCGTCAGCCTGTTCAATCTCGGCCTTGCGCTCGGCACGCTGCCTGCCGCTTTCTTCATGCGCCAATTCGGACGCCGCAATGCCTATATGCTGGGCGCGCTTGTCGGCGCCTCGGCAGGTGTGATCGCAGCCGCAGGTATTTTTGCCTCCTCGTTCGTCATCTTCTGTCTGGGCACGCTGACAGCCGGTTTCTACGCCGCCTATGTTCAGAGCTATCGTTTTGCGGCCACCGATGCGGCAACCGGCGACATGAAGGCGCGCGCCATCTCATGGGTCATGGTGGGTGGGCTCGTTGCGGCAATCGTCGGGCCACAGCTCGTCATCTGGACACGCGATACCATTCCGGGTGCGATGTTCGCAGGCAGTTTCCTCAGCCAGGCGGTTCTGGGGCTCCTCGCCCTCCCCGTCCTTTTCATGCTGCGCGCACCGAAAATCCGGAAAGATCCGAACGCTATCCATGATACAGGCCGCCCGCTTGGCGAAATTCTCCGTTCGCCGCGCTTCATTCTTTCGGTGGCTGCCGGTGTCTGTTCCTATGCCCTGATGACTTTCGTGATGACGGCTGCGCCCATCGCCATGGTCGGCCATGGCCATTCCGTTGATCATGCAGCCCTTGGCATCCAGTGGCATGTGCTCGCCATGTTCGCGCCAAGCTTCTTCACCGGAAAGCTCATCACCCGTTTCGGCAAGGAAAAGATAACCGCGCTCGGTCTGGTTTTGATCGCATTCTCCGCCATCATTGCATTGGGCGGCTTTGATGTCGGCCATTTCTGGGGGGCGCTGATCTTCCTCGGCATCGGCTGGAATTTCGGCTTTATCGGCGCGACCGCCATGGTGACCGACTGCCACACACCGGCGGAACGCGGCAAGGCACAGGGCGCCAATGATTTCATCATGTTCGGCACTGTGGCCTGCGCTTCGTTCTTTGCAGGCTCGCTGCTGCATTCTTCCGGCTGGGAAACCATCAACTGGCTGGTCTTCCCGATTGTCGCCCTTGTTCTGGTGCCGCTTATCCTGCGTCTGAAGCCGAAAGGGGCGGCCGCAGAAATCTGAAAGATCAGAAGCCCTGCTCTTTCATCCAGAGCCTGCCGCCTTCGGACACTGCGTCATAAACCGCACCACCGAGGGCGGCCCCGATATCCGTATGCAAGCCCGCATATGATGCCGCCTCTCCAGTCTGCCCATGTGGAGCTGAAACGGCGATGCAATCCGTTCCGGTGCCCGTTGCGGCTCTGCCGCCGACAGTGAGGCCAAGTTCGATAATGGCAGCGGTGCGGGCTTCGGCTGCAATCGACATCGCCTCTATATGGGCGGCGACCGACAAGGGCCTGTTGATGTGAACCAGAAGATTGATTGTGAGCGCGACGAACATCCCACCTTTTCTTTTGTGAATGATGCCGCGAGATAAGCTCCTTCATTGATAGGAGCGGAC
>NZ_CADEAR010000009.1 GCF_902825325.1 Brucella tritici | reverse complement strand
CAAAGCAAAAGTTTTGACTGCCAGCCGGAAACCCATTCCGTCAATCACGAAAGACGTGGGCTATTCGTTGCGCTCACGGTCAGCAGGCGTCTATTGCCGTCCTCAACCTCAAACGTGGCGTTATAGAGCGGCGGCGCTGCCTTGGTATTCCAGCCTTCATTCGGCTCTGGATAGGTCGCCGTGATCCCGTTGACGGTCTCTGACAGCCCAAAGAACGGCGTAAACGTCTGTTCTTCGGTCGAGATAATCTCGTCATCGGTGAAGAACGCCACTGGCGGATCTGGTTCCCCGACACGGATTTTGTAGACGCCCGCGCTTTCGATCAGACGCGCATTGCCGCCAGTGAGGAGCTTATCGGTCGCATCGCCAATCGGCGTATCGACGGTGATTTCACCTCCGGTGACGAACTGAGGTTCTAGCCCGTCAGGGCCTTGCACCTGCAATCGGCACTTGTTGACTTGCGCAATCCAGTCAGCAGCAGGCAAACGCGCGCCAGTGACCGTCTGTAGGCCGTACAGCCACGTTCCTTGCTCTATGATCCCGCGAAGCAGGTTATAGACCTGTACCGCAAGCAGATCGTCGCCGTCGCCGCCCCATGTTGACGGTGTGCTCCAACGCTGAGGACCGGAACCGCCTGCCGTGCTGTCCTTCGAAATATCGTAGAGCTTGCGGCCCTGTATCTCGAATTTGAACTGCGGGAAGCCGGTGAACAGTTCCTCATCGATCTGGGCCGTGACGATGGCATAAGCCACGCCTTTCCCGATACGCTTGTTGCTGTATGGGGACGCCTTTATTGCTTCACCTGAAACAGAATCAGCCTCAGCAGTCATTACCGCAGGCATGACTAAGCTCGATGAGGCTTTGCAGAAACTCGATTTGATACGGCAATCAGCCAATTAGCGACTATCACGAAAATGCGCGTCCGTTGCCCCAGACGTCGCCCGGAGCCTATAAATTCGAAATCTTGGGAGTGTTGAGTATTCTTAAGCTACTGTTTTCATTGCGAAAGCAGTGGCTCCCCGGGCCGGATTCGAACCAGCGACCAACCGGTTAACAGCCGGTTGCTCTACCGCTGAGCTACCGGGGAACAGGTGCTCGCTGCGTCAGCGAGGTGGCGTATAGCAAAAGGATTTCGTGTTTGCAAAGGGCTAAATCCATTTTTTTTCATCTTTTTGCATTATGTCCTCGAAACCCTATATTCTCTGGGATGTTTTTCTCCTGTGAATTGTAACATACCAGTCTAAGAGATGCGCCTGTGAGTGATCAATACGCCGAAACACCTCGAAAAAAAGCTATCCTGATTCTCGGTAGGCGAATCCCTATCCCGCAAACGGTCGCGATGCGTCGCATGCTTGGCGGTTCACTGGTTATCGGCGGTTCGCTTGGTTTTCTTCCGATTCTCGGTTTCTGGATGCTCCCACTCGGACTCATCGTCCTTTCACACGACTCTCACCGCGTTCGCCGTTGGCGTCGCAGAAGTGAAGTTCACATTTGGCGCAAATGGCTCAAACGAAAGTCAAGTAATAATTATATTGAGTAAATATTATTTGATAAAAATCATAACTATGCCAAAACTAATTGAGTATATAATGATTTACTACAAAATTGATGCAAGTTCCAACGGTTGAAATGATTTATCCTTTTAAATTTTACCTCCTCAGTTCACCGGGCGTCAGCTGACGATGCTTCCGTAAGGCTATCGTTAAGTGACTTTGGCTGGAAAAATTCAAATGACGCGCAATCTCGCTTATTGGCATTGATGTCTCTTTAAGGCACCGCTCAGCCTCATCGAGCCTCAGTCCCAGCAGATACTGATGAGGCGTCTGCCCAAAACTGACTCGAAAACACGTTGAAAAATGCCCCGCTGAAATTCCTAAGAATGCAGCCATATCAGGAACCGAAAGAGATTTACGAAGATTCTGGTTGAGATAAATTTCGATCTGTTGGCGCGCCAGCTTGCTTAACCCGGCTTTACTATCGATTAAAATGCGATCGTTCCGCACGCCGCGCGCTATCGTGTGCATCAGAACCAAGCTGAGAGCATTCAGATAGGATTTGTCGTGTCCGTCGCGCTGGCAAATTTCATCCCAGATCATATGGGATATTGGTAGGCACTCTTTGCATAACGATCTTAAAACGCTCCCATTGTCATCAACTCTTCCGAAAAATGAATTTTCCAGAAGAAAGTCCTGCAGAACCCACCCATCAAGTTGCCCGATTATTATTTCCACCGGCTCGGACCAGTTGATTGATAAATCCGTCGAAGCCGGAATGATGAAAACGGTTCCAGCTGAACAGCTAGACGTATCATCCGTCGGCACAGAGGAGAACCATCTTAGGTTGCGCGCATATTCTCGAAGGATAATGATCGTCATCTCATTTCTGCGATATGTCGCTAGTCCGACCGGGGTGGTAGTGCATGTCAAACCGCACCTCGTCACACTCCTCTGTGCACTCATAAAGCCCTCCCCTAAAATTCCTGTTTTGCTGAAACAATCAACGGCAATCAATCATTAAGCCCATCATCACTTCAGTCGAGCCACCCGAAAACGAAAACTAAAAACCCGCAACTCCCATAAACTTTTTGCAATTGTTCCATCGCTTTTTGCTTATCTAGAAATACACTGCACCCAAGTTCGAAGGCTGCACTTTTATACAATCTATACGTGTATTTATGATTTGCAATCGGAATTCTACATATTGAATGTCGACCATTTAATGCAAATGCTTTGCAATAGCACTTGCTTGCAGAACAGCGATCAGTTATGCAACTGCAACTGATTAGCAATAAGGATTAAACTATGCTGCAACGTATATTGCGAACAACGGCTCTCAGCCTCATAAGTGGAGCGTTTCTCTGGACGAGCGCCAATGCTGCTTTTGCGGAGAAATTCAAAGCTGTGACTACATTTACCGTTATCGCTGATATTGCCCAGAACGTTGCTGGCGACGCCGCAACGGTTGAGTCGATCACGAAGCCGGGTGCAGAGATTCATAACTATCAGCCAACCCCCGGCGACCTGATCAAAGCGCAGGATGCCAAACTGGTTCTCTGGAACGGTCTTGGGCTGGAACTATGGTTCGAAAAATTCTTCTCACGTCTCAAAGACATTCCGAGTGTAGTTGTCTCTGACGGTGTTGAGCCGATCGATATTAGCGAAGGGCCTTATAGCGGCAAGCCAAACCCGCACGCATGGATGTCGCCCAATGCGGCTCTAATCTATGTCGATAATATACGAGATGCATTCGTTAAAAACGATCCCCATAACGCTGATATCTACAAGGCCAATGCCGAGACTTACAAGGCGAAGATTAGGGCCACAATCGATCCCATCCGAGTTGAACTGATGGCTATTCCAGAAGACAAGCGCTGGCTTGTTTCCAGTGAAGGTGCATTTTCCTATCTCGCGCGGGATTTCGGTCTGAAGGAGCTTTATCTCTGGCCAATCAATGCCGACCAGCAAGGTACTCCTCAACAGGTGCGAAAGGTGATCGATGCGGTACGTGAAAATGGCATTACGGCTGTCTTCTCGGAGAGCACCGTCTCCCCTGCTCCAGCCGAGCAGGTGGCCCGCGAAACCGGCGCAAAATATGCCGGCGTTCTTTATGTCGATTCCCTTTCAGAACCTGATGGCCCCGTACCAACTTATATCGACCTCTTGAAGGTCACTTCGGGTACGATTGCTGAAGGCCTCAAACAATGAATGCTCACGTGGACCTTCACGCAAATACCTCCGTCGCGCCGAATAAGAGCGCGACCGATGGTATCCATGTGAGGGAGGCGACCGTCACATACCGCAACGGTCATACGGCTCTGCACAATGCAAGTTTCGCAATCCCAACCGGAACGATTACAGCGCTCGTCGGCATCAATGGGTCCGGCAAGTCGACCCTCTTCAAGGCGATCATGGGGTTTGTGAGGCTCGCCAAAGGCGAGATATCCATTCTCGGAATGCCGGTTGGAACTGCGCTCAAGAAGAACTTTGTGGCTTATGTCCCACAAAGTGAGGACGTTGACTGGAACTTTCCGGTTCTCGTCGAAGATGTCGTCATGATGGGCCGCTATGGCCATATGGGCATGATGCGCATCCCGCGCCGCTCTGACAAGGAAGCAGTAGAGCAAGCGCTTACTCGCGTGAATATGCTTGAGTTTCGCCATCGGCAGATCGGGGAACTTTCGGGTGGACAAAAGAAACGGGTGTTTCTCGCACGAGCACTCGCACAAGATGGGCGCGTCATTCTTCTGGACGAACCCTTCACTGGTGTGGATGTAAAGACCGAAGAAGCGATCATCACGCTTCTTCGCAGTTTGCGAGATGAGGGGCGCGTGATGCTGGTTTCGACGCACAATCTCGGCAGTGTTCCTGAATTCTGCGACCGAACGGTATTGTTGAAACGAACGGTTCTTGACTACGGACTGACCGCTGAAGTGTTCACACAGGCAAATCTCGAAAAGGCTTTCGGCGGGGTGTTGCGCCATCTCGTACTCGGCGAGACCGATCGTTCAGGTCGGGCTGCAGTCAGTGTTATCACAGACGATGAACGCCCGTTCGTTGTTTATGAAGGTGAGGACTCCGCCACCAGTAAACGGAGCCAGGAACAATGACCCTATTGCTTGAGCCATTCAGTTATAGCTACATGCTGAATGCGATGTGGGTTTCGGCATTGGTTGGCGGTGTCTGCGCCTTTCTTTCAGCTTATCTCATGCTGAAAGGTTGGTCGCTCATCGGCGACGCCCTTTCACATTCCATCGTTCCCGGCGTCGCTGGCGCCTATATGCTCGGACTGCCCTTCTCCATTGGAGCCTTCTTTTCAGGTGGCCTCGCTGCAGCGGCAATGCTTTTTCTCAACCAGCGGACAAAGCTGAAGGAAGATGCGATCATCGGCCTGATCTTTTCGTCGTTCTTCGGGCTTGGCCTCTTCATGATCTCGCTGAAGCCAACGGCTGTCAGCATTCAAACCATCGTTCTTGGTAATATCCTCGCCATCACGCCAGAAGACACGCTGCAGTTGGCAATCATCGGCTTCGTTTCTCTGTCGCTTCTTCTTTTGAAGTGGAAAGACCTGATGGTGGTGTTCTTCGATGAAAACCATGCACGTTCGATTGGTCTCAAGCCCAATCTGTTGAAGATCATGTTCTTCACATTGCTGTCGGCATCGACTGTCGCCGCCATGCAGACGGTAGGCGCCTTTCTCGTCATCTGCATGGTAGTGACGCCCGGCGCAACCGCGTATCTGCTGACCGACCGATTTTCGCGACTGCTATGGATTGCTGTCGCTATCGGCGCCATCACAAGCTTCACAGGTGCCTATGTGAGCTATTTTCTGGATGGCGCGACGGGAGGCATCATCGTGGTTCTCCAGACGCTGGTTTTCCTCAGTGTATTTTTGCTTGCTCCAAAACACGGACTGCTGGCTGCACGCCGCAAAGCTGTAATTGCTCTCAGGGAGTTCCAGCAATGACCATTCTAGATATGCTGGCCTCGCCGTTTCAGTTCGAGTTCATGCGCTATGCACTGGCTATTTCCGTGCTCATCGCGATACCAACAGCATTGCTGTCGTGCTTTCTGGTCCTCAAGGGCTGGTCATTGATGGGTGACGCGATCAGCCACGCGGTTCTTCCAGGTGTGGTTGTCGCCTATATCATTGGAATACCTTTCGGGATCGGAGCCTTCGTAGCGGGCATGGCCTGCGCCCTTGCAACCGGCTACCTCACTGAAAACAGCCGTATTAAGCAGGATACGGTGATGGGCATCGTATTCTCCGGTATGTTCGGCCTCGGTCTGGTTCTTTATGTTGCGATCCGCTCGACAGTGCATCTCGATCATATCCTGTTCGGGGACATGCTCGGAATAACATCCGGCGACCTGATCGAAACGGCCATTATCGCCGCACTGACCGCCGGCATTCTTGTCGTCAAATGGCGAGACTTCCTGCTGCACGCTTTCGATCCGGCACAAGCCAGAGCGGTCGGTTTACCGGTCCGCCTTCTGCATTACGGTTTGCTTTGCCTGATTTCGCTGACGATTGTCGGCGTTCTGAAAGCCGTAGGTATCATTCTGGCCATCGCCATGTTGATTGCGCCAGGTGCAATTGCGTTTCTGCTCACACGCAAGTTCAGCACCATGATGCTGCTCGCCGTGACAATTGCAGTCAGCGCATCCTTCTTCGGTGTCTATCTGTCTTTTTTTATCGACAGCGCACCCGCTCCAACAATCGTTCTGCTGATGACTGTTATGTTCTTCGCCGCGTTCATCTACTCTTCCCGGCGAAATGCCAAATTCGAAGAGCGTGCAGAAGAGTTTTGCTGACGGCTGATAACAAGCCGGTTCCTGTACACTCTCCGTCAGGCCCGCTTGCGTGCGACGTGGATAGCTTTGCAAAGCTGTCCACGTCTTCGCCTTTACGTCATACAGCTGTTATGAAATCTCGTTAAACAGCCTTCAAATGACGCTCCATAATGGAACTCAAGACAGTTTTTCCCGCGCAATTTCAATTTGCGGCTTGTCGAGGTTGTTTAAAGATGCTTCAATCCGATTTGCACGGCTGTGCAGAAAAAATAAAATCAGCCGGCGATCCTGGGGAGGAGACGCCTATGCCAGCGTTTTTGGAGGTGGCGGACACGCGCGTTCGCTATGGCAATAATGAAGTTCTCAAAGGCGTGAACCTATCCGTCAAGAAGGGTGAGTTCGTCGCACTTCTCGGCTCTTCCGGTTGCGGTAAAACAACATTGCTGCGCACGATAGCGGGCTTCAACATGCCATCAGGCGGCGCAATCCGGGTAGACGGCAGAGATGTCACCCGACTGCCGCCGGACAAGCGCGGCATGGCACTTGTCTTCCAGTCTTACGCGCTCTGGCCGCATATGACTGTCACACAGAATATGGGCTATGGCCTGCGTATTCGCGGTGCTTCGAAGGAGACGATCAAGCAGAAGGTCGAAGAAGTCGCTCGCCTGCTGGGGCTGAACTCTTTACTGGAGCGCAAACCCGCCGCCCTTTCCGGTGGACAGCGCCAGCGTGTCGCCCTCGGGCGCGCCCTCGCCATTCAGCCTGACATCCTGCTTCTTGATGAGCCGCTCTCCAATCTCGACGCACGCATCAGGCTATCGGTGCGCCATGAGATCAGCGCCTTGCAGCGTCGCCTCGGCATCACTGCAGTTCATGTAACGCACGATCGGGAAGAAGCCATGGTCATGGCCGACCGCATCGTCATCCTCAACGAGGGCGAAATCGCCCAGGCGGGCGCTCCTGAAGAGGTCTACAACCACCCGGCTTCGGATTTCGTCGCAGCATTTATGGGCGCTGAAAATCTGATCGAAGTACCAATCCAGATCAAGGCTGACCGTATCGAGATCGCAGCAGGGGCGAACAACAAAGCCAGTACCATTTCGGCAGGACGCCGAAATCTGTCCGACGGTATGGCATCGGCACGTTTCCGCAGCGAAGCTGCCCACCTCTGTGCGCCAGGGACCGATCGAAACACCCCGACGCCCGAACTAGCGCTCGACGGTACGGTCGAGCAGACCAGTTATCCCGGCGGCCTTTGGAGGCATATGATCCGCGTTGGAGATCGACACATCATGGTTGACGCTCAGGAAAGCCACCAACCCGGATCCAATGTAGAAATCCGCATACCCGAGCATGCTCTGTTTCTATTCGACAAATAGCCAAGCGCCTGTGGCGTTTTCGCAAGCGTGATAATGCGTCGTTTAGTTGAAGAAGGCCAGAGAGCGGAATACGGCAGCCGTCAAATTTCAGATGCACAGCTGTGCATAGTAACTTGATTTCTGCCGACGCCAATACGGGGAACCCCGTTCAAATTCCTTTTCACGGGCAATTTTGCCCGCGGATGCCATTGTTCCCGATAAACACCACTGATGCGCTGCATCTTCTTTCAATCATAAGACCGGGGTTCCCGGTTCAGACAGGAGTCCTTTTCATGAGAACTATCCTGAACGCGGCAATGGTAATCGGCCTTACCGTTGCACCCGCCGCTGCTGATGAGCTTACCGTCATCACCGCAGGCGACCAGAACATGGTCGATTATATCAATCAATATCTTGGACCGTTGTTCGAGAAAGAGAACCCCGGAACGACCGTTCGTGTTGTTGGCACAGGTCCCGGCGATGCAGGCTCGCAAAAGGTGCTCGAGCGTTTTGAAGCCCAATCCAAGGCCGGCGTGGAGAAATGGGACACCGACGTTGCTGTCGTCCACGAGAAATTCGTCGGACCGATGGTAACGGCAAAGTTTCTCGAAAATTATCGCGGCAAAATAGACAGTGGCAAGTTGGTGACACGCGAGAACGCGAAAATGGCGCTCGGCACCGACGTCGACGGTTACGTCATGCCGATGTTCAACAGCCAGACCGCACTTGCTTACAACCCTGCTCTCGTTGCCAACCCTCCGAAGAGCTATGACGAACTCGTCGCATGGGCCAAGGAAAACCCAAAGCAATTCGGCTATAACGGCATCAAGGGCGGTGCCTCGGGCGTAAGCTTTGTCATGGGCTGGATTTATGCTTATGGCGGCGACGCAGACAAGCTGATGAAGGGGCCATTCGAAGAGGGCGAAGCGAAGAACTGGGACAAGGCATTCGCCTCGCTCAAGGACTTCACGAAGAATGCCACCCTCACCCCCGGCAATGCTGGCACACTCGACATGTTGAGCCGCGGCGAAATCGCGATGGGACCAGTCTGGGTGGACATGTTCTATTCGTGGAAAGCGAATGGTCAGCTTCCGCCAGAAATGAAGCTTGTCCTGCCTGCTCCCGGCATGCCCGGTCAGCCAATGCATTATGTGATCCCGGAAAAGAGCGCGCACAAGGAATTGGCAGAAAAATTCGTCGCATTGGCGACGAGCCCGAAAGTACAGGCCGAAGGTATTGTGAAGCGCTTCAACTGGTATCCGGGCATCGATGCCGACCACGTCAAGGCAGAGCTTGACGGTGAAACCTGGAACAAGCTCTTCACCGATATTTCGCCGGATGACCTTGCGAAATACGGTAAGCCATTCCCGATCGCACCTTATAACACCGCGATTCTGGAAGCTTATGAGCGCCAGGTCGGTAACTAAGCCCGACAATCCTGCTTTCTATCGGGGCGCTTTGACGAACTTGGTTCCATGCAAAGCGCTCTGATGTCGATGCCGGATATGCAATCAAGGCACCACGAGCTTGTCCGGCACTCCACATTGTCATGAGGTTTCGAATGTCGCATCGACTGACGGGGATTCTTCTTGTCGCACCCGCACTGGCGATCGTCCTGTTGCTGTTCATCGTACCGCTTTTTGGCGCTATCACCGGGGCTTTCTACGTTTCCGGTGGATGGGGAACCGGCAACTTCACCAAAGCATTCGAACTGTATTCCAGCGACATCATCTTCACTTTTGTCATTGTCACGCTGTCGTCGCTGCTGATCTCGTTATTCTCTATCGCTATCGGTGGTTATCTGACACTCGGCTCCAACCCGCGCGCTGTTACTGTTTTGCGCTGGCTGTATCGGTGGCCGCTTTTCATCCCCTTCATCGTCGTTGGCCAGATACTTCGCACCTTCCTTGCCAAGAACGGGTTAATGAATAGCCTGCTCATCGAAACAGGGCTTTTAACGCCCCTACAGGCCATGAGCTTCCTTGACTGGCGTGGGATCGTCATAGCATTCGTCTGGAAACAGACACCATTTGTCACGCTGCTGTTGGCCGGTGCCATGGCATCCATTGACCGCAGCACAATCGAGTCCGCTCGCAATCTTGGCGCTGGACGGCTGCGTATTCTCATCGAGATCGTCCTCCCTCAAGTCCGCCAGACATTGCTCGTTGGGTTGATACTGAGCTTTGTCACCATGATGTCCGTTTTGTCCGTGCCTTTGATGATCAACGCCCAGTCGCCGACGATGATCACAGCGAATATGGCATTTCGTATCAATGCTTACGGAGATTACGGCGTCGCAAATGCGCTGGGTACGATCTCCCTTCTCATGACCAGCCTCGTCGCCTGGGTTTACCTCCGCCAGACCATGAAGGAACACGGCCAATGAGCAAAACCATTGACTGGCGCTGGATACCACGCGGCATATTGCTTGGCCTGCTCGCTTTTGCGATTTTCGGACCGCTTGCCAATCTGCTTCTGTGGGCCGTGGCTGAGCGTTGGTATTTTCCACATACACTGCCGATTCAATATGGATTTTCATTCTGGGCGAATGTGTTTTCGCCTCGTGGCAACGCGCTCTCGTCACTTGGCACGAGCGTGCTTATTGCAGGCCTGACAGTGATCGTTTCACTCGGCCTCGCCATTCCAGCCGGTTATGCTCTCGCGCGATTGAAACTGCCGTTTCGCGGGCTGATCCTGCTGACGCTGCTGATCCCGCAAGCTTTTCCAAACCTGCCCGTTTACGTAAACATCGCGCAGATGTTCTACTCGTTTGGACTGAATGGCACGATCACAGGTGTCGTTCTGGTCCATGTGACCCATGGGCTGGTCTATGCTGTATGGATCGCAACGGCGGCGTTTTCAGCAATTGATCGTGAGCTTGAAGAAGCCGCGCGCTCAATGGGCGCTTCAGCCCTCAAGACATTCTTCGACATCACCCTGCCAATAGCCGCACCCGGTTTGCTTGCAAGCGCGATCTTCGTCTTTCTTGAATCCCTTGATGAGTTCACCGGTACTTATTTCGTCGGCGCCCCTGATATTTCCACTCTGCCCTTGCTGCTCTATACAGCGAGTTCCGGCGGCAATTATCAAATCGCTTCCATCAGCGCATTGATATTGTTGGTGCCATCAATTGCCTTCATGTTCGTGGTCGAGCGCTTCCTCAGGGCCGATGTCCTTTCAAAAGTAGGGCGATAAAATGCCAGATAAAGAAACGCAGCGAGAACAGGACAGCGCGGATAATCAACCACGGTTTATCAGTGCGCATGAAGTCGCACTTGAGGCAGGCGTCTCTCGCTCTGCGGTGTCCCGAACCTTTACACCGGGTGCCAGTGTCTCGCCTGCAACACGCGAGAAAGTGCTGAAAGCCGCCGAGAAGCTTGGCTATCAGGTCAACGACCTTGCGCGCGGCCTCCTAGCCAATCGCAGTCGTATCGTCGGAATGATTGCGGCAGACCCGGATAGCCCTTTTCGTTCACGCCAGATTGCAGCACTTTCCCGTCGGCTTGCAGCACGCGGCAGTGTGCCGGTGTTGATCCCGACCGGCCAGCATGGAGAAAATCTCTCTGCCGCCCACGAAACGCTGCTGCGTTATCGCGCCGAAGCGACGGTGGTTCTTTCCGGCATGCCCTCCTCTTCATTTGTCGAGCTGGCGCAGCGAAACGGCCAGACCGTGATCCTCGTCGGGCGAACCGAAGAGGGAGCCGATCATATTCATATCAACAATCGACTTGCCGCCGAAACGGCTGTCGAAATTTTCGCTGCACGAGGCATGAAAAATCTCGGCCTCATAACGTCGAATGTCGGCAGCCTCAATCTGGTTGAACGTGAGGAAGCTTTCATCGCCAAAGGCAAGAGCCTTGGATTGAGCGTCAGTGTTCAGCGCGGCAACCTGACCGATTACGACGGCGGCTACGGCGCAGCGTCTCTGCTACTCGGTGAGCGAGAGCGTGTCGAAGGTGTTTTTTGCGTCAACGATCTTATGGCATTCGGCCTGATGGACTGCGCGCGTGACGTTTTCAATCTTTCCGTTCCCGACGATATTTCAGTCGTTGGTTTCGACAATGTCACAGAAGCACGCTGGGGGGCCTATCGGCTAACAACATTCGACCAGAATGCGGAACGCCTCTCTGCCGAAATCATCCGCCTGCTCGATGAGAGGCAGGCTGCGCCAAATGCGCCGCCTCAGACAGTTGTACTCGAACTACCACTCATTCTGCGGAACAGCGTCAGACCACTTAAAAGCGAACGCAGCGTTCGAGGGATGCCAAATCAATGACTTTCCACTCCATCTGGTTGCGTCCTGCACGCGATGACCTCAAATTTCTTGAATCCATTGTCGCAGAACTGGCAGGTCGCTTTGCTTCGCCCGTATTTGAACCACATGCGACACTCATACCCGATATGAAACGCTCGGCAGACGAATTATTGCCGCTGGCGCTTAGCCTTGCGGTCGGCCGCAAACCTCTGGATGTCCTTATTGAGGACGTGACAGGAACAGAAGCTTATTTCCGTTCTTTCTACGCCAAACTGCAGAAAACACCTGCACTGATGGCACTGAAACAGGATTCACTAGGCGTATCCGGAGAGAAAGACATCTCAACTTTCCTCCCACATGTTTCGCTTGCCTATGGCGTTATCGATAAGGCTTTGCGTGCAACAGAGATGGCTCGCCTGGCAAGATCACTTGCTGGTCGCAATCTGCGCTTCGACCGGATGGTGATCGTCAGTTCCTCAAGCGAGACGCCAATCGATCAATGGATCGTCAAACACGAAATTTATCTCGCCGGATAGAAAAAGCCCGCCAGTTGGCGGGCTTTTTCTATCATGCATTTTTAATTGGCTTAAAGCGGACGTGGATACTGTCGATAGACCTTCTCAATGTCGCTCAGAACATCATCAGACAACTTGACCTGATGGGCCGCGATATCGGTCTTCAACTGATCGACGGTTGTGGCGCCGATGATGGTCGAGGTCATGAACGGACGTGTCAGTGTGAAGGCTATCGCCATCTGGGCAATGTCGAGACCGTGCTTCTTCGCAACATCGATATAGGCGCGAATTGCGGGTTCTGAGTGAACATTGTTCCGCCAGATGCCGCCTTCAGAAATGGCTGCGCGAGAACCGGCCGGCAGCTTGCCGCCCAGATATTTCCCGGTCAGCACACCAGCTGCAAGCGTCGAATAGGCAAGCAATCCAACGTCTTCGCAGAGCGCCAGTTCTGCCATGTCAAAATCGAACTGTCGCTGCAGAAGACTATATTCATTCTGGATTGAGGCGATGCGCGGCAGGCTGTGCTGTTCGGCCAAACGAAGCCACTGCATCGTTCCCCAGGCTGTCTCATTCGAAAGACCAATATGCCGGATTTTTCCATCCCGAACCATATCTCCGAGTCCGAGCAGAACGTCATGCATCTGTTGGGTTTCTGCGGTTCCGTCTGTCTTAGACGGATCAAAGCTCCAGCTCTGGCCAAAGTGGTAATGAGCGCGCATCGGCCAATGGACCTGATAAAGATCGATATAGTCCGTCTGAAGCCGCTTTAGGCTATTTTCCACCGCTTCACGAACGCTGTCACGGCTTGGCCTGGCGCCGTCTCGAATCCACTTCTGTCTGCCGCCGCCAGCAATCTTGCTTGCCAATACGATCTTGTCGCGTTTTCCGGATTTCTTGAGCCAATTGCCGATATATGTCTCAGTCTTGCCGTAGCTTTCCGGACTCATAGGAATGGCATATCCCTCAGCGGTATCAATGAAGTTGATCCCGGAATCGAGAGCAATGTCGAGCTGCTCATGAGCGTCGGACTCGGTATTCTGTATGCCCCAGGTCATGGTGCCGAGGCAAATTTCAGTGACAGTAAGGCCGGTACGGCCCAAAGGCTTCATTTTCACGAGAATTTTCCGGATCGATTGTTCGCGACTGCGCGAAATGAGAACGGGACCAATTGATAGCCCCGCTTTGCCGTGACTGACAAGCCTGTCACCAAACATTTAGATCAAATTATAGAAACCGTTCTGCCGAATAGGGTTTCGGATCAACGAATGGCTCTTCTCCGACGAGCATTTCAGCGAGTAAGCGTCCTGTCGCAGGTCCAAGCGTCAATCCGTGATGGGCATGGCCGAAATTGAACCAAAGGCCCTTATGTTTTGGCGCAGCCCCAATCACCGGGCGCATATCAGGCAGGCAGGGGCGCAATCCAAGCCACGGCGTCGTTTCGATGGCCTCTCCCAACTGGGGCACAAGCTGGCGCGCTATTTTCTCGTCCTTCTTGAGTTGTATATGGTTGGCAGGCGCGTCAGGCGAAGCGAACTCTATGCCTGTCGACAGCCGCACACCCTGCACCATTGGGGCAAGAACATAACCTGCTTCTTCATCCACCACCGTATGACCGAGCCGCGAGCCGTCCTTCATGGAGAAATGAAGATGATGACCGCGCTTGATGCCAAGCGGTATTGGATAACCGAATTTCCTGAAAATGAGGCCGGATTGCGGACCGAGCGCCACGACGACGTCACGCGCATGGATAGTCCCCCCGTCCGTCATCACCTGCCAGCCATTCTCATTTTGTGCCAATGTCGCGGCATCTCCGTGAACGAGGACGCCACCATTCCTACGGAACAAATCAGCATAGGCTTTAACCAGCCCACCGGGGTTCACAACAGTCTTGGGGTCGAGCCAGTGAATGCCGCCGGCCACATCGCCAAGCGACGTTTCACGCTGGCGCAATGCTGCCGCATCCAGAATGTCATAGGACAGTTTGAAACGCTGCAGATCGGGCAAACGGCGCACCGCTACGTCGAATGCCGAAGATGTCCGGAACACTTCGATCCATCCTTGGGACCGGATCAACCGTTCACTGCCTGACTGAGCCACTAAAATATCATGCTCGCGGACGCTCGCTTCAATCAAGGGCAACATGGCATTCGTTGCAATCTTCAGCCGCTCCGGCGACGATTCCCGCCAGTATTGAAACAGCCAGCGAGCCATCTTCGGTATGTAAAACGGGTTGTAACGAACGTCTGAGCGACGATTCATACCGTAGCGGATAAGCGTCCAGAAGCCTTGCGGAAAGGAATAGGGGATAACGCTCGACCGCTCGATCAGACCGGCATTGCCGAAACTGGTGCCCTCGCCTGGAGCGCTCTTGTCGATCAGACAGACTGAGCGGCCTCGCGCCTGCAGATGTAGTGCCGTGGACACGCCAACAATACCCGCGCCCAGAATGATGACATCTTGTTGCTGAATCGGCATTTCCGGCATCCACAAAATCAAACAAATAAACGCGCCGATTGCAGCCGGCGCGTTATTGCTTACAGCAAAGAGCTGTGTCGTTTACAAGCAATCAGTAGATGTCGAAGTCGAAATATTTCTTCACGATTGTGGCATAGGTTCCGTCATCGCGAATTTTCTTGATTGCCGCATTGAACTGTTCTCGCAAATCATCATCGCCTTGACGGAGCGCAATTCCTGTATCGGTCTGTGTGTTAGGAATATCGCCGATAAGCTTGCAGCAATCAGCACCATCCCCCTTGATCCAGTCGGATATCGGGAACTTGTCGGAAACAACAGCGTCAAGGCGTCCGTTTTTCAGGTCCGCATTGGCTTCATCGGCTGTCGGATAAAGCTTAACATCAGCGCCAGCCTTCCCGTAGACGTCTTCCGCATAAATGCTCTGCGTCGTCGATCCCTGAGCACCAATCGATTTGCCCTTAAAGGATTCGGCATCCACGGATGTGATCGGGCTATCCTTTGGCACGGCAACAGAAAGCGGCGTGGAGTAATATTTGTCGGTGAACGCTACTTCCTTTTTGCGTTCCTCCGTGATGCTCATCGACGCAATAACTGCATCGAACTTGTTCGATTTCAAGCCGGGAATCATTCCGTCCCAGTCGTTAGCAACAATTGTGCACTTGGCATCCATGGCCTTGCATAAAGCGTTGGCGATTTCGACATCAAGCCCCTGAAGCGAACCGTCTGCCGCCACGAAATTGAAAGGTGGATACGCACCTTCCGTGGCGATGCGGATTTCCTTCCATTCCTTAGCCTGCGCCGGCAAGGCAGCGATTACAGATGCAACGCCTGCAAATAGGATGGCTTTCAACATAACTATTCCCCTTACTGCTTTGTTATCGTTGTAATTGGCAGGGAATCCCCCCTGCGAATGGCCGCGCTTCATTTGTATGCGCTTGCCATGACTGAAGCACCGGACGTCCTTCACTGCAAGCAGGTTTTGAAGGCGCCCGGAGCATAATTTGTCACATCAATAGATGTCGAAATCGAAATATTTCTTGCGGATTGTTTCGTATGTGCCGTCGTCACGGATTTTCTTGATCGCGGCGTTGAACTGTTCACGCAGGTCGTCATCCCCCTTGCGCAAAGCCACAGCGATCTTCGTTTCAGACCCCGGAATGTCGCCGAGGAACTTGCAGCAGTTCGCACCTTGCTTCTTGAGCCAATCGGCGGCGAGGAACTTATCGGCGGCGATTGCATCCAGACGACCGCTTTCGAGATCGGCATTGGCTTCGTCGGCAGTCGGGTAAAGCTTCACATCCGCACCTGCCTTGCCGTAGACGTCATCAGCGTAATTACCCTGCGTCGTACCAGCCTGTGCGCCAACCGTCTTTCCATCGAATGCCGACGGATCGAGCGAGGTCATATCCGTATCCTTCGGCACGACAACCGCAAGCGGGGTCGTGTAATAACGCTCGGTGAAGGCAACCTGCTTTTCGCGCTCGTCGGTGATGGCCATCGAAGCGATGACTGCGTCAAACTTGTTGGCCTGCAAGCCGGGGATCATCCCGTCCCAATCATTGGCGACGATTGTGCACTTGGCTTCCATCGCCTCGCAAAGCGCATTTGCGATGTCGAGATCAAAACCTTCAAGCTTGCCGTCCGGAGACATATAATTGAACGGAGGATATGCGCCTTCGCTGGCGATGCGGATTTCTTTCCATTCCTTTGCCTGAACTGGCAAAGCGAGAAATACAGAGGCCAGACCGGCCAGCAAAACTGATTTCAACATGACTTTCCTACTTCTTCAAAGCACATCCCGAAAAATGTGAAGCAGTTTTCGGACAAGATGCGCGGATAGAGACACATCAAGCGGATGAACGTCCATCCGCTGGTTTGGATCGGGAAATGCGCTTAAATCCGATCCCGTTCAATTGCAACTTTGGTAGGACTGCGTTGACGAATACCAAAAATGCAAACGAGGCCTGCTGCGCCCAAACGCAACAGGCCCCGCATTCATGTGGCAGGAATTATCAGGCAACCATGCGTGCGCAATGATCTTCCTGTGAATAGGCCTTGCCAAAGCGGTTCGCGAGGAACTTTTCAAGCGTGATGTCTTCCTGACGGATGAAGCCCTGTTGTGGAAGATCGCCCTTCGCCAGCATGTCGAGCACGGCGCAGATTGCCGAAGCCGTGGTGATCTGGATGCCCGAGCGAATGATCTTGCCAACCGGAGCGGCGTAAACCTTGTTCGCGTAGGTTTCCTGAACCAGACGACCATTCTTCGTGCCCGAAACAGTCACGAAAATTACTACAACGTCCTGAAGGGTCGTCGGCAGAGCATTTTCGAAGATGTCCTTGAGCACTTCACGACGATGACGCAAGCCGAGATCGTTGAGGAGCGCCTTCATCAGCGCAACGTGACCCGGATAGCGGATGGTTCGGTAGTTGAGCGTGCGAACCTTACCTTCCAGCGTTTCGCAAAGCGTGCCAAGGCCACCGGAGGTGTTGAAAGCTTCGTAGGTAACGCCGTCAAGCGAGAACTCTTCGCGTTCTTCTAGAGCAGGAACTTCGGTCAGCTCGCCATTCACAATGGCTTCGCACGGCTCGATATATTCGTTGATGACGCCATCGGTGCTCCAGGTCAGATTGTAGTTCAGAGCATTCGAAGGATACTGCGGCAGAGCGCCAACGCGCATACGAACACTGTCGAGCTTGTCGAAACGCTTCGCCAGATCATAGGCAACGATGGAAATGAAGCCAGGAGCCAGGCCACACTGCGGAATGAAAGCGGTCTTGGCTTCCTTCGCCAGTTCCTTGACGCGGCGTGTGCTGGCAACATCTTCGGTCAGGTCGAGATAGTGGACGCCTGCCTTGGCTGCAGCTTCTGCGATGCGGGTCGTCAGATGGAATGGAGCGGCGCTGAGTACAGCAAATTTACCGCTCAGAGCAGCTTCAAGAGCCTTGGCATCTTCGATGTCGAGGGCCTGAGTCTTGACTTCCGCACCCGATTCCAGCGCATCGAGTTGCGCCTGAGAGCGATCGACAACGGTAACGGCATACTCGCCCGTGGAAGCGAGAAGATCGGCAATGGTGGCGCCGATTTTGCCTGCGCCGACAACAACGATCTCTTTCATGTAACTTTCCCCTTGGAATGCAATTCGGATATGCAAGAATCGCATAGTTCCATGCAAAAAGAAGCATACAAACCGACGATATGACGTTGTTTGTTTGAGCACATTGACGTATTTAATATGCATTATGACGACAGAAGCTGATCTTACCCTCATCGCCCTCCTCCGTGAAAACGCCCGCGCCTCGACAGCCGACCTCGCACGGCGCCTCGGCGTGTCCCGAACCACTGTCCAAAGTCGCATTGAGAAGCTTGAAAAACGTGGGGTTATCGAGGGCTACACAGTACGAATCGCACCTGAATTCGAGCGCGATCTGGTCCGCGCCCATGTGCTGGTGACCGCACTACCCAAGCTTGCGCCCAAAGTCGAAACAGCTCTGCGCGGCATGATGGCCGTCCGTTCGCTCCATTCTGTCAGCGGACATTTCGATATGATCGTCGTTGTGGAAGCGCCATCCATACAGGAACTTGATGCTGTTCTGGATCGCATAGGCGCGCTGGAAGGCGTCGAGCGCACGATGTCATCGATCATCCTTTCGACACGGATCGATCGCTAAGGCGCAAGGATTAGCAATGCAGCAAACGAGGACTCTCGCACCCATCAGGAGGTGACTGCCCCACTCACACGCTTTCGGCGAAAGATCAGCGTCGCAAGGCCTAAAAGCACTGTGCCTGCGATGAACAGAAAAGCAGCGGCAGCGATAGCCGGACTGATATTTTCTCGAATTGTCGAAAACATCTGGCGCGCCAGAGTGCGCTGATTTGGACCGGCCACGAACAGAGTCAGCACAACTTCGTCCAGCGAAGTAGCAAACGCCAGCACTGCACCAGATGCGACGCCCGGCATGGCGAGCGGAAGAGTAATTTTCCGAAATACCGTCACGGGCGATGCACCAAGGCTTTCGGCTGCCAGTTCGACACGCCGGTCGATACCTGCCAGAGCGCCGGTAACACTCACCAGAACAAAGGGTATCGAAATCACGGTATGAGCAACAATCACACCGAGATAGGAATTCGCTATCCCGAGCCGGACGAACAACAACTGCATACCGACGCCCATGACCACGGCGGGAACAACCATGGGTAGGAGGAACAGAGTTTTAATCGGACCGGAAAGAAACAAAATCCTGCTGCGCAAGCCAAGTGCGGCCATGGTTCCCAGCACAGTTGCCAAGATCGTCGTTCCTGATCCGATAATCAGACTGTTAACGATTGCGCGCCGCCAGACGTCCGCTGTTGTAAGTTCCTCAAACCAGCGCACCGACCAGCCAGGCACCGGATAGGTCAGGAATACGCTGGATGTGAAAGCAAGTGGAAGAATCGCAAACAAAGGTGCAATCAAAAAGACCACAGCCGCTACACCGAACAGGATTTTAGCGAAGCGCCCCATAGTCACGCTCTCCCCTGCTCATCGGCGGTGAGTCGTCCGTAAACGGCATAGAGTACGAGACAGGCGACGAGCAGCACGAGCCCCAATGCGCCAGCCATACCCCAGTTGGCCGAACCGGTTGCGTAATAGGCAATGATCGAGCTTATCATCTGGTCGCTCGGCCCACCAATCAATGCTGGTGTGATGTAGTAGCCAATGGCACTCATGAACACGAGTAGCATTCCGGACAGAATCCCTCGCATACTTAACGGAAGTAGCACTCGCAGGAAGGCTCTCCACGGCGGTGCGCCGAGCGATGCAGCAGCTGGCATCAGATTGCTCGGGATCGATGCGAGCACACTATAAATTGGAAGAACCATGAACGGCAAAAGTACATGGGTCATGGCTATAACCACCCCTGCCCTGTTGAAGATCAGGGGAAAGGGCGTATCGGTGATACCAAGCCAAATCAGTGTATCGTTGATGAGGCCCTTGTCTTGCAGGAGGATGAACCAAGCCGCAGTTCGCACCAGCAATGAGGTCCATAACGGCAGCAGAACAGCCGCAAAAAGCACGTTTCTGACCCAGCCTTTAGACGATGCAAGCAATACAGCATAAGGGTAACCAATCACTGCACAGGATAGTGTCACCAGTGCAGCGATCCAGAATGTGCGCAGCATGATCGCCCGGTTGGCTGATGTACCGGGCGCCATTGAAACAATCTCTCCTGAGGCATCGCGTTCCATGTCTACGGCCGCGAGCAGATTGCGATCAGTTGTCGGAGAAAGCGCGTTTGCAATTGCCTGCCAAAACTCCGGTCGGCTCCATCGCTTGTCGATCATTTCAAGATCCGGAACTGGATCGCCTTTCTCGATTGCCGAAAGTGTCTTGCTCATCAGGGTCCGAAAACCCGATTGGGCGCTGTTCAAACGGCGAACCATATCGCCTACGGCCTGTTGGTCGGTTGAAGCCTTCAGATCCGTCACCAAAGCCTGTTTCATTTCTGGTGATGGACGCGATTGTCCGTCCCACAGACTTACAGCGTCAGCCGTCTGGGGAAGAACACGCAAAACCGCCGTATCGGATACGGCCTGCTTCATCATCACTCCGAGTGGCCACAGGAAAAACAAAGCAATGAAAACAAGCAAGGGCGCGATCAGAAACATCGCTCGGGCAGTTTTGCCGGATAGAACTGTCATGCTGCGATAGTCCAGCAGTCAACGGCATTGAACCCCGCCACGACATCCGTTCCGGGTGCCCATTCGCGCGCTTTTCTGTCGAGGCGCACGATAAAATCATGGGCGCTACCATCAAGCTGGATACGTAGATGATCCCCTTGATAGACACTGTCGATGACACGTGTTTTAAGAAGATTGTCCGAACCGCCCTCGCGGCCCAGTTCAATGCGCTCAGGCCGAATGGACAGGAGAACTTTCTGTCCCGTCGCCAGCGTTCCTTTTGATGATGCGGTTAGGATTCCGCCATCCTTCAGGCGAATAAAAGTGCTGGTACCTTCCACCCGCTCGATTATCCCTTCGGCGAGATTGGTTTCGCCTATGAACTCGGCCACAAACCGTGTCTGCGGCTCATCATAGATTGCGCGGGGCGTACCAATCTGTTCGATTTTTCCTTTGTTGAAGACAGCGATCCGATCCGACATGGTCAGTGCTTCGCTTTGGTCATGAGTGACGAAAACAATCGTCAGTCCTAACCGGCCGTGCAACGCACGAATGTCGAGTTGCATCTGCTCACGCAGCTGCTTGTCGAGCGCACCGAGCGGTTCATCCATCAAAACCACACCTGGTTCGAAAACCAGCGCGCGGGCAAGCGCCACGCGTTGTTGCTGTCCACCGGAGAGTTGGGACGGCTTGCGTTCGCGCATCGTGGAAAGCTGCACCATATCGAGCACCTTATCCACCAGCTTGCCGATATCCGCTTTCCCAATACCTCGCATCTGAAGCGGAAAAGCGACATTTTCGCCAACTGTCATATGGGGGAAAAGCGCATAGTTCTGAAAGACCACGCCCATATTGCGCTTGTATGAAGGAACCGCGTTGATTGCCTTGCCATCAACGTGAATCGCTCCACCGCTTGGATTTTCAAACCCCGCGAGCATCATCAAAAGTGTCGTCTTACCTGACCCGGAAGGACCGAGCAGGCTCACGAATTCACCTCGATCAATATCGAGGTTCAAACCATCTATGACTTTGAAATCACCGTAGGATTTACTGATATTCTCGAAGCGGATGCGGCAGTCCGTCAATGAATCACTCCATCTTCCGGAAACGGGGAAACCCCGCCGATATTGCACGACGGGGCCATAACTACGGATTATTGCGCCAGCCAGGCGTTGAAGCGCTTTGTCAACTCTTCGGAATTATCGATCCAGAAATCGACATCAAGCGGAAGGGCGTCTTTCAGATTGGCTTCCGCTGTTGGAAGATCCGATGCGAATTCCGCAGGCACCTTGCTTGCAGCCTCCTTGTTCGGCAGACCGTAAGCGACGTATTTCGGCAGTTTCACCTGATTTTCAGGCTGGCTGGCAAAAGCAATGAAATCCAGCCCTGCATCCTTGTTCTCGGCATCTTTCAGGATCACCCAGCTATCAACGGCATAAATACTTCCCGGCCAGACCACCTTGAAGTTCCTGCCTTCGCTCCGGTTTATACCCGTAATACGCCCGTTGTAGGCGGATGCCATCACCACTTCATCCGAGGCCAGCAATTGCAATGGTTGCGCCCCTGCTTCCCACCAGACGATGTTCGGCTTCAATTCATCGAGTTTTTTGAACGCACGGTCCACACCTTCCGGTGTCGAGAGCACGTCATAAACTTCATCCTTGCTGACCCCATCAGCGAGAAGCGCGAATTCTAACGTATACTTTGCGCCCTTACGCAAGGAACGCTTGCCTGGAAATTTCGTCACATCCCAGAAATCAGCCCAGGATTGCGGGCCATCTTTCAGCTTGTCCGCATTATAGGCGATTGCCGTCGACCACACGATTGCACCCACGCCGCAATCATTGACCGCACTGTCGAGGAATTTATCCTTGCCGCCAACCTTGTCCCAATCGATCTTCTCGTAAAGACCGTCCGCACAGCCGAGCGCCAGTTCTTCAGCCTCTACCTGTACCACGTCCCAGTTGGGTTTTCCCGCTTTCACCTTTGCCTGAACGACGCCATAACCACCATCCCAGGATTCATCTAGCAAGGGCTTGCCGGTCTTCTCGGAAAAAGGTTTGAAATAAATTTCACGCTGCGCGTCCTGATAGTTTCCGCCCCATGAAACGACGGTCAGGTCGCGGGCGGCAGCGGAGCCGGTATAAAGTGCAGTTGCGAGGAGTCCACCCATCAGGGCAAGGCGAGCAATTTTCATCGACATGTTCCCCATTTTGGTACGGCAGGTTGTTCCGACCGTTGTTGTAATGAGGTCATGCTAACTTGATCGGTAGTCGCGGGCAATATTGTAGTCGCCCAAGAATACAAAAGTCGTATCTGCTCTGTCAGGAACAACAAATCCGGGCGCTAAATGCCCGGATTTATCATTTAATCACGTTCAAGCACGTTCCAGTGCAATAGCAATGCCCTGCCCGACGCCGATGCACATCGTTGCGAGAGCATATTTGCCGCCGTTGAGTGATAATTCGAGCGCCGCCGTGCCTGCGATACGCGCCCCGGACATGCCGAGCGGATGCCCGAGAGCGATAGCGCCACCATTCGGATTGACGCGTTTGTCGTCATCGGCAATTCCAAGATCGCGCAACACTGCAAGACCTTGCGATGCAAATGCTTCGTTCAGCTCGATCACATCGAATGCATCGGGCGCAATGCCCGTACGTGCAGAAAGCTTCCTTGTCGCCGGAGCCGGGCCTATACCCATAATGCGCGGAGGAACACCTGCCGCGGCACCGCCTATAATGCGGGCAATCGGTGTAAGGTTGTATTTCTTGATGGCTGCTTCAGATGCGATGATAAGCGCAGCAGCTCCATCATTGACGCCGGAGGCATTACCCGCCGTCACGGTGCCCCCCTCACGGAAGGGCGTACCCAGCTTTGCGAGTGCTTCCAGGCTGGTCGCACGTGGATGTTCATCCTTGTCGATAACAACCGGATCACCCTTGCGTTGTGGGATCGTAACAGGAACGATTTCCTTCGCAAGGCGTCCATTGCCCTGCGCGGCAGCCGCCTCTTCCTGGCTACGAAGCGCAAAGACATCCTGATCCTGTCGCGAGATATTGAAATCCTCGGCAACGTTCTCACCCGTTTCAGGCATCGAATCGACGCCATACTGCTTTTTCATCAGGGGATTGATGAACCGCCAGCCGATCGTCGTATCGAAGATTTCCGCCTTGCGTGAAAATGCGCTGTCAGCCTTCGGCATCACGAAGGGAGCACGGCTCATGCTTTCCACACCACCAGCGATGAGTAGCTCTGCCTCACCAGACTTGATAGCTCGTGCAGCCGTTATGACTGCATCCATCCCCGAGCCGCAGAGACGGTTGATCGTCGTTCCGGACACGCCCACCGGCAATCCGGCCAGAAGCAGCGACATGCGCGCAACGTTGCGGTTGTCTTCGCCCGCCTGATTGGCTGAGCCAAAGATAACGTCATCGACAGCTTCCCAATCGACGGAACCGTTACGCTCCATAAGTGTTTTCAATGGAATAGCGCCAAGATCGTCAGCTCGAACTGAAGAAAGCGCGCCGCCATAACGACCGATGGGTGTGCGGATATAATCGCAAATGTAGGCTTCACTCATGGCGCGGCCTCACAACTCAGGGACAACAAGATCGGCAACAGGGCCATCGATGTGAAGCTTCGCGCCGGTCATGGCCTGAAGGTCTTCCAGGGTCATAGCGGCCAGCTTTTCACGCAGCACAAAACGCCCCTTGTCGATGTCGATCACCGTATGACTGGTATAGATGCGGGTGATACATGCGACGCCGGTTAGCGGAAAAGTGCACTTTTCGACCAGCTTTGGCTCGCCTTTCTTGGTCACATGCTCTGTAATGACGACGACCTGTTTCGCGCCATGCACGAGGTCCATCGCACCACCAACCGCTGGCACACCTTTGGCCCCTACCCGCCAATTCGCGAGATCGCCATTCTGGGCAACCTGATAGGCACCCAGGATTGCAACATCTAGATGGCCGCCACGCACCATTGCGAAGCTATCGGCATGATGGAAAAATGCCGCGCCAGGCTTCAGCGTGACGGCCTTCTTGCCAGCATTGATCAGGTCCCAGTCTTCTTCACCCTCGGGCGGCGCTTCACCGAAATCCAAAATACCGTTTTCCGTATGAAAAATAGCTTCCCTTCCTTCCGGCTGATAACGGGCGACCATTTCCGGGAAACCGATTCCGAGATTTACATAGGCACCATCCTGAATATCCTGTGCGGCGCGCCATGCAATCTGGGCATTGGACAATTTAATGTCCTCGTGAGTATCGATCGTCATGCGTAGGTCACTCCCGCGCGAATGAGTTCTTCTTCCTGCTGCGGATTTGCAACTTCGACGACACCGTCGACAAAAATGCCCGGTGTGATGACATTTTCTGGCTCAATGCTACCAAGCGGAACGATTTCAGATACTTGCACAATCGTTTCGGCTGCGGCCATACACATAAGCGGATTGAAATTGCGAGCGGCCATGCGATAGGTCAGATTGCCATGAATATCGCCAAGATGTGCTTTGATGAGCGCAAAATCGGCCTTCAGCCAACGTTCCTGCACATAAGGTTTTCCATCAAATTCGACTGTGATCTTACCCTCGGCAAGCTCCGTGCCATAGGCCGTTGGTGTATAGAAGGCAGGAATACCGGCACCGCCCGCGCGGATGCGTTCAGCAAGTGTTCCCTGTGGCACTAGTTCAAGATCGATTTCACCGGCAATATACTTGTCCGTGAAAGCGCGCGGATCAGAAGACCGTGGAAACGAACAGATCATCTTCCGAACCATCCCGGCATCGATCATGGCCGCGATACCGATGCGCCCATTGCCTGCATTGTTGTTGATCACAGTCAAATTCTTCGGCCCTTTGTCAATCAGGGCATGGATCAATTCTATTGGCGCACCTGAGCCACCAAATCCCCCGATCATGACGGTTGCCCCATCATCTATTCCGGCGACAGCCTCAGCCAGACTTCCGATTGTCTTGTCCATTTCACCTCCATACCGGAAAGCTCGACATTCCTGACTAAGCGCTTCCAGCTTCAATTAGGCTGGAGTTAGCCACCGCGTCGGCAAAGGGTCAAACATTTTGTGCGCTATTTGACATTTGTTCATATATCGCACAAATTAACAACGCAGACTAAGGGGATCTCATGCGCGAAACGGATTTCATTGGAGGCTTTGCCAAAGGACTGAAAGTCATCGAAGCGTTTGGTGAGGACCAGCCACGTCTTTCAATAGCGGACGTTTCGAAAATTACCGGCCTTGATCGCGCAACCGCGCGACGATGTCTGTTGACCCTCGCCGAACTCGGCTATGCTGAATATGATGGCAAGTTTTTCATGCTTCTGCCCAGGATTCTACGGCTTGGACATGCATATCTTTCTTCGACACCATTGCCGACAATCATACAGCCGCATCTGGATCGGCTCTCCGATACAGTTGGCGAGAGTGCATCGGCATCCGTTCTGGATGGAACGGAAATCGTTTATATCGCGCGCGCCTCACAAATGCGCGTAATGTCCATCAACCTCATGGCCGGAAGCAGGCTACCAGCCTACTGCGCTTCAATGGGGCGGGTACTTCTGGCGTGGCTTCCTGAACCGCAGGCGCAGGCGCTTCTCGAACGCACTGAACTGAAAGCATTGACGCCATTTACGAAAGTGGAGATTGGCCCACTCATGGCAGAACTCTCAATTATTCGTGGTCAAGGTTATGCAATCAACGATCAGGAACTGGAACTTGGACTGCGCTCCATCGCAGTCCCTGTCTTCAATCATCGAGGTTTAGTGGTCGCAGCACTCAACATCGGGGCACCCGTGGCCCATATCGAAACAAGTGAACTGGTGGAACGCTTCCTGCCCGCGATGCTTCAGATCCAGTCGGATTTGCGTAGCTTGCTAAGATAACCGTGGAGGATGAAAAATCCAATTTATTCTATGATGAGGAATCCAGAGCGGCCAAACGCTCACGTTCCCTCAAGCGGAATGTACGCGGTGTTTCGCCTGTCATCTTCAGGAAGAAGCGTGAAAAATATGCGGGATCTGAAAAACCAAGGCTATAGGCAATATGCTGCACCGACGACGGCATGGCAATCAAATCACGCCTAGCCGTCTCAATGAGCCTCTTTGCAACCATGTCTTGCGTCGTTGTTCCTGTCAGCTTTTTGACAGTCCGGTTAAGATGCGTCGATGAAACACCCAGTGATTTCGCATAGAACGAAACAGGTTTGTGTTCTCGATAATAGCGGTCAATCAATTCCTGCAAACGCTCGATGCGAGCATGCCCATATATCTGGCGATCTTCCTGCTTTGAGAGATTTGAAGAATATGCATGTCGCATAATGTAAACGAATACGGCTTGAACAAGAGATTCCAGCAAACTGTTTTTATATGGTTTTCTCGCGTGAAACTCATCTTGAACTTGCCGCAGAAGAGAGGAAAGTAAGATCAACTCTCCATCGCTCAGGCCTGCCATCGATATCAGTTGCGGCTGCATCAGCCACTCCGCCATCATACCCCCGGCGCCGCCTCCGGCAAACGGTATATGAGGGATCAAAATCGTCACGATATGCCCAACTATATCTCTTGAAAATGCAAACCCATGATTGAAACCGGGCGGCACCAGAATAGCGCATGGTGTCTGGAAGGAGCGGACGATGCCATCGAAATTTGCGTGTCCCTCACCGCCTTCAATGTACAAGAGTTGAAAAAAACTTTCGTGACGATGCAGGGTGATCTCGAAGTTGTGCAAGCTTGATCGAGAGAAAAGCGTTTCGCAATGCAGCCAGAAATCTGGCTTCTGCTCGGTTTCTTCTCCATAAAGCTCGTATGTTGGAACAGAATTATCCGACACGCGCCCTCCAATAATGTTCGATTTGTACAATAAATTGCCGGAATTATCCATTGCCAGATTGAAGGTTCGCTAAAGAATAAAGGCGGACTTGCATTGGGAGGAACATATGCGCACTCAGGTCGCAATCATTGGATCTGGCCCGTCCGGCCTGCTCCTCGGCCAACTTCTGACAAAAGCCGGAATAGACAATGTCGTACTGGATCGCGTCAGCGAGGATTACATTCTGGGTCGTGTTCGTGCGGGCGTACTAGAAGATGGCACTGTGCATCTAATGGATGAAGCCGGAGCATCAGCGCGCCTTCACGTCGAAGGACTACCTCACGACGGCTTCTCGCTCGCCTTTGGCGGACGGGACCACCGCGTCGACTTGCATAAATTGACCGGTAAGCGCGTTACGGTTTATGGCCAGACCGAAATGACGCATGATCTCATGGATGAACGGCGAAAGTCGAATACGACTAGCATTTACGAAGCCGCCAACGTAACACCTCATGATTTCGATACGATATCGCCATATGTCACTTATGAGAAAGAGGGCAGACCCCATCGGATAGATTGCGATTTCATCGCCGGGTGCGACGGATATCACGGCATAAGTCGCAAATCCGTACCGGACAAGGCAATCGAAACCTTCGAAAAGATTTACCCATTTGGCTGGCTGGGGATACTGGCAGATATTCCACCAGTCGCTCATGAACTGATTTATGCGAACCACGAACGCGGCTTTGCACTATGTTCCATGCGCTCGTTGACACGCAGCCGCTACTATATTCAATGTTCGCTTGACGAAAAAATCGACGACTGGAGTGACCAGCGCTTTTATGATGAATTGCGCCGACGTCTTCCGGAGCATCATGCCGAGGCTCTGGCAACTGGCCCCTCTTTCGAGAAATCCATCGCGCCTCTGCGCTCTTTCGTGGCTGAACCGATGCGCTTCGGACGGCTGTTCCTTGTCGGTGATGCCGCCCATATTGTTCCTCCTACTGGAGCAAAAGGATTAAACCTTGCTGCCAGCGATGTGCACTATCTCTATGAAGGACTGAGAGAGTTTTATTTGGATAGTTCGGAAGCGGGCATCGGCGTTTATTCTGCCAAGGCGCTCGCGCGTATCTGGAAAGCTGAGCGCTTTTCATGGTCCATGACCAAGATGCTGCACCGGTTTCCAGATATGGTTCTATTCGATCAGAAAGTACAAGAAGCAGAGCTCGATTATTTTTGCACGTCGGAAGCTGCTTCGACGGCACTTGCTGAAAACTATGTAGGACTACCGTTTTAAGGATGAACACTACAATTCAGATAAAGCTAATACTATCAAAATCCATCTATTATTGCTTAAGAGTAACATAAAAAACTGATGTTTTATTTTGGCATTGATATAGAATTCTGATTATCGTCACCCCCGGCGAGAAGTTCCGGCCAGAACTTCTCGCTTCTAGCGCGGTCAGCTACTTTTTGAGGTAGCTGACCGTGTTGATTTCTACGACTTAAAACCGGCAGCCTCACGCAATGTCTGGATTAGAATTTGCATCGCCGCTGTCTGCACCATGTCTGTACGCATGGTTAGCCCTACCGGCCCAGTTGTCTCGCTTGTATCAATTGGGAGCGCAACAAGCTTGCCTTCAGACACGTCTCTTGCCGCAACACCCTCCGAAATAATCCATACAGCATCACTGTCACGGACGAATGTACGTCCGAAAGCATCAGACACCGTCTCAATCTGAACAGGCAAGGCACCGATGCCGTTTGTAATCAGCAATCGATCCACAAACGGGCGAATGATCGAATTGCGTGTCGGCATCAAAACCGGATAGTTGGCCAGGTTTTCAAAAACGGCACGTCCATCAGTCAGGGGATGCCCGGACCGCACAAGAAACCGAACCTGCTCAGAATAAAGGTGTTCGAATGAAAACCCTGTCATCTTTTCAGGCGCAGCGAGGCGCCCAACGACCAGATCTAGATCGCCCACCCGCAGCTGCTCCAAAAGAACCGCATTTTCACCCGTCACGATTTTAACCCGACTGGATGTTCTCTCAGCAAGAAACAAGCTCATTGCTTTCGGCATGATGCGGGTCGACACCGTCGGCAATGCACCGATACGGATGGGTGGTCCTGATCCATCCAATTCTTGGGAGACGGAATCCAGTCCTTGCCGCAAGGCCGTCAGCGCCGTCCCCGCATGGCGCAAGAATACTTCGCCGAACCGCGTTATCCTTATGCCGCGACCATCACGTTCTATCACAGGAACGCCAAGAATCTCCTCCAGCTCACGTATTGTCTTGGTAACAGCAGGCTGGCTGATACTCAGGATTTCGGAGGCTTTGACCACACTTTTCTGTCGCGCAACCTCAACAAACGTATGAAGATGACGAAACTTGACCCTGTTCCCAATCACTTAACTATAACCCTGTAGTTATGATTTTTGGCAATAATATCATTTTACTTAACCAGTTTAAAGCGTGACAGTACTGCATAAGAGGAGAAAGCCGTGCAGTTTGCCTACATAAACGACATCGTTGTTCATTATGATTTTCAACGGGTAGCAGACGAAAAGCCCGTTCTGGTTTTCATAAATTCACTCGGAACTGATTTCCGCATCTGGGATGAAGTTCGCACACGCCTGCACAACGACATATCGACACTCGTTTATGACAAGCGCGGTCACGGCCTTTCAGATATCGGAAACACTCCCTACACTATCGAACTGCTCGCTGCCGATCTCGTTGGGCTACTCGACAGGCTATCGATAAAGCGGACAATCATTTGCGGCCTTTCTGTCGGCGGACTGATTGCACAGGGTGTTTATGCAGCGCGACCAGATCTGGTGACAGGGCTCGTCCTGTCAAATACCGCGCATAAAATCGGCACTGCAGAGATGTGGGATGCTCGTATAGCAGCTATTCAGCAGGACGGTCTGGCAAGCATCCTCGACGCAACGATGCCGCGCTGGTTCACGCCGGTCTATCGGCGCTCTGATAATCCCGCTTATCGGGCCTATTGCAATATGTTCATTCGACAACCGCTCGACGGCTATGCGGCCACCTGCGCTGCGCTGCGTGATGTGGATTTAACCGAAGCAGCCAAGAGTA
The DNA here is from genome assembly GCF_902825325.1 of Brucella tritici. GTDB lineage: Bacteria > Pseudomonadota > Alphaproteobacteria > Rhizobiales > Rhizobiaceae > Brucella. Next base: position 187,437 of record NZ_CADEAR010000009.1, on the reverse strand, counting down.
TTTCAGTGCCGACACTCTGTCTGGTCGGCGATCAGGACGGCTCCACGCCGCCTACTCTGGTGCGCGAACTGGCAAGCCTTATTCCTGAAGCCGACTTCGCAGATATCGCTGCCAGCGGCCATATTCCCTGCGTTGAACAGCCAGATGCTTATGTCTCGCTGCTGCGTAACTTTATTTCAAACAGATTCTAGCATGGAGAACAACCATGGCTGATAATGCCGTGCTGTCAGAACGTTACAAGATCGGCATGGATGTGCGCCGTTCGGTTTTGGGCGATACGCATGTGGATCGCGCTTCGAACAGCGCAACCGACCTTGATGCCCCATTTCAGGAGCTTATAACGGAAGCCGCATGGGGAACGGTCTGGTCGCGGCCTGGCTGGACCAAAAGGGAACGTTCCATTGTGACGATAGCGCTCCTTGCGGCATTAGGGCAAGACGACGAAGTCGCCATGCATATACGTGCCACAAAAAATACAGGCGCCACAAAGGAGGACATCTGCGAAGCATTGATGCATGTCGCAATCTATGCAGGGGTTCCAGCATCGAACCACGCATTCAAGATCGCCAAGCAGACCTATGCGCAGATGGAAGCGGAGGAAGCTAAAAAATGAAGAACAGTCTGCCGGAGACGACTCCATTCTTTGCTCGCGATCTGTCCATGCATCCACCGGCTTATACCCCGTGGTACAAAACCTCTGTACTCCGCTCACCTACCCGTGCTCTGCTTTCGCTAGAAGGCACCAAAAGTGAAATTACCGGCCCGGTATTCGGGCACAGTATGCTGCAAGAACTGGATAACGACCTTATCCTCAACTATGCGCGCCCTGGCGAAATGCCGATAGGTCCACGCATCCTTGTTCACGGCCGTGTTCTGGACGAAAGTAACCGTCCTGTTCCTGGCGCCTTGCTGGAGTTCTGGCAGGCCAATGCAGGTGGGCGCTATCGCCATAAGAAAGAAACCTATCTCGCAGCCATCGATCCCAACTTCGGTGGCGTCGGTCGCACGATTACCGACGAGAACGGCTATTACTGGTTCAAGACCATCAAGCCCGGCCCATATCCCTGGCCGAATGGCGTGAACGACTGGCGTCCTGCTCACATTCATTTCTCGGTGTTCGGCCATGGTTTTGCGCAGCGCCTCATCACACAGATGTATTTCGAAGGTGATCCGCTGATCTGGATTTGCCCGATCGTCAAAACCATTCCGGATAAAACCGCTATCGAACGGCTGGTAGCACCTCTGGACATGAACGCTAATCTGCCGATGGACATGCTCGCTTACAAATTCGACATCGTGTTGCGTGGACGCCGTTCGACCTTCTTTGAAAATCGCCCGGAGGGCAACTGATATGGTTCAACCTCTCGGCTATCTGAAAGAAACCGCCTCCCAGACAGCTGGGCCTTACGTCCATATCGGACTGACCCCCAACTTTGTCGGCATCAACGGTGTATTTGAGCAAGATCTCGGCTCCGGTCCTCTCTATGGTGAGAAGACCGCTGGCGAGCGCATCACTATCAAGGGCCATGTGATTGACGGCATGGGCGCGCCACTCCGCGATGCGCTTGTCGAAATATGGCAAGCGGATGCGAAAGGCCTTTATAACAGCCCTTCCGAAACTACAGGGAAGGCCGACGCTGGTTTTCGTGGTTGGGGCCGTTGCCCGAGCCATATGGATACAGGCGAATTTACTTTCGAGACGATCAAGCCTGGCCGCGTCTCTTTCAAAGATGGCCGCCTTATGGCGCCACACGTCACCTTGTGGATTGTAGCCCGCGGCATTAATCTCGGCTTGCAAACGCGGATGTATTTTTCCGATGAAACCGATGCCAATGCAGAGGACCCTGTTCTTGCACGCATCGAACATCGCAGCCGCGTGCAAACCCTGATCGGTCAGCGTGAGGATAGCGTCTATCATTTCGATATTCACTTGCAGGGCGATAAAGAAACCGTCTTTTTCGATATTTAACGCATGAGCATCTCGGTCTTCGAACATCCATTTCTGGCGCAGCTTTTCGGCGACGACGAAGAGATACTAAGCCTTTTTACGGCGGCAGCTGACATTATGCAGATGCTTCGCTTCGAAGCGACTCTGGCTGAAGCGCAAGCTGCCTTGGGTCTCATACCAGTAGAAGCCGGACGCGCAATCGCGCAAGCCGTAGAAACATTTGAGCCCAATCTGTCCGATCTGGCAAAAGCGACTGCGCGGGACGGTGTTGTCATTCCTTCATTCGTAAAAGAACTGCGTCTGGCGGTCGGAACGAATTATGGCGAGTATGTTCATTTCGGCGCGACGAGCCAGGATGTCATCGATACGAGCTTGATTTTGCGGTTGAAGCGCGTCGGTACAATTCTCCATAGGCGAATTCAGCAACTCACGATACGTTTCGATTTGCTTGAAACGGCGTTCGGAAAGAATATCTTGACCGGCTATACGCGCATGCAGCCCGCTATCCCGATCAACGTATCCGACCGCATCTCAAGCTGGAAAATTCCGCTTGGTGCTTATGAGACCAAACTGAATACCATCGCCTTTCCTGTGCAGTTCGGAGGAGCCGTTGGAACGCTTGAAAAATTCGGCGATCAGGCACCAGCTTTACGTGCTTTGCTGGCTGATAAACTTGGATTGCACCATAGCCCACAATGGCATAGCCAGCGGGCTTTCATTGTCGAGTTCGGCAATCTGCTTTCGCTGATTACGGGTAGTCTTGGTAAATTTGGACAAGATATTGCGCTCATGGCTGAACTGGGTACAGAACTATCCTTGACAGGCGGCGGCGGTTCATCCGCCATGCCCCACAAGCAAAATCCGGTGTCGGCAGAGATACTGGTCAGCCTTGCCCGTTTCAATGCAGCCCAAATGGGTGGTCTTCATCAGGCAATGGTGCACGAGCAGGAGCGCTCCGGCTCGGCCTGGATGATCGAATGGATGATCCTGCCACAAATCGTTGCGTCGACAGGCAGTGCTCTCAAGATTGCATCAACCCTGATCGATAAGGTGGTTCGGATCGGAAGCGAGCAATCCTCGGACACATAACCATCTGGATATCGTTTATAAGGAATTTTTCATTTTACATGACCAATTAGATAGGCATGCTGAAATCAGGACATTCCCTGTTGCGACAAGACGGTCACGCGCGGGAATGGTGGGCGATAGGGAGGAGAACATGAAGAAAATCACATTAACCGCGCTTGCGGTCTTTTCACTTGCAACATCAGCAGCTTATGCCGATGTGGTGAAGGTCGGTGTCATCGGCCCATTTTCAGGCCCGTTTGCTCTTCAGGGGAAGAACTTCAAGGCTGGCATCGACGCTTATATGACCGAGCACGGCAACAAGATCGGCGATGACACTGTCGAGATCGTTTATCGTGATGTGCCGCAGGCTGATCCAGCGCAGTCCAAGGCGCTTGCGCAGGAACTCGTGGTCAAGGAAGGCGTGCAATATCTCGCCGGCTTTTACTTCACCCCTGACGCCATGGCGGTTACGCCCATTCTCAAACAGGGCAATGTGCCAATGGTGGTCATGAATGCCGCCACCTCATCCATCGTAACGAAGAGCCCTTATGTGGTGCGTACATCGTTCACCACATGGCAAACATCAACCCCGATTGCGAAGGTCGCACTCGATAAGGGTGTAAAGAAAGTCATCTCGGTTGTGAGCGATTATGGGCCGGGCGTGGATGCGGAAAACGCCTTCAAGGCAGCGTTCACGGAGGCTGGCGGCGAAGTGGTTGAAGCTATTCGCATGCCGCTCGCTACGAACGATTTCAGTCCGATCATGCAGCGCATCAAGGATTCCGGCGCGCAAGGCGTTTTTGCTTTTCTGCCATCCGGCCCAACGACGCTTGGCTTTATGAAGTCCTATGTCGACAACGGGTTGAAGGGTTCCGGCATCCAGCTTTTCGCTCCTGGCGATCTAACACAGGAATCTGATCTTCCGGCACTGGGAGAGAATGCTCTCGGTGTTCTTACGACTTTCCACTACGCAGTCTCGCACGACTCGCCGGAGAATAAGAAGTTTGTCGAGGAAGCCCGAAAGGCTATCGGCAATCCTGTGGAGTTGTCTTTCCCTTCAGTCGGCGCTTATGACGGCATGCATGTCATCTACAAGATGATCGAAGCGACTGGCGGTGAAAAAGATGCTGAAAAAGCAGTCGAGGCCGTGAAAGGCATGGAATGGATTAGCCCCCGCGGCCCTGTATCCATCGACCCTGAAAGCCGTCATATGACGCAGAACATCTATCTGCGTGAAGTCGCCAAAGCTGATGACGGCACGTACTATAACAAAGAAATCCAGACCTTCGAGAAGCAGGGCGACCCCGGCCTAAAAGCTCAGTAGCTCTGGCATTCAATAGTCAACGTCTTGATGGCTGAACAGCCTTAAAGCATGCATGCTCGTGGCTCATAACTGCGTATTTTAACACGTACCCCGAAAGCCCTTTTCCGCTTTTGGGGGTACGCCCAACAGGACCACTCAATGCAGACTGTGCTCAGCATTGCTGTCGATGCCCTCGCCTATGGCATGGTGCTTTTCGTCATTTCCATCGGCCTTTCAGTCACCATGGGCTTGATGCGCGTCGTCAATCTCGCTCACGGCGCATTTGCAATGATCGGCGGCTACTTCGCATCCTATGCTGCCCAGCAGCTTGGCCTCAATTACGGCTTTGCGATCATCATCGCCGTTGTCGGCACGATGATAATCGCCGTTCCGGTGGAGAGACTGCTCTATCGGCGCATTTATGGGGCGCCTGAACTGACACAGGTGCTGATGACCATCGGCATCACTTTCTGCATCATCGGTCTCACCAATTATATATTCGGACCGACGCTGAAGACCATTCCTTTGCCTGAAATGTTGCGTGGATCGGTTGACCTTGGTTTTCGCTCCATTGCGAAACATCGCGTCTTTGCAATCGGATGCGGATTCGCCGTGGCTCTCGGCCTTTGGTACATCATCGAACGAACAGCCTTCGGCGTGAAACTGCGAGCTGCCGTCGACAATGCCAACATGGCGGCAGCCCTCGGCGTGCGGACTGAAATTGTTTACGCGATCAGCTTTGCGCTTGCCATCGGGCTCGCAGCTTTCGGCGGCGTTGTTGGTGCCGAACTTTTGCCCGTCGAACCCTATTATGCACTCCGCTACATGGTGACATTTCTGGTTGTCGTCTCCGTTGGCGGTGCAGGCTCCATACCGGGAGCGTTGATTGCCTGTCTTCTGCTCGGTGCAATCGATACAACCGGTCGTTATCTGGCACCGGAATATGGCGAGTTCTTCTTTTATCTGGCGGTGATCGTCATTGTGACCTTATTCCCGCGCGGTCTTGCAGGAAGGCTGGCCCGGAAATGACCGATATGACGCAAAATCTTTCCCAACCTCGTCATTCCTATGCAGGTCTCATTGGCGTCGTGGCCATTACTGCGGCCAGCGTGGTTGGCTGGTTTCTGTTCCCCGACAATCTGGCATTGTTGACCCGCATTATTGCCATTGCCCTACTTGTCTTGTCTCTCGACCTCGTGACAGGCTATTGCGGTATAGCAACGCTTGGTCACGCTGCGTTGTTTGGAGCTGGTGCCTATGGTGCTGGCATCGCTGCTGCCCATTTCGGTATTACCGACCCGATACTAATGACACTTATCGGTCTTGTTGCAGGCGCCATCACCGGGCTTATTTCCGGTACGATCATCCTGCGCGCTCATGGACTGGCACAACTCGTTCTGTCGATCGCCGTTGTTCATCTGTTCCACGAAGCCGCCAATAAAGCATCAAATTGGACTGGCGGGAGCGATGGGCTAAGCGGCATTTCGCCCGATCCCATTTTCGGCATGTTCGAGTTCGATCTCTACGGACATACAGTCTATATCTACGCTGTCGTCCTGCTGCTCGTTTCCTTCATTTTCCTGCGTTATGTTGTACGCTCACCCTTCGGCATGCTTTGCCGGGGAGTGAAAGAAGACCCGACTCGCATTCATGCGATGGGCGCTTCGGTTCAGTCCACGCAGCTTCGTATGTATGTCATTTCGGGTGCTGTCGCCGGCATTGGCGGCGCGCTCAACGCAATTTCCACTCAGGTCGTTGGCCTCGATAGCCTCAGCTTCACCATGTCAGCGGAAGCCCTTGTCATGTTGGTTCTGGGGGGCACCGGATCGCTGTTCGGCGGGCTGATTGGCACAGTTGTATTCATGTGGTTCGAAGACCTCGTCTCTGCTGCAAACCCCTTCCACTGGCTTACGATGGTTGGCGCCCTGCTGATCGCCGTCGTGCTGTTTGCGCCGCGCGGCCTCTATGGAACCGTGGCCTATTACTTCGAAAAGAAGGCGCATCACAAATGAGCACAGTGTTTGAAGTAACGAAACTGCGCAAGAATTTCGGCGGTCTGGCGGTCACGAACGATGTATCGCTTAGCATGGCGAAAGGCGACCGTGTCGCCCTCATTGGTCCTAACGGCGCGGGCAAAACCACTTTCGTCAATCTTGTTACAGGCAACCTCGCGGCGACCTCCGGCACCGTGGCATTGGGCGGCGAGAATGTCTCCAAACTTAACGCCATGCAACGTGTCAGACGCGGGCTGGTGCGTTCATTTCAGGTTACCCGTCTCTTTTTTGACATGACGCCCGAAGAACACGTGGCTCTCGCTGTCCTGCAACGCGAAGGCAAGACGGGACGCATTCTCGGCAACTATAGCAACATGCCGGAAGTCATGGATGAGGTTCGCGATATTCTTGAAGCGCTCGGGCTTCTGCATCTAAGGCAATTAAGGGTGAGCGATATCGCATATGGCCAACAGCGGCTTCTGGAAATTGCCCTTGCTTTGGCGCTTCGTCCCAAAGTGCTACTGCTTGATGAACCCGCCGCTGGTGTTCCGCAAAGCGATACGGGTCGCATTGAAGAAGCGCTCGATCGTCTGCCGGCAGATCTCGCAGTTCTAATGATTGAGCACGACATGGACCTCGTTTTTCGCTTTGCAAAGCGCGTGGTCGTGCTCGCCGCCGGAACCGTAATTTTTGACGGATTGCCAGAAGATGTCGTGCAGGACGCTCGCGTCCGCGAAGCCTATCTCGGGAGCTATGCACAATGAGTGCCGCCTCAATTGAAGTTCGCAACCTCTCTTCCGGTTACGGCCCGACACGCGTCATCGAGGACGTCTCATTCAAGGCGGAACCGGGATCGCGGCTTGCCATTCTGGGCCGCAACGGCGTCGGCAAGACCAGCCTCTTTGCTACCATCGCAGGTCAAACCCGTCGTTATGGCGGTGAAATTCTGCTGAGTGGGAAGAATATAGCCACGCTTCCATCGGCGGCGCGCGCAATTGCCGGTCTTGGCTATGTACCGCAAACTCGGGATGTTTTTCCAACCCTCACCGTCGAAGAAAACCTCTTCGTTGGCCTCAAGAACCGGCCAAAGGATGCGCTAGAAGAAGCCTATGCGATGTTTCCGCGTCTGAAGGAGCGACGCAGTAATCTTGGCTCACAACTTTCCGGCGGCGAACAACAGATGCTTTCCACCGCGCGGAGCATTCTCGGGCGACCGACGGTGCTTCTGTTGGATGAGCCGCTGGAAGGGCTTGCTCCCGTCATCTGCGAAGAACTGATGACCGCATTTTCAACCTTGGCGCAAAAGGGCGACATGACGATCCTGCTCGTCGAGCAACGTATCCAGAGCGCGCTCGACTTTGCCGATCATGTCATCATACTGGAACGTGGGCGCATCGCGTGGTCAGGTACATCGGCAGAACTCGGCGAAAACCAACAAACTGTCGAAGAACTGCTGGGTGTCGGCGGCCTGCACTAATCAGTTGCCAACAAACTCGAACTTATCGACATCCACGAGACCTCTGTCGGTAATCTTGAGATGCGGGATCACTGGCAGGGCGATGAAGGCCAGTTGCAAGAATGGCTCTTCCAGAACCGAGCCCAGTTCTTCGGCTGCGTGACGCAGCACACGAAGCTGGTCGCGAACGGTTTCGTATGGCTCGGCGCTCATCAATCCGGCAATGGGCAAAGGCATTTCAGCCAACACCTTGCCATCACGCACGACGACAAAACCACCTTCAATTTCACCCAAACGGTTTGCAGCCGCCGCAATATCTTCGTCGGATGTGCCCACCACACAGATATTATGGCTGTCATGACTGACGGTTGAGGCGATAGCACCCGATTTCAAGCCGAATCCATGCACAAAGCCGGTCGCAATATTTCCATTTTTGCCGTGACGTTCGACAACGGCGATCTTGACGACATCTTTTTCGAAATCAGGCTCGACGCCGTTCGGTCCGACCTTGAGGTCGAATTCGAGGCTCTCGGTAATAATCTTGCCGGGAATGATCCCGATTGCACGGGTTTTCCCGCTGTTTGAGTGAGAACGGAAACTGGATGCGCTGACTTTGGGTGCCTTGACACTATTGCGCCCGACAGGAGCAACAGGCTGACGAGTGGCAAATAAATCGTCTGAAACCACCCTACCTGCAGACAGCACGATTTCTGCGTGACAGCCTTCGAGACTATCCACTACAACGAGGTCGGCGCGCTGGCCCGGCGCAACCAAGCCGCGGTCGAAAAGACCGAAAGCACGTGCCGCAGAAATGCTCGCGGCTCGATAAATGGCAATCGGCTCAACACCGCCTGCAATTGCCGTACGAATAAGATAATCCAGATGTCCCTGATCGGCGATATCCAGCGGATTACGGTCATCCGTGCATAGCGCCAGAAACTGTGCGTGACGCTCGGTCATAATCGGCATAAGCGCCTTTAGATCTTTGGAAACAGACCCTTCACGCACTAGCACATGCATACCCTTGCGCATCTTTTCGAGCGCTTCTTCCGCAGTTGTCGCCTCGTGTTCGGTACGAATGCCTGCGGAAATATAGCCATTCAGATCAAAACCGCGCAGAAGAGGTGCATGGCCATCGATGTGCCGCCCTTGAAACGCCTTGAGCTTCGCCATGCATTCTGGGTCTTTCGCCAGAACACCTGGAAAATTCATGAATTCTGCAAGTCCAATCACCTGGGGATGGTCAGCAAAAGGCAACAGATCATCAATCAGGAGTTTAGCGCCAGACGTTTCCATATGGGTCGCTGGCACGCAACTCGAAAGCTGCACGCGAATATCCATGATGGTTTCCAACGCACTATCGAGGAAAAATTTTATGCCTTCTGCACCCAGCACATTTGCAATTTCGTGCGGATCGCAGATCACCGTAGTGACGCCCTGCGGCAATACACACCGGTCAAACTCATGTGGCGTTACGTGCGAGGATTCTATGTGAAGGTGCGTATCGATAAATCCAGGCACGGCAATCCGCCCGGAAATGTCGATTTCACGCTTGCCCTGATAATTGCCGAATGTGCCGACAATTCGGTCGCCGCAGATCGCTACATCGCTTTCGACAAGCTCTCCTGTTACGAGATCGAAGAAACGTCCGTTCTTCAAGACGATGTCGGCGGGCTCCCGACCTACACCCTGATCGATCATCCGTTCCAGCATCACGCCACCTCACATTCGGAATCAATTGTCGAAAGCTATCACAATGCAAGGCGCAGCGGTAAGGTCACCCTTCCGCCGCATTTATAACGTTCGGATGTCCAAATTTAACGGACGTATTCAATCATTCTGCTGCGGTTTAAAACCAGTTCAACACGATTATCATCAAGTTTATGCAAACAGACGCGCTTGGTCCACGGACCGTCATGCAACGTGAAAAGCGCGCGCCCCTGGCCGAAATCTTCCAGCGGCATGGCACGGCGCACAGGACCTATGCCCATGATGAGGTGGCCATCCTTGATATCGAAACTGGCGCCATAGGGCGACGCCTGCCAGTGGCCGTCGAATTCCCGGCAGATAGGTTTTACTGTGACCGGCTTCAACCGGCGAGACACATAGCCTATCTCGCCTTCCAAATCCGTACCCGTCCAGCGGAGCTGAACTGGTGAAGATGGCGACAGGGATGAGAACCAGCCATCGCCAATATCGTAAAGCGTGTCTTCGGAATCGAGCCAGTTAGCTATGCCATTGCGCATTTCCAGCCAGAACGGCCCGTTCTCCGTCACATAAAGCCCGTCTGGGATCGTGCCGTTGGTCTCCGGCAGTGACAAACCGTTGAGTGCGGCCATGCAATCGCGCGCCATCTTATAAGTGTTGGCGTCTTCACGATTTGAAACAACAATCATGCCGGTTTTCGCGGCTGGATCGAGCAAAAAGTAGCTCTTGTAGCCGGGATGCGAGCCACCATGTCCAACAAAGCGCTTGCCAGCCACTACGTTCCACCGCAATCCAAGCCCGTAACCGGTCACCCGTCCGTCAGCAAGATGGCGATCGGCTGACAGCTTATCGAGCAAGCCTTTGAAAGGCCCCTCGCCATTGACGAGCGCCTGCGCCCATTTGGTCAGCGCCATGCCGCTCCCAGTCAAGCTGCCAGAAGCCGAAATATGCAGACCAGCAGAGCTGAGCTGCCATTTCTCGCCGGACTTCCAGTAACCGGGGACCAAACCTGCGACCGGATCATTCCACACGTCCGGCGCTTCCATGAAAATATCGAGAGGTGCAACAATATCCGACTTCACGAAATCTTTGAAGCGAAACCCCTTCCGCTCCAGCGCGGCTTCCACCAGACGGTAGCCTGTATTGGAATAGGAAATCTCCGAACCCGCATCGAAATTGAGACGGTTCAGAGAGGCAAGATAATCCAGAAGCTGACTAGCTTCCGTCTCTGTGTAAACCGACAGCCCCAGAAGGGTGAGGCATTCCCGCGTGTCAGGCAGACCGCCAGTCATGTCGAGCGCGCGACCGACGGTGACATCGGCTAGCGGACTTTGCAATTCCGGCAGATGGTCTCCCAGCCGATCCTCGAGGCTGATGATATCGCTATGCTTGAGAACCATCGCACAGAACGCATGTTTCGTGACTGATGCATAGCGAACAACAGTATTCGCCGTAAACGGTACACCTGTGGAAAGGCTTTCAAGCCCGCTCGCATAGGCAAACTTAACACCGTCTGGGCCGAAGCCGATGATAACGCCGCCCGGCTCATCCTTGGCCCACGTTCTCGAAAAGACTTTCGCGGCAAGCGAGGCCGCGTTCCAGTCAGCATGCGTTGACATGAAAACTCCGTCAGGCAGGTTCTTCCAGATTGACGCTTAGCGCGCGCAATTCTGTGGTATGCGGATGTGTTGTTCGCCCGGCGCGCAAATCTTCGGCGCTAAGCTGTTCCACCATCTCGCCGTGTTGCATCACCCCCACCTGCGGGCAGAGATGCGCTATCACAGCGAGATTGTGGCTCACCAGCACATAAGTGAGATTCTTTTCCGCGCGCAAGTCCGCGAGAAGATTGAGAATTTCAGCTTGTACCGAGACGTCGAGCGCCGAGGTCGGTTCGTCCAGCAACAGAACTTCCGGTTCGGCAATCAAGGCGCGAGCAATAGCCACGCGCTGGCGCTGGCCACCCGAAAGCTGATGCGGAAAACGGAACCGCGCAGCTTTCGGCAACGCGACTTCGTCAAGAACCTTCTCAATACGCTTGTCGATATCGCCGATACCATGAACCAGCAGAAGCTCGCTCAGGATACGGTCGATGGTCTGGCGAGGATGCAGTGATCCAAAGGGGTCCTGAAACACCATCTGCACCTGACGGAAGAAGGCAGGTGTGCGCTTCGGGGGAACATCCTTGCCATCAAACGCGATGCGGCCACTCCATTGCTCGTTGAGACCAGCCATTGCACGCAGGATGGTGGATTTGCCGGAGCCGCTTTCGCCAACAATGCCAAAGCTCCCGCCCTTCTCGACATTGAAGGATACACCCTTGACGACTTCACGCTCGTTGAAGCTGATGCGCAGTTGATCAATAACTATCATGAATTCAGCCAGCTTTCTTCACGATTGAGAACCGGCAATCGATCACGGGGATGCATGAGTGACGGAATGCAATTGAGAAGTCCCTTCGTATAGGGATGCTCTGCGCGCACAAGCTCGGAAGCTTTCAATTCCTCCATGACCCGGCCCATATACATGACCATGACGCGGTCGCAGAAATGCGACACGAGTGGAAGATCGTGGCTGATAAGGAGAAGTCCCATTCCGCGCTTGGAAACCAGATCGTCGATCAGGCGAAGAATTTCTGCCTGAACGGTGGCATCGAGCGCAGATGTCGGTTCGTCGGCAATGAGCAGTTCCGGATCGGGTGCAAGCATCATGGCAATCATGACACGCTGGCCCATGCCGCCCGAAACTTCATGCGGGTAAAGCTTTGCCACTTCACGCGGATTACGGATCATAACCTGATCGAGAAGATCAACCGCAGCATCCATCGCTTGACGTTTACTACCGCCTTTGTGGGTGCGCCACGCTTCAGCCACCTGCACGCCAATGGTCTTTACCGGATTAAGCGAATATTTGGGGTCCTGAAGAATAAAGCCCGCTCGCTTGCCGCGTATCTGACGCATGCCACGTTCGGTGGCTGACAAAATGTCGATGCCATCGAATGAAAGCTTGTCGGCCTTCACTTCGGCGATTGGCGGCAGCAGTTTCATGAGGGCCCGCGCGGTCAAAGACTTACCCGAACCACTTTCGCCCACGATGCCCAGTTTTTCACGACCGAGCTGAAGGGAGATCCCGCGCACAGCATCGAAACGGCTGGTGCGCGTTTCAAAGCTGATCTGCAGATTTTTAATATCAACCAGCATCTGTTCTCTCAATTCTGCTTCGGATCGAGCACGTCGCGCAGACCGTCGCCGAGGAAATTGAAGGCGAGCGATACGAGGAAAATCGCGATGCCGGGGATGGTGGCAACCCACCATTGTTCGAAGATAAAGCGCTTGGCGGTAGCGATCATCGCACCCCATTCGGGCGATGGCGGCTGCGCGCCCATTCCGAGGAAGCCAAGGCTTGCTGCGGTTATGATGATCGAGCTCATGTCTAGCGTAATGCGTACAATGACGCTCGGTACGCAAAGCGGCATGATGTGGCGCAGAATGATACGGAAAGGCGAAGCGCCAGTCAGCTTGGCGGCTGCAACGAAATCGCTCTTGCGCAATGTCATTGTTTCCGCACGCGCCAGACGCGCATAGGGTGGCCATGCGGTTAAAGCGATTGCAAGCACAGCGCTTTCGACACCAGGCTTCAGTGCAGCCACGAAGGCAAGCGCAAGGATCAATCGCGGAAACGCCAGAAAGACATCCGTGACACGCATCAACGCCGTATCCACAATGCCGCCGAAATAACCAGCGATACAACCGATGAAGAGTCCAATGGGTGCGACGAGAATGACGACGGCGATAACCATTCCGAGGGTAACGCGGCCGCCGTAAAGAATGCGCGAAAGAATGTCGCGGCCAAGTTCATCAGTTCCGAACCAATGCGCTGCAGTTGGAGCAGAAAGGCGATTACCGAGATCCTGGACACTCGGATCGTACGGCGCCAGCAACGGCGCGGCCAGTGACAGAACGACGAAAGCGACAATGATAAAAAGACCAATCATCGCGAGCGGATTAGCACGCAGGTTTACCCAGATGCGATAGCGCCTGCCCCAATTGGCCTGAGAGCGGGAAGCGGGCGATTCATCCAGCGCCCAGTTATGAAAATTGGCAAAAATCATCGGACACGCGGATCCAGAACTTTATAGAGGATATCGGCGAGCAGATTAAGCCCGACATAGATGATGCCGATGAGCAGCGTAGCACCCACAACCGGATTCATATCGGCATTCATCAGCGACACGGTCAGATACTGGCCGAGGCCAGGCCAACTGAAGACAGTCTCGGTCACGACAGCCCCCTCCAGCAGACCTGCATAGGTGAGCGCTAGAACTGTCACCAGTTGCACGGCAACCGTCGGGAAAGCATGTTTCCAGATGACAGAGGTGAGAGACAGACCTTTCGCACGTGCCGTAATCACGAACTCACCCTTGAGCGCATCAAGCATGAAGGCGCGGGTCATACGCGTGATATACGCCATACTGAAATATGCGAGAATCAGGACCGGCTGCACCATATGGTAGACCGCGTCCCAGAACGCATCCCAGTCCCCCTCAATGAGACTGTCGATCGTGAGCAGACCGGTAACGTGGGGGATCATGCCCTCATAGATGATGTCCTGCCGCCCAGGTCCCGGTGCGATATCGAGCGTCGCATAGAAGACCAGAAGTGAAATCAGGGCCAGCATAAAAACCGGAACTGAGTGCCCCGCAAGACAGATCACGCGGATCGTTTGATCGACGATGGAACCTTGTCGGACAGCAGCCCAAACACCTAGTGGAATGCCGACAAGCGCCGCAACAAGAAGTGCCGCCGTTGCCAGTTCCAACGTCGCGGGAAAATAGCGAGCGATATCCTGCGTCACCGGATTTCGGGTCAGAATAGAGTTGCCGAAATCACCGTGCAGCACCTGTCCAACATAGTGCACAAACTGGACCACGAGCGGCTGATCAAGGCCCATCTCCGCACGGACACGCTGAATAACAGCCTCGGGTGCGTTGTCGCCCACGGCAGCGATAACAGGATCGACCGGCATGACGCGACCGATCATGAAAGTAATAACCATAAGCCCGAACAGCGTGATCAACACGCTGCTCAGGATACCGGTCAGGTTCTTGAGGCTTTTCTTCACGCCTTGGCGATCCCTGCATAGGAATGAGAATCGGACAGGACGCCAAGACGCATTCCGGTAACATCCTTGCGGCAGGCGGCCGTCTCGAACTTCTGCATCATGATGATGAACGGGCTGTTGTTCATGAATTCGCGCTGCAGATCTTCATACATCTTCACGCGCTTTGCCGGGTCCTGTTCATCACGCGCAGCAAGGGACTTCTTGGAGAAATCCTCATTCTGGAAGTGCGAGCGCCATGCAAAAGGCTTCGTCTTCGCATCATCAGAATTATCCGGATTGTTGCAGAAGACATCGACATTGGTGTTTGGATCGAAATAGTCCGACCCCCATACAGTCAATGCCATCTGGTGTTCACGAGCGCGCATCTTCGTCAGAACCTGACGATTTTCAGCAGCCAGCAGCTCTACCTTGATACCGATTTCGGCAAGGCTTGCCTGAATCGCCTGTGCGATATCGGGGCTCGGCTGTGCCGAATAGTGATCCATCTTGATCGAAAAGCCATCGGGAACACCAGCTTCGGCAAGCAGAGCCTTCGCCTTGGCAATATCCTTCTTGAACGGATTCTCATTCAGTGCTGCTGGAAAACCTTCAGGAACGAGGCTTTGGTGAACCTTGTAATTCAGCGGCACGATATTCTTCTGGATGCCATCATAGTCCACGGCCCACTTGATTGCTTCCCAGACTTTCGGCTTGGCAAGAACTTCCACGCTCTGGTTGAGCGACATCAGCATCAAACCGCCGACACCCTTGCGCACCAGATTATAGCTTTCATCGCCATCCAGAACGCGAAGCTGCTCGGTAGTGAGGTTACGTGCAATATCGACGTCCCCCTTCTGGAGCATGAGAAGCTGCGAGGACGGGTCCGCAACGTGACGCAAAAGGATGCGCTTCACATTGCCCTTGTATGCGCCATGCGGATTAACGTTCAGCATAATGCTTTCGCTCGGCTTCCAGGAAACGAGAACCCATTCACCCGAACCGGCGCTGTTCTTCTGAAGCCAGCCGTTACCGAGATCGTCACCGGAGGCATTCTCCAGAACAGTCTTCTTTTCCACAATGCTGGCGACACTGGCCGACAGGCAGTACAGCAGGAAAGGCAGCGACGTTGACTGCTCAACCGTCAGAGTCAATGTCGACGGATCAGTTGCAACGATGTTCTTCTCCGCATTTTCAGGCGTGAAACCGAACTGGCCAATGATGAAAGCCGGGCCCTTGTTCATCTTGATCGCGCGTTGCAGCGAGAAGGCAACATCCTCAGCTGTGATCTGTGCGCCGCTTGCAAATTTTGCATTCGGATCGATCTTGAAGGTGAAGACTTTTCCGTCAGCGTCGGCTTCCCAGGAAACAGCAACGCCGCCTTCCACCTGATCCGGATTGGAAAGACTTGGATGTACCAGACGCTGATACATGTTGTTGCAGATTTCGCTGCCGACAGCTTCAAAGCTCTCATGCGGATCAAGACTGGTCATGTTGTCGAGCTGCTGGGCCACAACCAGAATGTCCTGACGCCCGGCTCCTATTGCAGGCAAAATGCTGGCATAGGACAGGAAAGGAACGGCGGCTGCGCCCGCCAGAAAACCGCGTCTTGAAATCATTGAGAGCTCCTCTTGCAACACTTTCTGAAAGGCTCCCAGTTATCGGGAGCCATATCGACAGCGTTCTATCTCTGGATACATTTTTCCAGCTTCCCGCTATCACGTCGGCGGAGGCAGGGGCCAATGCAGAATTTTGCATTCCCTATGCAGAGTTTGCATGAGGACAAACTAAAAGAGACCTTTTGCTTGAAAGAATCGCTGCTCATGCAGTGTGGTCATAGCGATTGACCGAAATCGCATTTGCAATTCTTCTCGCTTGGGTCCATCACCCCTTTTTGAATCCTGGATTTGATTTGAGAAGGCTCCCCCATGGCGACAGAACAGAAAATCCCCGTTTTCGATGGCCACAACGACGTGCTGCTGCGCCTATGGTCATCTGATGCTTCCGCGCCGGAAAAGCGTTTTCTTCAAGGCGAGCAAGTCGGACATATCGACCTTCCACGCGCCCAGAAGGGTGGGCTGGGCGGCGGTCTTTGCGCAGTATATGTGCCCTCGCCTTCACGAGAACTGGATGCCAATGGCAATCTGGCAACGCCAAGCCAGACGGATGCGATGAAGGCAACGCTCGCCATGTCGGCGATCTTGCTGAAGATCGAACGGGCATCGGAAGGCACGGTCCGCATCTGCCGCACGGCTGCCGATATACGCGATGCTTTTGCCAAGGGCATTTTCGCTTCAGTGTACCATATCGAAGGTGTTGAGGCCTTTAGCGAAGACCTTGACGCCCTGTATGTTTTGTATGAGGCCGGCCTGAGAACGCTCGGACCGGTATGGAGCCGTCCGAATATATTTGCTTATGGTATCCCGTTCCGGTTTCCGGCGTCGCCGGACATTGGCCCCGGCCTCACAGATCATGGCAAAGCACTCATTCGCGTCTGCAATGAACTCAAAGTCATGGTCGATCTTTCCCATATGAATGAGAAAGGGTTTTGGGACATCGCGGCGATTTCCGATGCGCCGCTGGTGGCTTCGCATTCCAATGCTCACGCTCTTTGCCAGCAAAGCCGCAATCTGACCGACAAACAACTGGATGCCATTCGCGATACTGGCGGCCTTGTCGGACTTAACTTCGGCGTTTCATTCCTGCGTGAAGACGGAAAACGCGATCCAAACACGGATTTGACGGAGCTTGTTCGCCATGCCGATTATATCGTCAATCGCATTGGGATCGACCATCTGGCTCTGGGTTCCGATTTTGACGGCACCACGATTTCTTCGACACTTCGCGATGTGAGCGATCTCCAGCTCGTCATAGAAGCCTTCCGCAAACATGGCTATGATGATGCTTCCATCGTTAAGCTGGCCCACGGAAACTGGATCAATGTCCTTGAGCGGACATGGGGCGCTTAAACAAGAAAGATCTCACCCCTCAAGGGTGAGATCGAAAACGTGATGATGGATATGACCATCGAACATTTCCAAGAGGCCCTTCGTGGCCTCTCGACTTTCATATCGAACAGGTGAAGCAAGCGCTTCCGTCAAAGCCTCCCTACTGTCATACATCGTCCAAAGCACCATCGGGTAGTCTGGCGCCCCTTCGTCACGTTCGACAGCGTAAAGAACACGAACTTCCCTGATACCCGGAAAAGCGAGCCACATCGGCATGAGAGTATCGGCAACATAAGCTTTGAACGCATCCTCGCGCCCAGCATGAATAGTACCTTCAAAAAAGGCCTGTCTGACAATCATCGAAGTAACTCAGTTTACCTTGGTAGGCGGGACGTCGCCGGAAAAATACGCGGCAAGATTGGCGAGTACCAGTTCGCCCATTCCGACACGTGTTTCTACCGTTGCACTACCCTGATGCGGCATCAGCACCGTATTTGGCGCGGTCAGAAAGGCCTCCCTGATCGTCGGCTCGTTGACAAAAACATCAAGACCGGCACCAGCGATGGTTCCGCTATTCAAAGCAGCTAGAAGCGCATCCTCATCGACCACACTGCCTCGGGCCACATTAACTAGAAAGCCTTTACTTCCAAGCGCTGCGAGAACATCAGCGTTGACGATATTGGCCGTCGATGGGTTGGCAGCGACGCAAACCGCGAGCACGTCGCTCTGCTGCGCAAGTTCCATCGGCGTCGCATGCGCAATCCAGTTTGTGCCAGCGACAGGCGAGCGATTCCAATAATGCACTTCCATGCCGAACGCTTCCGCACGTCGCGCAAAGGATTTTCCGATCTGGCCGAGCCCTAGAACGCCAACCCGCTTGCCTTTAGGACTAACGCCGAGAGGAAACCCTTCACGACGCGCCCATTTGCCTTCCCGCACAAACCGGTCGCCCGTAACAACATGGCGCATAACGGCCAGCATGAGGGCAATTCCCGTATCGGCAACATCATCGGTCAGGACACCCGGTGTGGTGCTGACATGCACATTCCGATCCCGCGCGAAGTCAAGATCGACCTTGTCTGTCCCGACACCGTTGATGGCGATCAGGCCAAGCGATGGCAGACGCTCCATCCATTCGTTGGAAAGCCCCGTTCCACCGCCGGTAACAACGGCACGAATTGTGCCGAGGCTCGTATCAATGGCCGCCTTGTCTTCCGGCTTGTACAGGCGGAGAACCTTGTATGTTGCATCCAATCGTTCTTCGATCAGCGGCATCATCGGTTCTATGAGCAGAACTTCGTTCGTCACTTCAAACTCCATTACTAAACTATTGGAGATGATCAGGAAATCTGACCAATAAATGCCTTCGTGCGCTCATGCTTCGGATTACCAAAGAATTCCTCCGGTTCCGCCATCTCAAGAATTTGCCCTTGATCCATGAAGATGACACGGTCTGCCACCTGTCGCGCGAAGCCCATTTCATGGGTAACGCAGAGCATGGTCATACCTTCCTTGGCGAGATCGATCATGGTGTCGAGAACTTCCTTGACCATTTCAGGATCAAGTGCCGAAGTCGGTTCATCGAAAAGCATGATCTTGGGATTCATGCAGAGTGCACGTGCAATCGCCACACGCTGTTGCTGACCGCCGGATAGCTGTGCCGGATATTTATTCGCCTGTTCAGGAATGCGAACACGCTCCAGATATTTGCGTGCTGTCTTTTCGGCTTCAGACTTGGAAACACCACGCACTTTCATCGGAGCCAAAGTGCAATTCTCAAGAACCGTCATATGCGGAAAGAGATTGAACTGCTGGAAAACCATGCCGGTTTCCTGTCGGACAATATCCACATTCTTTCCACCCGCCGTCAGATCATGGCCGTCAACAATGATGCGGCCCTCCTGAATGGTCTCCAGCTGATTGATGCAGCGGATAAGGGTCGACTTTCCCGAGCCAGACGGACCGCAAATCACAATGCGCTCGCCGCGAGCGACATTCAGATCAATATCCCTGAGAGCATGGTAAGTGCCATACCACTTATTCACACCCTGCATGAGTACTGCAGGATCGGAAACATCCTGCGGAAGCCGGTTCGCTTTTCCCTGAGCCGTCTGGTTCATGTTGAGAAACTCACTTTCGTGGACTGGGTCGTCATGCCCGTCCATTCGGCGGGCATGACAAAATTCGAGAGCTTACTTTGCCTGAGAAACAAAATCTGGCAGAGGCGTACCGAGCCACTTCTCATGGATCTTGTTCAGCTCGCCGTCGCTCTTCGCCTTCTCGATAAACTTATTGACGAAATCGAGCATTTCAGTCGAACCTTTGCGAACTGCGATGCCTTGCACCTGCTGACTGAGCTGAATTTTCTGCTCATAGCGGCCTGGAGCAGCCTTTTCGATCTCAGCTGCTACAACATTAGAAAGACCAATAAGCTCAACCTGCCCCGAGAGCAGGGCCTGCACTGCGCTGGCATCATCGTCAAAGCGACGAATGTTTGCGTCCTGCGGTGCTACCTTGGTTACTGCCGTGTCCTGTGTGGACGCGCGCGCTACGCCGATGGTTTTACCGGAAAGATCCTCCGGCTTTGCAACAGCAATATCTTTGGGTCCAAACACTCCGATCGAAATTCCCGCATAGGGTTGCGAGAAATCAACGCTCTTTGCACGTTCCTCAGTAATACCGAGTGAAGCAACCAAAACATCGACCTGTCCGCTCTGCAGATATGGAATACGGTTTGGACCGGTAACCGGAACGATTTGAGCTTCAACGCCTAGTTCCTTAGCCAGCAACTTCGCAACATCGGCATCGTAACCATCCGGTTCGTTGCTGGTATTCATGATGCCGAATGGCGGAAAATCGACCAGCATACCGATCTTGATTTTGCCAGCAGACTTGATGCCGTCAACGGTCTGCGCAAAAGCTGTCGGTGCCAACACCGTTGCGAGAGCGCCCGCACCAATCAAGGCCATTGCCAAACGTCTGGTGATAGTCATGCTTATTCCTTCCCTATTAATAGCCGGTCTCCTCACCGGCATCGTTTCATTATCTCTCGGCACATTCGCTGACGCAGTATCGTGCCACATTCAGTCGGAAGTGCCGTTTGTCTTTCCCAAGCCCCCCAAATTACCGAGCTGTAGCGCGAGAAAACCTCATTTCCATACGGCGCGCCAAAATAGATAGCGGCCAGCAAAGGACAAAATAAACAGCCGCCACAGTACCGAACACCATGAATGGGCTGAATGTTGCGTTGTTGATGATCTGCCCCTGTCGTGTCAGTTCCGTAAAGCCAATGATAGCGGCAAGCGACGTGCCCTTGATGAGCTGCACGAGAAAGCCCACTGTCGGCGCGACAGAAATGCGCGCGGCTTGTGGCAGGATCACGTAGCGCATACGATTATAGTAGCGCAGCCCCAGCGCCGTAGCCGCTTCACGTTGGCCGGGCGGCACTGCATCAATACAACCACGCCAAATCTCTCCAAGAAAAGCACTGGCGTGCAATGTCAGCGCAATCGTCGCTGCAATCCACGGATTGATGCCCAGACCAAAAATATTCAGGCCGAAAAACACCAGGAATAGCTGCATGAGAAGCGGCGTCCCCTGAAACAGCCGTATGAAGCCGAGTGCGATGTAACGTGGAACCCGAGCGTCAGAGACGCGCATCAGCGCGACAAGCAATCCACCGATTCCGCCACCGACAAAAGCAATAGCAGAAAGAGCGATAGTCCATTGCGCTGCATAGACGATAATGAGGAATTCGTTCCAACCGAAAGGTCTTATCATAGCCTGCTCCTATCGGCTCAACGGATATTTGAATGCCACCTTCTCGATCAGCGCAAAAATGGCCGAGAAACCGATGGACATGACAAGGTACATGAGCGTGATAACGATATAGACCTCGAAGCTCGCAAAGGTTGCCGACTGGAGATCGTTACCGGCGGCCGCAAGCTCGTTGGCGGAGATCACAGAGACAACACTCGAAGTCAGCATCAGATAGATGAATTGGCTGGTCAGTGACGGATAAACCGTTCGCAAAGCCGGTTTCATGATGACATAGCGAAAGACCTGCAGTTTGGAGAGGCCAAGTGCCGTTCCCGCTTCCACCTGACCTTTATGAATGGATTCAATACCTGCGCGAATAATCTCCGTGCCGTAGGCACCAAAATTCACCACCAGCGCAAGCAGCGCTGCGCTGTTGGGCGACAATCGCAAACCAGCGGAAGGCAACCCAAAAAAGATGAAAAAAATCTGCACCAGAAACGGCGTATTGCGGATAATTTCGATGTAAGCATCGATAATGAAGCGCACCGGCTTTGGTCCGGAAGTCTTGCCGACCGCGCAGACAATCGAGACTATGAGGCCGAGCACCATAGCGGCGCAGGAAAGCTCAATTGTCTGCCATGCGCCGACAAGCAGCTTATCCATCGACGCGAAAACGGGCGCGAAGTTGAAATTATACAATGCTGAACCTCCCGGTACACGAATTATGCCGACTTTTCCTCCCGACGGCAATAAATTTAGATCGATCTAAATGTGTTTGACCTCAGTCGTCAATCATTAATTCGGATTAGATGACAGACGCTTTTACCGGTCCGCAGGACTGCCTTACCTGCAGATATGTTTCACTAACAATACGTTGCGCTTCGGTTTTTGGGCTTGCCAAACGGGACAGAAGCAATCTAGCGGCATTCTGGCCCACTGTAACAGGTCGAGTTGATACAGAACTCAAGCGCGGACGCGTCGCTTCCGCATCGCTTACGTCATCGAAGCCTATCAGTGAGAAGTCCTCACCGACTTTTCTCCTGCAATCATAAAGTCCCGCAGAAAGGCCCAGCGCAATCACATCATTGAAGCAGATCGCCGCCGTCGGCTCGCGGCCTTCCTGAAAGAGTATCGGAGCAGCTTTGGCAATTTCCGGCATTGTATGCGGAAAACGAACAATCATCCCTGCATCAAGACCTTGTCGTTGCATCGCATCACGAAAACCTTCGACACGCTCGCGATATGCTGAATGAATCGGGCCATGTACAGCAAATGCGATTGTTCTGTGCCCAAGCCTGGCAAGATGATTGACCGCCTGTCGCATACCGCCTGCGTAATCAACGCCTGCATAGTCAATTCGATCAGTCACATGGCGCAGCACCTGCACCACAGGCAAGCCCCAGTCAGCGATTTGTTCGATGAATTCCGGTGCTGTTTCTGCAGTCGGCGACATGATTACGCCATCAACGCCGTGCTCACGCATGCGCTGCATGAGAATACTTTGGTTAGCGAAGTTCTCGTGACTGTTTGCCAGAAGGACGACCAGCCCCGCTTCACCCACAACACTGTCTATTCCCGAAAGCAATTCGCCGTAAAATGGATTGCCGAGGGTAGGCACGATGACGCCAACCGTATTCGATCGCTCTACCCGGAGACTAGCGGCTCCCATGTTGTAGACATAGCCCAACTCCTTTAGGGCTTTTTCCACCTTTTCGCGCGTCGCCGCTCCCACCAACGGGCTTTTGCGGATGACGAGGGAAGCTGTTGCACGTGATACACTGGCGTGGCGTGCCACATCCAGAAGCGTAACGCGACTTTTCCTGCGATCGTCACTCGGCATAAGTTCACCTGTCAGCAAGTTGGGTAATGTCCGATCCGATTGAAGGCAAAACTCAATAAAACCGTCGGCCAGATTCGAAAGGCATATATCAATTCACTCTGCGGCGTTGGTCAATCCGCCGGCCAGCAAACCTGCAATCATCATATGAGAATGGCATAGGGCAACTTTCCCAACTCCTCAATTATACGCACGTTCTCCCCACGATTATCACTTGCCTTTCGTTTTTTTTCATTTCGAATGCTATCGTTTTCGTATTTATTCTGCCATTGGGAGAATCGAAGGTTGATCCTTTGGCAAAAATTGCATTCATATAAGTGCAACGAATATATCGCAGATGTCGGAACTTTGAGACCCTCACCAAGGAGCTCGAATGTTCACGCAATCTCACACTCGAGGAGGAAACATGCTTATCCGTCTGTTTACGACTTCGGCGCTGACGAGCGCCCTCGCCCTCACCATCGGTTCGCAGGCATTCGCCCAGACGGAACTGGCATGGTGGCACGGCATGACCGGTGCCAACAACGAAATGGTCAATGAGCTTTCGAAAGAGTTCAACGAAAGCCAGAGCGAATACAAAATCGTTCCCGTCTATAAGGGAACCTACCCCGAAACGTTGAATGCCGGCATCGCCGCGTTTCGTTCCAAGCAGCCGCCTGCAATCCTTCAGGTCTTCGATGCTGGCAGCGGTGTCATGATGGCTGCTGAAGGTGCTGTGGTTCCTGCTGCTGAAGTTTTGGAAAAGGGCGGCTTCAAGTTCGACAAGTCGCAATATCTGCCCGGCATCGTCGCTTACTATTCGAAGCCGGATGGCACCATGCTGTCTTTCCCGTACAATTCCTCGTCGCCAATCCTTTATTACAACAAGGACGCTTTCAAGAAGGCTGGCCTTGATGAAAACAATCCGCCAAAGACCTGGCCGGAAGTTTTCGAAGCTGCCAAGAAGATCAAGTCTAGCGGCGGAGCACCCTGCGGTTTCACCTCCACATGGCTGACCTGGATTCAGACCGAAAACTTCGCTGCCTGGAACAACGTCCCTTATGGCACCAATGAAAACGGCCTTGGTGGAACCGATGTAAAGCTTGAAATCAATTCACCGCTTTACATCCAGCACTTCCAGTCGATTGCCGATCTCGCGAAAGACGGCACGTTCCGCTATGGCGGCCGCACATCGGAAGCCAAGCAGCTTTTCACCTCCGGTGAATGCGCAATGTTGACCGAATCCTCCGGCGGCCTCGGAGATGTCGTAAAGTCCGGCATCAATTACGGTATCGGCCAGCTGCCTTATTATGAAGGTCACGGCCCGCAGAACACGATCCCTGGCGGTGCGGCCCTCTGGGTCTTCGCCGGTCTCAGCGACGAACAGTACAAGGGTGTTGCAGAATTCTTCAACTTCCTTTCGCAGACCAAAATCCAGGTCAAGCTGCACGAAAAGTCCGGCTATCTACCCGTAACACTGGCTGCTTACGAAGAAACCAAAAAGTCGGATTTCTATGAAAAAAATCCGGGCCGTGAGACACCTATCCTCCAGATGATGGGCAAGGCACCGACCGAAAATTCAAAGGGTGTTCGCCTCATCAACCTGCCGCAGGTTCGCGATATTCTGAACGAAGAATTCGAAGCCATGCTCGGCGGCAAGCAGGATGCGAAAACGGCGCTCGAAAACGGCGTCAAGCGCGCTAACGACGCGATTGCCGCAGCTCAGTAATCGATCACATTGACACAACGCCGCCTGTCTCTGTGGCAGGCGGCCTTGTTACCCACGAGGACGCTCCCCGTGCAGAAAGTTACCTTTCCGAATAAAATCTTGCCCTATTTCCTGCTGGCCCCACAGATCGTTCTGACAGTGGTGTTTTTCTTCTGGCCAGCCAGTCAGGCAATTTATCAGTCCTTCATGCGTGAAGACGCATTCGGATTGAAGTCTACCTTTGTGGGACTGGCCAACTTCACAACCGTTCTGGCCGACCCCAACTATCTACACTCGTTCAGAGTAACGATTGTCTTCAATGTCCTGACCGCACTGCTTGCGATGGGTGCAGCACTATTACTTGCAACGGCGGCAGATCGCGTTATCCGCGGCAAGACGTTTTATCGTACGCTCCTGATCTGGCCTTATGCTGTGGCTCCCGCCGTCGCAGGCATGTTGTGGCTCTTCATGTTCAACCCGGCGATGGGCACCTTTGCCTATATTTTGCGCCGTAATGGCATCGCATGGGACCCGCTGCTTGATGGCAATCAGGCCATGGGCCTAGTCGTCGTGGCAGCTGCATGGAAGCAAATTTCTTATAACTTCCTGTTCTTTGTTGCAGGGTTACAGGCAATTCCTAAATCGTTGATCGAAGCAGCCGCCATCGATGGCGCGCGAGGATCGCGACGATTCTGGTCTATTGTATTTCCGCTTCTTGCACCGACTTCATTCTTCCTGCTGGTCGTGAACACTGTCTACGCCTTCTTCGACACATTCGGCATCATCCATGCCGTGACTGGCGGGGGACCAGCCAGAGCCACCGAAACGCTGGTCTACAAAGTTTACAATGATGGCTTCGTCAACTTGAACCTAGGTTCCTCTTCGGCACAGTCCGTCATTTTGATGGCAATCGTTATTGCCTTGACCGCCTTCCAGTTCCGCTTCGTCGAGAAGCGCGTACATTATTCGTGAGTGAGGCGACAATGATAGAAAAACGCCCAGTCTCAAACCTGATCGGCCACCTCATCCTGATCGTAGGCATTATTATCGTCGCCTTTCCGATCTACTATACCTTCGTCGCTTCGACGATGACTTCGACACAGATCATTCGCCCGCCGATTTCGTTGTTGCCAGGCGACCATTTCGTAGAAAACTACGGCGAGGCCATCTTCGGTGGCGTGGAACGCGTTGTCGGCGTCAGTCTCGAGCGGCTTCTCTGGAACTCGTTTGTGGTCGCCATGGCCATCGCCGTCGGCAAGATCATCATCTCGTTCATGTCGGCCTTCGCGATTGTGTTTTTTCGCTTTCCGCTACGTATGTTTTTCTTCTGGATGATCTTCATAACCTTGATGCTGCCGGTAGAGGTTCGTATCCTGCCGACCTACAAGGTGATTGTGGATCTCGGTTTGATCGATACCTATGCCGGGCTTACGCTACCGCTGATGGCGTCTGCGACCGCGACTTTCCTGTTCCGTCAGTTTTTCCTCACCATTCCCGGTGAACTGGTTGAAGCAGCGCGTATCGACAATGCGGGACCATTTCGTTTCATGCGGGATATCCTGCTTCCCCTTTCGAAGACGAATATTGCAGCACTTTTCGTCATCCTCTTCATTTATGGATGGACCCAGTATCTGTGGCCGCTGCTTGTTACTAATGACGCCAAGATGAACACGATCATCATCGGCTTGCGCCGCATGGTTGACTGGGCCGATGCGTCCACGCCGTGGAATTACGTCATGGTAACAGCCATTCTGGCCATCATCCCACCGATCCTCGTTGTGGTGCTGATGCAGCGCTGGTTCGTCAAAGGTCTCGTTGAAACGGAAAAGTAATGAGCAAAATCGTTCTTGATAACGTCCGCAAGAGCTATGGCGGCAATGTCGAAGTCATCAAAGGCGTATCGCTAGAGATCAACGACGGCGAATTTGTAGTACTGGTAGGCCCATCGGGCTGCGGTAAATCCACACTCCTGCGTATGATAGCTGGTCTTGAGGGTATTACATCCGGCACCATCTCTATTGGCGACCGGGTGGTCAATGATGTTGAACCTGCTGAACGCGATATCGCCATGGTGTTCCAGAATTATGCGCTCTACCCGCATATGACGGTTCGCGAAAATCTTGCTTACGGCTTGAAAAACCGCAAAACGCCAAAAGACGAAATTGAACGTCGCATAGCGAAGGCTGCTAAGGCACTCGAAATTGAACAATTTCTTGAGCGCAAGCCGCGTCAACTTTCTGGTGGCCAACGCCAACGTGTCGCCATGGGGCGCGCCATTGTACGTGAACCAGCAGCGTTCCTCTTCGATGAACCGCTTTCTAACCTGGACGCAAAATTACGCGTTCAGATGCGTGTTGAAATCAAGCGTCTGCAGCGTTCGCTCGGCACTACGAGCGTTTATGTCACCCATGACCAGATGGAGGCCATGACCATGGCTGACCGCCTCGTCGTGCTAAATGCTGGCCACATCGAACAGGTCGGCACGCCGATTGAACTTTATGAAAAGCCAGCATCCACATTCGTTGCAACATTTATCGGCTCACCGTCGATGAACCTGCTGCAAAGCGGAGAATCCACTGGCTGGAAAACCGGTAGCGCTGTGAAAGCACCTGCCGGGAATTTCACCATCGGCGTTCGTCCAGAAGATATCCGCATCCTGGAAGACGGGGAGGCAGATGCTGACGGTTTCAACACGACCGTCCGTATTGAGGCTGTCGAACTTGTCGGTGCAGAAAGCTACATCCATGCTGCCTTGCCGGATGGCAAGCCGCTTATTTTCCGCGTTGCTGGACGATCGACACATAATATTGACGAAACGGTCAGAGTTGGTGCACTCGCAGGAAATGTGCATGTTTTCGGCAGTGACGGTCAGCGCTTAAATAATTGACATTATAGCGGGTTGCGTCCTTCAAAAGGACGCAACCCGCTATAATAATCGATTTCTGTTTTAGAATTTATCGGCTACACAGAGGTGGAATATTTTTCCGCCGGTGAGGAAATTCCGATAGATGACGCATCAGCAGATACTCTCCTTCGCAGTAATCATACTCATGATGGGGGCGTTTATCTGGGGCAAATTCCGCTATGATGTCGTTGCACTCTGTGCGCTCCTCCTGGCTATAGCTGTTGGGGTCGTCCCCTTCGATCAGGCTTTCTCAGGTTTCAGCGATGATATTGTCATCATTGTTGGCAGTGCCTTGGTGGTGAGCGCAGGCGTCGCACGTTCAGGTCTCATGCAAGCGGCAGTCCAACGGTTCTTGCCAGAAATGAACAGCGTCAGACTACAGCTCGTCGTTCTGGTAGCAGTCGTTACCGTTCTTTCCGCCTTTGTGAAGAACGTCGGTGCGCTGGCAATCATGATCCCAGTCGCTTTTCAGTTTGCGCGCCGGTCCAACGTTTCTCCATCGACCTTTCTCATGCCCATGGCATTCGGTGCACTGCTCGGCGGTTTGATGACCCAAGTAGGTACTTCGCCGAATATCGTCGTTTCTCGTATACGTGGCGAGATGGTCGGCGAACCATTCACCATGTTTGACTTCACCCCCGTCGGTGCCGTGCTGTCAGCGGTAGGGCTCATCTATCTCACGCTTTTTTATTGGCTCGTTCCACAACGCACTCGCGAAAACGTATCGCTGGACGAGGCAATCAAGATCAAGAATTACGCCTCTGAAGCACGCATCACCAAAGCTTCGACGATGACCGGCAAGCGCGTGACCGATCTCATCAAGGCCGCCGAAGGCGAAGCGATGGTGACTTCCATCATACGCAACGATCAGCGATTGACGCCGCTTCCCGACACGATGCTGACCGAAGGAGATGTCGTCCTTCTCGAAGGAGATCCAAAGGCGCTCGATGCGATCATAAGCGCCGGAAAACTCACATTATCCGAAAACCGAAATCCCTCCGAGACTAGCGGCTCCACCGACATCGAGGTCGTGGAAGCTGTTATAGGAAAGAACTCGCGCCTCATTGGACTGACGGCCCAGCGACTTGCCCTATTCGCGCGCTATGACCTCAACTTGCTGGCAGTCAGCAGACCAGGTGAACGCATTACAGAACGTCTCAGTGAGGTCATTCTGCGCTTCGGCGATGTGATCGTGTTGCAAGGCAGACAAGCAAATCTATCTACCTTCCTGCCGGAGTTCGAATTGCTGCCGCTTGCCCGTCGCAAACTGATGCTCGGTAGCGTTAGACGCGGATTGATCCCGCTCGCTATTCTGATTGCTGCCATCGGGGCAACCGCTTTAAGTCTTGTGCCAGTGGCGATCGCTTTCTTTGCCGCTGCCGTCGCTATGCCGTTATTCAAAGTGATCCCTCTCAACGAGGTCTATGATGAAATTGATGGCCCAATTCTGGTCATGCTTGCTGCACTTATCCCTGTTTCGGATGCGCTGAGAACAACCGGCGGCACGGATCTCATAGCAGAAGGACTCGCCACAATCGGTCATCAATTGCCGCCAGCAGGTGCATTGGCGCTCATCCTTGTGGCGGCAATGATGGTGACACCATTTCTCAACAATGCCGCAACTGTGCTCGTCATGGCTCCCATAGCAACAAGTTTTGCTTCTGGACTCGGCTTTAAGCCGGAGGCCTTTCTGATGGCAGTTGCTATCGGTGCGGGATGTGACTTCCTCACGCCGATTGGCCATCAATGCAATACGCTGGTCATGGGGCCAGGTGGTTATAAATTCAGTGATTATCCACGTCTGGGATTACCGCTATCAATCATTATCGCGATTGTGACGGTTCCCACATTGATGTTCTTTTGGCCCCTTAAATAGTTCTAGGGCTGAACTGAGCGTATCCATTCGAGACTGTCGAAAACAATCTTTTCCACGGTTTCGGCAATATCTGCGCGGAACACTAGCGGTTCCCCAACTGGGCTTTCGAGCGTAGCGATCTGGCTTTCCAGCATTGTCACCGGCATAAAATGGCCGGTGCGGTGTCCCATGTGCTCGTGCAATACTTCAAAACTGCCGTCCAGAAAGACAAACAGCACCGGCGCTCCTGCCGCAGAGCGAAGACGATCACGATAGCTCTTCTTTAGTGCGGAGCAAGAAATGACAATTCCATCGGTCGAGGCCGCTAGACGTTCACCGATTTTGTCGAGCCAGGGCCAGCGATCCTCATCCTGCAAAGGTATGCCCGCTGACATTTTATCGACATTGGACTTTGGATGCAGGGAATCGCCTTCAAGAAATGGGAGAGCCAGCGCGTCGGCAATCTTCTCACCCACGGTCGATTTTCCGGAACCCGAAACACCCATAACGATAATACGCAGCATCAGTTCCTCATACACTAGCGGTCATGCCGCCATCGACGTGCAGAACCTGTCCATTTACGAAAGAGGAGGCATCGCCGCTCAGGAATACCGCAGCGCCGACCAACTCTTCCACATCGCCCCAACGGCCCGCCGGCGTTCTTTTTTCCAGCCATGCCGTAAATTCGGGATTATCAACCAATGCCTGATTCAGTGGCGTCTTGAAATAGCCGGGAGCAATCGCATTGATCTGCAAACCATATCGGGCCCAATCAGTGGCCATGCCGCGTGTCAGGTTACGGATTGCCCCTTTTGTCGCTGTATAGGGCGCGATGGAAGGCCGCGCTAGTTCACTTTGAACCGAAGCAATGTTGATTATCTTGCCACGTCCTCGCGCGATCATATGGTGTGCTGCGGCCTGTCCGGCATAAAAAGCGCTGGAAATATTGGTTTCCAGAAGCTGTTGCCATTTCTCGATCGGATAATCTTCGAGCGGGGCGCGATACTGCATCCCGGCATTATTGACCAGAATATCGAGCGCCCCGACGTCCTCTTCAATCCCATCGATGGCCGCGCGAACTTCTTCGGCATCCGTCACATCAAATGCGGATGCAAAGATCGTATGCCCCTCTTTTTCCAATAGCGTGACTGCCGCATCCACCTTGGTCCGATCACGACCATTGATGATTACCGTTGCGCCATGTTCTGCAAGCCCTCGCGCCAATGCAAAACCGATGCCCTGGCTGGAACCGGTAATCAGGGCTATGCGCCCCTCCAGACTGAAAAGTTCAAAAGAAGAAGCCATCAGAAAGTTTCCAGCTTGAGACCCACGCGGCTTGCCGCCTGCACAATGTGGTGGCGCATCACTTCGCGCGCTCGCAACGGATCACGTGAATGGATGGCATCCCTGATTGCGGTGTGCTCATCGATTGTGATTTCGACAATTTGCTCAAGCACTGCTCGTGCACGCGCCGCATTGATTGCCTGATTGATCCTCTCGGCAATGAAACCGAGAACCAACGGAAAATACTCATTATGTGTTGCAGAAGCGAGTGCGCGGTGAAATGCGAGATCAGCAGCTATACCGGTATCTGTCCATTTTTTCGAACCGCTCATTTCCGCGAGTGCTTCGTTAAGTTGCATCATGTCGTGTTCGTCATGATGCACTGCGGCGAGCCCTGCAGCTTCTATCTCCAACGCCATTCGCAACTGGAACAGGCTTCGGAAACTATCGCGATTGGCAAGTGTTTCAGGTTCTATTCGGATGGCATGGCGTTTATCGGGCTCCGTTACGAAAGCACCTACTCCCTGTCGAGTTTCAACCAAGCCTTCATTGCGCAACTGAGCAATCGCTTCACGTACAACTGAGCGACTGACACCGAAGCTTTGTGCGAGATTATGTTCTGTCGGCAGCTTTTGTCCCGGCAGAAGGCTACCTTCACTGATCTGCCGCGTAATTTCGGAAGCGATGCGTCCGGGAAGCTGCTCATTACGCCTGATTTCACCAAACAAAATGATAAATCCTCCCTGATTACCCGTGCAAGTGGTGTGTCGTCAGCCTCTCGAAGAGTCAAGCGAAAGCTGGCAGCCCGGATTCATGATATTGCCCGGATCGAAGACTTGCTTGAGGCCTTCAAGCAGTTTTCGCCGTGCGGGGTCAATACGCTTCTCGAAATCTTCCCGCTTCAGGCGGCCGATGCCGTGCTCGGCGCTGATGCTGCCAGCATAACGATCGAGAACACCATTGATCGTTTCCTTTGCAAGCTTGATCCTCTTGTCTACCGCCGCAACATCGAGACCGCTTTCAGGGATAACGTTGAGGTGCACATTACCGTCACCCACATGCCCGTAAGAAACAGCAAGACAATCCGGAAGAACCTCAGCCAGTTCGGTTTCAGCTTCAGTGACGAACGACGCCAGTTTTGACAGCGGGACCGATATGTCAGTGCGGAGGTGTTTGCCACGCAGCGCCTGCCCTTCGTTCATCGCCTCGCGGAACATCCAGAGATTTTGACCTTGCGCACGAGATGACGCGATGGTTCCGTCCAGAACGAGACCATCTTCCATTGCGCCGGCAAGAAACTGTTCCATCAAGGACGCTATATCGACCAGCCCAGAGCCTGAAATCTCCATCAAGACGTAGGCAGGATATTGTCCAAGCGGCATGGCAAGATCCGGCATCGCCTCTTGCGCCAAGGTAAAAGCCACCGGCGGCATGAATTCGAAAGCGGACATCAGATCACAGCACTGCACGCGCGCACGCCGATAAAGCGCAATAGCGTCAGTGAGCGAATTGAGCCCTACCAGTGCGATTTCCACCTCGTCCGGCAAAGGCGTCAGTTTGATTGCGACGCCGGTTACCACTCCCATAATGCCTTCAGCACCGATGAAAAGCTGTTTCAGATCAATGCCGCGATTGTCTTTCCGCAACGTTGAAAGACCGTTGAATATCGTGCCATCAGGCAAGACGACCTCCAACCCCAGGACCAACTCGCGTGTCATGCCGTACCGCAACACATTGATGCCACCGGCATTGGTGCTGACATTTCCCCCGATGCGGCAGCTTCCCTGTGCGCCGAGGGCTAATGGAAAAAACATCCCTTCGGCTGCCAGTTTGTCTTTCAGTTCGGAGAGAATGCAGCCGGCATCAACAACCGCTGAAAAATCATCCGGATCGACCTTACGAATACGGTTCATTCGCTCAAGGCTTAGAACAACAAGATTATCTTGACCATCCGGTACACCGCCCTGCACAAGACCAGTATTTCCGCCCTGCGGAATGATGGACAATCCCAGTGAAGCGCAAGCTTTAACCACGGCGGAAACGTCCTCTGTCGAGCGCGGGCGGATCACAGCAACTGCTATATTCTCCACATCCCCCGGCCAGTCCCGACAATAGCGGAGCATATCGCTTCGCGCGGTCATAACCAGATCATCACCCAAAAGGGTAACGAGATCAGTCTGCTTGTCTCCGGTCATGTCCCCCAAACCGTACATAATATCCTCTTGTTCATAGACCTGGTTGATGCGCAATCGGCTGCCGTGGATGTACGACAGCTTTGGGAACGCAACAGGCTTTTCCGTTTCATTCCTGTGGCAAGACGGAGAAAACTGTTTTCAACGCCTACATATAAGGTTATCAGACAACCCTACAACACAAATCTGGTGGGAGACTGGATAAGTGTCGTAATGGCAGCCAACGCCGGGTTTTCGAATAGGGGTGGCTGCAAGGCAGGGAGGAAGTTTTCCAAATGCATATCGCAATCATCGGCGCTGCGGGTATGGTCGGGCGCATGTTAACGCAGCGCCTTTCAAACGATGGTCACATCAGGGGAAAACCCATTGAAAAGCTTACCCTTATCGATATCATAGCTGCAGAACCTCCGATCGGCTTTGTGGGATCGGTTGATGTTCTGGCCGCAGATATATCCACCACGGAAACCGCTCAGAAGATCGTTTCAGGACGCCCTGACGTCATCTTTCACCTAGCGGCAATCGTGTCAGGTGAAGCGGAGAGCGATTTCGATAAAGGATATCGAATCAATCTGGACGGCACCCGGCATCTGTTCGATGCAATCAGGCTTGCTCACATTGCCGATCGCTATAAACCCCGCGTGGTTTTCACATCGTCCATTGCCGTTTTTGGCGCCCCTCTCCCCTACCCGATCCCCGATGAATTTCACACGACCCCGTTGACAAGTTACGGTACGCAGAAGGCAATCAGCGAACTTTTGTTGTCAGACTACACCCGTCGCGGCTTCTTTGACGGTATCGGGATTCGCCTGCCAACGATCTGCATACGACCTGGCAAACCGAACAAGGCCGCATCCGGCTTTTTCTCCAACATCCTACGCGAACCACTCTCCGGGCAGGAAGCTGTCTTGCCTGTTCCGGAAGATGTCCGGCATTGGCATGCCTCGCCGCGATCAGCGGTCGGCTTTCTGATCCATGGAGCTACCATCGATACGGAAGCGGTTGGAGCACGTCGCAATCTTTCCATGCCCGGTCTCAGTGCAACTGTAGGCGAACAAATTGAGGCTTTGCGCCGTATTGCCGGGGAAAAAGCCGTCGGTTTGATCCGACGCGAACCAGATGAAATGATCATGCGTATGGTTGCAGGCTGGGCGCCTGGTTTCGAGGCAAAACGCGCACAGGCCCTTGGCTTCACCGCAGAAACATCCTTTGATGAGATCATTCGCGTTTACATCGAAGATGAAATGGGAGGTAAGCTTTGATACGCAAGATCGCTTTTCTTGGAACCGGCCTGATGGGCTCACCAATGGCCAGTCGGCTTCTGGACGCGGGCTTTGATGTAACAGTCTGGAACCGAAACAGCGCCAAGTCGACCCCTCTTGCTGAACAAGGTGCCACACTCGCTCAAACCGCCGCCGAAGCGGTAGAGAATGCCGATGTAGTCATCACGATGTTGACCGATGGTCCGGCAGTACGCGACGTTCTTTTCAACCAAGGAACTGCTGACGCCTTGAAAAAAGGCAGTGCCGTCATTGACATGAGTTCAATTTCACCAGACTTCGCACGCGCACATGCCAAGCGTCTGGAAGCAATTGGCGTCAATCATATCGATGCCCCAGTTTCCGGTGGCGTGATAGGTGCCCAGGAAGGCACACTTGCCATCATGGCCGGAGGAGACGAAATGATCATCTCCGACCTAGCCGATGTGTTCAAACCAATGGGACGCCTCACCCGCGTCGGCCCGTCAGGTGCCGGTCAGCTCGCAAAACTTGCCAATCAGCAGATTGTTGCCGTTACCATCGGAGCGATTGCAGAGGCAATGGTTTTGGTCGAAAAGGGCGGCGGGTCGCGCACTGCATTCCGGGATGCTATCCGCGGCGGTTTCTGTGAAAGCCGCATTCTCGAACTGCACGGCAAGCGGATGATCGACCGTAATTTCGAACCGGGCGGCACATCGCGCATTCAGCTAAAAGACCTCAATTCGATCCTCAAGACTGCGGGCGACCTGTCGTTAAGCTTGCCGTTGACCGAGACTGTACGCGAAGCCTTCGCCGCTTTTGTGGAAGACGGCGGCGGTGAGAAAGATCATAGCGCCCTGCTCCTTCATCTCGAAAAGCTTAACCAAAGCCACAAGAGCTAGCACGCAGGCAATCCAATTGCATTTGGGAGGTGCAATGAAGATCACCGCAATCGAGACCATTCGCATTGCTGAACGGCCAAACCTGTTGTGGGTGGAAGTTCATACGGACGAAGGAATTACCGGACTGGGTGAAACCTTTTTCATGTCCGAAACCGTTGAAGCTTATCTGCACGAATATGTTGCGCCGCGCGTTCTCGGTCGCGATCCGCTGCAGATCGATCTGCTAGCCTCTGACCTTGTGGGATATCTTGGTTTCCGTTCAACCGGAGCGGAAGTGCGGGGTAACTCTGCCTTCGATATCGCTCTGTGGGATCTATATGGCAAGGCTGCCAACCTCCCGATTGCTCAACTTCTCGGCGGCTTCAGCCGTCAATCCATCCGCACGTATAATACGTGTGCCGGAACGGAATACATCAAGAAGGCAACCGGCCAGCAATCCGCCAATTATGGTCTTGCTGGTGCAGGTGCCAGTTATGACGATCTTAATGGCTTCCTGCACCGTGCCGATGAACTCGCGCTCTCATTGCTGGACGAAGGCATAACGGCAATGAAAATTTGGCCGTTCGACATGGCCGCAGAGAAAACACGCGGGCAGTATATTTCTCAACCTGATCTGAAGGCCGCATTGCAGCCTTTCGAGAAAATCCGTGCGGCTGTCGGTGACCGCATGGATATTATGGTTGAATTCCATTCAATGTGGCAGCTCTTGCCCGCTATGCAGATCGCCCGTGAACTCACGCCTTTCAAGACCTTCTGGCATGAAGACCCGATCAAGATGGACAGTCTTGGCAGCCTGAAACGTTATGCGGAAGCAAGCATTGCGCCAATCTGTGCCTCGGAGACTTTAGGGAGCCGCTGGGCGTTTCGCGATCTGCTCGAAACGGGCGTTGCCGGCGTTGTCATGCTCGATTTGAGCTGGTGCGGTGGCCTGTCAGAAGCGCGTAAGATCGCGGCTATGGCAGAAGCCTGGCATCTACCGGTCGCACCACATGACTGTACCGGGCCAGTCGTCCTCTGTGCTTCGACGCACCTGTCACTGAATGCACCGAACGCACTTATTCAAGAAAGCGTTCGCGCATTCTACAAGACCTGGTATCGCGATCTGGTTACGGCTTTGCCCGAAGTAAAGAACGGTATGATTACCGTGCCACCCGGCTCCGGGCTCGGTATGGAACTTAATCCAGAAATGGACAAAGCCTACTCGGTCAGTCGCAGAAAAACAGATCGATCTAATTTTTGAGATGGGCACGGACTGAAGGCTGGACTCAACTCCAGACTGCTAATAACAATAGAACTATTGTTGTCAGACATCCTGACAACATATGGCCTGTGGGAAACGGTCATGCATTGGGAGGTATCTGTGCAAGACAAGCGTGAATTGAAAGCAACGACAATTTTGCCTGACGACAGCCATTCAGCGGTTTTGATCGGCCGTGTGTGGTCAAAGGCCGAAAACGGCCCCTGTCCAGTATTGGTGAAAAACGGTCATGTGTACGATCTATCCAGCTTGTCCGCTACAGTTTCAGGCCTTCTGGAGCGCAGTTCACTAATAAACGAATTGAAAGCTACAGAAAGCTTTCCGAATCTCGGCTCTGTGGACGATTTTCTTTCCGGTGAACGCGGAGAGTTACTTGCTCCTATCGATTTGCAATCCATCAAAGCGGCAGGCGTCACCTTTGCTGACAGCATGCTTGAACGTGTGATCGAAGAACAGGCAAAAGGTGACCCTTCCCGCGCCCGCGAAATTCGCGAACGTCTCGCCCCCGTCATCGGCGACAATTTGCGGGGTGTCGTGGCGGGGTCAGAGAAAGCGGCGGGCGTTAAAGCACTCCTGCAGGAAATGGGGCTCTGGTCCCAATATCTTGAGGTGGGCATTGGCCCTGATGCGGAAATTTTCACCAAATCTCAGCCTATGTCTGCGGTTGGCTGCGGCGCGACCGTTGGTATTCTGCCGATTTCACAATGGAACAATCCCGAACCTGAAGTCGTACTGGTCGTCGCTTCAGACGGACGCATCGTCGGTGCAACTCTGGGGAACGACGTCAATCTCAGGGACGTCGAAGGACGTTCAGCTCTCCTGCTTGGCAAAGCCAAGGATAACAATGCTTCCTGTGCTATCGGTCCCTTCATTCGCCTGTTTGATGGCGAATTCACCATGGATGTATTACGCAAGCTGAAGCTGTCGCTGACAGTCCACGGAGCTGACGGCTTCGAGATGACCGGCGAAAGCCCGATGGAAGCGATTAGCCGAGATCCCGAAAACCTCGCATCGCAGATGATGAACCGCAATCATCAATATCCGGATGGCGCGGTATTGTTCCTCGGTACAATGTTCGCGCCCGTCAAGGACCGTCGCGGCGCCGGACAAGGTTTCACGCACGAAGTCGGCGACCGTGTGGAGATATCAACTCCCAAGCTCGGTCGCCTCGTCAACTGGGTCGACCGGACCGACAAATGTCCTGAATGGACTTTCGGCATCAGAGCCTTGGTACAGAACCTGCAGGCCCGCGATCTGCTCGATAAAGTCTGAGGGCGGACAGATGACGAAAGCCATAGACTTCTTCTACAAGATACTTGGTGCACTTCTCGTCTTTCTCCTTGCCGGCATGGCAATCATGGTCTTCGTCAACGTGATTTTGCGCTACGCCGCAAATTCCGGACTGACCGTATCAGAAGAACTTTCACGTTATTTCTTCGTTTGGGTAGCATTTCTCGGCGCAGTTCTCACGTTTAGAGAGAACAGCCATCTAGGTATTGAGTCACTGGTTGCCCGTTTTGGGCGACAGGGCCGCATTACATGCATGGCAATCAGCTATCTAATCGTCTTGTTATGCTCGGGCATTTTCTTCTGGGGCACATGGAAGCAATTCGACATCAACGCCAGCATGGTCGCACCCGTCACCGGGCTCTCGATGATCTGGGTCTACGGCGTCGGATTATTTACCGGCGGCGCAATGTTCATCATTGCAGCTGAACGTTTCCTTCGTGCCGTTACCGGTCGTCTGACCGATGAGGAAATTGCCACCTTTGCGGGCGAACATTCGCTCGACCATCTGATGGAGTAGACGACATGACGCTTGTGGTATTTGTCGGCTCGCTCCTCAGCGCTATGGCCATTGGTGTTCCGATTGCCTTCTCGCTTATGTTCTGCGGTGTCGTTCTCATGTTGTACATGGGGATGTTCAATACGCAGATCATCGCGCAAAATATGATTGCCGGGGTCGACTCCTTCACCCTTCTGGCAATCCCTTTCTTCATTCTGGCCGGTGAACTGATGAATTCCGGCGGCTTGTCCCGCCGCATCATTGATTTCGCCATAGCTTGTGTCGGTCATATTCGCGGCGGCCTCGGGGTCGTTGCCATTCTTGCGGCCATCATCATGGCCAGCGTATCAGGCTCGGCTGCGGCTGACACCGCGGCGCTTGCAACCATCCTCGTCCCTATGATGGCGAAAGCAGGCTATAACATCCCGCGCTCAGCCGGACTGATGGCTGCCGGCGGCATCATCGCACCGGTCATTCCGCCATCCATGGCAATGATCGTATTCGGTGTCGCTGCAAATGTATCCATAACGCAGCTTTTCATGGCAGGCATCGTGCCGGGCCTGATGATGGGTATTGCCCTTCTCTTCACCTGGCAGATTGTTGTCAGAAAAGACAATCTAAAAGTACTTCCGAAGCAATCCGGTAAAGATCGGCTACAAGCGACCGCGCGCGCACTATGGGCGCTCGGTATGCCGATCATCATTCTTGGCGGCATTCGAATGGGTGTCATGACGCCAACAG
Organism: Brucella tritici; assembly: GCF_902825325.1. Taxonomy (GTDB): domain Bacteria; phylum Pseudomonadota; class Alphaproteobacteria; order Rhizobiales; family Rhizobiaceae; genus Brucella. The sequence continues at coordinate 148,478 of NZ_CADEAR010000009.1, read as the reverse complement.
AAGCAGCCGTGGTAGCCGCAGCCTATGCCCTCTTTGTTGGCATGTTCATCTATCGCGAACTCAGATTTGTCGATCTTTACGGCGTCTTTCTACGGGCCGCAAAAACGACCTCAGTCATTATGTTTCTTGTCGCCTCGGCGCTGGTTTCGTCATGGCTGATAACAGCAGCAAACATTCCGGCGGAAATCAGCGGCTATATCGCTCCGCTGATTGACAGCCCCAAACTGCTGATGTTTGCGATCATGATCCTGGTGCTCGTGGTCGGAACGGCGCTGGACCTTACGCCGACAATCCTGATCCTGACACCAGTCCTGATGCCGATTGTCAAACAAGCAGGTATCGACCCGGCCTATTTCGGTGTTTTGTTCATCATGAATAACAGTATCGGACTTATCACGCCGCCTGTTGGCGTGGTGCTGAATGTAGTCAGCGGCGTATCAAAGGTACCGCTTGGAAAAGTGGTCGCCGGCGTCAATCCGTTCCTGATTTCGCAGGTCATTGTCTTGTTCCTGCTGGTTCTGTTTCCAAATCTTGTTCTGGTGCCCATGAACTGGCTTCATTAAGTTTAACATCAACTCTGGGAGGAGAGTTCTATGAAAAAACTGATTATGCTGGCAACGACCGCCCTCATGGCGGGAGCGCTAATTGTACCTGCATTCGCCGAATTTCAAGATCGCAATATCCGCGTTTCGAACGGCATTAACGAGGATCATCCTGTCGGTAACGGCATCAAGGCCATGAATGAATGTCTTGCTGAAAAATCCGGCGGCAAGATGAAGATAACCGCGTTCTGGGGTGGAGCATTGGGAGGCGATTTGCAGGCAACGCAGGCACTGCGTTCCGGTGTACAGGAAGGCGTCGTCACATCGTCATCACCACTCGTCGGAATCGTTCCCGCGCTTGGCGTTTTCGACCTGCCATTTCTCTTTGCCAACGATGAAGAGGCAGATGCCGTCGTCGACGGCCCCTTCGGCAAGATGATGGACGAAAAGCTTGCTGCTGTCGGGCTCGTCAATCTTGCTTATTGGGAAAACGGCTTTCGAAACCTTTCGAATTCAAAGCATCCAGTTAATAAGTGGGAAGATTTCAGCGGCATGAAAGTCCGCGTGATGCAGAACAACATCTTCCTCGACACATTCCAGAATTTCGGTGCCAACGCGACGCCAATGGCTTTCGGTGAAATTTTCTCGGCGCTGGAAACAAAAGCTATCGACGCACAGGAAAACCCTTACGTCACAATCGATACGTCAAAATTCTTCGAAGTGCAGAAGTACATCACAGAAACGAAACATGCCTATACACCGTTTCTGTTCCTGTATTCCAAGCCGATCTTCGACACATATTCACCGGAAGAACAAGCTGCCTTGCGTGAATGTGCAGTTGTCGGCCGGGACGTTGAACGCAAGGTCATTCGCGAACTGAACCAGAAGTCGCTCGAGAAGATCAAGGAAGCGGGTCTGGAGGTAAACACACTCTCGCCGGAAGAGCATGCCCGCATGCTCGAGAAATCCCAGCCGATCTATGCCAAGTACAAGTCCCAGATCGGCGACGATGTCATTGATGCGGTACAAAAGCAGCTTGGTGAAATCCGCAAATAGTAAAAGCCTGAACAAAAAGAATAGGCCGCGCTTATTGCGCGGCCTATCTCATTTCGATCAAGCCGCTTTCAGACGATTGTTAACTCGTTCAGCCAGCTTGCGAGCCCGTACAAGACTATCGGCTTGTTCGGTACTGAAGCGATCTTCTCCGATTTCCATAATCATGAACGTATCGGGCAGGAACGTCAGTTCATCGAAAATTTCTTCCCACGGAATATCGCCCCATCCGATCGGCAGGTGCAGATCGCCAATACCTAGAGCTGTTGCTTCCGCAGGATGATAAAACTTGTTCATCGTGTAAGGGCGACCAAAACTGTCGTGTATATGTAGATGTCCGGTCACAGGCGCCATAGCGCGAATCTGCGGACGCCAATCCAGACCCAAGCGTGTGCATTCAATATAGGCGTGGCTGAAGTCGATCAATCCACATACGGACGGATGATTGATCACGGCAACCGTTTCGGCGACCTGGGCCGGTGTCTGCCGATATTCAGCGTCGCTCATAGCGAAGATATTCTCCAGTGCGATCCGGACGCCATAGGTGTTTGCAAGCTCCGCCATTTCAGCGAGCGCATCTCGTTCCATCTTATCGAGATCAGGAATACGAGAAAGCGCTGGCGTGGGAGCATGGCCAGAGTGATGAACCAGAATTTCCGCCCCGACACGGTCGCAAAGTTCGAGCATCGCTCGAACGACCGCTTTCTGATATTCTAGATGCTCGCGATCCATGAAGTTGGAAACGATCTGTCCGTGGACACTGTAGCGCGTATCAAACTGTCTGGTGATATTGACAAGACGATCCACGCGTTGCGGAATGAGACGACCGCCCGAGATTATTTCCTCGCCATATAGCGACAATTCTACAGCTTCCGAACCAAGTTCGACGATGTTGCGGATTGCGCCCTCAAGCGTGCTGAAATTGCCGTCACCCGTCGGGGTGCAGAAGCCAATCGCTGATATTGTGTGGTCAGAGGTCATGATGCTCGTCCTGTCAGACATGAAAAATGCGCGAGCCGAATATCCGACATCGCGCATCCCCTCTGGCACGCGCCTATTTCAGGCGTATGACTATGAAAAGCGATTTCTCCTCAATTGAGGGGGATAGCGTTTCCATCTTTGCTTGCCTGATATGTGTCGGACAATTCGTCATATTTGGCGAAAATAGCATCAAGTCGTTTGCCAAGACGCTGGCGGTCGGCATCAGGCAGGGAGGCAACCATCTTCGGGATCGAGTGACTATGCCAGAAGGCATTATCGCGGTTATATCCACCCGGCTCCAGCGTGAAGACTTCCTTGAGGATCTTCAAATCGTGGGGGATCGAGAAAGCATCTCGTGAATCCTCGTGACTGAACAGGTAGTAGAAATTGTCAAAGCCACTCCATGTAATTGCCGAAAGGCACATGGAACAAGGCTCATGAGTGGAAAGAAAGACCATGTCTTTCGTGTCCGGACGTCCGTTCTCCGGCATTTCGTAGAAACGCTTCAAGGTGTGCACTTCACCGTGCCAGAGTGGGTTTTCAGTTTCATTGTTAGTTTCCGCAAGAACAAGGGATAGATCCGATTTGCGCAACAATGCTGCACCGAAAACCTTGTTGCCCTCTGCCACGCCTCGTTCGGTCAGCGGGATAACATTCTGCTCGATAACGTCGATCAGCTTTTCAAGCAGTTTCAGTTCATCTGTCTGCACAGTTCTATTCCTCCCGATGTTGCAGAAAAGCGCCGGGCTGTCTTAGCCCGGCGCATCTATTGTCACTCCGCAAAGAATGCGAAGCGGATGACGAAGAGTGCTGCAACCAGCCAGGTAGCCAGATGTACGTCACGCGCCTTGCCGGTGAAGGCTTTGAGCACGACGTAGCTGATGAAGCCAAAGGCCAAACCGTTTGCGATGGAATAGGTGAACGGGATAGCCAAAGCCGTCAGCGCTGCAGGTGCCGCTTCCGTTACATCGTGCCACTCGATCTCGGTCAGCTCACGCATCATCAAGCAAGCAACGTAGATCAGGGCCGGTGCTGTCGCATAGGCTGGAACCGAACCAGCGAGCGGCGAAATAAACAAGGCAGCAAGGAACAGGAGTGCCACAACCAGAGCGGTCAGACCTGTGCGACCGCCAGCCTGAACACCCGATGCGCTTTCGACATAAGCCGTCGTGGAAGACGTACCTAGAAGCGAACCACCAAGAATCGCCGTGCTGTCGGCAAAAAGGGCGCGCCCAAGACGGTTTGGCTTCCCCGGTTCGATCAGGCCGCCGCGCTTTGCCACGCCAATCAGCGTGCCGGTAGCGTCAAAAACTTCGACCAGCACGAAAACCAGAATCACGTGCAGAATGCCGGTATGCAGAGCGCCCATCACATCAAGCTGAAGGAAGGTTGGAGCCAGGCTCGGAGGGGCCGAGAAAATGCCGCCGAATTGACTGATGCCAAGAGCAATCGATGCCACAGTGACGACAAGAATACCAATGAGGATCGCTCCGCGAACTTTCAGGGCATCCAATACAGCGATGATGAAGAAGCCGGCAATTGCCAGCAGCGGACCTGATTTTGTCAGATCCCCAAGACCGACCAGGGTTGCTTGATTGCCAACAACCACGCCAGCGCTTTTCAAACCGATCAGCGCGAGAAACATACCGATACCTGCGGCAATCGCGCTACGCAGAGAATGCGGAATACCTTCGACCAACCAGCGACGTATGCCTGTCACCGTCAAAATCAGGAAGATAATGCCGGAAATGAAAACGGCGCCGAGCGCCTGCTGCCAGGAAAAGCCCATCGCCCCGACAACGGTGAAAGCGAAGAAAGCATTGAGGCCCATGCCGGGCGCCATACCGATTGGCCAGTTTGCGACGAGCGCCATGATGATCGAGCCGAGGGCTGCCGCAAGGCAGGTGGCAACGAAAACGGCGTTTTTATCCATACCCGTGGTGGACAGAATGTCCGGGTTTACGAAGATGATATAAGACATCGTCAGGAAGGTCGTCACGCCGGCAATGATTTCCGTTCTCGCCGTAGTGCCGTGTTCCTGTAATTTGAACAGCTTTTCGAGCATCGTCCCTCCAAGGCAAGCGCCCGTCAATCAGTTCCTCAGTTCGCATGAAATTGCGACGCGCAACATGTTGCGCTTCGTAATATGCCGAACCGAGGCAACCTATGCGATTGCCATAATGTTAGTTGCCGCTGCAGATTTGCAGTCGGACATGTTCCCCATACACCCATCGCGGACAAAAGCACAGTTCTGCCGTGTAAGTGCCAGTTTGTTGACATGATTTAGTGTGGACTGAGATTTCGCCGCGCGCCAGTCACTCATTTGTCGGGAAATATTTGAAACAGATTCAAAAAAGACAGCTCGCAGGAGCGGTTCTGATAGTTCTAACTGATTGTTTACAATGAACTTTGCAACAATATAGCCGTGCCATACATGCCAAGAGCGAAAACCGTATGCGCGACAAGATTGAGTAAACGTATGTTACGTGCATTCGGCAATTTGGATGCCGCCCAGCCGATTCCCAAGCCGGGCTGCAACAGGAACCACCCTGCCGCCACAGTGAGTACACCAAAAATCCAAACTGGCAGAAATATTGGATCGGAAAACCACTCGGCGCCACCATAAATGGCAAAGATGATGCCGTAAAGAATGCCAACCGCATAATGCCCGATCCAGCCAAGCACTACTTCATGCTTATAGGGTTCAGCATCGGAAATATCATCGTGGAAAATTTGCCCATGGCGAAGATGCCAGAACCAGCGGCCGACCAGCCCCCAATTCGGAAGCGTCTGTCCTGGCATTGTGGCTAGCAGAAGCGCCCACAAGTCCATTACGACCGTTGCGCCGATCCCGACCAGGATTCCACGCCAAATAATGTCCATGTTGATTGTTCCTCTGCATCACCGGGCGGTCAGATAAGCCTGAGACCGCCCGATGATGCAAGTGATAGATATGCGTGCACTCCTGCATTCCACGTAATACTTACTGGCAATGAACTTCGCACGATAAATAACATGTATCGGCAATAGACTCTGCTATGAAATAAGGGCGATGAAGATAGGCAAACCATCCGCAGCTACAACGGAAAGGCCGTATCTTCATCGCCTGCCCCCGCAAAAATAGACTGGCGGAAAATCAAAGGGACGACAATCGTGATCTGTCCCAAAATGGTACGGTTTACGTCTCATTTTCAGTGTAAGCTAGGTTTCACGCTGCTGTTCGCATGTTAAGCAAAATTTCGCAGGCGGGAGCTGAAATCCAAGATAAAAAAATGATTGTATTAGCTATACACAAAACAAAAGCGCCGGGGCTGGAGACCGACGCTTTGTCACTTTATTCGATTTTTACTTACGGGGCGATCTTTCATGAGACACGCCATAAGTTATTACTTACCGAAAACGGCGCTCTGGATCTGCGAACGCGAAACACCGATATCGGCAAGAAGATGGTCGTCCATCGCACCGAGTTCACGGATAGCGCGGCGGCGAGATACGAACTGCTGTACTTTCTGACGAATGTTCATTTGCTTTCTCCTCGTTTGGATGATTGCTAAATAGGCGTTTGCCCAAATTTCCACCACGGATATGATTGCAAATGAGGCATGCGTTTTTGCTTGAGCTCAACACCTTGAAAAGGCCGAGTTTACTTCTCTCCCAAGCAATGGCTTGCTTATAGACTTAAATGCAGAATTTCAGAAATGTCTTTTGCCAATAGGCTCCTAATCGATTAAAGGAGCGAAAGGAACGAACTCCTCCCCCGTTTCTTTCGGACATCGTCATGCTTTATGGTATTTTTCTCGCGTTTGCATCCTATGCGGCATTCGCTGTCAGCGACGCCTGCGTCAAATTTCTTGATGGCACGCTCTCGCCATACGAAATCGCATTCTTCGGTGCAGTGCTGGGTCTACTGGCTATTCCTTTTACAAAGAAAGCTGACGATGCATGGATCGATATGTTTCGCACCACCAACGTCAAGATGTGGCTGTTGCGGACCGTAACCGCTGCCATGGGCACGATAGGGAGCGTTACGGCATTCACGCATCTCTCCATGGCAGAAGCCTTCGCGCTCATTTTCCTGCTCCCGGCCTATGTAACAATACTTTCAGTGGTGTTCTTGAAGGAGCAGGTTGGCTGGCGGCGATGGTCTGCAGTTCTAATCGGTTTTGTCGGCGTTCTGATTGTACTTCGCCCCGGATTCAGGGAGCTCTCAATCGGTCATCTCGGCGCGCTTGCCGCTGGCATGGGAGGTGCGATGAGCATCATCATCTTCCGGGTTATGGGCAAGCACGAAAAGCGCATATCGCTTTATACAAGCGGGCTAATCGGCCCTACTGTCATCTGCGGGGCCTTGATGACCCCGTCCTATGAAGCGCCAAATACCGAGCAATGGGTTTATCTCGCGGGCTACGGCCTGCTTGCAGCCCTTGCCAATATCCTCTTGATGCTTGCGGCCCAACGCGCTCCAGCGAGCGCCATTGCCTCTCCACAGTATAGCCAGATGATCTGGGCGATCCTTTTCGGATATTTTGTTTTCCACGATCATATAGACACGCCAATGCTGATCGGCATTGTTCTCATTACCATTTCCGGCCTCTTCACCTTCATCCGAGAGAGACAACGCGGCGTTGAGGGACCTCCGGCTGTTGTCACGTCGGAACCAACTCCGGCGCTTTTGGAAGACAAAGTAGAACAATCCTGAAAGCGAACAGGGACAAGTTGGCACTTGTCTCTAACGTTGCCTGCTCCTACGATGTAGGCAGCCTGTCCAGGATCGACGGAATAACACTTAAAACAGAAGTGCTTAGGACATTGACCTGATTCAATCATATCGAGACGCACCAAGCATTTTTCCGATAGCGATCTGTGTTTCGATGTGCTCTGACGCGGGCAGAAGCACGAGAAATATACTGTCAAAGGACTAGGGAAATGACCGATAAACGGGCGATGTGGACCTATTACAAGGGCGAATGGCGTGAAGGAGATGTTCGCATTCTTGGTGCAGCATCACAAGCGACTTGGCTTGGTTCGCTAGTATTTGACGGCGCGCGCTTGTTTGAAGGTGTTACACCGGATCTTGACCGTCACTCAGCACGTGCAAACGACTCAGCCTGTGCTCTGGGACTGGAACCAACACTCTCCGCCAACGATATCGAAGCTCTTGCGCGCGAGGGTCTGAAAAAATTCACGCCCGGAACAGATGTTTATATCCGTCCCATGTACTGGGCAGAAGAAGGTGACGCCAGCACAGTCGCTCCACTTGCATCATCCACGGATTTCGCACTCTGCCTTGAAGCGATCCCTATGGTTGAGCCGAAGGGTTTCACCATCACCACGACGTCGTTCCGTCGGCCATATCTGGAAGTCATGCCCGTCAATGCCAAGGCGGCTTGCCTCTATCCAAACAATGCGCGAATGCTGCGGGAAGCAAAGGCAAAGGGCTTTAACAATGCATTGGTGACTGACGTTGTTGGCAATGTTGCCGAAACAGCTACCTCGAACGTTTTCATGGTGCGTGGCGACGAAGTTTTCACGCCAGTTCCCAACGGCACATTCCTTAACGGCATCACGCGCCAGCGTGTCATCAATTTGCTGCGCGCAGCGGGCGTCACCGTTCACGAAACGACACTGAAGATCGAAGACTTCCGCCAGGCAGACGAAATCTTCTCCTCCGGCAATATGAGTAAAGTCGTGCCGATAATCGGTTTCGATGATCGCAAACTGGAATATGGGCCGCTAACCAAACGCGCTCGTGCTCTTTATTGGGAGTGGGCTCACGCCTGATATCCAAACACAACGTCTCCGGTCGTTGGACCGGAGAGGTTTGTTCCTTCTCCCACAATAGCTGACCCCATCATCACATGATCGAACATACGCCCCTTTTTCTCGCAATCGCAGTTATTGCGGCATTTCTTGTCGGGCTTTCGAAAGGTGGCTTGCCGTCGGTCGGTACACTTGCCGTTCCGTTGATGGCATTGGTCATATCACCAGTTACTGCTGCTGCGCTTTTGCTTCCGATCTATGTCATCAGCGACATGTTCGGCTTGTATCTTTATCGCCACCACTTTTCCGCACGTAATCTGGCGATACTGACCCCGGCGGCAATTCTCGGCGTAGGCATTGGGTGGATGTTCAGCGCGCATCTGTCTCCGACATTCATCGGAATGCTTGTCGGATTGGTCGGCATCCTTTTCTGTTTCAACGCGTGGTTCGGCGCACGCTATCGCAAGAAGGCGCGCAAGGCGGACGTCCCCGGCGGTGTCTTTTGGGGTGTGCTTACAGGCCTTACCAGTTTCGTCTCTCATTCCGGCGCACCACCGTTTCAGATGTATGTGCTCCCGCAGCACCTTCCAAAACTGGTTTTCGCTGGCACATCGACTATACTCTTTGCCATAGTCAACGCCGTAAAGCTTGTGCCCTACTGGCAATTGCAGCAATTTTCCAATCTCGATACATCCCTCGGCCTTTGGCTTGTTCCTGCTGCCGTCATTGGAACCTTTGTTGGCGCAAAGCTGACACGAATCATGCCTGACGGTCCATTTTTCCTGCTGGTGCAGCTGACATTGTTCGGACTTTCCATCAAGCTGATTGCCGACTGGATTGTGCCTTATTTCTTCGGTTGAATACATTCCGTCACCGCTTGCAACACTTCACCCCTTCGGTCACGATGCTTTCATCAAGCGCCTTTTGGGAGAGAGGAAGCGGGGATGGCCGATGCTGATGCGATAATCATTGGAGCAGGACTGGCGGGACTTGTCGCCGCTCACGAACTGGCTGCAGCCGGACGCAAAGTCATTCTCCTCGAACAGGAAGGTGAAAATTCCATCGGTGGACAAGCTTTCTGGTCTCTCGGTGGGCTCTTCATGGTCGACAGTCCCGAACAGCGTCGCCTTGGCATCAAAGACAATATCGATCTCGCGCGACAGGACTGGTTCGGATCGGCACAGTTTGACCGTCCCGAAGATCATTGGCCAAAACGCTGGGCGGAATCCTATCTGGAGTTTGCCGCCGGAGAAATGCGGCCCTGGCTTCATGGTCTCGGCATGCGTTGGTTTCCTGTTGTCGGATGGGCAGAGCGTGGCGGAGCAAAAGCAGATGGACATGGTAACTCAGTGCCGCGCTTTCATGTGACCTGGGGAACAGGACCTGCTGTCGTAGCACCGTTCGAACGGTCGCTCCGCGCAGCAATCAGCAAAGGACTCATAACCCTAAAATGCCGTCATAGGGTCAACAGCATCGCTACTACCGGCGGGCGCGTCAGTGGTGTCTATGGAGAGGTGCTGGCACCATCGACTGTCGAGCGTGGGCAATCTTCGTCACGCGATACCATTGGCGAATTTGCCTATTTTGCTGACTGCGTAATCGTCACGTCCGGCGGCATAGGCGGTGACCCGGACAAGGTTCGAAGGGCGTGGCCACGCGACAGACTCGGTATTCCTCCGAAAGAAATGATATTGGGCGTTCCGGCTCATGTCGACGGGCGCGGGATCGATATTGCCGTTGCTGCGGGCGGGCATGTCATCAATGCCGATCGCATGTGGCACTATACGGAAGGCGTGCGAAACTGGAACCCGATCTGGCCGAACCACGGCATTCGCATTCTGCCCGGACCGTCATCCATGTGGTTCGATGCCAGGGGTAATCGTCTTCCTGCCCCATATCTTCCAGGGTTCGATACGCTTGGCACGCTCAAGCACATTCTTTCGACCGGCCACGACTATTCCTGGTTTATTTTGACCGAGAAGATCATCCACAAGGAATTCTCTCTGTCAGGATCGGAGCAAAACCCCGACCTCACCAGCAAGGACTGGAAGCTATTGCTCAAAAGCCGTCTCGGCAAAGCACCGCCACCGCCGGTCAAGGCATTTCTGGATAATGGGGTAGATTTCATTACAGCGGGGAATCTGAACGAACTCGTTGCAAAAATGAATGGTTTGACGGGAGAAAAGCTTCTTAGACCTGATCATATCCGCGATCAAATCGAAGCGCGGGATCGCGAAATAACGAACCGCTATTCCAAGGATGCGCAGGTGATAGCAATTCACAATGCCCGCGCCTATATCGGAGACCGTCTCACGCGCGCGGTGCCACTGCATTCTCTGCTCGACCCAACCAATGGTCCGCTTATTGCTGTCAAACTTCATATTTTGACGCGCAAGACGCTTGGTGGCTTGCATACCGATATGGATGCCCAGGTACTTAATGCGGCTGGCGAAAAAGTGCCTGGATTATATGCAGCAGGCGAGGCTGCGGGATTTGGCGGCGGCGGTTATCATGGTTACAACGCGCTTGAAGGAACATTTCTCGGTGGCTGCATCTTTTCCGGGCGGACAGCCGGACGTGCAGCAGCAGCCACAATATGACTCCCATTCCTGAAAAATATGAGACGCAACATCGGCCTTCAGCGGCCTCATTCCATATATGATTTTTTTATTTTTTGGTGTCGCGCCTACTCTCGAAACCCTATGCGGTGCGGCAACATAATGCCCCTGTAAGAAACAGGGAGTCCCTAAGGGGCAGTTCAGGCATGACAATGGATTTCGCCGTCCTTGCAATTGGGATTGGCTTTTTCGCACTGATATTCGGCTATTTGCGCATCTGCGAACGGCTTTGAGGCATCGCCATGATGATTGAATACATCGCTGGCGCTCTGGTTGCAGCCTTCATAGCCGCTTATCTCCTTTACGCGCTCATACGACCGGAGCGGTTCTAGGCCAATCTGCGGCCAAGCCCGCGTACCCGGCAGCCTTTCAGGCCTCGGAAAAGACCATGACACTCAATGGATGGATTCAGATCCTCGTTTTTTGCGGGATCATCATTTTGCTCGTCAAACCGCTCGGCGGTTACATGACGCGTGTTTTCAGCGGTGAACGGACCTTCCTTTCACCTGTCCTCGTTCCAGTCGAGCGAGGGCTTTATCGCCTCGCAGGCACAAGCGAACGAGAAGAACAGCATTGGATGACCTACACTGTCTCCCTCTTGCTATTCAATTTGGCCGGCTTTCTGCTGCTTTATATACTGCAACGGTTTCAGGGCTCCCTGCCCTTCAATCCGATGGGTATGAGCAACGTTCCGGCAGATCTCGCCTTCAACACCACTGCCAGTTTTGTGACTAACACCAACTGGCAGAACTACGGTGGCGAAAGCACGATGTCCTACCTGACACAAATGGCAGGGCTGACGGTGCAGAACTTCGTTTCAGCCGCTACTGGCGTTGCCATCGCCATAGCGCTCATTCGCGCGTTCTCGCGCAAATCCATGAAAACACTCGGAAGTTTCTGGGTCGATCTTACGCGCTGCACGCTCTACGTCCTTTTGCCCTTGTGCATCGTTCTCACACTAGCTTTCGTCAGCCTCGGCGTACCGCAAACGATTGGGGCTTATGCTGAAGCAACGACGCTGGAAGGCGCAAGACAGGTGATCGCACTTGGCCCGGTTGCCTCGCAGCTTGCCATCAAGATGCTCGGCACCAATGGCGGCGGCTTCTTCAATGCCAACTCCGCGCATCCTTTTGAAAACCCGGATGCCATCTCCAACATGATCCAGATGGTTGCGATTTTCGCAATCGGCGCTTCGCTTACCAACGTCTTCGGGCGAATGGTCGGCAACGAACGCCAGGGTTGGGCGATTTTTGCTGCCATGGGCATATTGTTCGTCGCAGGCGTTGCTATCTGCTACTGGGCGGAAACGGCAGGCAATCCCCTCATCCATGCTCTCGGCATTGATGGCGGTAATATGGAAGGCAAGGAAACACGCTTCGGCATTGCGATGTCCGCACTTTTCGCCGTCGTCACAACCGCCGCATCATGCGGTGCGGTGATCGCCATGCATGACAGCATGACAGCACTGGGCGGAATGATCCCCATGATCAATATGATGCTGGGAGAGATTATCATCGGCGGTGTAGGCGCAGGCTTCTACGGTATCGTCCTGTTCGTCGTCGTTGCCATTTTCGTGGCCGGGCTGATGGTTGGACGTACTCCGGAATATCTCGGCAAGAAGATCGAGGCGAAGGAAGTAAAAATGGCGATGCTCGCCGTGCTCTGCCTTCCACTGTCAATCCTGGGTTTTACGGCCATCGCTTCGGTTCTTCCGACAGGTCTGGCCTCCATCGCCAATCCCGGACCGCATGGTTTCTCGGAAATCCTCTACGCCTATACTTCAGGCACAGCGAACAACGGTTCGGCCTTTGGCGGCCTCTCCGGCAACACGCCCTGGTACAATATCACCATAGGTCTCGCCATGCTGATGGGCCGATTTCTGGTGATCGTTCCTGCAATGGCAATAGCCGGTTCACTTGTCGCCAAGAAAGCAGCTCCCCAATCTGCAGGCACCTTCCCTACAACCGGCCCGCTTTTCGTAGGCTTGCTGATCGGCGTCATCCTTGTGGTTGGAGGTTTGATCTTCTTCCCAGCGCTGGCACTCGGTCCCATTGCCGAACACCTCTCTATGGTGAAGGGGCAGATGTTTTGATGCTGAAACCCTCAAGCTGCATTCTCTCGATCCTTCTGGCAACGACCGTCCTTCTTCTCGCGGTTCAGCTTGCCGGATTGATCTGAGCTTTCCGAACGGAAACGTAATTTTACTGGAGCCTCTGTTATGAGCCAGTCCAAATCCGCGAGCATTCTCGATGCCCGCATCCTTTTACCCGCCATCGGCGATGCCTTTCGCAAGCTCAACCCAAGAAGCCTTGCACGCAACCCGGTAATGTTTGTGGTTGCCGTCGTTTCGCTACTCACGACATTACTGCTTCTGAAAGACGTGGCCACCGCCAATCCAAATGTCGGCTTCTCATTCCAAATCGTATTGTGGCTGTGGTTCACAGTCCTGTTTGCCAATTTTGCCGAGGCCGTCGCAGAAGGCCGCGGCAAAGCACAGGCGGATTCGTTGCGCCGGACGCGAACGGAAACGCAAGCCAAACTTATGGACAATCCCGAAGGCCCAAGCTGGAAAAGCGTGCCGGGAACGAGCTTGAAAGTTGGCGATATCGTTCTAGTAGAAGCGAATGACATTATTCCCTCAGATGGAGAAGTCATCGAAGGTGTGGCATCCGTCAACGAAGCTGCCATCACTGGCGAATCCGCGCCGGTCATCCGAGAATCCGGTGGCGACCGCTCTGCCGTTACAGGCGGAACACAGGTCCTGTCCGATTGGATCAAGGTTCGTATCACAGCCGCGCAAGGTTCGACCTTCATCGACAAGATGATCAGTCTCGTGGAAGGCGCCGAACGCCAGAAAACGCCAAATGAGATCGCGCTCAATATTCTGCTTGCAGGCATGACGCTGATCTTCGTTCTCGCCGTTGTTACGATCCCGAGCTTTGCGACTTATGCAGGCGGCTATATCTCTGTCACGGTACTGGTCGCACTTTTCGTCACCCTGATCCCGACCACAATCGGCGCCTTGCTTTCTGCTATTGGCATTGCAGGCATGGACCGCCTCGTACGCTTCAATGTGCTTGCCATGTCCGGGCGTGCAGTGGAAGCAGCAGGTGACGTCGACACCCTTCTCCTCGACAAGACCGGAACGATCACTCTTGGCAATCGTCAGGCAACTGCTTTTGTGCCGGTCAATGGCGTAACCGAGCAAGAACTTGCCGATGCAGCGCAACTGGCCTCTCTTGCCGATGAAACACCGGAAGGTCGTTCCATCGTCGTTCTCGCCAAGGAAAAATACGGGTTGCGCGGGCGCGATATGCAGGGGCTTCACGCGCATTTCGTACCATTCACAGCACAGAGCCGCATGAGCGGGGTCGACATTGAAGGGTCCGTCATTCGCAAGGGCGCTGTGGATGCTGTGCTCGCCTATGTAGGACAGAGCAGCCTCGCGGATGAAAGAACACTCTCGGAACTGCAATCCATCGCTGACACAATCGCCAAGGCTGGCGGCACACCGCTTGCTGTCGCTAAAGACGGCCATCTTCTCGGCGTTGTGCATCTGAAGGACATCGTCAAAGGCGGTATCCGCGAACGTTTTGCAGAGTTGCGTCGCATGGGGATCCGCACGGTCATGATCACCGGTGATAACCCAATGACTGCGGCAGCCATAGCTGCTGAAGCCGGCGTGGACGACTTTCTTGCGCAGGCAACACCAGAAAACAAGTTGTCGCTGATCCGCGAGGAACAGGCCAAGGGCAAACTTGTTGCAATGTGCGGCGACGGCACCAATGATGCCCCTGCTCTTGCACAGGCTGATGTCGGCGTGGCCATGAATACCGGTACGGTTGCCGCACGCGAAGCCGGAAATATGGTCGATCTCGACAGCGATCCCACCAAGCTCATCGAAATCGTTGAAATCGGCAAGCAATTGCTGATGACGCGAGGAGCGTTGACGACCTTCTCCATCGCCAACGATATCGCAAAGTATTTTGCAATTATTCCGGCGATGTTTCTGGCCTTCTATCCCCAGCTTGGGGCGCTCAATATCATGGGTCTGGCTACGCCACAGAGCGCCATTCTGTCAGCCATAATCTTCAACGCTTTGATCATTGTGGCTCTGATCCCACTTTCGTTGAAAGGCGTAACCTACAAGCCGGTCGGCGCAGGTGCGCTCCTCTCGCGCAATCTCCTGATCTACGGCCTCGGCGGCGTCATCGTTCCGTTCATCGGCATAAAGGCCATCGATATGGCCATTACTGCCCTTGGCCTCGCATAAGGATTAGCGAAAATGCTGAAACAACTTCGTCCAGCGCTCGTCATGATCGTTTCCCTTACCGTCATAACCGGTTTGCTCTATCCGCTTGGTATGACGGGTATCGCACAGGCGATCTTTCCTGCCAATGCCAATGGCAGCCTGATCCAAAAGGACGGTACAATCATTGGCTCCGAATTGATCGGACAAGGTTTTACCGGCGATCGCTACTTTCACGGTCGACCATCTGCCGCAGGACAAAACGGTTATGATGCCGCGAGTTCCGGCGGTTCCAATCTCGGCCCAACTAATCCAAAACTGATTGAGCGGGTTAAAGCCGACGCCGCTCCTCTGGCAGAAGGCGAAGGCGCTGCGCCACTGCCGATTGACCTGGTGACAACATCCGCAAGCGGTCTCGATCCGCATATTTCACCGCAAGCAGCTTTTTATCAGGTGCCTCGTGTTGCGAAAGCGCGCGGGATTGATGAAGCCGCACTGCGTGGAATCGTCAAGAAACAGGTTGAAGCCCGTGAACTCGGTTTCCTCGGTGAACCGGTGGTCAATGTTTTAAAGCTGAACCTTGTTCTGGACAGGACCAGCACCAAGTAGAATAACTGGCGGCGGCATGATTTGTCGCCCCTTCCCTCCAGGAGCTTTATTTGACATCGGATCCGCTTCGCTTCGGCGAGAACAGACCCTCACCCGATGCTCTACTCGAACAAGCGGAACGCGAGACGCGTGGCCGCCTGAAGATATTTCTCGGTGCTGCGCCGGGCGTCGGCAAGACCTATGAAATGCTGATGTCGGGCCGCGCGCGCAAAGCCGACGAAATAGATGTCGTCATCGGCGTTGTGGAAACACATGGGCGAGCGGAAACCGAAGCCCTGACTGAGGGGCTCGAAATCGTGCCTCGTGCGCAAGTCTCCTACCGTGGTCATCAACTTGATGAAATGGATATCGATGCGGTGCTGGCCCGCAGACCACAACTGGTTCTTGTGGACGAACTGGCGCACACAAACGCATCGGGCAGCAGGCATCCTAAGCGTTATCAGGATGTCGAGGAAATTCTGGCCCATGGAATTGATGTTTATACGACGCTCAATATCCAGCACGTCGAAAGCCTAAACGACGTCGTGGCGCAAATCACCCGCATCCGGGTACGCGAAACAGTGCCCGACAGTATCATCGACCGTGCCGACGACATCGAATTGATCGATCTCACGCCGAATGATCTCATCAAGCGCCTCAATGAAGGCAAGATTTATCTCCCGAAAACTGCAAAACGGGCAATCCGCAATTATTTTTCTCCGGGAAATCTGACAGCACTACGAGAACTGGCGCTCCGTCGTACCGCCCAGCGTGTGGACGAGCAACTTCTCAGCCATATGCGAGCCCATGCTATCGAAGGGCCGTGGGCCGCTGGCGACCGCATTTTGGTTGCCATCGACGAGCGTCCCCGTAGTGTATCGCTGGTTCGTTACGCGCGTCGGCTTGCAGATCGTCTTCGCGCACCTTGGGCGGCCATTCATATCGAAACCGCACGTTCCGCTGGGCTTACTGAAGAAGCTAAGGACAGGCTCGCGACAGCACTAAGGCTCGCCGAACAGCTTGGCGGGGAAACAATCATCATTCCGGGCCAGTCCGTCGCTGAAGATATTGTTCGCTACGCTTCAGCCCACAACTTCACTCAGATCGTCGCCGGAAAATCCATAAAGTCGCGCTGGCGTGAGATGATCGACGGCTCCATTGCGCGCGAGCTCGTCCGGCTTTCCGGTGCCATCGATATTCATATTACGGCAGGTGCCGAGCACGAATACGGAGGAACCAGCCGCAAGGTCAGCACAGCCAGGCAGAAGGCAACGCTCGATATCCGACCGTATCTGATCGGTATTGCCATGACGGGCATAGCACTTATCGCTGGGTTGCTGCTCGACCAGTTTTTGGACGTGCGCAGCATAGCTCTTGTATTTGTTGTCGGCGTCCTTGGTGTTGCAGTTACCCTCGGCCTCTGGCCAGCACTTTTTTCATCGGTGCTTAGCGCCTTTGCCTATAATTTCTTCTTTCTTTCACCACTCTACACATTGTCTATCGCCGATCCCGAAAGCGTCGTAGCACTAATTTTCTTTCTGTTTGTGAGTTTCATTGCCAGCAATCTGGCAAGCCGAGTACAGCGCCAAGCCGCAGCCGCGCGCCAGCGTGCACGCATGACGGAAGACCTGTATCTTTTCAGCAAAAAGCTGGCCGGGACAGGCTCACTTGACGACGTGCTTTGGGCAACCGCATTCCAGATCGCGTCGATGCTCAGGGTCCGCGTCGTGATCCTTCTTCCTGAAGGAAACACAATTGCAGTCAGGGGCGGTTATCCTCCGGATGACACGCTTGATGATGCGGATATCGCTGCCGCACACTGGACATGGGAACACGATCTCCCGGCCGGACGTGGTGCCAATACGCTGCCGGGTGCCAAGCGGCTCTATCTGCCTCTCAAAACAGCACGAACATCCGTGGGCGTGATCGGCCTCGACAATGACCGCATGGGGCCCATCCTCACGCCAGAACAACAACGCCTCTTAGAAGCCTTGGCCGATCAGGCCGCAATTGCTATCGAACGCGTTCAGCTTGTTGGTGATGTGGAGCGAGCCAAGCTGGCAGCGGAAGCCGACAAGCTGCGTTCAGCTCTCCTTACTTCAATCTCCCACGATCTGAAGACCCCGCTTGCCGCAATTCTTGGTGCCGCTACAACCTTGCGTGATTATTCCAGCTCATTGCCAGATGCCGATCGGTCCGATCTGGTCGCAACCGTGGTGGACCAATCGGAGCGCTTAAACCGTTTCATCGCAAACCTCCTCGATATGACGCGGATCGAAGCGGGTACGATGAAGCCCAATCTGTCACTTTACTATGTTGGCGACCTCATTGGGGCTGCACTCAATCGTGCGGCCAAAATATTGGCCCATCATCAGGTCAATATTTCTGTCCCAGCTGATTTGCCCATGGTTCAGCTTGATGCCGTTCTGTTCGAGCAGGTCCTGTTCAATTTGTTCGACAATGCAGCGAAATACGCCCCTGAAAACACACCGGTTACGATTAAGGCCCATGCTGGACCGTCTCGTATGACACTCGAAATCAGCGATTGGGGGCCTGGTATTCCCCCGAATGATCTGGAACGTGTGTTCGATACATTCTATCGTGTTCGTAAAGGTGACCATGTGCAGGCCGGAACCGGACTGGGGCTTTCCATCGCTCGTGGTTTCATCGAAGCAATGGGAGGTTCTATTCGGGCAAGCAATCGGCATGAAGGCGCTGGTGCCATTTTTACAATCACATTGCCCGTCCCGGCTGATGAAATTGACAGAAGCTCATGAACGATCCGAAATTGAAAATTCTTGTTGTCGACGATGAACCGGCCATCCGGAAGTTACTGCGGGTTGGACTGACGACCGAAGGCTATACCGTTGTCGAGGCGGTGAACGGCGGCGAAGCTGACGCGCACATTGCAACGGAAAAGCCCGATATCGTGCTACTCGATCTGGGGCTTCCCGATACTGACGGGCACGCTTTGCTGCAACGCTGGAGAGAGAACGGCGTGACCTTGCCCATTCTCATCCTCTCAAGCCGCACCGACGAAGCGGGGATCGTCCGTGCACTTGAAGAAGGGGCTGATGATTACGTCCCGAAACCCTTCGGTATGAAAGAACTTGCCGCGCGTTTACGGGTCGCATTACGCCACAGACTGCAACAGCAGGGAGAAAAGCCGCTTTTCCAGAGCGGCGGCCTTACGGTCGATCTTGTTCGCCGCATTGTGAAACTCAACGGCGACGAAGTTAAATTGTCACCGAAGGAATATGACATTCTGCGCCTTCTCGTACAGCATTCTGGAAAAGTGCTGACACATGATTATATTCTAAATCAGGTTTGGGGACCCGCAGCTGACGTTCAATATCTTCGCATCTATGTCCGCCAGCTACGACAGAAGATTGAAAAATCCCCGGATCAGCCGCATTATATTCTAACCGAAACAGGCGTCGGCTACAGGCTGCGCGAAGCTGATCCAGCTCCCTGAGAAAGCCGGAACCAAGCCTTTGCGAAAGCGTTGTTTGCCAAATAACCAAGGTGAAGGAGGCAAGCGTGGTCGAGCTGGTTAACAATATCGAGAATCTGGAATTTATCATTGCGAAAGCTCGAGAATATGATGTTCAGGTTCCCGCAACCGATGAAGAATCCGGTTCTAACGCCAGCGACGACAATGAAGTTGATATTCTCGATGCCTCTCTAGCAAACCCAACTCGCAAAGAACTTTTTGCGGCTATCCGCTCCCTGAATATCGATGAGCGGCAGGAATTGCTTGCGCTTATGTGGGTAGGTCGCGGCGACTTCAGCGCCGATGAATGGGACGAAGCCCTCTCAACCGCCGCCGATCGCGACAATGGCCGCGAAGCCAAGTATCTCATCGGCACACCACTTCTGGGAGATTATCTGGAGGAAGGATTGGTCGCGCTCGGCTTCAATGTCGAAGCCTACGATAATGAATAAGAAAAATTGATGTTTCCATGCACCCTTCTGTTTTGACGCCGCCATATCGGCGCATTAGTGTCGAGTTCAAATCGGGTTGGCATATACTGACCCTGAACATTAAGTGCGACGGAGGACGGCACGATGCTTCAGAAAAACCTCGACCAGAAAACCGACTTCTATATTGATGGAGCGTGGCGCGCTCCAATAGACGCCAGGACCATTGAGGTCATCAATCCCGCCAACGAAAAGCCTTATGCCGTCATTTCTGCGGGTTCTTCAAAGGACATTGATCTCGCGGTCGCAGCCGCACGCAAGGCTTTTCCGTCCTGGAGCGAAACGCCAGCTGAAGAACGCATCGGCTATATCCGGCGGTTAGTGGAAATTTACGAAACCCGTCTGGAGGAAATGGCCAAGGCAATTTCACTCGAAATGGGTGCACCAATCACACTTGCACGTGAATCGCAGGCTGCTGCGGGCCTCTCTCATACCAAGGCTTTCATCGCGGCCTTCGAAAACTTCGAGTTCGAAGAGATCCTTTCTCCGAAACACCCCAACCAGATGGTCGTGCGCGAACCGATCGGTGTTTGTGGCCTTATTACGCCATGGAATTGGCCAATGAACCAGATCGCGCTGAAAGTTATTCCTGCGCTTGCTGTTGGCTGCACCGTCATCCTGAAGCCGTCCGAAATCGCGCCGATGTCGGCTATGCTGTTTGCTGAATTTGTGGATCAGGCAGGCTTCCCGAAAGGTGTTTTCAATCTCGTCAATGGGGAAGGCACCGTTGTTGGAGAAGCGTTGTCGCAACACCCAGACGTCGACATGATGTCCTTCACCGGCTCGACCCGCGCGGGGACGGCAGTTTCGCGGGCCGCAGCAGCAACGGTAAAGCGCGTTTCGCTGGAACTTGGCGGCAAGTCACCGAACATCGTTTTTGCGGATACCGATCTGGAAAAGACCATGGCACGTAGCCTTGCGCATTGCTTTGAGAATACCGGACAGTCCTGTAATGCGCCAACGCGCATGCTGGTGGAGCGCTCCGTTTACGACAAGGCCGTGGAAATCGCCAAGAAGGTGACCGCAGACACCAAGGTCGGCGACCCAGCCACGGAAGGCGATCACATTGGCCCGCTTTCTTCCTCGATCCAGTTCGAGAAAGTTCAACAGCTGATCCAGAAGGGCATTGATGAAGGTGCACGGCTTGTGGCAGGTGGTACAGGGCGCCCAGACGGGTTCACCGAAGGTGACTTCGTCAAACCAACCGTCTTTGCCGATGTGAACAATGACATGACGATTGCTCGCGAAGAAATCTTCGGGCCGGTGCTTGCAATGATCCCTTTCGATACGGAAGAAGAAGCCATTGCCATTGCCAACGACACGCCATATGGACTTGCAGCCTATATTCAGACTGGTAGTCCAGAACGCGCAAAACGCGTGGCCCGCAAATTGCGTGCAGGTATGGTGCAGATCAACGGCACATCGCGTGCACCGGGCAGCCCGTTTGGAGGATACAAGCAATCGGGTAATGGTCGCGAAGGCGGGAAATGGGGTCTGGAAGATTTCATGGAAGTAAAGCTTATCAGCGGCTAACCAATAAGATGACAATAAAAAAGCGCCGTTTAGCGGCGCTTTTTAGTCTTTTACTCGAAGTTAATTTTTCCCGATAACTCGAATGCGCTGATCGCCGCCAATATCTATGAACTGCGTCGGTGGCGGCACTTCATGAACGTCGTGCGTACCGAAGCTTTCGGGGTAAAACGCATAACCGTCTGGTGCACGAGGCGGGTTGGTGTCGTCGATTAGACGACCGCCCGCCAATTCCGTCATCGGATCGGGGATGGCTGAAATCAGTCGCCGTGTATAAGGATGCGTCGGATTTGAGAAAATCCGGTCCCACGGACCGCTTTCGACAATCTGGCCAAAATACATCACGGCTACACGATCACTCATGTGCTCAACGACGCTCAAATCATGGCTGATCATGATGTAGGAAAGGCCAAGTCGCTCTTTCAACTCCAGCAGCAGATTGATGATTTGTGCTCGGATTGAAACATCAAGCGCCGAAACCGGTTCATCAAGAACGATAACTTTCGGGTTAAGTAACAGTGCTCTCGCAATCCCGATACGCTGACGTTGGCCGCCGGAAAACTCGTGCGGAAAACGCTTTGCCTGCTCGGGCTTCAAACCGACGAGACACAAAATTTCTTCAATACGTCCATCAACCTCGCTGCGCGATGTCACGCCGTGAAGTCGCAAAGGCGCGGCCAGCGACGTGTAGACTGTCTGCCGCGGGTTCAGTGAAGCGAATGGGTCCTGAAAGACCATTTGCGCCATCTTGGCCCGTTCCAACCGGGATGGTTCGTTCTTTCCGGTGATCGGACGTCCTTCGAAATAGATCTGCCCACTGGTCGGCTTCTGCAAACCGACGATGGACAGTGCAAGTGTAGACTTACCGCAACCAGATTCTCCCACAATCGAAAGGCACTCACCCTTGTTAAGAGTCAGGCTGAGATTGTTAACGGCGCGCAACAATTGCTTGGAAGGACTGAAAATGCCACCGCTCACAGGGAAGTAAACACAGACATCGTCAATACGGACCAATGGTTCTACCAGTTTGGTTGAATGCATATCATTCATGATGGAAACACCTCACCACACCGGCATCCTCAAGTGGCGTCCAGCCCGGCTTTTGCGCACGACAAACATCGGTCGCGCGCGTGCAACGCGGCTCGAATCTGCAGCCTTTTGGAAAAGCGGAAATCGACGGCACAACACCTTCGATTTCCTGTAACCGCAACTGCCCCTCCTTCTGACGCGAACCGAGGTGCGGGAGAGAAGCCAGAAGACCATGCGCATAAGGGTGCGCCGGATGGTGGAACAGACCTGCTGTTATGCGTTCTTCGACCAGATGTCCTGCGTACATGACACCCACGCGACGGCACATTTTCGCAATGACTCCCAGATCGTGACTGATCATCAGAACGGAAGTCCCTCGCGCTGTGCAAAGTTCTTGCATCAGACGCAAAATTTCCGCCTGAACCGTCACATCGAGTGCGGTCGTGGGTTCATCAGCGATCAGCAGATCAGGGTTGCATGCAAGTGCAATAGCAATCATCACGCGCTGACGCATACCACCCGACATCTGATGCGGATAGTTCTTCACACGTTGCTCTGGCGCAGGAACTTGAACACTCGCAAGCGCTTCGACCGCCTTGCGCTCAGCCTCGTGCCAAGTGGCACCTTGATGCAGCACGAACATTTCCGCAATCTGCCGACCTACTGGCGACAACGGATTGAGAGCAGTCATCGGCTCCTGAAAGATCATCGCTATACGATTGCCACGCAGCTTGCGCATTTCGCGCGACGAAATGGATCGCAGGTCTTGCCCTTTAAAGCGGATCGCTCCTCCGGTTATCGACAGCGGCTTGCGCAAAAGCCCGATCATCGACAGCGCGGTGATGCTTTTTCCACAACCGGACTCTCCGACCAGACCGAATGTCTCGCCAGCTCCAATAGTGAACGATACATCCTCGACCACATTATGTTTGCTCGAACCGGAGACGATATCGATCCGAAGGTTTTCTACCTCAAGAAGTGCTTGTTCGCTCATACCTTGCGGGTCCTCATATGCGGGTCGAGCCAGTCGCGAAGACCGTCACCGAACAGGTTGAGCCCAAGTACAGTGAAGAAGATGGCCAGACCGGGAAACACTGCAGCCCAAGGCGCATTAACGATCAACTCGCGCGCATCAGTGAGCATATTGCCCCAGCTTGGATCAGGTGGACTGATCCCGAGTCCGAGATAGGAAAGTGCTGCCTCCGCAAGAATTGCATCGCCCATTCCGAGCGTGCCTATCACAAGAATAGGCCCGATCATGTTTGGCACGATCTGCGTGATCATGATGCGGACATCGCTATAACCGAGCATCTTGGCCGCCTGAATATAGCCCTGCTTTTTGAGCGACAGTGTAGAACTCCGCGCAATGCGGCAAGTCCAGGACCAGTTCGTCAGACCAAGTGCGAGCAGCAGGCTCGGCAAGCCAGGGCCAAGGACAGCCATGATTGCCAGCGCAAAGATCAGCGACGGAATTGCCAGCATCAGATTGGTGAGGCCATTGACGAAATCGTCCCACCATCCGCCGAAATAACCGGCCGAAATGCCAAAACACAGACCGATAACAGTGTTGATGCATTGCGAGACGACACCAACAGTCAAAGATACTTGCGCACCATAGAGGATGCGCGAATAAACATCGCGGCCTTGTGCATCCGTGCCGAACCAGAACTGTGCATCAGGCGGAAGTTCGGCATTCATCAGGTCGGCATCAAGAACCGGATTATAGTGTGCCAGCAATGGCGCAAAGACAGCCGCTGCCACAATGACAATACACACGAACCCGCCGAATGCGAGATTGAAACGCAGCTTCATGGGCTTACTCGTGGCTTATGCGCGGGTCGATAACCGCGTAGAGAATGTCAACAATCGTATTGATGACCAGAAACCACAATACGATTACGAGAATTGCCCCCTGCACGACGGGAATGTCGCGCAAAGAAACGCTATCGATCAGCAAGGAGCCAAGACCCGGCCACGAGAATAGCTTCTCCACCACCACGGCCTGCCCCATCATCGATCCGAACTGTAGGCCGATGGTCGTGATAATCAGCACCAGCGCATTGCGCATGACGTGCCATTTCACCAATCGAAAGCTGCTCATACCTTTCGAGCGGGCAGTACGGATGAAGTCAGCGCCCATCACTTCCAGCACGGCTGCGCGCGTTGTCCTTGCAAGTAATGCCAGAGGCGCAACACCCAAGGTCAGCGCTGGGAGGATAATGTTTCGGATACCACCATCACCATAGCCAAAGCTCGGCAACCATCCAAGTGTCAGTGCAAATAGATACATGGCCAGCAGTCCCAGCCAAAATTGCGGCAGCGAAAGGCCCGAGACCGCTCCAATCATGGTCACGCTATCGAGAATGCTTCCAGGTTTCAGTGCGGCGAGAAATCCGAGCGGTACGCCTATCAGGATTGCAAACCCCATGGCCGCAAAAGCAAGCTTCAGCGTGGGCCACATGCGCTCCTGAATAAGCGAGACAACCGGCTGCCTTGATCGATAGGACGTACCGAGATCAAACTGCGCCAGTTGAATCAGATAATTGCCAAAACGCACATGGACTGGCTTGTCGAGGCCGAATTCCTGGGTGATCTTTTCAACCATTTTGGGGTCGTTCATGCCCTTGCCATTGGCAATTAGGCCAGAAGCGATGCTGCCCGGAACAACACTGAAAATGACGAAGATCAACAATGACACAGCGACAACCGTCGGTATCATCTGCAGGACGCGCCGAAGAATAAAGTAGAGCACATGGTCCTCCTTTCGGATCAGCGCAAAAGACGCTGGAGCAAAGGGGATCAATGGCCCGCCCGATGACGAGCGGGCCGATCCAGATCAGCCGGAACTAGCGACCGGACGGAACCGTGTCATCAACCCACAGCTTTTCATAGGACTGAACTGCGAGCTCTGCCGAGTTCGGCTGCAGACCATGCAACCATGGCTGATGTGCCATGACCGCCTTGTTGTAGTTGAAGAACCACACCGGCGCTTCTTCCTGCAACAGATTGTTGGCCTTCTTCAGAAGTTCGTTCTTCTCTTCTTCGGTTTTCGCCACCTTTGCCTCATCGACAATCTTGTCGAATTCCGGGTTGGAGAATTTCTGGTAGTTACACGCAGATTGTGGGGTCGTGGAATAGAAGCACTGCATGGCAGTTAGTGCATCCGGACCGCTTTCGAGCGACCACATATAGGCCTGGAAATTACCAGCCGGAACCACATCCGCAAGTACCGACGCTTCGACTGGCTTTGCCTTCACCTTGATACCGACTTTGGCGAGCATTGGAATGATCGCCTGAACAATGGTCAAGCCCCAGCTCTCGTTCTGCGTTGCCGTCAGCTCAAACTCGAAGCCGTCAGGATACCCAGCCTCAGCAAGCAAAGCTTTTGCTTTTTCAGGATCATACGGATAAGGTTTCGCATCCTTGTCGAAGGCTGGCGATGAGTTCGGAAGCCAACCAACAGCACGATAAGCCTTATCTTTGACAAGGCGCTTGATGATGAGATCGCTATCGATGGCGTAGTTGATTGCCTGACGAACACGCTTGTCCTGGAACGGCTTAAAATCCGGATTAAAGCCGACAGCACGCGTATATACCTCAGCCACCTCGACCATATTCTTCGCCAGTTCGGGATCGGCAAGATAGGCGGTATATTGTGCCGGCCCGAGCACTGCTACGTCGATTTCCTTGTTGCGGAACGCAACGTCGCGGGCGGCCGCGTCACCCATGATCATGATGTTGATCTTGTCGGCGTAGGGCTTGCCCTTTTCGTAGTACTTATCCCACTTCTCGACTGTCAGGCGGGAGCCAGGAACATATTCCGCAAACTTATATGGCCCGAGACCAATCGGGTGACGCTGGAACTCCTCGCTATCGCCCTCACCCGCCGGGTAAATGGCGGTATTGTTGCGCATAAACTGGAAGCCCGGATCGATTGGCTGCTTCAGCGTGATTTCGAGCGTATGGTCATCAATCTTCTTCAGACCGGAAATTTCCTTGGCCTTGCCCTGCGTATATTCTTCAGCCCCTTTGATCTCAGCAATGTAACGTGCCGGTGGGAACGCCTTTTTCGGGTCCATTATCCGGGTGTAACTCCAGATGATGTCATCGGCTGTCAAAGGCTTGCCGTTGTGGAAAAATGCATCCTGACGAAGCTTGTAGGTATAGACGAGCCTGTCGTCGGACACCGTCACATCAGTTGCAAGACCGAGCACCGGCTTGTTGAGATCGGCATCCCAATCATAGAGCGTGCGGTGAATAGCCTTGGCGTAGAACTCGTCCTGCGTGGCAGGCGAAGCCTGAATGTCGAGCGTCGAGAAGCTGTCGCCGTAAGGTGCGACAAAATTGATGACTCCTCCCGAACGCGGCTCGTCCGCAGCATAAGCTGCCGTTCCGGCCAACAGAACTGCAGACAGCGCCGCCAGCAATGCAAATTTTCTCATATTGTTCCCCTTCAAGTATCATTCTTTCGATTCAGATGAACCGTTCGTTCGGGCAGTTCTGCCGAAACTTCGCTGCCCGAAATTGCCCCGAAGCGTTTAGCTTCAATTCTTTTTATCGCCCCCGGAAACCGGGAACATGTATTTCATGACCGTTCGAATACGACCTCACCGTCACGCACGGTAAGAACACAATGCGTGTCGTTGAGAATCTCTTCCGGCTTCGCGGTGAGCATATTGCGTGAAAAGACCGCAATATCAGCAACCTGTCCAGGTACAAGCTTACCCTTCACATTCTCCAGTTTCTGAGAGAAGGCACCAAACTCAGTGTAGACCTGCAGGGCCTCTTCAATGGTCACGCATTCGCGAGCATCCATCACTGTTCCCTTGCCCGTTTCGCGCGTCAGCATTGAATAGATGTTCGGGTAGGGATTCGGATGACAAACCGGTGAATCACTGCCAGTCGCAGGCTTGAAGCCCAGATCTTTCCAGGTTTTCAGCGGGTAGCTTGAAATTGCGCGCTCTTCGCCGAGAACAGAAATGTAGGCATCACCAAAGTCGTAGATGAAGACCTGCTGTGGGCATGGATAAATGCCAGCCTTTTTCATCCGATCATGCTGTTCCGCCGTAGAGAAACCGCAATGTTCGATACGATGGCGGCGATCTGGATCGGGATAAGCAGCGAGCGCCTTTTCATACGCCGTGATCAACTGGCCGATGGCTGCGTCGCCGATAGCATGGCACGCCAGTTGATAGCCCTTTTTATGGGTATTCAGCACCAGCGCTTCCAGTTCCGCGTCCGGCAATATCTGGACACCAATATTGTTATCGTCGCCGAGATACGGCTTGCTCATCCATGCAGTTCGTCCGCCTGCAGAGCCGTCGAGGAAAATCTTGACAGCGCCGACCGTCAGCATGTCATCACCAACGCCGGACACAAGACCGGCATTATAGCATTCCTCTACGATGGAAGGCCCCGGATCGCCGAGCAGCACGAGCCAGGTGCGCACTGGCAAACGCTTATCCAGCTTGGCGAGATTATAGGCGCGGATTTCATCGAATCCTGCGACCTGACCGACAGCGGCGTCCATGACGCTGGTTATGCCATAGGAAAGAAGCAGATTTCCCGCAGCCTCAATGGCCTCGATCATCTCTTCCGTCGTTGCCTTGGGGATAGCCTTGCGGACAGCCCCTTGAGCATTCTCGGCAACCATACCAGTCAGAGTGCCATTTTTCTGCTCGATCAGCCCGCCCTCTGGCACAGGTGAACTTTCGTCAATACCTGCCAGTTCAAATGCCTTTGAATTGAAGATCGAAACATGGCCGCATGCGCGTACCACCATGACGGGATTGTTTGGAGCAACAGCATCAAGTTCCGACTTATGCGGATGGCGACCGACATCGAGCTTCGTCTGGTCATAGCCGCGCGCCCTGATCCATGCCCCCGGAGGTGCAGAAGCAGCCTGTTCGCGAATGGCATCGAGCAAACTTTGCAATGTGGGTGCCGCTTGCGGCGTCGCGTCGATCCACTTGAGTGTCAGTCCCACGGAAATGAGATGCAGGTGAGCGTCGTTCAGTCCAGGCGTCGCAAAGCGCCCTTTGAGATCGATCAAACGCGTATTATCGCCCTTCAAAGACCAAATCTGGTCCCGTGTACCCGTTGCAAGAACCTTTCCTTGCCAGATAGCCAGGGCTTCGACCGTGCCCTCTTCATATCCACACCAGATCGTACCGTTATATACTATGGTATCGGCACACAATTCGGGCATTACAGGCATTTCAGCGATCCCCTCCCTACGTCACGCTTATATAAGGTAAGGGAGATTTCCATCGATGCTTTGACTGATCAAGCCGTGGATTTGTTAAATTTAAAGGGGATAAATTGTTCAAAATGACAACTGTACGATCAATTTGCCGAAACTTTTGCAAAGAGGACGTAACGTTTTCCTAACAAATCGTCAAAAACTGACACCGAACTGCCTCCCCTCTCATCGCCGCCCTGCCAGCAATCGCAGCTTTTAAATCTCTGCAATCCGGCGAAATATAAGCGGCGTCACTCGTTAGAGTGTCGCTTGATCCACGAAAACGCGGATCAATGGCATACCCCCGGCCCGTTCCTTGGCGACTTATGCGACCAGCGCACTTTAATCGTCAAGGGATGGGTTAAACAATGCGCCACGATCACGCGACCGTGACGCCATGAAAAGACGATCAATCTCTCAATATGCCGATCCGGTTGTGCGATCTCCCAATTGTTCAGGCGTCAGTAAATCCGCATGATGAGCGCGCGCAACATCTGGATGCGACCGGAGGCGACTTTTGAGATTATTTGCACCGACCTCCCGGAAGATTGGATTCAGCGCATCGACTGTGACGCCGCGCTCCTTGGTCTTCAACTCATCCGGCAAATCTATAACCGGAATAGTTGCATCGTATCGAGCACCCAGGAAGAAGGCGACGGAAAAGCGCTCCACGCCAGCTGGAGGTGCAACAACGCCGTGTACATCCGCCCGCACGAACCCATTGGTGGCAAGTTCAAGCAATTCTCCCGTGTTGATAACAAAAGTGCCAGGAACCGGGGGCGCATCAATCCATTCTCCATCTTCCCGCTGAACACGCAGGCCGGGGACGACATCCTGCAGCAGCACGGTAACGAAACCGCCGTCCTTATGTGCCCCTACTCCTTGCTCGCTTTCCGCCACGTCGCGCCCCGGATAACGGATAATCTTCAGGAGTTGGGATGGATGCGGCTCATAAATTTGAGCGAAGAAGTCTTCCGATTGTCCCAAAGCCGCGGCAATGGCCTTCAGAATATCAATGCCAACGCGCGTGACCTCAGCCTGATAGGCAAGCAGCAAAGGCTTAAGTTGGGGCAGTGCTTCCGGCCATTGGTTCGGGCCGATCAGACGCTTCCATGCCGGGCTATCGGGACCAATCTCAGCGGGCTCCGATTCCGTGTTGATATCGAGCTGCTCGCGCCAATCCTGCTGGCCACGAGTACGTTCAAAACCAGCACGATTATAACCGCGAAAATGGGATGATTTCACCATTTCGATCTTGAGTTTTTCTTCCGCAGGAAGCGCGAAAAATCTCTTTGCAGTCGCAACTACGTCTTCCACAAGTTTCGGATCGACGCCATGCCCTGTCAGGTAAAAAAAGCCATGGTCGTGAAGCGTCCGGCGAAGCTCCTCTATGAAACTGCTGCGCTCTTCCACACTTCCGTTGAAACGGGATAAATCAAGCAAGGGCAGATTGATCGGCGTGGTGTGTATAGTCATTGAAACCTCCTGAAAAACTCTCAGCGTGAGCGACGGCTGCGCGCCACGCGGTGATTGACGAAACGAGCGGCGTGGTCGCCCGTGATCTGAATGGATTGCACGATTGCAACCAGAATGATGACAACAGCGACCATAACTTCCGGCATAAAGCGCTGATATCCGAAGCGAATTCCGAGATCGCCCAAACCGCCACCGCCAACTGTTCCTGCCATCGCAGAATATCCAACAAGACTGACAAGTGTAACCGTTTGCCCTGCAATGATTCCGGGCAGCGCTTCAGGCAACAGCACCTTGAGGATGATCTGAATGGGTGTAGCGCCCATGCTTTCGGCGGCTTCAATCAGGCTTTGGTCTACTTCACGCATCGCGGTTTCGGCGAGACGCGCATAGAGAGGGGTGATGGCCACTGTCAGCGGCACGACGGCAGCATAAGTACCAACGGTTGTTCCTACGATCAGACGCGTCAACGGAATGATAGCCACCATCAGAATGATAAACGGTGTAGATCGAACCAAATTGACGATAGTGCCTGCAACGCGATTGAAAACCGAGCGCTCAAGAAACTGCCCCGGACTGGTGACAACAAGTGCAACACCGAGCGGCAGGCCGATCAAAGTGGACAAAATGGCAGATGCGGCCACCATAGTGGCCGTCTGCTTCAGCGATTCAAGCAAAAGCCCGACGAGCGCCGGTGGAAGCAGATCGGACAACATGACCGATGACCTCTCCATGAAGATTGAGTGAAGAAAGATAATTGCAGACGTCCGCGAGATCGGCCGAACCGCCCTCAGCAATGAGTGTCATGATGCCGAGAGGTTTGCCACCGATATAGTCTATGCGCCCATGCAGTATGTTCGGATTTATCCCGAAGCGTCTCACGAGCGTCGCAACGACCGGTTCATGGGCGGCTTCACCAGAAAATATGATACGCAGGACCGGGTCTGACCCGACAACAGGTTGTAGAAGCAACCGCTGCGATACTTCCGGCGGTAAATCGTGGGCGACGATGCTTGCCAGAAACGACCGGGCGATAGGGGATTGCGGAAAGGCAAATACGTCGAACGTTGCTCCGCTTTCAACGACTTTGCCGCCATCAAGAACCGTCACATGGTCTGCGATTTGGCGCACCACATCCATTTCATGCGTAATGAGCACAATCGTCAGTCCCAGCCGCTGATTAATATCTTTCAATAACGAAAGAATTTGTTCTGTGGTTTCGGGATCAAGCGCCGATGTCGCCTCATCGGACAGCAAAACGCTCGGTTCCAGAGCCAATGCCCGCGCGATACCCACACGCTGTTTCTGACCACCAGACAATTCCGATGGATAGGCACCGGCCTTTCCCTTTAGGCCCACCAGATCGAGCAGATCGTTCACCCGAGTTCTTATGGCGCTACGACCAATGCCTGCGAGCTCCAACGGCAGCGCTATATTTCCAAAAGCAGTTCGTGAAGACAGGAGACTAAAGTGCTGAAATACCATTGATACTTCACGACGAACTTGTCGCAATTCGTCTTGACGCAATGTTGTGATCTCACGTCCTGAAACAAAGATTTCTCCTTTGCTTGGATGCACAAGACCGTTCAGGCAGCGCACGAGCGTACTTTTTCCAGCACCAGAACGACCAATGATGCCATGGATTGTTCCCCTCGTGATTTTGAGCGAGACATCATCGATAACCGCCCCAGCCTTCTCATCATAGGTTTTTGTCAGCGAGCGTATGTCGATAATTGGCGGAACCGAACCCGTTTCGTCCGGCACCACTTTCGACACAGATTCGCTCCGCACCAGCACGTTCATCTCACCAACCCGCTATGATGTTGCCATCGAATTTCTTCTCGATGAAGGCTTTGACATCAGGAGACTTATAGGCTTCGACCAACGTCTTGACCCAGTGGGCATCCTTGTTCTTTTCTGCAACAGCGAGCAGGCAGAAATAATCGGATAGCTGGTCTTCGATCAGGATCGCATCACGGGTCGGAACCAACCCGGCACTCAGTGCAAAATGGGAAGTGATAACGGAAAAATCCACGTCTTCCAGCGAGCGCGGAAGCTGGGCTGTTTCCATCGGAATGATTTTGACCTTCTTCGGATTATCGACAATATCGAGTTCAGTTGCATTGAAAGTCACACCCGGCGTCAGCTTGATAACCCCGCCTGCTTCAAGAAGCTTCAAGGCGCGACCCGCATTGCTGGGATCGTTGGGGACAGAAATTTGCGCCCCCTCAGGCAATTCAGCAAGAGATTTGTACTTGCGCGAGTAACCAGCCATCGGCAGCAACACCGTGCGTCCACCAACGGACACGAGGTTGAGACCTCGATCCTTGTTCTGCTGATCGAAATAAGGCGTATGCTGAAAGCCATTGGCGTCGAGATCGCCGTCATTTGTTGCCGGGTCGATCAGTGCGCCGTCCGAAAACTCCACAATCTCGATATCCAGCCCCTTTGCCTTGGCAACGGGCGCGAGTGCTGCGGCGATTTCCGCATGCGGTCCCGACGTCACACCAAACCGGATTTTTTCCGCGAGCGCTGGTGAAGCGACGAGCACTGAAAAGAGTGCTGCGGTGACTGCACCACGCAAAAATGAAACTGAATGCATCTTGTTTTCCCTGTAGTGATTTCCGAACGCGCCTATGATGCGGCGCGCCAATTGTGCTTATTGGTCCAGCGAACCAACCGTGAAACGGCCTCAAGCAGCGTTTCTTCGCGCTTGGCGAAACAGAAACGGACATGGCTGCGCACATCGCGCGCACCATAAAAAGATGAGATGGGAACCGGAGTTACACCTGCTTCAAGCGTCAACCGTCGACAAAAGTCGAGATCATCGCCTTCTGGATCGAGCGCCTCTATATCGGCCACTACGAAATAGGTGGCAGGGACCGCCACGACATCAAAACCTGCAGATTTCAGTCCATCAACCAGAAGATCCCGTCGCGATGCCAGGGATGCCCTGAGCTCAATGAAGTAGCTATTAGGTAACGAAAGCCCAACGGCAATCGCCGACTGCAATGCCGGCGGCGTGGTGAAAGTGACATACTGATGGGCACGCGCAATCGGCGCTAGAAGCTTCGTGGAAGCTGTCACATAGCCGACCTTCCATCCCGTCAATGAAAAGCTCTTTCCGGCGGAGCCAATTCGCACGACACGGTCGCGGACTTTCTCGACACCGAACATAGAATAAAATGGGCGACCATCGAACACGAGATGTTCGTAGACCTCATCCGAAACAATCAAAAGGTCACGCTTGATCGCGAGCTCGGCGAGAAAGTCCAACTCATCTGGATCGAATATCTTGCCGATTGGGTTCATCGGCGTATTGACGACAATGAGTTTGGTTCGAGGAGAGATTGCTTTTACCAGTTCACCTCGCGGCAATTCCCAATGAGGTGGTCTCAATCGCACCGGCACCACTTTCCCGCCAGCACGCCGGATAAGTGTTGCATAAGCATCGTAAACCGGCTCGAACAAAATAACCTCGTCGCCAGTATCCAGATGTGCCAGAAACGTATCGGCCAGAGCTTCCGTCGCTCCGGAGGTCACCAGAACTTCCTTTTCCCAATCAACGTCGAGACCGAGAGACCGTCTAGTGTTTTCTGCGACAGCCCGACGAAGAACCGGCAGGCCCATCATGGGTGGATATTGTTGTGAGGTTTCACGAAGAGCACGAGCGGCCGCATCAAGAAGTTCGTCAGGTTCAAAGCCTTCTGGAAACCCCTGCCCCAGATTGATGGCTCCACACTCGACGGCGAGCCGTGACATAGCCTCGAAAATCGACGTTCCCGCGTTGCCGAACACTTGATTGACCATCGAAGCTCCCCTGTTGCAATCGAACTTATGGAGAGAAGATAAAGCCTATAAATTTAGTGGACAAAGCATGGACTTGCCGTCCTTGATGATCGCAGGGAAAGCTTTTTCAAATTTTTCAAACGTAAAACAGTTTTGAGTTCCTTAGTCGCAGCTACTTGCACATCATGCCACTGCTCGGTTATGGCGATTGCGCCAAAGTTCTTCAGCTCTCTCAAAGAACTGCGCGTGGCTTTCGTTTTCGGCAGAGACCGCCGTCATCATCGCCATAGCTGCCGTGGCGACGATTGTATTTTCTGCACGCTTATCCACGGCTGCACCGGACCAGACACCATACCAATATTCGAATGAACTGAAATTGGAATGCTTGTCGCTGCTCTCTCTGGAGAGCGTGGGAAGCAACATTTCCGTTTCGTGTCCCTCGAGAAGCCTGTAGATCGTATGCGTTCTGTGTGGAACCAACTCGGCAACATCACGACTGGTTGAAACAACCGAAATCGACGGCGTGCCAAGCAGCACAGCCGCATCGCGGTGCAATTCGCGATATGTAGGTTGCGTAACACCAAGAAATGATGCTTTGAGACTCATCGGATTCAGCAGATGGACAAGGCTATTCATCGATGAGCGTGACTCGAATAATGGATAAAGCGCAAACAACGCGTGAATCTGGGGCGCAAAACCAGCCATCGGCATGAAGCAGATACCGTGTG
The DNA here is from genome assembly GCF_902825325.1 of Brucella tritici. Taxonomy (GTDB): domain Bacteria; phylum Pseudomonadota; class Alphaproteobacteria; order Rhizobiales; family Rhizobiaceae; genus Brucella. The sequence continues at coordinate 113,916 of NZ_CADEAR010000009.1, read as the reverse complement.
CTCTCAAAGCACTCTCCGCCAGCGAATGCGATGTTGCAATCGGTAGGTTGATGGCTTCAGCCGCCATCTCAAGCTTGCCCGAGACTTCGCCTGTGCCGCAGTTGCCATGCAGAACAACGGGATAACCGGCTCTTGCTACAAGCAAGGCCGAAAGCATGAACCAGGGCGACTGCATGGAGTTCGGTGACAGATAGGCTGGCCAATCCAGTGCCGGTATGTTCAATCCCGGATCCACCGAATAAATTCGTCTCGCCGCACGCGCCATGCCTGCAAGTTCCGGAGCAGTTTCTCCGCGATAATGAATGAGCCGAAGCAATGCGCTGATCTGCATCGGATCGGCGTTACCCGTAAAGATTGTCGTGAATGCATCCTCGGCTTCCGACATTTCGAGAGGACGGGTATGCCCGACCTTCCGCCCGACAACAGCGATGTATTTTGCAAGCCTTCTGACCGGATCGTTCTCACCCTGAATGTTCGCGAATTGTGCGGCGAGCTGTTCTGGTGTTGGATGGTTTTCGAGCTCTACGATCTTACGAATGCCTAGCGGAGGCGGCGCCGTAATGGCGCTTCGCTTCCACCCATGGTGTCCGGTACAAGTCGATTTCGGCAATTCGGTCAGGTCTAGGTTCAACAGCGTTTCGGCTTCATTCGCTAGCCGCCGCAGACGTCCACGCAAGGCTTCGGCTTTCGGCGTCGCTATCATGCTTCGACCGGAACGAACCAGAATGGGATCATTGAACTTTTCGCGAATCTGGCCAAGCAGTCGGCTCATAGCAGCAATGCTTAGACCCATCTGCTTGGCAGCACCGCCAACACTGCCTTCCACAAGAAGTGCATCAAGCGCGATCAGCAGGCGCAATTGCCCCAAACGAAGGCTTTCATTCTCGCTCTTCCCCGTTTGTTGCTGCGTTTTCACTTGCTTGCCTGACATCGCTTTCTTGCTCGCTCATTTGCGATTTTTGAAACTTAGAACGCTTATAAAACATGACGATTGACGTCACCTTACTGGCATACATAAGGAGAGTTGAAAACTCAACTTTAAACGGTGACGAAAATGACCAGCTTGTTTCGGGGATTGTGGGCCGACGGTACACAAAACAGGCGTTTGGCCAGCAAACCGCTCATTTATAGAGCGTTTCTTGCCGGGACCTGTCTTTCCACAGCACTACTCCTGGGCGAAACGATTGCGATCGCGCAAACGGCAACCAACGCCGCAGAAGAGGCAACTTCAGACGAAGCCAGCGCTAAGAAGAAAAAGTCATCGGCAACAGAAGCGGGCATCGAAACAACCGCCGATGGTGCCGTCAAGCTCAACCAGATCGTCGTCACTGCAACCGGGTTCGAGCAGAATATCACTGACGCTCCGGCGAGTATCACGGTGGTTCCTGGTGAAGAGTTGGAAAAAGGCGCCTATCGCGATCTGACCGACGCTTTGAAAGATGTTCAGGGCGTAGCTGTTACCGGCCCTGCTGCCGAACGCGACATCTATATTCGCGGTCTCCCCGGCTCTTATACTCTACTGCTCGTTGACGGGAAGCGCCAAAGCACGCGTGATGCACGTACCAATGGAAACTCGGGCTTTGAACAGAGCTTCTTGCCGCCTGCTAATGCCATAGAACGGATCGAAGTCATTCGCGGCCCTATGTCTTCGCTCTACGGATCGGACGCTATGGGCGGTGTCATCAACGTGATCACCAAAAAAGTATCCGATACGTGGAGCGGTTCGTTCTCTGTCGATGGCACGGTTCAGCAGCATTCCAAATTCGGAAATTCGTTGCAGGGGTCCTATTACATGACCGGGCCGTTGGTCCCGAACCTTGTCGGTGTTCAGGTCTGGGGACGCGGTCTCAAGCGCCAGGAAGATAATATCGTCAGTGGTACGCCTGAACAGAAAGACATCGATATTACCGGGCGCATCACCCTTACGCCTAATGAAGATCATGATATCATGCTCGAATTGGGCAAGACTCGCCTCCGCCGCGACGCGACTGTTGGCAACACGGCGGCATCAGGCTCGGACTCCTACAATTATAATGACCGCGATCATTGGTCGATCAGCCATACTGGCCGCTGGGGACCGACCACATCGGAATTCTCATTCCAGCAGGAGTGGGCCGAACGCACCAATTTCAACTGGGATAACAAGACTAAGAGCTACGTCGAGAATCTGCGTTCGCCGCATATCCGCAATTCAGTGCTCGATGGCAAGTTCACAACACCGTTCGAATTCTACGGCAATCACACACTCGTAACCGGCGGGCAGTTCACACAATCGGTGCTAACCGACCAGAATCCAGGACGCCGCACAGGCTTGGACGAGGAGTTCAGTGTTCGCCAGTGGGCCCTCTTTGCTGAAGACGAATGGTGGATCACACCGGATTTCGCCCTGACGGGCGGACTGCGTATGGATGACCATCAAATTTACGGCTCACATTTCAGCCCCCGCGGCTATGCCGTCTGGCACGCGACTGAACAACTAACGTTTAAAGGCGGTATTTCCACCGGCTTCCGTGCACCGGAACTGCGCACAATCGCTCCGGGCTATGCTTATACAACGGGCGGTGCAGGTTGCTCCTACGGACCGGACGGCACCTGCGGTGTGATCATCGGTGATCCGGACCTGCAGCCCGAAAAAAGCACAAGCTATGAAGCCAGTGTCCTCTGGGACAACCAGTCCGGGCTTCGTCTTGGCGCAACTTATTTCTACACAGATTTCAAGGACAAGATCAGCAACGCATTAGTGACGGACGCCAACGGCAATCCGGTTCGCTGGAGCGAAGATCCGAACTATCGTCTCTGGTACAGTTTCAACATCGATGAAGCCGTCATGCAAGGTGTGGAGTTGACCCTCAACTGGGAAGCAACTGACACAATTACCGTACGCGGCAATTATACCTATACGGACTCGGAACAGCAGACAGGTGATTATAAAGGATTGCCGCTAACGCGTACGCCCAAGCACATGGCCAGCTTGCGCGCAGATTGGATAACGCCGGTTGAAGGCTTGAGTGCATGGGCTGCCGGTAATTACCACGGCGAAGAAACCAATGCCGGTGCACGTATCGGAACAGCCGGTGAACCAGTCTACAGAAACGGCAAGGTGATCGCTCGCAAATATAAGCCCTATGCGACCTTCGATATCGGCGGTTCATACGATTTCAGCGAGAATGTCACCCTGAACGCTGCCGTTTACAACATCTTCGACAAGAAGATCGATGTAGACGACTTCAATACAGTCGTCGACGGTCGCCGCCTCTGGGTCGGTATGACCTCCCGCTTTTAGGATCGCAACAACAAGACGCCTGCCAGCGATGCCGGGCGCCTTTTCCCTGAATGGATGCTCATATGAGCGTACTGACGAATATCTTAAAAAAGGTGTGCCTGATAATGGCAGGGATACTTACAGCTTCCAGCGTGCAGGCTGCCGGGCCTGTCACTTCGTCCTTTGATCTGGAAGCTAACGGCATCGCCTATCGTATATTCACCGCTGCGCCGAAAGAGACTGCGCCCGAAGGCGGTTATCCTGTCGTATACATGGTCGACGGCAATCGCATGTTGCCGATCGCGGCAAAACTCATGGCAGAAAACCCCGCCCTAAAGGCTGTATTTGTCGGTATCGGCTACCCGACGGACGATCAGGATGAAATTGTTCGCCTGAGATATTTTGACCTTACACCTTCGACGCCTGCCGACCTGATCCCGGTTCACTTCAATGTGCCGAATACGGGAGGACGGGATGCCTTCTTCGATTTCATAAACAATCAGGTGAAGCCCAAAATCGAAAAGCGTTTCAACGTCGACAAAGACCGGCAGGCTCTGTTCGGCCACTCTCTGGGCGGATTGTTCACCCTTTATGCTCTGTTCAGCCACACGGATTCCTTCCAGAGCTATAGTGCGGCAGACCCGTCAATCTGGTGGAATGACCGCTCAATTTTAAACGATAAAGATCAGTTCATCACGCGTTTCAAGGATGCCCCTCGTCCGATCCGTTTGCTCATAGAAACTTCCGGCAAGCGTGGGAGTCGCCCCGGTCAGACGAAGCAGGACAATGAACGGCTTAAAAAACTCCGTGGCGGACCTTCCGGTTCAGATGTCTTCAAAGAGCTTTCAGAATTACCGCGGATGGATGCTGCCTTTCATCGTTTCGAAGATGAAAGCCACGGCTCGATGATCCCGCTCACCGTTGGAGACAGCCTCAATTTCATTCTGCTCGGACAAAACCCCGAGGCAAAAAACAACTGAATTTTGTCTCTCTGTCTTTGACGGAGAAGATACTTGACTGTAAAGCACAGGATTGATGAAAGGATCGAAAACCATGCTGAATATCGCTCAACAGGTTACACGCTTGTGTGGTGCCGCCATCATGGCGATGGGCATTGCTGCAACTGCAAATGCTGCGGATCTAACCATCAAGCATGCTCAGGGTGAGACAGTGGTGCCAGCCTCACCGGCAAAGGTATTGGTTTTCGATCTCGGCACTCTCGATAATTTGGACCGTCTTGGTGTCAAGGTAACGGGTGTTCCAAGCGGCATATCCTTCCCCGAATATCTGAAGAAATATCAGAGCGACGATTATGCTAAAATCGGCACATTGTTCGAACCGGACTATGAAGCCGTCAATGCAGCAGAACCGGACCTGATCATCGTAGCGGGTCGTTCGGCCGCAAAATATGGTGAGCTTTCAAAAATTGCTCCCACCATCGATCTGACGACCAACGCGAAGAATTTCATCGCCGATACGGAAGCCAACGTCGAGAAACTTGGCCAGATTTTCGGGAAGGAAGCAGAAGCGAAGGCAGAAGCCGAGAAGCTTGATGCCGCACTTGCTGCGTTGAAAGAAAAGGCCGCCAACAAGGGCGCCGGCCTCCTGATCCTCACGTCCGGCGGCAAGATCAGCGCTTATGGCCCAGGTTCGCGCTTCGGCGTCCTGCATGACAGCTTTGGGGTCAAGCCTGCAGCACCCGATCTTTCAATCGGCAATCATGGCCAGCCCATCAGTTCGGAATTCATCCTCGAAACCAATCCCGACTGGCTGTTTGTCATTGACCGCGATGCCGCCATTGGTCGTGAAGGTAATTCAGCCAAGCAGGTTCTCGATAACGAACTCGTGCACCAGACCAATGCCTGGAAAAAAGATCAGCTCGTCTATCTGAACGCTCAGAACTGGTATCTGATCGGCGGTGGCCTCGGCGCGCTTCACGGCACGATCGATCAGCTTTCACAGGCTTTCGACAAAGCGAAGTAACAGCTTTCCAAACCCAATCCGGTCGGGCCATCCACAGATGGCCCGAATTCGCGATCAGGCAATAGAACAGGAAATGGGCGTGAAGGGACTTGCAGCAGCCATAGCCGTTGTTGCCGTACTGGCTGTCATCAGCCTGTTTATCGGTGTCAGCGATGTGTCTCTGGGCACACTTTTCGGAACCGGAAGTACCGACCGCGCAACCGAAATTCTGCTCATCAGCCGTATTCCACGCACCCTTGCAATCATTTTGGCGGGCATGTCCATGGCTGTTTCGGGCATGATTATGCAAATGCTGACACGCAACCGTTTCGTTGAACCATCAACGGCCGGTACAGTGGAATCTGCCAGTCTTGGCATTCTTCTGGTCATATTGTTTGCACCGGAAACGCCTGTAATCGGAAAAATGCTGGTTGCTTCTTTGACCGCGCTTGCCGGAACCGCCCTCTTCCTTCGCATTCTCCGGGCAATTCCGTTGCGGTCCGTACTTGTGGTGCCATTGGTCGGCATTATGCTCGGCGGCGTCGTCAGTGCGATAACTACTTTCATCGCTTACCGCTTCGATCTCCTACAATCGCTCAATTCCTGGACGACCGGAGATTTTTCCGGTGTTCTCCGTGGACGCTACGAACTCTTGTGGCTTGCATTCTTCCTGACCGTTGTTGCCTATATCGCCGCCGACCGCTTCACGGTTGCGGGACTGGGTGAGGATTTCACTACCAATCTTGGACTAAATTACCGGCGCGTGGTTACGCTTGGCCTAGTTATTGTTTCGATGGTTAGCGCATCAGTCGTTGTGACAGTCGGAATGATACCGTTTCTCGGTCTTATCGTCCCGAATGTTGTCAGCATGTTCATAGGTGATAATATGCGGCGCGCGGTGCCATGGGTGGCAGTTCTCGGCGCGGGACTTGTTCTTGCATGTGACATCGTCGGGCGGTTGGTTCGTTTCCCGTACGAAATTCCTATTGGCACCATGATGGGGGTCGTAGGAAGTGCAATCTTCCTCTACCTGCTGTTGCGGCGAGGTTCACGCCTTGCTTAAACGTCCTACCCTGATCCTTCCGCTGCTGTGCGTACTCACTTTGCTTGCAGTGACGGCATTCATGACAATCGGCGCAAAGGGAAGCTGGTCGTTTATCCTGTCCTTCCGCGGCACCAAGCTTACAGCCATGATATTGGTTGCATATTCGGTTGCTGTTTCAACAGTATTGTTCCAAACCGTCACAAACAACCGTATCCTGACCCCATCAATCATGGGGTTCGATGCACTCTATATTCTGATCCAGACGTTGGTGGTCTTCTTCTTCGGTGCCGTTCAGATCGACTGGCTGGGGCCAAATGTTCGGTTTCTAGCTGAAACCGCCATCATGGCGGTTTTTGCCGGTACGCTCTATTACTGGCTCTTCTCGGGAGCGGCGCGTAGCCTGCATCTCGTGATGCTCGTCGGTGTTGTCTGCGGAGTCTTTTTCCGCAGCATTTCCAACCTGATGCAGCGGATGCTTGATCCAAATTTGTTCGCTGTCCTTCAAGACCGCTTCTTCGCCAGTTTCAACACCATCAATAGCGACATTCTGATCATATCGGTGGTCATTGTCGCTGCGGTTTCGCTGTACGGTCTGCGCTTCATATACGTTTTTGATGTCCTGTCTCTCGGGCGAGATCCGGCAATCAATCTGGGTGTCGATCATCAGCCCATCGTGCGCAAGATCCTGTTCGTGGTCACCGTGCTGGTTTCCGTGTCTACCGCATTGGTCGGCCCTATTACCTTTTTTGGTCTTCTCGTCGCTAATCTGGCTTACATGCTTGCCGGTTCGGCAAAACACCGGTTTATCTTGCCTATAGCCATCTTGCTTGCAATCCTCTGCATAGTCGGCGGACAGACCATTCTTGAACGTGTTTTCTCGTTCAACACCGCACTAAGCGTCATTATCGAGTTTCTGGGCGGCCTTGTCTTCATCATCCTTCTCGTCAGGGGGCACGCGCGTTGATAGAAATCAGCCAGGTAAGCAAATCCTACAACGGCACACTTGTCGTCGATGATGTAACCCTGAAACTGCCAGCTTGCGGCATAACCTCTATCATAGGACCGAACGGAGCGGGGAAATCGACGCTACTCTCGATGATGAGCCGTCTCCTGCCAATGGACACGGGCCGCGTGACCGTGGACGGGCTCGACGTTTCAATGACATCCGGTGATGTGTTAGCAAAGCGGCTCTCGATACTGCGGCAGGAAAACGCGATTAACTCCCGCTTGACCGTGTATGATCTCGTAACCTTCGGTCGTTATCCCTATTCCAAAGGCCGACCGAACAACGATGATCGAAAACATGTCGAAGAGGCCATCAGCTATCTTGGCCTTGGCGATCTGAGTGGACGTTTTCTGGATGAGCTCTCCGGCGGACAGCGCCAGCGTGCCTTCGTGGCAATGGTGCTCTGCCAGGACACCGATTATGTGCTGCTGGACGAACCGCTTAACAATCTTGATATGAAGCATTCCGCTTCAATGATGAAGCTGTTGCGACGCGCTGCAGACGAACTTGGCAAGACTGTCGTTCTGGTTCTGCACGATATCAATTTCGCATCATGTTATTCCGACCATATAGTCGCCATGCGCCACGGCAAGGTGGTACATCAGGGAAGTCCGGATGAACTCATTCATCCGGAAATCCTTACAGACATTTATGAGATGGAGATTGCCGTCGAAATCATCAGTGGCAAACGTATTGGCGTCTATTATCTTTAAGCAACTGCATCCGAAGGAAACAGTGCTTGCAAAGCATCATATGATGCCATCACGGTTTCCATTTGCGCCGTATGCCCTTTGACGAACGCATCGCCATAAACCGTCTCGTCCGGATATTCGGTGATCAGCGTCAGCGGCACGGTGTGCCGGTCATCAACCCCGACGAGGCACGGGAAACCGTTGATGATGCGGAAACCGGTTTCGCCTGCATGTTGCTCGAAAAGCCTGATCTGAGCGTTGTTATAAGCGACCAATCCATCAATCGCAGCCAGGTGTTTCGTCACACGGTCAATCAGTTCTTCCGCTTGGCTTTCCCAGGAAGCATGATGGCGAATGATCAGGAAAAAGCCCTTCGGCAGGGTCCACATGGCAAAGGAACGGGGGACATAGCCGGATAGCGGGCGCGTCCATTCATGCGACGGATAACCGTGCAGGTTGACGTGCAGTTTTGCGTCCGTCCGCTTTTCCGCCTCAACGCGAATGGCCTTTTCATAAAGTCCCTCGCCATTGCGATATTCCAAATCGTCGCCCAACGCCGTATAGCGCGCCGCGTGATGCATGTGATGCGGCTGAAGTGCGCAAAGCCGTTTGTGTATCTCGTATCCGTCCGGGTTTTCCTGCGGGGAAATCGTGAAATGCGCGCCTTCGCGCGCAGCAAGCCTGTTGGCCGCGCGCAACGCCCCGACAACGCCCGTCGTTTCATTGGCGTGCTGCCCGGCGCTGATCATCATCGCGGCATCGCTGCCCTTGCGATACGTCGCGCGCACCGTTCTGCCAGAGCGGGTCTTGGCGTCGAATGGCTCACCGCCCAATCTGGCGATTTCACGGCGTATCTGATCGGCGGAAAGCGGCGCTTGCGCCGTCTCCAAGACCTGTTCTGCCGTCAGCGCATCATCGGTGAAAAGCGGCCGCGTTTCCACTTTGACTGACGGTTCGGCATCGCGAAAACGGACTTCCGGCACGATCTGGCCCGGTTGCAAGCCGCGGTCACCAACCGGACGACCCGACTTTTTCTGAAAAACTTCCAGCAACGAGAAATAGATATCCTCGTGCATGGCTTCGGTGAGGCTCAGCGTCTCCTCATCGTAAGGCAGGCGGCGGTCGGTGATCGGCAGACTGACGGCGATGTTCAACTCATCGAAATAGGGTTCGCCGCGCTTCCAGTCATGGGCTGCGATGGCTGAAACCGTGTCATGAAACAGCTTTTCATAGGATGTCTCATAGCGCGCGCTTTCGGTCTTGCCGTCCTGTGTGACGGTCAGCCAGCCGGTTGGCGACACAAGCGTTTCGCCGATGAAATCCACATGCACGCGGTTCGGTGCAAAAACCCGGTGGCTCTCGCTATGGCCATCCACAAAGACCAGATCGACGTCATAATGAAAATCGTCTTTGCCCGAAGCTGCGAAAGTCACTTCCGCCTCCGGCAGCAACGCCGACAAGGGATAGGTTTCCAGCAGGAAACGGTTCTGCACACAGGCATCATGACGAGGATATCGGATCGCAGCCGACTTTACCGCCGAGCCATCAACTTCTTCCAGAAAGAAATGCAGGAACGGTTTGTAAGCCGAACGCAGCCGTGCCTCGACACCTGCCTCGCGCAGCTTCGCTTCCGCAGCAAAGCGGCTCGGCTGGTCGTCGAACAGCCAGACTTCTACCTGCGCGCCGCGCATTTCCGGTTTCAGAAAGTGCTCGACAAGCGCATGAACGGTACGCGGATAAGTTTTCTCAAAAAGCACGCTCATCGGGAAGTCCTGCCGGTTGGGTCGAGGCTGTCACGCAGCCAGTCGCCAAGGAGATTGAGGCCAAGCACAGTGAAGAGAATGGCGAGGCCCGGGAATATGCTCACCCACCATGCGGTCTGGAGATAGGTGCGGCCATCAGCCAGCATGCCGCCCCAGCTTGGAATGGTGGGATCAACACCGAGACCGAGGAAGGTCAGGCTCGATTCCAGCAGAATATTGTTGGCGACATTGAGCGTCATCAGCACGATGACCGGACCAAGCAGGTTTGGCAGCAGGTGCTGGAAGATGATGCGCCAGTCCTTCACGCCGATAGCACGGGCCGACAGGATGAACTCGCGCTCGCGCAACGATAGCACCGAGCCGCGCACCAGTCGCGCATATTGCACACATTGCGAGACGATCAGCAAAATGATGGTGTTGAACAGTCCGCCGCCCAGAATAGCCATAACGGTGATAGCGAGCAGGATAAACGGCATGGCAAGCTGTACATCGACAAAGCGCATCAGCGCCATGTCCCAGAAGCCGCGATAATAACCGGCGACGAGACCCATTATTGTTCCGATGATGACAGAACCGATCACCGAAACGAACCCGACAAACAGCGAAATCTTGCCACCGGTCACGACACGCGCCAGCACGTCACGGCCCAGTGGATCGGTGCCGAAAATATGTGCCGGATTGACGAAAGGCGGCGTCAGGCGCGCCAGAAGATCAATCTTGTTGGCTCCGCCCGGAAACAGATAGCCGGAGAAAATCACGGCCAGACATATGCAGCCAGTCAGCACAACGCCGGCGACGAATTCAAGGCTCGCAAAGCGCGAAAACAGAACGGATGAGGTCTTGGTTGCCATGGGGTCCTACTCCGTGCGGATACGCGGATCGACAAGGCCATAGGCGATGTCCACGAGAAGATTGACGCCGATGATCAGCATGGAAAGGATCGCAATGGTGGCCTGCAAGACAGGATAGTCGCGCCCGGCGACGGCGTCGAAGGCAAGAGTGCCCATGCCCGGCCAGTTGAACACGCGCTCCACTACGACGATACCGCCGAGAAGTCCGCCAAACTGAAGGCCGAGATAGGTGATCAGCGGGATGGCGCAATTGCGCAGCGCATGCTTGTAGAGAACCTTGTTCTCGCTCAGCCCTTTGGCGCGCGCCACCATGATATATTGCGATTGCAGCGTCTCCAGCATCGACGTGCGCACGAGGCGGACATTGGTCGCAGTCAGGATGATGCCCATGGTGAGCGCTGGCATGATGAAGCTTGCAATGCCGCTCATGCCGCTTGGGGGCAGCCATTGCAGCGAAATACCGAACAGTAGCACCAGCATGGTCGCCAGCCAGAAATTCGGAAAGGACAGGCCAACCAGCGAACAGATTCGGATGAGCTGATCGGCCCATTTTCCACGCGACACCGCAGCCTTGATACCAAGTGGAACGGAAATCACGATGGAAACGAACAGCGAGGCAAAGGCCAGCATCAGCGTGGCAGGCAGAGCGCCAGCGACGAGCGTTGAAACCGGCGTGCCACCGAGGAAACTACGCCCCAAATCCATCGTGAACAGTCCTTTGAGGAACTGCCAGTATTGAACGAAGAAGGGCTGGTTGAGACCGAGACCTTCGCGGATGCGCGCGAGATCGGCTTCGGTGATGCTGCCCGCGCCTTGCGTCAGCATCAATGCCGGATCGCCTGTCAGGCGGACCGCGAAAGCGACAAGCAGCGTCATCGCGACAAGCACGAACAACGCCTGCAAAATTCGTTTGATCAGAAATCCGGCCACCAGTGCGCCTCCGAAATGCTGCGGCAAGCCGGTCATATCCGGCTTGCCGTATTGTCATTCTTGCTTACTCGACAGTGACGTCCGTCAGGCGCAGGCGGCTGTCGGGAACCGGCACGAAGTTCTTCACGCGCTTGTTGACGCCGAAGATTGCCTTGAGGTTGTAGAGCGGCATTTCCAGTGCGCGGTCGGCAGCGTAATGCGCGATTTCCTGCAGGAGCTTTTCACGTTCGCCGCGATCAATAACCGAGCGCTGCGCTTCCAGCATCTTGTCGAGCTTTTCGTCCTTGTCGTACGGGTTCCACTTCTCACCGGAATGGTACATGGAATAGGCGGTGTTATCGTAGTCGAAAGTCCAGCCGCCCCAGGCCTGCTGGAACATTGCGCCGGTCTTGCCCTGCGGGATGATATCGTTCAGCAGAACATTGGTGTCATAAGGCTTGATGGTTGCATTGACGCCGACCATTTGCAGGAAGCTTGCGATAGCCTGCGCCACTTCATTGAAGCTTGCATCCTGACCACGCACGTCGATCTGCACGTTTGCGCCGGGCTGAACACCCGCTTCTTCGAGCAGCTTCTTTGCGCCTTCCGGGTCGTAAGGCAGCGGCTTCATGTTCGGGTCAAAGCCGAAGGACAGCGAACCCTGGAAACTTGCAATCGGCTCTGCTTGACCTGCCAGAATGGACTGAATGATCGCGTCGCGATCCACAGCCATAATTAGCGCCTTACGCACGCGCTCGTCCTTGGTGATGCCGTCAGTCGTGTTGAAGCGCAGGGCATAGACTGTTGGCCCCGAGGCGGTGACGAGTTCCAGCTTCGGATCGCCCTGAATGGTCGGGATCATTCCAATTGGAATGGTCGGCGGAATGACCAGATCGACGCGACCGGCCTGAAGTTCGGCAACAGCGGTCGAAGGCTCGGTGATGAAGCGATATTCCAGTTCGGAAAGCTTCGGCGCGCCACCCCAATGATCGGCGAACGCTTCAAGCTTGATGTTCACCTTCGGCTCATAGGAAACGAATTTGAACGGTCCGGTGCCGACCGGATGGGTGTTGAAATAATCGTCGCCCTTTTCCTGAATATATTTCGGCGGAACGATCATGCCGCCATAACCGGCCAGCTTGGTGATCAAAACAGGATCCGGTGCCTTCAGATGGAAATCGACGGTCTTGTCGTCGATGACTTCCACCTTCTCGATGGCGATATAGTTGGAACGCTGCGGGCCTTTCGCGCCCTCGTCACCGAGCAGGCGATCAAAGGTGAACTTGACGGCTTCGGCATTGAACGGCTCGCCGTCATGGAACTTGACGTTCTCACGCAGATGGAAGCGGATCCGCTTGCCGTTATCCAGCTCTTCCCATGAGGTTGCCAGTGCCGGAACGATCTTGAGGTCCGGTCCGCGATAGACGAGACCATCGAAAATATTGGTGGCGACAGAAGCCCAGTTGACGAGGAAAGTGTCGATCGGATCCCAGCTGCCCGGGTCCTGCGGCGACGAAACGGTCAGCTTTCCGGCAGCGAAAGCCGGAGCAGATGCAAACACTGCCGCCGAGAGAGCGGAAGCCATGAGAATGGCTTTAAGTGTTTTCCTTATCATTGTTTTTTCCCCTTTGGGTTTCTGTTGAACTTTGTGTGTCAGGTGGTTTCGGCCACAAAATGCCCGGCTGCGACCTCGCGATGGTGATAGATCGGCGGCTTGTCATCGATCCGACGCGTCGTACTTGGAATTTCGCCTTCCAGCGCAGGCCGGTTGGTGCGCGCCGACGGATCGGCAATCGGCACAGCCGAAAGAAGTCGCTTCGTGTAGTCATGCGACGGTGTTTCGAAAACCTGCTGTCGCGAGCCGAGTTCCATGATCTGGCCGAGATAAAGTACAGCGACCCGATGGCTCATCTTTTCGACCACCGCCATGTCATGGCTGATGAAGAGATAAGCCAGACCCTGCTCTTTCTGCAGGTCCATGAACAGGTTGATGACCTGCGCCTGAATCGAAACATCGAGCGCCGACAGGGCTTCATCGGCGATGATGAGCTTCGGCTTGGAGGCAAGTGCACGCGCTATGCAGACGCGCTGGCGCTGACCGCCGGAAAATTCGTGCGGATAACGCTTGGCGTGTTCCGGGCCGAGGCCAACCCGCTCCAGCAATTCCGCCACACGTGCATTGATTGCCTTGTCATTGTCGAGAAGGCCATGTGTGCGGATGGGTTCTGCAATGGAAAAGCCGACCGTCTTGCGCGGGTCGAGCGATGCGAACGGGTCCTGGAAAATATACTGCACTTCGCGGCGCATGGCATAACGCTCGGCAGCGCTCATGGCCGAATAGGCCTTACCGTTGAAGCGGATATCGCCGGAAAGCGGCGTCTGCAATTGCTGGATGGTGCGCCCTATGGTCGATTTGCCCGAACCGGATTCACCGACCAATGCCAGCGTTTCACCCGGATAAATATCGAAAGCGACCTTCGACACCGCGTTGCAGACATGCGTGACCTTGCCGAACAGGTTCTTTTTGATCGGAAATCGCACGTAGAGATCGTCCACGGAAAGCAACGGCTTATCGCCATAACGCGCCGTGTCCTGAATGCGCTCCTCACCCGTCAGAACAGGCACACCGTCCCGCATGGTCATGACCGGCATTCGCTTGGGGAATGCTTCGCCCGTCATGCTGCCAAGCTTCGGCACTGCCGACAGAAGCGTCTTGGTATAGGCATGTTCCGGCTTCGAAAAAATCTGCCCGACCGGGCCTTCCTCGACCTTCCTGCCCTTCCACATGACGACGACATCGTCGGCCATCTCCGCCACTACGCCCATATCGTGCGTGATGAAAATTACCGCCATTTCAAGCTCTTGCTGCAAATCTCTGATAATGTGCAGTATCTGGGCCTGAATGGTCACATCAAGCGCAGTCGTCGGCTCATCGGCGATCAACAGTTTCGGGCGGCAGGCAAGCGCCATGGCGATCATGACGCGCTGGCGCATACCACCGGAAAGCTGATGCGGATAGCGCTTCAGCAGCCCTTCCGCATCCGGCAGCCGCACCATTTCCAGAAGCCGCTTCCCCTCGGCAAGCGCCGCCTGCTGGGTCATGCCTTCATGCAGCATCAAAACTTCGGATAGCTGATTGCCGATGGTGAAAACCGGATTGAGCGACGTCATCGGCTCCTGGAAGATCATGGCGATCTCCTTGCCGCGAATGCCGCGCATCGTCCTCTGATCGGCCTTGAGCAGATCGCGTTCGCCAAACAGAATGCGGCCGGACGGGAATTTCGCGCCGCTCATATCGGCAAGCCGCATGATGGAAAGCGACGTGATGGACTTGCCCGAACCGGATTCGCCCACCACAGCCAGCGTACGACCGGGATGGACCGAGAAGCTCAGATCGTCAACGACACGGCTCGCGCCAAATTCGACACTGAGGCCATCGACGGTCAGCAGAGGTTTTGAAACTGGTTCGCTCAACTCGGTTCCGCTCAAACTTTCAACCCTCTTAAAGTGTGATGGCAGACCGCGTGGCCTGATTGAATGCACCAGACATGAAGCGCAAAAGGGCAGCCACTTCGGAAAGCGTTTCTTCCGATGGGCGCGCATTGGCCGTGGAATCGACCAGCAGGCGCTCGCGAATCTGCGCATAGCGCGCGCAGGCATCTGCGCCCTTGGCGGTGATCTGCACCGTCTTTTCCTTTGCCGCCTTGCCCGTCGTCAACAAGCCGGCATTTTCAAGCTTGCGGATGGCATAGGTGGCAATATGCGTGTCTTCAATGTCGAGAACGAGGCAGATATCGGCAAGCTTCTTCTCGCGATCGCGGTGGCGGATCGAATGGAGAATCAGCACTTCGATGGGGGAAAGCCCAGGTAATCCCGCCGCAGCCATGCAGCGAACCATCCAGCGCGAAAACGCGTGTGATGCGAGAATGAGACCATATTCAACCTCGGACATGCCGGGCGAACCGCCTTCAGCGAGATGCGCAGACGAGACAATAGGGCCGATTGAGGCAACCGGGCGCAAATGCTTGGGCAGCGTCACTTCATCGAAGCCAGCCTCCTGCATCTCGTCTCCGATCTTAGGCTCTTCCTCAAGAGCCTTATCTTTACCCATTTTGACGCTCCCGCTTTTATGTGAATTTTATGTCATCATCTTATCGACATTTTGTCAATAAAATGTGACTATCAATTTCAGAAGTGTTTTCAGAATACACAACTCAATGCATCTGGAATTTTGTGTGAGGGAGCCGGCAATGAGCGGAACGGGACGCGGAGTATGGGACTTCTGGATCGACCGCGGCGGTACGTTTACAGACGTAATCGGGCGCGATACGCAGGGCCAGCTCCATGCACGCAAGGTTCTCTCCGAAAACCCGTCTGCCTATAAGGATGCCGCCGTTCACGGCATTCGCCTGCATCTGGGCCTGAACTCCGGTGAACCGATTCCCGCCGGTGCCATCGGCGAAGTTCGCATGGGCACAACGGTCGCCACCAATGCGCTTCTGGAGCGCAAGGGGGAGCGGCTGGCCCTTGTCATCACCAGGGGTTTCCGCGACGCGCTGCGCATCGGTTATCAGGAACGCAAGAACATTTTTGCCACCGAGATTATCAAGCCGGAAGCGCTTTATGAAAAGGTCGTGGAACTGAATGAGCGCGTTCAGGCGGATGGCACGGTTGAAACGGCTCTCGATCCCTCCGAGGCCGAAGCCGCACTGGTTGCACTGAAGGAACAGGGCTACAAATCCATCGCCATCGCGCTCATGCATGCTTATAAGTTCCCCGCGCATGAGGCTGAAATTGCTCGCATTGCGCGCGGTCTCGACTTTGAACAAGTCTCCGTCAGCCACGAGGTTTCGCCGCTCATCAAGCTGGTCGGTCGTGGCGACACCACCGTCGTCGATGCCTATCTGTCGCCGGTTCTCCGCCGTTACGTTGCGCAGGTTTCCAATGAGCTGGATGTCGAGCGCACCGGTGCGCGCGTCATGTTCATGATGTCGTCGGGTGGTCTCACGGCAGCGGATCTGTTTCAGGGCAAGGATGCGATCCTGTCCGGCCCCGCAGGCGGCGTTGTCGGCCTCGCCCGTACCGGCGAAACGGCTGGCTTCCCGAAAGTCATCGGCTTTGACATGGGCGGCACCTCCACAGACGTCGCGCATTTCGATGGTGAATATGAACGTGCCTTCGAAACTGAAGTGGCCGGCGTTCGCGTACGCGCACCAATGATGCTGATCCACACGGTTGCAGCAGGCGGCGGCTCTATCCTGCATTACGATGCCGGACGTTTTCGCGTCGGCCCGGATTCGGCCGGCGCCAATCCCGGTCCGGCCTGCTACCGCAATGGTGGACCGCTCGCCGTCACCGACGCCAATGTCATGCTGGGCAAGCTGTTGCCGGAATTTTTCCCGGCGATCTTTGGCCCCGAACAGAACCAGCCGCTTGATGTGGAACGGGTGCGTGAACTCTTCACCGCGCTCGCAGCTGAGATTGGCGATGGTCGTTCGCCGGAAGCAGTTGCCGACGGCTTCATCCGCATTGCGGTTGCCAATATGGTCGAGGCTATCAAGAAAATTTCCGTCCAGCGCGGCTATGACGTGACGCGCTATGCGCTCAACTGTTTTGGCGGTGCAGGCGGCCAGCACGCCTGCCTCGTGGCCGATGCGCTTGGCATGAAGAATATTCTCCTTCATCCGATGTCCGGCCTGCTTTCGGCCTATGGCATGGGTCTGGCCGATATTCGCGCCACACGTCAAAAGGCGCTCGGCGTCGCGCTTGATCCAGCAGCGCCTACAGCCCTGAAGAAACTCGGCGAAGAACTGGCGCAGGAATGCATTGCCGAACTTCTGACCCAGGGTATCGAGGTCGCAGCCGTACAGCGTCATCTGCGCGCGCATATCCGTTATGCGGGCACCGACACGGTGCTCTCCATTGAAGCCACTTTCCCCGCTGAGGACAATGCCAACCGTCTTCGCGCCGAGTTCGAGGCGGCCCATAAGCGTCGCTTTGGCTTCATTGCGGAGAACAAAGCTCTCGTTATCGATGCCGTGGAAGTTGAAGCCGTAGGCGGTGGCGCAGGCGAGACCGAAAGCGCCCAATCGCTCGACAGCGATCTGGAAGCTGCAACCGCCAAGCGGACCCGCTTCTTCTCGCAAGGCACGTTGCACGATGCGGGCGTCGTCTTGCGCGAGCAGATGCAGCGCGGCCAGACCGTCACCGGCCCGGCGATCATCATCGAAAAGAACCAGACCATCGTCATCGAAGATGGCTGGCAAGCTCGCCTGACCGCCCATGACCATGTGGTGCTGACGCGCATCAAGGCGCTGCCTGCGCGCACGGCCATTGGCACCGAAGCCGATCCGGTCATGCTGGAGATTTTCAACAATCTTTTCATGTCTATTGCCGAGCAGATGGGCGTGACGCTTCAGAACACCGCCTATTCGGTGAACATCAAGGAACGTCTCGACTTTTCCTGCGCGGTTTTCGACGCTGCCGGCAATCTCGTCGCCAATGCGCCGCATATGCCGGTGCATCTGGGTTCCATGGATGCATCCGTCGCCACTGCCATCCGCGAAAACAGCGACATTAAGCCGGGCGATGTGTTCCTCATTAACGCACCATACAATGGCGGCACCCATCTTCCCGACCTCACCGTCTGCACGCCAGTTTTCGATGACAAGAATCGCGAAATCCGATTCTGGGTCGCAAGCCGTGGCCACCATGCGGACATTGGCGGCATAGCGCCGGGTTCCATGTCGCCGCTTGCGGTCAACATTGAGCAGGAAGGCGTCTATATCGACAACTTCAAACTGGTGGATCGTGGCACCTTCCGCGAAGAGGCGCTCGCCGCTTTGCTGACTGGCGCCACCTACCCCGTCCGCAACCTGACGCAGAACGTCAACGATCTGAAGGCGCAGATCGCCGCCAACGAAAAGGGCGTTGCCGAACTGAAAAAGATGATCGGTCTTTTCGGCGAGGATGTCGTGAAAGCCTATATGGGCCACGTTCAGGACAATGCCGCCGAAAGCGTACGCCGCGTGCTCGACAAGCTGCCGGACGGTCACTTTACCTATGAGATGGACCAGGGCTGCCAGATCGAGGTGCGTGTCACCATCGATAAGGAAAAGCGCAAAGCGACGGTCGATTTCACCGGCACGTCAGAACAGCGTTCTGACAACTTCAACGCGCCGGAACCCGTCACCCGCGCGGCCGTGCTCTATGTCTTCCGCGTGCTGGTCGAAGGCGACATTCCGATGAATGCGGGCTGTCTACGGCCGATCAAAATCGTTGTGCCGGAAGGCTCCATGCTCTCGCCGCAATATCCGGCGGCGGTCGTGGCAGGCAATGTTGAGGTCAGTCAAGCCGTCACCAACTGCCTGTTTGGCGCGACCAAGGCGATGGCCGCAGCGCAGGGCACGATGAACAATCTGACTTTCGGCAATGATGAATATCAGTATTACGAAACCATCTGTTCCGGCGCGCCCGCCGGCCCCGGTTTCAACGGTGCCGATGCTGTGCACACCCACATGACCAATTCGCGCCTGACCGACCCGGAAATTCTGGAAACCCGGTTCCCCGTCTTGCTGGAAGACTTCCATATTCGAAAGGACTCCGGCGGAAAGGGCAAGTGGCATGCGGGCGATGGGACCAAGCGTACTATCCGCGCGCTGAAGACACTCGAATTTGCCATTCTTTCTGGCCATCGCCGTGTGCCCCCCTTTGGCCTCGACGGCGGCGAAGCCGGTCAGACCGGTCGTAACGAAGTCCGCCGCAAGGACGGTTCAGTGGATGTGCTAGGCAATTGCGACCAGACCGTTCTGCAGGTAGGCGAAGCCTTCACCGTCATCACTCCGACTGGCGGTGGGTACGGCAAGCCGGAGTAATCCGGCATTTTTGAGAAGAGAACGCCGCCACTTGGGCGGCTTTTTCGTTTTCAAACTCGTTATCGCAGACCGCCACTTTCAGTTATATGCGGAAGCATCTTCTACACCCGATCTGGACAAACGCTTCAGATAGAATATAATCCTATGTGATTATCAAAAATTGGAAATAATCTCTCAATTGAGAGGAATTGCGACCCGGTTTCAACGCATCATTGGAATTAAATTTCTGCGATCAATAGGACATCAACCAGATCACGGATACCAAAATGAAATTTGCTCAGATTCTCGCTACCGCAGGTATTATTCAGGCAGCCCTCTTCACTGGTGCAATGGCTGGAGAAAATCTCGACGCCATCAAGTCGGCTGGCGTTTTGAAGATCGGCACCGAAGGCACGTATGCGCCGTTTACCTACCATGACAAGGAAAACAAACTTGTCGGTTTCGATGTGGAAATTGGTGAGGCTGTTGCCGCCAAGCTCGGCGTAAAGCCGGAATTCGTGGAAGGCAAATGGGATGGCCTCATCGCAGGTCTTGATGCCAAGCGCTATGATGCTGTTATCAATCAGGTAGGCATTACCGAAGAACGCCAGAAGAAGTTCAACTTCTCCAATCCCTATATCGTTTCGAAAGTCGTTCTGATCGTCAATGACAAGGACGACACGATCAAGGATTTTGCCGACCTCAAGGGTAAGAAGTCCGCGCAATCGCTGACCAGCAACTATGGCAAGCTTGCGAAGGAAGCTGGGGCCGAGCTCGTTGCAACCGATGGCTTCGACCAGTCAATCCAGCTCGTTCTGGCGGGCCGTGCCGACGCAACGCTCAATGACAGCCTTTCTTTCCTCGACTTCAAAAAGCATCAGCCGAAGGCACCGGTAAAAATTGTGGCCGAGAAGGAGAATGCAGACGCTTCGGGCATCATTGTCCGTAAAGGCGACGACGATCTCGTAGCAGCCATCAACAAGGCTCTCGACGAAATCAAAGCTGACGGCATCTACGACAAGATTTCGCAGAAATATTTCGGCCAGGACGTCTCCAAGTAAGCGTTGTAACGGGTTCATGCGCGAAGCCGGAAGCTACTTCCGGCTTCGTTTTATTGTGATTTTAAAAAACTATTCCAAAGACATGAATGCCAGACTGTATAAGATAAGAGCGTACAGCTTCATTTCAGTCTGACTTCCAAGTATTGATGAGGAGCCGAAAAACGTGCCCGATTGGCTTCAACTGATGTTGGAATCCCTGCCCACTCTTCTGTGGGCTGGTTTGATCTTCACCATTCCCCTTACCCTTTTGTCCTTTGCTTTCGGCCTGACATTGGGATTGCTAACCGCACTTGTGCGATTGTTTGCACCACTCTGGCTTTCGTCCGTCGCCCGCTTTTATGTCTGGATATTCCGCGGCACACCTCTCCTCGTACAGTTGTTCGTGATCTTTTACGGTCTGCCAAGCGCAGGCATCTATCTTGATGCATTTCCAGCAGCCGTGATTGGTTTCTCTCTCAGCGTCGGCGCATACAGTTCTGAGATTATCCGGGCTGTCATATCCGCCGTTCCGAAAGGTCAATGGGAAGCCGCATACTCCATCGGTATGAGCTGGCGTCAGGCGCTTGCACGCACAGTCCTGCCTCAGGCAACCCGGACTGCGGTGCCGCCGCTCTCTAATTCCTTTATTTCTCTGGTAAAGGACACATCGCTCGCTGCCGCGATCACAGTGCCTGAACTTTTCCAGTCGGCACAACGTATCGTCGCGACCACTTACGAACCTCTCATCCTCTACATCGAAGCAGCCCTGATCTATCTGGTGATGAGTTCCGTTCTTTCCGCCCTGCAAGTGCGGCTTGAACGGCGCTTCGGACGCTATGGCGGCACACTGGAGACAAACGCATGATCGAGCTTCGACACATCGTAAAGCGCTTTGACGACGCTGTTATTCTCAACGATATCAATGTTGCGATAGCAGAAGGCACAGTGACAGCACTGGTTGGTCCATCCGGTGGCGGCAAGAGCACGTTGTTGCGGTGCATAAACCTGCTTGAGATTCCGACGTCGGGCACTCTTATTCTGGGTGGTCAGAGCCTGAGCTTCGAACCTGACCGCAAGCCGAGCTGGCAAGCGATCCAGTCAATCCGCCGTCAGACGGGCATGGTGTTTCAGAACTTCCAGCTCTTTCCTCATCAGACAGCTATCCAGAATGTGATGGAAGGCCTTGTTACGGTTCTAAAATGGCCAAAAGACAAAGCAAAAGAACGTGCGATGGAGCTGCTTACCAAAGTGGGCATGGCGCATAAAGCAGATGCTTGGCCTTCAACGCTCTCTGGCGGACAGCAACAGCGTATCGCAATTGCACGTGCACTGGCTCCGTCACCGCGTGTGCTCTTGTGCGATGAGCCCACCTCGGCACTTGATCCCGAGCTTGCATCTGAAGTCGTTGATGTTTTGAGCAAGCTCGCCAAGGAAGGCACGACCATGGTGATTGCTACGCATGACCTACGGCTTGCATCCAAGATTGCAAAAAATGTCGTCTTTCTCGAGTCGGGCAGTATCGTCGAAACCGGAACTGCACACGAGATTTTCACAAAGCCCAAGCAAGAGCGCACCAAACAATTCGTTGCGACAATCAACGCTGCCCATACTTACGACATCTAGGCCTAGATATATCGACTCAGTAAGGGCTTTCGCCACCAGCGAAAGCCCCCGGGCGCGCCGTTGCCTCAAATTTCATACGTGCATTCAAAAATTTCCGGCGGCTCCCCACAGCCTGCCCCTTGGTAAAACAGAAAACCACTGTTACATTATGCACAACGTAGAAATTGAAGCGCCTTGCTTGCGTCCTGACAGGTTCGCGCGGCGCCATAAGGACAAGAACCTTGAAGAACCCCGACGAGCGCACCGCCGAAATGGTGCACCAAGGGGCGTCCGGCGGACAATCGGGCAACTCGCAAGCCCGGAATCCGTCCGATAACGGCAAGCGCAGACCGCGCAAAAAAGCCGTTATAGATATCGGTAATGCCCGTAGTGCATCCGATTCAGGACGCTCAAAATCACAGGACGAGACCGAAGGCACGAACTCGCAGAGCCAGCGTAAACGGGCGCGTCGGCGTCGGCGTGGCAAGTCCGTACCTGTCGTCGAATCTTCTGCACAAAAGCCCACAGCAACTGAGGCAGAAAACAACCAACAGCGATCTCCCGGTAAAATCTCGAATCGCCGTCGTCGTGCTCGCAAGAAGAAGCAGGCACGGCAGCAAGGTGGACAGACGCCTCCGGTAGTCGAGATAACAGCAAAGGCTCAGCACAACGGTGCACGTGGGGATAACCCGCATGCTTCGGCTCAAAACAAGCGTAAGGATAGCAATGGCCAAACATTGAGGGCCGTTAACGGCGCGCACCCCGAAAAGGGCGATGCTCCGCTTTATGCTGCCTTGGATCTTGGCACAAATAATTGCCGCCTGCTGGTTGCGTCGCCGACGAGACCCGGCCAATTCCGCGTTGTGGATGCGTTTTCACGTATCGTACGATTGGGAGAGGGCTTGAGTGCTACCGGCCGACTTAGCGACAATGCGATGGATCGTGCCGTCGAAGCGCTGAAGATTTGCCGTGACAAACTTGCAGGCAAAAAAATCCGGCGTTCGCGGCTGATAGCCACCGAAGCCTGCCGCTCAGCCTCGAATGGCGAAGCGTTTTTGGAACGGGTTCTGGCTGAAACTGGACTTGAACTGGAGATCGTAGACCGGCAGACGGAAGCCCGGCTTGCTGTCTCAGGCTGCGGCACGCTGGTTACCCGCGAGACGGATGCCGTCGTGCTGTTCGATATTGGCGGCGGCTCTTCTGAAATCGCGCTGATTGATGTTTCCCGTCGCCGTTCTCCACGCCTGGCAGAACATATAATGGCCTGGACATCTCTCCCGGTCGGTGTTGTGACACTGGCGGAACGGTTCGGCGGACGTAACGTCACGCAGGAAAGCTTCGATTCCATGGTTTCCCATGTAACCGATCTGCTTGCGCAATTTGCTGAGCGTCAGTGTCTTGGAAATCTTGCGGCAAGTCCGCGTTTCCACTTGCTGGGCACATCGGGAACGGTGACCACACTGGCGGGAATTCACCTTGGTCTCGATCGTTACGATCGTCGTCGGGTTGATGGTATGTGGATGGGTGCCGACGACGTGACGCAGATGACCAACCGTCTTCTATCGTGGGATTTTGACGCCCGTGTAGCGAACCCATGCATTGGCGCAGACCGCGCCGATCTGGTATTGGCAGGCTGTGCTATTCTTGATGCGATACGCAAAATATGGCCCAGTGAGAAACTACTTGTTGCCGATCGTGGTCTGCGTGAAGGCATTTTGACCGAACTGATGTCGCGCGATGGCGCATGGCGACACAATCGCGCGACAGGCGCTAGAAACAGGCACTGATAATGAGCAAGGCAAGCGGAAACAAAGGCGGAGTAAAAACTGGCGGTCGCGGTGGTGCGGGTTCCAGCAATCTGCAGGTGCGCGTGAAGAAGAAGGCCGGCACGATCAAGGAATCATCGCGCCGCTGGCTTCAGCGTCACTTGAACGACCCCTATGTTCATAAATCCAAGCAGGATGGGTATCGTTCGCGAGCAGCCTATAAGCTCATTGAAATCAATGATCGTTATGATCTGCTCAAGAAGGGTCAGAAAATCATCGATCTCGGCGCTGCGCCGGGTGGCTGGTCGCAGATCGCCGCCAAGATCGTAGGTTCAACCGACGAGAACCCGCATGTCGTGGGCATCGACTATCTACATGTCGATCCCCTGCCCGGAGTTGTGCTGCTGGAAATGGATTTCCTTGATGATGAGGCCCCGCAAAAGCTGATGGACGCGCTCGGCGACAAGCCAGATCTCGTCATTTCAGATATGGCTGCACCAACCACCGGGCACCGCCGTACTGACCACCTGCGTACAGTGCATCTCTGCGAAGTCGCTGCTGATTTTGCCATTTCGGTTCTGAAGCCGGGCGGGCATTTTCTCACCAAGACATTCCAGGGTGGCACGGAAAACGAACTCCTGGCACTACTCAAGCAGAAATTTCGCTCCGTGCATCATGTAAAGCCGCCGGCATCCCGCGCCGAATCCGTCGAGCTTTATCTGCTTGCCCGCGACTTCAAGGGCTAAGGCTTATTTTCCGGCGGAGGTGCTCGCAGCTTCTACGGTTGCGCGTTCTTTGCTGTGATGTTTAACGACAGTCGGTGCGGCAAGTTCCTTGCCAGCATCCGGTGCGAGCCGAGCGAACCAAAGGAACGCCAGGGCTGAAACGGCAGCAACCACAAAGAATCCGATGTGGAAGTCCACCAATTCTAGAGGAGCCCCGCGCAGCGACGTACTGATTTCTAGAATACCACCTGCCAGTGCCACACCAATAGCAATGGAAACCTGTTGGGCAACGGCGGTGATAGGCGTCGCCTGACTTGTCTTTTCATCCGGTATTTCGGCGAAAGCCAGCGCGTTGACACCAGTGAAGAACAATGAACGTGCAAAGCCTCCTACCAGCAGAAAACCGATGATGATCCAGTAGGGTGTTGTCGGTGTGAACAAACCATTAATGGCAATGAAACAGGCTGAAATCAGAGACCCTGCCATCAGAGCGCGCCGGAAGCCGACACGGACAAAAATACGCTTTGCTCCGAATTTCATGCTGATAGCGCCAATCGCCGAAACGAAAGTCATCATACCGGACTGAAACGGCGTCAGGCCGAAACCAAGCTGGAACATCAAAGGCAGCAGAAATGGGATCGCGCCAATCCCAAACCGGAAGATACTTCCGCCGATAACGGCAGAACGAAATACCTGATTATCGAAAAGCTTAAGATTCAGCAGAGGATCATCAACTCTCTTCGCATGGTGAAGATAGAGAACAGTACAGACAATGCCGATTGCAAGAGTTGTAAAGCCAACCGCAGGTGGCAAAGCTGGCAGGCTGACGACCGACAGTCCGAACACAACGCCCGACATTGCGATCCCTGAAAGAAAGAAGCCCGTCCAATCAAGGCGCTTTACGATACGCTCGTCTGTGTCGGGCAGAAACCGTGTCGCGAACCAGATGCCGACGAAGCCAATCGGCACGTTAATCAGGAAAATCCAGTGCCAAGTCAAAAAGGTGGTGATGAAGCCGCCAACCGGTGGGCCGACCAGAGGGCCGACCATCGCGGGGATCGTCAGCCAAGCCATAGCTGACACGAGTTCACTGCGCGGGGTCGAACGAATAAGCACAAGACGACCAACTGGCGTCATCATCGCACCGCCCATGCCCTGCAAAAACCGTGCAACAACAAAAGCGGCCAATGAGTTCGATGCTGCGCAGGCAACAGAGCCAACCACGAATACCGCGATCGCCGCCCGGAAGACATTTTTGGCACCGAAGCGATCCGCCATCCAACCGCTTACCGGTATGAAAACCGCGAGCGCAACAAGGTAGGCCGTCAACGCCAGCTTGAGTGCTATAGGGCTTGTGCCGATGTCAGCAGCGATAGCGGGAAGCGACGTCGAGATCACGTTCGAATCCATCTGTTCCATGAACAGAGCTATAGCCAACACAAGGGGAATGATGCGATTCACGGTAATGTTCCGAAACAACGGATATGAAAGAACCGACTATCCTATGTCGCGCTGAGCTAAACATTGCTAGTCGGAACGGCGTCACATTGCGGTGAATGTGCGATAAAATCAGTAATTTATCACCATTTTGAGCCAAATATCCTTCTCGATGTAGAATCTGCCCAGTATCTCACGCCAGATTTCAGTCGTTCACATTTGCGTAAAACGGGGTTGCGCTTCCCGTAACAGCTTGTTACATTTCGTTACAGTTTCACGAGGCTTCGAACCGGGTGGGGGGCCGCTCCGGTTCAAGGAGGTAGGAAATGAACGATATTACAAGAACCGCCATCATCTATGGGATGATGATCATTTCACTCAACACAGCGCTTGCGGTTGGCCTTCTCGGGCTAGATTTCTTGCGTTAAAGTGTGCCCCTAAACAAAGTTTTTTGCCCTCCAGGCAGACATGAAGAAGAGCGCTTTCAATAAAATGGAAGCGCTCTTTTCGTTTCACGCAGCTTCCGCTCTCTTGGCAGAGGCTGCACTATGTACCTTATGATTAGAGAACTCTTTCCTGACTGCTCGGATCAAAGAAAACCGACTTATCCAGGTTGAATGCAAGCTGGGCTGACTGTCCTGCAGTAATGCGGGCATCCGCACGCAGCCGCGCCACGACATGCTTGCCACCCAGACGCGTGACGGCAAATGTATCCGATCCCGCTGGCTCAACAACATCGATCAGACAATCCCCTTCCACGACAGCGTCTGCATTGCGATCAGCTCCATCTAGATCGGTGAGTGCTTCAGGACGAATACCGAAGACAATATCCTTGCCTTCGTACGCGCCTAATCCTTGAGGCGCCGCCTTCAATGGCAGCTTCAGCGGCTCGTCCTCACCGCGTCCAAGATGAATCGCATAACCCGATCCGTTTTTTTCGACCCGCGCAGTCACCAGATTCATCGCTGGTGATCCCATGAAATCAGCAACGAACATGTTAGCCGGATTGTTGTAAATCTCGGCTGGAGTTCCGAATTGCTGCAAGATTCCATCCTTCAGAACTGCAATCTTGGTTGCCAAGGTCATTGCCTCGATCTGATCATGGGTTACATAGACGATCGTGGTCTTCATCCGGCTGTGTAGCCGTTTAATCTCAGTGCGCATGTCGACACGCAGCTTGGCATCGAGATTGGAAAGCGGTTCATCGAACAGGAAGACTTGAGGATTGCGCACCAGAGCGCGTCCCATGGCTACACGCTGACGTTGACCACCTGAAAGCTGGCTCGGCTTGCGGTCCAGCAGATGACCGATCTGCAGAATATCGGCAACTTCCTGAATAGCCTTGTCGCGTTCAGCCTTCGGAACCTTACGAATTTCCATACCAAAAGCGATATTCCCGGCAACTGTCATGTTCGGATAAAGCGCATAGGACTGAAAGACCATCGCAATATCGCGCTGCGACGGGTGCAAGCCGGAAACCGTCTTGCCATTGATAGCAATGTCACCAGACGTGATTGGTTCGAGCCCGGCGATAGTGTTCAGCAATGTTGATTTACCACAACCAGATGGGCCGACGAGGACGAGGAAACCGCCCTCGTCGATCTCGATATTGATATCCTTCAAAACCGAAACATTGCCGTAGGACTTGTAGAGGTCGGAAATTTTCAGAAAAGACATTTGCAACTTATCCCTTAACGGCACCGGACATCAGACCACGTACGAAATAGCGGCCAGAAACGATATAAACGATCAGCGTCGGCAGAGCCGCCAAGATGGCTCCTGCGAAGTGGACATTGTATTCTTTGACGCCGGTGGAAGAGGAAACCAGATTGTTGAGCGCAACCGTCATCGGCGTGGAATTCGCACCAGAGAAGGAAGCCCCGAACAGGAAGTCGTTCCAGATATTGGTGAACTGCCAGATCACGGACACTACGATGATCGGTCCTGAGGATGGCAGCAAAATACGCCAGAATATCTGGAAGAAGCTTGCTCCGTCTATTTGGGCAGCCCGAACCAGTTCTGTTGGGAAGGCTTCATAATAATTGCGGAAATAGAGCGTCGTAAATCCGATGCCATAAACCACATGCACGAGGATCAGTCCCCAGATCGTGCCAGCGATCCCCAGAAAACCAAGAACACGCGCCATCGGAATGAGCACGATCTGGAACGGAATAAAGCACGACAGAAGCAGCAGGCCGAAAAAGATGTTCGATCCACGAAATTGCCATTTGGTCAGGACGTAACCGTTCAACGCGCCGACAATGGTTGAGATTGCAACGGCTGGAACGACCATCAGGATCGAGTTGATGAAGAACGGCTTCAGCCCGGTGGGCTGAACCCCAATCTGAGCTGTCGACCAGGCAGATAGCCACGGATCAATGGTCCACTGCTGCGGCAGGTTCAACATCCCGCCCTGGCGGATTTCTTCAAGGGGTTTGAAGGAGTTAACCAGCATTACATAGAGCGGCAACAGATAGTAGAAAGCGAAGAGCAGTAGCGCAGTATAGATCAGCGCACGCGTTAGCTTTCCACTGTTGATGGCATTGTCTTGCGACTGGGCGCTCATGATCGCGACCCTCCGCGAATTTCAGAGTAAAGATAAGGGATAATGATCGAGAAGATCATTGCAAGCATGATGATTGCAGATGATGCACCGATGCCCATCTGGTTGCGTGTGAAGGTGTAAGAATACATAAACGTCGCAGGCAACTCCGTGGCCTGGCCCGGCCCACCGCCGGTCAGCGCGATAACGAGATCATATGCCTTGATCGCCAGATGAGCGAGAACCACGAAAGCGGACAGGAAAACCGGACGCATCAACGGAATAATGATGCGGCGATAAATGGTCCCCGTGGATGCTCCATCTATCTGGGCAGCCTTGATGATTTCATTATCCACGCCGCGCAATCCTGCGAGGAACATCGCCATCACAAATCCGGAAGATTGCCATACGGCAGCAATCACCAGACAGTAAATTGCCATGGTATTGCTCTTGATCCAGTTGAAGGAGAAACTCTCCCAACCCCATAAATGCATTGTATTTTCCAGACCAATGCCCGGATCGAGAAACCACTTCCATGCCGTACCAGTGACGATGAAAGACAGCGCCATCGGATAGAGATAGATCGGGCGCAGAATGCCTTCACCACGAATCTTCTGGTCGAGGAGGATTGCGAGAAATAGTCCGATAACCGAACAGATGATGATGTAGAGCGATGCAAAGATTGCCAGATTGGTGATCGCGCGCCACCAGTGCGGCAAAGCCCAAAGTTTGGTGTAGTTCGTGAGAGCGACGAAACCATAGGATGGTAACATTCGACTATTGGTTAGCGAAAGAACACCTGTATAGATGATGAAACCATAGACAAACACGAGCACTATCAGAAAGCTCGGTCCCAGAACCAGCTTTGGCACCAGTTCCTGTAATCGGCTGTTACGCTGCATATTTGCGTCACCCTGTTCACGCCGCCGGAAACCAGGCCAATTATCTGGCGAAGGATCCGGACATCGGTTTGATTGGCAATCCGGTGCTATTCTATGACACGCAACCGAATGCACTTAATAAGCTCGGCCTGCTGCAATTTCCGATGGAAACATGCAGACCTAAATCATGCAATTGTTGTTTTGATTTCTGGCCGTTGCTGCCAGCACTTTAAAATGCGCGCCCATATTCAGAACGCCTGGAATGAAAAGCGTCCGGGAAGAATATCCCAGACGCCCATATGCTGTTACTTGGCAGCTTCGACAGCCGACACGAGTTCCTTGACGGCATCTTCCGAAGAAAGCTGACCGTTAAACTGGCGTGTTACAACGTCATAGATCGCGTTCTTGACTGCAGCCGGATTAGCATAGCCATGGGCCATGGAGCCCAGCATCGTGCCCTTTTCACTCGCTTCCTTTTCGTCGGCGATAGCCTTCTTGCCGCAAGCATCGAAGTCAGTGTCCGGTACGTCGGTGCGCGCCGGAGCAGATCCCTTCACCACATTGAAGGCCGACTGGAATGTCGGGCTTTCAATCGCCGAGGCCATTTCAAGCTGCGCCGGAACCTTATCTTCCGAGACCTTGAACATAGCGAACATATCGGAATTGAAGGTGATAGCGCCCTGCGTACCCGGATAGCGCATGCAGACAAAATCCTCGCCCGGCTTCTTGCCAGCCTTGATGAATTCGCCCTTTGCCCAATCGCCCATGAACTGAAGACCAGCTTTGCCTTCAATGACCATAGCGGAAGCGAGGTTCCAGTCGCGACCGGAGAAATTGTCATCAACGTAGGACCGCAACTTCGTCATACGGTCGAAAGCCTGCTTCATCGTATCGCTGCCGAGAGTTGCAGGGTCGAGATCGATGAAAGCTTTCTTATAAAAGTCGGTGCCATAAGACAGGACGACCGCATCAAAAATGGTCGCGTCCTGCCAAGGCTGTCCACCATGAGCGATCGGCGTGATGCCCTGCTCCTTGAATTTATCGAGCAAAGCGATCAGTTCATCCCAGTTGGCAGGTTCCTTGCCGCCAGCCTTGTCGAGTGCCGCCTTGTTGATCCACATCCAATTGGTGGAGTGAACATTGACCGGAGCAGCGATCCAGTGGCCATCATATTTGGCGAATTCCTGCAAAGGAGCCGGGATGACCTTTTCCCAACCTTCCTTGTTAGCAACCTCATCGAGGTTGCCAAGGGCACCCTGCTCCGCCCAGTCGCGAATGTCGAAGCCAAGCATCTGCACCGCCGTCGGCGCATTGCCCGCTGTGACGCGCGCACGCAGCACTGTCATAGCTTCCGTACCGCCACCACCGGCAACCGGCATATCGGTCCAGCTGATACCCTTCTTTTCAAGATCTTTCTTGAGAACGTCGAGAGCCGCAGCTTCACCGCCAGCGGTCCACCAGTGCAGAACTTCAACATTCTGCTTGTCCTGCGCGTTGGCAACAGGGGCCATTCCGGCGAGCAAAGCACAGGCGGCCGTACCCATCGCAGCGAGCTTCAAAAGTTTATGCATGTCTACCTCCCGTAGAAACAAACGAAACCATAACTATCGGATATCCGGACAAGCCATTGCTTCTCCATGGTAATCCGTCTCGTCATTCCCATCCGCACCTCCTCGGCACGGACCCAGAACCGGCTGCTCCAAACAGCTGACCCCGCTATTTACTGCCGCAATACGATGCGAAAGCATCTGCTTTCACCTGTGCTCGGCCATCCTTCACGACGTTTTCCTGAAATCCTCCATCCCACTCATACGCCGCTTCAGCACAATTGACAACGTTGTCTTTCATGGATGCGAAATATCCGCAAGACAAGATGTGACCATAGGATAGGCTCATAACCCGCCAGGGTGTCAATATCCCTTGATTGATAAAATCGGTGAAATTTAATCGATTAGAATCAAAGAGCGAATTTCCATCGGAAAAGATCTTATAAATTAACCACTTAGCCTCAACGAAGTGCTCTGCATCGCACTTCCTGTTGCATTGCACCCTCAATATGCCCTCTTCAACCTGAAAAATCGGAGACAGAAATCCTCCTCAATTCACTGGACAAGCGTGTTACGAGAGCATAGTTTCGCGGCGCTTGCACAATGGTGTGCGGGCTTGTTCTCGGGGCGGGGTGAAACTCCCCACCGGCGGTATGAAACGAACGTTTCGAGCCCGCGAGCGCCTGTACAGAGGCCGATTCGGCTTCAGTTCAGGGTCAGCAGATCCGGTGAGATGCCGGGGCCGACGGTTAAAGTCCGGATGGAAGAGAGCGATTGAGCGTCAGGATCATGCCCTTGGGCATTATCTATGCGTTCTTTTGTGCGCCCTGATTCTAGTTTCGCGAGGAACCTATGAACCAGAGCTATCCGAACAAAACTTCATTCAAGATTGCATTCATTCAAGCCCGCTGGCATGCTGATATTGTCGACGAAGCCCGCAAGAGCTTTGTCGCGGAACTATCAGCGAAAGCTGGCACTAGCGTGGAAGTGGAAATCTTCGACGTTCCTGGTGCCTATGAAATCCCTCTCCATGCCAAAACCCTCGCCAAGACCGGCCAGTATGCGGCCATCATCGGCGCGGCGTTGGTCGTAGACGGTGGCATTTATCGGCATGATTTCGTGGCAACTGCCGTTATCGACGGCATGATGCAAGTCGGCCTTGAGACTGAAGTTCCGGTTCTCAGCGTCGTCCTGACGCCGCATCATTTCCATGAAAGCAAGGAGCACCATGACTTCTTCCATGCCCACTTCAAGGTGAAGGGCGTGGAAGCAGCCAATGCGGCGTTACAACTCATTAGTGAACGCAGCCGTATAGCGGCCCTCGCATAAAGATGTTCAGACCGGCCTTATTGTAGAGGCCGGTCATTCTCCGACGACGCGTTCTCGGTGAGCATAAACGTCGAACTCACCGCCTCGCACCAACGCAACAAGTGTCAGATTCGATTCCAGAGCTGTCCGAATGGCAAGTGCCGTCGGAGCAGAAATCGCCGCCAGAACCGGCGCTCCAAACATGACTGCCTTCTGCACCATTTCGACCGATACACGGCTGGTGATCGCAATGATCCCGCTTTCCGGCGAGGAACCGATACGCGAGACGGCACCGACGAGTTTATCCAAAGCATTGTGACGTCCAACGTCCTCACGCACGGCTATGAGGCCCTCACGTGGAACGTAGAAACCCGCAGCATGAACCGCATGGGTTTGCGCATTCAGCAGTTGTCCTTCCGCAAGCGACGAGATAGCCATTGAGATATCGCGCGGGGCAAATTTTCGGCTGTTCTCGCTGAGCGCCCCAAGCGGCCGCAGAGCGTGTTCGATGGAATCTATGCCGCAGAGACCACATCCGACTGGACCGGCCATAAATCTGCGTCGCGCTGCAAGTCTCTGCTCGGGGCGTTCGGACAGTCTGATCTGAACGTCAATGCCTTTCTCGAAGGCTACCACCTCAACCGCTTCTATCTCCGAAACATGATCGACGATATTCTCGGTAAGAGTGAAACCGATCGCGAAGTCCTCAAGATTGTCAGGAGTAGCCATCATCACGGCTTGCGTTGAGCCGTTATAGCTCACTGCCACCGGTACTTCTTCCGGTACAATGCGTATACCCTCATGGAAGCTGGACGCACGATGCGCGAGGCGCGCAGCACTCTGACTTATCTTGTGGATCGTCATCTTACTTGCTTACCTGCCATCGCATCAATCCTCCCAACAGTTTCATGTGGCATGAAAACAACTTTTATGTAAGGTGCCACCGGACAAGCCGTCGCAATTTGGATGGCAAGTGAGGAAAAGATGGATATTCGCCAAGTAGACGACAATTACTCGGTTTCGGGCCAGATCGAACCCGACGATGTGCGCGATATTGCTGCGGAGGGATTTCGCACGATCATCTGCAACCGGCCTGATGGCGAAGGTGGCCCCGAGCAACCTCAATTCAGCGAAATTGCACGTGTGGCAGAGAAGGCTGGACTTGCAACCTATTACATTCCGGTCATTGGCGGGCAGTTGACGCAGGAAGATGTGGATGCGATGGCAGCAGCGTTGGATGAAGCCGAAGGACCCATTCTTGGCTACTGCCGATCAGGTGCACGCTCTACGAATATTTACGGGATCGTGCAGCAGCAAAAGCGCGGATAAAAAACGAGCGCAAACTATGAGGGCGGTGAAGCCGCAAAGGCATTTCTACGGTCTTTGCAAACATGGCGATCACCGTCCCGAGAGCCGGGTGCGACCCGAATGGACAACGCGCGATGTATGAGCGGAATATTGACGATAATAGCTCATCCCAGTACGTGTGACGGTCGCAACCACACCGCCCAGAACGAGAAGCCAGCCAATAGCCTGTGGCCAGTTGAAGCTTTCAATCCCGCCACTCAGTGCAACAATGAAGATACCCGCCCAGAGCAACGACGCCGTGCGCCGCCAGAATACCGGGTTGATCTCATCAAAGACAGCCTTCCACAGTGAGTGTACAAGGCAGGCGAAGAAAAGGGCAGCGGCCAACCCGATATTGAGCAACTCGACTGGCAGCCATTGTTGCGAAGTAAGCATCGTTTCCATCATCCACTTCACCAAGATGCGCATCGAGAAATTCTGTTACGAGATTTTCGCTACGATCCAAAGTACTGTTACTGTTCGTCCTATTCAGCTTTCGCTTTGTGGCCGCAACGTGTTAGAAGCACGGAAAGCTCCTTCGGATAAATTCACTTATTATTGCGATAACGCGAAATATCGTGTTGAAAACATTAATCTATTCGCGGAGCAGGATCGGGTTCACCCCATGTAACCCATTCCAGGAACAAAGAAATTTGCATTTCCTGCTCAGAAGGTTCCACTGGGCTATTTCATTCACAATCGCATCATATGACAGCGGTGTAACAATTCGGCACAGCAAAATGGCCTCAGCAACACCGAGGTCGCACAGTTATTCACATGTCTGCAGTTTATCAGCTGGCTTTTACTTGCCCCTCGCCCTTCTTGCGGGGAAGCATCAATGATGGGTCCACGGCAGCTGGCGCGTTGGCGGGACGCCCGAAAAGAAAACCCTGAACCTGTTCACAGCCCTCTTCGGTCACCATGCGATGCTGATCGAAGGTTTCTATACCTTCGGCTACCACAGGCAGATCCAGACTACGCCCCAATCCGACGATGGCTCGTACGATGGCCCGCGCACTAACATCAGTTTCCATACTGGTGATAAAGCTGCGGTCTATTTTAATCTTATCGAACGGGAAACTTTGAAGATTGCTGAGCGAGGAATAACCGGTGCCGAAATCGTCCATAACGATACGAACACCCAGCTTTTTCATGCGACGCAACAGCTCAAGTGTCGTCAACCGATCCTTCATCAGCGCAGATTCCGTGACCTCCAGTTCCAATCTTTCTGGATTCAGACCAGTTTCCTTGAGGGCCGAACCGACCGTATCGGGTAGATTAACCAGTCGAAACTGCACCGGCGAAAGATTTACCGCTATGTTCAGGTGCTTGTCCCATCCGGCAGCCGTGCGACAAGCCTCACGCAGAACCCACTCGCCCAAAGCTATTATTGTTCCCGTTTCCTCAGCGATTGGGATAAAAACTTCCGGCGGTATCTGGCCACGCTCTGGATGGTTCCAGCGAACCAAAGCTTCATAACCTGTGCAGCTTCCGTCAGCCGTCGCGAACAATGGCTGATAGGCAATACTGATCTGCCCGCGAACCATCGCGTGGCGCAAATCGGCCTCCATCTGGCGACGTTCGCTTATCTCACGGTCCATTTCCGGTGAGTAGAATGCAACCGTACCCCGCCCTTCCGTCTTAGCCCGATAAAGGGCAATATCTGCCGCATGCCGAATTGCTTCAACGTCCTTGCCGTCACTCGGATATACAGCGACACCAATGCTGACACCGACAGCAGTCGGATCGAGCACGGTATTCAGTTCTGATCGGAAGGTCTCCAGAATCTTCTCAGATAGTTTTCGCGCACCTTTGGGTTGTGGCACCCCCACCTGTAGAATGATAAACTCGTCACCACCGATACGTGCAGCTGTGTCTATGCCGTTGATGGATCGCTTCAGAATGTTGGAGACCGTTTTCAATACACGGTCGCCTTCTGCATGACCGAAAATATCGTTCACGGCCTTGAAGCGGTCCAGATCGAGCGCCAGTACAGCGAAAGGTTCACGGTTACGGCGCGCTACAGCATTCGAAAGACGCTCCTCAAAAAACATGCGGTTAGGTAAATCAGTGAGTGCGTCATGCCGCGCCATATGTTCGATTTGGCGCTGGGCCGTGCGTTTTTCGGTGAGGTCGCGAACGGCCAGAACCTCACAAGGACGCCCCTGATACTCAATCGTGTGAACTGCAAGTTCAAAAATGCGCTCGTCATTTGGGAATCGCGGCGCGGCCTCAATTGCTTCCGAACGGGGGGCACAGACGGGAAGTCCATCAGCCGCCAATAACAGGGTATCCGGCGCAACGCCAGCGAGCGCCTTTTCACTACGTCGCATAAGTTCAGAAAACCGAGCGTTCATTTCAACGATTCCACCTTCTCGGATCACCGCCAAACCATCCAGCGTAGCGTTCGCAAATCCCTTAAGGTCTGTCATGTAACGGTCTACGAATACGGCAACAATCGTCGTTAGTGCGACGACACAAACAACTGCAGCTATGGCACCAATCAACCAGAGACGACCTATGCCAAGCGGATCGGCCGCTGGAAGAGTGGGATTCGGAACCAACTCAGTTGACGCAACAGTTGTAAAATGAAGCGTACAAACCGCGAGTATCCCTCCAACAGTCGGAAGTACAATACGCATCCAACCCGATGCATTTGTCACAAACCAAAAAGCGGCTATGAGCAATAGAGTCGATATAATGCTGCCGACGAGGACCGGTGGAAGATCATAGCGCACATTAGCTGCAGCTTTGATCGCACTCATGCCGGTAAAATGCATTGCCGCAATCGATAACGTCGCAGAAACGGCAGCGATCAGAATATTGCTGAAAGTCGGCCCCTTGAGAAATCGCAGACTTAGCCAAAAGCCAAGTACAGCTATCACCGCCGAAAGAACAGTGATTGTGAAGTCAAACTCGATAGCCACCGTGCCGCGATAAGCGAGCATGGCTACGAAATGGGTCGCCCACACACCCAACCCACCCGCAAACGCACTCGTTGCCAGCCAATTGTCGCGGCGGCTTTTTGTGCATTCTCGCGCACGTGCTAGCAATAGGAAAAAGGCAAACATACTTGCAAATGAAATAGATGCAGCCAAGACAACAAAAGGCTGATCGTGCTGTACTGCCACGCATTCCAGGACTTTAAACATACCGCCCCGCTTTAGTCCGAAGTGCACTTCTTATAAAAATACAACAAGAGGCATCACTCAGACTGTGCTTTTTCCCTGGACAAAACTACCAATAACTATTTAAGCAAATCTGAATTCCGTAATATACAAATCTGTGTTTTCTACCCATTAAAGAGGGACACCGTGCGAATATCGCGCCGAATTGATGATCAGGCACGCTTTCCATAACGTTTCCCGACACGGGCAAGCAATATCACCGGCAAAATTCCAACTACCACAATGGCGAGCGCGGCAATGGCCGCTTCTTCATAAGTCCCACGTGCGGCTTCGCCATAAAGATGCGTCGCAAAGGTTTCAACGTTGAGCGGACGCAGCAAGAGTGTAGCTGGCAGTTCTTTCACGCAATCAACGAATACGAGTAGCCCAGCCGCAACAATAGCCGTTTTGGAAAGCGGTAAATGAACTGCGCAAAATGTCTGCGTCACACCACGTCCCAAGGTGCGCGATGCTTGATCCAGTGACAAGGGAATGCGCTCAAGACCGGAATCGATACCACCCGCAGAAATGGCGAGAAATCGGACGACGTAGGCATAGATCACCGCTGCGCCTGTTCCTATCAGCACCAGTCCTGCCGAGAACCCGAATATATGTGATGTAAACTGATTGATGAGGCTATCGAAGCCACTCGCAACGACAAGAATGCCGATAGCGATTACGGTTCCAGGCGCAGCATAACCCATCGTCGAAAAGCGATAAGACCAGCGTGAAATCGCAATGGGGAAAAGCCGAGCCGCATATGCAACAAGCATTCCGCAGATCAGTACCAGAACTGTTGCGATTGAAGCCAGAGTGACTGTGTTGAAAGCTTCGCCGACCAATCGGGGGGATACACCGGCAAAGCGAACGCGCTTTATGGCCTCCACGACCAGATAGATCGCAGGCATGACGAATCCTATGACGATGGGCAGTGAGCAAAGACAGAACAACCAGGCAGCCTGCCCTCGCTTAACTTTCAACGGCTCAAAGCCGCGTGAGTGACGAATATTGGAAGCAAAGCGCTGTTTGCGCCGGGCCCAACGCTCGATCGAAACCAGAGCAACAACCAGAAGCAAGAGAGCGAGCGCTAATTGGGCCGCACCTGGTAAATCAGAACGCGTTATCCAGGTCGTGTAAATCGATACGGTCAATGTACGAACACCTAAAAACTCTGCGGCGCCCACATCATTCAGCGTTTCCATCAAGGCCAAGCTAACTCCGACCGCCACAGCGGGCCGGGCTAGCGGTAAGGCGACTCGCCAGAAGATACCCTTGCGGCTTACACCCAGTGTTCTTGCCGCCTCAATGAGACTGGCAGACTGAGTGAGAAACATAGCCCGCGTGGGAATATAAACATAAGGATAGAGAACGAAACCCAGAAGAAGAATACATCCAGCCATCGAACGGATATCGGGTAACCGCAACTGGCGCGGGCTATCATATCCCAGCACGAAACGAACCGCGCCTTGGACCGGACCAATAGGATGCAGGATATCAAGATAGGCGTAAGCAATAATATAGGTTGGCACAGCCAATGGCAGCAAAAGCGCCCATTCCAACACAGCCCGCCCGCGAAAGTCATAGGCTGTAACCAGCCACGCCGTCGATGTACCAAGAATCGCAGCAATAATGCCGACCCCGGTGAGCAGAACTACCGTTTCGAGAAAAGCAGATGGCAGATTGGTCGCGAACAGATGTGCCCATAGTCGGGTTGAGCCTTGTATAGCTTCCAACGTAAGGGCGAGGATCGGCAGCAAAACCAGAACTGCGACAACAATGGAGAACCACAGCCAACTGCGCCCTGCCCTTGCGGGCTGCAAAAATCGTTTCCGCATAACTGGAAAAGTTTCCATTGGGCTCTCTATAATGCAACGCCGGCGCATGAACTGCACCGGCGTTAGTCTGCCTAGGTCATTCGGCTTTTAGTTATCAAAACCGACTTTGTCGACCAGTTCGCTTGCTTGCTTGCGATGGCTGACGATTTCGGACAGCGGAACGCTGTCGATTTTCAGCTCCCCGAACGATTCCACGATTGGATCAAGGGGCGCACCCGGCTTGACCGGATATTCGAAATTGGCCTTGGCGTAGATCTGTTGGGCCTCATCAGACACCAGATATTCAAGCAGCTTGACTGCAGCATCCTTGTTCGGCGCATTCTTGGCAATAGCTGCACCGCTGATGTTGACCTGGGTTCCACCATCCTTGAAGGTAGGCAACAGAACCTTGATGCCTTCGCCCCAGGCCTTCTGTTCATCACCGCCCTTACCCGAACGCATCAGGCCGACATAATAGGAATTTGCGACTGCAATATCGCAGATACCGCCGACTATATCCTTGGCGCCATCCCGATCCCCGCCCGCAGCCTTGCGTGCGAGATTATCTTTCAGCCCCTTCAACCATTCTTCGGTCTTTTCCGGACCATAATGCGCGATGAAATCCGCGAAGAGCGCGGTATTGTAAGGATGCTGGCCTGCACGGATACAAACCTTACCCTTCCATTTCGGATCAGATAGATCTTCATAATTGATCTTGTCGAGCTCAAGGTCCTTGGCTGCATAAACAACGCGAGCCCGCATGGAGAGCGCGAACCAGTTATCCTTTGCATCGCGAAGCTGCTCTGGAACAGCCTCTTTCAGTACCTTGGAATCGACAGGCTGGGTGAGTCCTTTATCGACGAGATCAACCAGATTACCGGCATCGACTGTCATAAGAATGTCCGCTGGCGAATTCGTCCCCTCGGAGGCCACACGTTCTGCCAGACCATCCTTCAAGAACACGGTATTGACGGTAATACCCGTGGACGACTTAAAAGCGTCGAGCAAGGGCTGAATGAGGCCCGGCTCACGTGTCGTGTAAATGTTCACTTCATCTGCGTGGGCGGCTCCTGCGAACAGCGTTATTGCAACGAGAGCGAGACCAGAACGCGCAAATTTGGACATTTTACCTCCGGATGAACCTATTTCATTTTGAATTATGAGCGAAGTAATCAAGTTATACGGTGAGGCTCGCTAACGGTCAATTACCCATGCAACTCTGACACATATATTTTCGGTCATTTGGGGAAAATAAGCGCCTTATCCCAGTGCGGGCACAGAACAATATTGGTAGTCGATGCGGGAAGCCGCAGTTCTGTGCGTACTCGCAAACGAAAAGCTGTGTCTGTCACCAGTACGACCAATTCTTCGATTTCACCGAGAAACGTGCGTGATTCAATGCGACCTCGCAATGAATCTTCGCCAGTCTCGCCGTCAGTCAGGATGGAAAAATCACGCGGACGCAGATAAACGAACGCCTCGACATCTGGTTCAAGCTTTTCAGCCGCGGCGAGAATCCCAAAGGGAGTGACCAAGTTATCGCCTTCAACTTTTCCCGGTATCATATTGAAGTCACAGAAAAAATCTGCCGCATAACGGTTCGCTGGCCGATCATGGAGTTCGCGCGCATTGCCGCTCTGAACGATCTCGCCGGATCGCATCAGCACAACTCTGTCCCCGGTAGACAGTGCCTCTTCAGCCTCATGAGTCACGATAATCGCGGTTGTCCCGAGCTCCCTCAACAAAGCTACCGTCTCACGACGAACCCGGGCACGCAAACCTCGATCAAGATTTGAGAACGGCTCGTCCATCAGCAGAAGATGCGGCTTCGGCGCAAGAGCCCGAACGAGAGCAACACGCTGCTGCTCACCACCTGAGAGCATATGCGGATAACGATCCGCCATATGAGAGAGCGACACCAGTTCTAGAAGCTCTCTTGTCCGAACATTCGCTTTTTCGCGAGGCATTCTCCGCAAGCCGAACTGGATGTTTTCTTTGACCGTCAAATGCGGAAACAAGGCGTAGTCTTGGAAGACGACACCAACATTGCGCTTTTCCGGCTCAATAAATATCGCCGATCCGACTAGCGTCTTGCCTCCCATCGTGAGCGTTCCACTGTCTGGGGCATCAATGCCGGCAATAATGCGCAATAGAGAAGTCTTACCACAGCCAGAATGACCAACCAGACAGATAATCTCGCCCGCATGAACGTCCAGAGAGATATCATTGAGAGCACGCACCGGGCCAAACTGACGGCTGATACCGGACAAAGCTAGCGCCGGACCGGAATGACCGGAAACCTGTCTGTCGTCGTACGGGTTGCGTGCGTCCATGAGCCAGATCGCGTATCCAAATTACAGTTGATGCGGATATAGAGATACATTTTCCAGAAAGCTACCAAAACAGGATAGAATATCTCAGGAATATCGTGATTAAGTATTTCTAGAACGGCTTATCTTGTTGATCGCGAATGAAAAGCGAGCCATGTTCGCAATGCTTCCACATGCCAAATCACCCAATCGCATTGCAGGAGAATACCGAAATGGGGCCGGTCACGGATAAGGTGGCGACAACCGAAAGCTTGCCGCAGGAAACCAAAATCGCCATCATCGGCGGCGGCGTCATCGGTGTTTCCACGGCTCTCTTTCTGGCCGAGCGAGGCGTCCCTGTTACCCTCCTTGAAAAAGGCGAAATCGCTGGCGAACAATCGAGCCGCAATTGGGGCTGGTGTCGTCGTACGGGTCGTGACAGCCGCGAAATGCCGCTCATCGTCGAAAGTATGCGACTATGGGAAGGCATGAATAAACGCACGGGCCGCGAAACCGGCTTCCACGTTACTGGAATTGCTTACACGGCTGAAAAAGAAGAGCAAATGGCTCTTTATGCCGAGTGGATCAAAATCGCCCGCGAGCATGGTATCGAAACGGAACTTCTCAACACCAAACAAGTTGCAGCACTTGCACCGGGGATCAATCGTCGCCTTGCCGGTGGCATGATTACGCCGCTCGACGGTCGTGCGGAACCGCAAAAGGCCGTTC
Source organism: Brucella tritici (assembly GCF_902825325.1). Taxonomy (GTDB): domain Bacteria; phylum Pseudomonadota; class Alphaproteobacteria; order Rhizobiales; family Rhizobiaceae; genus Brucella. Next base: position 72,359 of record NZ_CADEAR010000009.1, on the reverse strand, counting down.
CCGCATTTGCAGCAAAAGCACAAGAAGATGGCGCTGTCATTTTACAAAATTGTGCTGTACGCGGTATCGAAACGACCAATGGCCGAACCACCGCTGTCCTGACTGAAAAAGGTCGCTTGCGCTGTGAGGCGGTGGTTGTCGCGGGAGGGGCATGGTCCAAGCTTATTGTTTCTGAATTCAATGCCCACCTGCCGCAGCTGAAAGTCCGTTCTTCCGTCTTCCGTACGACACCTCTCGAGGCCAGTGTGGAACCTGCGATTGCATTTTCAGACTTCGCCCTGCGCAAACGGCTGGATGGTGGTTATACGGTAGCGAGCCTTGGTGGATCCATCGCGGATATCGTACCCGATAGTTTCCGGTTTTTCCGCGATTTCATACCGTCGCTTTCGACCGAATGGCGCTCATTGCGATTCCGGTTTGGCGAACGGTTTTTCGAAGAAGCATTCCAGTGGAAGCTCCGACCTGCAGATCAGGTCTCGGTCTTCGAGAAAATCCGTACACTCGACCCTGCTCCGCACAAGGCAGCCAATGCTCAAGTGCTTGCGAAACTGAAGCAGGCAATCCCTTCTTTCGCATCTGCCACAATAGCACAGGAATGGGCAGGTCTCATCGATACGATGCCCGATGTCATTCCCGTCATTTCACCTCTTCCTGGCGTTGAAGGATTGATCGTGGCAACAGGCTTTTCAGGACATGGCTTCGGGATCGGCCCAGGAGCGGGTAAACTTGTAGCCGATATGGTCACAGGAGAAACGCCGATCGTCGATCCTTCGGCGTTTCATATATCGCGCTTCTCCGATGGTTCCAAAATCCGCATCGAGAACTGGGGATAGATAGGTCTTCACTCCGGACTACTCGATCACACCGCAGGCAAAACGCGCTCCGCCGCCGCCAAGTGGCTTGGGTTCATCGGAATAATTGTCGCCACCAACATGAACCATCAAAGCCCTGCCTTTGATTTCATCTAGCGACTTGAGACGCGGAGCCGTAACGCTTTGGGTCACATTGCCCTCGGCATCAGTTTTGAGCAAAGGCAAATCACCAAGATGCCCTTCGCCTTCCGGCCCCATGTGATGCTTGGAATGTGAAGGGTCGTAATGCCCACCGGCGGCTTGCGCCGGAACAGTTTTTCCATCTTGCTCGGCAGGCGCGCAGCTTCCTTTCTCATGAACATGAAAACCGTGCTCACCCGTGGGAAGGCCGCGCAAATCCGGTTTGAATTGCAGTCCTTCTGCAGTTTGCGAGATCGTCACGGTGCCGATCTCCTTCCCCTGACCAGTCGGCAAAGCTTCGTAGAGTTTGACACTCATATCTGCAGCGACAGCGGGAACTGTCAAAAGCATCATTGCTGAAGCAATCAATAACGGTTGCATCTCTTTCTCCTGATCACATTGTTTCGTGACCCAAAGACAACGCACACTGTCTGAAATTGTTCGAAATTAAATTGTCGAAAGAAGGGCCGCGTGACATATGCGTGTCTCACGGCCCGTCAAAGCCTATACTGTTACAAACTGCGCCATCATACCCACATCTTCATGTTCCAGAACGTGGCAATGAAACATGAATGGATGGCTTTTCACTGCCTCGCGATCAAAATGGACAAGTATTTCGGCCTTTCCATCGATCAATGCAGTATCTTTCCATCCTGATTGATGTGCTGGAGGAACCTCTCCGTTTTGGGAAAGAATGCGAAATGATGCCCCATGGATATGGAATGGATGCGGCATCTCTTTTGTTGCAAGATCCCAAATCTCCCAAGAGCCAAGTTTAGCCTCGACATCAATGCGATCCATATCGAATGGCTTACCCGCAATCGCCATTTCGACACCTGACGTCAGAGCTTCAAGCGCCGGTCCTGTATCGGCAGAACTTTTGGCGCCATGCAAATCATGATCCATCGCACCGAACTGCATTAGGTCCATGTCCATATTGCCCATATTATGCCCAGCATAAGGATCGGCTGACGGCTTCGCCATCATTAGCTTCATGTTGTCCGCCATCCTCTCATCGAAGAAAAATGAGCGGCGCCTTACAGAAAGTTTTTCATCAGGCGTATCAGGACCGTCAAGGCGATCTGGAAGGGTCGTGATTTTCCCTTGCAATGCAGCGTCTACGACAAACCGCATTAAATGTAGATCGTCACCGCCGCTATCATCGCCATAGGTCAGCAGGTCAGCCGCCTCGCCGTTGGAGAAATCAACCAGAATCTCATAACGTTCACCGGGGCTGATGGTCAGCCTTTCGACTGGCTCAGGTTTTCCGATAAATCCGCCATCCGATGCAATGACGAGTAAAGGCCGATCATCACTCAGACGAACATGAAAATTTCGCGCATTGGCACCGTTCAGAATACGCAGGCGAACGATGGATGCAGGGACACGCGCTTCGGGTGAAACGACACCGTTCACGATAAGCTTGTCACCACGGAATCCATGCATCAAGTCCATGATATCGGGTTGATAAACCTTATCGCCCTCAATCACCCGGCGATCCTGAAGCACCAGCGGAATATCATCCACGCCGTAATCTTCAGGCAGCCCGCGTTCAGCATCCTTGCCATCCGTAACCACCATCAAACCAGCGATACCCATATGCGCCTGCCGAGCGGTGTTTCCATGCAGATGCGGATGGAACCAGTTGAACGAAGCCGGCTGGTTAACCGTAACTTTCGGCTTCCACACTGTGCCCCCCGCTATCATATTATGTGGTCCACCGTCGAGGACAGACGGAACAAACAGCCCATGCCAATGAAGCGTGGTTTCTTCATCCATGCCATTTTCAACGGAAAGGGTGACCGTTTCACCGTTCTTCAAGCGCACGAGCGGGCCAAGATAAGCGCCATTGATGCCAGCAGATGCCGCTTCACTACCTTCTTCAAAACTATGTCGCCCCTTCTGTATTTTCAGCTTAACGACACCTGATGCATCGGGTTCGATCAGAGCAGGCAGAGGCAAAGGCCCGCCGGTTCGAGCGGTTGATGGGGCGACTGCACCGTGCCGCATATGCTGATGTACATCCTGTGCCCCGATGTCAAAAGGGCGAATGGCAGCAATAAAGGCGGCCCCTGCTCCAAGAGTCAGCAGGCGACGACGTGTAATTCCAGTCATGGTTATTCTCCAGACAATAATCATAATAGCCGCCAAACCTTTGACGGCGATTTCCAGATCAAGCCTGAAGCGATATTGGAGGTCGCAGATCTCTATTTGGAGACTTGCCGTTCAGCGCCGCGACCAGCGGCGGCAAGCCAAAATCCTGTGCTGGAACAAACGCGCGCAAGTCCGCTGCCAACTGGACAACACAGCCACATGTCATCATGACACAAGCATTTGGCGTTTTGGCACCGCGATCCATCGGTGCAGCCTTGCCTTTGTCCGCCGACATAGCCGAGTCGTCCATATGATCCGAAATGTTCACATGGCATTCGGAAACTGTCTGCACAGATGGTGTATCATGCGACATCGCATAACAAAGTTGCGCGGAAACGAGAAACAGGAACGAAAGCAATGTCACGAATACACGGGAAGGCAAACGCAAGACCGCATGGCCTCGCGCTGTACTCCTTACTCCGATATCGTACTTTGCTCGATACATCTTTATTTCCAAACGGACGACACCGGAAATCTAGTCATCAGTCACGACAATTGAAAGACCGAGCCGAGTGATGACGGGAATTTTATCCATTTTCGCGTTTCTTTCCAAAACAGCGCATCCGAACTTATAAAGTTGCTCAAAAGCCGTTTTCTGCTTGCGATTCCATACTCTGCGGTTTTAAAGAAACCACATCTCGGGCTCCTCCCCCAATCTAGACGCCCGCAAGTATTGGATTTGAAACAATGACTGTCGCTGTAGCGGTTTCTCCGCAGAAAAATTCCGCGCGCCGCGTTCTGGCCGCAAGCATGATCGGCACAACGATCGAATTCTTCGATTTCTATATTTATGCCACCGCTGCGGTGATCGTATTCCCGCATCTGTTCTTCCCTGCGAGTGATGGCAATTCTGCGCTTCTACAGTCACTCGCGACCTTCGCGATTGCCTTCTTTGCCCGCCCTATCGGCGGCGCCCTGTTTGGTCACTTCGGCGATAAAGTTGGACGCAAGGCGACGTTGGTTGCCGCGCTCATGACCATGGGCATTTCCACGGTCGCCATTGGTTTCCTGCCAACCTACGACTCCATCGGCGTCTGGGCGGCACTTCTGCTGGCTCTCTGCCGTCTGGGTCAGGGGCTTGGTCTTGGTGGTGAATGGGGCGGTGCAGTCCTGCTCGCAACTGAAAATGCGCCGGAAGGCAAGCGTACGTGGTACGGCATGTTCCCGCAGCTCGGCGCGCCGGTTGGCTTCATTCTGGCAACCGGCATCTTCCTTGTCCTGGCTGAAGCTCTCACTGAAGAACAGTTTTTTGCTTTCGGCTGGCGCATTCCTTTCATCGCCAGCGCCCTTCTGGTCGGTGTCGGGTTGTTCATCCGACTGAAAATCGCTGAAACGCCAGAATTCCAAAAGGCAATCGACAAGGCTGAACGCGTCGAGGTACCGGTCGCAACCCTGTTCAAGCAGCACAAGATGAGCCTTCTCCTCGGCACCATCGGTGCGGTTGCAACCTTCGTCCTGTTCTACCTCATGACAGTCTTCTCACTCGGCTGGGGTACACGCGCTCTTGGTTACAGCCGCGAGGAATTTCTTATTCTTCAGATGGTTGGCGTGATATTCTTCGGCCTCATGATTCCGGTAGCAGCCCTATTGTCCGACCGCTTCGGCATGCGTCCGGTCATGATCATCGTCACTGTTCTGATCGGCCTCTACGGCTTCATCATGGCACCTTTGTTCATGGCTGGTACGGCTGGCGTTCTCGCATTCCTTATCATCGGCTTTGGTTTGATGGGCCTCACTTATGGCCCAATCGGTGCAGCTCTGGCCGAGCCGTTCCCAACCTCGGTCCGCTATACAGGCGCTTCGCTGACCTTCAATCTGGCGGGTATTCTCGGTGCTTCGGTTGCGCCCTATATCGCGACCTGGCTCGCAACGCATTATAGCTTCGACTATGTCGGCTATTACATGTCTGTTGCTGCGGTCATCTCGCTGATCGGTTTTGCATTCATCTCGTTCAAGCGCGACGAGTAATAAACCCTACGAAACAAAAAGCCCGCGTGGACTAATCCACGCGGGCTTTTCTTTTTTAAAAAAGCGTGCTGCTCTTATTCAGTGTCTGCAGCTTCCAGCGCGATAGCCACCGACTGAATAATCGATGCAAAACGCACGGCGGTCTGGATCGTTTCCGACGTCACATTGGCCTTGCGCAGGACATCCTCATGCGCATCAATGCACATGCCACAACCGTTGATCGCAGATACAGCCAGCGACCAGAGTTCGAAATCAATCTTATCGACACCCGGATTACCGATCACATTCATGCGCAGCTTCGCTGGCATGGTGCGATAGTCCTTGTTGGTCGCAAGATGCACGAAGCGGTAATAGACGTTGTTCATGCCCATGATCGACGCAGCAGACTTTGCCGCCTGAATGACGGAAGCATCGACCTTGGCAGCTGCTTCGGCAACAAGCGCCTTGCGCACATCGGCATTTCGAGAGGCAATGCCGCAGGCGACAAACAGACCGTATTTCTGTTGCGATGTCAGAGTTTCGTCGCTTGCCATCGACGAAAGATTGAGACGAACGTCCTTGGCGAAATCCGGGATCTTTGACTTCAGATCATCAATGGACATGGAACCCTCTTTATCTGTCATTTGGATATTAGATAAAAGAAAGGCGGGCCTTGACCCGCCTTTCTGCAAACCAATCAGGGCCTATCAGGCAGCCTTGAGCGTCTCGCCACCGACTTCGCGGTTGCATGGGCAAAGCTCATCGGTCTGCAGCGCATCGAGAACGCGCAGCGTATCTTTTGGAGCGCGACCAACATTGAGGTTGGTTGCGTAAACGTGCTGGATCGTGTTGTCCGGATCGACAACAAAGGTGTAGCGGTATGCGACGCCGTCCGGCGAACGAACACCGAGGCCATCGACCAGCGAACCATTGGTATCGGCAAACGACCAGATCGGCAACTTGTCGAGGTCCTTGTGATCGCGACGCCATGCAAGCTTCACGAATTCATTGTCGGTCGAACCGCCCAGAACGACTGCGTCGCGGTCTTCGAAATCCGAAGCAAGACGCGCAAATTCAGCGATTTCGGTCGGGCACACAAAGGTAAAATCCTTCGGGTAAAAGAAGATAACCTTCCACTTGCCCGCGAAGCTTGCTTCGGTGATTTCTTCAAATGCCGAAACGCCGTTTTCTTCGTGATGGTTGAAACCGGGCTTTACGCCGGTGACCTTGAAGGAGGGAAGCTTGTCGCCGATACCGAGCATTTTATACCTGCCTGTAAATTCAATTGTTATGCGGAAATTTCTGAATTTTCAGAATTTTCCGTCTGCGATTCATATATAGGGATTCTTGTTAAATCGGTCAAAACGATTATAACGATCAAATCCATCGATTTTAACGATGGAGAAAAATCGAAAGATTCAATGCTCAACATAAGCATCCGTCAGCTCCATTACTTTATGGCCCTTGTCAAAGCGGGGTCCTTTTCGCGTGCAGCCGAGGTCGTGGGCGTTACCCAGTCGACGCTGAGTGCGGCGATCCAGACGCTCGAGACAGAACTTGGTGTAATACTGATCGATCGCTCGGGCCGAAGAATGCAGCTTCTGCCTGCCGGTGAAGATTTTTTGGCTCGCGCTCGTACGATCATAGCCCTCATTGAAGAACTACCCGAACATGCGCGGCAGGCCGAGCGACCGCTGACGACCAGATTGCGAATGGGCGTCATTCCGTCGATAGCGCCTTTTCTGCTACCTAAAGTCCTGCCAGCCACCGCCAAAGCCTTTCCCGAACTGCAGTTGACCATTCGCGAGGGCCTTACGCGATCGTTGCTCGACAGTTTGCGTTCGGGTTCGCTAGATGTCGCACTCGTAGCCCATCCCTACGACCTTGATGAATTTGAGGTAGCAGAGCTTGGTCGGGACATCTTCTATCTGGCAGTGCGACGCGATCATGCCCTAGCCAATCGCGACCGGGTCGACGCAGACGACTTGCAGGACCAGCCGTTTCTTTTGCTGGAAACCGGGCATTGCCTTCGTGAACACGTCATGGCTGCTATAGGTTCTACCCCAGCTCAAGCGAGTGGCGACGTTCACGCCACATCCATCATGACCTTGGTACAACTCGTCGATTTCGGGATGGGGGTTACACTATTGCCGGAAGTCGCGGTCAAAGCCGGAGTTACCCGCGGAACAGAGCTGAGTATCGTTCCTTATGAGGGCAGGAACAATTACCGTTCACTGGTTCTCGTCTGGCGCTCCAACGCCGCTCGCCGCAACGAATTTCAGCTCTTCGCTGACCATCTTCGCAGCAAGTGCATGAAGCCGATTTAAAGAACTCCCCACGCGCGAAACCGCCCCCGCCCTGTGATTTCCCGCAAATTGAGTTCCGAAATCAGCTTCAGCGCCCCTTGTTGTGTAACCTGCAGTTCCTTCTCCACCATCTGGCTGGAAATAACGGGACTGCGCAGAACCATCTCCATCAATTGTGGCAATCGCGAATTGGACCTGCGCCCCTTGAGCTTACGCTGCATCTGTTCGCGCGCCAGAAGCAGTCGGTCGTGCTCCTTCATGGTCGTATCGGCTGCATGTTCGATGCTTTCGCAAAACGCCTTGAGACGGATCAGACGGTTGGGCGAACGCCGTTCATCCGGTCGCTTTGTGCGAAGGCCGAGACTAATCGCCGGCAGATGCCCCATTGCAAGACCACTTTGACGCAAGAAGGCGGCAGTCAGCAATCGGCCAATCCATGACGATCGCTGTACAACCTCCAGAGAAAACCATGCGTCGTGGATCAATGCGGCGCGCATAAGTGGCGGCAGATGCCTTGTCCCAACAAGACAATCCCGCCATTCCTGCAAACGCGCATCCTCATCCCAGTCATCGTCGTAAAGTAGCGTATCCCGCGCAGTCGTTTCTGGTTTGGATTTGCCTGGAACTCCGCCTTTCAAAAGTGCGTCAGTCCGTGCAAGCAAATTGTCAATATCATCAAACAACGGATTGACTTCGTCGTCCGTTCCCTCTGACGGCTCAATTTCTGGAGGTGTCGTATCAACCGTTCGACCGAGCAATTGTTGAATGCCGATCGGGCCAAGAGCCCAGTCAGCGGACCTTCCAGCAATCTGTCGGCGCATGCGTAATACGGCATGTGCGATGGTCAGCGCATGGCTTGGCATTCGGCTGTCCATCAAGGCGTCGTGCAAGACCAAGTCTTCCATATGCACAAGCTCAGCTTCAAGCCACATCGAAGCGACGGCATCGTGCATATGCATCCGCTCGACCATACCTTCGCGAATGGGCGAGCGCGAAAGCCGTTCGTCCAGCCGCACCAGAGCCGCCGTAGCCTTGTTCACGGGTACGAAAAACTCTTCAAAAGGCAAATCATCGATCTTATAGGCCATGCCCCGCATATCGCAGCCGATTGCGGAAAAAGGCAAACAAAATTACCGCCTTATCCGAGAACTTCCGCAACTTTGACAGTGCGTCCTTCCTTGACCGAATGAAGAGCCGCCTCAGCCAGAGCCAAAGCTTGCAATCCATCCTCTGCCGAAGGGTGCGGTGCTTTGCCTGTATCAAGTGCATCGATAAACGATGCTATTTCCGCCGCGTATGCAGCGGTATAGCGCGTCATGAAAAAATCGTGCAGTGGCGGGCGGTTATAACCATCTCTGGACGCGATTTCTATCGAGACCGGACGCTGGTTTTCCGCCGAAACAGCACCGAGCGATCCGTGAACTTCAATGCGTTGATCGTAGCCATAGGAAGCGCGCCGTGAATTGGAAATAACGCACTGACGGCCGGAAGCAGTCGTCAAAATGACGCTCGCGCTATCGTAATCGCCGAGTACTCCGATCTTTGGATCGACAAGCACTGAGGCCGAGGCCGATACACTCTCGACTTCCTCACCGAGAAGGAAACGTGCCATGTCAAAATCATGGATCGTCATGTCACGGAAAATGCCGCCGGATACCTTGATATATTCTGCAGGCGGCGCACCCGGATCGCGGCTGGTAATCGTTACCATTTCAACATTGCCGATGCGTCCATCTTCGATGGCCTTGTGGACTGCCGCAAAATGCGGATCGAAACGGCGATTGAAACCCAGCATCACCTTCGCGCTGGTATCACGAATGACAGCGAGACAAGCTCGAACACGTGCAATATCAAGATCGATCGGCTTCTCACAGAAAACAGCCTTGCCGGCGTGCGAAAACCGTTCGATAAGATCGGCGTGTGTATTGGTCGGTGTGCATATGAGCACTGCGTCGATGTCATCTGATTTCTCGATAGCATCAATGCTGCGAACATCCGCCCCGGCAGAATCGGCGATTGCCCTTGCCGCCGCCTGGTTGGCGTCCGCAACGGCGATTAGTTGAGCCCGCTTGTCCGCCGCGATTGCGCCGGCATGAACCTTGCCGATACGGCCCGCGCCGAGCAGTGCCAAACGTGTCACCATTGCCTCATCCTCCCAGGAAACTGGCCACCTTCAGTCAGCCGAAGATATGTTATAGAATATTTATTCTATTTTGCTAGAATGTGACATAAAGTTTGTCAAGAGATCATATGGAGAGGCCAATGATGGATTCCCCTACACCGTCATCAATCAGCGTTCCAACGAATATCAAGGAATTCGAGGCGAAGCTGCTAGAGGTTTCCGACCGTTTACCGAAGAGACTGAAACAGTGCGCCGATTTCGTTGCTGCCAACCAGGATCGTATCGCAGTGTCGACCGTCGCCGAGATGGCTGAAGGCGCTGGGGTGCAGAGTTCCGCCTTCATGCGCTTCTGCCAGATCATGGGGTTCTCAGGCTTTTCGGAAATGCAAAAGCTGTTCCGGGATTCCTATGCGGGAGGTTGGCCTGACTATTCAACCAGACTGCAGCATTTGCGTGAGACCGCAACGGGCAGCGCGCCGGCCCTCCTTGCCGAATTTGCTGAAGCAGGGCGCACGTCTCTTGAAGGCTTGCTCAAAACCATTGATCCGGAAGCACTCGAAAAGGCAGTTCAACTTTTGGCCGGTGCACAGACAATCCACATTGTCGGCATCCGCCGTGCTTTTCCCGTCGCTAGCTACCTGGCTTACGCGCTGGAAAAGATGCAAGTGCCTGCCATGCTGCACAGTGCTGTCGGCAAACTGGAGAACCTGCATGCTATCCGAGAAGGCGACGTACTTCTGGCGATTACGTTTTCGCCCTACTCACCGGAAACGGTCGCCATGGCCGAAACTGTCGCCGCACGCGGTATCGATGTCGTCGGCATAACCGACACGTTTGTCAGCCCGATGAGCAAATCCGCGAAGCAGATATTGCTTGTTTCCGAGGTGGATTTCGGTGCCTTCCGTTCACTCTCCGCAACGCTTTGTCTCGCCATAGCGCTCGCTGTCGCCGTTGGCACCGCGCGTCAAAGCGATTGACACTTCCCGTGCATGTTCCATTTTTCAGTTGAAATAGAATAATAAATCCATTTTAATCAAAAATGGAATAACTGCTATGTGCGCATCAATCATGCACAGCCTTGCAGCAATAAGAAAGTAGCGAGGGAGGATTGTAGTGAAGCGGCTGGACTTGATCACGATTGGCCGATCTTCGGTTGACCTGTATGGCGCGCAGGTTGGCGGCCTTCTGGAAGACATGGCATCCTTCAACAAATATGTGGGCGGCTCTCCCACCAATATCGCAACCGGGACTGCGCGCCTTGGCCTCAAATCGGCGTTGATTACGCGCGTCGGCGACGAGCATATGGGGCGGTTCCTCCTGCGCGAACTGGAACGCGAAGGCGTTGACACGCGCGGCATCGTCACCGACCCGGAGCGCCTGACCGCCCTCGTCATTCTCGGCATTCGTGACCAGCAGCATTTTCCGCTGATATTCTATCGCGAGAATTGTGCCGACATGGCATTGTGCGAGGACGACATTAATCCGGCCTTCATCGCCGAAGCGGGCTGTGTTCTGGCTACTGGCACACACTTATCCCATCCAAAGACGGAAGCAGCTGTCCTGAAAGCACTCCGTCTTGCGCGCAACAATGGCAGCCGAACGGCGCTCGATATAGATTATCGCCCCAATCTCTGGGGGCTTTCCGGACACGGCGATGGCGAAAACCGTTTTATCGAATCCGCAGATGTCACGACAAAACTGCAATCGACGCTCCACCTATTTGATCTTGTCGTCGGAACAGAAGAAGAGTTTCATATTGCAGGCGGCTCAACAGATACGCTTCAGGCACTGAAAGCTGTGCGGGCCGTAACAGGCGCCGCACTGGTTTGCAAACGTGGCCCCATGGGGGCAGTGGTTTTCGAAGGCCCAATTCCTGAAAGCCTCGACGAAGGACAGACCGGCGAAGGCTTCCCGATTGACGTTTTCAACGTACTCGGCGCAGGCGACGGATTCATGTCCGGGCTTTTGCGAGGCTGGCTGAAGGATGAAGACTGGCCGACCTGCCTGAAGTTCGCCAATGCCTGCGGCGCTTTTGCAGTGTCGCGTCATGGCTGCACGCCTGCCTATCCAAGCTGGGAGGAACTGCAATTCTTCCTGCAGCGCGGCATTCGCAACAAGGCTTTGCGCATGGACACCGCTCTGGAGCAGATCCATTGGTCCACCAATCGCAACGGTCACTGGCCACATATGCGCGTTTTCGCCTTTGACCACCGCGTCCAGTTGGAAGAAATGGTCGCTGAGGCGGGCGTTTCGACCGACAAGATCGGTGAATTCAAGCAACTTTGCCTAAATGCAGCCTTGCAAGTGGCGAACGGCGCTGAAGGTTACGGCATATTATGTGATGGGCGACTGGGCCGCGATGCTCTTTACCGGGCTGCCGGCACGGGCTTGTGGATTGGACGTCCGACCGAGTGGCCTGGTTCACGTCCGCTCAAGCTGGAACCGGAACTCGGACCAGACTGCGGTGGACTGATCGAGTGGCCTGTAGAGAATGTCGTGAAGTTGCTATGCTTCTACCACCCGGATGACACAGCCGAGTTCAAGGCAGAACAGGAAGAAACAGTTTCACGTCTTTTTGCAGCCGCTCGGCGCAATCGACTGGAATTCCTTTTAGAAATCATTCCTTCCAAAGCGGGCCCCATCGACGATGACACCACGGCACGCGTGATCGAGCGGTTTTATGAAATCGGCGTTTATCCCGACTGGTGGAAGCTCGAGCCCATGAAAACCAAAGCAGCCTGGGCCAATGCCTGTGACGCGATCATACGCAACGATGCACACACACGCGGCATCGTTGTTCTGGGGCTGGACGCACCTGCCGAAGAACTGGAAGCCAGCCTTGCAATTGCTGCCGAGTTCGACCTCGTCAAAGGCTTTGCAGTGGGGCGTACGATCTTTGGTGACGCGGCACGCAAATGGCTGAACGGCCTGATCAGCGACGACGAAGCAATCGCCGACATGGTGACGCGCTATCGTGGCCTTTGCAATGTCTGGGATGGCGTGCGTACATTTTGAATTCGTTCTGCCGGGAGGAAGCTGGAGGAGCTATGAAAACCGTTCGATTGACCGCTGCGCAGGCATTGGTACGCTACCTTGCCAATCAGATGACACCAAATGGTGAGACCTTTATCGCAGGTGTCTGGGCTATTTTCGGCCACGGGAATGTGGCCGGACTTGGCGAGGCCCTCCATGGCATTCGCGAAGAACTGCCTACATGGCGCGGCCATAATGAACAGACCATGGCCCATGCAGCTATTGCTTATACCAAGCAGCTTGGCCGCAAGCGTGCCTGTGCTGTCACCTCCTCCATCGGCCCCGGCGCAACAAATATGGTCACGGCAGCAGCCCTTGCCCATGTGAACCGCCTACCAGTTCTCCTCATTCCCGGCGACGTCTTTGCCAATCGTGGACCTGATCCCGTCTTGCAGCAAATCGAAGATTTCAATGACGGCACTATGACCGTGAATGACTGTTTTCGTCCGGTCAGCCGCTATTTCGACAGGATCACCCGACCTGAACAGCTTCTCACTGCCCTGCCCCGCTCCTTCCGCACCATGACCGATCCTGCTGATTGTGGGCCGGTTACGCTTGCTTTCTGTCAGGATGTGCAAACGGAAGCATATGACTGGCCGGAAGAGTTCTTTGAACCGAAAGTCTGGCACTGGCGCCGTCCACCGCCGGATGAGAATGAACTGAATGCCGCAGCAGCGGCAATCAAGGCAGCGCTTAAACCCGTTATCGTTGCAGGCGGCGGAGTGCACTACTCCGGCGCTCACGAAGCGTTGCACAATTTTGCCGAAGCACATGGCATTCCAGTCATCGAGACACAGGCTGGGAAATCGGCGCTACCGTGGGATCACCCGCTCAATTTTGGTCCGGTTGGCGTGACTGGGGCAGACAGCGCCAATGCCATCGCAGCGGAAGCCGATCTGGTGATCGGTGTTGGCACGCGCTTTCAGGACTTCACGACGGGATCATGGGCGCTGTTCAAACACCCCGGACGCAAGCTTCTCTCGCTAAACGTCCAACCCTACGACGGCTCAAAGCACGGTTCGCTTCCATTGGTTGCCGATGCAAAGATTGGTCTTGAAGCGCTCACGAAAGCGGTTGGCAGCTATAAACGCCACCCCGTAGACGCAGCATTGAAAGAGAAATGGTTTGCGGCGGCAGACCGGTTTACCGCTGCCCCAAGCGATGGCAATACCTTGCCGACTGATATGCAGGTAATCGGCGCAGTGCAGCGTCATGCACGAGAGAACACCGTTGTCATGTGCGCGGCAGGCACGATGCCGGGAGAGTTGCACCAACTCTGGAAGGCTGGTCGTCCCATGTCCTATCACATGGAATATGGCTTTTCGTGCATGGGTTATGAAATCGCCGGTGGCCTTGGCATCAAGATGGCCGAACCGGATCGGGACGTCATCGTAATGGTTGGCGACGGTTCCTACATGATGGCCAATTCCGAACTCGCCACTGCCGTCATGATGGGGCAGAAGATTACAGTTGTTGTTACCGACAATCGCGGTTTTGGCTGTATCAACCGGCTGCAGATGGCAACCGGCGGCGCCGAATTCAACAATCTGCTCGACCATTCGAGCCACGTGAACCCGTCGCACATCGATTTCGCTGCTCACGCCGGAGCCATGGGTGCAGATACGAAGAAAGTAGGCTCAATCCGCGAACTGGAAGAAGCACTGGCGGAAACCCGCAACAGCCCACGCACCACTGTCGTCATTATCGACACCGATCCTTACCCTACCCCTGAAACTGGCGGTTGGTGGTGGGATGTCGCTGTGCCGGAAGTCTCGGAGCGCGAACAGGTGCGTGCAGCTCGTACTGATTATGAAGCTAAGCTCAAAGAAAGAAACTGACCGATGATCCTCTATGGCACCAATCCTATTGCCTGGTCGAACGACGATGATCGCAGCCTCGGCGCACATATCACCCTGGATCAATGTCTCGATGAAACCGCTGAGATTGGTTTCGACGGGATAGAGAAAGGTCACAAGTTTCCGCATGAGCCGGCCGCACTAAAAGCTGTGCTTGAACCGCGCAAACTTCGCTATGTATCGGGCTGGCATTCGCTCAACCTACTGGTGAATCCGGTCGAAGAAGAAAAGAAAGCAATGCAGCCTGCGCTCGACCTCCTGAAAGCAATGGGCTCGAAGGTCATCATTGTTTGCGAAACCTCGAACGCCATTCACGGCGACAACGACAAGTCACTATCCGAGCGTCCGGTGATGGAAGAAGCGCGCTGGGAAGAATTCGGCGCGGGCGTAGAAGCACTCGCAGAATATGCGGCGGCCCAGGGTATTGCGCTTGTCTACCATCATCACATGGGAACGGTAGTGCAGAGCGAAGACGAGATAGATCTTCTGATGCAGCATACTGGGCCGCATACGAAACTTCTTCTTGATACAGGTCACTGCCTGTTTGGTGGCGGCGATCCAGAACGGGTTGCGAAAAAGCATATGGGCCGAGTCGGGCATATCCACGCCAAGAACGTTCGCCCGGCGATAGCCACTGAAGTACGTGACCAGAGCCTGTCGTTTCTGGAGGGTGTCCGCCGCGGTGTATTCACTGTTCCGGGCGATACAGATGGCGGTGTCGACTTCGTACCTGTGCTAAAAGTTGCCGTTGACAAAGCCTATCAAGGCTGGTTGGTGATCGAAGCCGAACAGGACCCGGATATTCGTAATCCCTATGAGTATCAGTCGCTTGGACTGAAATCGCTGAAATCATTCGCACGCGAAGCAGGACTCGACAAAGGAGACTGAGACATGGCCAATTTGTTGCGCAAGCCCGACGGCCCGCATGGCAAGGTACACGACATCACCCCGGAAAGTGCTGATTGGGGCTATGTCGGGTTCGGGCTCTATCGTCTCAAGTCCGGCGAGAGTGTTTCCGAAAGAACCGGATCGACCGAAGTGATCCTCGTTCTCGTGGAAGGTAAGGCAAACATTTCTGCCTCTGGCGAGAATTTTGGCGAGATGGGCGAACGCATGAACGTGTTCGAGAAACTGCCGCCGCACTGTCTCTATGTGCCAGCTGAAAGCGACTGGCGCGCGACTGCCACGACAGATTGTGTTCTGGCTGTTTGTACCGCACCTGGCAAGCCGGGCCGCAAGGCACAGAAGCTTGGGCCAGAAAGCCTGACGCTGGAACAACGTGGAAAAGGTGCCAACACCCGCTTCATCCATAATATCGCAATGGAAGGCCGCGATGTGGCCGATAGCCTTCTTGTTACCGAAGTATTTACACCGCAGGGAAACTGGTCGTCCTATCCACCCCATAGGCACGACGAAGACAATTTTCCGGGCATGACCTATCTGGAAGAGACATATTATCACCGCCTCAATCCGGCGCAGGGCTTCGGCTTCCAGCGTGTTTTCACCGAAGATGGAAGCCTTGATGAAACCATGGCGGTCTCTGACGGAGATGTCGTGCTGGTACCAAAGGGGCATCATCCATGTGGCGCACCCTATGGATACGAGATGTACTATCTCAATGTAATGGCTGGCCCCTTGCGCAAATGGCGGTTCAAGAACCATCCCGATCACGACTGGATTTTCAAGCGCGATAATCCCTGACCCGTCTCTGATCTCACTTCGGAGCAAAATCGACTCGTGTAAACTACCGGCAAGTCTGTGAAAGACTGGCCTATTTGCTTTTTGGGAGAGTCAATTGAACGAGCGTGTACGCTTCCAGCTTTCGTCCGCAGTCTTTGTCATGCTGGCACGCGGGCCAGAAATCTGCATGTTGCAGCGGAAGGCAACCGGATGGATGGACGGCTGGTTCAGCATTCCAGCCGGAGGGCTGGAGGCGGGCGAAACAATCCGTGCCGCAGCGGCGCGTGAAGCGTTTGAAGAGACCGGCGTAGTCATAGCGCCGGAAGCATTAAAGCCAGTCCACACCTTGCACAGCTTGACGGCTGGCAATCAATGGCTGGGTCATTTCTTCCGCGCCGATGAATGGACCGGCACACCTGCCCTATGTGAGCCAGACAAGCATGCCGATCTGCAATGGAGAAGGCTGGACAATCTGCCGGATCATACAATTCCCTACGTCCGGCAGGCACTCCTCTGCGCGGCTGGCAACGAACCCTATTCAGAATATGGCTGGAACTGAAATCCCGGAAAGATCATATCCAATTCTATAGGCGAGCAACCTTCTTGAGATCATCGATCGCACCGGGCGCCGCCACGAAAACCTTGTTGCCTTTGGTCAGCTTCTCTCCATCGACAGGGAAAGGATGCGCATAACCGCCCGCCTCACGCACGAGGCAAAAGCCCGCCATGCAATCCCAGGCATGCATATAAGGCTCATAATAGCCGACCAGCCTGCCAGCGGCTACATAAGCAATCATGAGCGCACCGGAACCATTGCGAATAAACGTTCCGCCTGCTTCAAGCAGATCTTCCACGATTTTCGCCACGACCTGCGGCGTAACGTAGTTGTTGGCACCAATGCCC
This sequence comes from Brucella tritici, assembly GCF_902825325.1. Lineage (GTDB taxonomy): Bacteria > Pseudomonadota > Alphaproteobacteria > Rhizobiales > Rhizobiaceae > Brucella. The sequence continues at coordinate 55,366 of NZ_CADEAR010000009.1, read as the reverse complement.
GTCACAGAATTACGGATCGTGCGGCTCGAATCGAGCACCAGCGTCTTGCCATCAAGCGTTGCGCCCAGGCCTTTTGCCGAGGCATAGAGTTCATCGAAGCACGGGGCCTGAATTACGCCGATGACAGGCTCATCGTCTTTCAGAACCGCGATGGAAACACACCAGTTCGGCATGCCATTGACGAAAGGACTGGTACCATCGATCGGATCTACAACCCAAGTGTAGCCTGAAGTGCCTTCATTCAGCCCGTACTCCTCTCCCAGAAATCCGTCTTGAGAAAAGGTTTCCGACACACGGGATCGAATAAGTTGCTCAACATCGCGGTCGGCAATGGAAACCACATCCTGCGGATCACGCTTGGTTTCGATAATCAGCGTTTCACGCCGCTTGAAATAGTCGAGAGCTTTGGCGCCCGCTTCACGCGCGATCTTTTCAGCAAGCGCAAGCCGCGCTTCTAGTTCCTGTCGGGGATGGGAAGTCATGATGATTTTCCGATGAGAGGTAAATAAAGGCACGACTTTTCTGCGCCTATTGATTGATGATGGCAAGTCCGCGCGTTTTGAACTCGATAGAGACATCGGTTTGTGGTGGCAGCGCCTCTTCGACCGCCGGGTCAACAATGAAAAGTTTGCCGTGTTCGGTCTCGATTTCATACTCGATATGATCGCCTAGATAGGCTGAATGCGCGATACGTCCAGGAAAACCGCCATCTGCCTTTGGCTGCAACGTCACTGCATTCGGACGAATCGCAAGTTGTGCCGGTCCCGGTCGGGCGTTGCGTGCGGTAACCCGGTGGGTTAGGCTGCCCACACGAATGACAGCTTCGCCCCCCTCTGCCGTCATCACCTCACACGGCACAACATTCGCCTCTCCCATGAAATCCGCTATAAAGGCTGAGGCCGGTGTTTCATAGAGATCACGAGGGCTTCCCTTCTGTGCGATATTACCCTCCTTCATGACGATGATTGTGTCGGAGACAGCGAGCGCCTCGTCCTGGTCGTGCGTGACATAGACGGCGGTAAAACCGAGCCGCTGCTGAAGCTCGCGAATTTCAGTGCGCACCCGACGGCGCAAACGAGCGTCGAGGTTCGAAAGCGGTTCATCCAGAAGTAAAACCTGGGGCTCCAGTACTAGAGCACGGGCCACTGCCACGCGTTGTTGCTGGCCACCTGAAAGTTCAGCCGGAAGGCGATGCCCCATTCCGGCAAGACCGACAAGCTTCAAACCCTCTTCAGCACGTTCCCGCGCTTCCGCCTTTTTCAAGCCCGAGGATTCCAACCCATAAGCCACATTGTCGAGCGAGTTCATATGCGGAAAGAGCGCATAGGACTGGAAAACCATCGACACATCACGCTCATTGGCTGGCAGATTGGTCACATCCTTGCCGCCAATCAGGATGCGGCCCGCCGTCGGGTGTTCAAGCCCCGCTAGCAACCGCAATGTCGTCGTCTTACCGCAACCGGACGGTCCAAGGAGCGTCACCAGAGTTCCCGGCTCGACAGTCAGGGATAGATCGGGCAAGGCGGTGAAGTTACCAAATTTCTTGGTGACATTTTCAAATGTAACGGAGCCGGGACGGATCGCAGTCATGCGGTTTTCTCCTGACGAATAGTTTTGACAGGGGTGACAGCGGCAACGCGGTTCTCGCGCCTGAGCTTGCGTTCACCCACGAGAAGCTGGAAGCCTGTAATCACTACGATCATCACGACAATCAGCATCGATGAATATGCAATGGCCACGCCGAATTCACCGTTTTCGACCAGACCGACGATGTAGGATGTCGCCATGTTATATTGCGCCGAAACGAGAAAAATGACCGCGCTGATGGAAGTGATGGCGCGTACGAAGGAATAGACCAGCGCTGCCGTGATTGCCGGACGCAGTAACGGTAGAATGACCTTGCGGATCGTGCGGAAACTGTTCGCCCGCAACGTCAGGGAAGCTTCGTCGAGACTCTTGTCGAGCTGACTCATGGCTGCAATCCCGCCCCGCACACCCACTGGCATATTGCGGAACACGAAACATGCGATCAGGATCAGCGCAGTACCCGTCATTTCGAGCGGTGGCAAATTGAAGGCCATGATGTAGCTAACACCGATGACGGTTCCAGGAATAGCGAAACTCAACATCAGGGCAAACTCGAAGACATTCCGTCCAACAAAACGCTGGCGAACGATCAGGTAGGCTGTCAGCAAACCGACTGCCGCAGTCAGCGGTGCCGAGAGCAGCGAAATTTCCATGGTCGTCCAGAACGAATTCCAGGCTACACCAGTCCACGCAATGCCGCTTTCGGTCCAGTTGATGGAAAACGCGCGCGCGTAGTGTTCAACCGTCAATGTATTGTCGAGCCCCCACTGCCGCACAAAGCCGCCGATAAGGATCATCGCATAAACGACAATGGTGAAAATCATCCACGGAATGACAAGGGCATAAACGCCGATCTTCAGCCCGCGTGGCAACCCGGCATGCATGCCGGAATCACCCTTGCCGGTCACGGTCGCGAAGTTCTTGCCCGAGAGCCATACACGCTGGATAAGAAATGCGGTCAGTGTAAAGCAGAGCAGGACGATAGCGAGAACGGCCGCACGTGATGGATCGTTCTGCGCGCCCACCACGGCAAAGAATATTTCGGTCGAAAGCACACCATTGCTGCCTCCAAGCACCATCGGATTGCCGAAATCCGCCATGCTTTCGATGAAAGCTATGAGAAATGCATTGGCAAGGCCCGGCGCCATCAGAGGCAGAGAAACCCTGCGGAATGTGCGCCAGCGATCAGCGCGCAAAGTTTGCGATGCCTCTTCCATCGACGGTGACACGCCTTCTACAACGCCGATAAGCACGAGGAAAGAAATCGGTGTGAAAGACAGGACCTGCGCGATCCATATGCCAGTGAGGCCATAAAGCCATCGGCCCGGTTCCACCCCGAACATATTGGATATCTGTTCCGTCACCACGCCTGCGCGGCCAAAAAGCAGTGTCAAGGCAAGACCGACAACGAAGGGCGGCGTGATGATCGGTAATATGGTGAGAAGCCGTAAGCCCTTCTTGAAAGGGAAACCTGTGCGGGTCGCAACCAGTGCAAATGCCAGCCCCAGCACTGTGGATCCGGTTGCCGTCATCAGCGCCAGCCACAATGTGCGCCACGCGACACCACATCGCCCCTCACCTATAACGCAGGCTAGACTCCAGATTGAGGAATCCTGGATGTTGCTGATGAAACCCTCAGGTTTGAATGAACCATCGAAGTCCTGAACCGATCCCGCAAACATGCTGATAACAGGATAGAAGACGAATACGGCAACCAATGCGACAAGCAGGGTAATGGAAGAGACGACGAATGCGTCCCCCTTCATTACGCCGCGTTCAGCGAGACTAAACGAGAAAATCAGCAGAAAGCAGAAGCCCGTCAGGATAGCTCCGGCACCGAAGGCCGGCTGACCGTCAGAAAGTGCACCGAACAGGTTTTCACTGATCGTCCAGTTCCAGCCGGAAAAGCCGACGGCCAAGCCTTGCAGCGCCAGGAAAAGTACACCAAGAAGGCTCGCCCATATCAGAACACCGCTCCGACGTTCAACAGGCAATAAGAAGCGGGCACCAGCACAAAGCAGCATGAATACAGCAACAGCGCCAAGCCAAGGCCGCCCGAAAAAGACTATCTGCCAAAGGCCGGGTGCAGTTGCACCATCCCCGAACATTCCAGCCAGCCAGCCGAAACTCAGAAAGCCGTCTTCTACGCGATACCACGGCAGTAAAACAAATGCCGCGAACGCTAGTGCCAGAATGATATCCAGTCTGCGATTGTGCTGTTTCATGGATGTCCGCATCCCTCCATATCGGGGATTTCCAAGGAATGACGAGGGGAATCGGTTCCTGCATATTTCAGGAAAACCGCTACCTTGCTCCGTCATTCGGGACAGGTGCGTCGCACAACAAGAGCGGCGCACCCGGATTTCAAGCCAATGAAAAATCAGTTGGCGTGAGCACCGATTTCTTTATCCCAGCGCTCGAGCAACTCCTTGCGCTTGGCCGGTTCGCCATAGGTCTTGAAATCGTAGTCGATCAGCTTGATGTCCTCGAAGCGCGGCGACTCCTTTGGAATCTCAGCTGATTTGTTCGAGGGCAATTGGAAGGATTTCGCATCCTTCATATGAGACTGCACTTCGGCGGTCAGCGCCCAGTCATACCACTTCTTGGCGCTATCGAGATTCTTAGCGCCCTTGATGATCGACATAGAGCCGATCTCGTAGCCAGTGCCTTCACACGGCGCGACCGACTTGACCGGAAAACCTTCAGCCGTCATCGCCACGGCGTCGTGCATGAAAACGATGCCGATTCCAGTTTCGCCACGCGCAGCCGACTTGACCGGAGCCGAGCCAGACTTGGTGTACTGCGATACATTTTCGTTGAGCTTCTTCAGATAATCATAGGCTTTGTCTTCACCCATGATCTGGACCAGCGTTGCTAGTGCCGTGTAGGCAGTACCGGAAGAATTCGGATTGGCCATCTGGATTTCGCCCTTATAGGACGCATCGAGCAGGTCAGCCCAGCATTTCGGCTCTTTCAAGTTCTTCTTGGCAAGAATATCGGTATTGTATCCCCAACCCAGCGCACCGGCATAAACGCCAACCGTACGGAATCCGGAGCTTTCGGCCTGCTTCTTGGCCCAATCATTCAACTGATCAAGCATTGGCGATTTATATTCGAGCGTCAGCCCCTCAGATGCGGCCTGCAGGTGCGGATCACCTGTACCTGCCCACCAGATATCCGTCTTCGGATTACGCGCTTCGGCACGCACCTTGGCATAGGTTTCCCCCGAAGAAAGCCGCACCATGTTGACCTTGATGCCGGTGTCCTTCTCAAACATGTTCTTCATCTGCTCACAGATAACCACGTCCGCAGAACAGATGAGATTGAGATTGCCTGCGGCTTGCGCAGAAAAAGCAAATGAAGATACGCCCGCGGCCAGCGCCGCAACCAGAAATGCCGAACGCATTGTTTTCCTCCCTTTATACGGCGCCTCCACGCCGACGCTTTTGCAAGCGTGTGCATAGTGTTTGCCTTTTATGAAAGTCTGTCAATGCCTTTGTAAATTTTATTCTGAAATTCAAAAAAATAATCCAATCATTCTGTTTTCGAATGTCATTTGCACAGCCATGCAAATCTGTACCGACAAATTAAAAAGGCGGCTGAAGCCGCCTTTTTTGTCCTTTCCTGTCCCGAACGGGATCAGCCGATTGCCATCAAGCTCGCATTACCACCCGCTGCCGTGGTGTTGATCGACGTCGAAACCTCTTCCAGCAACCAGTTGAGGCAATAGACATCCGGGTTGATTGCCAGCTCTTCCGTGGAAGCAGCCTGAGTTAGAACCAACGGTCCGGGAAGCGTTGCAAGCTTCTTGTTAATCTCGACGATGCGTTCAGCATTCCCCTCAACCAACGCTCCAGCAAACGGTGCGTCGGACTCCCAATCATTTGTCCAAATGGTGCGTGCCACAACCGAAGCCGGAATATCTTTCAGCACATTCCGCAAACCCGAAGCCTCATCGACATACACAGTGTTGCCCGTAGCGAGTGCCGCAGTCATCTGTCGATAAAGGCCCGTTTCAGTCTGTGGAACCAGCAGGATGTTTCCACGTGGATGCAACGCATAAAGATTGCGCTCGCCGACCGGGCCCGGCAATTCAAGATCAAGACCAAGGGCCGAAGCGCTGCCAGTATCGCGTGCAGCCTGTGCCAGATCGTTCATGCCGCGCTGGCCAAGCCATTTCGCAAAATCCTTGAGCGCCGGATCAGTGTGAACCGAGCTGTGACGCGGTGGGATCGGCGCTGTCTCCACGAGACGTCCAAGGTAGAGCGGACCGCCTGCCTTGGGACCCGTGCCGGAAAGGCCGCGTCCACCGAAAGGTTGCACGCCGACAACCGCGCCGATAACGTTGCGATTGATATAGATATTGCCGACGCGGATACGATCGGCAACATTGGCGATGGTCTCATCCAGGCGCGTATGCAGGCCGAAAGTAAGCCCGTAACCGGTTGCGTTGATATCATCGATCAGACGCTCCATATCATCCCGCTTGTAGCGCACGACATGCAGAACCGGGCCGAAGACTTCCCGCTTCAAATCGCGAAGCGAGTTGATCTCGATGATGGTCGGCGCAACGAAAGTTCCATTCTGTGTTTCAGGACCGAGCGGAAGCTGCTCAACCTTGCGACCGAGATCGCGCATACCCTGAACGTGCTTTTCAATGATGTTCTTGGCTTCATCGGTGATAACCGGCCCAATATCGACCTTCAGCTTGTCGGTTCGACCGATGGACAGTTCCTTCAGCGCGCCCTTGAGCATTGTCAGGATGCGGTCCGCGACATCTTCCTGCAGGCAAAGAACGCGCAGCGCCGAACAACGCTGACCGGCACTGTCAAAAGCCGATGCAATAACGTCGAACACGACTTGCTCCGCCAGCGCTGATGAATCCACAATCATTGCATTCTGACCACCGGTTTCAGCAATCAGCGGGATCGGCTTTCCGTTTGGCAGCAGACGTGAGGCAAGCTGAGCCTGTATGAGGCGCGCTACTTCGGTGGAACCGGTGAACATTACACCGCATGTCTCTTCTGCAGCCACAAGCGCGGCCCCGATACGACCGTCGCCGGGCAGAAGCTGAAGCGCATCGGCTGGAATGCCAGCCTCGTGCAGGATACGAACACCCTGTGCTGCAATAAGCGGGGTCTCTTCGGCAGGCTTCGCCAAGACCGGATTGCCTGCGACAAGTGCTGCTGCAATCTGGCCGGTAAAGATCGCCAGCGGGAAGTTCCACGGACTGATGCATACGATGGGTCCGAGCGCCTTGTGACCGACGCCCAGTGTACGACGGGTCTGTTCTGCATAATAACGCAGGAAATCGATGGCTTCGCGAACTTCAGCAATTGCGTTCGGCATGGATTTGCCAGCTTCGCGCATGATGAGGCCCAGCAGAACCGGCATATCGCGCTGCATGATATCCGCTGCGCGCTCAAGACAAGCCGCACGTTGGGCTGGCGCAACCGCAGACCAGCTTGCCGTGGCCTTCTGTGCCGCCTTCATGGCTTTCGCTACGTCTGCTTCGGCGATCTCCGTCACTGTACCGACAACATCGTTCCGGTCTCCAGGGTTGAAAACAGAGCGACTGGTTCCCTTGACATTGGCTCCGGAAACCTGAGGTTCCGACGTCCACACGCGGCCAGCACTGTCCTTCAAAATCGTGCTGAGTTCAGCAAGCGTGACTTCGTTTGACAGGTCAAAACCGTCAGAGTTCTTGCGAGCGCCATAGAGATTTTCCGGAAGGGCAATCTGGTCATGGCGCGCACCAACGACAGCCATCGAGCGAACGACTTCTACCGGATCGGCGATCAGTTCATCGACGGAAACACTTTCATCGCCGATGCGATTGACGAAGGACGAGTTCGCGCCATTTTCGAGAAGTCGGCGAACAAGGTAGGCGAGAAGCGTTTCATGTGTGCCGACCGGAGCATAAATACGAGCTGGACGGCCAAGCTTTTCAGCACCGACAACTTCATCATAAAGCGGCTCACCCATGCCATGCAGGCACTGGAACTCGAACTTTCCGGTTTTGAAATCCGGACCAGCCAAATGATAGATGGTGGCCAGCGTCTGAGCATTGTGCGTTGCGAATTGCGGGAAAACGGCATCTGTTGCCGCAAGGAGCTTGCGTGCACATGCAATGTAGGAAACGTCGGTATGTACCTTGCGGGTATAAACCGGAAAGTCTTCCAGACCGTCAACCTGTGCGCGCTTGATCTCGGCGTCCCAATAAGCCCCCTTCACCAGACGAACCATGACGCGGCGCTTGTTCTGACGGGCCAGGTCGATGATGAAATCAAGTACGAACGGGCAACGCTTGCCATAGGCCTGCACCACGAAGCCGATGCCTTCCCAATCTGCCAGATCCGGATCTTCGATCAGGCTTTGCAGCAGATCAAGCGACAGTTCCAGACGATCGGCTTCCTCGGCATCAATGTTGAGACCGATATTGTAGGACTTCGCGATAGCGGCCAGCGCCTTTACCTTCGGCAGCAATTCCCCCATGACGCGTTCGCTTTGCGCACGGACATAGCGCGGATGCAAAGCGGACAACTTGATGGAAATGCCGGGGCCGTCGTAGATGCCGCGACCGGCGGACGCGCGACCAATGGCATGAATGGCGGTTTCGTAATCCTGGTAGTAACGCTCGGCGTCGGCAGCGGTGGTCGCAGCCTCACCCAGCATATCGTAGGAATAGCGGAAGCCACGTTCTTCCAGCGGCTTGGCGCGCTTCAGCGCTTCATCGATGGTTTCGCCGGTGACAAACTGTTCGCCCATCATACGCATGGCCATATCAACGCCGCGACGAATGACAGGTTCACCACAACGGGCGATCAAGCGTGTCAGGGCAGCCGACAGGCCGCGATCATTGACCGTATTTGTCAGCTTGCCCGTGACGACAAGCCCCCAGGTCGCAGCATTGACGAAGAGCGAGCGCCCGCCGCCGATGTGAGACTTCCAGTCACCATTCGAAATCTTGTCCCGGATAAGCGCGTCGCGCGTCGCCATGTCCGGAATGCGCAGCAGCGCCTCGGCAAGGCACATAAGCGCCACACCCTCTTGGCTCGACAGCGAATATTCATGCACCAGGCCTTCGACGCCCGTACCCTTATGCTTGGCACGCAGCGCTTCAATCAGCTTGCGAGCAGTGGAGCGGACTTGCTTCGCCGTTTCTTCCGGCAGGGCGGCCTGCGCAGCCAACGCCGAAACGCATTCGGCTTCAGGACGGCGATAAGCGGCGGTAATCGCTTGCCTCAGTGTGCTTTGCTCGCGGATCGGCGGCGCAAAATTCTGGAAAACCGGATTGGTAGGAGCGGGTATGGTGTCGGTCATGGTGCAATGCTCGCAAATGAAAACAGCCCCGAGCGTCTCTGCCCAGTTTAGCTCTGCTTTAAGTGGGCGCACACTATCATTTGTGCAAATTGCATTCTGCCTTCATTTGCTCCATATGAAGGAATATCGATCTTATTATATGTTCATTAAAAGGCTAAGGGGATGCGAAAGATAGATTCTGTAGACGATCTGGATCAATTCGACAGGCGCATTCTGGAAGTCTTGAGCGAAGACGGACGCATTCCCGTAACGGAACTCTCGAAAAAGGTCGGCCTTTCCAAGACTCCATGTCAAGCGAGGCTGAAGAGGCTGGTCGATGAAGGTTATATTGTCGGCTTTCGCGCCGCCATTGATCCTGAAAAACTTGGCCTCGACCATATCGCCTTTACGACGGTCAAGCTATCTGACACACGAGAAGCCGCGCTTGAGGCATTCAACACAGCCGTGCGCAAGATACGTGAAGTCGAGGAGTGCCATATGATCGCAAGCTCTTTCGACTACCTTCTGAAAGTGCGAACGCCCAACATCCGGCGTTACCGCGAGGTGCTGGGCGAAAAGATTTCGAGCCTGCCCAATGTGGCAAGCACATCCACTTTTGTGGTGATGGAGTCAGTCAAGGACAACCGCCCGGTAAGGGTCTATCCGGGCGCATTGTAATTTTCAGTTATAGCGGCTCACCTGCCAGATAACGCTCGAGCGTTTTGACAGTCCCATCCTGCCAGATGCGCAGAAGTGCGGATGAAAAAGCCGCCACATAAGCTGGATTTGACGCGAGCGAGCCGAAGATGTCATCCATCGCAAGCCATGCCGCTGGATTGTTTTTTGCAAGAGCCGCCTGCTTGGTCAGGCGACCCCATGACGGATCGTTCGGCTCAATAATCGAGCCGCTATCGGTCGTACCGTAGCAATAGCGGCACCAGAACGCGGAAACGAGCGCCAGCCCTGTCACAGACTTGCCTTCGGCCACCCGATCAGAAGCAGTTGGCAGAATGAATTTCGGCTGACGATTGGAGCCATCGAGGCACAGGCGGCGGATCGTGTCGCCTATGCTTGGATTTGCGAAGCGTTCATCTATGAGGATGCGATAGTCTTCGAGATTGGTATCTGGAACGGGCGGCACTTCCGGGATGATTTCATCCTTGGTGAGCTTTTCCAGATAGCGCCGGATCAGCGGATGCTCCATCGCTTCATGCACGAAATGAATGTCGAGCAATCCGCCAGGATAGGCAATGGCTGCATGACCGCCGTTCAAGATACGGATTTTCATCAGTTCATAAGCGGCAACCTGATCGGTGAATGTGACACCGACCTTTTCCAGAGCCGGGCGTCCAGTCGGGAAATTATCCTCCATCACCCATTGCTTGAAAACTTCGCAGAACACCGGCCAGCCATCATCGACCCCGAAATCCTTCGCAGCGATTTGACGCTCGCGCGCGCCGGTGGCTGGCGTGATGCGATCCACCATGGAATTTGGAAAAGCAACATTGGCGGAAATCCAGTCGGCAAAGGTCGGGTCGCTCAACTTGGCCAATCCCGTCACGGCATCTTCCGTCACATGCCCGTTGCCCGGAATGTTATCACAGGACATGACGGTAAAAGGCTGAACGCTCGCCGCCTTGCGCAGTTTCAGCGCCTGCACGATCAGGCCGAACACAGTCTTTGGCTGATCCGGATGGGTGGCATCTGCCACAATATCGGGATGAGCAGGATCGAAAGTCTGGCTGGCCGGATCGATGTAATAACCGCCTTCGGTAATCGTCATGGAAACAATGCGGGTATCGGGCGATGCGAGATAGGCCATCAAAGCCTTTCGCCCTTCCTCTGTCGACATGGTTACATAATCGACCATGGAAGCGGTGATCCTCGCTCCCGTATAACCAGCCTCTTGTTCCACAACTGTGGTGAGCCAGTCTTGCGCCTTGAGCGTGTCGCGCATGACATCGTCGCTGCCACGCACACCGGCGCCAACCAGCGCCCAGTCGTGCCCCTCACCCATTCCGAACAAATCGTCCAGATAGACAGCCTGATGGGCACGATGAAAATTGCCGACACCGAAATGCACGATGCCCGGTTTCAAACCGGTTGGATCGTAGCCGGGTTTGTGTACCTTGTCGAAGCTCTGGAGCGTTGCACGCGACAGCTTGGTCATGACGATTTCCTTCAATTCAATCGGGTACGAACTGGACTTTCATCGTGGCTGGATCGCCACCGTGCTTGGTGAAGAACGGCAGCATTTCGCTGAGCGGCAACCGGTGCGAAACGAGGCGTGCCATTTCGCCCTTGTCCTGTTTGAGTATTTCCAGGGCCTGCGGAATGTTGCGGTTCAGCGAATGTGACCCTGCAATTCGAATTTGACGGCGGAAAATTTCGAAAGGCGTGACCGAAATCCGTGCCTCCGGTGCGCAAACGCCAAACACCAGAACCGCACCGCCGTCAGCCGCAAAGCCAACCATGCTTTCAACAACCTTGGCAATGCCGGTCGCATCAGCAACAAAATCGAAACTGCGCTTGCGCTTATCCAGCATTTCGGAGCCCGATACGACAGGCTCGAGGCCGAGACTCTCGACAAAGGCCAGACGATGTTCGTTGATATCCGCCACAGAAACCAGCCGCACACCTTGCGCCTTTAAAGACAAAGCCAGCAACAAGCCAATCGGCCCCGCACCGAAGACAAGCGCGTTCTCGGTGCCGCGCGGGCCGGTCTTCAACTCCGCCGCACCAAGCCCGTTCAACACACAGGCAAGCGGTTCCGCGAGTGCTGCTACATCAAAAGGCAGATCGCCGATGGGGTGGAGATGACTGGCATTGACAAGGCTCATGCCTGCAAAGCCACCATTATGGGTCACACCATAGGCTTTCAGATCGGAGCAGAGATTGGTCAGTCCCTTGAGGCAGGCACGACAATGACCGCAGGGAATATTCGGATCGACCGCAACGCGGTCCCCCACCTTCATATTGGTCACATCTTCCGCCAAGGCGACCACAATGCCCGCATATTCATGCCCAGGCACCAGCGGAAACGCACTGGAACCGTAGCGGCCATGCAGGACATCAATGTCGGTGTGACAGAGACCTGATGCCTTGACGTCGATCAGCGCGTGTCCCGGCTGCAATGCCGGTTCCGGCAAGTCAGCCAGACCTGCTTCCCCATGGCCGGTAAAATAAATCGCTTTCATTGCAAATGTCCCGGCCTCTACTCAAGCCATCCAGTTGCCACCGTCAACGCCGAAAGTCTGAGCGAGGATGTAGTCACTATCAGATGAGGCAAGAAAAACAGCCATGCCGGTGATATCTTCTGGTGTCGCAAAGCGACCAATCGGCACGGACTTAGCCACCGCCGCTTTTTTCTCTCCCGGCTTCAAGCCTTCCCATTTGGCGAAATTCGCATCCACGACGTCCCAATGTTCGCCATCGACCACACCCGGCGCAATCGCATTGACATTAATCCCGTGCTTGACGAGCGCGAGAGCTGCCGACTGTGTAGCAGAAATGATGGCAGCCTTGGACGCGCAATAGAGGGTCACCAGCGCCTCGCCGCGACGGCCCGCCTGGCTCGCCATATTGATGATCTTGCCGCCGCGTCCACGCTTAATCATCACGTTCGAAACCGCCTTCATCATGAAAAGCGGCCCCTTCAAGTTGATGCCAAGCACACGCTCATAGCTGTCCTCGGTCAATTCGTTGATAGGGGCCATATCGAAGATCGCGGCATTATTGACCAGAATATCGATGCCGCCATATTCCGCATCAATCTCCGCGACTACCTTGTCGATCTGATTGAGGTCGGTCACGTCAAGCTTTACCGCCTTGGCCGATGGACCGATGCTACTTGCGGCCTCTTCTGCCCGCTCGATATTAATGTCGGCAATAATAACCTTCGCGCCCTCGCGCACATAGGCCTCGGCGAAGCCAAGTCCGATACCGCGCGCAGCACCAGTGATGAGGGCCACCTTGTCTTTCAGTCTCATGGGGATACTCCGGGATATTGCAGCCTGCTCTCACAGTTGCGTTTTCTTCTCCGTCAGCAATAATGGATGCCGTTCAAAGCGCTCCAAAGCCTTGCCATCGGGAGTAAACAAATGCGCGTCAGTCGGATCAAAACCTAGCTTAGCCGCTTCGTGTGCACGCGCCGCGCTTCCGCCGCCTGCCTCTGCCACGATCAGTCCGGTTGCACTTTCATTTTGCACATAGAGATAGGTCTCACCGCCAAGACGCTCGACGACCATGATCTCGCCTTCGAGGATACCATCGGCTGCCGGATGAAGATGTTCCGGACGAATGCCGAGAACCAGCGGTGCCCCAGCGCTTACGCCCTCGCTTTTGACAAGCGCTTTGACGAAACGTCCATTTGCAAGCTGAACCGTCACCCCATCGGCATCGACAGCACTGGCTTTGACCTCGATGAAGTTCATGGTCGGTGAACCGATAAACCCAGCCACAAAACGGTTGACCGGATGGTGATAAAGCTCCAGCGGCGATCCCACCTGCTCCACCTTCCCGTCGCGGAGAACCACGATCTTGTGTGCAAGCGTCATCGCTTCCACCTGATCATGCGTGACATAAATCATTGTCGCATTGAGCCGGTCGTGCAGACGCGCCAGTTCGATACGCATCTGCACACGCAGAGCAGCATCGAGATTGGAAAGCGGCTCATCGAACAGGAAAATCTTCGGTTCGCGCACCATGGCGCGCCCAATGGCAACACGTTGACGCTGACCGCCAGAAAGCTGTTTCGGCTTGCGGTCAAGCAATTGGTCAAGCTGCAGCGTTTTTGCAACCTCTTCCACCTTGCGATCGCGTTCGGCTTTGGCAACGCCTGCTAGTTTCAGCGCAAAGCCCATATTATCGCGCACATTCATATGCGGATAGAGCGCATAGGTCTGGAAAACCATGGCAAGACCACGCTCGTCCGGCGGCGTATCATTGATACGTTCGCCATCAATCGTGAGGTCACCGCCGGTAATTTCCTCAAGCCCGGCAATCATGCGCAGAAGCGTTGACTTGCCTGAACCGGATGGCCCGACGAAAACCACGAATTCGCGGTCTGCAATGTCGAGATCGACGCCCTTGATAACATCAATATTGCCGAAGGACTTGGTGGCGTTTTTCAGTGATAGTGTAGCCATTTCGTTCCCTTTATTTCACTGCGCCAAAGGTAAGCCCGCGCACCAACTGGCGCTGCGTGATCCATCCAAAGACAAGAATTGGCGCGATTGCGAGCGTCGAGGCTGCCGAAAGTTTTGCCCAAAACAGCCCTTCCGGTGACGAGAAGGATGCTATGAATGCAGTGAGCGGACCGGCCTGCGAAGCCGTCAGGTTCAGGCTCCAGAACGCTTCGTTCCAGCACAGGATGATGGACAGTAGCGCCGTCGATGCGATACCCGGAAGACTCAACGGTAACAGTAGGTAGCGTATCTGCTGGCCAACTTTCGCACCGTCCATACGGCTTGCTTCGAGGATTTCACCAGGGACTTCCTTGAAGAAGGAGTAGAGCATCCAGACCACAATCGGCAGGTTGGACAGGGTGAAGATGATGATGAGGCCGGTGCGTGTATCAAGAAGTCCGGTGTCACGTGCCAGAAGATAGATCGGCACCAGCACACCGACTGCAGGTAGCATCTTGGTGGACAGCATCCATAGAAGCAGGTCTTTGGTGCGCTTGCCAGGGAAGAACGCCGCTGCATAAGCCGCGGGCACCGCGATAATGAGTGAGAGAATAGTCGCGCCCAGACTTTCGACGATGCTGTTCATGGCATAGCGGAAATAATCAGCACGCTGATTGACCGCGACAAAATTCTCCAGCGTTGGCTCAAAGAACAGTTTTGGGGGCGCCACGGCGTCGATTTCGGTCTTGAATGCGGCGAGCAGCATCCAGAGGATCGGGAAGAACATTAGCAGTGCCACGATCCAGCCAATGATCCCAGCCGAGACGGCAGCCTTGTTGATCTTGCGTTTTGCAGCCATCGGTCAGCCCTCCTAATTATCCAGATTTCGTGCGACAGTCCGGATCAGGAACGCGGCAACGATGTTGGCGAGGATGATGGCGATAACACCAGCTGCGGAAGCGCCGCCTATATCCCATTGCAGGAGCGCTTTCAGATAGATGAAATAGGTAAGCGTTGTCGTGGCGATACCCGGTCCACCCGAAGTGGTGACAAGGATTTCAGCAAATACCGACAGAAGGAAGATCGTCTCGATCATGATGACGACCGAGATCGGGCGCAGCAGATGCGGCAGCACGATATAATAGAACATTACCGGGCCTTTGGCCCCGTCCAGGCGCGCCGCCTCCATCTGTTCCCGATCCAGTGACTGCATCGCCGTCATCAGGATCAGTGTCGCAAACGGCACCCATTGCCAGGATACAATTATGATGACGGAAGCCATTGGAAACTGCGAGAACCAGTCGATTACCGGCAGGCCGAAACTGCGTGAAATGAAGGCGAACAGCCCGTTCACCGGATGCATCAGCAGGTTTTTCCAGATCAGCGCGGAAACGGTCGGCATGACGAAGAACGGCGCAATGACCAGAAGCCGCGCTATGTTCTTACCCCAGAAATCCTGATCAAAGATGACTGCGAAAAGCACGCCAAAGACAACTGATATTACAAGAACCGACACGACAAGGATCAGCGTTTTGGCGATTGCTGACCATAAGGTGGGATCAGATAAAAGGAAGGAGTAGTTAGAGAAACCGGCAAAACCAGTAATGAACGGATTGATGAGATTGTAATACTGAAACGAGAACCACAGGGTCATCGCCAGCGGAACGATCATCCATAGCAGAAGCAGAATGACGGCTGGAGCGAGCAGCGGTCCAGTGCGGACACTACGACGCGACTTTGCTGCAAAGCGTGATTTTGTGCCTGCGGCCAACGCATGGTTTGCTGGCATTCGGACTTATCCTCCCCTTCCCGTTTCGGATTCGCTGCGGCGAACCTCTACGAAAATCAGGTCTGCCGCCTTCCTCCTACCGAAGGCGGCAGACCTTTATTTTACGGCTACTTGATGTAACCGGCCTGCGTCATGATCTGCTCGACCTGACGCTGCGCGCCGTCGAGCGCCGCATCTACACTCTGCTGACCTGCGACAGCCGATGAGATTGCCTGTCCAACCAGCGTGCCTATGGCCTGGAATTCAGGAATGGCCACAAACTGGATGCCAGTATAAGGGACCGGGTCCTTGGTCGGCTTTGTTGGATCGGCAGATTCGATGGCTTTCAGTACCGTATCCGCGAAGGGGGCTGCCTTCTTATATTCCTCATTGGCATAGGTGGACTGGCGTGTACCCGGAGGAACAGCAACCCAACCTTCCGACTTGCCGACGAGCTCGACATATTCCTTCGAGGTTGCCCATTTCAGGAAAGACTTCGCGGCTTCCGCCTTCTTGCTCGATGCCGGAATTGCGAGATTCCATGACCACGCCCATGAGGAACCGTTTGGCGTCACCTCGACCGGAGCCTTGGTAAAGGCAACCTTGTCGGCAACCTGGCTCTGCTTTGGATCATAGATGCGTCCGGCAGCAGACGTAGCGTCGATCCACATGGCGCAATGGCCGGTCGAGAACAGGGCCTGATTTTCGTTGAAGCCGTTCGAGGTAATTCCGGGAGGGCCTGCTTCCTTCATTAGATCGACGTAGAAGTTGATCGCCTTCTTCCATTCGTCCGAATTGATCTGAGGCTTCCAGTTTTCATCGAACCACCTGCCACCGAACGTATTGATCAGCGTACCGAGATAAGCCATGTTCTCGCCCCAGCCCGGCTTTCCGCGCAGGCAGAGACCATATTGTTCTTTGGACTTGTCGGTCAGCTTGGTCGCGAAATCCTTGATTTCCGCATAGGTTGGCGCATCGGGCATTTTGAGGCCCGCCGCGTCAAACAAGTCCTTGCGATAAAGTGTAAACGAGCTTTCGGCATAGAATGGCACAGCGTAGAGCTTGCCATCGACCGTCAGACCGGCGCGAACCGGCTTGATGAGATCGTCATAACCGTAATCATCACCGAGATCATCGACCGACAGAAGCCAGCCGGCCTTGCCCCAGATTGGCGTCTCGTAACCGCCAATGGTCAGGATATCGAACTGGCCGCTCTTGGTGGCAATATCGGTCGTGACGCGCTGACGCAACACGTTTTCTTCAAGTACAACCCAGTTGATTTTATTGCCGGTGGCTTTTTCCCATTCCGGCGACAGTTTCTGCATGATGATCATGTCACCATTATTGACCGTCGCGATAGTGAGCTCTTCCGCCCACGCAGCCCCGGCCATAACTGCAACACCTGCAGCAGACGCAATAAGCCCTGCAACATAAGACTTGGTCCGCATTTCGTCTCCTCCTTTACGAATGCATAGCAAAATTCTTACATATGTAAAATTTATGGCGCGAGCGTCCGTAGCTTGTCAAGGACGGTTTTCAATTTTGCGTTGCGAGGAGAAACGACCGCCATTGTGAACAGTTCTGAAGGCTGAAATCGCGGACATTTCCACCTGCCAAATTCACGAACCGATGTTTTAGCACATATGGATATTCACCGCATCATTCTCTGCGAACACATTTGTCTGCTTGACGTTTTGCCCCGCCTTTGACAGTTTGACCGGACTTCGCCTAGAGGAGAACAAAGGCGAGCGAAGCTGGAGGAACATCCTGAAATCGTTGAAGAAGCGGCAACCGGGGCCAGATTTTGTCCTGAGAAATCAGCACATTCCAGTTTATGCGGCGGCTTCGCAAAAAACAGCATCGTCGTGTGCATTCAACTCGCGACAACTGACGAACAGGACGTAAAGACGTGCGCAAGACAATACGCACCATGGAGGATTTTTCGGAGTTTGTTGGGCTTTCACGTCCGACGGTTTCGAAATATTTCAGCGATCCATCATCCGTCCGCCCCAAGACTCGCGAACTGATCGAAGCAGCGATCAAGCAATCCGGCTTTAGGCCTAATCTTTTCGCGGTGAACCTCAATCGACGTCGCACGACAATTTTGGGTATAATTATTCCCAATCAGCTCGATCATTTCTACATGGCGATGACGAAGCGATTGCAGTCGCTCGCAGAGCAACGCGGCTATCTTGCGATTGTTCTGTCATCCGATGGCAAGCCTGAGCTGGAAAAGCAGGCAATTGAAACTCTGCGTTCGCTCAATGTCGCAGGCGCCATCATCGCGCCGCTTGGGGAAGAGTCGCAACATTCGACACTGGCGCGCCTCGCCGATGACGTTCCAATTGTCTATGTCGACTCTCCGCTCGACAACACCTCGCCCTTTGTCGGCACCGACAATCTCAAGTCCTTTCATCTGATCGTCGACTATCTGTGCCGCTCGGGCAGCGAGCCCTGCTATTTTTCCATGCCGATGGTCAATAACAACGCTATCAAACGACAAGATGCCTATCGACAGGCCATGGAAAAGCTGGGTTATGAGCCGCGCATCATTGACCTCGAACAAAGCCGAAGCTGGGATTTCGAACGTTATGCCTTCGAGCAGACCGCGCGAATTCTGCGCGAAAAGGGACGTCTTCCGACAAGCACTGTTCTATGCTCCAATGATCGCATCGCCTTTGGCGTAACCAGCGCACTCTGGCAGGCTGGTCTGAAAATCGGCAGACTCAAGGATTGCGACGTTCGTGTCGCCGGTCACGACAATAATCCGCTATCGGAATATACGTGCCCGCCACTCACCACAGTGGCGCAGGATTATAATGAAATCGGGCGGCTGGCGATTGAGCTCTTGTTTCGAACATTGAGCGAAACAACGGATGACCGACTGGAACTGCCGGAAACACAGCGCATTTTGCTTAATGCCGAAATCAAGCTGCGTATGAGCGCATAAAAATGGCGGGTTAACCCGCCATTTTATTTCCGTAATTTAGTTCAGGCCGAGCGTGCCGCGCAGGGTAGAAAGATCTTCGGCAAGCGTGGTCACAGGACCAGCAAGTGCCTTGCGATCATCATCCGACAGCTTGTCGTAGGATTCGTAACCGTCACCCTTCTTGTACTTTGCGAGAATATCATCGACAGTCTTGAAATTGGCTTCCACCTTCTTCACGAGGTCTGGATTTTCCTTTTCCAGCAAAGGCTTGAAGAGCTCAACAATCTTCTGGGCACCATCGACATTGGCCTTGAAATCCCAAAGATCGGTGTGACTGTAACGGTCTTCCTCGCCGGAAATCTTGGTTGCAGCTACTTCTTCCAGCAAGGCAGCGGCACCACCGACGACCTTTTCCGGCGGAACAGTCAGGTCTTTTACGCGCTTCTGGAGTTCCAGCACATCTGCATAGAGCTTGTCAGCAATCGGAGCGAGTCCTTCAGTCGAATTCTGCGCAAACAGGCCATATTCGATGCGGTGAAACCCGGTGAAATCTTCCGACTTCTCACCATTTTCATGGTCATCGGCACGGCTGTCGATCGAAGCGTCAAGATCAGCGAAAAGCTCGGCAATAGGCTCGATCTTTTCATACGAAACGCGCGTAGAAGGATAAAGCCCTTTGGCCTTTTCGAGATCACCTGCCTTGACCGCGTCGGTGAAAGCCTTGGTGTCCTTTACCAGAACGTCGAGGTTTTCCTGCACATAGACTTTGTAGTCAGCGATCGGCTGAACGAGGTCCAGCGGTGAAACTTCGGCCTTGGCTGCGCCGAAGCTGAGCGTGAGGGCAACGGCACATGCCGATGCGAGCCCAGATACATACAATGGCAGACGATACTTCATATTTAGCCTCTCCAGATAAAGCGCATCGCGGGAAATGCGCGTTAAATCAAAAACTTGAGATGCGATCCTCACCCGCGTGCATTTTGCGGACCGCTTGCCTCCAAAAGTGCGCGCGCGTAATAGTCCTTGTTATCCTGAACACCCGGCAACGCGAAGAAATACCCGCCTCCAATCGGTTTCAGGTATTCTTCCAATGGCTCGCCGTTGAGCCGGTTCTGAACCGTGATGAAGCCCTTTTCCAAATCAGCCTGATAGGCGATGAAGAGGAGACCCATATCAAGCTGGCCAGACTTGCTGACGCCGTTGGAATAGTTGAATGGCCGACGCAGAATGAGGTGCTGCTCGGCATTGGCATCGCGCGGATTCGCCAAACGAATATGCGAGTCGAGCGGCGTCACCTTGCCATCCGCATCCTTCGCATAATCGGGAACATCGGCTTCGGTCTTGCCGTCGAACGGCGCGCCGCTATCTTTGCGACGTCCGAAAATGGCTTCCTGCTCCTGAAGTGGCGTGCGATCCCAGCGTTCGACGAAATTGCGAATAATGCGTACAGCCATATAGCTGCCATTCATCGCCCAGTCCGGCTCTTCATTTTGCTTCTGCACCCAGACGATGCGATTCATTAATGCATCGTCGGCGGAATCCGGATTGGCGGACCCGTCGCGGAAGCCGAGGAAGTTTCGGGCGCTTTCCTTAGCTCGAGGCGAATGTGGCGGCTGCACCGGAACTGTGCCTTCCTGTTTCCACCGAACCATCAGAAGATCAGGCATATTCTTCATGATGTCGCGCAGCGCATGGATGTTCGTGTCCGGCGTATTGGAACAAAACTGAATAACGATATCCCCGTGGCAGATGTCCTTCTGCAAGGCGTCGTTGGGGAAGCCGGTCATGCGTTGCAGAAGTTTCGGCTTCAACGGCTTCAAACCGAAACGATCATCGAACAGGGATGAGCCAAGCGCGATCGTAACCGTGAGATTGTCCGGCGTGACGACAGGTCCGAGAATGCCAGAATCCGATGGCGGAAACTTCGCATCGAGTTCCGGCGGCTCCCCACCCTTCATCAAGAATTCGGTCCGCTCGGTCAGCAGCTTGAACATGCGCTCGAGTTCAGCGCGGTCACGCGCCAGCACATCGAAGGAAGCGACCAGACCGGCGGCGGGTCGCGGCGTAACAATACCCGGCTGGTGCTTTCCGTAAAAAGGCTGGTTTTCGTGAAGCTTTTCGCTTTCCGGCGCATTGGTCACGCTTTCCGAAGAAAGAGCATGGGCCGCCTGCGGGGCAAGCACACCTGCGACGGCTCCGGCAACCCCGGTTGCACCAGCCCCGAGGAGCAGTGCACGGCGGCCAGCTGAAACAGGTTCTTCAGTGGTAATCTTATCAGTTTTGAAAAATTTTCTGGTCATCAATCTACCCCAAGCTGATCGCGGAGTTTCGTAAACTGTGCAGCGAGTTGAGCCGCACCTTCCTTCATTTTCGCCTTTTCATCAGACGACAGAGCATCGTACGCTTTGTAGCTGTTGCCTTCGGCCCCTGTATCAAGCAGCGCCTTGATCGAAGCCGCATCCTTGTCGATGCCTTCAAAGGCTTTCGGATCAGCCTTTGAAACGATGGGGCGCAGGACATCGGCAGTCTTTCCGGAACCTTCCAGGAGGCCAGACAAAGCCTGCAGATCGGTGTGCGCATAACGGTCTTCACCGGCATCAGACGCGGTCGAAGCAAAACGGTTCAACGCGGAAGCAGTGCCCGCCATCATGCGATCCGGTGAAATGCGAAGCCCGCGAATGCGCTCTTTCAATGCAGTAGTATCCTGCTCGAGCTTGCCAGCAACAAGCGCCAGTCCATCGACGGATTTCTGTTCGAACAAACCGTATTCGATACGGTGCAAACCACCGAACGCAGGGTCCTGCTCACGCTTTTCAAAATAATCGGCGCGAGCATTGATAGCTGTATCAAGATCGGAGAACGCCTCCGAGACAGGAGCAATGCGCGCATAGGCTTCACGCGCCGGACCGTAAGCCGCTTGTGCGGCCTCAAGGTTACCACTCGCTATTGCCGTGGAAAGTGCCGCAACAGCTTTTTGGAATTCAGCGACCTCTGTGGTCAGATAAATCTGATATTCGGCTAGCGCACCAATGAAAGCGGTAAGCGGAAGCTTGCCCTTTTCCGCCTCGCTGGCAGCAGTCGCAGTTACGGTCAGCTTGCCGCGCGGATTGGAAAGGAGCCCACAGGTAATCTGGTATTCGCCGGGTGTCAGCTTGGCGGTTATGGTCTGCTTGAAGCCAGGCGCAATATTTTCGCGCTCTTCCAGAACCATCACACCGTCAAGGATTTCCCACTCGACCGTCCGGTCCGACTTATTGACGATTTCAAATACCGACCGCCCGGCCGGAACCGTCAGTTCGTTCGGCTCGCAGCTTTTTGCGTTGATCGCGACCTGTATTTTGTCACCGGCTTCTGCATGGCGGGCTTTGTCCGACACTCGGGATGCATAATAAAACGCAGCACCAGCGGCGAGCAGCAACAGCACGGCGAGGGCAAGTCCTATGCGGACCAGATTGCGCGACATGGGTTCAGCGGGTTTCGGATTCGTCATTGAAATCTCTTTTACTGTGCGCTTGTTTTGGCCTGGCTTGCGGTTGCCGGTGCACTGGCTGGCATCAGGAACAGGATGAGCGCCGGAACGAGGAAAGCGACATAGGCGACCACTTCACTGACGGTCGGCGTTGCGATGTAACCGAACACACCCGCCAGAACCGAGCCAAGCGTGCTGTCGAGTGGCAGAACATCGCTCATATCGAAAACAACCGTCTGGAAATGGTTCCAGATACCAGCTTCGTGCAGCGCCATGACAGAATTGGCGAGAATGCCCGCCGCGATGATCAAAATGAAAACACCGGTCCAGCGGAAGAAGCGACGAAGGTTCAGCTTCAAGCCACCTTTAAAGATGCCGTAGCCAACAGCGACCGCCAGCAAAACACCGAGAAGCGCGCCAAGCGGTGCTGCGGGCCCTTCGCTCTGCTGAAAAGCCGCTAACAGAAAGAAGACCGATTCCAGTCCCTCACGTGCGACGGCGAAGAACACCATCAGAATGAGACCGAAGCCTTTGTGCGTTGATGTCTGAAAGGCTGCATCGATGGAGTGATGCAGTTCCGACTTGATGGAGCGTGCGGCCTTGCGCATCCAGAACACCATTGAGGTCAGTACAACAACGGCAATAAGACCAATAATGGCTTCGAAAAGCTCCTGCGCTTTCTGCGGGAATTCCGCACTCAGAAGCTGCAGGATAGCGCCAACGGTAAGCGACATAGCCAGAGCAAGCAAAATGCCGATCCAGACTACGGGCATCCATGCGCTACGCCCGGTCTGGTGAAGATAACTGGCTATAATACCGACGATCAGCGCTGCTTCAACGCCTTCGCGGAACATGATGAGAAAAGGTACGAGCATTCCGACTATCCAAAAGACAGAGAAATCGGCCTGTCCCTTGGTCGCTTCTCTTCAAACCCGGCACGAAGCCTTCGCCATTTGGTCATCTTTTATATCTGCGGAGCCGGCGCTGCAAGTTAAATGAAGTTGACCAGCACGGGAATGTTTTAGAATTATTCTAACTATTTCAGGAGCTTATGGGTCCGTTAGTTAGTAAGGAATGATAGTCTGCCAAGTTCAGAGGTGATTGCATAAGTCATTGAAAATACACTGAAGACATGGTCATAACACGATTAAACATCGGTTGACTGCATGCTGAAATCAAACCGGTCTAGGTTTCAAATCCCTCGGGCAAACCTGCTTTCCCGGCTTGCAACGGATTCAGCCTGACATAATCAGCCTTCAAATCTTCAGATGTCTTACGACTGCCATCATGGCTCCAGCCGGGAGGCGCGATCATATACATCAGGCGCTGCCGCAAGGTGAGACCTGACGAGAATACGTCCTTGAACATACCGACCCATTCGTGAAATGCGACACGCACCGGATTGAATGTGCCAACATTTTTCACGATACCATAGCGCGGCATATCTTCCGGCAACTCCTCCACGAAGGTGCCGAACATACGATCCCAGACAATCAGCGTACCTGCGTAATTCGCGTCAAGATAACGCGGATTGGTCGCATGGTGTACGCGGTGATGCGACGGGGTGTTGAAGATGAACTCGATAGGCTTCGGCAGTTTGCCGACGGCTTCCGTGTGAATCCAGAATTGATAGATAAGATTGAACCCATAGACAAAAGCGATCACTGCAGGGTGAAATCCGAGCAATACCATCGGCACCTGCAACACGAACATGCCCGTCATCTGTCCGGTCCACGACTGACGCAGCGCCGTCGTCAGATTATAGTGCTGACTGGAGTGGTGGTTGACGTGTTCCGCCCAGACCCAGCGCACACGATGCGCAATCCGGTGATAGCAGTAATAGCGCAAATCATCGAAGATGAAGGCGATCACGAACACCCACCAATACAGGCCGAGATCAAAAAAGCGGAACTGCCAGACCCACAACAAAGCTGTTACGGACACGAAGCCGAGCAACAAGCCTGCCGCAACATTGCCCGCCCCCATGAGCAGGCTTGTAAAGGCGTCTTTCGTTTCAAATTCGCCCTTGCGCTGCCAATAGCGGATAGCCACGAGCTCAATCAGAATTCCCAGCACATAAAGCGGGATCGCAACACGCGTCACATCGAAAAATACCGGATTGCTATCCATGCGGGCTCACCTCCCTAGACGAACCTGAAAGCCAGAATATCACTCTTTCCCGATCCGCAGCGTTTCTGAAAAGGAATCGTGCTTTGGGCCAGGTAAAATCCTTCATATGCAATATCAGTTCGGTATCGCCCTTATCCTCAAGAGCAAGGATATCTGCGGCGGTCATGCATCGCGTCAGAAAGCGGTCCCCGACACTATGGACGAGCCCTGCAGATGCGCCACACAACGGGAAAAATGCGGTGCGACGATCATCCGTATAACAAATCTCACTGATTTCGATCTCGGGATAGTCAAGATGAAAGCGCGTTCTGACACTTTCGTCGTCGGGAAGAATGCTGCGTTTCAGCCCCCCACCCAGAAAATGAATTAACAGAACGCCGAGGCCTATGCCGGCGACAACCATAAGCAGAAGCAGCCGCAAATCCATGAAATCTCCCATTCGCAGCGATGCCAGTAGTTCCCGAAGACATCCTAGCCATCAGCCAGTGCGAATACATCCCAAAACTTTGCAGGCTGATTTGCGAGTCGCACCGACTTGCCATTTGCAACGGGAGATTGTTTCGATTTGGAGCACGCCACAGGCACCACAGGATACAAATGCTGACCAATAAGCCGGAGAACGCAGCCGGAACCCGAAAAGTTTCAGAATTTTCCGAAATGGTCAAAAATTTCGTGTTTCAGGGGTTGAAGATTGGAGCAAGGTGATACATATCACAGTCACTTACCGCTGTGCCTCCTCCCATTGCGCGCGGTAAGTGTTCCCCTCTGGAGGTTTGCCCAATGTGGCACCTTCATAACTTAGCCGGACTTCCCAGTCCGGCTCTTTTTTTGCCCACATTTCTGGCTCCCTCCTCTTTTCACCAAAAATGCGCAACTTGTACAAATCGCTGTTTTAAAAACACTAATTCAAAAAACTCAGCTTTTTCAAAATCGCACTTCTGCGTATTAACTTATTTTCAGTTAATCAGCAAAATACACTTGGGTACGACACAAAAAAGCGCCGCGTTTCCGCGGCGCTTTCCATCGACTGACCTACATTTTATTTCAGCCGTAGGCTGCTACTGGTGGGCAAGAGCAGATGAGGTTTCTGTCACCGCCGACATTGTCAACACGACTGACCGGCGGCCAATATTTTGCCGTCGTGTCGAATTCACCGCCGAGGCTAATCGCCGGGAAAACCGCTTCCTCACGCGTGTAAGGATGCGTCCATTCACTGGCCAGCGTATCGCCTGCCGTGTGCGGTGCGTTGGCAAGAGGATTGTCATCCTGCGGCCAGACACCATCGGCAATCTTCTTCGCCTCACCAGCAATGGCAATCATCGCGTCGCAAAGACGGTCGATTTCCGACTTCGGCTCGGATTCCGTCGGCTCGATCATCAGCGTACCCGCAACCGGCCAGGACATGGTCGGCGCATGGAAACCATAGTCGATCAGGCGCTTGGCCACATCTTCCACGGTTACGCCCGCGCTATCCTTCAGAACACGCGTATCCACGATGCACTCATGCGCCACCCGATCATGCGCGCCGGTATAAAGGATCGGATATGCGTCCTTCAGACGATACGCGATATAGTTGGCGTTGAGGATTGCAGCCTCGGTTGCCTTCTTGAGACCCGCGCCGCCCATCATGCGGATATACATCCACGTAATGACCAGAATGGACGCGCTGCCGAACGGTGCAGCCGAAACAGCGTGCTTGGAACCGAGGTCGACATGCCCCGGCAGATAAGGCACCAGATGCTTTGCAACGCCAATCGGACCAACACCCGGACCGCCGCCGCCATGTGGGATGCAGAAGGTCTTGTGCAGGTTCATGTGGCAAACATCGGCGCCAATGTCGCAAGGGCGAGCAAGGCCGACGAGTGCATTGAGGTTTGCTCCGTCGAAATAGACCTGACCGCCATTGTCATGGACGATTTCACAGAAAGCCTTGATGCCTTCTTCGAACACGCCATAGGTCGACGGATAGGTGATCATGAAGGCGGCGAGATTATCGCGATGCTTCTCGGCCTTGGCCTTGAGATCGTCGATATCGATATCGCCATCCGGACGGCAATTGACCACGACAACGCTCATGCCTGCCATCGAGGCGCTGGCCGGATTGGTGCCATGCGCAGACGATGGGATCAGGCAGATGTTGCGATGACCTTCGCCACGCGACTGGTGATAATGACGGATGGCCAAGAGACCAGCATATTCGCCCTGACTGCCAGCATTTGGCTGCAACGATACACCTGCAAAGCCGGTGACTTCGCAAAGCCATGCTTCGACGTCAGATGTCATCTTCGCATAGCCTTCGGTTTGTGCCGCAGGCGCGAACGGATGCAGGTTTGCAACCGTATTCCAGCTCACCGGCATCATTTCTGCCGCCGCATTGAGCTTCATGGTGCAGGAGCCGAGCGGGATCATCGCGCGGTCAAGCGCCAGATCCTTGTCTGCCAGACGACGCAGGAAGCGCATCATCTCGGTTTCGGAACGATGCGAGTGGAATACATCCTGCGTCAGGAAGCCCTCACCGCGCGCGTCGCCCGGAACGAGAACCGCGTCGCCTTCGACAGCCTTCGCGCCGAAAAGAACAGCCAGTGCGGCCAGATCGTCTTCGGTCGAGGTTTCATCGAAAGTCACGCCAACCGTGTCCGCATCGATGATGCGGAGCAGACGACCGCCCTTGTCGGCTTCATCGGCAATCTTCGCAGCCTTACCGGCAACTTTAATCGTCACCGTATCGAACAGGCTATCGCCTGCGATCTCGACACCAGCAGCCTTGAGGCCAGCCGCAAAGCGTGCAGCAAGACCAGCAACACGCGTTGCAATAGCCTGCAAACCAGCAGGACCGTGCCAGATCGCGAAGGATGCGGCCATATTGGCGAGCAGTGCCTGCGCGGTACAGATGTTCGAGGTCGCCTTGTCGCGACGGATATGCTGTTCGCGGGTCTGGAGCGCCAGACGATAGGCTGCACGGCCATGCGCATCGACCGACTGACCGACGATGCGGCCCGGAATGATGCGGGTCAGAGGTTCCGACACCGCCAGATATGCGGCATGTGGACCACCGAAGCCCATCGGCACGCCGTAACGCTGCATGGAGCCTACAGCCATGTCGGCGCCCCAACTGGCTGGCGCTTCCATGATGGTCAGTGCCAACGGATCAGCAACTGCGATAACCAGTGTGCCTTTAGCCTTCGCATCGGCGATGACCTTGCCGAAATCGCCATAGACGCCACGCGTATCCGGCCACGGCACGACGATGGCAGCGGTATTGTCATCGACAGTGCTGCCAGTTTCGATCTCCCAGCCAAGCGGTTCGGCGCGGGTGTTGATCACGTCAACACTCTGCGGATGCAGTTCGCCAGCAAGCAAGATACGGCTGCGCTTGTCGCGGTGATGACGGCAGGCAACGCCTATAGCTTCGGCAACTGCGGTCGCTTCATCGAGAAGCGAGGCGCAAGCAACCGGCAGGCCGGTCAGTTCAGCAACCAGCGTCTGGAAGTGGAAAAGAAGCTCGAGGCGGCCCTGGCTGATTTCCGACTGGTACGGCGTGTAGGCCGTGTACCAGGCCGGATTTTCAAACAGGTTGCGCTGAATGACAGGCGGTGTTTCCACACCATGATAGCCCGCACCGATGAAGCTCTTCTTCACCACATTGCGGCCCATGATTTCATTGAGCTCCGCAAGCGCTGCATGTTCGCTCAAAGCAGCGGGCAAATCGAGCGCGAGATTCAAACGAATAGATGCGGGAACCGCCTGGGTGATAAGGGTTTCCATGGAAGGAAGGCCGAGCGCTGCAAGCATTGCGCGCTCGTCTTCCAATCTTGGCCCGATATGACGGGCAACAAAGGGAAGAACCTGCTGCGTCATTTGTTTACCCTACCAGTTTGTCGTAACCGGCCTTGTCGAGCAGGCCGGAGAGCTGGCCTTCGTCGGAAAGCTTCAGCTTGAAAAGCCAGCCTTCGCCTTCTGCGGCCTGATTGATAAGAGCCGGATCGCTTGCAACGGCTTCGTTGACTTCGACCACTTCGCCATCAACCGGCGCGTAAACGTCGGAAGCGGCCTTGACCGATTCCACAACCACGATGCCTTCGCCTTTCGTGGCCGTGCGGCCGACGTCCGGCAGCTCGACGAAAACGAGGTCACCCAGTTGTTCCTGTGCGTGGATCGTAATGCCAACAGTGGCAACGCCGTTTTCGACGCTGATCCACTCGTGATCTTCGGTGAACAGGATATTGGCCATGGAAATCATCCTTTGCGATAGCGATGCGGAGTGAAGGGAAGCGCCGAAACGTCAACGGGAACCTTGTTGCCGCGAACGTCAGCGAAAACACGTGTGCCGGGGGTAGCGAGACTTGCCTCGACATAGCCCATGGCAACCGGGAATCCTGCCGATGGACCGAACCCACCGGAAGTAACAGTGCCGATCTGGCGACCGGATTCATCAAAGAGGTCAGCTCCACCGCGGACCGGCTGGCGGCCTTCAGGCTTCAGGCCGACGCGCTTGGCAGATGCGCCCTTGGCGATCGCGTCCAGCACAGCCTTTGCGCCGTTGAACGCAGCCTTTTCGCGCACAGGCTTGGCAATTGCCCAAGTGAGACCCGCCGAAACAGGATCGGTTTCCGGCGTTATGTCCTGACCGTGCAGGCAGAGACCGGCTTCAAGGCGCAGACTGTCGCGAGCGGCAAGACCAATCCATTCGACGCGCTCGTCGGCAAGCAGTTTCGTTGCAAGTACACGAGCTTCATCAGCAGGCAGGCCGATTTCAAAACCGTCTTCGCCGGTATAGCCCGAACGGGTCATGAACCAACCAGCTTTGGGCTCAAAGCCGCTCATAAAACTGAGTTCTGCGCCAGCCAAACCTGCATCATTAATGACGCTTTCGGCTTCCGGACCCTGAATAGCCAGAAAAACGCGATCCAGTGGATTGACCGTTACATCCTTGCCAGATGCTGCTTCATTGAGATGCTCAATATCGGCATCGGCGTTGCCCGCGTTGGCAACAACCATGAAACGGTCTTCGCCAAGACGCGTGACGATAAGATCGTCAAGAACGCCGCCCTTGTCATTGAGGAAGAAAGTGTATTTCGACTGGCCGGTTTTCAGAGACGATGGATCAAGCGGACAGGTTTCGGCCAGAAGTGCGATAGCATCTGCGCCCGAAACGTCGATCAGCTTCATATGTGAAATATCGAAGAGGCCAACATGCTGGCGCGTGTGAAGATGTTCCTTCATCACGCCCAGCGGATAGGTGATCGGCATGTTCCAGCCAGCAAAGCCGCCGAAGCGCGCGCCAGCTTCTTCATGCAAATCCTGCAATGGCAGGGTATTCAAGTGTGCGGTATCGCCCATAACAACTCCAGAGTCGCACGTGTGCCTCCGCAAAATGCGGTTGCTTCGTGCCCCTCTGTCTCAGGCCTGAGAGACTCGCATAGCTGAAAGCTACACTTACACCTTCGGCGCAGGGTTTCCCCCGACTTTCCAGAGTTGTCTTACCCGTCTGCGGTTCCTTGTACCTGAGAGATTTCGGGCGATTTCCCCTTCGGCGACCAGTTGGCGCTCTCCCGCAGACAGACAGTGTAAGAACGTCACATGATATGGCGTCCCGACACCCGACGAAACTCCCTTAACCCAATCCGGCGCGCAAGTCATGTGGAATTGTTGTCTCTAACCGACTATATCCCGGACTTTTGCGACAAAATCTAAAGCTGACAGGAGGTTCAGATTTATACTCTATTATACAAGCATATTGCAGCATAGACGAGACCGTACATTTAACCGGTAACCAAAACCGTTGGCCGTACCGCTCTCCACCACATTTTGTGGAGGATTTTTCCGACCGGCAAATTTTTAAAGAAGTTTTAACCAGTTAGCCGCCCAAGCAACTGAATTCTGGCGATTTCCCCACTTGGACAGATGATTGTGATCGCATGATGACCAAGCTGCGCAGAAGCCGTGCAACTGACAAGCTTTAACGCATTGCAGCTATGCAAATCTGTCTCTCCAATTCGAAATGCTTCGAGCCTATATGCTGTTTGCAACAAAGAGATAAGATTTTACTAGGTGAGAGAAATGAACCTGATCCGCTCGTACAACAACTGGCGCCGTTACCGTAACACCGTAAACGAACTGAGCCGCCTGAGCCCACGTGAACTGAACGACCTTGGCATCCTGCCTTCGGAAATCCCGTTCGTCGCACGCAAGGCCGCTGCTCGCTAATAGCACCTTCGGAAGGCATCGGCCTTCTTCAAGGATCGCGAATCTCTATAACCGCGCGGTCCTACAGTTTTCCCAATATCACCGGGGTGTTTTCTCCTCCTCCCATTCCCTCGGTGATTCAAGACCGGATATCCTCCTCCCAAGTCCGGTCTTCCCCATAAAACACCCGTCGCCTCCTCCCGCGACGGGTGTTTTCGTTTGTGGAGTGTTTAAACTTCTTGCGAGGCGAGCCTCGCCGCACCGCGCCTGTCGAACGCAGCCGAGATTGCGAAGACGACCAGGCCGGACAATGCGAGCAACGCACCGACCGTACCCGTCGATGTCCAGCCATAACCCCATGCAACCGCCAGCCCGCCGAGCCATGCTCCCAACGCATTGGCAAGATTAAGGGCGGAATGGTTGAGGGCTGCGGCCAACGTCTGTGCGTCCGCCGCCACATCCATCAGGCGCGTCTGCAAGGCAGGGACGAGCGCAAATCCACCTCCGACCAGAAGCACGTTCAAAAATGCTGTCACCGGATGCTGCATGAGGATGGGGAATACCAGCATGACTGCCATATCATAGAGCAGCACCAAGCCAACCGTTCCCATGACAGAGCGATCCGTCAGTCGCGACCCCACTATATTGCCAAGCACCATGCCGAGGCCGAACATCGCGAAGACGAAAGGCATCCATTTCACATCGACATGCGAAACCTCGGTGACTGTCGCCGCAACATAGGTAAAGACCGAAAATAGGCCACCAGTGCCAATGGCACCGATTCCGAGCGTCAGCCAGACCTGCTTGCGGCGAAATGCTCCCAGTTCGCGCAAGGGTGACGCTCCCGCGTCCGCAGGTTGTTTGGGCACATAGATCGCGACCAGCACCATAGTCAGGATTGCAATCAAGCCAACCGACCCGAACATTGCACGCCATCCGGCGATCTGACCGAGAGAAGTCGCAAGCGGCGTCCCGCACAATGTGGCAATAGTCAGCCCCATCATGACCCGCCCTACAGCCTGAGCACGTTTGCCCGGTTCCGCCAATGATGCAGCGACAAGCGAAGCCACGCCGAAATAGGCTCCGTGGGGAAAACCCGCAACGAAGCGCATCATGTAAAGACCGCCATAGTCCTGCATGAATGCGCTTGCGAGATTACCGAAAGCGAACAGACCCATAAGCAGGAAGAGGAGTTTGCGGCGGTCGAGCCTTGCGCCAATCACGGCCAGCACCGGCGCGCCGATCAGAACACCAAGCGCATAAGAACTGATGAGATGGCCGCCTTGCGGAATGGTCACATTAAGATCGCGAGCGATATCGGGCAACAGCGCCATAATCGCGAATTCACCGGTGCCTATACCGAAGCCGCCGATGGCAAGCGCCAGTTCCGCCAATCGTGCAGACGAACGCGGCGAAGTTTCCGGCGATGAAGCCGAAGGTTGAATTTTGGACATGAATGGGCCTGAAGGGAATGGAGGATGTCGGACAACCCTACCATTCCTTTCAGGCAATGGCGATACGCAATGTTGCGGCGCTTTGACGGCGCGGCGATAACAAATTACTTGGCCGCAACCACCTCGATCTCGACCTTGAATTCCTCACGCGTGAAACCCGAAACGATCATCAGCGTCGAGGCTGGCGCAGGCTGCGGAAACAGCCTGTCGCGGACGTCCATATAAGGACGCATATACGCCCGGTCCGTGACGTAGGCATTGATACGCACGACATCGGAAAGCTCCATACCGCCATCGCGCAGGATACGGCGAATATTCTCGAAGCAGAGTTCGGCCTGAGCGCCTGCATCTTCCGGCACGCTGGCATCGGACGCGATGCCAAGCTGACCGGAGCAGAAAATCATTTCAGCACCGGCTTCTATCTTGACGCCATGACTGTAGGCGGCAAAGGGCGCCGCCATGTCAGCGGGCAGCAGATATTTCAAACTGTTCATAATGATTCCTCAAGATTTCGGCGCTGCAGCCAGCATTTCTTTCAGTCGTGTGGCTCCGGCTGCAATATCGGCCTCGGTCGGATTAATACCTGCGGCCAGCAGACGGCGCGCGATCATATGATCCGCTGGACGATTGATGGAATCGACAGCCAAAAGCCTGTCACCGGCAAAGTGGAAGATGGAGAATGCGTTTTCTTCTGGATTTCCCGAAAGGATGTGCCGGTCGGCATCGAAGGAAAGGCCTGCCGTCTGCAACTTCATATCGCCCTGATCGGACCAGAACCAGGCGACCTCCCGAAACGGTGCTTCGCGGCCGACAATGGTGCGCGCCACATGCTTTGCCTGATCGGTCGCGTTTTGCACCGATTCCAGCCGCACCCGGCGACCGGCGTGAAAATGATCATAGCTCACGCAATCGCCAATGGCGTAGACATGGCTGGCAGACGTGCGCAGATGCTCGTTCACAACAATCCCGTTGTCGATCGCAAGCCCCGCTGCGACTGCAAGCTCCACGTTTGGCGCCGCACCAGTGCCGATCACGACCATATCCGCCGGGAATATCGTTCCGTCCGCTGCTTTCACGCTCGTCACACGGCCATTCTCACCCTCGATTGCCGCTACACCGAGACCGGTTAAAAGTGTGATATTGGCGGCACGGCTCCGCGCTTCTACATGCGCGGAGATATGCGTTGCAACCGAACGACCCAGCACACGCGGCGCGGCTTCGATCAGAACCGTCTTTTTGCCGAGTGCGATTGCGCTATGGGCCATCTCAAGGCCAATGAAACCGCCGCCGATAATGACGACGTTCTCGACATTCGGCATTGCTGCTGCGATGCGGCGTGCATCTTCCATCCGGCGCAGCGTAAAGACACCGTCAAGCTCGACACCCGGCACATTGGGAATGCGGGCACGTGCGCCGGTCGCGAAAATCAGTTCAGACCAGTTCAAGATGCGCCCGTCATCAAGCCTGACTGTCTTGTCGGCAATCGATACGGCATCAACATGAGGGCCAAACAGCATCTCGATATTGTTATCGCGATAGGTGGCTTCCGGGCGCAGCACCAGACCGCCGCCTTCCGGAGCTTTCAGATAAGATTTGGAGAGCGGCGGCTTATGATAGGGAATGTCGGCTTCATCGTTGATGAGAACGATTTCGCCTGCATAGCCTTCCTGCCGAAGACTGATAGCGGCCTGCGAACCGGCATGGCCAGCCCCAATGATAATGCATCTGTCGTCCATAGGACCTCCGGAAATTTCCGCACATCATAAACCTGTCGCGGCCCGCCACGTGGCCAAATAGCCACGGATTCACACCTTAATTGCACGCAATTCGAATATTTAAAACATTTAGTTTGACCGATCGGTCAGATTGTTTAGTAGGATGCATCAAATCTGGTTTGACGCGCATCTTGTTCCGAAAACCGTTTCACACTTTTCGGGATGCGCTCTAACGCCCTTGGCCCGAGCGTGTAGGAGTTGCAATCTTGAAACGATATTGGTCCGATTATACGAGCGAGGCATTCTCACGCCTCGATCGCGAGAAGCTTGTGGCGGTTCTGCCCGTCGGCGCAATTGAACAGCACGGACCTCACCTGCCGCTGGCGGTCGATGCCGCCATTGTCGACGGCATGGTGAAGGAAACAATCGCCCGCCTGCCTGAAACAAGCCACGCGCTTTTCCTGCCGACGCAGGCCATCGGCAAGAGCAATGAGCACAGTCTTTACCCCGGCACATTGACGTTCTCGGCAGAGACGATCATACGCATGTGGTGCGAAATCGGTGGTTGCGTGGCAGCAAGCGGCGTTCGCAAGATGGCGCTTCTCAACAGCCATGGCGGCCAGATCAGCGTCATGGATATCGTGGCACGCGAACTTCGCATTCGTCACGATATGATGGTGGTGAGTATCAACTGGTTCGGCCTTGGAATGCCGGAGGGCGTCTACAGCGACCACGACGCCAAGCACGGCATTCATGCCGGTGACATGGAAACCTCGGTGATGCTGGAAATGCATCCCGATCTTGTCGACATGTCGAAAGCACAGGATTTCCGTACCCTTACGGAAACTTTTGCAAGTGATTTCAAGCATCTTTCACTGAGCGGCGGCGCAAAGCCTGCCTGGCAGATTCAGGATATCAATCCTTATGGCGCCGCTGGCGACGCCACGCTCGCGACGGCCGAAAAAGGTCGAGCGACCATCGATTTTGCCGCCGAGCGCTTGGTCGAAGTGCTGGCGGAGATCGAACGAGCCCCGCTTTCCTGGCTCGACAATCAACCCGCTTGGCAACCCGCCTGATAAGGACAATGAGCGTGGCCCCCAACTCGCAAGTTCCGTCCTCTCTGATCGCGATCGACGGCGTCTACAAGCAATATGGCACTGGTGTGATGGCTGTGAGCGACATGTCGCTCAAGATCGAACAAGGCCAGTTCGTCAGTTTTCTCGGCCCTTCGGGCTGCGGCAAGAGTACGGCGCTACGCATGATCGCCGGTCTGGAATCGATTTCCGCCGGTGATATCCGCGTCAACGGCCATGCTCCTGGCAAGGGTCCGGTCGGCGCACAGGATATCGGTTTCGTTTTTCAGGAACCGACGCTGATGCCGTGGGCCAGCGTTTTCGACAATGTCTATTTGCCGCTGCGGCTTTCTGGAATTTCCCGCAAGGAAGCAACCCCGCGTGTTGAAGAAGCTCTGGCACAGGTCGGCCTGTCACGTTTTGCCCAGGCATTTCCACGCGAGCTGTCTGGCGGGATGAAAATGCGCGTTTCCATCGCTCGCGCGCTGGTTACACGTCCACGTCTTCTCTTGATGGATGAACCTTTTGCAGCGCTCGACGAGATGACGCGCTTCAAGCTTAACAACGATGTGCTGCGTCTTTGGCAGGAACATGGCCTGACGGTGATCTTCGTCACCCACAGCGTGTACGAGTCGGTCTATCTATCGAACCGTGTCATCGTCATGGCGGCAAGACCGGGGCGCGTCGTTGCCGATATACCGATCATCGGCTCATATCCCCGTGCTGAAAACTATCGCACGACGGATGCTTACGCAAAATATTGCGCCAAGGTTTCCGATGCACTGACCGCGACGCTTTCCTCTGAAGATATAGATCACTGAGGACATGCAAATGAACCAGATGCAAAACGAACTGCCCGTTCTCAATTCCGAACAGGACCGCCTCGCCCGGCGCGAGCGCACCTTGCGCATCGTCATGCCGACACTGGCAATCATCATCGCGCTCGGCATATGGGAAGGTTTCGTCCGTTACTATCAGGTGCCGCACTACCTGATCCCCGCGCCATCGCTCATTGCCGAAACGCTTTTCAAAGATGGCCCGTCCCTGATGGCGTCCATGTGGTTTACCGTAAAGCTGACCCTGATCTCGCTCGCCTGTGCCATTATTGGCGGCGTTCTGCTCGGCATGATCTTCGCCTTGTCACGCCCGATAGAAATGGCGTTCTTTCCCTTCGCCGTTATTCTTCAGGTCACGCCGGTCATCGCTATTGCACCGCTCATCCTGATCTATGTGCGCGATACATTTTCAGCCCTGTTGATCTGCGCATGGATCGTGGCGTTCTTCCCGATCCTCTCCAACACGGTAATTGGATTGCGCAGCGCCGACCACAATCTGCGCGATCTGTTCAAGCTCTACCGCGCTTCTCCATGGCAGCGCCTGCGCTATCTGCTGGCACCGAGCGCACTACCCTATTTCATGGCCGCGCTGAAAATCGCCGGTGGCCTATCGCTGATCGGTGCAGTCGTGGCTGAGTTCGTTGCCGGTACAGCAGGCCAGAGCACAGGTCTTGCCTCGCGTATTCTGGAATCGAGCTTCCGCAACGAAATTCCGCGCATGTTTGCGGCACTTTTCCTCGTCTCGCTGCTCGGCATTGTGATCTTCCTCATCACGAGCTGGCTGTCGCGCCTCGTCCTCGGGCGTTGGCACGAAAGCGAAATCCGTCGCGAGCGCTAAGATGCTGACTGGCGTGGCCATAGCCGGACTTTCCGGACACTACGACATCAAGATCGAAAGCGACCGCATCGTCTCGCTTGTGCCGTCGCAGACAGTGGGCGGCGGGCTGGTCACCCCGCTTTTCGCGGATGTCCACGTCCACCTCGACAAGACGTTCACGATCCAGCGCATTGCAGAAAATGGCAGCGCCAGAGTGGATTGCTTGTTCGACGCCATAGACCTGATGGGCACGGACCGGAAGAACTGGGGTGCGGAAGATATCCGCACCCGCGCAAGCAACGGGCTTGAGGCTGCATTCGAACAGGGCGTCGGCGCTATGCGCAGCCATGTCGACTGGACAGCGCCGGAAGTGCCGACTGCCTGGCCCGTTCTCAATGAATTGCGCGAGGAATGGAAAGGCCGGATCGACCTTCAGCTTGCAGCGCTTGTCCACGGTGATCTTGTGCTCGAAGCAGGCAGGCAAATAGTGGTCCGCGTTGCAAAAGACGGCGGCGTCTTCGGCGCGTTCTTCTATCGCAACGCCGATCTTGAAGCCAAAATCGAAGAGATGTTCCGCCTCGCCGTGCAGCATGATCTCAATCTCGACTTCCATGTCGATGAAGGTCTGGATGTCGAAGCAGACGGGTTTTCGATGATAGTATCGGCAACCAAACGCCACGGCATGGCTGGTCGGGTGCTGTGCGGTCATGCCTGCTCGTTGTCACTGCGCAAGCCGGACGAACTGCAGCGCATCCTGGACGCTGCCGCAGAAGCAGGCACGGCACTCGTTTCGCTACCCTCGACAAACCTCTATCTGCAAGACCGGATCGGCGGAAAGTCTCCGCGCCTGCGCGGTGTTGCACCATTGAAGGAAGCGCGCGCAGCAGGCATGGATGTGATGCTCGGTTCCGACAATGTCCGCGATGCATTCTATCCCTATGGCGATTACGACCCGCTCGCCATTCTTCGTCTCGCAGCGCCAGTCTGCCATATCGAGCCGCAGGACTGGCTCGACAGCATCACCACCCTGCCCGCCCGCCTTATTGGCAGTGAATGCGTACAGCAACCACAGACAGGTGGCGTGGCCAGCTTTGTCTGGCACGACGCAATAGACCTGAACGATCTCATCAGCCGCCCGCAGGCGCGTCGCGTCGTCTGGCGCGATGGCAAAAAAAGTTAATCGGAGAACCCCATGAATTCTGCCGCACCACAGCGCATCTATGACTGGGCCGCGTTTCGCGCCGAAATTGAAGGTATCCGCATCTATGACGACCCAAAGCAGGTCGAGCTGCGGTCCCGCGATTATTTCTGGTACAGCCCGATCCTGACCGAAGATATCGGCCATTATGTCGG
The DNA here is from genome assembly GCF_902825325.1 of Brucella tritici. GTDB lineage: Bacteria > Pseudomonadota > Alphaproteobacteria > Rhizobiales > Rhizobiaceae > Brucella. Next base: position 17,621 of record NZ_CADEAR010000009.1, on the reverse strand, counting down.
CGACCTCGTCGTCATCCCGAAAGATCAGGATGAGGTGCGTCGCGTGGCGGCAGCCGCCGCAAAATTGCGTATTCCGATCACTGTTCGCGGTGGAGGTACCGGCAATTACGGCCAATGCGTTCCGCTTGAAGGCGGCGTCATTCTCGACATGACCAAGATTGATCGCATCATTTCCATTGAACCCGGCAAGGTTCGTGTCGAAGGCGGTGCTCGCATTTCACGCCTTGACGATGCCGTGCGCGAAACCGGTCAGGAATTGTTGATGTATCCGTCGACCCGCCGCATCGCCACGATTGGTGGCTTTTTCTCAGGCGGTTCAGGCGGCATCGGCTCGCTGCGTCACGGCATGTTGCGCGACGATGGCAATGTCTATTCGGTCAAGGTTCTGACTGTCGAACCAGAGCCGAAAATTATCGAACTAACCGGACGCGACATTCATAAAGTCCAGCATGCCTATGGCACCAACGGCATCATTCTGGAGCTGGAAATCGGTCTTACCAAGGCGACCGACTGGATACATACCGCAGCGCTTTTCGATAGTTACGAGGCCACGCTCAACTTTTGTCTCAAGGCATTGGAAGACAATCTCGACTGCTATCTTCTGACCACGGTTGATCGCCGTTTCTCGCGCTTTTACACCAAGTTCGGCGATCTGTTCCCATCTGACAAGGATGCGGTTTTTGCCATGATCGCCCCGGAAGAAATCGCCCGTTTCGAAGCGCTCGCCACCAAATTTGGCGGCAAGGTTTCCTTCGCCATGACGCTGGATGAGTTACACAAAAACGGGCTGCAACCCGCCTATGAATGTGGCTGGAACCATACAACCTTGCAGGCGTTGAAAGCCGAGGAAGGCTGGACCTATCTTCAGGTCGCCTATCCGCGTCCTTTCGACGTCGATGTCGTGACACGCCAGATCGAGCGCTACGGCGAAACACAATATATGCATCACGAAATGGCCCGTCTTGAAGGCGAAGTGCAGATTTTCGCGCTTCCGCTTGTTCGCTTTGAGGGCCGTGACGAGATGTACCGCCTGATCAAGCAACTGGAGCAGGTTGACGGTTGCGATATCTACGATCCGCATGCCTACACCATTGAGGACGGCGGGATGAAGGAGATCGATAGTGTGCAGATCGAATTCAAGAAGCAAGCCGACCCGTACGGCTTGCTCAATCCGGGCAAAACGCGCGGCTGGACCGCTGACATGGCTTTGACTGATTAAAACAAGGGGAACCAAATGAAAAAGACACTGGTTGCGGCGCTAGCCGCACTTTCCATGGGCCTTTCCGCACAGATGGCCTATGCACTCGACAAGGTGACGCTCGGCACCAACTGGCTCGCTCAAGCAGGTCACGGCGGATTCTATCAAGCCCTTGCCGACGGCACCTATGAGAAATACGGCCTCGACGTGCAAATCGAAATGGGCGGACCCCAGGTCAACAATCGCCCAATGCTTGCGGCAGGCCGCCTCGACTTCCTGCTGACCGGAAACCTGCTTCTGTCGTTCAACAACGTCGCCAACGGTGTGCCGACGACGGTTGTTGCCGCGTTCTACCAGAAAGACCCGCAGGCATTGATGGCACACGAAGGTGCGTACAAGGATTTCAAGGATCTGACCAATGCCGAAACGATCCTGATTTCGAAGGATGGCCAGTTCTCGTTCTGGCCATGGCTCGTCAAGGACTTTGGCTTCAAGGACGAACAGCTGCGCCCTTATGGCTATAGCCTCGCCCAGTTCCTCAACGACAAGAAAGTTGTCCAGCAGGCCTATGCGACCGCCGAGCCGATCTATGCAGAAAAGGAAGGCGCTAAGGTTACGACCTATCTCCTCGCCGACTACGGTTACAGCACTTACGGCAATACAATCGAAACCCGTCAGGATCTGATCGAAAAGAACCCTGATCTGGTACAGCGCTTCGTCAGCGCTTCCGTGGAAGGCTGGACCAATTTCCTCTACGGCGACCGCAGTAAAGCCTATGAACTGATCCTGAAAGACAATCCGGATATGAGCAAGGAAACGCTCGATGCGGAACTGGAGCGGATCAAGAACCTTCAGCTTATCGACAGTGGCGATACGCTCGAAAAGGGAATTGGGGCAATCTCGATGGATCGCGTCAAGGCGTTCTACGAACTCGCCCGCAAGGCAGGGATTGTCAGCGGCGACGAACTCGACATGAGCAAGGTCGCGACCGATGCCTTCGTAAACAAGGGCGTGGGGCTCGACATCAAGAAAAAGCTGGGGCAATAACCCCTCCTCAATCGCGGCAGGCATGAATGAACAACGGCGACGAGAATGACGACACCGAACTGACCGGACGGGACAAGGTTCTCGGACGCAGGCGGCGCATTCTCGGTGCAATACGGGCTGCCGCGATCGATGAATTTGCCGAAAAAGGCCTTGCGGGGGCATCCACGCAAGGCATTGCGCACCGCGCCGGTCTCACCAAGCCGCAACTGCACTACTATATTTCGAGCAAGGAAGAGCTTTACGAGGATATCATCGTCTACATCCTCGAAGAATGGGAAGACATATTCCTCGGGGCCAGTACCGAAGACGACCCTGCCAAGGTGATCCGCCAATATATCCGCGCCAAGCTCGAATATAGCCAGAAAAACCCCAAAGCCTCGCGCCTTTTCACCACCGAAATTGCCAATGGTGCTCCATATCTGAGCCGCCATTGGAAAAAGCACGTCGCAGCGACCCATAATGCAGTGAAACTCATCCAGTCGTGGGTGGATGATGGTCGGATCAAACCTGTCGATCCCCTACTGTTTCAGATGCATATCTGGGCCGTCACCCAGCATTATGCCGACTTTGAAACGCAGGTTCGCAGCATGATGGAACTCAACAAGGACGAACCGCTCGACCTTGAACGAATCGAGAAAGAGGTTTCGGCGCTATTTCTGCGGGCCTGTGGGTTGGAATAAAACGCGTACCGACAACCCTTTCAGCGTAATCCTTCAAGTTCCGCGATGCGGGCGGCACTGTCTTTTTCAAGCATTCTGGTCATTTCGCGAATGACCGTTTCCGCCAGCACAAAGAGCGCTGCCGAAGAATCCCAGGCTGACGGTACGGCCGTACGTCCCGCCAGAACATGGCGCGCCACGCGTGCAATCGGTGAAAGCCACTGGTCGGTCACGAGGATGACTTCCACGCCTCGTGACCTTGCCGTCTCAGCCAGTTTCAAAAGACTGTCCTGATAACGACGAATATCGAAAACCACCAGAACATCACGCTTTCCCATATCGAGAAGACGGTCACGCCACACGCTCTCCTGTCCGCCCAAGTGAAAGACATGCGGGCGAATGACCGTCATATGCGCCGCCATATATTGCGCAATGGGGTCAGTGAAGCGCCCGCCAATCAGATAGACATTGCCCTTGGCGTCACTCAAAGCCGACACGGCCTGCCGCAACTGCTTTGCACCCAAATGCCGGAAACTTTCACGAATATTCTCAAGCGTATGTTCCACCGCCGGATAGGCTGTGTCTCGCCCGGTTCCCGGCTGTTCGTTGCGGTGGTGCGGTGATTGCAGTTGAGCCGCGAGTTCATCCTGCAAGCGCGCTTGAAAATCAGGATAGCTCTGAAACCCGAGCCTGTTCACAAAGCGCAATATTGTTGGGGAGCTGACACCGGCCAAGCCGGAAAACTCCGCGACAGTTTTTAGTCCCAGCATCGGGTAATTGGCGATCAGCGTCTGGGCGGCACTGCGCTCGCCCGCTGGCATCGTATCGATCCGTTCATTGATCAGTTCCGCAACGCTTGCATGCACCGGCACAGCACTTTCCGTTCCCGAACGCCCTTTTTGAATTTGGGCGAAATTGTGTTTGACAAATAATCATAGGACGTATCAAATAATCCGCAATAGCGCATAATTGGAAAAACGTAACATAAGTTACAGCGCGGGGAACAAACAGAATGACGGACGAGCGAGAACATCGCACGGCTTCGTGCGAGCCTGTTTCTGTCTTTAACAAGGATGGGGAAAGTCCCTATCTCTTTGTCTGCGAACACGCATCCAATTTCATTCCCGAGACTTTCGACGGGCTCGGACTGAACGCCGATGCATTGCGGGCACATATCGCCTGGGACCCCGGCGCGGTGGAAGTCGCAAGGCATCTCGCTACGTCTCTTAACGCGCCTCTCGTCGAAAGCCAGCTTTCGCGACTGTTGATCGATTGCAATCGTCCTCTCGACGCTCACGATCTCATTCCGGAAATCAGCGAGACAACCGTGGTTCCCGGAAACCACGCTCTCGATTCCATGGAACGTCTGGCGCGCATCGATCTTTCACATCGTCCATTCCACACTGCTGTCGAACACGTAATTGCAGAGCGCGCGCGAAGTGGATTGCCATCGTGGATCGTGACGATCCATTCATTTACGCCCATTTATCGCGACGTCCCCCGCCCCTGGCAGATCGGTATCATTCACGATGAAGATGACCGGATTGGCAAACCGCTTGTTGCCGCGCTGCAGAAAGACCTGAACCTCAATGTCGGCGTGAACGAACCCTACTCGCCAGCCGACCGCGTCTATTACACACTGGAGCGGCACGCCCGCCCGCGCAATGCGCCGTGCGTGATGATCGAACTTCGCAACAATGAGATTGCCGATGGTCCGGCGCAGGCAGGCTGGGCCGAAAAACTTGCAACGATATTGAAGGACATTGCGAAAGCAATTGGCCCCCACAACACGGAACAGAAAGCCTGAAGGAGCCGGAAATGCCGAAGCCGATCAGACTGTTCGTCAAATATGTTGATGCAGTGAATTACTATGTCGGGCGCTTTGCGATGTATCTCTTCTTCGTACTCGGCGCCTGCCTTCTATATTCGACTTTTTCACGCGTGGTTCTCGGCGTGCCGGTCAACTGGGTCTTGGAAATGTCCCAGTTTCTGCTCTCCGCCTATTATCTGCTCGGCGGCGCCTACGCCATGCAGCAAGGCGCGCATGTACGTATGGACTTGTTCTTCGACCGTCTTTCACCGCGCAGGAAAATGATCACCGACATGATCACCATCCTGTTCATCATCTTCTATCTCGGCGTGATGGTCGCTGGTGGCATTTCATCGACCAACTACGCCATCGTTTACAACCAGAAAAACTATACCGCTTGGGCTCCGCTTCTATGGCCGATCAAGCTCATCATGACTGTCGGTATTTTCCTGCTGTTGCTGCAATGCGTCTCCAATTTCTTCAAGGACTGGGCCTCCCTGCGTGGAAAGCCGATCAGCACCATCGCGGGTCCTGCCATTGAGGAAGGGCATCACATATGAGTTCGGAATTCATAACGCTCTTCATGTTTGCAACCATGATGGTGCTGCTCATGACCGGGCAGCGCGTATTTGGCGTGATCGGTTTTGTCGGCTCGCTCGCCGCTCTCCTGCTTTGGGGCAAAGGCTCGTTCGAGATGCCGTATAATGCCACTTTTGCGGTATTGAACTGGTATCCGCTTATCACGGTACCCTTCTTCGTCTTCATGGGTTACATGCTCTCGGAATCGGGCATTGCCAGCAATCTCTATCGCATGTTCCACGTGTGGTTCGGCGGCATTCGCGGCGGTCTGGCACTGGGTACGATCGGCCTGATGGTCATCATTTCCTGCATGAACGGCCTGAGTGTTGCGGGCATGGCCATCGGCGCGACCGTAGCCCTGCCGGAGCTTCTCAAGCGTGGCTACAACAAGGTTATGGTAACGGGCGTCATTCAGGCTGGCAGCTCGCTCGGCATTCTCATTCCGCCAAGCGTGGTGCTCGTTCTCTATGCGATGATTGCCCGGCAGCCGGTCTTGCAGCTCTGGCTCGCGGGCATAGGCCCCGGTCTTCTCATGGCCGCACTCTTTGCGATTTATATCTATATACGCTGCCGTTTCCAGCCTGAACTCGGGCCGACACTGCCGAAAGAAGAACTGGACAAAATCACTTGGCACGATCGTTTTGTCACGCTGCGCGCAGGCATTCTGCCGCTCGTCGTGTTTGGCGCAATGATGGGCTTGTTCCTCTCGGGCGTTACCAGCCTTGTGGAAAGCTCCGCCGTCGGCGCGTTGCTCGCGACACTTGCCGCACTTTTCACCGGGCGCCTCAACAAGACTGTCTGGGAAACCACGACACGGAACAGCCTCACGGTCACTTGCATGTTCCTCTGGATCATTCTGGCCGCGCTTTGCTTCTCGTCGGTCTATGACGGTCTCGGGGCGGTGAAAGCCATCGAAAGCATATTGCTCCATACTTTCGATCTGTCGCCATGGACGATCCTCGTGTTGATGCTGTTTTCGTTTATCATCTTGGGCATGTTCCTTGATGACACAGCAATGCTGGTCATTGTGGCGCCGCTTTACATACCGCTGGTCAAGAGCCTTGGCTTTAACGCCATCTGGTTCGGCGTGCTCTACACGATCACCTGCCAGATCGCATATATCACGCCGCCTTTCGGGTACAATCTGTTCATGATGCGAGCCTTGGCACCAAAGGAAGTCACATTGATAGATATCTATCGTTCAATCGTGCCGTTCTTCTTCCTCATGGTGCTGACCATCATCATCTTGATGATCTTTCCACAGATCGCGATGTGGTTGCCCAACTGGTACACAGGACGATGACGATAATTACGGGAGAATGCGCATACGCCGGTGACAAGAGCTCGAAGGGCCAGACCGGGACAAATAAAGGGTGAACTCAAACAAGAGTGGGAGAATGGGCATGAGTGAGAATAGCAAGCTTAACAAACGCGATTTTCTCAAGAAGGCCGGGCTGACGACCGTCGGCGCGCTGGGTGCAAGCACACTTGCAACGCCGTATGTCAGGGCACAAAGCCCGATCAAATGGCGGCTCCAGACCTATGCAGGTCCGGCACTTGCAGAGCACGTCATCAAGCCGTCTATCGACGCCTTCAACAAGGCTGCCAATGGCGATATGGTGATTGAACTTTATACTGCCGACCAGCTCGTGCCGCAGGGCGAGCTGTTCCGTGCCGTTCAGTCCGGCACAATCGACGCTGCGCAAAGCGACGACGACTCCATGGCGTCTCCCGTCGATGTCGCAGTGTTCGGGGCTTACTTCCCCTTCGCATCACGCTACAGCCTCGATGTACCAGCCTTGTTCAACTGGTATGGGCTCAATGAAATCTGGGAAGAAGCCTATAAGGAAATTCCGGGGGTTACCTGGCTCAGCGCCGGTTCCTGGGACCCCTGCAATTTCGTGACCACCAAACCGATCCGCAGCGTCGCTGACCTGCAGGGGCTTCGGGTCTTCACCTTCCCGACCGGCGGGCGCTTCCTGACCAAATTCGGCGTCGTGCCAGTCACGCTGCCATGGGAGGATATCGAAGTCGCAATCCAGACCGGCGAGCTCGACGGCGTTGCGTGGTGTGGCGCGACCGAGGCCTATACGGTCGGCTGGGCAGACATCAACAAGTACTATCTGACCAACAACATCAACGGTGCATGGGCTGGTTCCTACTTCGCGAATACCGAGAAATGGGAAGCCGTGCCCGATCACCTGAAGACCCTGTTCAAGCTGGCGATGGATTCGTCGCACTATTACCGCCAGCACTGGTACTGGTGGGGCGAGGCTCATTATCGCACCACCGGCGGAAAGCTGGAACTGACGACTATTCCGGAATCGGAATGGAACCAGATCGAAGATGCTGCACAGGAATTCTGGGACGACATCGCGCAGAAGAGCGAACGCAACGCCAAAGTCGTCGCGATCCTGAAAAAATATCAAGAAACCATGCGAGGTGCGGGCGCACCTTACCGCTACGCATGAGAATTTTGGACGCGGCACACTGTGCCGCGTCCATCACTTTTTTCCGTTCTGGAGCGAGCATAAATGGCCGAACAGTTGACTTTCGATGCATTGAAACGAGCCGTTGCAAACGATGAAATCGATACGGTGCTCGCATGTTTTGTGGACATGCAGGGACGCCTGATCGGCAAACGCTTCTACGGACAGTTCTTCGTGGAATCTGGTTACGACGAGACCCATGGCTGCAACTATCTCCTTGCCGACGATATCGATATGGAGCCGGTGCCGGGCTATGAGGCCGCCGGATGGGACAAGGGTTATGGTGATTTTGTCATCAAACCAGACCTTTCGACCCTGCGCGTCGCCACATGGCTGGAAAAGACCGCCATCGTGCTTTGCGACGTGCTCGATCACCACGATCATCAGGATCTGGCGCATTCCCCGCGTGCTATCCTCAAGAAGCAGCTCGCACGCCTGCACGAGCGCGGCTATCGCGCTTATTTCGCGTCCGAGCTTGAATTCTACCTCTTCGACGAGACTTACAAGACGGCCCGCGCCAAGCACTGGCAGGATATGGAAACGGCTTCGCCTTATGTGCAGGATTATGTCATCCACCTGACCACCAAGGAGGAGCCGGTCCTGCGTGCAATGCGCAACCAGCTCGCAGCAGCAGGCATTCCGGTAGAAAACTCCAAGGGCGAATGGGGTCCGGGACAGGAAGAGCTGAATGTGCGCTATGCCGAAGCTCTCGAAATGGCGGATCGCCATGTCATCATGAAGAACGCAATGAAGGAAATCGCTGAAGCGCACGGGAAATGCATCACCTTCATGGCCAAGTATGATTACGGCAAGGCTGGAAGCTCCAGCCATGTGCACAATTCCATCTGGAGCGCCGACGGCAAGGAGCCGCTCTTTTTCGATCCGAAAGCGCCCTATACCATGACGCCGCTTATGCGTTCCTGGGTGGCCGGACAGCTCAAATACGCCACCGACTATACCTATTTCCTGGCGCCCTATATCAATTCCTACAAGCGCTTTCAGGCAGGCACCTTTGCACCGACGAAAATCATGTGGAGTCAGGATAATCGCACAGCGGGCTTTCGCCTTTGTGGAGAAGGCACGAAAGGCATTCGCATCGAATGCCGCATCGGCGGCGCTGACCTCAATCCATATCTGGCTTTTGCAGCGCTCATCGCATCGGGCCTGCAGGGAATCGATGAACAACTGGAACTCGACGAGCCCTTCGTCGGCGATGCCTATAGTGCGGTAAAACTGAAGGAAATTCCGTACACGCTGCGCGAAGCCGCACAGGCGCTCAAAAACTCCGCGTTCCTCAAGGAGGCTCTCGGGGAAGCGGTCGTCAACCACTACGTCCATACCGCCCATTGGGAACAGATCGAATATGATCGGCGCGTAACCGACTGGGAGCTGCATCGCGGGTTCGAGCGCTATTGACCCGCGCGACCGATCCCGAAATGAATAACGCAATGCCAGACTTCAAAGGAAATTGCAGATGAGCGGCACGGCCAAGATCATCTCTCCGATAGACGGCTCGGTTTATGCCGAGCGTCCTTTTTTAAGCGAGGCTGCAATCGCCTCAGTGGTGGCGGCTGCACGCGACGCGCAAATCGGTTGGGCTCAGCTGAGTATCAATGAGCGCGCAAGCTATTGCCGGGCCGCGCTGGATGCGCTCGCCGGAATGCAGGACGAAATTATCCCCGAAATCGCATGGCAGATGGGACGACCAACGCGTTATGGCGGCGAGAACGGCGGCGTGCAGGAACGCGGTCAATATATGATCGACATCGCCGAAGAGGCGCTGAAACCTTATGTGCCCACACAGAAGGATGGTTTCCGTCGGTATGTGAAGCACGTGCCGCTCGGCGTTGTTTTGGTGATTGCGCCGTGGAATTATCCTTATCTCACGGCGGTGAACACGATCATTCCCGCACTTATGGCCGGGAACACCGTGATCCTCAAGCACGCAACCCAGACGCTTCTGGCCGGTGAACGCTTTGCAAACGCGTTCGAGAAGGCCGGGCTGCCAAGGGGTGTTTTCCAGAACATCGTTCTCGATCACGCATCGACGGAAAAGCTGCTCGCATCCGGCACGATCGACCACGTGAATTTCACCGGCTCGGTCGGCGGGGGCCGCGCCATCGAAAAGGCTGCTGCAGGCACCTTCATGACACTCGGGCTGGAGCTCGGCGGCAAGGACCCAGCCTATGTGCTTCCTGATGTCAATCTGGACCATGCCGTCGCCAATCTGGTCGATGGTGCTTTTTTCAATTCCGGCCAGTGCTGCTGCGGGATCGAGCGCATCTATGTTCATGAAGCAGTCTATGACCGCTTCGTCGACGGATTCATCGACCTGACGAAGCAATATGTGGTCGGCAATCCGCTGGATAGTTCAACGACGCTCGGCCCAATGGCACAGGCGCGCTTTGCCGATCTTATCCGCGAGCAGAAAGCGGAAGCCTTGCGCAAGGGTGCGAAAGCTCACGTCAGTATGAGTGTCGAGGATGATCGCGCAGGTTCTCCCTATGTCGCGCCGGAAGTGCTCACCAATGTCGATCACCAGATGAGTGTCATGCGTGAAGAAAGCTTTGGCCCCATCGTCGGTATCATGAAAGTGCGCAACGACGAGGAAGCCCTCGCGCTGATGAACGACAGTATCTATGGCCTGACAGCTTCGCTCTGGACGGCAGACACGGACCACGCCGCTACTCTCGGCGACCGTATCGAAACGGGCACGGTTTTCATGAACCGTTGTGATTATCTCGATCCCGCACTTGTTTGGACCGGGGTGAAAGACACTGGCAAGGGCGCTGCCCTGTCATCCATCGGCTACGGCAATCTCACGCGGCCGAAATCCTTCCACCTGCGTGAGAAAATCTGATCTGAATTGAATTTCTGGAAAGCAATCGACATGACCACTTTGACTGCCAAATGGAATTTCCCCACCACCGTGCTTTTTGGCCCAGGCCGCATCAAGGAATTGCCTGCTGTCCTCAAGGCCGCCGGCATTCAGAACCCGCTCTTTGTGACTGACCCCGGCTTGGCGAAACTTCCTGTGGTGGCGTCCACGCTTGCTATTCTGAACGAAGCCGGTGTGAAACATGGGGTTTTCTCCGACGTGAAGCCGAACCCGGTCGAAAGCAATCTCTATGCGGGCGTTGAGGTCTTCAAAAGCGGCAAGCATGACGGCGTCATCGCCTTCGGCGGCGGCTCGGCGCTGGATCTTGGCAAGCTGATCGCCTTCCAGGCAGGACAGACGCGACCGGTCTGGGATTTCGAAGACATTGGTGACTGGTGGACCCGCGCCGACAGCAAAGCAATTGCGCCGATCATTGCCGTACCCACCACCGCTGGCACCGGATCGGAAGTTGGCCGCGCAGGCGTTTTAACCAACGAAGCGACCCATACCAAGAAGGTCATTTTCCACCCGAAGATGCTACCGGTCACAGTCATTGCCGATCCCGAGCTTTCCACCGGAATGCCGCCTTTCATCACCGCAGGTACAGGCATGGATGCGCTGGCGCACTGCCTTGAAGCCTATTGCGCTCCGGGATTTCATCCGATGGCTGATGGCATCGCGGTGGAAGGTATCCGTCTGGTTTTTGAAAACCTTCCCACCGCCTATGCCGATGGCAAGAATATTGAAGCGCGGGCAAACATGATGGCGGCAGCCGCGATGGGTGCAACAGCCTTCCAAAAAGGGCTCGGCGCGATTCATTCGCTGTCGCATCCCATCGGCGCCCTCTACGATACCCATCATGGCATGACGAATGCGGTTTTCATGCCCTATGTCCTGCTTCAGAACCGATCTGCCATCGAAAAGCGTATAGAACGGCTTGCCGATTATCTCGGCATCAAGGGCGGTTTTGATGGGTTTTTGGCCGCCATCATGAAATTACGGAGCGATCTGGGGGTCCCCAACACACTCCCTGAATTCATCAAGGGTCTCGAAATGGACGACGCCCGGAAGGACCTGATTGCCGAGATGGCCATCGTCGATCCAACTGCTGGCGGCAATCCGATTGAATTGACAAAAGAACGCGCGTTGAAGTTGCTAAATGCTGCACTCGAAGATAAGGTCTGACACGCTGAATTCAGACATGGCAAAAGCCACGAGAGGTAAGCATCGCACCACCTATGGCGGGGGGCGATGCATTGGGGAGCAGGTTCTTGGGGAGGAGCCTGCTCCCTTTCATTTTGCGAATTGTCTAACCCCGCCCGGAACTGTGCAAGCCCGGCTTTTGGGTTCATAGAAAAGCGGGAACAAATCGATATTTCAAGCGTTTACCCTCATCATCTAAGACGGAGGGTTGCACGTGAATATCTTCAAAAAAACCTGTGTCGGGGCGTTCGCCGTAATTTTTGGAGCAACGTCCATCGCGCCGACGATGGCTGCCCCTATGAATCTGGACCGCCCGGCCATCAACCAGAATGTCGAGCAGGTGCGCGACCATCGCCGCCCGCCGCGTCACTATGATGGCCACAGGCCCAGCCGGCCGGGACATTGGAACGGACATCGTGGCTATCGGCATTATCGCCACGGCTATCGTCGCCATAGCGATGGGTGGTGGTATCCACTGGCCGCGTTCGGTGCAGGGGCGATCATTGGCGGCGCAATAAGCCAGCCTCGCCCTGTTTATCGCGCACCGCGGATGTCAAATGCGCATGTACAATGGTGCTATAACCGCTACCGGTCCTATCGCTCGTCCGACAATACATTCCAGCCCTATAATGGGCCGCGCAGACAGTGCTATTCGCCCTATTCTCGCTGATAATTGGAAAGCGCCCCTCCAGGGCGCTTTTTCATAGAACTTGCGATCTATTGAACAGAACGTGATGAAATTTCCGGTTTCTGCCATAACCCAATGCTGGACGCCTCCCTCAAAGAGGAATAAGCAAGCCCGCGTCATATCAATGTCGCGGGTAAAATTTTCTCTATTCCCATTCTTTTGCGACATGAAGAACAATATTCGGAACGCGGATAGTGGAAGAAGTGTGCTCGACATTCTCCATGGCCAGTTCAGTCCAAAGCCGACAGTCGTTTTTTAGCTGCGTGCATTGCGCGGGCAGCGGAACATTTTCGGCGTAACCTTGAGTTTGAAAATGTCGCATACCACTGCCACAAGCCCCGCTCCTACCAATGCGCAACGTCTGGCGATGACCGCTCTGATCGTTGGCGGAATCGCTATCGGCAGTTCGCCGATCTTTGTCCGGCTTTCCGAGGTGGGTCCGCTCGCAACAGGCTTCTGGCGTCTTGCACTGGCAGTTTTACCGCTGGTGCTCATGGATGGCCGCGAGCGGCGCGACGAGAAGGATGCAGCGCCACTCACTTTGTCAGACTGCCTACGCCTCGCCCTGCCCGGTCTGTTCATCGCTTTCGATCTGGGTGCCTGGCACTTGTCGCTGCACATGACATCCGTTGCCAATGCCACGCTGCTTGCCAATATGGCACCAATTTTCGTGACACTCGGCGCATGGCTGCTTTTCAAATCGCGCGTGAACACGTCCTTCATGATCGGCCTTGCCGTCGCTGTCATTGGCGTCGTCGTGCTAAAGGGTGGACCGGGCGAGCTTCTCCAGTCCCAATCATCCGGCGATGCGATGGCGCTTCTGGCCGCAGTCTTCTATGCCGGTTACATCCTTTCGGTTGGCCGCTTGCGCAGCCGCTTTTCCACCATGCGCATCATGCTGTGGAGCAGCGCAATTGCCGCCGTCTTTTCGCTGCCGGTTGCGTATTTCACGGAAGGTCAGATACTGCCTGCTACGCTCTATGGCTGGCTTATTCTCGCAGGCCTCGCATGGGTAACCCATGCCGCAGGCCAGAGCATGATCGCTTATGCCCTCGCCTATCTTCCGGCATCATTTTCGTCACTCACCCTGCTTCTACAACCGGTCGTCGCGGCGTTTCTTGCCTGGACTATCCTGTCGGAACCCATCGGCATGTTGCAGGCTCTGGGCGGTATCATCGTGATATCGGGGATTCTGATTGCTCGAAGAGGATAGGATATGAAAAAGCCCCGGAAAACCGGGGCTTTCTTACCGAGCTGATTACTCAGCCAGCCATTCCTTTATGCGGTCCGGGTGGTCCGCGATATATTTATCGACGGCCTTCTCATAGGACGTTTCCTGCGCATCGAACATCGCAGCTTCGAGCTCGCTGATCGGAATGCTCATCTTGGTCAGCAGCGAAGCAACCTTCGGATTGTCTTCCTTGAAGCCCTTGCGCGCGATGGCGTCGATATGTTCGGCACCGCCGAGTGCGCCTTCAGGATCGGCAATGTAACGCAGCTTGTACTTGCCGAACATCCAATGTGGGCTCCACGACGTTGCCACGAACCAGCCATCAGAACGCGTGGCACGATCAACCGTCGTCAACATGGCCGCTTCACTCGAAATGTTGAGCTTGTAGTCCAGCCCATATTTCTTGATCGCTTCCTGTGATAGACGAGTGAGGCCTGCGCCCGGATCGATCCCCTGAATTTCGCCCTTCAGCTTCTCGCGGACTTCCGGCTTCTTCAGATCTTCGATAGAGCTGATTTCGCTCTCCGGAATGTAAGCCGGAACGATCCAGCCAAGCTTGGCCCCTTCATAGAGCGGGCCAAGGTTCTCGACTTTGCCTTCAATGCGCTTGTAATAGTCGGCATGCGTTTCCGGCAGCCAGGCCATCATCATGGCGTCGATATCGCCACGGCTCACGCCCTGATAAAGTGGGGCCACGTCCGTCTGAACCAGCTCAACCTTCTGGCCGAGATTGTCTTCGATCAGCTTCTTGGCGAGTTTGGTGACGAATTCGGCATCCGACCAGGGTGCCCAGCCGATTTTCACCGGCTTGCCGTCCTGCGCAAATGCTGCGCCCATGGTCATCGTTCCCGCCACAACTGCCGCCAGACCGAATTTGGTTAGTTTGCCTAACATAGCTTCTCCTTTTCGATTGGTATCAGTTCCCATTGTTATTCTTGGTTATTGTTTCTGCTTTCTTCATGCTTCCTGCTTGCGAAAGGATGAGGCGGACTGAGCGTCCGCCGCCTTCCTTAGAGATGCGAGCCGCTTGAAAAATCCGGCCCCGCTTTTGCCGAAGCTCTGGGTAATGCGGTCGAGAATGACCGCCAGAATGACTACTGCGAGACCACCCTCAAAGCCGAGGCCCACATTGAGGCGCTGGATGCCGGTCAACACAGTATTGCCGAGGCCACCTGCACCGATCATCGACGCGATCACCACCATAGAAAGCGACAGCATGATCGTCTGGTTGATGCCGGCCATGATCGATGGCATGGCGTTTGGAAGCTGCACCTTGAACAGAAGCTGCCGGGATGTGCAGCCGAAGGCGAGCCCCGCTTCAACGAACTCCGCATGCACCTGCCGGATACCGAGATTGGTCAGACGCACGACTGGGGGCATCGCAAAAATCACCGTCGCAATCGTTCCGGGCACGGCACCGAGGCCAAAAAACATTGCTGCCGGAATAAGATAGACGAACGCAGGCATCGTTTGCATGAGATCGAGCACAGGACGCACGATCGAAGCCACCGTATCGCTACGGGCCATGGCGATGCCGAGCGGAATACCGATCACAACAGCAATAACCGTTGATGCAAGCACCAGAGAGAGGCTTTCCATCGTGCCCGTCCACAATTCCATGTGGATGATGAGTCCCAATGCGAGAGCCGTGAATATCGCGAACTTCCACCCCACACGCCAAAGCGCGAGCAGCGTGAGAATTGCAACCCCGCCTAACGGCGGGACAGCGAGAAGAGCATTCTGAATACCGTCGGTCACAAAACCGATAGCGGCCGCGATCATATCAAGCGCGGGCGTAAAGTGGTCGAGAATGTAGTTGACCACAACATCCGCCCATCCGCCGACACTGAAATTCAAATCCATGTTTTACCGTCCATTTCCGTATTTCTTCTGGATTGGACCAATTCTGCCTTCATCAGGCAAAAGGCCGTTGGCGCGCAGGTCTCAACCCGCGCGACCAAGCGTTTCAAGCAAGGCCGATTTGCTGATAGCACCGACATAACGGTTCTGGCGATCAGTGACCGGAACCGGCCAGGGGCTTTCCGCCACCTGCGTCAGCAATCCGGAAAGCGGCGCTCCGGCTTCGATAGCAGAGACATTATCCAGTCTCTCGCCGCCCTGCACTGCGATACCCTTTGCCAGGGCGTCACGACTGACCATGCCGCGATATGTGCGATCTGCATCGATCAACACACCGAATGTCTTCCCGCTCGCATCAAAACGTTCGAGCGCTGTTGCCAGCTGTTCGGGTTCGAAGACGATCAGCTCGTCCTCGCGCGCCACATCGGCGGCCTTGAAAACGCGGGACACATCGACATTGCGGAAGAAGGAACGGACATAATCATTGGCCGGTGCGGACACGATTTCGTTCGGTGTCCCCACCTGCACAACCTTGCCGTGCTGCATGATGCAGATACGGTCACCGATCCGCATCGCTTCGTCCAGATCATGGCTGACGAAAATAATCGTCCGGCTGTGTTCTGCCTGAAGCCGCTTCAATTCGTCCTGCATTTCGGTGCGGATCAGCGGATCAAGGGCGGAAAAAGCCTCGTCCATCAAGAGAATGGTCGGCTCGCTCGCTAGAGCACGCGCCAGTCCGACACGCTGTTTCATGCCGCCCGAAAGCTGATCCGGCATGCTGTTGGCATAAGGCTCGAGCCCGACGGCAGCGAGTGCTTTTAGCGCCTTCTGGTGACGTTCCGCCTCACCCATTCCGGCCACTTCAAGACCGAAGGATGCATTATTCAGGACCGAACGATTGGGCAGGAGCGCGAAAGATTGGAATACCATGCTCATGTCGCGACGGCGAAGATCGATCAGCTCACGCTTCGTCATTTTGACGATATCGCGGCCATCCACTTCGATGGAACCCGCAGTTGGTTCGATCAAGCGATTGAGCAGACGCAGAAGCGTAGATTTTCCTGAGCCGGAGAGGCCCATAATAACGAATACTTCGCCTTCATAGATGTCGAAGGTCGCATCATCGACGCCGATTGTTGCGCCGAGTTCGCTGTGAATCTGGGTTTTTGATTTACCTGCGCGCAATTCCTGCATTGCACGCTCCGGATCATCGCCGAAGACTTTAAAAACGCTCTTCAAGCTTATTTTCGTCTCAGCCGGCGACTTCATACTTTCTTCCTTGTATAAAATACCATGCATTAAGTTTAACCCCGCTGTGCTGGCGGACTTAATCTCCTTTTTAACATTGACAGAACTTCATTCCAGCGCAAAGTGCTCGCACGCGATCTGCGTTCCGCAAACGGTCCGCATGGAATGATTATCGATAGATTTCTTGATTCTATATAGGTCATTTCCCGACATGTCCACCCACAGCCGTGAATTCATCTCAATCGTCCGTCCAGCAACCGTCCCCCTGAATGATTTTTTTGAAGGGCTGCACGACAAACTCGGAAAGCTGTCCGACACTGCTTGAAGAAGGAGACAATCGACCAGCCTGAAGACAATAGTAGTCCCGTTCCAGTCAATTACAGGAACGGGCTGCGACAAATATGCAATCAGCTGCGACATCATCCGAATTAGTATAATTCGGAATAAAAATGACCATAATTACAGAAAAATAGTATGATTATACTGTAAGTCAGGATTATCCAACCAAGGATAAAAAACACCTGAAACAGCACGCAACAGTGCCCATTCGGCTTTCGGAAACATTCCCCCAACCTGAGTGGATTTGCGCGCGCCCTAGGCTCCAGACTCAATTGATCCACCATGTGACGATGGCGGCGATGTAGCAGGTCGCCACGAAGTTAATCATGAGCTTGTCATATCGTGTCGCGACGCGCCTCCAATCCTTGAGGCGGCAGAAGGTGCATTCGATG
>NZ_CADEAR010000008.1 GCF_902825325.1 Brucella tritici | reverse complement strand
GCTCCCTCAACGGTGCGACAAGACCTCAAAAGCTGCAAAGGGTTCTGCTTTTTTACGAACGAAAGTTCACGCCCCGACGGGCTCAACCGCTTTGCAGCAGCCATTGCGGTGTTGCATTCACCACAATGACATAGAGGCCGGAACGAAGTTTAACGTTCCGGCCTCAAATGTATAAGCCCCGCCTTTCGGCGGGGCTTTTGTTTGGCTCTAGAAACTGGCTAGATCTGGTTGTCAGCTGGTCCATTCGGACCAGTTGTTTCATTCGCATCTTCATCCTCCGGTTTCTTCGGAGGCTTGCGCGCTATCAGACTGTAGAACATCGGAATGAAGAACGTAGCGATAAACGTTGCTGCCAACATGCCGCCGATAACGCCCGTACCGATCGAGTGACGGCTTGCCGAACCGGCACCCGTGCTGATTGCGAGCGGCACCACGCCAAGAATGAAGGCCAGCGAGGTCATCACAATCGGACGGAAGCGCAAACGAGCTGCCGACGCTGCCGCCTCGATGGCGGACTTGCCCGTCTCTCGTTCAAGCACCGCGAATTCCACAATCAGAATCGCGTTCTTCGCCGCCAGACCTATGAGTGTCACCAGACCAATCTGGAAATACACGTCATTGGTCAACCCGCGCAGATCGGTCGCCAACAGCGCACCGAAGATAGCAAAAGGTACCGCGGTGATGACGGCGAGCGGCAGGCTCCAGCGTTCATACTGTGCAGCAAGGATCAGGAACACCATGACAAGACCAAAGATCATGGCCTGTGTGCCGGTGCCGCTGGTGGTCACTTCCTGATAGGCCGAGCCGGTCCATGCGATCTGATAGCCTTGCGGAAGAACTTCCGCCGCCACTTCCTGCATTGCCTTGATCGCGTCACCAGAGGTGAAACCCGGTGCCGGATTACCGGTAATCTTCGCTGCGTTGAAGGCATTGAAGCGTTCCAGCTGATCGGGGCCGACAATACGCTTGACTGTCACAAGGGCATCAAGCGGGATCATGCTGCCAGAATTGGCTCGCACGAAGACATGCTTGAGATCGCTTGGATCGCGACGGAACTCGGCTTCCGACTGCAGGTTGACCTGATAGTTGCGGCCAAACAGCGTAAAGTCGTTGACGTAGAGGCTGCCGAACGTCGCCTGCATTGCAGTGAATACGGAGTTGATCGGCACACCCATAGCCTTCGCCTTTTCGCGATCAAGCTGGATGTCATACTGGGGAACGTTCGGATCAAACGTCGTACGAACGCCCTGCAACTCCGGCCGCTTGGCCGCAGCTTCGGTAATGAGCTTGGTCGCACGTGTCAGCGATTCCACACCACCGCCTGTACGATCCTGAACATAGAGTTCAAAACCGCCGGTCGTGCTGAGGCCCATGATCGGAGGTGGGTTGAACGCCAGAACAAGCCCGTCCTTGATGCCCGAATTCATCGCCATGATCGCGCCGGGAAGATTGCGTGCATCAGTCTCAGGTGTCGTACGCTCTTTCCAGTCTTTGAGCATGATGAACATCGTGCCCGCACTGGTTTTCAGACCGCCCGACAGAAGGTCGAAACCGGATACCGCAAAGACGCTTTCCACAGCCGGGCTTTTCCGGATATTCGCGCTTGCCTGATCCAGAACCGCCGTTGTGCGCTCCAGAGAGGCCGCAGGAGGAAGTACCGCAACACTGAACAGGAACCCCTGATCCTCGTCAGGCAACAGCGATCCCGGCACCCTCTCGAAAAGATAGTAGGTAGCGCCAAGAAGGCCTGCAAAAATGATCAGACCGATTGCGGCGCGCTTCAAAAAGAAGCGAACGCCACGAGAATAGCCGTCTGTCACCCGCTCGAAGAAGCGGTTGAAGATGCGGAACGGCAGCATTGGCTCGTGATGGCCAGGCTTCAGGATCAGTGCGCAGAGCGCCGGTGTCAGTGTCAGAGCCACAAGACCGGACAACGTCACCGAAATCGCGATGGTGACGGCGAATTGCTTGTACATTTCGCCGACAAGACCGCCCATGAAGGCCACTGGAATAAACACGGCGCAAAGCACGAGAACAATCGCGACAACCGGTCCTGTCACTTCGCCCATTGCCTTGATGGCGGCCTTGCGTGGCGACAGTTTCTCGGTCGTCATGATACGTTCGACGTTTTCCAGAACCACAATGGCGTCATCGACCACGATACCGATTGCCAACACCAGGCCGAAAAGCGTCAGGAGGTTGATGGAGAAGCCAAGCACATACATGCCCGCGAAAGTACCAATGATCGAGATCGGCACTGCGATGATGGGAATAAGTGTCGCCCGCCAGTTCTGCAGGAAGATGAAAACCACCAGCACGACGAGAATGATCGCCTCGATGAAGGTGTGAACCACTTCCTCGATGGAAACCTTGATGAACTTTGTCGTATCAAAGGGGATCGAGTAGTCGATACCAGCCGGGAAGCTCGCCTTCAGCTCATTCATACGGTTCTGAATGAGTTCCATCGTATTGAGCGCGTTCGCACCCGGCTGCAGATAGATTGCAATCGGGACAGCAGACGTGCCGTTAAGATTACTGTCGACGAGATAACTTTCCGTGCCGAGCTCGACGCGCGCGACATCCTTGAGACGCAACGTTGCGGCGTTGGAGCTGGAACGCAGGATGATGTTCTCGAAAGCCGCAGCATCCGGCAAACGCCCTTGCGTGGTCGCCGTATAGGTGAACGGACCAGCTTGCGGGTCAGGCTGGTCACCGAAGCGGCCTGCTGCAAACTGCGCATTCTGCTCCTGAATGGCCGTCGAGACATCGCTTGGGGTCAGATTATACTGCGCCAGCTTGTCTGGACGCAGCCAGATACGCATCGAATAATCGATATTGCCAAGTAGCTGCACATCGCCAACACCCTGCAAACGCTTGAGGTCATCGACCACGTTTAGAAGCGCGTAGTTACCGACATAGGTGCGGTCATACCGATCGCTGTCGGAGAACATGGCGACCATGCCGAGAATCGTGGTGGAACGCTTGTCCACCGTGACACCGAGACGCTGAACTTCCTGCGGAAGCGACGAGGTCGCACGCTGCACGCGGTTGTTGACGTTGATGGTGGCCTGATCCGGGTCAGTGCCCAGAGCGAAGGTCACGGTCAACTGCATCGTACCGCTACCAAGGCTCGAGGACTGCATATAAAGCATGTTCTCGACGCCGTTGATCTGCTGTTCCAATGGCGCAGCAACAGTCTGCGCCACCGTTTCGGCACTTGCGCCGGGATAGGTTGCACTGACGACGACCTGTGGCGGCGTCAATTCAGGGTACTGCGCAATCGGCAGGATCCGGATACAGATCAGGCCAGCCAGCACGAGCACAATGGAGATGACCGCCGCGAAAACGGGGCGGTCGACGAAGAATCTATTCATTGCTTGCCTGCCGCCTGTTCTTTGCCAGCATCAGCACCAGCCTTATCGGGCGATGTCTGATTGCTTGCTTCAGTAGCTGCGTCGACCGGATTCACGGGCTTACCCGGAGCTGCCTTGATAAGGCCCTCGGTAATAACCCGATCGCCTGCGCTGAGACCTTCGGAAACCAGCCATGCGTCGCTCAGTTCACGAGCAACCGTGATTGGCCGCACTTCGACAATGTTGTCCTTGTTGACGACATATACAAACTGCGTTTGCGGGCCCTGAAGCAATGCAGCCTTCGGGATCGTGATAGCGTTCTTGACCTGAATGCCGAGAATCACTGCGCGGACGAACTGACCAGGGATCAGGCGACGATTCGGATTCTCTACGACCGCACGAGCGCCGAGCGTGCCCGTTTCGGTATCGAGCGACGACGAGGTGAAGTCGATCGTACCTTCATGATCGTAAGCCTGTCCGTCGCCGAACAGGACCTTGATCTTGAGGCGATCCGCGTCTTCACCCGTTGCACCGCGTTCAGCACGCAAACGGTCGATTTCTGCTGCTTCCGTATCTGTGAAGGAGAAATTCACATAAACCGGATCAAGCTGCATGATCGAGGTCAGGAGACTGGAAGATGCGTCTGTCCCGATAAGGCTGCCTTCGTTCACCTGCTCAAGGCTGGTGATACCGCTGATGGGCGCGGTGACCTTGGTATAGCTCAGATTGAGTTCTGCTGTGCGAAGCTGTGCTTTAGCTGCGGCAACCGACGCCTTGTTCAGGTCGCGCGTTGCGAAAGCGGAATCACGCACGGCGGTGCTCTGCACCTTCTGCTGGACGAGTTGTTCAGCGCGTTCAGCATCGCGAATGGATTGCTGATACTGCGCTTCAGCCTGCGCCACCTGTGCCTGAGCCTTTTCAAGCTCGGCCTCATAAGGCGCCGGGTCTATTTCGAACAACACGTCGCCTGCTTTGACTTCCGTCCCTTCGACGAAATTGCGGTGAAGCAATATTCCACCCACGCGCGCGCGCACCTGGACATCGCGATAGGCGCTGATGCGCGCCGCATATTCGTAGGTAACAGGTACGTCATGCGGCTTGACCACAGTGACGGATACCTGTGGCGGAGGCGGTGTTGCACCCCCCGGTGCTTGCGCCAGAACGGGTTGCCCCGCAAAGACGAGAAATGCGGCCCCTGCCGCAAAAAGCCGAATAGAACGGTTCATGGTCATGATGGGAGTGCCCTTGCTGTCGCGCGGTGCTGCCAATTTAACATACACAAGTGTTTGTAAACACGAACTACCGTGTTATAGTCAATCACCTAATATTACAGATCACGAATGAGTTATCCAGATTCACTGGCAAATTGGGCCATTAGTCTGCATCCATCCGAGAGAAATCATGCGAAGAACGAAAGCCGAGGCAGCCGAAACCCGGGAAGCCATTCTGGTGGCCGCCGAGCAGGTTTTCCTCGAGCGCGGTGTCAACCAATCTACACTGATGGAAATCGCCTGTCATGCCGGTGTGACACGGGGAGCGATTTATTTCCACTTTCACGACAAGCTTGAAATTGTCCGCACAATCATAGGCAGCGTCCGGTTTCCACAAGAAGAAATCATGTTGCAGGCAGCGGCTGTCGATCACCCCAATCCAATGCATGTTCTGGAACAATCGATTATCCAGGCGCTGCAACTTTTCTCCAACGATGAGCGGCAGCAGAACATTTTCATCATCATCAACCAGCGATGCGAGTTCGTTGGCGAAATAGCCCCGCTCGAAGAGCGTCTCAGAGAAGCACGATCCAATGTCCTCTCATTGTTTGCAGGATTGCTCGACGTGGCTGCCAGACGTGGGGAGCTTTCAAAAGAATGGACTGCTGACACGGCAGCGCCGATCCTGCTTTCCATGTTGAGCGGTCTCCTCAATGAATGGTTGCGGGGTGACAGGAACTACGATCTGGTAACCTATGGCGGCAAAGCAATCTCCATACTTATTCGGTCCCTGAGAAATCAGGCGCCTGAAGTGCACCAAACGGATTGACCGACACAATTGTGATATGGCTCGGCTAGTGTGGTGGCTTTGAATCCGAAATTCGTACACAACCTCACTCCCGCGTGAGACGAATTTCGGATTCGCCACACTAGCGAAGCTGCTATTTTTCCCCGATGCTAAGTTTCAACCTATTGTGATTGTTAAACTTAAAAATTGGGGAAGACGCTCGACTCTTTTTTAATTTACGCTTACGTCAATGTAACTCTTGCGAAGAGAGTAAAACTCGACCACATTTATGATTGAGGAGGCTGTCCGCGGGCGGGCGGCTTGGGAGACGGCGGGCGCGCAGGCGACCCTACTTAGGACGGAGCAATCCGGGGAGAAGAAATGGCAAAAAAAACGACTGGGCAAAGTGCATCCGTAGTTGAACCCGTCGCGGCAGATACAGCCGATAAAAGTGCGTCTCTGCGGGAAAAGATCTGGTTGAAGTCATACCCGGCGGGCGTTCCGCATGAGATTGATCTCAGCAAGACGTCCTCCATTAGCGATATGATTCTGGCTTCCTGCCGACAGTTCCCCGGTAACCCCGCCTTCACCTGCATGGGGAAGGACCTCTCTTTCAAGGAGTTGGACGAGCACTCACGCGCACTCGCAGCGTTTCTCCAATCGCGTGGTCTCGTCAAAGGTGATCGCGTCGCAGTGATGATGCCAAACATCCTGCATTATCCAATTGCGTTTACGGCTATTCTCCGCGCCGGTTTCGTGGTGGTGAACGTCAATCCGCTTTATACGCCACGCGAACTGGAACACCAGTTGAACGATTCAGGTGCCAAGGCATTGATTGTTCTGGAAAACTTCGCGTCGACGGTGGAAAAGACCCTCAACTCCGTCAATGTTCCCAATATTATTGTCGCGTCGATGGGCGACATGCATGGCTTGAAGGGCCACATCATCAATCTGGTCGTGCGCCGCGTAAAGAAAATGGTGCCGGTGTGGAACATTCCGGGACATATCCGTTTCAAGGATGCATTGGCTCAAGGCCGTGCCCAGTCCTTCAACCCCATTCCGGTTCAAGGTTCTGACCTTGCCTTCCTGCAATATACAGGCGGCACGACAGGCATCTCGAAAGGCGCCATGCTGACCCATAGCAATATTCTTGCGAATGTGGAGCAGATGCATGTCTGGATGGAGGTTGCATTCCGGAACAAGGGCAAGCCCAAGGCGCTGAATTTCGTGTGCGCCCTACCGCTTTATCATATTTTCGCGCTTACAGTGAATGCGATGATCGGCATCAAGCTCGGCGCGCGAAATATCCTCATTCCCAATCCGCGCGATATTGCTGGCTTCGTCAAGGAGCTGAAGAAATACCCGTTCCATATCTTTCCGGGCCTCAACACCCTGTTCAATGGCCTCATGAATAATCCAGATTTCCAGCCCCTGGATTTCAAACCTCTTATTCTCACTCTCGGCGGCGGAATGGCTGTGCAACGTCCTGTTGCCGAACGCTGGCAGAAAATGACCGGTTGTCACATCACGGAAGGATATGGCCTTTCGGAAACCTCGCCCGTCGCCTGCGCCAACGCGCTCGATGCAACCGAGTTCTCCGGAACCATCGGCCTGCCCATGCCATCGACCGATGTGGCAATCCGTGACGATGACGGAAATGACCTGGCACTCGGTGAGGTCGGGGAAATCTGCGTGCGCGGTCCGCAGGTGATGAAGGGATATTGGGAACGCCCTGATGAAACCAAGCGCGCGATCATGCCCGATGGTTTCTTCCGCACGGGCGACATGGGCTTCATGGACGAACGCGGCTACACCAAGATCGTTGACCGCAAGAAGGACATGATCCTGGTTTCCGGCTTCAATGTCTATCCAAACGAAATCGAAGAAGTTGCCGCCGGTCATCCAGGCATTGTGGAGACCGCGGCTGTCGGCATACCGAACGAGCATTCGGGCGAAGTCGTGAAGTTGTTCGTTGTCCGCAGTGACCTCAACCTGACCGAAAACGAGGTTAAAGCCTATTGTGCCGAACGTCTCACCAACTACAAACGCCCGCGCGAAGTGGAATTCCGCGAAAGCCTGCCAAAGAGCAATGTTGGCAAGATTTTGCGCCGCGAACTTCGCGACTGAGAACGTTGAAATTCAGAAACAAATGCGGCCGGACATTTCATCCGGCCGCATTTGTTTCAGAGTGAATCATGCAGAGGGCGGTGCCAGAGGCTGAACGATTTCCTGAAAAGGTGCTAGCGCTTCGCATCGAGCCG
Source organism: Brucella tritici (assembly GCF_902825325.1). Lineage (GTDB taxonomy): Bacteria > Pseudomonadota > Alphaproteobacteria > Rhizobiales > Rhizobiaceae > Brucella. Next base: position 232,420 of record NZ_CADEAR010000008.1, on the reverse strand, counting down.
CCAGACCAGCCAATGCCGGATATTTCTGTTCATTAAAGAGATTGGGATGGGCCTCGCGCAGAAAGCGAAGCGCGCAAGCCGCCGCGATATCGGCATGCCCAATATCGTCTCCAAACCAGTACGATGATTTCCGTTCTGCAAGATCACTTTCCAGAACATCCAGCACCCGCGCGATCTGCGTCTCGCACCGCTCAACCCAAACGTTTGATTTTTCGCTTCGCAGCAAACCTTCATAGAGGAGGCTTACGGCCTTATCGGCAAGACCGGTCGAAAGCGCGCATATCTTCAATGTCTGACGGCGTTCGGCACCTTTTGGCGCGATCAACGGAGGCTTGCCGACTGCGATCTCATCGAGATAGTCGAGTATCGCCGCGCTTTCGATCACGACGTCGCCATCATCCAGCACAAGCGTCGGCACACGGCTCAGCGGATTAAACTCCGCAAGCCTGTCACGGTCACCAAATGTCGACCATGGTTTATGTTCGAATGGCAGGCCGTAGAGCCGCATGGCGATAGCGACACGCCGCACAAAAGGGGAATCATACTGGCCGATCAGGATCATGGACATAGCTCGGGAACGTTAAACGTCCCGCCATGCTACTCCACCCCAATCACACCGCAAGAGCATCGAAGATGAATTGTCCTGATGCTTCCATTCAATTCTCTGAATGGAAGCCCGCACTCATCTCTTCAGCAGTTCAGGCAGTCCAGCCACGCTGTCCAACACCACATCCGCATGAGGCTCCAGCGCCTCACGAGGAGAATTGCCCGATAGAACACCGACTGCAAGCCCTGCCCCGGCAGCATGGGCTGTTTCCAGATCATGCAGATTGTCCCCGACCATGGCGATCTCGTCCGGTGCCAATCCCAGCTTTTCTGCAAAATAGAGCAGCGGATCGGGATACGGTTTTGGGCGCGCCGCCGTGTTGTAGCCGATCACGACATCGAAGAGCCCATGGATACCCAGAGCTTTGGCGGTGGCATGCGCACCAGCTTCGGAATCATTGGTAGCAATGCCTAGCCGGAAGCCCATTGTGCGAAGCACTTCCAACGTTTCGCGAACAGCTTCAATAGCAACCGCTGAGCGCGCACCTTCGGTGACGCAATAAGCATCATATTCTTCGACAAGCTTGCGCAACTGCTCCGACGCAATATCTGGATGCCAGAGCGAAACGATATCTTCGACTGTACCGGCGGCGATAACCGAATTGGCCCGGAAACGCTCGGTCAGCCAGTCATACCCCCCCGCGTCGAGCAATGCGCGAGCCCTTATCTCGTCACCTTTTGCAGCGCGCTGCGCAAGCTGCCACGAGATTGAAAACCAGGTACGGTCGAAATCGATCAATGTGCCGTCCTTGTCGAACAGGACGGCACGGATCGACTTTATACGCTCGGCGGAAGGCTTGTCGCTCATGCTTCCAACGCACCGGCACGTTTCTTGACAACAGAAGGCTTCGCGCCAAGCAGTTTGAGAAGATCATCCCCACGACGAACATAGCGCAGCGAGCGACGGGTCAGGATGCGCCCGTCCTGCGGGGCAGTCAGCGTGATGTCGCCCTCTGGTTCACCCGGCTTCGTAACCACTGTAACCAGCTTCATGCCCGCCTTTACTTCATCGCCCGGCGCTACATGGAACAACACCATGCCGCCTTCCGGTGCGCGCAGCATCTCGACATGCGAAAGCGGTGTAACAAGACCCTTATATTCCGTCTCAAGCTTCACATTGTCGTCGCGGACAACACCCCGATGCACGAGGAATTTGTACAGGCCTTCGGCGTCGCCTTTGCCCATATCGGCATAAACATCACTCAAACCGCGGAATTCAACGGTCGTAACAGCCCGGCGCTTCATGTTGCGCTTGTCCGCCGGCAACTTCAGGACAGGATGGGCACAAGCTTCTTCAAAAGCTGCATCAGCAGTCGTGTCCCATGCGAGGATTGCTGTCGAGTTCAACGCGATAGCCAGATCCTTCATATCCTCGGCAAACTCTTCCGCGATATAAACGTAATTTTCGCTCTCGTCGTCGCAATGCAGGTCGAGCACGATGTCATTTGGCAGAGCCAGCTTCAAAAGCGTCGCCTTCAAGCGCTGTGCCAGCGAAATCGGCGCATCCGGCTCAGGCAGTTCAGAGGTGTCAAAATCCGGCAGCAGCGGGAAAGAGCGATTGAAATTGGTCAGCGAAAACGTCTCGAAACGACCGAAATGCTGATGTGCCTGCCACTGATTGGAGCCGATCGGGTTGGCTTGCGGAACAACGGTGATATTGCCAAGAATGCGCCCTTCATCGGCGGCCTTCTTCAACATCGGAACCAGGAAATGAAGAGCCGCCTGCCCCGGAAGTTCTGCACCGTGAAGCGAAGATTGCAAATAGGCGGAAGGCGCATCGCTGTCCTTGCCTGCAAAGCGCAGCACGCGCAACTCGATGGCATTTCCCGGTACATCGCCGGCAAATTTTACGATCTCGGTTTTCATTTCATTTCCCATTTTATTTCTCATGAAGAGAGCCGGGTTACGAACCCGGCTCTCCTTTATTTCTAGCTGTGCAGAGAATGCCGTCAAGCTTTCCTTCGCGCGTGCAGATGCGCGACAAGCCCTTGTGTGGATGCGTCGCGACCGTCGCTCGCTTCCTCGCCCGAAACCACCGGCAGAAGTTCGGTGGCAAGTTCCTTACCAAGTTCGACGCCCCATTGATCGAAAGCATTGATGCCGAAAATCTGTGCTTCGACGAACACGCGGTGTTCATACAGCGCTACCAGACGTCCGAGAGCGAACGGATCGAGCTTGTCATGAACCAGCGTCAACGAAGGGCGATTGCCCGAGAAAACGCGATGCGGCGCAATGCGTTCGACTTCGCTTTCCGGAAGGTTCTTCGCTTTCAACTGCGCCCGCGCTTCATCAAGGGTACGCCCCTTCATCAAGGCCTCGGACTGTGCAAGGCAATTCGCCAGCAGCATTTCATGCTGATGGTCGAGGTGCTTTTCATGGCCCTTTGCCGCAACGATGAATTCGAGCGGAATGGTGTCGGTGCCCTGATGCAGAAGCTGGAAGAAAGCGTGCTGGCCGTTCGTACCAGGCTCACCCCATACAACCGGGCCGGTGGGACCGGAAACCGGCTTGCCATCGACCGTGACGCTCTTGCCATTCGATTCCATATCCAGCTGCTGCAGATAGGCAGGGAGACGGGCAAGACGCTGGTCGTAGGGTATGATCGCCCGGCTGCCATAGCCACAGATCGCACGATGCCAGTACCCGATAAGGCCCAGCCAGACGGCTAAGTTCTTTTCCAGCGGAGCATCTCGGAAATGCACATCCATCGAATGCGCACCTGCCAGAAACTTGCGGAAATCCTCCGGCCCAATCGCAATCATCACGGGCAGGCCGATAGCCGACCATACGGAATAACGTCCGCCAACCCAGTCCCAGAAACCGAAGACCCGGTCTTCAGCAATGCCGAAGGCAGCGACCTTGTCCAGTGCGGTTGAGACAGCGGCGAAATGGGCGCCCACAGCCGCTTCTCCAAGCGCTTCCGCCACCCATTTGCGCGCAGTCTGCGCGTTGGTCATTGTTTCGATGGTCGTGAACGTCTTGGAAGCAATGATGACAAGCGTTGTTGCTGGATCGAGGATGCCAAGCGTATCTGCAATGTGCGCGCCGTCGATATTGGAGACAAAATGCGCACGAGGGCCATCATGATATGGTGAAAGAGCCAGAGTTGCCATGACAGGTCCGAGGTCGGACCCGCCAATGCCAATATTGACTATATCGGTGATCTTCTTTCCGGTCGCTCCCTTGATGGCACCCGACCGAATACCGTCCGCAAATGCAGCCATACGGTCGAGCACTTCCTTCACGTCAGGCAGAACATTGTGCCCGTCAACGAGCACTTCCTTCGAGGAAGTATCGCGCAGCGCGACATGGAGAACGGCACGGTCCTCCGTGTTGTTGATGTGCTTACCCGCAAACATCGCCGCACGACGGCCTTCAACATCGGCAGCAACAGCCAGTTCCTTGAGGAGACTAATCGTTTCGTCGTTGACCCGGCATTTTGACCAATCGAACAGAAGGTCATCCAGGGATAGCGAATACCGCTCGAACCGGCCCGGGTCTGATTTGAACGCCGCGCGCATATCGTGCGGGGCCGAATCTGCCCAGTGCTTTTTAAGCTTTGCGACCGTTGCTTCAAGCTTCGTCGCGTCTCTTGCCATGATGCTACTCCCGAATCAAATCGATTTAATTGCGGACATTAAGCGCTTTAGAGAAGATTTGCGGCAAATAAATTACCGAACTTCCAATTTGGACAGAGTGTCATATACACCATATTGATCAATTTAGGGTGATCCACCTCGGAGTGAAGCATGGACCTGACCGGAGAAGAGCGGATTGCGGCGCCACGACAAGCAGTTTGGGATGCGTTGAACGACATCGAAACGCTGAAATCCTGCATTCCCGGTTGCGAAGATATCGAGCGTATTTCGGAAACAGAGATACGCGCCGCCCTCAAAGTGAGCTTCGGGATTCTGAAGGTTCGCTTTCACGGCATTCTGGAATTGTCGAATATGAAACCGCCGGTCTCCTATACGATCTCCGGCCATGGTGAAGGCTCCATAGCCGGCTTCGCGCACGGTGCGACGGATGTGCGCCTGGACGAAGATGGTGACGGCACGATTTTATCCTACGCCATACGTGGCGATGCCGGTGGCAAGGTGGCACAGATCGGCACGAAATTGCTCGGTTCGGTCGCGCGAAAGATCGCGGACCGCTTCTTTGCCAATATCGCAGAAGCGGCATCGAACGCCGCCGCAAAAACGACCTGATCCGGCTTCACTCTTATAAAGCTGCAACGGCGTTCCCTAACAATCCGGTATGCGATAATTCGCAATACGTCTTGAAAGCCTGCTGGCATGAAACCCAGAGATATCGCGACCTATATTTTTCTTGCCGTAGCATGGGGACTATCGTTCCTCGTCGTGCTGCGCGTGGTCGAAGCCTTCGGCTGGGTTGGCGCGGTCACTTTCCGCTCCTTCATTGCCGCCGGAACGCTTTTTGCAATCGCGAAACTTTCCGGACGCAAACTTGATTTTCATGCCGGATGGAAACCTTTCGCAGTTGTCGGCGCAACCACGGTGGCGGGGCAACTGATCGGCCTTTCCTATGGTACGCCGCTGATCGGCACGGCGATGGCCGCTATCTGCGTTGCATCCATTCCGCTTTTCTCGATGGTTATCAGCCAGCTCTGGGGTCTTGAACGCATCACCTCGCGTAGCCTTATCGGCCTGCTGCTTGGCGTGACCGGCATCGTGCTTCTGGTTGGCTTCCCTGCCGTTGCTGTCACGCCGGCCTTCATCATGGGCTGTGTTGCTGTGCTTTTCTCCTGTTTTTCAGCGGCTTTCGGCAGCAACTATGCCAGCCGCCGTCTTTCCGGCACCGGCTCATGGGAAACCACCATCGGCGCATTCGTCTTTGGCGGCATTCTGAGCTTGCCATTGATCGTTGCCGTCCCTGTGCCAGCCATGCCGGGGCCGGTTGACTTTGTATATCTGCTGATTTCGGCATGTGTGATGAGCGCGCTCACCTATGTGCTTTATTTCAAACTGGTCGGAAATGTCGGACCGACAAAAGCCATCAGCGTTGAATTTGTGGTGACAGTCATCGCAGTTCTGGTCGGTGCGGTGTTCCTGAAGGAGCAGCTTTCCGTGATTCAGTTTGTCGGCGCTGCTATCATCATTGCAGGTTGCGCTCTGGTGCTGAGTTCGCGCCCGGCACTACCCAAAGAACCCCAAACTTTCCCGGTCTCGGAAGCGACGCCGGACGGTCTCAAATCCGATCCGCTTTGATTTTGCATTTTAGTTGAATGTCAAAGGCCCGCGCTCCTACAGCCGGGCCTTTTCTGCATTTGTAGTGCGGAATCCTCATAAATTGACCATATGATAAAAAATTTGACCTTCCGTGAAAATCTGTCATCCTGTCATTAACGGGCATCATATGACGACAAAGATCGCAGCCCGGAATAGTTGAGGCGCGCAAAGGGAACCCGCGCCAAAACGCAAGCAAAAATGGGAGATGCGATCCATGCGATCAGCAGAGAATTCGCCTATTGATGCAGTCGATAATCCGGGACACGCAAACGGGCCTGACATCCGTGGGGCGCGGCTTGAAAAGGCCGAATACGCGCATGTTTTCGACGATCTGCATCCGCCGCTTACCAAGCATGAAGCCATTGTGGAATCGGATCGCTGCTATTTCTGCTACGACGCACCGTGCATGAATGCCTGCCCGACCAGCATCGACATTCCGTTGTTCATTCGGCAGATCAATGCTGGCAATCCGGTAGGCGCCGCAAAGACCATTCTTTCGGAAAACATTCTTGGCGGCATGTGCGCCCGCGTTTGCCCGACAGAAACGCTCTGCGAAGAAGTGTGCGTTCGCGAAACTTCGGAAGGCAAGCCGGTCAAGATTGGTGAATTGCAGCGCTATGCCACCGATGTTCTGATGGAAACCGGCAATCATCCATTCAAGCGCGCGCCTGAAACCGGCAAACACATCGCTGTTGTTGGTGCCGGTCCGGCGGGTATCTCTGCGGCTCATCGCCTTGCCATGCATGGTCATCAGGTGACGATTTTTGAAGCGCGGCCCAAGGGCGGCGGGCTCAATGAATATGGTATTGCCGCCTATAAGACGGTCAATAATTTCGCCCAGCGCGAACTCGAATTCGTGCTCAAAATCGGCGCGATCAACGTCGAATATAACCAGACGCTTGGTCAGGACATCACCATTGAAGCCTTGAAATCTGGCTATGATGCAGTTTTCCTCGGCATGGGCATGCCTGGCGTGAATGATCTCGGACTGGCGGGCGAAGATGCGCCCAATGTGATCGATGCCGTCGATTACATCGCCAATCTGCGACAGGCAAAAGACCTCTCGTCCCTGCCCGTTGGCCGCAATGTCGTGGTTATCGGTGGCGGCATGACCGCTGTAGACGTCGCCATCCAGACCAAGAAGCTCGGCGCTGAAAACGTGACCATCGTTTATCGTCGCGGTCAGGAAAACATGAACGCCAGTGCCTATGAGCAGGAACTGGCGCAGATTCATGGTGTGGTGATCCGTCATTGGTTGCAGCCGCATGCACTTGAGCGGAGCGAAGACGACACGGTCAATGCCGTGGTCTTTGAATACACCAATACCGATAGCGGCAAGCTTTCCGGCACCGGCGAATATCTCATTCTTGAAGCCGATCAGGTTTTCAAGGCAATCGGCCAGAAGTTTGAACCGGAGCCGCTAGCGGGTTCAGGTATCGGGCTTTCCAAAGGACGCATCAGCGTCGATGAAGATCGTCGTACATCCGTTGAGGGCATATGGGCTGGGGGCGACTGCGTTGCAGGTGGTCAGGATCTGACCGTTGCATCGGTGGAAGACGGCAAGGTTGCAGCAGAATCCATCCATGCGACGCTGACAAAACGTCCCGAAGCGATTGAAGGCTTTGCCGATGCGGTGTTGTCGGGCGGCGCACTTCATGCGCCCTCCCCGTCTGCTTCGCACGACCGCAGTGTGCCATTGGGCCAGGAACAGGGCTGAGGAGAGTAAAAATGGCTGATCTTTCAACGAACTTCCTCGGCATCAAGTCTCCAAACCCGTTCTGGCTGGCTTCGGCTCCGCCGACCGACAAAGCTTACAATGTCGAACGGGCTTTCAAGGCTGGCTGGGGTGGCGTGGTCTGGAAAACGCTGGGGGCTGAAGGCCCGCCGGTGGTCAACGTCAATGGTCCGCGTTATGGCGCGATCCATGGTGCCGACCGGCGCCTGCTGGGTCTCAACAATATCGAGCTGATCACCGACCGGCCGCTGGAAGTGAACCTGCGTGAAATGAAAGAAGTGAAGATGCGCTGGCCCGACCGCGCACTGATCGCCTCGATCATGGTGCCTTGCGAAGAAGAAGCATGGAAAGCAATCCTGCCACTGGTGGAAGAAACCGGCGCAGATGGCATTGAGCTGAACTTCGGCTGTCCGCACGGCATGAGCGAACGCGGCATGGGTGCGGCTGTTGGCCAGGTGCCGGAATATGTCGCCATGGTCGTCAAGTGGTGCAAGCAATATAGCCGGATGCCAGTGATCACCAAACTGACGCCGAACATCACTGATATTCGCAAGCCCGCACGCGGTGCCCATGCTGCGGGTACGGATGCCGTGTCGTTGATCAACACCATCAATTCCATCGTGTCGGTCGATCTCGACAGCATGTCGCCGGTCCCATCCATTGATGGTCGCGGGAGCCATGGCGGCTATTGCGGCCCGGCAGTGAAGCCGATTGCGCTCAACATGGTGGCGGAAATTGCGCGCGACCCTGAAACGCATTGCCTGCCGATTTCAGGCATTGGCGGGATTACCACATGGCGCGATGCAGCCGAATTTATCGCGCTCGGCTGCGGCACGGTTCAGGTCTGTACCGCTGCTATGACCTATGGCTTCAAGGTCGTTGAAGAAATGATCGACGGTCTTTCCGACTGGATGGATAGCAAAGGCTATCAGACGCTCGATGATTTCCGTGGCATGGCTGTGGGGCATGTCAGCGACTGGCAATATCTCAACCTCAATTATGTCACCAAGGCGCGGATCGATCAGGATCTCTGCATCAAATGCGGGCGTTGCCATATTGCCTGCGAGGACACCTCGCATCAGGCAATCACCAATCTGGTGAATGGTGCGCGGCACTTTGAGGTCATCGATGAGGAATGCGTTGGCTGCAATCTTTGCGTCAATGTCTGCCCGGTCGAGGATTGCATCACCATGGAGCAGATCGGTGATTTCGATCCGCGCACCAAGGCACCGATCCCGGCACAATATGCCAACTGGACGACCCATCCGAACAATCCGATGGCCGTGAAAGAGGCTGCGGAATAGAGCGCATCCCGAAAAGTGAGAACCGGTTTTCGGATAAGATACGCGTAAAACAAATATCAAAAACGCCGGGCAAAAGCCCGGCGTTTTTCATTGCTGACAGATGATTTAGCGACTGACGCGTTTACCTTTTTCCGGCTCAAACACATGGCTTGTTGCCGGATCAACCGCAATGGTCAGCACATCGCCGGAACGCACCGTCAGGCGCTCGCGGAACAGACAGGTAACCGGCTGATCGCCGAGCTTGCCCATAACCATGATTTCCGAACCGGTCGGCTCAACGATTTCGACTGTGACCGGCACGCCGTTATCGGCAATCTTCATGTGCTCAGGGCGCATACCGTAAACGGCCTTGCCCGAAAGACTTGAATAATCGCCTTCAGGCAGCGGCAGACGGATGCCGCCATCAGCCACAAACGAACCTTCTTCGATCTTGCCATTGACGAAGTTCATCGATGGCGAACCAATGAAGCCAGCGACAAACATATTGGCCGGACGATCATAAAGATCGAGCGGCGCACCGATCTGCTCCACCAGACCATCGCGCATGACAACGATCTTGTCGGCCATGGTCATGGCTTCGATCTGATCGTGGGTCACGTAAATCGTGGTGGTCTTGAGACGCTGATGCAGGCCCTTGATCTCGCCGCGCATCTGCACGCGCAGCTTGGCGTCAAGATTGGAGAGCGGTTCGTCAAACAGAAACACCTGTGGATCGCGAACAATCGCACGCCCCATAGCCACACGCTGGCGCTGACCGCCGGAAAGCTGGCGGGGGAAGCGGTCGAGCAGCTTGTTGAGGCCGAGGATTTCTGCTGCACGATTGACACGGCTGTCGCGTTCTTCCTTCGGCGCGTTTTTCAGCATGAGCGCGAAGCCCATATTGTCGGCCACCGTCATATGCGGATAGAGCGCATAGTTCTGGAACACCATGGCGATATCGCGTTCCTTGGCGCGCAGATCATTGACGACGCGCGGGCCAATGGCGATTTCACCATCGCTGATTTCCTCAAGCCCTGCGATCATGCGCAGAAGCGTGGATTTTCCACAGCCCGACGGGCCGACCAGTACGACAAATTCGCCGTCCTGAATATCCACGGACACGCCGTGCAACACGCCGACATTGCCATATTTCTTGATTGCATTTCGGATGGATACAGATGCCATCTTGAACCTCAACTCTTATTTGACGGCGCCTGCAGTCAGACCAGCAACGATCTGGCGCTGTGCGAAAACGGTTAGCAACAGGACCGGCAATGTCACCACAAGCGCCGCGGCGGCAAGTGGCCCCCAACTGACCTGTTCAAAGGACAGCATGTTGTAAACTGCGACCGGCAGGGTGCGTGTCTCGCGGCTTGCGAGCACGATGCCGAAAACGAAATTGTTCCACGAGAAGATCACCGCGAGGATGAGCGACACCACAACGCCGGGTTTGGCAATCGGGAGTGCAACTTTCATGAACACCTGCCACGAGGAAGCGCCATCGATAATGGCTGCTTCTTCAAGCTCCATCGGTGTTGTCTCGAAATAACCGATCATGATCCAGATCACGATTGGAACGGTGACGACCAGATGGATGATGATCTGCGGCCAGAGTGTACCGAGCAGACCCAGCGTCTGGAACAGCAGGAACAGCGGAATCAGGTAAGAAAGACCCGGCGTCATACGTGCAATCATGATGACGATTGCCGATTTATGCGCCTTGAGCCGTGCGATGCCATAGCCTGCCGGAACACCAACCAGCAGCGCAAGCAATGTCGCCATACCGGTCACGAGAAGGCTGTTCCAAAAGTAGAGCAGGAAGTCGTTGGCCGCAAAGATATCGGTGTAGTTCGACCAGGCAAAGCGTTCCGGTATCAGGATCGGCGGGTAAGCACCGTTGTCGATTTCGTATTTCAGCGAAAGCGACAGCATCCAGACGAAGAAGAAGATTGCCGGCGACACGATGATGAACACAAGAAGTGCAGTGCCAAGCTTTGAAAGAATAGACTTGCTTGCCATGACCGGTCCTTAAGCGTTCCACTTGGTCCGTTGGCGCAGCGCCAGAAGAACCAGTGACATGGCGATAATGACAATGAAGAACACCACGGCAATCGCCGATGCGTAGCCAATGTCGTAATAGGAAAACGCCACGTTATAGAGATAGATATTGATCGTTTCCGACGCTGTTCCGGGACCGCCCTGCGTCATCGCATAAATGATGTCGAAACTTTTTAGCGCATCGATCGAGCGGATGATGACAGCCACCATGATGAAGGGCAGGATCATCGGAAGGGTGATGTAGCGGAATTTCTGCCAGCCATTTGCACCATCGATTTCCGCGCTCTCAAACGGATCGCGCGGCATGGAGGCAAGGCCACCCAGCACGATCAGCATGACAAGCGGCGTCCACTGCCAGGTTTCAACAGCCACCAGTGACGGGATAACCGTGTTCTGATTGAATATCCATTCCTGCGGTGGAATGCCGATCAGCGACAGAAGATAGTTCAGAACGCCGAGCTGCGGGTGATACATCATCGTCCAGACCAGCGCGACCGCCACCGGCGTTGCCATCATCGGCATGACAAAGATGCCGCGCAAGAGCCCGCGCATTGGCAGCTTGCTGTCAAAGACCAGCGCTGCGATCGTGCCTAAAACCATCGGAGCCACGACCGACAGAACCGTATAGACAACCGTATGCCACATGGATTCCCAGAAGCGCATGTCGGCTGCAAGACGCAGATAATTGTCGAAGCCGACAAAGCTCTGCTCTCCACCAAGCTGCCACTGGTTGGTACTCATCCAGAGTGTAAACACCCATGGGAAGACGATCACCGCCCCGACGGTGATCAAGGCTGGAAGAACAAACGGCCAGTAGCTCGGCCGCAAGCGGCTCTTGCCAGTCTTGGTGGAGGAAGCTGCATTGGCAGCAGCTCCCGTTTTTGCTCCTGTCGGGGCGGCAGATGTCATTTTCCTTCGCTCCGTGCGAGGACCGGACGGAATTCCTCCGTCGCGCGTTTCATTTCAGCTTCTGCGTCCGCACCGTTCAGAAGATTGGTAAGGCCGACCCCGATGATGTCGCGGAATTCCGTGACTGGCACGATGACCGGCAGGCAGAGCTGGCTGATCGGGGCAGACTTCGAGAGAGCTTCCACCCAGCCTTCCGGCATGGTGACGCCCTTGCGCACGGCCTCATCGTCGATGACCGACTTGCGGAACGGAACGCCCGATCCCGACTGCAACAGGCGGGCACCCATTTCCTTGGAAATGGCCCACTGGCAGTAAAGATATGCGGCTTCCTTGTTCTTGGAGGCTTCGGTCACGCCGATGCCATCGCCTGTCGTCGGTGCTGCCTGGGCATTCGGGCCGGCTGGCATGACACCATAGCCAACCTTGCCGACAACGCGCGACTTGTTCGGGTCTTCGAGCGGTGGCGCAAAACCGATACCGTCGAGCCACATGCCGACACGACCCTGCAGGAAGTTCGACTGGCATTCAGCCCAGTTGAAGCCTGCAACACCGGGAGGTGCCGATTTGGTCATCAGGCGCTGATAGAGCTTGGCGGCTTCAATGCCTTCAGCCGAGTCAGTCTGTAGATTGCCATCCGCATCAACCGACTGCTTGCCATAGCCGAGCAGAAGGCTGGTATAGACCGGGGCATTGGCATTCTTCATGCCCCGCGCGACGAAACCATAGGTGTTGGTCGATGGATCGGTGAGCGCTTCAGCGGCTGCGACCAGCTCTTCGAAGGTCTTCGGGAATTCGATGCCCTTTGCGGCAAAGAGCTCCTTGTTCCAGTAGATGATCCAGTAATCGACCGAGAATGGCAGTGCGCCGAAACGGCCATTGGCATCCTTGGCGAAGGTCAGACCAGCGCTTGCGAAATCATCTTCCGTCAGCGACGCCTCGGTCAGCGTTGGGTCCTTCAGGAACGGATTGAGGTCGGCAAGCCAGCCACCCTTTTCAAACTGGCGCTTTTGAACGTGATAGCTGATATGGATGACGTCGAAGCTCGGACGGCCAGACGTCAGCTCGATCACCGCTTTCTGGCGCTGCTGCTGTTCCGGCATCTGTTCGGAATGCACCTTGATGCCAGTGAGCTCTTCAAATTCCTTCTGGTATTTCTGAAGAATTTCTCCTCGCGGGCTCTTGATGAGGTTTACTTCAAGCGTGGTCCCGGCAAATTTCTTCCAGTCGACTTTCGACTGGGCGAAAGATGGGCTGATACCCGTCATACCAGATGCAGCGATTGCTGCTGATCCCGCCAGAAACTGGCGACGTGTTGGACGTAATAGATTCATTACATGCTCCTCCCCTATCCTTCTTCCGGCCTGGCAACTCCTCTTGCCCGGCCCTGGTTATTAAATCTGCAAAGCCAGCTTGCGCGCATTGTTGATGTGAACGGCGATGGCATCCATGGCTGTCTGCGGATCGCGTGTTTCAATAGCAGCAAGCACAGCCAGATGCTCCTGCATGACCGGGATAACACGTCCGGTGATGCGGAAACGCTCCTGATTGATCAGACGCATCTTGATGGTGTTCGTCTGATAGGCACGCCAGATGATTTCATTGTCGAGCGAGCCGACAATCGTATCGTGCAGGCTCCAGTCGATATTCTGCGCCCGTTCTTCAAGCTCCGGCGTTTCGCCTTCTGCCTTTGCACGCTCCAGCGTTTCCTCATGCTCCGCACGCAATGAACGCAGTAACTCGTCGGAAGCCGACTGACAAAAAATCGCAACCGACTCTTTCTCGATGAAAAGCCGGAACTGAAACGCTTCACGGATCAGATTGAGGTCAATATGGGCGATCTGGAGCCCGCGCTGCGGCACGGTCTTGATAAGACCTTCCGCTTCAAGACGCGGGATCAGTTCGCGGATAGCTCCCAGCGGCAAGCCCGTCATGGTGACGAGCTGGCGCTGTGAAACGAACTGGCCCGGATGGAAATCGCGCGCCAGCAAATGCTGGGTGAAGCTCTGATAAGCCTTATCCCGCAGTTTCACCGGTTCGTTATGATCTTCCGCCAAAGCCGTTCCCCTCCATCCTCCAAGGCTTATGCCGCCCTCAAGCTGCTTTTGCCATATGCAGACGGTCGAATACACTGCCAATTGCATCGAATTCCGCATCATTCAGCGAAATCAGCGGCGCACGTACACGACGCCATTCCTTGTCACCCGTATGACGCGCCACCATGGCCTTGACCGCAGGCGTTACGGGATAGTTCAGCAACCGCTGCACGGCATCGACCAGTTCGGCATCATCCTGACCGTCATTGATCATGCGCAGCAGGCGGTGCGGGAACAGATTTGCCATGCCGGAAATTGCGCCTTGCCCACCAAGACGGACACCAGCTGCAAGATCGCGCTCATCGCCGATCAGGATCGCAATGTCCTTGTGGGCTGCAAGCAGCTTTTCCGTATAGGCCCAATTACCGGACGAATCCTTCACGCCCGTAATAATGTCACCGAAAGCCGCACGCAGACGACCGATGAGATCGACCGACAGTTCAACCGCAGTCACCGACGGAATATTGTAGAGAATGATGCTGCGCGCATCTTCGCCCAAACCTTTGAAGACTGCCGAGAACCAGTCGAACAGGCCCTCATCAGAGAGGTTCTTGAAATAGGAAGGCGGTGCCAGAAGGATGGCCTTGCAGCCGCGACGCAACGCATCGCCTGCCTGAAGAACCGCATCGGCAACCGAGTTCTCCATAACGCCAACAACGATATTGCCTGCAGGAAAGCCCTGCGCGATAAACGCATCAAGAAGGGCGGCGCGCTCGGCATCGGCAATCGACGAACCTTCGCCGGTCGTGCCGAACAGGGTTACGCTTGAGCAGCCATTATCAAGGCGTGCGCGTGCGTGCTTCAGCGCACGGCTGACATCGATTTTGCCATCTGCATCGAATGGCGTCGTGAGCGCTGCAGAGAGCCCGAAGCGCTCCTGCCCGGAATTGTTATGTGCCAAAACTGGCTCCTCCCAAATTTGAACTTTAAGTTTGCACATACTAACATGTTAGTAAAGAGTCAATTCGAGTTCAGTGTGCAATCGCGTCATTTTGGGGGAAGGATTTAGAGATTATCGGACTGGAACAATGCCGGTTTCAATGAAGGAAACAACTTCGGCCTGACTTGGTGAACCAGCGCGTCCACCAAAGCGCGCGCATTTGATGGCGGCAGCGGCATTGGCAAAACGGATGATGTCGGCAATCTTCCTGCCCTCAACCAGACCATGCGCGAAAGCGCCATGGAACACATCGCCCGCAGCCAGCGTATCGACTGCATCGACCTTGAAACCGGCCACATGGGAAACAGGCTTGCCAGCACCTTCCGCCCAATAGCAGCCATCTGCGCCACCAGTAACAGACGTGAAAACATCATAGCGATTGCTGAGAATGCGTACACATTCACGCAAATCAGGGGTGCCTGCAACGCTGATTGCAGCAGGCTCCGATGCAACGATATGAGTTGCAAGTGGCAGCAGCGTTTCCAGCAATTCTACGGGTGCGGTATCGGCATCCAGAATCGCCGGAATACCTGCATCGCGTGCCGCACGCAGCGCCGTTTCAGCAGCCCATGGCCAGCGAACATCGGTCATGACGGCAGCATAGGCTCCTGCCGTAATCGGCGGCACCGGATCAGATGGACTTGCAAGCCTGCGATCATAAAACGGCACGATGATGCGCTCACCATTCGCATCGACAAGGATCGAAGAAAATGCCGTGCGCGCGCCTTCCAGCCGCCGGATATAGGCACAATCAATGCCTTCGGCTTCAAGCTCTGCAACAGCGCGATCACCCACCGGATCAACCCCGGCAGAAGCCCAGAGCGCCACATCACCGCCAAGCCGGGCAATCGCAGCGGCTGCACTTGAAGCCATGCCGGCTGCGATTTCCACGGCTTCGCGCGGCAGATATTTACCTGCCGCGTGTGGGAGTTCAGCAAGGCGGAGAATGGTGTCCATGGTGAGGGCACCAACGCAGAGAATTTTGGAAGTCATGATTAGGAAATGAGACCTTCCGAGCGAAGCGTCGTCCAGAATTCACCCGGGATCGACTGCTCGAACCAGACGACATTCTGCCTGATCTGTTCCGGCGAACGAACACCGATCAGAATAGAGCTGACGGCCTCGTGCATCATCGGGAACTGCATGGCGGCAGCGGCGAGCGGCACATGATACTCATCGCAAATATCATGCAGGCGATTGGTGCGAGCAATGATTTCAGCAGGCGCGTCGGCATAATCGAACTTCTGTTCGCCGCCGCGCGGTGCAGCCAGAATACCGGAGTTGAACACACCGGCTATCACCAGCGCCATGCCACGCTTTTGTGCCAGCGGCAGAAATTCCTTTTCGGACACCTGATCGAGTAGCGAATAGCGGCCAGCCAGAAGCGAACAATCAAGATCAGCCTCGTCGAGCGCATCGCGAATGACCTGCCATTCATTCACACCAAGACCAAAACCCTTGATATTGCCTGCCGCGCGCAACTCGGTCAGCGCACGGAAACCACCGCCTTTGGTCAGCGCATTCCAGTGAAGTTCGTGTCTGTCGCCATGGGTCACGCGACCAATATCATGAACATAGAGAAGATCGATTTCCGGAAAGCCAAGACGCTGCTGGCTGTCATCGAAGCTCCGCATGATGCCATCATAGCTGTAGTCAAAAACCTCGCGAAAATTGAGGCCATTGTGCCAGCCCGAATCGAACGGATTTTTCGGCAGTGGCGGAGGTAAGGTACGACCAGCGCGCTCATTGGCCATCAAGCGCCCGACCTTCGTTGAGACAACAGCACGCTCGCTCTTTTCGCGCAGCATGTCGCCAAGAAGGTGTTCGCATCGGCCATAGCCATACATCGGCGCGCTGTCGAAATAGCGGATACCACTGCTCCAACCGGCTTCCAGCAATGCGTCCGCGTCAGCACGGGAAACAGGCGCATAAAGCCCACCCAAAGGTGCAGTACCCAGACCAAGCGCGGTTACGGTCAGGCCGGTGCGGCCAAGCGCCCGCTTCTCGGATGCCTTTAATTGCATGGGTATTTCCTCCATCGCGGCACGCAGAATGCCGCACTCCGTTTTCGCGCATCTTGTTCCGAAAACCGCTTCGCACTTTTCGGGATGCGCTGCCTCTTCCAGCGATTGATAGGAGCAAGCTTGCAGAAGCGCAATCGGAAAAGCATGCGCATGCAAACAGTCCATTCACTCGCAAATAAACCGCTCTTGACAGCCTTGAATTCCTGCCGATATTACTATGATGTCAGACCAATTTTAAAACCAATAAGGGAACCAGGTCTGATCTGATTGCGCTTCAAGTTTCTAGGCCAGTCTGTGAAGTGGAGGCAGGATGAAAGATCGCAGGCTGCTGCAGATTGCGCCATTACCGCCGATGGATCGCGCCCGGCAGGTAACGGACGCGCTCGCCAATTATATCGCGACAGCGCATCTTCAGGCCGGAGACCGCCTCCCCGCAGAGCGCGAACTGATGGCAGCACTCGTAGTCGGTCGTTCCACCATTCGCGAAGCAATCCGACACTTTCAGGCGCTGGGTGTGATCGAAGCCCGCAAAGGCAGCGGCACGTATCTGCTGAAGCCGATTTCGGCGGCAACCATCCACATGCCGCTTTCATTCGACCCCGCGCAATTGCGCGATGCATTGCTGCAATCGCTTGAAGTGCGCCGTGGTATCGAAGCCGAGGCCAGCATGGTCGCCGCCCGCAAACGCACGGCAGAAGACCTCGTTATCATCGAACGCAACCTCGATGAGATGGAGCGCGTTCATATCGCGGAAGGCACGTCAGGTCCGGAAGATCTGGCGTTTCACCTCGCCATTTATGACGCGACTCATAATCCGCTTTTCAGACAATTGCTCGAACAGATGCGCGAAGCCTTCTTGCACTTCTGGGATCATCCGTTCGAGCGGATCGACTTCGCGCGGCGAACCTTTCCGTTCCACCGCACGCTCTTTAACGCCATCGTGGCTCAGGACCCTGAAGCCGCTCGGCAGGAAACACTCAAAATCCTCGACATTGTCGAGGAAGACATCAAGGAAATGTCCAAATGACTGACGGGATGGATCCGCTGGATTTCGCAGCGCTTACGGTTGCCCACGATGAAGGCAATGCTTTCGACGCCGTGGTTCCGCCCATCGTGCAGACATCACTTTTCACCTTCCCAAGCTATGACGACATGGTCGCCTCCTATCGCGGCGAAAAGGTTCGCCCGATCTACACGCGCGGCCTGAACCCGACCGTACGGGCATTTGAAGAAATGCTGGCGAAACTTGAAGGCGGCGAAGACGCGCTGGGGTTTGCCAGCGGCATGGCTGCGATCTCCTCAAGTGTTCTGGCATTTGTTAAGCCGGGTGATCGCATTGTTGCCGTGCGCCATGTCTATCCAGATGCGTTCCGCCTGTTCGGCACCATTATGAAGCGCATGCAGGTGCAGGTAGACTACGTCGATGGCCGCGACGAGGAAGCGGTCGCAAAAGCCCTGCCCGGTGCAAAGCTCTTCTACATGGAAAGCCCGACAAGCTGGGTTATGGAAGCCCATGATGTCGGCGCCTTGGCAACGATTGCCAAGCAGCATGGCGTGCTGAGCATCATCGACAACAGCTGGGCCAGCCCGATCTTCCAGCGCCCGCTGTCGCTTGGCGTTGATCTCGTCGTGCATTCAGCATCGAAATATCTTGGCGGCCATAGCGATGTCGTGGCCGGTGTCGTGACTGGCTCGAAAGAGCTGATCAATGCAATCCGCGCAGAAACATATCCATATCTTGGCGGCAAGCTTTCACCATTTGATGCGTGGCTTCTGGTGCGTGGTATGCGCACTTTGCCAACACGCATGAAGGCGCATGAGGCTTCGGCACTGGAAATTGCAAAACGCCTTCAGGCGCTGGATGTGGTTGAGACCGTCTGCCACCCGGCACTTGCCAATCGTCTGCCGGCGGGTCTCAAGGGTACGTCCGGTCTGTTCTCGGTCATCTTCCGGGAAGGCGTGAACATTCGCGAATTCTGCAATCATCTCGATCTGTTCAAGCTCGGCGTGAGCTGGGGCGGACATGAAAGCCTGATCGTACCAGGCGAAGTCGTGCTGCAGCAGAAAGCACAGCCAAATTCAGCACATACGTTCGGCATCGACCCGCGCTCCGTGCGCCTGCATGTCGGACTGGAAGGAACGGAAGCGCTGTGGCGGGATATTGAAGGAGCGCTCACAGCATCGACCGAATAACGAAAATCCAGTGAGGAGCAATAAGGGGAACTGCAATGAAAAAACTAATAGCAGCCGCATTCGCAACCATGCTTTTGAGCGGTACGGCGCTTGCCGATACCACGCTGAAGCTTGTTGAAGTCATCACCAGCCCGGAGCGCACAAAGACGCTCGAATCCATCGTTGCCAAGTTTGAGGCAGCCAATCCGGGCACCAAGGTCGAGATCATCTCGCTGCCATGGGGCGAATCCTTCCAGAAATTCGCAACCATGGTTTCGGCTGGCGAAATTCCCGACGTCATGGAAATGCCGGACACCTGGGTTTCGCTCTATGGCAACAACGGCATGTTGGAGAACCTCGAACCTTATCTCGAAAAGTGGGAAACCACTCCAGACCTGACCGAACGTGCGCTTGAGCTTGGCCGAAGCGTCAACAACACAGCCTATACGCTGCCTTACGGCTTCTATCTGAACGCCATGTTCTACAACAAGAAACTGCTTAGCGAAGCCGGCGTCTCCGAGCCGCCGAAGACGATGGACGAATTTGTTGAAGCTTCCAAGAAGATCGCAGCCCTTCCCGGCAAATCCGGTTTCTGTATGCGTGGTGGTCCCGGCGGCCTCAATGGCTGGGTGATTTTTGCTGCATCCATGGCGGGCAACAACAAGTTCTTCAATGAAGACGGCACCTCGACCATGAACAGCGAAGGCTGGAAAAAGGGCATCACCTGGATGGTCGATCTTTACAAGAACGGCCTTGCACCAAAGGACAGCGTCAACTGGGGCTTCAACGAAACCGTTGCCGGTTTCTATAGCGGCACCTGCGCCTTCCTCAACCAAGACCCGGATGCACTGATCGCCATTGCCGAGCGCATGAAGCCGGAAGATTTCGGCGTTACCATCATGCCGAAGGGTCCGGATGGCAAGACCTTCCCGACCATCGGTTTTGCCGGATGGTCAATGATGAGTGGAAGCAAGAACAAGGATCTTTCCTGGAAGCTGATCTCGATGCTGGAAGGCCCGGAAGGCAACATCGAATGGAACAAGCGCACCGGTGCATTGCCGGTTCTCAAATCCGCTCAGAACGATCCGTTTTATAGCGGCGAGCAGTTCAAGGGCTGGTTCGATGAACTGGCTGACAAGAACGTCGTTCCAACCGTCATGCCGACCTATCTGGAAGAATTTGCCTTCTTCAAGGATTCGCTCGTCATCAAGACCTCGCAGGAAGCGCTTCTCGGCGACATTACGCCAGACCAGCTCGCCGACCAGTGGGCAGAATATCTGACCAAGGCGCAGCAGAAGCACCTTTCAAAGCAATAGCACCATGAACAGCTTGCAGGCGTGGAACAACCGCGCCTGCAAAGCGAATGATGCAGCCCCGCGAAGGGAAAAATGATGAATGACACCGCTTCCATAAAGGCCCCGGTGCGCAAAGAAGTGCCGAGTGAAAAGCAGGACCGCCGCAGCTTTTTGCAGCGACTTGCGCACGCCTCCGAACCTTATCTCTACAGCGCCCCCGCACTGATCCTCATCGGCGCCATCATGCTGGTTCCGCTGATCCTCGGCGTGTCCTATGCCTTTCGCGATATCCAGTTGCTCAATCCGTTTTCCGGAGGCTTTGTCGGGCTTGATCACTTCAGCGAGCTTGCGACCGATCAGGCTTTCTATCGTTCCTTGAAAAACACGCTCTGGTGGACCGGTTGCTCGGTGCTGCTGCAATTCGTGTTCGGGCTTATTCTTGCCCTGCTGCTCGACAAGCCATTCGCTGGACGCGGGCTGGCACAGGCGCTGATCTTCCTGCCATGGGCTGTGCCGACTTTCCTCACCGGTCTTAACTTTGCGTGGCTGTTTAATCCGGTGATCGGCCCACTGCCGCACTGGCTGCATGCAATCGGCCTTCTAAGCGCGCCAGACAACATCCTGTCCGACCCTAATCTGGCCATGTGGGGCATCATTACCGCAGGTGTGTGGTGGGGTATTCCGTTCTTTGCCATCACCATGCTGGCCGCTTTGCAGGCTATCCCGCGCGATCTTTATGAAGCAGCAGCGATCGATGGCGCTGGCCCCGTCCAGCGTTTTCTCTCGATCACGCTTCCCTATCTTGCGCCAACCATGGCCATCACCATTTTGCTGCGCACCGTCTGGATTGCCAACAGTGCCGATCTGATCGTCGTGATGACCGGCGGTGGCCCTGCCGACCGGACCCAGATCGTCGCCAGCTATATCTTCACGCAAGCCTTCAAACGGCTCGATTTCGGCTATGCCTCGGCGATTGCGATGGTCCTGCTCGTCTTGCTGATGGTCTATTCGATGCTCATTGTGCTGTTGCGCCAGACGCTTCTGAACAAGGATTGAGGCCATGACCAACCGTAAGCTCCTCCTTGTTGGCGCGCATCGCATTGCCATTCTGCTATTCGTCCTGTTTGCACTGTTTCCGATTTTCTGGCTGGTGAAGGTTTCCGTCACGCCCAATGATCTGCTTTACAGCGAAGGCGTACGGCTCTGGCCATCGCGCATGACGTTCGATCACTTCAGCCATGTGTTGAACAACAGCTCGTTTCCGCTGTTCTTCCGCAACAGCCTGATCGTATCCGGCTCGACCGCCATTATCGTTACGCTGCTGGCTTCGCTGTCCGGCTATGCGCTTTCACGTTTCAACTTCCGCGCCAAATACTGGATTGTGGCGCTGATGCTGCTGACGCAGATGTTTCCGCTCGTGATGCTGATCGCGCCAATCTACAAGATCATGGCACCGCTCGGTCTCACCAACAGCCTGATCGGCCTCATCATCGTCTATTCGGCATTCAATGTGCCTTTTGCCACCTTCCTGATGCAGTCGTTCTTCGACGGCATTCCGAAGGATCTCGAAGAAGCCGCCAAGATCGACGGCGCAACGCAGTTCATGGCTTTCCGCCAGATCATTCTGCCGCTGACCCTGCCCGGTATTGCTGCAACGCTCGGCTTTGTTTTCACCGCAGCGTGGAGCGAGCTTCTGTTCGCGCTGATGCTGATTTCCGGCAATGATTCAGCCACGTTCCCGGTTGGGCTTTTGAGCTTCGTCTCAAAATTCTCGGTCGATTTCGGACAGATGATGGCAGCGGGCGTGCTCGCGCTGATCCCGGCCTGTCTCTTCTTCTTCCTCATTCAACGATATCTCGTGCAGGGCCTCACGGCTGGCGCGGTCAAAGGCTGAAAGGATTTTTCCCTATGGCTTCCATCGATATTCAGTCAGTCCGCAAAAGCTATGGCGAACATGCTGTTCTGCACGGCGTTGATCTTGAGATCAAAGATGGCGAATTCATCGTGCTGGTCGGCCCGTCAGGCTGTGGCAAATCCACATTGCTGCGCATGATTGCAGGACTTGAAGACATCACCGCCGGTCAGGTGCAGATCAGCGGCAAGCGCGTCAATGAACTGGCACCCAAAGACCGCGATATTGCGATGGTCTTTCAGTCCTATGCGCTCTACCCGCATATGAGTGTCGCCGACAATATGAGCTACAGTATGCGGCTGCGTAAAACGCCGAAAGAGAAGATCGCAAGCGCCATCAAATCCACGGCCACCAAGCTCGGCCTTGAACCCTTTTTGGAGCGACGCCCCAAGGCATTGTCAGGAGGGCAGCGCCAGCGTGTTGCAATGGGCCGCGCCATCGTGCGCCAGCCAAAGGCCTTTCTGTTCGATGAACCGCTCTCCAATCTCGATGCCCGCCTGCGTGAGCAGATGCGTGCTGAAATCAAGAAACTGCATGGCGAGCTGAAAGCGACCTCAATCTATGTCACCCACGACCAGATCGAAGCCATGACCCTTGCCGATCGCATCGTGGCCATGCATGGCGGCGTGGTGCAGCAGGTCGGCCCTCCGCTTGAACTCTATGACCGTCCGGCAAACCTTTTTGTGGCGGGTTTCATCGGCTCACCAGCGATGAATTTTCTGGATGTTACCTACCAGGAACAAGACAGCAAAGCGCATCTGAGCCTCACGGACGGAACGCAGATCGCACTGGCATCGCCCATGTCCCTTGACGACGGAGACAGGGCGACACTCGGCATCCGACCAGAGCACGTGACTTTGGAGCAATCAGGTAATCTTCCGACGCATGTGGACCTCGTCGAGCCGACCGGCTTTGGTATTATCCTGCACCTCAGCCTGCATGGATTGCCGTTCAAGGTTTTCACGCTCGATCGCGATGCACTGCTCGCTGAAGGTACAGTTCACGTGAGTTTTCCAACTCAACACCTGCATCTGTTCGACAAGGACGGAAACCGTGTCGAGGCGCGAAGGACTTAGTAATCCTTCGCGAAACGCGCTTGAATGCTCTGTGACAGAAGCGCGACCGGACGCGTTGTGTCACCCGGCGGATTCCATAGAAGCTCTTCGATCTCGCTGGAAGCAACAGGCATCTGACCGTCTTTCAACCGGAGATGAAATAACTCCGCCTCGACCGTTGCATCGTCTTCGTTGGCGGCGGGTGCAGACATCTTTGCTGCGTAGCGCAACTGGCTCTCATCGATGCGAATACCAAGCTCTTCCTCAATCTCGCGGATGAGCGCAATTTCAGGCTGCTCGCCTGCATCGATCTTGCCGCCCGGCTGGAAGAATATATCGCTGCCGCGCTTGCGCACGAGAAGGAAACGGCCCGCCTCGTCGCGGACAATGGCTGCAGAAATTCGAATCGTTTTCATGATGACGAATTCTCGTTGCGTGGGCGAATGCCGTCAAGAATGATGGCGCTTACCGCTCTGGCCGTTTCATCATAAAACCCGGCCTCCTCCGAACGCGAACCCAGAACGGCACCGACCTGTACAGAGAAATCCGAGTAATGCTGTGTTACCGCCCAAATGGTGAAGATCAGATGATAGGGATCGACCGGAGCCAAGCGTTTTTCAGCAATCCATCGATGAATGACAGCCGCTTTTTCGTCGACCAACTGCTTCAGGTGCCCTTTGAGAAAGTCAGAAATCGCCGGAGCGCCATGCAGAATTTCATTGGCGAAAAGGCGCGAAGCTTCAGGCTTTCTCGCCGACATTTCCAGCTTCACGGCGATATAGCGGCGCAACTCTTCCAGCGGATCACCATCCGGATTAATGTGTTCGAAAGGCTCCAGCCAGGTAGCAAGCGTATCTTCCAGCACGGTGACGTAGATGTTCTGCTTGCGTGGGAAATAATAGAGCAGGTTCGGCTTGGACATGCCCGCCTTCTCGGCGATCTGATCGACCGTCGAACCGCGAAAGCCGTATGCGGAAAAAACCTCCAGAGCAGCATCGAGGATCAGCCTGCGATTTATACCCTGAATACGTGTCGCACCTTCCGATTTCTCGTTCGACATCTTCTCGGTTCCGACTGTGTCAGTCCGTGAGTCTGAAGGAGCTGTGGCCATTTGACACCTTTCAGCAGTGTAGAATTTTTCAAAAGCGCTTGACCATGTTCAAACGCTCTTCTAGCCTGCAATTTGACCAACTAGTCAAGTTTTTGCCCGCAAGGCAAGAATATTGTGGCCAAAGAGCCGGGTCGTGGGAACATATATTGGCGGGTGGATGCGGGCTAGCAGTATAATGGCTCGAATTTGAACGCACATACATAATGCGGAGGCAGAGCGCATGGTGCTCACCAGCAATCTTAGAGTCAACGGCGATCGTCTTTGGGACAGTCTGATGGACATGGCCCAGATAGGGCCTGGTGTGCGTGATGGTAACAACCGCCAAACCTTGACCGATGAAGACGGCGAAGGCCGCAAACTGTTTCAGAGCTGGTGCGAAAAATCCGGGCTTACCATGGGCGTGGACACGATGGGGAACATGTTCTTCACGCGCCCCGGCGAAGATGCCGACGCTGATCCGGTCTATATGGGCAGCCATCTCGACACGCAGCCGACGGGCGGTAAATTCGATGGCGTGCTGGGCGTTCTCGGCGGCCTCGAAGTCATGCGCACGCTCAACGACATGAATATCAAGACAAAGCGACCTATCGTCGTCGTCAACTGGACGAATGAGGAAGGCACGCGTTTTGCCCCGGCCATGCTCTCATCCGGTGTTTTTGCCGGTGTCCACGAGCAGGACTGGGCTTATCAGCGCACCGACGCCAAAGGCAAGAAATTCGGAGACGAACTGGAGCGCATTGGCTGGAAAGGCGATGAACCGGTTGGGCAGCGCAAAATCCATGCGATGTTCGAGCTTCATATTGAACAGGGGCCAATCCTTGAGGTCGAGCACAAGGACATCGGCGTCGTCACACACGGCCAGGGCCTGTGGTGGCTGCAGGTAACCTTGACCGGCAAGGAAGCGCATACCGGCTCTACGCCTATGAAGATGCGCAAGAATGCAAGCCTTGGCCTTGGCAAGATGCTGCAGCTCGTCAACGAAATCGCCATGTCTCACCAGCCGGATGCGGTGGGCGGCGTCGGCCATATCGACGTTTCACCCAATTCACGCAACGTGCTGCCAGGCCAGATCGTTTTCACGGTCGATTTCCGCTCGCCCAACCAAGATGTGCTGGACGACATGAAAACGCGGTTTGAAAAGGAAGCGCCGAAGATCGCCGAAGAACTGGGCATCGGCATCGAGATTGAAGTGGCCGGACATTTCGACCCGGTAACCTTTAATGATGGCTGCGTGGTGGCGATCCGCAACGCGGCGGAACGGCTCGGCTATAGCCACCGTAACATCGTTTCTGGCGCGGGCCACGATGCCTGCTGGGTCAACCGCGTAGCCCCGACTGCCATGGTCATGTGTCCATGCGTGGATGGGCTCAGCCATAATGAAGACGAGGATATTTCGAAGGAATGGGCGTCGGCGGGAACCGACGTGCTTCTGCATGCGGTATTGGAGACTGCTGAAATTGTAAGCTGATTTCACAACCATCCACTACTGCTACTGTTCGCAACAAAACCAAAAAGGGGAACGACGAACAATGGCAAAGGTCATCAAAGGCGGAACCGTCATCACGGCTGACCGCACCTTTAAAGCCGATGTTCTCATCGAAGGCGAAAAGATTGTTGCTGTCGGCGACAATCTCTCCGGCGATGAAGTCATAGATGCATCCGGCTGCTATATCATGCCGGGCGGTATCGACCCGCACACTCATCTGCAAATGCCCTTCATGGGCACCTATTCATCCGACGATTTCGACACCGGCACTGCGGCAGCCCTTGCCGGTGGCACGACGATGGTTGTGGATTTCGTTCTACCTGGACCGGAAGGCAATCTGCTCGACGCATTGCAGGAATGGTTCCAGAAGGCAGGCAAGGCCCGCACCGATTATTCTTTCCATATGGCGATCACCGGCTGGAGCGAACGCGCTTTCAATGAAATGCCGGAAGTGGTGAAACGCGGCATCAATACCTTCAAGC
Source organism: Brucella tritici (assembly GCF_902825325.1). Lineage (GTDB taxonomy): Bacteria > Pseudomonadota > Alphaproteobacteria > Rhizobiales > Rhizobiaceae > Brucella. The sequence goes on along the minus strand of NZ_CADEAR010000008.1, from coordinate 206,010 downwards.
ACTTCATGGCCTATAAGGGTGCGTTGATGGTGAATGATGACGAGATGTTCGCCTCGTTCCAGCGCTGTGCGGAGCTGGGCGCCATGCCGCTCGTTCATGCCGAAAATGGCGATGTCGTCGCGCAGTTGCAGGCCAAGCTCATGGCAGAAGGTAATGACGGGCCGGAAGCCCATGCCTATTCGCGCCCGCCGGAAGTGGAAGGCGAAGCGACCAATCGCGCGATCATGATTGCCGATCAGGCAGGTGTTCCGCTTTATGTCGTGCATGTTTCCTGCGAGCAGAGCCATGAAGCGATCCGCCGTGCCCGGCAAAAGGGTATGCGCGTGTTCGGCGAGCCTTTGATCCAGCATCTGACGCTTGACGAGAGCGAATATCATAACAAGGACTGGGATTATGCGGCACGCCGCGTGATGTCTCCGCCATTCCGTGACAAGCTCAATCAGGATAGTCTGTGGGCCGGTCTTGCGGCCGGAAGCCTGCAATGCGTTGCAACCGACCATTGCGCATTCACCACCGAGCAGAAGCGTTACGGCATCGGCAATTTCACCAAGATTCCGAATGGAACGGGCGGTCTCGAAGAACGCATGCCAGTGTTGTGGTCGCGCGGCGTGCGCACAGGACGCCTGACGCCAAACGAGTTCGTGGCTGTCACCTCGACCAACATTGCCAAGATCTTGAACATCTATCCGCAGAAAGGCGCAGTGCTGCCGGGAGCGGATGCCGATCTTGTCATATGGGACCCGGAGGCCACCAAGAAGGTTTCTGCAAAAACACAGCATTCCTCCATTGATTACAACGTGTTCGAAGGCTTTGAACTCAAGGGCCTGCCGAAGATGACGCTTTCACGTGGGCGTATCGCATTCGACAAGGGGCACGTCACGGCAGAGCCGGGCGACGGACGCTTCATTGAGCGCGAGCCGAATGGCCCGGTCAATCGTGCGCTGTCGCAATGGAAAGAAATCGTTGCGCCGCGCAAAGTGGAGCGCAGCGCCGAACATATGCCGATAGGGGTCTGAGACATGGCCATCGTCCAGCTTCGGGAACCGCGCATGAGTTTGAATGACAGCATGGCCCCGGAGAGGGGCGAGGCAAATGCGCAGGCAGTGATCGACATCAAAGACTTGTCGCTCGTCTTCGAGACGAATGATGGGCCGGTCCATGCGCTGTCCAACATTGATCTTGCCGTCAAGCGCGGCGAGTTCGTTTCCTTCATCGGACCTTCGGGATGCGGCAAGACCACGCTGATGCGCGTCGTGGCCGATCTGGAACAGCCCACATCAGGCTCCGTAACGGTGAACGGAAAGACGCCAGAACAAGCCCGCCTCGACCGATCCTACGGTTATGTATTTCAGGCGGCCGCTCTGTTTCCCTGGCGCACCATCGAAGACAATATCAGCCTGCCGCTGGAGATTATGGGGTTTTCCAAGGCCGAAAGGCGCGAGCGGATCGAAAAAAACCTCGCGCTCGTCAACCTGACGGGCTTCGGCAAAAAATATCCCTGGCAACTTTCCGGCGGCATGCAACAGCGCGCATCGATCGCGCGCGCCTTATCATTCGATCCGGACATGCTGTTGATGGACGAGCCTTTCGGCGCTCTGGATGAAATCGTGCGTGACCATCTCAATGAACAGCTTCTCAAGCTTTGGGCCGCTACCCGCAAAACTGTGATTTTCGTCACACACTCGATCCCGGAAGCGGTGTTTCTCTCGACCAAGATCGTTGTCATGAGCCCGCGACCGGGCCGCATTCATGAAATCATCGATTGCGATCTTGGCCCGGACAGGCCGCTTGAGATTCGCGAATCTGAAGCATTCCTGAAAATTGCCCATCGGGTTCGTGAGGGATTACGTCTGGGGCATATCCATGATTGAGGATACTCAGCAACCGCATCGTGCTGGAGATCGCCCATGAAAGGCTTTCTGCACGATAGATTCATTCCGGTGGCAACCATACTCGCCGTCATTATTGCGCTTTGGTACGGCCTGGCGGTGGTGCTCAACGTGCCGTTCGAGCGGGATCAGGCGACACGCGCAGGGACGGAAATCCCCTACTCGACGCTTGTTGCCAATACGATGCATCAGGACCGTCCGGTCCTGCCCGCACCGCATCAGGTAGCTGAAGAAATCTGGAAAACCGTCTTTGGAGTCAAGCCCAGTTCCAAACGCAGCCTGATCTATCACGGATGGGTCACCTTATCGTCCACCCTGCTCGGTTTTGTGCTGGGATCGGCACTGGGCGTTCTTCTCGCCGTGGGGATCGTTCATTCCCGCACACTCGACAAGAGCCTGATGCCATGGATCATCACCTCACAGACGATCCCGATCCTTGCCATCGCTCCGATGATTATCGTGGTGCTGAATGCCATTGGCATATCGGGCTTGCTGCCCAAAGCCATCATCTCGACCTATCTGTCTTTCTTCCCGGTCGCTGTCGGCATGGTGAAGGGGCTGAGGTCGCCTGATGTGATGCATCTCGACCTCATGCGCACCTACAATGCATCGAGATCGCAGGTGTTCTGGAAACTGCGCTGGCCTGCGGCCATGCCGTTCCTCTTTACATCGATGCAGATTGCCGTCGCGATCAGCCTCGTTGGCGCGATTGTCGGTGAATTGCCAACCGGCGCAGTCGCCGGCCTTGGTGCGCGGTTGCTCGCAGGTTCGTATTACGGCCAGACCGTGCAGATATGGGCAGCACTTGTTGCGGCAGCTCTGATGGCTGCGGTGCTGGTGGCGCTAATCGGTATCGCAGCACAGCTTGTGAACAGACGTATGGGCGTAAAACCGGAAAGGGCAGCCACATGATGACAGGCATCCTATCCGTCGCAGCGCTGATAGCAGTTTCATGGCTGCTTGTGGGCTGGGTCGCCAGTCTGAAGACCCGCAATCCTTTGGGCCAAAAGCTTTTGGATATCGCAGTGCCGGCGCTATTCGGCATCGCAATGCTGATGCTCTGGGAGGTAACCGTCCGGCTTTTCGCTATCCCTCAGGTTCTTCTGCCAGCACCATCGGCAATCTGGGCACGCATAGCGGCGTCCGTACCAATTCTCTGGGCGGATTTCAGGCAGACCTTTCTGAAGGCCGTCATTATCGGCTATGTCGCCGGATGCGGTCTCGGCTTTATAACCGCCATCGTCGCAGACCGGATTCCATTTCTGCGCAAGGGGTTGTTGCCGCTGGGTAATCTGGCCGCCGCACTTCCCATCGTGGGCGTCGCACCGATCATGGTGATGTGGTTTGGCTTCGACTGGCAATCGAAAGCTGCTGTGGTCATCATCATGACCTTCTTTCCTATGCTGGTGAACACGGTTGCGGGCCTTGCCAGTACCGGATCGATGGAACGGGACATGATGGAGACCTATGGCTCAAGCTACTGGCAGACATTGTTCAAGCTGCGTCTTCCAGCGGCCATGCCATTCATCTTCAACGCGCTCAAGATCAATTCCACCCTCGCGCTTATCGGAGCGATCGTGGCGGAGTTTTTCGGCACGCCGATTGTCGGCATGGGCTTCCGCATCTCTGCGGAAATCGGACGCATGAATGTGGATATGGTCTGGGCTGAAATCTTCGTAGCTGCTCTTGCGGGGTCGCTCTCATACGGGCTGATCGCGCTGATCGAGCGCAAAATGACATTCTGGCACCCTTCATACAGGAGGGCATAAGCCTGAATATTTGGCATCTGCAAAAATAAGGTGGACCAAAGTGCATTCCGAAAAGTGGGAACCGGTTTTAGGGCCAAATGCACACAATAAAAAAAGAACCAGAGGAGAACTGAAATGAAAAAGGCAATTTCTTTATGCCTTGGAACAGCCGGACTAGCGCTCGCGCTCATGAGCAGTTCGGCAATGGCAGCCGACAAGCTGACCTTGCAGCTCAAATGGGTGACGCAGGGGCAGTTTGCCGGTTACTATGTAGCCAAGGACAAGGGCTTCTATGAGGAAGAAAATCTCGATGTCGATATCAAGCCGGGCGGACCGGACGTCGCTCCACCGCAGGTAATTGCCGGTGGCGGCGCAGATGTTGTGGTTGACTGGATGCCGTCGGCACTCGCGACCCGCGAAAAAGGCGTCCCGCTCGTCAACATCGCTCAGCCCTTCAAGAAATCCGGCATGATGCTGACATGCCGCAAGGACACCAACATCACCAAGCCGGAAGACTTCAAGGGTCGCACGCTTGGTGTCTGGTTCGGTGGCAACGAATATCCGTTTCTTTCATGGATGAGCCATCTGAAAATTCCGACCGAAGGCGGCAAGGATGGCGTGACAGTTCTGAAACAAGGCTTCAACGTCGATCCGCTGATCCAGAAGCAGGCCGACTGCATTTCCACCATGACCTATAATGAATATTGGCAGGTGATCGATGCAGGCATTCCGGCTGATCAGCTCGTTGTCTTCCCATATGAAGAGCAAGGCGTCGCCACGCTGGAAGACGGGCTCTATGTGCTGGAAAAGAGCCTCGACGATCCGGCGATGGTCGACAAGCTGGCCCGCTTTGTCCGCGCATCGATGAAGGGCTGGAAATATGCCTCCGAAAATCCGGGGGAAGCCGCCGATATCATACTCGACAATGATGCTTCCGGCGCACAGACCAAGGAAGTTCAGGAGCGTATGGTCAAGGAAATCGGCAAGCTGGTTGACGGCTCCGATGGCACCCTTGATGTAGCGGCGGCTGACCGCACGGTGGAAACACTGCTTGGCGGCGGCTCCGATCCGGTCATCACCAAGAAACCGGAAGGTGCGTGGACCGCGAAGATAACAGACGCCATGAAGAAGTAAGCAGTTTAAAAATTGCGAAAAAGAAACCGGCCCAAAAGGCCGGTTTTTTTGTTCTGAGTTTACTCCGCCGGTTCAGCCGTGCCGCCTCTTGGCGGCGTCCCTTTGAGGGCATGGTTGAGTTCTCGCTCAAGCCGGGCTTCCTCCTCGGCTTTTGGCTGCGTAAAGCGGCCCAGCAGCAGATAGGCGACAGGTGTTACATAAAGTGTGGCAATCGTCGCAAGGCCGAGGCCACCGACAATGACCCAGCCCAGAGCCACACGGGCTTCTGCGCCAGCTCCACTTGCCAGAATCAGCGGCACACCGCCAAGCACGGCGCAGATCATCGTCATGCAGACAGGGCGAAGACGAATGTTGGATGCTTCCTCGATTGCTTCACGAACGCTCAAGCCCTTATCGCGCAATTGATCGGCGAATTCGACAATCAGGATACCGTTCTTCGCCATGATGCCGACCAGAAGCACAAGGCCAATCTGGCTGTAGACATTCAGGCTCGTGCCCGTGAGCAGCATGGCGAAAACGGCACAACCAAGCCCAAGAGGAACAGTCGCCATCACGATCAGCGCACTGACGAAGCTTTCAAACTGCGCTGCCAGCACCAGAAGAATGATGATGATGGCAAAACCGAACACCATTGCCAGACCGCTTGAAGTTTCGCTGAGCGTCGAAGCTTCCGCCAACGGAATGATATGGCTTCCCGGCGGCAACAAAGGTGCTGCGATTTCCTGTGCGGCCTTATAGGCATCACCCAAAGCAAAATCATCGCGAAGATTTGTCGTTATCGAGACTGAACGCTGGCGCGTCTCGCGATTGAGCTGTGGCGGCACAGCTTTCTCAACAACCGTCGCGATCGACGACATGGGTACGTAGCGACCGTCTGTCGTCTTCATGAATACATTCTCAAGATCGGTCGGATCGTTGATCGGGTTTGTGGTGGCAACGAGCTTCACATCGAAACTGCGATCCCCAACATAAACCGACCCGATCTTGCGACCATCGAGTACCGACTGCACGGCATTCGCAAGTCCGGTGATGTCGATACCGAGATCGGAGGCTCGTTCGCGATTAATCTCGACGGAAAGCTGCGGCTGGGTCGGCTCCACAGAAAGTCGCGGCTGGACAAAGCGAGGATCCTTTTCCAGCGCGGCAACGACCGCCTGGGCCGCAGGCTGTAGCTTGGCATAGTCACTGCCGACTATGGCAAACTGCAAACCATTACCCGCGCCGCGAATACCAAGGCTGTTCGGCTGGGTGGTAAAGATACGCACCGCCGTTATGCCTTTGACGCGCTCGGTAATGTCAGCCATGATTTCCTGCTGGCTGCGTGCGCGCTCCTTCCATGGTGCCAATGTCAGGACGACAAAACCGTTATTTGACGATCCGCCGGAGCCTGCGATGGCATAGGTAGTGGTGATTTCACCGCTATCGCGCAGAGGCTGGACTGCCTCTTCAATCTTGTCGAGCTGTGACTGGAGAAACTCCACACTGATACCCTGCGGCCCATTGATACGCAGCAGTGCAACGGCGCGATCTTCCGAGGGCGTCAGTTCCTGGCGGATCAGGCCGTAGCCGACAAAGGATGCGCCTGCGAAAAGCATTGCCACGAGGACAACAACGAATGGTGCCGACAGACAGATGTGCAGCGTCTTTTTATAAAAGCTTGCGAGCCCGCCCCCGATACGACGCAGGAAAAGCGGACCGTGGCCGCCATCTTCCCCACTTCCTTCCTTGAGGAAACGAGAGGCAAGCATCGGACAAAGCGTCAGCGCTACAACTGATGACAGAAGAACTGCAATCGCCAGAACGAAACCGAATTCACGGAACAGGCCACCCGCCTGCCCCGGCAAAAACGAAATGGGAACAAAGACTGCCGCCAAAGTCAGCGTGGTAGCGATAACGGCAAAGAAGACTTCCTGTGTGCCAAGCACTGCCGCGGCGCGCGGCCCCATACCCTGATTGCGTCGCCGGACAACGTTTTCCAGCACCACGATGGCATCATCCACCACGAGACCTGTGGCGAGCACCAAAGCCAGAAGGGTGAGAATATTGACCGAGAAGCCCGCCAGATAGATGGCTGCGATTGTACCAATGAGCGCGACGGGCATCGACAAGGCCGGGATAAGCGTGGCGCGTATATCCCACAGGAACATGAAGATGATCGCAACGACGATAATCACCGACGCAATCAATGCAATTTCCACCTCGTGGATTGCACCATTGATGAAGTTCGCGTCGTCACTGGTAACGGCAATATTGACGCCCTCGGGCAAAGTCTTCTGCAGATTGGCAACCGCTGCGCGAATACCCTCCGAGATGTCGAGCGTATTCGACTGTGCCTGACGCACGATGCCGAGACCGATTGCCGTCTTGCCATTGGAACGAACTGCCGAGCTCTCGACATCCGGTCCAAGCGTAACGGTTGCGACATCGCGGATTTGCGTGCGTCCGTTGATGTAGACGTTTTCGAAATCCTCAGGCTTTTCCAGATTGGCCGTAGCACGAACCACGATAGACTGATCGGCACTGCGCAAGGAGCCAGCCGGAGCGTCCAGCCCCATGGAGGACAGCGCCTTGGTTATATCGGCGATGGTCAGACCATAGCTCGCAAGGCGCGCCTGATTGATATCGATACGGAAAATCTTGTCGCGGTCGCCGTTGATCTGGACGTCAGCAACACCCGGCACTGCTGACAGGATATCCTGGATCTGATCCTCGACCAGCACCGTCATATCGTCGACGGACATAGTGTCGGACGTAACTGCCAGACGCATCACCGGATCGGCATTGGAGTCCGCCTTGATGATGCGTGATGGGTCCGCCTCTTCCGGCACGTCATTGGCGACACGGGAAATCGCATCGCGCATATCGGCGGCTGCAACGTTCAGGTCTACGCCGTCGTTAAACTCCACCGTGACACGGCTGCGTTCGAATGACGACGTCGAGGAAATAGACTTCACGCCCGAGACCCGCGCGACAGCGTTCTCGAGAACCTGCGTCAACTGACGGTCAATGGTTTCAGCGGATGCACCACTGAAATCTGTGCTGATTGTTACGACAGGCCGGTCAACGTCCGGCAGTTCGCGAATATCGACGCCCGTGAATGCAGCAAGACCCGCGACGACAATCAGGACGTTGATAACGAAAGCAAAAACTGGACGACGGATGAATAATGCCGTCGATCCGCCGTTGCCGGATGGGGAATTGTGACTGGTCACGCTTTCATCCTCAGCCTGCAACACGCTTTATCGAGGCAGGGTCGGCGAGTGCTGTGCCCTGCTCGTCCTTTACGCGCACAGGCGCGTCATCCCGTACGGTTTGAACACCCTGGGTAACGATCATGTCGCCCTGCTTGACCGGGCCGTCGATCAGAATGTTGGTTGAATTGCGCTGTACGATACGAGCGTCAATTTTCTTGGCGACACCGTTTTCAACGCGCCAGACATAGGAGCCGTCCGCACCCCACTGAATGGCAAGCGGATCGACCGAAGGATAGCGATCCCCCGGAAACAGAACCGTAACGGAGAATGACATGCCCGCGCGCAGACGATCCTGCGTATTCGGAACTTCTGCACGAACATGCAGCGTCCGGCTGGCCTCATCCAGCATGTTGTCAACGGCGTTGATCTCGCCGCTGTAGGTCTCACCCGGGAACGCCGTCGATTCCGCAGTCAACGGCTGGCCAACCTTGATTTGCGGTGCAAAGCGCTCCGGCACCCAAATATCGATCAGTACTTTCGACCGGTCGTCGATACGTCCGATGGACGTCTGTGCGGTAATGTAGTTACCCGCATTGACGGGAAGGATGCCGACGATACCGGTGATTGGCGCGCGAACCGTGCGGCGGCTTAATGCAAGCTGCGCGTCCTGCAAAGCGAGTTGTGCATTCGCAACCGCCAGTTCAGTTTCGACCACCTGGACTTCTGTTGCAGTGTTCGTCGCCCGCAATTTAGCGATGCGCTGGCGGGTCGTCTGCGCATCCTTCAGCGCCGTCTCGGCTTTGGCTACAGCAATCTTCTCCGTCTCGGCGTCGAGTTCGGCGATCGGATCGCCTTCCTTCACACTATCGCCGGCCTTGACGTAGAGCTTCGTCATGTAACCACTGGAGTATGGGGTTATCGACACGGTGCTGAGAGCCCGTGCCGAACCGATGGCCGTCAAACGGTTATTGATGGTTTCTTCGCCAGCGGCCTCGACAACAACGAGCGGCGCAGACCGTCCGCCGCCACTTTTGGGCGTTTCTTCGCCTGTTGCCGCAGCTTTCACCACGTCGTTTTTGTTCTTATATGCATACCAGCCACCAATGGCGACCGCAGCTATGAGCAGGCACAAGGCAATCTGCTTCCAGGACTTCATTCAGCTCTCCGGCAAGGTTTACCGTCATCCTGACGGACCTCGTATTCAAAACCATTATGTCGGACGCGGAAAATGCCAGCAAATAGTATCAGAATGATGATTGCCTTCACATTGCGCAAATCACGCATCCTATAAGGATGCATGGATTTTTCCGTCCAAGACTTTGCACGCACGATCTTAAGGCGTCGAGTTAAATTTCGGTAATGCTGCGCTGCCGGATCGCATAAACGAATGTGTTCTTAACCGATTGAACAAAGGCTGTTGGATTTATCGGTCGGCTCCATATATAGGAGGCTACCTTTATGAATTGCGTTTCGACGGCACACCGGTTGAGGCACCGCGGCAATTGGGCCGGTTCGCCTCGAATTGGAAGCAGGCTATGGCGGTTGTTGAAAAGACCACAGATACGGGCGCCCCTTCCCCTGAAGCGGCCTCTCAGACTGCGACCGTCGAACGGCTCTCTCCAACGCAATTTACACGGCTGCCCTGGCGTAGCCGGCTTTCAAGCAAGCTGCTGCTTTTGACCGCTCTTGCGGTGCTGATTACCGAAGTTCTGATCTTTGTACCGTCCGTAGCCAATATGCGCGTGCGCTGGATGAGCTCGCGCCTCGATACGGTGGGCGCTGTCAGCGAGGTTCTTGCCGCTGGCGGCAACATGGACGTGCCGCGCGACATTCAGGACAAGGTACTTCTGGCAACCGGCACCAAGGCTATCGCGATGCGTGAAGCCGGTGCATCGCGTCTGCTTGCCATGTCGGAAGTGCCCGGCAAGATCGACCAGGTTATCGATCTTAACAATATCAGCGAAGCCGCTGCCATATGGGACGCATTCGGAACACTGTTCAACGGTGGAGACAGAACGCTACGAATCTACGGCTCCGTTTCACCGAACGGCTCTCCGGATCGTATCATCGAAATCGTGACTTCAGACACGCCGCTTCGCCACGCCATGCTCGTCTATGCGCGCAACGTGACTTTTATCTCGCTCATTATTTCCGTGATCGCGGCAAGCCTGATCTATCTGATCATTCACGAAATGCTTCTGCGGCCAGTGCGTATCATGCATCGCAACATGATCGATTTCGCCTCATCCCCGGACAATCCCGCACTCATCCTCGTGCCAGAAAATCGCAAGGATGAATTCGGCGTTGCCCAGCGCCAGATATCCCATATTCAAAGCGACCTTCAACGAACGCTCAAGGAACAGAAACATCTGGCCGATCTCGGTCTAGCCGTCTCCAAGATCAACCATGACATGCGCAATATTCTGGCTTCCGCACAATTGATGTCGGACCGGCTTGCCGATACCGAAGATCCTATGGTGCAGCGGTTTGCGCCCAAGCTCATTCGTACTCTCAGCCGCGCGATCAGCTATTCCGAAAGCGTCATGGCCTATGGCCGCTCGCAGGAAGCACCACCGCGCCCGCGCCGGGTCCTCCTGCACACGATTATCTCGGACGTAAGGGAAACCTTGAGCCCCAATTCAGAGAACAGCATCGAGTTCGAGAATCTCGTTCCGGAGGATTTCGAGCTGAATGTCGATTCCGAGCAGCTATTCCGCGTCCTGAGCAATCTGTGCCGCAATTCTGTTCAGGCGATGGAGCGTGACCAGACCAATGATGACGCGACAGTGAAGCGGCTCACGATTTCTGCGGGGAGAATTGGAACAACTGCGATCATCGGCGTCGAGGATACGGGTCCCGGTCTTCCGCAAAAGGCCCGCGACAATCTTTTCACGGCTTTCAAGGGATCGACACGCAGCGACGGTACCGGACTCGGGCTTGCCATCGCGCAAGAACTGATCCGCGCGCATGGTGGAACAATTGAGCTTCGTGAAGACCGTCCCGTTGGCGTGCATTTCGAGATTCGCATCCCTGATTTGCCGATGCAGCGCGAGGACCGCAACAACCAGCGCACCGAAGAAAACGCCTAGGCAATCTGCCGGTGCACCAGCTTGCGACCGAAAAGCCCGGAAATGCGGGGCCTGACAAGAAATCTTCACAGAACCACATTTTTTTCTAAGAAGACGCTTGCATTTAGCGATCTGTCCGATTATCAACCGCCCATCGCCGCAGCGAGCGGCACACAAGGCAAGCACCCGTAGCTCAGCTGGATAGAGCACCAGACTACGAATCTGGGGGTCAGAGGTTCGAATCCTTTCGGGTGCGCCATTCTTTTCAATAACTTAGCAGCAATGACGTTCCTACACGTTCCTTTGGCGTTCCTGTAGGATGTTTTTCAAACGTTCTTCGGCGTTCTATGAGCCACGCGCAATTCCGCAACCGTGCGCGTTTTTTCAATCGTATTGCGATTATATCTGGCAGTCGTTGCAATGTTCGCATGGTTCGCATGATGGCGAAGATGCTCGATGTTTGCGCCCGCGTCAGAGCCTTCAGTTACACCGCCCGCACGGCTGTCGCGATTCCAAACGTCGCGCGGCACGCCGCATTCGTTGGCAATCGATCTCCAGACGCGCGCGAACCGCTGCCGGTCGCGATATGGCAGGCCGGTCGATTCGTCGACGATCATCGGGCCGATCCGCTTTTCTTGCGGAACGTGGTCGAGGATCGAGCGCAGGAACGGATACGCAGTCGTATCGTGCTCGGCGACCTGTCCGGTTTTTGTCGTGACTTTTGACAGAATGCCATTGGCGTCAATGTGGCTCCAAGCAAGACCGCCGGTCCATCTTCTGCGACCTGAAACAATGCCCTGCCCTTCGTCCCGATCCGCCAAAGGCTCCCACAGCCCAATAACGTCGACCTGACGCAATGTGAGCTCGAATTGCAAAGCCTGAGCGAGAGCAATCGAGAGCCTGCCCTGTTCGATAGCCTTGGCGCAAATCGCTTCGACCTGTTGGAAGGTGATGCGTTCCGTGCGTGCCGGAGGAACGTGAAAGCGCATCTGCTCCAGAACGACAGCAAGTCTGGCGCACTCGGTAACGTTGGCGACAATGCCGAACTTGACGACGATACGCAGCATTTGCATTGCCTTGTATGCCCGTCGCACGCGCTCGGGTTTAGGCTCCAGCTTCGTACCGGCCTTCTTCGCGAGCTCAATTTCTTTTTCGGTATGGGCTGCCGGTTCCTTCAGCTTGTTATACCAACGCTGGAAATCGAGGCCAGACAGACGTGAAAGCTGGCGGGTGCCGACAGTTTCGATCAGCAAGTCGAGGCTTTCGTCGTACATCTCGCGCGTGTTGTGCTTGATGTTGTGGTACGGGCTTTCTTCCGTTTCACGGTACACTTTGATGAGCGATTTCAGCGAGCCGTCGTAGAGCGGCTTGGCGCCCAGACCACGATTCGAAAGCCAGAGTTTCAATTCGCTGGACAGAACCCGGCAGCGGTGGGCGATTTCTTCATCGCTGCCGAATACCGGCACCGTCTTTTGCGGATAGTCCTTTGCGTTCTTCGAGACAGCCGACGCCACCCAATAGTGGCGCACTGTTCCATCCTTGTTGGGTCTTCGTTTTAAACCCGGAGCGTTCAATTCCATTTTTCTTCTCCGTCCAGGGCGGGATTGCCCTGCGGTAATTCTGTGCCGAGATTGTATCGCTTATCAAGGAATGCCTTGCAGGCTGGCCAGTACCGGCGACCTTCAAACATCTGGTCAGGCATAGGAAAGCCGTCTTTCTCCAACGTTTTCAGGATGGTCTTGCACTTGTCTGTCGGCAAACCGATACGCTCGGCGATTTGAGATTCCGTGAGGAAAAGCTGTTCTGCCTTTGCCATCACACACACCTATTCAGTTGATTTCAGAATGCGTGGTTTCGAATCGCGGCTCCTTCCTGTTTCAGATTGTGATTTGTTCTCTGATTGATCACGGTATAAGACAGCCAGCCTTGGAGGCTGTCATGGATAGATCGGGAACGGTCGCAACGTTGGGTGATTTCAAACGGTATGGATATTTGCTTACCGCGTACTGCAACGGGTGCCATCATAGCAAACAGCTTGATATCGACTGGATGATTGAGAAACTCGGCCCAGATCACGGCGCGCTCAAGAAAGACCTTGCGCACAAACTGCGTTGCTCGAAATGCGGAGCGAAGAAGGTTCAGCTTCTCGTCTCGCACATCAGCGCGTCCCGAGCGAAGGGTGGCGGTAACAACTGGGGCTGTACGTGACATTATGCGCGCCCCTTAACTTCAAGCAGCATTTTCCACCCTGCCACCTCAAGGCGATGGAACTGCCGCACCTGCTCAAGTTCGGCAATCAGATCAACGATAACTGTCAGAAGTTCGTCCTTTGACAACTCTCGAATGTCGGTTCCGCGCCATTGGATAATCATAGGAATGTCGCTCATCCTCACTCCCTTTCCCGCAGTGCGTGCCGAGCTTCCCACACGCCATATCCTTTGCCGAAGACGCACCCGCTGGCGAATAGGAAAAGTGCTGTTGACCCGTCACCACCGTCGAGTGCGAGCCTTAAAAGGCATGCGCAAAGTCCGATTGCCCCAATAACCATCAAAGCGCGCGGTGTCATTTCAGTTCCCTTCCCCGAAGTGCGGCTTCGGTATCATCGACAATCGGGACAATCCGCCATTCCACTTGTCTGTCGACAGGCTTGTTGTTGAGGTCAAGAGTTTCAACAAAGAACGCTTGCTCCAGAACGCCATTTCTCCAACGGAGTTGGACCGTCGGCGTGGAAATGCTGCCGGGAGTTTCCATCTTGAACGGGATTTTCATTGCTGATCCCTTTCCCGCAGTGCGGCGCGGCCTTCTCGCGCTCGACCTGAAACGAGCAGTATTTTTTTGAGGTCGGCGGATAGCGTTCTTTTGTCAACAGGCTCGTCAGGCCCGCACGCAAGACATGCTGAAAAGCTTGCAACGAGAATATCACCCCATGTCAGCTTAGCCATGGTCGCCGCCTTTCAGGGATTGGCGCTGCGCCGTCTCTCCGCTGATTTCGATGTGATCCGCAATCTCGCGAAGCAATGACGCCATCTGGCGAAGCTTCTCTTGTTTCGGATCGCTGTCGAGATAAGGGCGAGAGCTAGGAACATCGCCAATCAGCGCAGAAAAGTAAGTCCGCGTCGGGTTGTGAAGATGGCAATATTCTCCGGCAGGGAACAGGCTGTCTACAAAAGCCTGCGCTTGTTCGCGGGTCAGCTTCATTCGCTCTGCTCCCCAAGTGCCCGGATTGCGCGGGCTGACTTCGCATAGCCGATTGCCAGACGGTTGTAGTGCTTTCCTTCTTCGTAGAACCGGGTTTGCTTTTTCAGCCCGTATTTCCCGCTCTTTCGCTTGTCGTGGAAAGCTTTCGCGTGCTTCCGAGCCGCCTCCGCCTTGTGATCGAGGTGTTGCGCGACAGAAGCGAGAACGGCGGTCGTGATTTCCTGCGCAATGTCTATAGAGCGAGCCGGAACCGCTCGTGCACGGTCCTGCCAGACCATCTGTTCGACTTGAGCGATGAGTTCCTTACTCGGCATGGCTGGCCTCCATCACTTCGCCAAGACCAAGCACGCAGTAACGAGGCTCAATGCCGAACTGACCGCCTTGGAGAATGAAAGTAATCCGCTTGAATAGATGTTGACCGAACGTGTCATAGAACCGGCCCGTTTCGTCCATCTTCACAAGCTTGAGGGTGTCACCGGTCTGGAAGGCGCGGTCATTCAAGCGGACTTCGAACGTCTTGCGTCCATCGGCGACGGCTTCGAAATACTGCGGCAGGGTTTTCAGAACGTGAGTTTTCATGGCTTGCTGGCCTCCTTTGCGCGCAAGAGGGCGATCAGAAGTGCGATGGCGGGCATTGCGCCTTCACCTAGATAAGCTTCACCATTGACATGAATGAAGGCGAACGGAGCTTCTCCATCATCTTCAGTTTCGGCTACTGAATACCCAACTTTACCGAAGACACGTTTCGCCAGAGCGATAACGGCGTCTACAGAGGCGGTGAAGGGGTTCGAGGAATAACGTGTGTGAGGATCGTAGACTGTGCCGTCTGGCGAAGCTTGCCAGTTCGCCCAATACTCTTCGGCTAAGCCTGATCGGGCTGCCTCGATGCGGCGAACAGCAACTTCAATCTCCGCATCCATCCCCCTGTCAGGCGCGTCTAGCTTGGAGAGGCGGGTAATGAGGTCGGTCATAGCTTCCCCCTCAGCACCGCCTTCTTAATCCGCGCATCCTTCGCCGCGTTGTCGGCTTTCAATCGCTCAACTTCCAGCAATGCCCCGCGCAGGGCTATGTCCTGACGACGAATTGTTTCATCCTTCGCCGCGTTGTCGGCTTCGAGCTCGTTGACGCGCTTGATCTGGATATGAAGACTTTCGGCCAGCATTTCTTTCTTCGCCCGTTCCGCCGCCAATAGCTCCGCAGCCTGCGAGCGGGTGACTTCCTCGCTTTCGAGACGCTTTTCCAGTCTTTCGGAATATTCCCGGTAATCCTTGGCTTTAGCTTGAAGCTCGGCAATGATGGCTCCGGCCTGCGAGCGGGTGACGAGTTCGCGCCTTTCGGTGTCCGGCGATAGCTGCTGAGAAAGAAAGTTATCCTTCACCCAATGGCCATTCAGTTTTGACCTGACTTGGTATTCCACCGTCTCCAGTCCCGTATCTGTAGCGGCAGGCGCGGGGCGGGTGTTCTCTAGACGCTCCGCATCTTCGTCCAGACACGTGTTGCAAAGGCCGTTCGCATTCCGAGGTACAGAACCGCAGCGAACACACGACCCATCAGAGGGGAAGTCATCCTCGTTGGATAAACTGCAATTCCATTTTTCAATTATGCTGCCATCAGCCGATCCGTCGCAAAAGCCAAGCATAGGGCAATCTGTAGGATCAGCATGGATGATGGCATCCGCATCGCCTTCGGAAGGCCATAAAGCACTACGTAACATCATGGTTTTACTGCAAAACGGGCAAGGTTTCAGTTCACTCGCCATGACGGTCGCCTCCTGATGGGTGGGTGGCTTCGGGACGGGTTTCGCCCACCACAACCGAAAGAGCTTTGTCTATCTCGGTAAGAACGGCGTCTTGTTCGGAGTTGTGCTCGCGGGTGTCGTAGCATTCGACATAGGGGCGGGCCATTTCTAGCAACCGCTTTACCCGAGCGATCCGCCGTCCAGCGGTTTCATCGTATGGACGATTGTAGCCGATGATAGCCACGCCATTGCCGCCGCCCTTGATTTCAGGCGTAACGTTACCTTGGTTGACTACATGGAGTATCGGCCCTGCGTTATCAGCTATGCCCTGCGGCCTGACTTCATAACCACCATCCTTGGAAGTAACGACAACATCCACGCCAAAGGTCAGGGTGCAATTGCCCTTCTCGATCTTTTCCAGCCATTGGGGAACGGTATCCCCGGCGCTGAAATACCAAGCACGTTCACGCACGGCGTCGGCATGGTCCGGGGAGGATAGGGCGCGAATATCCGCTACGGTTCCGAGTTCGATCCATTGTCCAGACCCGCCATAGCATCCGATGCTTTCCGATGGATCAACGCTGTCAAAGCGATCAATAGGCAACTCCCGTTCGCCATGCGCTCCCGGTTCGTTCTTCTGTTGATCCGGTACGTTAGAGACAGCTTTATTTAGCTGTTCGCGGGACGTTCCAAGGGCGCGGATGGCGGCAGGTATCTCCCGGTCTGCTGTGCTGGTAGTATCGGCAAACACAAGCATCTCTGCCGCTTTCTGTGCGGCGGCTTCAATGCCCTGCCGGTACCCTTCTTCCAACGCCAGCTCACGCGCTGCGGATGGCTCAAGCGCGGAGAGCGCCTCGCGCAACCACTGATATTCCGGGTGCGGTTTCGACAGTTCGACGGCATGGCCTTGTGCGTCATTCCCCGGCCAATCGGTCGGAATGGCCCACATACGGGCGTCGATAGCATCATTGTGCGGCTGCTTCGTTTTCAGGTCCAGCCACCATGCATTGAATGCATTCGACATGCGAACAGCCGATAGGTAATCGGGCGCTGCAATGAGATCGTCAGGACCGTGAATAATGACGGCCCAGAGGGTCACGGCCTCTTCCGGTAGGGTGGTCATGGCTGGACACTCCAGATTGCGGTCCAATAGCGGAAGGCGACAACGCCGCATCCGAGAAGGACGAAAGCCACGCATGTGATGAGGATTCCGACAGCGAGTTTGACGGAGAAGCGATCCGGGTCGCGGTATTGGTGAGCGCAATAAGGCTCACCGTCGCGATTGCAGATGCAGTTCTGGCCAAGGTCGCATGTGTTCCGGCGGTCGGTCATAGCGGCACCTTTTCAATGGCTTCGTAAATGTCGGGATGGCTCAGGCCCTTGAGCCGGTCCTGGTGCGCGCCGAAAATGAACTGCGCAGTTTTCTGCACGTCATCGGAGCGGTCTTCGAAGTTCGGCTTGTAGGTTGTGTGCGCGTCGACCAATGCAGCGCGGTTGTCGGCCTTATCCAGTGCATTGTGATAGTTCACGAGAACCATCTGATTATTGACGGACGCCGGGGAGGAGTCAGACGGAGGAGTTTCCCCGGCGCCCGATGCTCTCGCGGGGGAGGAAGGCCGCGAGGGTGCATTCGAAAGTGTTTCACCACGCGCCCAGGCGCGAAGCTGACGGCCCGATTCCTCGGTCACTGCCTTGCCTTCTGGGAAAAATGCGAGGTGCTGACGTTGAAGCTTGCCGTAAACAGCTTGCCCGTCCTTGATGAGCGGCACGCCTGGATTATCTGGCGTAACCGTGAAACTCATCGTCATGTCATACATGAACCTTTTCTCGCAGACCGGAGTCCACCCGGCCTGTTCGATGGCGTTCTTTTCCTTGCCAGTGCGCTCGTCGCGGATTTTGACAAACTTGATCTTTTCTTCGGCGCGCATGCAGAAAATGACGTAGCAACGCACCTGACGAAGTGGCGAGATAAGACGTGTCTTGTGGCGGGTCTTTGGAACCTTCCAGCCCGGCGCATTGAACTTGTCGATTTCCCAACCTTCCAGGTTGTCAAACGGTTTGCGCGCCAAGCGCGCCACTTCGTCGTCATGCATTTCCTGCAAGCCGCCGACGCCCTCGTATTCGTCGGACATTGAGTCGACGACGATAACCTTCGCCCCTGCCCGCTCTGCGGTTTGGATTGCCTGCATGAAGGCTTCCGGCGTGAATGGCGGGCGCATGTCGAGGTGTTTGAAATTGAACTGCTCAGCGTAATGCAGCGCGCGCTTGGCTTCCGTGTCGATGAAATAGATTGGCTCTCCCTGCGCGAGCCCCGTAGCAAGTCGCAACGCGCTCATGGTCTTACCGGAGCCCGATGCACCCGAAATGCCAATCAGAAGACTCGTATCGTCACGCTTCGCGTCAGTGAAATTGTAATCGTTCATGGCAACCTCAGCAGGGCAGCGCAATCGGCTTTGGCCGATGCGGCACTTCTTCAAATGGGTTCAGGGGATCAAACGGCAGATTTTGGAGCCGTTCGTCTTCAATCTCGCGGGCAAGCCAGCGGGTTTCAGTGTACGGTGGCATTTCTGCCGTTTTCGTCTTGCTCGGGTAGCCAGGCCATTCGTTCATGGTGACGTGATGATCCCACATACGAATGGCGGCACTGGCTTTCTTCTCGCCGATCTGGCGGCCAGGAATGTCGAGTTTCGCGACCGTGATTTCATGCGGCGGCTTCTGTTCCTGAACGATAAACAGGAAGTCGAGCGCGATTTCATGCTTGTCGATCTGCGGGAACAAATGACGGAGCCCGCGACGGTAAAAGCCGTCCTGCAACTCGTATTCGTTGTTGTAGATCGTCTTCTGCACGGCATCGGGCGCCGCTGACATTTCCGTGGTCTTGTAGTCGATCACAGTGATGCGCTTCGGTTCGATCACAAGACGGTCGATACGAGCCCGGCACCAATGACCGCCGACAACATCCTGCCAGCAAGCGGTCACTTCATTGTAATACTCGCCGATCACTTCGCCGGTGACCAAGGCACGGATGCGCTCATCTTCGTGGATCGACAGTTCGCGCTTAGCGACATTCATCATGTCGATAAGAAGCGCGTAATCTTCCTTCAATAGCGGGATAGCGCCGGTTTTGTGCGCTGTAATGCGCGCCGCCTTTGCCGCGTTCGTTTGATATGTCGGCGCATCGATCATTTCGATTTTCGTCGGCTGGCTAAGCAATATGGCATGTGCAGCTGATCCGATTTCAGCGCGCTTTTCCTGCTTTTCTTCCTTCTTCGGCGCTGTGTTCAGCCGTGGGTGAGCCGTCCACGCATGGCGCGCGGATTCATCAAGCAACTTCTGACCGATCGAACGTGAAAGGCTCGGCGTCGGGCACGGATCGGCGTGATAATCACCTTCCGTCATCGCATACAGGCCTGGCTTGGTGACTGGCAGTTTGAGAATGTCAGCCACGATCACCCCCACGGGCTAGCTCAAGCGCCTTTTCCTTGTCTTTTTCCCAGTCGTGTTCGACATAATCACTGATGGCTTCAAGTATTTCGTCCTTGTCGCCTGCTTCCTTGATTTGCTCAAAGAGGTCTTGCAGACGATAAAGCATAGAACCAGCCGCATATGCTTTGTCCGATGCCAGCTTAAGGGCAGCGTTTGCCAGTTGATAATCTGATATTTCAAGTGTCTGGTTGAACTGTTTGACAACCCAATCAACGGTCTGGTTCTGGTCATCAGCAATAAGCTGCGCGGCTGCTATCGCCTCATCTTCTGAAGGGTGAAGATCACGCTCATTATAAACAGAGCCTGAGCCAACTCCGGTTTCGACACACATGTACCGAAAGCCATTGTCGTGCGCACCTTCAGCACTATTAAACTGAACGCTACCGATAGTCAGCGATCTTACGAACGGCTCAAACAGCGAGTAATTCAACGACATTTCGTGATTGCTTTGGTACGAAGCAGTGCACCGAGGACACGAAAATTCATAATCAGTTCCAGCCGGTGAGGTGGCCTTCCACTTCCTTGTACCAAAGCAATCCGGGCAAGGGCGCTGCTTTCTGCTGGAAACAGTTCTGCCAACATAAACCGTATCGCCAATCGAATACTTGCTTTCGATTTTCATGCGAAATACTCCGCCCAGATCATGACCGCCGAACAAAACGTGACGATCACGAGAAACTTGAAAAGGTCGATGAGAATGTCATCCATGGCGCACCTCGCCCGGGAATTCGGAAGCCAGCGCGATTGCAACGTCTCGGACCAAAATGCCGGTCCAGATTGCGTTCGTGGTTTCTTCCTTCGCCTTCGCCAGCATTTCGGCTTCCAGCGTTGCGCGGCGGGTGTGGCCGGAGATTTGAAGGGTCTTCGCCATTACGCGCGCCCTCCGATCACATTGCTCACATGAACTTCACTGACAGTCTCGCCAGTATCGTTCATCAGCATGTTGAGCAGACGCGGGATAAGCGTCGAACCGTGTTCCCAATCCGTGTTAGCGACAATGTTTTTAATACAATTCGCGATCAGTGCAGCCGTTGCATGGACGAGATCGTCTTGAGACGTGCCAAGGTTCATCTCGGTAAGCGACCACCGAATGAATTCCGCCTGCGCTTCTACGCTGCGCAGTTGCGCTGCCATTTCAGGATCAGTCACCTTGCTCATGACAGCTGTCATGCTCGACCGAAAGTCCGCAACGGCTTTATCTACATCATAGAAAACAGTCATGTTCGCGCCCTCACAGATACACTGACGGGCTGCGGCAAGCGCGAACGTGCGAGCGATATGAACGCTCGTCGTCGGCTTCCTCAGCGGCGATCAGATGGAAGTTTGGGAGGTCGCGCACCCACTGCGGCGCGTCATCGTCGAACGGGCCTTCATAAGACCGGGCAACATCATCGGTGATGTCGCTGCCGCGCATGGTCCGAACATCAAAGCGCAGAATGCGCTGCGTGTCGTAACCGTCGGCGGCCTTGATGATGTCTTTGTCAGTTGCGCCGATGCTCACACAGGCATCAACCATTTCAATCTGCCCTGCCCCGTCATGGGTTTCGAGCAGGATGCGGGTGTATCCGTCTTTGATGTGAGATTTGAGCATGGGTAATGCCCTCCTTGTTGGAAAGCATATTCCCCAATATGTGTAATATTGTCAACCCCAAATTGGGTAACATCGAAATTTCAAAGCACGCCTATGATTTCCTTGAGAAAATCACAGGGGGACAAATTTGCGCTTTGGACTTTCGCCAGAAACAGACGCCATCATAACGATAGTGATCTATACGGTGATCATTGCCGCTATGCTGCTCATTCCGTACTTCCTGACGGAATATGTGAAAGGCGCTTACCGAAGGAAAGCAGCATTCGAATCCGTTCGTCGGTCGAAATATAACTG
Organism: Brucella tritici; assembly: GCF_902825325.1. Lineage (GTDB taxonomy): Bacteria > Pseudomonadota > Alphaproteobacteria > Rhizobiales > Rhizobiaceae > Brucella. The sequence goes on along the minus strand of NZ_CADEAR010000008.1, from coordinate 184,670 downwards.
GTCAGTCATTTTTTTCTTCGCGGCCGTGTGGGGCGTGCCTATCGCGATAGTTGTTGCGGGTCGCCTGCTTAAATGATTACCGCGGCGCCATAGAGGTCACCCGCGCAGCCCACAAAAGTTCGACATCTTCAATTGGGCTCTCGGTCTGGGACAACAGATGATAGAGGTCGGGGTGCGATCCGCGCATCATTTTTTTGACGAGTGTGCGCCCGTCAAGAAGCTGGACCACACACAGTTGACCGATCAAATCCGGCGTTGGAGGCGTGCGAAGCTCATCGTAATACACGAGCCAACGATTAAAGAATGGGCCGAGAGAGTCGCCTCGGGCTTCTACGGCTACAGTATGTTCAGTGCCATTCTCAGGCATCGGGACCTCCTCGAACGGTCCCTGGGCGTCAAAAAAATGTGCTTCCGATCCTGCTGCAACATATCCGACGAGTGGAGCCGTGAGCGTAGTAGAGAATACATCCTTCTCTAAAACGTTAAAAGCCTCTGCGGCTCGGCGAATATATTCTGCCGTAAGCTGACGTTCTCCACGCTCCAACTTGATGAACTGACTGCGCGACACACCCATGGCTTCGGCGGCCTGCTCGTGCGTCCAATCGCGTTCGGTTCTCAGTTTGCGAAGATTGTTACCCATAGCGGGAACCTTTACTTAATCGCGCCTTTGGTGTCCTTCCCCGATTTGTGGAAGATTAGCTTGACAAAGTTACCCACATTGGGGAACATGCCACACCATGAAGCTGCACCGTTATTTACAACTCACCGGGATCGATGATGAAGCTTTTGCTTCATCTATCGACATGTCTGTCTCTGGGCTGCGCAAGCTGAAAAGCGGCGAGCGCATTCCTCGTCCGCATACGATGCGGCGCATCTATGAAGCGACTGGCGGCGAAGTGACCGCCAACGATTTCTATGAAGATTTGATCCCAACACGCTCGACTTCTCAACAACAGGCTGTTTCCTGATGTCTGCATCATTGCCCCTTTTTGCTGGGACAGGATTCGCTAAGAACCGAAAGCGGATTCGCTGTGTTGACGCCGTGTGCAACATGGCTCGGCGTCTCTGGCCGTCGAAGACCGCGATCAATCTCTCCAGCCGTGCCGAAATCTCTCAACGTGCAGCCGAGCTATGGCTTGAAGGCCGTACCGAGCCGGGTGCCGACGCTCTTATCAATCTTCTCCGCTCCGATGTTGGTTTCGATTTGCTGCAATCCATCATGGATGGCGCCGATACCCGTTGGTGGCGCGACTTCGAACGCGGCGTGCGCATCGCTGAACTTGAACAGCGCATGAAATGGCAGGCCGAGCAGCTGGCATCCCTCAAAGCGGAGTTTTCGAAATGATCCGAAACGCTCTTACGGCGAGCCTCATTTGGCTTGCCGAAGCTACCCAGAAAATTACCGAAGTCCTTTTGCTCGTGGCCAAGCGGCGCGTGCGGAATGACATTTTCAAACGCGATGGAGCAAACAAATGAATGCAGTTGCTGAGGCTGTTTCACTGGCCGAAGAAACCTTAACTGGCGATGTGCGTGACGTTCTTCTGACTCATGTGCGCTCGATGGAAGACCCGTGGTCGAAACTCTCCGAGCAGAAACAGCAGGACAAAATCTATGCGATTGAACGTTGCGCAGAAGATGTTGTTCGGCGCGCGGTTTCAATTATCGCCAAGCGTGGCTTCGACGTCCTCCCTATCAAGGTTGCTGATTTCACAGTCAAGGGCGGTGAGATCAAGGGCAAGTTCGGCGCATTGGTCAGTGAGCAGAATGTCGTTTCCCTGTCTGACCATCAGGGCCAGAGCGCATTGATTGTTCTGACCGATGCGACTGACTTCTTCGGCGAGCGCACCGAAGCGAAACCCGATCCCGATGAACCGGGCCTCCCTATCGAAGATACCGACGACGGTAACGTCGGCGATGTCGAGGACGGCCCGGAACTCGAAGATCAAGAATTCCCCGGCGACGAGGAATAAGCGGATGCGGATCACGTTCCATGTTCCGGGTGATGTAGTTCCGTGGGCGCGCGCTGGCAAACACGGCAAAGTTCAATTCACGCCGGGAAAACAGCGCAATTACATGGGCGTGATCCGCGATTTCTGTTCGCAGGCGATGAGGGACCGGCCACTGTTTGAAGGGCCGGTTCGTCTCACTATCGCCGCCGTTTATCCTTGGCCGAAGACTGTCACGAAGAAACGCCTTGCCTCTCCCGACGGCGCTTGGAAATCCACCAAGCCAGACGGCGACAACATCGCGAAAATCGTCAAGGACAGCATGAACAAGATCGCGTTCGTCGATGATGCGCAGTGTGCGGTCACGACTGTTTTCAAGGTCTACGGCGACAAGCCCGGCCTGCGCGTCACGCTCGAATCCCTCGAAGGCATCCAGGCACCGATTGCCTGATCGGGTTTGTTGAACGCCGGTCGCGGCGCTCCGCCAATTCGATCTAAATGTGAGGATCCCAAGATGACATTTTGGTACGAAGGACACTTGGCCCAGATTGCGCAGATGCTGCGCGATGGTCTTTCCGCTCGCCAGATAGCCGCAAAGTTCGACGGTGTCAGCCGCAATGCTGTCATCGGCCTTGTCGGTCGTCGCGCTGATCTGGCTGAAATCGGCTTTTCCCGTTCGCCACGTGGCGGAGAAGATCGCGCGCACAAAGTCGCCCGCCTTCGTCGTGAGAAGGCGCCACGGCCCGAGAAGCCCAAGAAAGAGGCTGTCGCGGTCGAGGAAGCCGCCGAAGTTGTCCGGCCAGACATTGCCGCGTCGCTCTATGACGCCAATTCCCTGCGCGTTGAACTGCATAACATTCCCGTCGGTGGCTGCCACTGGCCAGTGAATGACGTGCCGAAAGGCGGCGTATTCCTGTTCTGCGGCTGCGAAGCGTTGCCAGAGAAGCCGTATTGCGAGGTTCACTATAGCCGCTCAATCGGCAAGGGCACGGAATCCGAGCGTGCTGCCGTCACCGCTGCGAAGTCGATTGCGAGGGCGGCTTAATGGGTAAGCGGTCGACTGGTTTCGTGCGCCGCGAGCGCGATTTCTATGAGACGCCATATTCGGCGGTTCTACCTCTCATCCCGCATCTGCATGGTGTCAGTACGTTCGCGGAACCTTGTGCGGGTAATGGCGCTCTCGTCGGCCATCTGCAAAAGCATGGCCTCGTTTGCACGTATGAGGGTGATATTTCCTATGGTTATGACGCGCTGACACACCGTTTTGAAGCCGATGCTGTCTTTGATGCAATCATCACCAATTGTCCGTGGCGTCGTGATCTTCTTCATCCAATGATCACGCTCTTTATGCGTATTGCTCCCAGCTGGTTCTTATTCGATGCCGATTGGCTCCACACGAAACAGGCCGCACCTTTCATCAAGCATTGCTCCCACGTCGTTTCTGTCGGTCGGGTCAAGTGGATCGAGGGATCGAAACACACTGGCAAAGACAACGCCATGTGGGCGCGCTTCCACAATCAGCACGTCGACGGCCCGCGCTTCATCGGCCCCGCCGTGAAGGAGGTCGCATGAGCCAGTCCGCTTTCGAGGAACTATTCGGCGCCGCTCTGATGCGCATTCTGGAATCCGGCTATGACTGGCGGGATCGGGAGGCAAAGCGATGATCATTGCCAACCGTGTCACCTTCCACGCTGTCGAGCGCTATTGCAGCCGTATTTTGGGCGTGAAGTGCTATCCGCCGAAAGGATCGCGGCCATATGAGCGCGCAGAGATATTCTGCGAAGCTGCTGGCCTGACGCTTGAGCAAATACGTGCGCTCATCATGACACCTAACGTCGAACGTGCGTGCCGTCTGGGCTTCAAGCGGATGGTTTCCGAGGGCTTCACAGCGATTATCGACGATGGGATCGTCGTGACCGTTGTCGAGCGCAAGAAGCCATCTGCCTGCCGCAAACAGCGCTGGGAAATGGAGCTCGATCAATGACCGTTCTCCAGCTATTCCGCCGTGGTCGTGACACGCTCCAGATCGCAAAACACATGCGCAAATCCGAGGCTGAAGTGCTGAAGATGCTTCATATCCTTCGCAGCCATGAGAAGCGCAGGAAGGCCCGTTTCGGGTCACTGGACGGCAACCGATGACCAAGATGCCTTGGGTGCGCTTCTTTCCTTCTGACTGGCTTGGCGGCACGCGTGGAATGAGTGCTGTTGAGACTGGCATATACATCACGCTTATTGCCACCATGTACGAGCGTGGCGAGCCGATCGTGGAAGATCATGCCCGTCTTGCGCGTCTCTGCGGTGCGTCAAATTCTGCTTTCCGGAAGGCTCTCGACACGCTCATTGATGAGGGAAAAATCACCCGTATTGAGGCCGGTCTCTGGAACGATAGAGTCGAAAAAGAGCAAGTCTACCTCTCAGAAAAGTCAGAGGTAGGATCGCGAGCAGCAAACGCGCGTTGGAGTAAAAAACACAACAAAAACAATACCGCAAGTGATGCGGACGCATTGCAAACGCAATGCCAAGGCAATGCTAACCAGAAGCCAGATACCAGATATATATCTACTGACGTAGATATAAAAGAAACGCGCACGCGCGATTTCACTTCCGAATTCGAAAGCCATTTCTGGCCGATCTATCCGAATAAGGTCGGCAAGCCCGTAGCCCGTACAGCGTTCATCAAAGCCAGAGCAAAAGCCGATCTCGAAACCATCATGGCCGGGCTGCGGGCTTACGTCTCCAAGACTGATGACCGCGCGTGGTGCAATCCGTCGACGTGGTTGAACCAGGAACGCTGGGCAGATGCACCGGCGCAAGTTCCTCGCGGTCACGCGCCGCCCGGCGGGCAACAGCCCGCAATGATGGCCGACCTTACCGGCGCGCTGCTGCGCCAAATGACCGACAGGCAGAACGATGAACCAGATAGCGAAAACCGATCCACGATTGAAACCAGCTACTCCGGGGGAAATCACGGAACATCTGCACCAGCTTTTCGCCTCACTGCCCCAGAAGGGCGGAGATGATCCTGTCGCTGTCCTCAAAGGCTACACGATTGCCATCAACGGATATCCTGAATGGGCAGTTGGCAAAGTCGTTCATGCTTTCATCCGAGGCATGGTTCCAGGCCAGAGCAAACAGTTTTGCCCCAAGGCTCCCGAACTGTCGGCAGCAATCCGCAAGGAGCTCGAGCCAATCTATTCGGAACTGAGCAACGACCGCGAAAAAGCGAAATCGCGAGAAGAAGTCGTCAATTTCCGCAAGATGTCGGCTCCAACGGTCAAAATTACTCCCAAGGGAGAAATAATCGACACGAATGTCGATCACGGCACATGGCTGGATCGCTCCAGGCGCCGCGCATATCCAGACGGCGCGATCTGGGTAGCGAAAACCGCCACGGTTCATGCTCCGGCCAAGCCAATAACCAGCAATCCGCCCATGGAAGATGAAAAAATCCCGTGGTGACGACAGGCATAAATTCGATGGCAATTGACATAATTAGACAGGTTTAGACATGGCAACGCGGCAAAAGAACCAGAAATATTTGAGTGTTGGCGATATTACCGAGCGTTACGGCGTATCCCGCGCCACGGTCTACAACTGGCAGAAGCGGGAGGCTGATTTCCCGGCAGCCGTAAAAATCTCGGGCCGTCCGTACTTCAGCGAATATGAGCTCGACAAATGGGATGCAAAGCGCGGTGGTGTCGACCCTGACATCGACAGCCGCATTCACGGACTGAAACCCTGCTCGGGCGTCATCACCGACTATCAGCAGTTCATTGATGCCATGGTGCGCCGTCGTGACGATCTGCACATGTCGAGTATGGAGCTTGATGCCCAATCCGGCATGCAGGAAGGCTATACCAGCAAACTGGAGAACTACGGACGTCCACAAGGACGTGGAATGGGCCCAGAGACGTTCCCGCTATGGCTTGGCGGTCTTCGTGTGGGGATAGTCCTCGTCGATCTGCCGCGTCGGCCTCGCAAGAAGCAAGTTGAGCAATAAGGATCACGGTTATGAATGACTTTATGCACCAGACTTTACAGAGCGGAATGAACTGGCCGACATCGTTTGCCATCGTCGGGCTGGCGTTCGCATTTGTCGCTTTTGTTTGGATTCTGGCCAAGTATTAGCGATCGACGCCAGGCCAGTCTTGATCTTATGCATATGTGACGGATATTCCGTAAGGTGTGATATGACGGACGTTATTGAGAAGCGCCTGACCAAACTGAACATCGAGTGGGTTCCTGTCATCTTCGCAAACGGTGAGGATGATGACGGCCCCGGCGTTGCTGCATATGTATCGGGCAGAAAGGTCCAGTTTGGCGATGAGATTTACCCGCCCGAAAAAGACCTACTCATTACAGGTCGACAAATGGTTTTTGACCGCAAACTAGAAATCTTGAACAGCCCAAACAGTGGGCTGGGATACTGCATAATCGGTGACCATTGGCCAGACGAGGGTAAAATTGTTGTTGTCTCGGCAGGTTTGGGTGTCCTCACGATAGAGAAATGCTGTCTCAATCTTAGAGGTAACTTCTACAAATAGCCCTGCCGTGATATGAATCGGCTCTGCGGGTGCTAGTTGCAGGCGACCGAACGTCAAAACGGTTGCCGGGAGGTGCAAATCCTCCCACAGCGCCAAATATCCGTATGGTGGTAGGCCACAGTGTCAGCCTCGGTTCGCCGGGGCTTTTTCATGCCGGCAACAGCGCAAATATAGCTGCCAGCACGAACACTGACAGTTTCACCCGGATAACAAAGCCGGATGGAGTAGCAAATTCGAGAAGCATGGGCGCACCTTTCACCAAAAACAAAGGTGCTGCTTGCTGCGCAGTATGCTTGAAATGGCGTTGAGCGCAAGGGAACGCCGCGCTATAAACGCCCGCTTCCCCGCGTATTGTGCGTAACCTGCCGGGGCAAATGTGAATAAGTGGGAAAGTTGCCGCTATTCGTTCGGGTCTTTGCCGGTCTCTCCAGCCAGAATCGCAGCAGCTGAGTTAAACATAGCCTGGGCAGCTTCAATGCGATCCCAACCGGCGGCCTCGGCATCGTCGAGGATAGCGACAAGCCCATCGCTTACAGCTTCTTCGCAATCAATTTCACGATCGATGTAGTTGTCAGGCTGTTTTGGTCCACGCATGTCATTCCTCCTCTGGCTTCTGCAGCCTTCTTTTGATCGCGGCGTTGAATGCATCAAAAGCGACTTCAGGATTGGTTTCGACCATCAAATTAATGATATAATCGTAATCATCCGGTTCAATGCAGGCACGCACTACACGGCATTTGGTTCCGGCGCGCCGCTCTCCACGAAATACGATCTCTCCTTTCCTCAAATAGTCAGGCCATGCCTGCACCACGACATGCGATCTACTCGTAAACCCCTTAAGTTCCATCCTCATGGCGTCACATGCCCTATCATTCGTATCTCAACCGGGACTGATGGTATCACGCTCAACGACAGCCAATCGAATTGCGCACCAAGTGCCACGGCAGCACACGCCAGACGATAGCGCTGCATGACCGCCGCATCAATCGGAGCTTTGTTGCCCCGATAATATCCGCGCTCAATATCCGTGATCGTCGACACAGACATGCCCACACGTTCCGCCAGATCAGGCCGGGACAGCTTCATGATGTTCTCGCGCCACCATTGGCAACGCTCATTCTCCGGTGCATCTCGTGCAGGGTAAGACGTACTCATTCCAGCCTCATATCAGGTGGTGACCAAATCAGTGCCGATCATGTGATTTTCGCAGCACATCCGCGTAACAGAATGCGAGAATAACACGTTTCAGGTGGTGCTCAACGCACAAGCGAGTCATCGCATCATAATCGACCCCAAACATGCGAAATTCGCAGCGTTTTGGAGTGTGACCAAATAGACACAAAAATCCATCCACAGACCAACCATTGATTTCATTGCGCTTTTTACCTGTGCTTTGCGTGCTTTTCCGCAACATTCTACCGCTTCGCGCGGACACACCCTTCGTTCAATGCAAGATCACTCGATTAACCGTTTGAGCCGCGAACTCCATGGCATTCCCAGCACGCAGAGCAGCCCATTACAGCGCAAAAGCGCAAAAAGCCGCCGCACAGCTTCGAAAAGAAAAAAAAGAGCCCAAGGTTACGCCGAAACAGAAGGCCGTAATCGAAGCCATGGTGTTCGAGGGCATGACACGGGCTCAAGCCACCAAAACCGTGGGAATGTCGGACGAAGCAATGCGTCAGGCGCTCTTAAAGCCCCAAGTCCTCGCTTATCTCAATGAGTGTCAGGAGGTGTTACGGACTAGCCTCCGGCCCCGGGCGCTACACACGATGGGTGAATTACTCGACGACAAGAATTCGTCGGTGAAGTTCAAGGCGGCTGAGTATCTGGACGGGCAGAACCGTGGCACTCACACAGTTGGTGCGTCTGTCAACGTGCAGATCAACAACACGACGAACGTCGAGACACCTGGATACGTCATCGACCTGTCTGAGTTCAGCCGTTCGCCAGAGCCAAAACATGCGCAACAGATAGAACATCTGGAGCATGAGCATGTTAACCAGTTGATATCTCAGGAGAACGTTCCTGATGAGGACTGAGGAACGCGCACCCCGTACCCCCTTCGTTCTCGATTCCGGGCCTTTGAGGGGTGGCCCCCAAAAATCGCGGGCTGAATCTCCAGTCCACCCCCACACAGTCGATTTCCCCCTTTGGAACGTTCGGTCAGATTTTTTTTAACCTGTTGGAGAATTCGCGATGACCCGATACGTATCTCTCCGTCGCCCTCGTATGGATTGGTACGAAGCCAATGCGCTCGATAGCCTGCCGCGAACAGTGCATGAGCCTGAACCGGTAGATACGGGCATCATTGATGCGGACTGATTTCCAATCATTCGCATGATGGACCAGATTGGCTTCATTCGGGATGAGGATCGATGACTGACATCGAAGAAAAAGTTCCCCTCCCCAAGATCGACCGCGACGAACAGGGCCGCAAGATTTATCGGCCTGGCGGTCGGGTGCTGGCGGAATATATCGCTGATCGGTCGCACGTTTCGATTATCCGCGGTTCGATCGGTTCGGGCACTTCGTCGGCGTCGATCATGAAGATGCTCGCAATTTCGATGGAGCAGCACAAGAACCCCGATACGGGTTTTCGTCATACACGGTGGTGCGTGGTTCGCAACACCTTTCCTGACCTGAAGAACACGACGGTCAAGACCTGGCTCGATTGGCTGCCCGAAGAACAATACGGGCGGTTTTATTGGGACCGGCCATTCCGCCACATGATCCGCGTCGGCGACATGGACATGGAAGTCTATTTCATCGCTCTCGACAGCCCGGACGATGTTCGCAAGATGCGTTCGTTCGAAGTGACCGGCTTCTGGTTCAACGAATTGGAGTTCATCGAAAAGGATATCGTCGACGAAGCGGAATCGCGAACAGGTCGATATCCGGCGGTGAAGGACGGCGGCGCCAAGTGGGACGGCGTGATCGCCGATATGAACGCGCCACGTGAAGATCATTGGATTCCGCTCATGATGGGCGAGGTCCCATTGCCGGACAACTGGACCGAGGAAGAACGACTTTCCTATCGCAAGCCCGACAATTGGGGTTATTTCGTTCAGCCTCCTGCGATGATCGAGGAGCGAGACGGCTCGGGCACTCTCATCGGCTACAAGATGAACCCGCTCGCCGAGAATATCCGCTGGCTGAAGCCCGGATATTACGAGGAAAAGATCAAGGGCAAATCGAAACAGTGGATCGATAGCCGCGTGCTGAACAAGATTACTGTTTTCGTTGATGGCAAGCCAGTCTGGCAGCAATTCAACGAGGAAACCCATGTTTCCAAGACGCCGCTTGATCCTATCCCAGGTTGGCCGGTCTATGTCGGGCTCGACTTCGGTCGAAACCCAGCGATGGTTGCCGGGCAGATCGTGAATGGCCGGTGGCGCATTTTTGCGGAATTGACGGCGCGCGATCAGGGCGCATCGCTATTTGCTCCGCAAGTTTCCCGGCTGTTGACGCAACGCCTTGGCGATTGGACGGCAACACGCGCCGGACGCCATTCGAGTTCAGGGGATGGTTTTCAAGTCGAGTTTTACGGCGATCCGAAGGGAGCAGACGGAACCCAGGCCGATGAGCACACAGCTTACGACATTTTCCGCTCGCAAGGGATGCCGGTTGAACCGGCGCCGGTGAAGAACAACCACATTCAGACCCGTATTGAAGCCGTCGAACATGCGATGATTACGATGGTGAACGGTTCGCCGCGATTTGTCGTTTGCGGGACGAACTGCCGAACGCTGAAAGTGGCGTGCGCTGGCGGCTATCACTTTGCGCGCCTTAAAGGCACGGCGAACCACAAGGATACGCCCGAGAAAGACCGCTATTCCGACATCGCCGATGCGCTGCAATACATGATGCTTGGTGCTGGCGAGGGTCGGGCGGCTGTTGGTCGCGAACATCGCGGCTCGGGCCAACCTGTTTCAACGAATATGCGACCAAAAACGAGGCGGCGCGGTGGTTTCTGAGGACGGATTTACGCTTGCAGAGTGCGAGCCGGCTGAATGGTTCGTGGTATTCCATCGCGATTCCTTGCGCCGGTGGGTGAATTGGCTGGCATGGGGTCGATACAAACACGTTTCGGCTTTTGGCCGCGTGCCGTGGTCCGGTGACTGGGTGTTTTTCGACTATTTGACCGGCAGAACCCGCGTTTTGATGGTGCCTGACGAAAAATCAGACCGGTTCCTGGCTCATTACTCGAAAATGGGCAAGATTGTGCGGATGCCTGCGGCAAATCCCGATGACGAAACCATGAAATTCAAGCCCGGTCTGTGGTGCGTCACTGCCGTCGCTCATTTGCTCGGATTGCGCACCTGTGCTTTGCGCCCCGACGCACTTCTTCGCCATTGTCTCGCCAACGGTGGAACAATCGTAGTGGATGATGACGATGAAACCCAAGGAAGACCCAGCGCTGAAAGCTCAGGAAGAACAATCGCGACTTGAGCAAATTCAGGCAATTCAGGACGATGTGACCCGCCGAACCAATGACGCTATGCGTCGTTATGGCACTCGCTCGTCAACCGCGCCTATCATGCGTTGATCGACATGGCGAAAACCTCAAAGCCCGCCGCTCCAGACGAAACGCTGAAGAACCTCGAACGTGAGGCAAATTCACGTTTACAGGATGCGCGCGGGCAAAAGGATTTAGTCGTCAAGGACTTGCAGGAGTCCTATTTCTTCACCCGCCCTCGCCTGTCTCGCGACGTTTCTTCCCGATCGGCGCCGTCCAAGCGCATCGAAGACGTTGACGATCTGGCGACAGGGATCGGCCCAGAGGTAAGTGAAGATTTCGCGACTGAACTGATTTCGGCATTCTTCCCTCAGAATGTTCGATGGGCGGAAAGCACGGCTGAGGCGGCGGTTCTTGCGGGGATCGAAGAAAATTCAGCCGAAATGAACGATCTCAAGAAATTGCTGCCTGTTTACGACGCCACGGTCTTTGCAGCGATCAACGCTTCGAATTTCAATGCCGAACTGGCTACATCGCTCGACCCCGACGCCTCGCTTGGAACTGTCGCTTGGTGGATTGATGCGCCCGGCGGTGGCAGGCCATACCGCGCCGAACACGTTCCGACGCGCGAGCTAGAATTCAATGTCGGACCTGACGGCGAGATCGACGATCGTTTTCGCGTTCGCCATGTCACTGCCAGCAAAATTCGGTCGGTATTACCCGATCAGGAATTACCCGCCGACGTTGAACGGAAAATTCAGAGCAATTCAAAAGCCAAGATCGAAATTGCCTGGGGCTTCTGGCGAGACTGGAGCAAGCCGCACGATGACGACTGGATTCACGTCCTTCTCGTTGATCGAAAGCTTGTTCATCACACCACGCTTTCCGGCCTTGGCTGCCTGCCACTTATCATTGCGCGCCTTTCTCCTGACAAGCTTCATGCCTGGGGCAACGGTCCCGCGATCAAGTCTTTGCAGGAATTTCGCATTCTTGATGTGATTACGGCCGCCACACAGGATCATGTCGACCTCGCTCTATCGCCGCCCTTCGCATATCCCGACGACGGCATACTGAATTTTGAGGGTGGACTGGAATCCGGCAAGGGCTATCCGAAGCGGCCGGGGCAGCGCGGCGAAATCGAGAAGCTCTATTTCGGCGGCGATGCCGATCTTGGGTTCTATACGGTTGCCGATCTGGAAAAGAAGGTCCGCCGCAAGTTCTTCGCTGACTATCCCGAACAGCGCGGCGACACTCCGCCATCGGCAACGCAGTGGATGGATGAGATGGTCCGCTCGCAGCGCCGTATCGGCACGCCAGGACTGAAGTTCTGGCGAGAGGGCCCGTATGAGGTATTCCGCCGGTTCGAGTATCTGCTCGACAAGGATGGAAAGCTCGACCCGATTGAGGTCAACGGCAGCAAGATCACGGTGACGCCGAACAACCCGGCAACGCAGGCGCAGGACGCACAGAAGCTCCAGACAGCTGGCAATCTCCTGAATGCCTTCAAGGGATACTTCCCGATGACTTCTCAGGCCGCCATCAACGAGCGCGCTACAATGGACAAGATGAAATCGCTATCGAAAGATGAAGTCATAGTGCTCCGCGATGAACGGGAAACCAATCAGCTTGTGCAGGGCATATTGAGCCAAATGGGCGGCGGCGCAGGCGGGCCGGAAGGTGGCGACAATGGCGCAAGCTAAGCTTCACGACGAGGAAGTCCAGAACTCTATCCGGTGGATTTTCCGGCAGAAAGAAGCCCGCCCGTTCCTCGAATATCTACAATCAGAATTGGAAGCCATCGGTGTTCCCGAGACCTGTGCTTTGCACGTCCAGCATGGTCGCCGCACATTCGCGGCAGATTTGATCACAGCTGGAATGAAGGGATTGGGTAGCGATGGACCCGAAACTGACAATGAACGATACCGCCGAAGCAAACCTCAACCAGAACAGCGCAAAAGCAGGCGTCACGGCCCCGCTGGCCGGTAGTATTACGTTCGGCGCCACGATGTATGGTCCGAAACCAGTATTCGCGCCGGAAGATGGCGGAGGATCGGGCGGCGGAGACGGCGGACAAAGCGGTGACGATGGCGCAAACGCCAATGCTGGTGCTGGCGACGGTGGCGATCAGGCAGCCAAGGTCGAAGGCGATCAACAGCTACAGCGCCCCGATTACCTCCCTGAAGAACTATGGGATGAAAAGGCTGGCTTCAAGGCAGACGCTTACAACGATCTCGTTGCATTCAAGGCCAGCCGTGAAGCTGAACTCGCTCAAGTCCCCGACAGCCCGGACAAGTACGAGGCCCGTTTGCCCGCCACGTTCAAGCTGCCGGAAGGTGTGGAAGTTCCAGAGGGCGAGCTGGTTCTGGATGCCAGCGATCAGCGCATACAGTTTTTGCGCGAAGTAGCCCACAAGCAGAACTGGTCGCAGGCACAGTTTGAAGATGTTCTCGCCATGGGCGTCCATATGGACATTGGCGAAAACCAGAAAATGAAAGAAGCGGCAGCCGCTGAGCGCGAAAAGCTTGGTTCGCGGGGTGCCGAACGCGTCAACGCGGTTACGACATTTCTCGATGCCAAGATCGGCAAGGAGTATTCTGGCGCCCTACGCGGCATGATGTTCACCGCCAAACAGGTTGAAGCTTTTGAGGCGCTACAGCGCCTTGTCCGAGGAGACGTTCGGGGCAATCCGAACGGGGGCCGCGATGCCACACCAGCCGAACTTTCTGATGAAGAATATCAGAAACTATCGCCAACCGAACGGATCAACTACGCGCGCGGAATCATGCCCCGTTCGCTCTGACCGACTGCTGAGGAAAAACACCAATGCCAGCCATTACCCTTCCCGAATATGCCAAGGGTCTCGAAAAAAAGAGCATCGAACGTCCTCTGATCGAGACTTTCGCGGAGCATTCCGACATCGTTGCGGCCCTTCCGTTCTCCGGTTTCTCCGGCGGCTCGTATGAAGGTTATCGCGAAACCGATATCGGTAATGCGCAGTTCCGCGCCATCAATGAAGGCGCGAGCGAATCCCAGGGCAAGATTGCGCCGTTTCAGGAAACCAGCTTTCCTATCGACACTATTCTGAAGGTCGACAAGGCAATCATCCGCCGCCACGGCCCGGAACGCCGAGCCCGTGAAGAAGCGATGCAGATGAAGCGCCAATCAACGCTCTTTACTGACACCTTCATCAATGGCGACAACAAGTCGAACCCGAAGGAATTCAACGGTGTGAAGGCGCGTGCAACGGTTGCCAATGGCCGTCGCATTCACAATTCGACTGCTTCCGGTGGTGCTGCTCTGTCACTTGCTGCGCTTGATGAAGCGATCGACAACACCACGAACCCGACGCACCTCATCATGAGCCGCGCCTTGAAGCGCCGCTTCATCGGGGCGATGCGTGACACCACCATCGGCGGTTATATCTCGCAGACCCGCGACAGCATGGGACGTCCGGTCACCAGCTATAATGATCTGCCGATCCTGACCGGCTACCCCAAGGATCGTCATAGCGCAATTCTGCCATTCAACGAAGTTGGCTTCGGTGGCGGCGCTGCGCAGACGACTTCGATCTTTGTTGTTTCGTTCACTGAAGAAGGTCTTCACGGCATTCAGTTGACGAACATCCAAGCCGAAGACCTCGGCCTGCTCCAGCCCGACAATGTGTTCTACGGCACGAATGTCTCCTGGGATGTCGGCCTCGTCGATGACAGTGACTTCTGCTTGACGGCACTGGATTCGATTACTGACGCGGCCATCGTCAAGTAAGGCGAGCCGACTTTTGTGAAACATGGCCGGGTTTGATCCCGGCCAACTCTGACAGGAGATTGGCTATGGGCCAGCGGATTTTTAACCAGGACAAAGAGCTTATTTTCAAGGATGCCGGTGCAGTTACCGCCGATGGCGCAGCAACTGTTGACGGCTCCGCGAAGATCATCAAGGTCGGCGCCGGGCGCTTCGAAGCCGTAATGCTGATTGACGTTTCGGCGATCACTGTGGGCGCTGATAACGTATACAATATCATCATCCAGGGCAGCAACACGGCTGATTTCTCGGGTGCGAAAGAGAACCTTGCTGTTCTCAACCTCGGAAACACGGCGGTTCGGCCAGGCGGCGCAATTACCTCGCTCATCGGTCGATACGAAGTCCCGTTCCACACCGACATCAACGACGTGATTTATGATTACGTCCGCGTTTATGTCGACGTCGCCGGTACCACCCCGTCGGTCAATTTCAAGGCGTGGGCTTCCACCAAGTATTAATCGAAGGGGCGCGAAAGCGCCCTTTCTCCAAGGAGATATGAAAATGCCGGATAACAAAACGATCTATTTCAAGCGCGATGGCAAAGGCTATGAGATGGCCGCTATCGATGCGAACCGGGCACTACGTCAGCACTCAGACGAATGGAGTGCCGAGCCTTGGCCCAAGGCCAAGCAGCCAAAGGCTGACGCGAAGACGGACACGTCTGATGCGGGTTCCAACGACAAGACCGATCAGGACAAGACTGATTTGCTTGGGGCCGGTACCGAAGACAAGGCCAAGGCCGAACAGAACAAAGGCTGACGCGGCGCGTATCTCCATCGCGGCACGTGCTGCTCAGAAGGCCGGGGGTTCAACGCCTCCGGCCTTTTCGCTTATCCGCCCTGTGCTTTGCTGGTCTGCCGTGCGTCAGCCAAATTCTGCGCATGGACAAGCTCACGGTTCTCAATAACGCGCTCATCAACACCGGCAACAACCGCGTAAACACGCTTTACGAAGGTTCGGATGAGTATGTCGTCGCGGATACAGCGTTCGACGCTGCTATCAAACTCCTGTCGTCGATGCATACTTGGCCGTTTGCGACAACGATCGAAAAACTGGTGCGAGCGCCCGACAGCGAGAATAAGTCTCGAACGTTCCCCGAGAACTGTTTCCGTATCCCGGCACCGCCTCAAGTTCTTCATGTGAAGGAAATCTATTACGGCAATGTGCTGTTGGTCGATTACGAGATCATGGGCTTTATTCTCAGTTGCCGTTACGAGGACGAGGTTTATGCCAAGGTGGTTCGTGAGGTGCCGGGGGCAATCTGGCATCCAATGGCTGAGCAAATCCTCACGCTCCGGGTTGAGGCAGGTATTCTGCGCGGCCTGAACGAAGACTTCAAGGAAGCCGATAACCGTGAGGCTCGCGCCGACGACTGGCTAATGATGGCCCGGCCCCACCTCGATCAGCAAAACCCAGCCCGTAATATGTATCGCTCCAAAGTCGCAGAAGCGCGGCGCACGAGGCGGGTATGAGCATTGCAAAACAGGTCATCCGTCAACGTGATTGGTCTGCTGGGGAAATTGATCCCGACGGTGAGCGCCGCGACGACACCGAGGTTTTCAAGTACGGCGAACGCAAGTCCCTTAATATGCAATCGCTTCGGACCGGCGGTGTGGAAAACCGGAACGGTCGAAGCTATCTGTATCAGGATGATGGTGTGCGCGATGATTTTCGATTGCTGCCAAACATCCGTCATTCCGTAACATTTGCACATCAACGTGCGACGATCCGCAACGAAGCGGGGGCAACCATTGCAACGCTCACGGCGCCGTGGACAAGCGCTATCCTGGACCAACTCGTCTGGACATCGAACGATAACATGATTTTTGTGACAGGGCCTGGAATGCGCCCGCAAGTCATCGAGATCAACAAGAACACTGCAGCATGGTCAATCCGAAACTACGATTTCCGTGTTGAGATTGACGGAACCGTCAGCGTTCCGTTTTATCGGTTTGACGACTTCGGCGTGACGCTTCGCCCGAGTGCTCAAGCAGGCGTCGTGACTGTTACATTTTCCAGTGCGGTTCTGAACGCTTCTCATGTTGGCGTGATTTTCCGATATGCAGGAAAGCAGCTTCGAATTCAAAGTGTCACGTCCGCCACTACGGGCACGGCGTTGTGCCTTGAACCATTGAACCCGACTGTTCAATACCCAATGGGCAACGCAAACGAAATCACGTTTGCAATTGGCCAGACCGTTTCAACGACGATATCAGGCGTTCAGGGTGAAGTCGTCGGGATTGATATCCCGGGGAAGACTGTCACCATCGTAGTTACCAATCGATGGCGCGCACCCGCTGCCGATGAGAGGTTGGTCGGGCCAGGGTCAGACGCTGCGATTGCCAACACCGGGACAACAATCGTTTCGCCGGGGGCGACCACACAGTGGGACGAGCAATTCATATCATCACGGCGGGGATGGCCGCAAAGTGTGGCCAAGGATCGCCAGCGCGTAATTTTCAGCAATTTCCCGCAGCTTAAACAGGCAATTGTCTGGTCAGCCGTGTCCGATCCTTTTGACCTCCAAGTGAACGCAGATGCTTCCGGTGCAATATTTGAATTGATCGATGCTGATTGTCAGGTGTTCCACGTTGTCGGCGGCTACGATGAATTTGCCATTACTGATATCGGCGCGTTCTATATCCCGATTTCAGCCGAGACGCCGCTGACCCCAGGATCGGTTGAGTTTCGCAGAATTTATGCGGGTGAAGTTGCGAACGTCAAACCGATCGAAGTGACAGAAGGCGTTCTTTTCGTCGACGAATCGCTGACGGGAATCTATGCCATCACTGCAACTGGCCAGACTGCCCGTCCGTATGTCGCCACCGAGATTTCGCAGTTTCATCGACATTTGTTCAATGGGGTCAAAAGTCTCACGAGCAATTACGGCACACCGAAGAATGCCGCGCGCCAGATATTTGTTGTCAATGCCGACGGCACCGTCGTGGTCGGACAGTACAGCAACGAGCGCGAATTCGTAGGTTGGCGCTTATGGAACGGTGACGGCGTGGTGAACTCCGTCTCCGCTCGTTTCGGCGATGTGATTTTTTCAACGATGTACGCGACAATCGGGACCCCGCTTTATGTAGCCGAACGCATTGACGTCGACCGCGAGCTGGATTGTTCAGTTGTTTACAACGGCTCCGGCACATTGCCGTTCCCGGTTGGCGAGACAGTACAGGTTATTGCTGATGGGTTTTATCTCGGCGACTTCGTTGTCGGCCCAGGCAATACCGTCGCGGTAAACGTTTCGGATTATGCGCAGATTCATGTTGGCAAAGAGTTCGACTGGTACCTGACGCCGAACCTTTCCGACTTCGAAGGTGGTGAAGCATTTGGGCAACGGCAGCGCCGTCGCAAAGTGTCGAAGGTAAATGCCAAAGTTCGCGACTGTCAGGAATTCAAGATCGGAAACAAGGTGCTTTGCACGTGGCTTGGCGGCGAGGATACATCTCAACCCATGCCGAAACGCTCGGGCGTTTTCACATATCGCGAGACAGGCCGTTCCTTCGATCCTGAATTCACGATCAGCAAGACTATCCCGGGGCGTTTCAAACTGCTTGAACTGACGACAGAGGTGACCATCTAATGGCCGATCCAGCAACGCTCCTTACCGGCGGGTCGATGCTTATATCTGGCGTCGGTGGCGCCATTGGCTACAACCAGCAGGCCGAACAGTCGTTGAATGCTGCCGCAACGGGCCGCATCCAGGCGAACCAGATTGACACCGGATATCGCGACGAACTGAACTCGACGATCAACAATATTCGGGCGATACG
Source organism: Brucella tritici (assembly GCF_902825325.1). Taxonomy (GTDB): domain Bacteria; phylum Pseudomonadota; class Alphaproteobacteria; order Rhizobiales; family Rhizobiaceae; genus Brucella. The sequence continues at coordinate 166,144 of NZ_CADEAR010000008.1, read as the reverse complement.
TGCTGGTACAGGCGTAGCAGCCGACAGCCCAACCACCATGGCTATTGAGGCGGAAAACGACCGGGTTAGTGATCAGAACCGCTCTCGTGATGTTGCCAGCAGGCGCATCGATGCGGCGCAGAAAGAACGTGACGCCCGAACATTTCGCAATTCCGCCGTTACGTCGTTGCTTGGCGGTACTGCGAAGTCCCTTCCCTATTTCTTCGGACAGTAAACTATGGCTCGTCTCCCCACGGTATCGCAGCGAACAGCAATATTCCAAGGCCCGCAGTCGTCAGTCTCAGGCGCAGCGGCGGCGAATCCTTATATGCAAATCGCGGATGCAATGGGTGCGCTCGGGACAAAGTTCGAGGAGCAAGCCGTCATAAGAGCGGAGCAAGAAGGTTCGAATGCCGTCTATCGCGATGAGAGCGGTACCTTGCAAGTCGATCAGCGCTCGAACTGGTCGAAGTCAGGCCAGGCCTATAATCGTGCCGCACAACAAGCATACGCGGCTCGCGTAGCCGGAGATGTCCGCACGAAAGGGCAAGAGCTTTTCAACGCTGCGAAAGGCGATGTTTCCGCTTTCGATGCATCATGGAAGGGGTTCTCCGATCAGCTGCTTTCGAATACGCCGAAGGAGTATCGCGGCCCGCTGAAAACGATGCTGGAGACGGAAGGATCGCGGCTGGGCCTTGGTGTTTCTGAGCAGAAGCGGAAGCGCGATCTTTCCATATTCGAGAACGACATTAAGACTGAAATCCAGTTTCTCGATAATGACATGGCCGCCCTTGCGCGTGCTGGCGGCACCGGCACTCCTGATTATCTGGAAAAGCAAAGCCAATTGCAGTCTCTCTATAAGGAGCTTGTCGACAATCCGGAATTTACGGTTTCGGAAAAGCAAGCCCAGATGGAGTTGCAGCGGGTCGAATCCCGACACATGAGCGAAGCGGTTATCGGCTCCATCGATAAGACGCTGACGACTGGCGGCGTGAAAGCCGCCCAGAAGGAAGCTGAGCGCATCCTAACGGATGAGAAGTTGCATCTTTCTCCGGCGGAACGCCGTCAGTATGCAGGACTTGCAGAGCAACGCATCAGTGGCTTCGTCGCGGAGCAGAAAGTCGCGCTCAAGCCTATTCAGGACCAAGCGACGAAATACAAGAAGCTGCTTGATGAGGGTGTTGGTCTCGATAACCCGGACATCGACATGACGATTGCAAACCTCGCGCGGGGTGGCGATGTTGCGGGTGCTCTCGACCTCATCAACTCGCGGCGTGCTGCGCAAACGATTCAGCAGTTCAATCTTGCGAGCCCCGAGGCGCGCGTCGCTGCGCTGGAGCGTGGGCGTGCCGCCGCCAATGGCATTCAGGGCGCGGGCGGTAGCCTTATCGATGCTGTTATAAATGTCGAAAGCGGAGGTAACACGAATGCTGTCTCCCCTAAGGGCGCGGCTGGCATCACACAGGTAATGCCTGCAACGGGCGCGGAGATTGCGGGGGAACTTGGCGACGCCAATTATCCGGTTGATGGCACCGAAGCCGAGCAGCGCGCCTATCTCCAGCGCGAAGATGTGGGCCGCCGGTATGGTGAGCATTATCTGAACAAGCAACTGGCGAGATATGGTGGCGACCAGGAAGCGGCGCTTATCGCGTATAACGGTGGCGCGGCTCGTGCTGACGCTTGGCTCGCAGCTGGCCGAGACGATAGTGTCATCCCAAAAGAATCCGCCGACTATTACAAAAAGGTGCTTCGCCAGACTGGTAACTTCCAGCCGACCGGAAAAACCTTTGGTCAGTCGGGGCCTTCCGAAGCGCGTGCGTTCTTGCTCTCACGGAGCAATAAGGACGCGAGCCACGTCGACGGTATGGATGCAGCTTTTGGAAATAAGCTGGCGGCACTAATCCAGGCTGCGCCTCCTGGCATTTCCGAAAAGCTTGGAATTTATTCTGGCGCCCGATCGGTTGAGCGCCAGACAGAGCTTTGGAACGACGCGCTGAAAAAGTACGGTTCCGTTGCTGAGGCTCGCAAATGGGTCGCGCCGCCTCCCGGCGTTGCGGGATCGAAGGGCTCCAACCATAATCATGGCACGGCAGCTGACCTTTCATATAACGGTCAAAGTCTGAAGAACGCGCCGCCGGAAGTCGTTGACTGGTTGCATTCTCACGCCAAGGATTTCGGCCTCAAGTTTCCTCTCTCGAATGAAAACTGGCATATCGAGGATGATAGCACGCGCGGAGGTGCGGTCGCGTCGTCGCAGCCTACGGTCGATCCTGATGTCATCAAAGCCTACCGCACCGGCGTTACTCAAGACGCGAAAGACCTCTGGGGCGATATGAAAGATGGAATTTCAAAGGGAATTCCGCCCGCCGCCAATGAACTGTCGCTCCTTACCCGGCAGCTTTCCGTCATTGATGATCCGAGTTTCCGGCGCGAAGTTACGTCCTATCTGACGAACGAAGATGCCGCCGCGATGTTCGCATCGATGCCGCCGCAGCAAGCCGCCGCAGTTCTCGACGAACTAAAGGTAGACGCTGGGGACGGCGCCACTGTTGCACAGCAACAGATAATGGAAGCCGCCGACCGCACTGCAAAGCGGGTGGCCGAGGCGATGAAGAATGACCCCATTGGCTACGCTGCACAGCGCCAGTGGGCACCCAACACACCGCCGATCGACCTTGCAGCCGGGCCGGACGCTGTGGGCGCAGCATTCGCAGCCCGTCAACAGGCCGTCGACCTTTTACAGGCGCGTGGAATGGTCCAGCCGGGCACGTCCGCACTTCGTCCGCAGGATAAGGCTATTCTTAACCAGGTGATGACACAGGGCACTCCGGGCGAACAGGCCGCGCTCTTTGGCGCCATGTCGAAAAACCTATCTCCGCAGACATACCGGGCGACGATGACGGCGCTCGCCGGTGATGCGAACTCGCGCACGTCTGCAAGTGCGGGCGCGCTCTACCAGTACAATCCGCAAGTCGCTGAAGGTGTGTTACGCGGTCAGGCACTGCTCAAGGAAAATCCAAACTATGCGCCTAAAAAGACAGACGACAATCAGGCATCGATTGATGATATTCTGCCGCCTCAAGCGTTCGGCGCAGGCTTGGAAGCATCGCGGCAAACGCTTCTCGACTCCGCCCGTGCCCGTTATGCCGATCTGAGCAACACAGCAGGTGATACCTCGGGCGAGTTCAACGAGGAGCGAATGACGCAAGCCGTAAATGAAGTCACTGGCGGGATGATCGATTTCAATGGGCAGTCGATTATTGCGCCGCGCTACGGCATGAATCAGGAAGATTTTGACAAAACGATTGCCGGTCTTTCAGACGATAGCCTGACTGGGGCTGTAACGTCCGAAGGCCAGCAAATTACTGCAAGCGACCTTCGCCGTTATGGACGCCTGCGCGCGGTCGGCGATGGGCGGTATCTTCTCGAATTTGGACTGGAGAACGCGCCGACTTTTGCGATTGACAGCAAGGGCGGTCCGTTCGTTCTCGATCTGCGAGGTGACCAGTAATGGTGCTTCTCGTCGACCCAAAGGAAGAACGGACCGCGTTACAGGCCGCCCAACAAAATCCTGTTCAGGGTTTTGATCCCGGTTTCATTGAGCGATTCAAGGCGGATTATACGTCGATGATGGATTTCGCGAATGTGAACGCCCGCGAGCGTTCACGCGCCGATATCCAGAGCGAGTTCATTTCTCGGTTTTATCAGGAAAGCGGCATTGGGATTCGAAACTGGCTTACTGGCCCCGGCCTCAATCCTCGGGCTGACCTCGAAGCGAACGCGCGTGGGCAATTCGATGCCTGGAAAAAAGAGAACCCTGAAAGTGACCTGACGTTCCCTGACGCGGAGGCATTGGAAGCCCAGACGCTTGACCGTGCGCGCGCCGCTCGCGAAAAGTCCATCAAACTTCAGGGGCTTTCGACTGGCTGGGGCTCGGCTATTGGCGGTTTCGCCGGTACAGCAGTCGGCGCGATGCGCGATCCGATCAATGCCATTTCTCTTGCATTTGGTGCCGGTGCCGCGTCGGGCATTCTGCGCACTGCACTCATCGAGGGTGCCATCGGCGCGTCATCGGAAACGGCTATCCAAGGTTTTAACTACGGCTTCAAACAAGAAGTCGACCCCAATTTCGGATTTCGTGACGCGCTGACTGAAATTGCGGCGGCGGGTGCCGGTGGCGCTGTGCTCGGTAGCGGAATCAAAGGGCTGGCGGCTGCATGGCACCGCGCCGCCACCGGTGAGTGGCCTCGCCAACTCGTCGATGCTGGTAACGTTGTAACACGCGAGGCGTCCGTACCGTCGGCGCGCTTCGACAAATCCGCGCAAGGTTCCGCTGTTTATCGCGCCGCGGTTGAAAAGGCTGCCGACGATCTGTTTCGGGGCCAGCCAGTGGAAATTCCACAGGAGGCATTCTTGCAAGCGAATGCCCGGCCCGGTCGTGTATATGATGCGGATGGCCGTTCTGTTGGTGTTCAGTACGAAGTGGTTGAAGCTGACAACTTAATCACCTCCAATCTCGACGATATGTCGATCAATCCCGCCTTTCCTCCTGAGCTTCAGCCGCGAGACCGCACCCGAGCCATATCGCAAGACCAGATTAATTCAATCGCTGCGAACCTTCAGCCCGAACGGCTCGGCCCTTCCGCAGATGCCGCCAACGGTGCGCCGGTGGTCGGTCCAGAGGGGTTTGTCGAATCCGGCAATGGTCGCGTAATGGCTATGCGCCGGGCGTATCTCGAAAATGGTCCCGCGTCGGAGTCCTATCGCAACTTCCTGCGTTCGCAGAATTTCGATATTGAAGGCTTCAACAAGCCCGTGCTTATCGCGCGCCGGATTACTGATCTCGACCCAGAGGCGCGCATTGGATTCGTGACTGCCGCAAATCGATCGACAGCTATGCGTCTCGGAGCGGCAGAACAGGCGCTTGCCGACGCTCGCCTCATTGACGATGCGGTCTTGTCGAAGCTGCGCGATGCTGGTGATGTCGATACGATCAGCAACCGGGATTTCGTTCGCGGCTTCATGCAGAAGCTTCCTCGTGCTGAACAAGGTGAACTGGTCGATAAGGCTGGCGTTCTGTCTCAGGCCGGGGAACGCCGTATTATGTCGGCTCTTATGGGCCGGGCATACGGTGAGCCAACGCTCTTGGGCCGCGCGCTCGAAGATGCCGACAGCAACATTAAATCTCTGGCGGGTGCGCTCGGGGACAGTGCCGGTTCGTGGGCAATCATGCGTGATGCTGTAGTGCGCGGGGATATTCCTCGCGGTATGGATATTACCGACGATCTGATGAATGCCGTCGGTTTGGTGATGCGTGCGCGCGACGAAGGCCGTCCGGTCGCGGACTTGATCAACCAGGCTGAAATGTTCGGCGGGCCCAACGAAATATCGAAGATACTGGCGCGCGCCATGTTCGGCGATGAGAATATGCGCCGTCCGATCAGCCGCAAGCGCCTCACTTCGTTCCTCCGCGACTACGCCGATGAGGCGTTGAAAAACGATGCAGGCGCGCGCCTCTTTGGTGATCCGCTGGAATCCGCCGATGTTCTCCGTACATCGCTGGCCAAGGCGGACCGCGAAGATTTGATTGCGGTGGCCAACGACCGTTTGACGCCAGAACATGTCGAAGAAGTGGCCAAGGCTCAAGACACGTCTGACGCTGTTCTGCGCGAGGCAATCCGCATTGGCGAGGAAATGCCTGATATCAAGGTCGATCTGGGCGACGGCGCTGGCGAGCGTTCGATCGCTGAAATAATGGCCGAGGCCGACGACGAAATCCGCATGGCTGCCGATCTCGAAGCCTGCACTATGGGCAATACTGAACACTTCATGCGCGCTCCGGGGGCGAAATAATGTCGATCCAGAATTGTCTTGCCAAACTCGTTGCAGCTAAGCGGATCACACAGAAGGCAGCCGATGACGCTCTCGCCTTGCACAATGGTATTCAGGATAGGCTCTATCCGGCGATGGGCCCAGCAACCGCCGACGCCGCCGGTGCTCTTGAAGCTGCGCGTGTTATGGCGGAAGCCGCCCGCGAGCGAAAAATGGAAGCGGCTGTTCAGGCTATCCGGCAGGCTGAAATCTACGACCGTATGCAGAAACACCCTCGCGGGCAGACTGTCGGCCTGATGAGCGCGCTCGTCCGCGACAACTGGGAAGCCGGTCGAGCAACTGGCAACGCGATCAATATCGATAGCCATTCCGAAGCCGTTACCAAGCGTCTGTTCGGTATCATGGGCGGTACTCTTGATAAGTATCGCTCGACCATGGCCGGGCTTCGCCAAGATACGGAGTCCATCTGGAATGTTGTTGACGAATTGTTCGGGCGAGACACGGGCGATCAGTCTGCGCAGGCCGCAGCAAAGGCATTTCAGGAAGCGACTGGCTACGCCGTCGACCGCGTGAAGCGGGCTGGCAAACGCTTGTCCGTTCTCGAGGATTGGCGCCTGCCGCAGTTCTGGGATGCCTCGCGCACCAAGGCCGTTACCGAGCGCGAGTTCGTTGACGATCTGATGCAGGAAGTGCGTGCCGGAACAATGCGCGTGATGGATAAGGAAGGCCAAGGCGAAGCGCCCGTGACGATGATTCCGGGCATTATTCAAAACGCCTATAAGGACATTACGCTGGGCCGGGGCGTCGGAGCGGCGGGTCCGAGCGGGTTTTCAAACCAGCTTCGCGTTTTCCGTTTCGATAATCCAGACGCCTACAAGCGCTTGATGAAGAAATACGGTGTTGGCGATGGCGGTCTCTACAATACGCTTGTCGGTCATTTGTCCGGCATGGGTAAGGAAATCGCTTTTACCGAAGTTCTCGGACCTAAGTATGAGCAGAATTTCAACACGCTTCTGGAGAAGGCCCGGCGCGCCGACGCGGAAAATCTGACGAAGGGCCAGCGTATAAAGAACGTGATTTCCCTGAACAGTCCCGCAGCGGCACAGCGCACGTTCGATGCGCTTTCTGGTAAGCTCGGCGTTCCACAAAATGAATTGCTGGCTGGAATCGGGGGAGGTCTGCGCAATATTCAGACTGCCTCCCGGCTCGGCTCGGCGACAATCGCGGCCCTCCCCGGCGACAGCTTCACCATGTCGTTCGCAGCCAATCACAATGGCATCCCGGCGACGGCTGTACTTGGTCGACTGGTGAAAGACTTGGCGAACGACGAACAGGCCGAAGCCATTGCGCGTCAAGTAAATCTCACCGCGAATATGGTAATGGACAATGCGTTGGGTTCGAAACGCTTTGCCGATGAAATCGTCGGACAGGGCATCACTGCCCGCGTTGCTGATACGATTATGCGCGCGAGCGGCCTCAACACTTGGACGGAGGGTCTGAAGCGTGCTTTCTCAATGGAGTTCATGGGGGCTATCGCGCGCGAATCCGACAAGAAGTTCGAAGTCCTCGACCCGCTTTTTCGTGGTTTCTTTGAACGATATGGGTTTACGGCGGCTGATTGGGACAAACTTCGCGTCACGCCGCAACTCGAAGCGGACGGCGCACGGTTCTTCGATGTGAATGGAGTCGAAGATCAGCGACTTGCTGACCGGCTGATGTCGGCCATCATCGACGAGCGGCATATGGCAGTGCTCGAACCCGATGCGCGTATTCGCGGCGCTATGTCCGGCGGCTTGCAGCGCGGTACCGTGTTGGGCGAGGCCGTTCGGTCAGCCACTCAATTCAAAAGTTTCCCCATGACCTACATGATGACGCACATGATGCGCGCCGCATCTCAGGATGGAATGTGGTCGAAAGCCGCTTACACGTCGAAGCTGCTTGCGCTCATGACTGTTGCCGGTGCGTTCACGGTTCAGATGCAATCGATTATCGCGGGTCGCGACCCCAACGATATGAGCCGCCCGCAGTTCTGGACAGAAGCTTTTATTCGTGGCGGCGGTGGCGGCATGATGGGCGATTTCGTGAATTCATCTGTCTCGCGCGGTGGCGCTGGCGTCACGGAATTTCTCGCAGGCCCCGGTCCATCGGCGATAATTTCGACGGCTGACTTCCTGAAAAACGGGTTCAGCGGAAAGTCGCTTGCACAATACATGAAGGGTTGGACGCCCGGCTCGTCGCTCTGGTACACCAAGCTTGCGACCGATCGTATGGTTTTCGATCAGATACAGGCGATGATTGACCCGGATTACCGGAAGTCCTTCCGCCGGTATGAAAAGCGAATGAAGAAGGACTTCGGACAGACCTTCTGGTGGTCGCCAGGTCAAACGTCTCCGGCACGTTCACCGGGCTTCCAACGCTGACCTGTGCTTTGCTGGAAAATGCCCGCGCGTGAATATTCGCGGGCATGGTTACGATCTCTGAATCCACGCGCCGCACAACTTATCAACCAACGACGCCGACAACGGTTTTCCCTGTCGGCTATCCGATTTTCGACAACGACGATTTGCGCGTCACCTTAGATGGTGAGCCCTTTCTTTCGTTTACGGTGAGCGGAACATACATCAACGGCATAGCGACGGATGCCGCCATCAATGTTACTGGCCCCGGCATTATTGGTGATGTTGTCATCGACGGTTATCGACTACCGCGCCGCACTGATCAGTACAAGAATGGCGCTCCCCTCAAGATCGAAGATCACAATTATTCCTTGAACCGCGTGGAAATCACGCTGCAAGAGCTTCGTCGTGATACCGACGACAACACGTCCCGCATTGACGGGATGATTGATGAGGTCACCGATATAACAGAGCGAGCCGAAACGGCAGCCTCTAAAGCCGAAACTGCAAATACTGCTGCTCAGCAGGCGAAAGACGAATCCGAGCAAGCTCGTGATGAGGCTGTGGCTGCCGCTGCTGGCGTTAATCTGCCGTCCGTTTCAATCGGAAATGCTGGCCAGACGCTAGTCGTAAAGCCCGACGGCAGCGGTTACGATCTTCGCACGACGACGATATCCGTCCCAACTCGTACTGTTCTGAAGGCGTTATCCGTTGTTTTCAAATCGGTATACCTTACCGAAGCGGGGCGGGAAGGCACATTCATTTCTAAGGCCGGTTCGCCACCCGTAGCGGACACGCAGGAAGGCGTCTACGTAGTCAGCAACACAGCTGGATATTATTGGGAGCGTGTCTATGCTCCGATGCGCGTACCAAGTGTAACGGCGTTCGGCGCAAAATTAGACGGCGTTACAGACGACAGCCCGGCTATACGCGGGGCCTTGTCTGTATGCAAAGAGGCTTTCATCCCTCGTACTGATACCGGCTTTGTGGCGGGAGATATTGATATAAATCCTGCATTAGGTCATGTGATCTCTACAGTTGGATGCCCTACGTGGAAGATTAAAGACACAGCTTCATGTGCGATCCGAGTTCTGCCCGGTGCTGTCGCCGGGAAGTATGCTCGGATCAGTTTGTTCCTATACGATGGGCAGGCGGCACCGAATACATCAGGGGCAATTTTGATTAATACATCTTCCGGCATTGTGCTCGGTCTTCGCATTGAAGGAATAACCGCCAAGGATTGCGGGTTTGCCTATAAGGAGGAAGATAGCGCGTCTAACTACGTGGTTGATTTCACGATAGGAGACACGCTTTGTTACTTCACTCGCGGCAGACAAATATACTCTCGTCGATCGCGTGGGTTCTTTAACTGGAACGACATCAAGGTAGATAATACCTATAATGTTGCAGGTGGACGTCCTGTGGTTACTTGGAACAGTATCTACTTTGGGGATATGATCGGCCTCGAGTTTAACAAGATTGATGTTGTCGGCCAGGTGCCGGGAAGTCTTGCCCATCAGCCAAGTGCATATGGTGTTATTATTGATGGCATCGTTTCAACCGGTCGCGGGTCTATTTATGGTAGACGAATATTGGTCGACAATTCTACCGGACACGGGGTTCTTATGACTGATGTGTTCAATTGTGAGGTTGAAATAATCCAAGGGTTCCAAGTGCTCGGAGCGCCGATTACAATGACACGAGTAAAAGATAGCACCTTCAGTAAGATTAAAACCTATGGTGCACTTGGCCTTACAAACGCAGTTCCAGCCCAAAGCGGGTTTATCCAGCAAAGTTGTTCTTATGTGACGGTACTATCGTTTGAAGGCGAGAATAATCTTGGCAGTGGGTCCGTAATGTCCGGTTGTTCGGACTGCAGCATATTAGGCGGATATTCCAAGAATAACGGCGCTTATGGCTATCTTGACGACGGCGGGGCCAGGAACAAGCGAGTTGGTGTGACTGCCAGGGGGAATACATCTGGTTCTCTTTTCCAGAATGCAGCAAGCTGTGCAACATTTTCTTGGACGCCTGATAACGGAACGCCAATTGCGAGCACCATTGGCGTTACCACCGTATAATCGCTTGACGAAGCTGACACAAACCCGCCATATGCTGACTATGGCGGGTCAAGATTTTATTAGAAGCAATGAGATTGATGGTCTTAGGGGCCTAGCCGCGGCTGCGGTTGTATTTTACCATTCCATTTTGTACGCAGGTGATTTAGCGTCCACAACACTACTTTTGCCTATACAGGATTTGCAATCTTTACGCGATAAAATAACCAAGCTGGTGCTCCTGGCTTTAAACGGTCATAGCGCTGTAATGCTTTTCTTTGTTCTAAGTGGGTTCGTTCTGACGTTGTCCCTAAATAGGGCGGGTGAGATTGATGCGAAAGCCGCTCTAAACTTTATTATACGGCGGTTGCTTAGGCTGTATCCAGTCCTCGTAGTTGTTTTGGCAATGTATTGGATTATATCGTACGTTTATTATCTTCTGGGTTGGAACGGCTTCCCATTGCCAAGTTTTGAAAACTTTATTCGTAATGCGGTTTTGGTACAGAATGTCTGGATAGGTCCATCCTACACAATACAATTGGAGATATTGGCTGTACCATTCATTCTAATATTCTACATTATTCGGCGTAAATTTGGCATATCAGGCTTACTTTTTTGCATAGTTTACGCGTTGCTGGCGATAAACGAACCAGCATTGACTTTTCATATCCCAGAAATGGAACATTGGCTTATTGCATTCGTGATGGGAATAGTAATAGCAGAGCCGGGTTGGCGATCTTACTTCTCTAGTTTTTCTCCTGCCGCCATTTGGGGCATTGCTTTTCTGTTCTTATTTTGTCGGGTTGGCGTTATGTTGGTTGCCCCATCAGCTATAGTTGCACAAGTTTTGCTATGCGCCGCATTGGTAGGGTCTATCTGCTACGCGCAGCATACAGGCGGTTTGCGTGCGGCGCTTCGTCTCCCATTCATCCAGCATTTGGGACGTATTAGTTACAGCCTTTACCTCGTAAATGTACTTTTCTTATTGATTATTTGGTCGCTGATCGGAAAATCAGCGATTTATCAGCACAGACCTGTCGAGGTTGGTCTGTTGGTGGGATTGGTGGCCACTGCTCTTTCAATCCCGGTTGCAACATATCTGGAAAAGCATGTGGAGCAATGGGGCATACGGATGGGACGTAAATTTTCAGTATCGAGAGCGCCGCGTAATGACCCGGCAACCCACGCCGCTCCATAGTTCATTTCAATACCTGAACTAACCAAGCCGCCCACTGAGGCGGTTTTTTCTTTGCCGAATGGTGTGCTTTGCGCCGGTCGCCCGATCCTGTGATTTTCCGGACAACGGAAGAACTCAGGAGCGCGCGTTATGGCTCGCCAGAATTTGGAACCATCCCTCAAGCTATTGTTCGGTGACGAAGGCGGCTACTCGAACCGCGCTACCGACAGCGGCGGCCCGACGAAGTTCGGAATAACCCATCGGACACTTGCCGCATATCGCGGCGTTCCGTCCGTGACCGCCCAACAGGTCAAGGACATGACGATCCAGGAGGCCGAGGAAATCTACCGGCGCTCCTATTGGCTACAGTCTGGCGGCGACCTTCTTCCTTCTGGCCTCGACTATGCGGTATTCAACTCCGGCGTTATGTCCGGCCCCTCGCGCGCTGTCAAGATTTTGCAGTCTGTCGTCGGCGTTACTCAGGATGGTGTCGTAGGCGTTCAGACTGTTGCCGCAGTCAAATCCTATCGTGGCGGTGTCGAACAACTGATCCGCGATTATTGCGACGCGTACATGAGATTTCTGCGCGGTATCGGTGGTAAGCAAGGGTTCTCTGCCAATGGTCGCGGCTGGACGATCCGCATCACCGGCGTCGACCCCAAAGGCCAGTGGAAAACGACGTCGGGTGTTGTAGGCAACGCGATCGCAATGTCCCGCCGGGGAACTGTCACGCCGACGAATGTCGCTGACCCCGCCGGTGCGCCAAAGGCCAACCCGAAAGACACATCGATCGTCGAGACGTTGAAGAAGCCAGAGGCATGGGCGCCGCTTACCGGCGTTCTGTCCGCCATTGGAGCCTTCGCGGCTGGGTCCGGTCCCGTTCAATGGGCGCTTGCAATCGGCCTCGTCGTTGGCGTCGGGGTTGGTCTCTGGAAGTTCGTTCTCAGCCAGAAGGCGGCGGCGTGATGTTGGGTATCGCTGACATTCTCAAGATGGGTGCCGCAGCCCTGGCTGGCGCTGTCCTCGCTGGGTTCGTCGCTCACGGCATGGGCGTAAGTGACGGCAAGAAACAGGCTTCAGCCGATGCGTTGGCTGCGACCGTCAAATATTACCAGGACAAGGGGGTAATCAAAAATGAAGTGGACGCTGCTGACGCTGCCGCTCTTTGCGCTGATTACGGGCTGCCAGACGACGAACTCCCTGAGTGCGTGCGCCGGGTTCGAGAAGCTTCGGCCAAGTCTGGATACGTCGGTGAACATTCTGACGACTGACCGACCATTCGCCAATCAGGTGGCGGCACACAATCGATTTGGGGTTAAGGCGGGCTGCTGGAAATGATGCCGATGGACAACGATGCACCGACTGCAAATCGCCTCGTTGAATTGCCAGAGCGGACAAAGGAATTTTTGTCAAAGCTGGATGACGACGATATTGAAACCCTCGAAGATGCCATGCAGTTCTATGCGACCGTCCGCACGCTTGGCCGCGTCGGCAAGTGGACAGTTCTCACGATCTTGGCCGTTATCGTTGGCGTCGTCTCGCTTTATGAAAACGTTCTGAAAATGCTCGGGTGGTTCCACAAATAAGCGGCGGGTTGACGTTCCTACCCGCCGCTTATAGTTTCCTTGCCTAATGGGAACGCCGCCCTTTTAATTCAATCTCTTGCGGGAGACTACGAATCTGGGGGTCAGAGGTTCGAATCCTTTCGGGTGCGCCATTTTTCTCAAGACAATTCAGTGATTTGCTTCGGCGCAAGCCGAACATGCTTACACATTGCTTTGCATATTTTCCGAATTGACTGATTGCGACTTCGTGACGTTTTTGTTCTCTCCGCTATATGTGGCTCGACCTATCGGCATCACATTTCTGCAGTGGAATTTTTCTCATGAAGCATCACGCGCTCGTCTGGCTGCGTAACGATCTTCGAATCAACGACAATCCCGCACTGGATGCAGCCGCCGAAACAGGCGGGCATATCACAGCGGTTTATGTTCATGAGACCCTTGCCGAGATTCGCGCGCCTGGCGGTGCAGCGCGGTGGTGGCTCGATCAGAGCCTGAAAGCGATAGGAAAGCAGCTCGCTGATCGTGGTATCGAACTTCTCATCGAGACTGGTGATGTGAGGAATATCCTTCCTCACCTGATTGCAAAATTGGCCATAACCGAGCTGTTCTGGAATCGTCGCTACGCACCGGCGGAGCGTGAACTCGATGCAAAACTGAAGGCACAACTCAAGGAGAGCGGAACCGGTGTAAGCTCATTTCCTGGCAACCTTCTTCTTGAGCCCTGGGAACTCAGGACGGCCAGCGATACGCCCTATCAGGTCTTCACCCCTTTCGCCAAAGCGTTGCGCCACCACCATGTTCCCCGCCCGCTTTCTCGAAGGCAATGGGATATCAAACCAACACAGGAAACCTGCTATTCGCCCAACGTTCCTTCCTGGGCGAAAAAGTTCGATGGGCTTTGGAATATTGGAGAAGACGCGGCGCGCGACTGCCTGACATGTTTTCTGGCGAACATGCTGTCGGCCTATACCGAGGATCGCGACGTTCCCGGCATCGACGGAACTTCAAGACTTTCACCTCATTTGCGGCTTGGTGAAATCAGCGCGCGTCAGGCGTGGTATGCCACGCTGGCGTTTATGGACGAGCATCATTCGGCACGCGCTGGCGGCGACAAGTTTTTGTCAGAGCTGATCTGGCGCGATTTTAATTATCACCAGCTCTATCACCGCCAAGATATCAGCCAGTACGATATGCGTAACGCCCTCTCCGGCATCGCATGGCGCGATGATCCGGCTGCATTCGAAGCGTGGCGACGCGGACAGACGGGCTTTCCCATCATCGATGCCGGTATGCGTCAGCTTTGGGACACCGGATGGATGCACAATCGTGTGCGAATGCTCGTGGCATCTTTTCTCACCAAGAATCTGCTCATCGACTGGCGGAAAGGCGAAGATTGGTTCTGGGATACGCTCGCGGATGGTGATGTCGCCAGCAATCCGGGAAGCTGGCAGTGGGTGGCAGGCTGCGGCATGGACGCTGCGCCCTATTTCCGGGTCTTCAACCCAATTCTGCAGGGTGAAAAATTCGATGCCGAGGGACGATATGTCCGGCATTGGGTGCCAGAGCTATCCGGCCTGTCGAACAAATGGCTGCACAAGCCATTTGAGGCGCCCAGTGATGTGCTGGCCAGTGCTGGAATTGCGTTGGGCAGTACCTATCCCAAACCAATCATTGATTTGCAGGCCTCACAACGCGAGGCCCGCAAACGGCTCAACAGCCAGCCGTAATCAGCGCGCTTCCAGTCCGCCATTCTCAACGATAAAGTCGATGATTTCCGGCACGCCCTTGCCGCGATGGAGGTCGGTGAAACCGAATGGACGCTTGCCGCGCATGCGTGCCGCATCGCCTTGCATAATATCGAGATCGACATGAACGTGAGGGGCAAGATCGCTCTTGTTGATTACAAGAAAATCTGACCGCGTGATACCCGGACCGCCTTTGCGCGGAATTTCCTCGCCCTGACAAACAGAGATGACATAAAGCGTCAGGTCCGCCAGATCAGGTGAGAAGGTGGCTGCGAGATTGTCACCCCCGGATTCGATGAAGACGATCTCAAGATCGGGAAACCGCCGGTTCATTTCGGCAATTGCCTGCAGATTGATCGAAGCATCCTCGCGGATTGCGGTATGCGGGCATCCACCTGTTTCGACGCCCATGATCCGATCTTCGGACAAAGCCTGAGAACGCGCCAGAATGAGAGCGTCTTCCTGCGTGTAGATATCATTGGTAATCACGGCGACCGAGTATTTATCACGCAGCGCTTTGCAAAGCTTTTCGGTCAGCGTCGTCTTTCCCGATCCCACCGGTCCACCGATGCCTATACGCAAGGGTCCGTTTTTCTGTGTCATGTGCGAAAAAGCCTCGAATGTTGGGTTTCGTGTTTCATGGCCATGATGTCGCTAATGTAAGTCGCGGAACCAAGGTCACTCAATGAAGTTTTTTCTATTCGCGCCGCTGTTTCGGCGAGAACCGGTTCCAAGTCTGACATTGTCGCAGTCACGCCGCTTTGCCCCATGACCGAAAGACGGATCGATGCCTGCAAAAGATTGATACAGAAGGCTTGCAGAAAGGCGGCGAGTGTCAATCCAAGCGATACTCCGTTGCCGCCCGCTACGGCACCGACTGCCACCGGATAGGGACAATCGGCTGGCAGGCGGTCGAATGCGGAGCTGGGCCAGCTTCGGGCTGCAGCCAGAAACGCCTCGCCCTGCAGCATCGTTTCCATATGACGTTCGCGCGAACCGGCCAGTGCTTCGGCCAGTTCTGCAACTTCGACAAGATTGCCTTCGGTAACCGCACGCCGCCAGCTTTCCGCGCAAAGCACGGCGTCGTTCCAGCCGGAGCCACGTGTTACAAGCCAGCGCAGCCAATCGCCCGTCGTGGCCGTGTCTGCGATATAGCCGTCATGGACTGCGCGCTCCAGCCCATGACTATAGCTGAACGATCCCACCGGAAAGACGGGCGACAGCCAGGCCATCAGCCGCAGCAAAGCGGTGGTGGTATCAGTCGTGGTGGTGGTGATGATGTTCATGATCGTGTTCGTGATGACCATAATGATGATCGTGGTCATGCCCATGGTCATGATGCGAATGGCCGCCGGAATAAGCGCCGCGTAGCGGACTGAAAATAGCCGTTACATCCGTAACCGTTGCACCAAGCCCCTCAAGCATCGCCTTTATGACATGGTCGCGAAGAATGAAGATGCGATCACTCTCGATCTGGGCCGCGAGGTGGCGGTTGCCGATATGCCAGGCGAGTTCGGCAATATGCAGCGGATCACGCCCGCAGATTTCGTAAAGTTCCTCGCTTGCAGCGCGGATTTCGATCTCGCGTCCGTCATCGAGGACGAGCCGGTCGCCGTGCTCGAGCACGATTGGCTCTGCAAAATCGACGAGCACCTTCTCGCCGCCTTCCAGAACGATGGCCTTGCGCCGCAAATGACGTTCATCGCGTTCGAGAACGGCGTGGCCCGTAGGCACAGCATCGATCACCTTATCTGCACGAATAATGGCAGTGGCACGAAACATTTGTTTGCCTTTCAAGATCAAAACATGAAGTAGCGTTGCGCCATTGGCACGACGTCGACGGGCTCGCAGGTCAGAAGTTCGCCATCCGCGCGCACCTCATAGGTTTCCGGATCAACTTCCATTTGCGGCATCGCATTGTTGAGGATCATGGAATGTTTGCCGATGCCACCTCTGGTATTGGCCACGGCAATCATCTGCTTGTCCACCCCAATCTTCTCTCGAAGCCCTTCATCCATTGCGGCCTGCGAAACGAAGGTAATGGACGTATTGGTGCGGGCTTTCCCGAATGAGCCAAACATCGGGCGATAATGCATTGGCTGCGGCGTTGGAATCGAGCCATTCGGATCACCCATTGGCGCGGTTGCAATCCAGCCACCAAGCAGCACCATTTCCGGCTTCATTCCGAAGAATGCAGGGTTCCACAAAACGAGATCAGCGCGCTTGCCGACTTCCACCGAACCGATTTCATGCGCCATGCCATGAGCGATAGCGGGGTTGATGGTGTATTTCGCAATGTAGCGGCGCGCCCGGTAATTGTCATTGCCCGGTTTGTCGTCGGGAAGACTGCCGCGCTGCTTCTTCATCTTGTCCGCGGTTTGCCAGCAGCGAATAATCATTTCGCCGACACGGCCCATAGCCTGGCTGTCGGAGGAAATGATGGAGAACGCTCCCATATCGTGCAGGATGTCTTCTGCCGCGATAGTTTCCTTGCGGATACGGCTTTCTGCAAAGGCAATATCTTCCGGGATTGCCGGGGACAGATGATGGCACACCATCAGCATGTCGAGATGCTCTGCAATCGTATTGACCGTGTAGGGCCGGGTCGGGTTTGTCGAAGCCGGCAACACGTTCGGATACTGACACACGCGAATAATATCCGGAGCGTGTCCGCCACCAGCGCCCTCCGTATGGAAGGAATGGATCGTGCGCCCCTTGAAGGCGTTGAGCGTATCTTCGACGAAGCCACCTTCGTTCAGCGTATCGGTATGGATCGCAACCTGAATATCGAACCGGTCTGCGACCGAAAGGCAATTATCGATCGCAGCCGGTGTCGAGCCCCAGTCCTCATGCAGCTTCAAACCGCAGGCGCCGGCGCGGATCATTTCTTCCAATGCACCGGGCAGCGAAGCGTTTCCCTTGCCGAACACACCGATATTCATCGGCAAGCCGTCGAACGACTGGATCAGCCGGGCTATATGCCACGGCCCCGGCGTGCATGTGGTGGCAAGCGTGCCGTGAGCAGGTCCGGTGCCGCCACCCACCATGCAGGTGATGCCCGCATTGAGTGCTTCATCCACCTGTTGCGGTGAGATGAAATGGATATGCGTGTCGATACCGCCCGCAGTGAGTATTTTACCCTCGCCTGCAATGATTTCGGTGCCGGGTCCGATGATGATCGAAACGCCGGGCTGCGTATCAGGATTTCCGGCCTTTCCGATCACCGCGATACGCCCGTCTCGCAGTCCCACATCGGCCTTGTAGATACCGGTATGATCAAGGATCAGGGCATTGGTAATCACTGTATCCATTGCGCCATCGGCGCGGGATAATTGGCTTTGCCCCATACCGTCGCGGATCACCTTCCCTCCGCCGAATTTTACCTCTTCACCATAGGTGGTGAGATCCCGTTCGACTTCGATAAAAAGTTCCGTATCGGCGAGGCGCACCTTATCGCCGACAGTAGGGCCGAACATTTGCGCATAGGTGGCGCGACTAATTCTGGCTGGCATGAAATGTCTCCGTCACCTGTCTTAAAGTTTTCCCATGACCATCTGGCGAAATCCGTAGATTTCGCGCTTGCCGCTTACGGGAACCAATGTCACGTCGCGCTCCTGGCCAGGCTCGAAGCGCACGGCAGTTCCGGCTGCAATATCCAGCCGCTGTCCGAGCGCCTTGTCGCGCTCGAAAGAAAGGGCCGCATTCACTTCGTAAAAATGAAAATGGCTGCCGACCTGGATGGGGCGGTCGCCGGTATTGGCGACCTTGATCGTGATGGTGGGTTGACCCTGATTGAGTTCAATATCGCCGTCCTGCGTAATAATTTCGCCGGGGATCATGTCACACCTCACCCGGCCATCAGCATCAGGCCGCCAAGCGCGGTAGCGCCACCGGCCAGACGCAAAGCAATTCTGCCATTCCTGCCCGCCAGAAGCCGTCCTGCGGCAAGGCCGATACCCATGCCGGCGGCATGTAGCAGTGCGGTCGCAAGCGTAAATCCAGCCGCATAAGAGAGGAATGTCGCACCTCCGATTTCTCCGCCATGCGCATGTCCGTGAAAGAAGGCAAAGAAACCGGCAATAAGCGCACCGACAACCGGAGAGACCGGGAGGGCAAGCGCCACCATAAGACCCAGCACGACGACCGAAGCCAGAATGACCGGCTCAACAAAGGGCAGTGGCATGCCCAAAAGTGCCGCCACAAAGCCAAGTAGCATCACGCCGACAAATGCTGCTGGCACGACGAAGAGTGCTCGTCCACCGAGCATGGCGGCCCAAAGCCCTACCGCAACCATCGCCAGGATATGGTCCGCGCCGGAGAGCGGATGCGTGAAGCCCGCCGCGAATGAGCCGTGTTCGGCCGGATTGAGATGGGCAAAGGCAGGGCTTGCGGTGAGCGCCATCGCTACCGCGGCGAGAACCGTAGTCTTCTTCATTATCGTACCTTTCAAAAAACAGGTTCGCTTCGGCGAAACCTGAAAATCAGCGAATTGGCTCGTGAACCGTCACGAGCTTTGTGCCATCGGGAAATGTGGCTTCAACCTGAATGTCGTGGATCATTTCGGGTACACCATCCATCACCTGTTCACGGGTGATGACGTGCGCGCCTGCTTCCATAAGGTCGGCGACTGAGCGCCCATCGCGGGCACCTTCAACGACAAAATCGCTTATCAGTGCGATCGCTTCCGGATGATTGAGTTTTACCCCGCGCTCCAGACGGCGGCGGGCAACCATGGCGGCCATGGCGATCAAAAGCTTGTCTTTTTCCCTGGGCGTCAAATTCATGACTTCATTCCAACTTCATACTTTCAAAGCGGTATGCATTCCGCTGGCGTTAAAAGCGGCGGGATTGCCGCGAACTCAAAATGTCCAAACTTTGGGCAGTCCTGCCTTGCCGTTAAGCAGGGCAAGCAATGGCCCCAGACGTTTGCGCAAGGTGTAACTATCCGGCGCGTGAAGCCGCATCATCAGTTTGGTTGCAGGGCCAACCTGCCAGAGGCTGGCACCGCCCTCCTCTCCAATGATCCGCCGGGCGGCTTCCAGATGTCTCCCGGCCTCCCCTGAAATCAGAAGCACGGTGGCAACGGCAAACGCCCCATCCGTCACTGGACGCGCTTGCAATTCGGCCTCAACATCTGGTCCCAGCCGAAACTCTTCGGCGTGCACAAGCCTCCCATCGGGCCGCCCACCCAACCGCACACGCCAACGGTCACTGAACATCGCTTCATCAACCCGCTCACCCATGGCAAGGCGCCCGAATATGGTCGCCTCCACCACCAGGATTTCCGCCCCTTCCTCCAGTTCGACATCCAGCGTTCGTGACAACACGGATTGATTGAACAGAATGGTTTCCTGCGGAAGCCAAGCAAGACGCGTGCCTTTTGCAGCCTTCAAGCGCGTGGCAATGCGTGCCTCGCCGCCCCCTGAGCGATAGATGCGCTCACAGGCCTGCGTGGTAATGACAGCCGAAGCGTTTTCGCCAAGCTCCACATCCCATCGCAGTCGGTCACCGCCCGTCAGCCCTCCTGATGTGTTGATCAGGATTGCTTCCAGCGGATCGCCTCCGACCTGCGGCATGCGGATCTTGGCTGCGCCTTCCTGGTAAAGCCTGGAAATGCGCGAACGCCCGTCCTTGAAATGTATCGAAAGCCCGCCCAGCCCGTTGACGCGCTGCGAGGAGAGCTCCGCTAACTTATTGTTATTTATTATCATCTGCGCGAATCTCGTATTGCTCTTCTAAAGCAGAACCGAGCGCAGAATAAAGGGGGGTGGGGGTGCGGCAGGACGCCGCCACATATTGGAAAGCTTGAAAATGTTTCATCAAAAGTCACAGCAATCCCACCCGAAGCAATGTTTCGGATGGGATTGATCGGTCAGTTTTTTCTGGTCAAATACGCATTGCCGCCGGGTGCGTGACCGTCTTTCGATAGAGATGCCAGGTCGCATGACCAAGGATAGGTATCACTACCGCCAACCCGGCAAACATCGTGACAAAACCGACGATCAGCATCGCGGTTACGATTGCAGCCCAGAGCAGCGATTCCATGGGGTTGCGCATGACGACACGCAACGATGTCGCAACCGCCGCCGCCGCACCGCAATCCTGATCAAGCAGCATCGGGAAAGTCACAATCGTCGAGCACAGGACAACGATTGCAAAAAGCAAACCAATGCCACAACCGGCAAAAATCAGGCTCCGTCCCTCTTCCGTTGACGACACCTGATTCATCAACATTGAAAAGCTTTCGGGCGGCATCGGTCCGAAATAGTGAACATAGAGATTTTGAGCCACCAGCAGCCATGCAATAAAGATTGCGAACAGAAAAGCACCGACAGCCACAATAGACGGCAATGCCGGAGAATGGCTCACATCGAGTGCACGTTTCCAGGATGTGTCCAGGCCTTCTTCACGGCGTCGGCTCATCTCATAAAGCGGCAGCGCAGCAATTGGCCCGATCAGGGCAAAGCCGGACATCAGGGGAAACAGGAGCGGCAACGCATTGGCGTTTGTGCTCCAGTAAGTGATGAGCAGCCCCGCCAGCGGATATATGAGACAAAGGAAAACGTAATGCGATGGCTTCGCCCAGAAATCGTCGAATCCCAGACGCAAGGCATCAAATACATCCGCCATGCGGATGCGCTTAACTTCAGGATAAAAGGCTGATTGGTCTCGACCTGCAACAACATGAAACTGTGCCATGACGCTCCTCCTGCGGGTGAGGCAGTCCTGACAGCAAGCACGGCGGTCAGGACATGGCCTGCACGCAATTTCCGGCTTTCGCACGGTCACCGGATAAATCCGGTTTTCGTGACGCCAATTCGTCAGGCCAAAGCCTGACAGTCTGGCAAATAGTATACATCGAAAAGACTGGCGGCGAAAGAAAGCGGCTCAATGAGATTGAGCCCCGCGTCAACTGATCTCAAACCAGCAACCACACGCACTTTCCATTCGGGCGCATCCCGAAAAATGTGAAACGGCTTTCGGAAGAGATGCGCGTCACAACAAATGATTAGATCGCCGATCTGATTCAATCTGATCGAAACGCTCTCTCATGAAAGCACGGCGAGGCCAGTTTCTGGATTCTATCGGGGAATAATGGTGCTGCGAGAGAGGATTGAACTCTCGACCTCTCCCTTACCAAGGGAGTGCTCTACCACTGAGCTACCGCAGCAATCTCTTGAGTGCGGCGGACTTCTGCCACATCATTACGCAAATCGCAAGCAAGCAATTGCATTTCTTTTCACATAATGTGGAAATCTGCCGGACACGCATTTGAAAGCAGCTTTTCCGGCCCTTTTTCCCGTAGTAGAAGACCGCCATGAGCGAAAATACGACCAACAAAGAGAAACAAACCCAATCGGACCAGCGCAAAAAGCGCCGGGCCGAGGAGTTGCGCGCGAATCTGATGCGCCGCAAAGCCCAATCCAGATCGCGTCGCGCGGGCGAAGCGGATGAACGAAACGACGGCATCACCGCTGCCAGCGACGACACCGACTGAGAATCGCACCATCAAAGCCTTCCTTGAAGATAGGGGGGCTCTGCGGTAAAAGCTCATTTCTGTTCTTCGCAGCGATGTCGTCCTATTGTGATTCGTATTTGACGTAATTTGGCCGCAAGACTCGTAATTTCATGACGCAACACCACCGCGCCGTATTGGCTGCCGGATTTGGTGAAATTTATCGGGCAAGGTATCGGCCCAGAAGGTGACACAGCATGGATCGCATCAAAATCGTTGGCGGCAACAAGCTCAACGGCATCATTCCAATTTCCGGCGCAAAAAACGCCGCTCTGCCGTTGATGATCGCCTCGCTTCTGACCGACGATACGCTGACGCTCGAAAATGTGCCGCATCTGGCCGACGTCGAACAGTTGATCCGCATCCTCAGCAATCATGGCGTCGATTATTCGGTCAATGGCCGTCGTGAGCATCAGGATGGAGCCTATTCGCGCACGATCCATTTCACTGCCCGCAATATCGTCACCACGACGGCACCTTATGAACTCGTTTCCAAGATGCGTGCGAGTTTCTGGGTGATTGCGCCTCTTCTCGCGCGCATGGGCGAAGCAAATGTTTCCCTGCCGGGCGGCTGCGCCATCGGAACGCGTCCGGTCGATCTTCTCCTCGAAGCTCTATTAGCTCTTGGAGCCGACATCGAAATCGAAAACGGCTATGCCAAGGCAAAGGCCAGGAACGGTCTCGTCGGCGCGCGTTACAAGTTCCCGAAGGTCTCCGTCGGCGCAACCCATGTCATGCTGATGGCAGCAGCACTCGCCAAGGGCGAAACCGTCATCGAGAATGCCGCTCGCGAACCGGAAGTCGTCAATCTCGCCGACTGCCTCAATGCAATGGGCGCCAAGATCACCGGCGCCGGAACCGGCACCATCCATATCGATGGGGTCACCAACCTGTCGGGCGCGCGCGTCCGTGTTATTCCAGACCGTATCGAAGCTGGAACCTATGCCATGGCCGTCGCCATGACCGGTGGTGACGTGCTTCTGGAAGGCGCACAGGAAAGCCAGCTTTCCGCCGCTCTTGAAACGCTGCGACAGGCTGGCGCTGAAATCACCGAGACCAATAGCGGTCTTCGCGTTGTCCGCAACGGCCACGGTATTCACCCTGTTGACGTTACTACAGACCCTTTCCCCGGTTTCCCGACCGATTTGCAGGCGCAGTTCATGGGCCTGATGACCAAGGCAAAGGGAACGTCGCGCATCACCGAAACCATTTTTGAAAATCGCTTCATGCATGTGCAGGAACTGGCACGTCTTGGCGCAAAAATCTCCCTGTCCGGCCAGACTGCTACCGTCGAAGGCGTGGAACGCCTGAAAGGCGCACAGGTAATGGCAACCGATCTTCGGGCCTCGGTTTCGCTTGTGATCGCCGGCCTTGCCGCTGAGGGCGAGACCCTGGTCAACCGCGTGTATCATCTGGATCGCGGCTTTGAGCGTCTGGAAGAAAAACTGTCCCGCTGCGGCGCGACAGTAGAACGTATCAGTGGCTGATCGGACCAGGCCGGAGTGACATTCAGTGCTCCGGCTTTTTCTTGCGCTGCGCTAAAGATTCCAATCGACGAAAGACAGGCTTGAAAAGCCTGTCGATTTTTTTGCCTTGACATGCCAAGTTGATAATTGGCCGCGCGGGCGATTGATTTTTGGTTCGCCGGGAACAGTTATTGGCCGACAATGGAAAGTGGTGCTGGAGTATGGATATGTTGAAGCTTGTGGCGCTGGATGAGGAGGATTTGCAGGTCCTGTCCGCTCATCTTCAGGACGCAGTTTTGAAAGTATCCGACCTTCAGTATCTCGGAAACGAGAAGCGCTTCGTCCTGACGGCAAATCGTTTTGTCTGGGAGGAAAGCAAGCCGAAATTCCTGCGCAAGCCGCAATATCAGCGCAGGCGCACCGCCCTGCACTTCAATCGCGTGATTGCAGCCAAGGCAGTCGGCATTGATCGCCAGAAGCCGGATGAAGTGCTTTCCCTGATGGCCATTCAGTTCATGACCAGTGAAGCACCTGCCGGAACAATAGAACTGACTTTTTCGGCAAATGCGGCTATCCGTCTTGAAGTGGAATGTATCGAAGCGCAAATGACGGACCTTGGCGCGGCATGGGAAACTGAATCACTGCCTCGCCATAACGTCTAGCCCAAACCTGGATGAGCTGAATCATCGCGGTTTGGTAAGCCCGTGCGGCGATTGAGCATTTTCAGGGCCTGGATAGCGTCAGCATCTCAGCGCCCTGGCATAGGAGAGGGTTCTACAAAACCGTCTTTCGTCAGCCGGACGCCAATCTGGCAAAGCATATTTGAAGGAACAGAAGCGTGGTCAAGACGCTCAGACAAACCGATCCCGATTTCGAGAGTAATTTCGCGACATTTCTGGCCAGTAAACGCGAGGCGTCCGAGGATGTCGATCGTGCGGCCCGCGAGATCGTTGAGCGGGTGCGGCGCGAAGGCGACAGCGCGCTCATCGACTACTCCCGTCGCTTTGACCGGATCGATCTCGATAAAACCGGAATCGCGGTCACTGAAGCTGAAATCGATGCCGCATTCGACACAGCCCCGGCGTCGACGATCGAAGCGCTGAAGCTTGCTCACGAGCGCATCGAGAAGCACCATGCACGGCAGCTTCCCAAGGATGATCGTTATACGGATGCGCTCGGCGTCGAACTCGGCTCGCGCTGGACAGCTATCGAAGCTGTGGGGCTCTATGTTCCGGGCGGCACGGCAAGCTACCCAAGTTCCGTATTGATGAACGCCGTTCCTGCCAAGGTGGCAGGCGTAGAACGCATTGTCATGGTGGTTCCGGCACCCGATGGCATTCTCAATCCATTGGTTCTGGTGGCAGCACGTCTGGCTGGCGTTTCGGAAATCTACCGTGTCGGCGGCGCGCAGGCTATCGCGGCCCTCGCCTATGGCACCGAAACAATTCGTCCCGTTGCCAAGATCGTCGGCCCCGGCAATGCCTATGTTGCGGCCGCCAAGCGTATTGTCTTCGGCACGGTCGGCATCGACATGATCGCTGGCCCGTCGGAAGTGCTGGTCATTGCCGACAAGGACAACAATCCCGACTGGATCGCCGCCGACCTCCTTGCCCAGGCGGAGCACGATACAGCGGCGCAATCGATCCTCATGACCAATGATGAAGCGCTCGCACAGGCTGTCGAAGAAGCTGTTGAACGGCAGCTCCGCAACCTTCCGCGCGCGCAAACTGCAGCCGCGAGCTGGCGCGATTTCGGCGCGGTTATTCTGGTCGAGGATTTCGAGGCAGCCATCCCGCTTGCCAATCGCATTGCAGCCGAGCATCTGGAAATCGCCACAGCCGATCCGGAAGCCTTGCTGCCAAAAATCCGCAATGCAGGATCGATCTTCATCGGCGGTTATACGCCGGAAGTGATCGGCGATTATGTCGGCGGCTGTAACCACGTTCTGCCGACGGCGCGCTCGGCACGTTTTTCATCCGGCTTGTCGGTTCTCGATTACATGAAACGAACCTCGCTTCTCAAACTCGGCCCTGATCAACTGCGTGTGCTCGGACCTGCGGCAATCGAGATTGCCCGCGCCGAAGGCCTTGACGCACACGCACAGTCTGTCGCTATCCGGCTGAATCTATGAGGTGACATGACTGCCGCTGTTCCAAATGCGCGCCTTGTTGACGTCGAGCTCGATGAATCCATCGGGCGCTCGACACCTGACGTCGAGCATGAACGTGCGGTGGCCATTTTTGACCTTATCGAAGAAAATTCCTTCCACCCGATCGGAGACGAGACGGGAGGACCTTATCGTCTGAAGCTTTCATTGATGGAATCACGGCTGATCTTCGCCATTACCCGGGAAGCCGGTGAAGACGTCGCGACCCATATTCTCTCGCTCACGCCCTTGCGGCGTGTCGTGCGGGATTATTTCATGATTTGCGAAAGCTATTATCAGGCGATCCGGTCGGCCACGCCAAGCAAGATCGAAGCAATCGACATGGGACGGCGCGGCCTTCACAATGAAGGATCGCAAACGCTCCAGAACAGGTTGCAGGGCAAGATCGAGGTTGATTTCAACACGGCACGGCGGCTTTTCACACTTGTCTGCGTCCTGCACTGGAGAGGCTGATCATTGATGGTCATCACCGATGCCCCTCCCGTAAATTTTGGCGCCGACGGCGACGAAGATCACAAACCGAGCCTGCCCAAGTCCCTGCTTTTTGTCTGCGGCAAGAATGCAATTCGTTCCCCCATGGCGGAATTGCTTGCAAGACAGGCCCTGCCACCCAATATTTATGTAGCTTCTGCAGGTGTGAAACGGGGCGAACGTGATCCGTTTGTCGATGCTGTCCTTCAGGAAGAAGGCTTGTCGCTTGATAACCGGCAACCGCGTGGCCTCGAAGAACTTGCTGATGGCTATTTCGACCTGATTGTAACGCTGACACCACTTGCCCACCATACTGTGCTGGAGCGAATGCGGGGGTTCTCGGTTGATGTCGAATATTGGCCGACGCCGGACCCGACCTTGGTAACCGGCAGCCGAAGCCAGATCATGGCGGCGTATCGCGATGTGCGGGACCGTCTGAAGCGGCAAATCATGCAGCGTTTTAATGAGCATTGAGTTCACGGAATTCCGTTGTTCACAAATGCCGCCTAATCATATAGGTTCCGCGCAAATTCCGACCTAAAGACCGCTCGAGAGCGGCATTTTATCAAAGAAAGAAACAGGTATCGCATGGCGAAAGAAGAAGTCCTAGAATTTCCGGGTGTTGTTACGGAACTGCTGCCGAATGCTATGTTCCGCGTGAAGCTCGAGAACGAACATGAAATCATCGCCCATACGGCAGGCCGTATGCGCAAGAATCGCATCCGCGTTCTGGCTGGCGACAAGGTTCTGGTTGAGATGACCCCTTACGATCTGACCAAGGGCCGCATCACCTACCGCTTCAAGTAAGCAATCCGTTCCCGTTCCAGGAAATGTCTATTCGATGAGCGCGCAACACAAGCTGGTTCTTGCCTCCGGTTCTCCACGCAGGATCGAGCTTCTGGGGCAGGCAGGCATCGAACCGGACCACATTCATCCGGCTGATATAGATGAAACGCCGCAGCGCGCGGAACACCCGCGCTCGCTGGCGCGACGTCTGTCGCGGGAAAAGGCACGCAAGGCACAGGAGCAGTTGAAGGACGATGCGAATTTCGCTGGCGCCTTTATGCTTGCAGCCGATACTGTCGTGGCCGTCGGTCGGCGCATTCTCCCCAAAACGGAGAGTGCCGACGAAGCCCGAGAATGTCTAAGGTTGCTTTCCGGGCGTTCTCACAAGGTCTTCACAGGTGTGAGCCTTGTCTTGCCGAACGGGAATTTGCGCCAGACACTGGTTGAAACACGCCTGCGTTTCGAGCGGTTATCCCGCCAGCAGATAGACGCCTATCTCTCGTCTGGAGAATGGCGCGGTAAAGCGGGCGGCTATGCAATCCAGGGACTGGCGGGCAGTTTCGTCGTGAAGCTGGTCGGGTCCTATACAAACGTCGTGGGATTGCCGCTGCAGGAAACCATAAGCCTGCTGAGCGATGTCGACTACCCGGTTTACGCTAACTGGAATAGCGGGAAAGTCTGAGAACAGGCATGAGTGACAAGAAGGACATATCGGCAGCCGCAGGTGCACGAGTGACGCCATTGCGCCCGACGCGCCCCTGCCCGGAATGCGGAAAGCCTTCATCGCGCGAATCCTACCCGTTCTGTTCGCCACGCTGTAAAAGCATCGATCTCAATCGCTGGCTGTCGGGCAGCTATGTATTGCCGGGAAAGCCGATCGATGAAGAGGAAGAAGAAGGAAACTAGGCCTCTCTCAAAGCGGCTTCCTCCAATAAAATCAGTTATTTATCGAAACTGTGAGAAAAGCTGATAAAAATTGCGATACGGTGCTGGACAGCGCGAAATTTAATGCTATAACCCACCCACTTCCGGCGGGAACCAACACCGCCTCGAACGAGCAAATTGCTTGTTACGGATGCCCGGATAGCTCAGTTGGTAGAGCAGCGGATTGAAAATCCGCGTGTCGGTGGTTCGAATCCGCCTCCGGGCACCATCTATCTCTTCAGTAGTAATAGCGATAGTCTTTGTCTTTTCGGGCCTCTGCGCTTGTTCGGCTAGTGTGGTGGACTTTGATCGAAATATTGACCTGACGATTTTCCTCTGCGAGGACTAATCGTTCCACCAGTTCCTTCCAAATTTTCACCACGCGAGGAAATCTCCATGCTCTGGACGTTGTTCGGCATCCTTTCCGGTGCCTGTATTGCTATTCAGGCGCCCATCAATGCGGCCCTGGCCCGTGGATTGGGATCGCCTGTAACGGCTGCTGCGATTTCGTTCCTTTCTGGCGCTGTCATCCTTGCTGTCATCGCCGGAATCACCGCACGCGCGACGGGTGCAATGCCAGCGTTCAACGTGCCTGCGGGCTGGCTGTTCGTGGCTGGCGGTGCGCTTGGCTGTATCTATGTGACCGCATCCGTGTTGCTGACGCCACGCATCGGGGCTGCTGCCGTGATGGGGCTTGCTGTTGCGGGGCAATTGATGGCCGGGCTGGCTGCTGACCGCATCGGCTTCATGGGCGTTGCGGTGCGTGAAATCACTGCGGGACGCATTGCCGGTGCGGTTCTGTTGCTTTCCGGCGCGTTGATGATCCGCTTTCTTTAGAGCGCGTTTCGATCTGATTGAATCAGATCGGCGCTCTAACTGCTTGTTTTAACGCGCATCATACCCGAAAGCCGTTTCACACTTTTCGGGATGCGCTCGAAACACAAAAGCCGCGCTTTCCAGCGCGGCTTTCGCTTTTTACCATCGAGAAACTGGCTCTCAACCCTTGAACGTATATTCCGCAATCGACTGCGGCTTCATCTCGATCGAAAAGCCCGGCAGCGACGGCGGCATATAGGCCGCGTCCTTGATCACGCATGGGTCGATGAAGTGCTCATGCAGATGATCGACATATTCGATCACACGGCCTTCCTTGGTGCCTGAAACGGCCACATAGTCGATCATCGACAGATGCTGCACATATTCGCACAGGCCAACGCCGCCCGCATGCGGCCAGACCGGCTTGCCGAACTTCGCAGCCATCAGCAGCACGGCCAGAACTTCGTTCAGTCCGCCCATGCGGCACGAGTCGATCTGAACGATGTCGATGGCGCCTTCCGCGATGAACTGCTTGAACATGATGCGGTTCTGGCACATTTCGCCAGTCGCAACCTTCACGTCGCCAATGGCCTGACGAATCTTGCGATGGCCTGCAACATCGTCCGGGCTGGTCGGTTCTTCAATGAAGAACGGCTTCGAGAAGGCTAGCTTGTTGACCCATTCGATGGCCTGATCGACCTCCCAGACCTGATTGGCGTCGATCATCAGATAACGGTCGGGACCGATCACTTCGCGCGCAATGGTCAGGCGGCGGATATCGTCTTCGAGATCGCGGCCGACCTTCATCTTGACGTGGTCGAAACCTTCATCGATGGCTTCCTGGCAAAGACGGCGCAACTTGTCGTCGTCATAGCCGAGCCAGCCAGCCGACGTCGTGTAGCAGGCATAGCCTTCCGCTTCGAGCGTGGCGATACGTTCCGCCTTGCCAGCTTCCGCCTTGCGGAGGATCGCAAGAGCCTCGTCACGCGTCAGCGCATCGGTGAGATAGCGATAATCGACAATGTCGGCGATTTCTTCCGGCGACATGTCGGCCACAAGCCGCCATACCGGCTTGCCAGCCTGCTTTGCAGCCAGGTCCCAGAAGGCGTTGACGACAGCGCCGGTGGCGAGGTGCATCGCGCCCTTGTCCGGGCCGATCCAGCGCAGCTGGCTGTCGCCGGTCAGGTAGCGCCAGAACTTGCCGGGGGCCGCGAGGAAATCATCCTTCGAGGAACCCACGACCAGATGGCGCATGGCGAGAATCGCCTGACAGCAAATGTCGTTGCCGCGTCCGATGGTGAAGGTGAGGCCGTGGCCCTTCAACGACGTGTCATCCGTATCGAGGATGACATAGGCCGCCGAATAATCCGGGTCCGGGTTCATGGCATCCGAGCCGTCCAGACTTTGCGAAGTCGGGAAACGCAGGTCGAAGACGCGCAGGTCAGTGATTTTCGTCATGATATATCCGTGATCAGGGCATGATCCCAAAACATGGGAACGGTCTTGGGATCATGCATAAACAAACACCTAGATGTCAGCGCGTACGTTCTGCTTCTGCGAACCAAGGCCTTCAATGCCGAGTTCGACGACATCGCCAGCCTTCAGGTAGCGAGGCGGCTTCATGCCCATGCCGACGCCGGGAGGCGTGCCGGTGGAGATGATATCGCCCGGCTGAAGCGACATGAACTGCGAGAGATAGGAAACGAGGTGGCGAATGCCGTAGATCATCGTCTTCGACGAGCCGTTCTGCATGGTTTCGCCATTGACCTTCAGCCACATGCCAAGATTTTCCGGGTCAGCAACTTCGTCCTTGGTCACGAGCCACGGGCCGGTCGGGCCGAATGTGTCGCAGGACTTGCCCTTCGTCCACTGACCCTGACGCTCGATCTGGAAAGCGCGCTCAGACACATCATGGATGGTGCAATAACCAGCAACATAATCAAGCGCATCGTCTTCCGACACGTATTTCGCGGTCTTGCCGATCACGATACCGAGTTCGACTTCCCAATCGGTCTTTTCAGAACCGCGCGGAATGAGCAGGTCGTCATTCGGGCCAACGATTGCCGATGTAGCCTTCATGAAGATGATCGGCTCTGGCGGTACGGTAGCGCCCGTTTCAGCCGCATGGTCGGAATAGTTGAGACCGATGCAGATGAACTTGCCGGTGCCAGCAACGCACGGGCCAAGGCGCGGATTGCCTTCGACCTTTGGCAGCGAATTGACGTCGACAGCGCCAAGCTTGGCCAGCGCATCGGGGGCCAGAGCCGCACCGGAAAGGTCGCTTACATGCGCGGAGAGATCGCGGATCGCACCATCGGCATCGAGAATGCCCGGCTTTTCCTGACCGGCTTCACCGTAACGAAGAAATTTCATGAGTTTACTCCTTTGGGGGGATGAAAGAGATGGGGCTAAGGGTGGTTGAGATTCTGGCTATGGCGTGCCGAAAATGGTGTTTTTCGAGAACCGGAGCGGAATGTACTTAAAGGTACATGAGCACCGGAAGGCGAAGAAAAATGCCATTTGCAGGCCGCCAGAGCCTGAATATCGATTGCCCTAAATCGTCCAGCCGCCATCAATGTTGTAAGCCTGACCGGTCGTGTAGGTCGCACCGGCGAGATACACGGCGAGATCAGCGATTTCTTCCGGCTGACCGATGCGGCCAATCGGCTGACGGGCGATGAACGCCGCGCGCTGTTCTTCATAATCGCCCTGCGCACGCAGGCGGTCCTGAAGCGATGGGCTTTCAACCGTACCGGGGCAGATGGCGTTGCAGCGGATGCCCTTGGCAACATAGTCGGCAGCAATAGCCTTGGTCAGACCAATGACAGCGGCCTTGGTGACGCCATAGGCAAAGCGGTTCGGCACGCCCTTCACGCTCGACGCGACGGACGCCATGTTGACGATAGAACCGTCCTTGCGCTCCAGCATGCCTGGCAGCACGGCGCGAATGGTGCGGATCATCGAGCGGATATTGAGATTGACGGCGAAGTCGAGGTCTTCGTCCTTCATTTCCAAAATCGAGCCGCCATGGACGACGCCTGCGCAATTGAACAGGATGTCCACCTGACCGATTTCGGCGACCAGCGCCTTCACTTCCGCTTCATCAAGCACATTGAGCTTGCGGGTGACGATACCGTTGACACCGTCGATTTCCTTGAGAGCTGCCTCGTTGATGTCGGTCGCATAGACCTTGGCGCCAGCTTCCGCAAAAGCCAGTGCACTTGCACGGCCAATGCCCTGAGCGGCAGCCGTCACCAGTGCGGTTTTTCCATCAAATCGTATCGTCATTTTCAAGCCTTCCGTTCGACAAGCAGGATGTGGTCGCAAGCGAGCACCACTTCATCCCGCTGATTAAGCACTTCGCAGCGTTCCGTCACGCGTCCCATAGTGGCGCGCTTGGGATCGTCTTCCTTGGCGCTGATCGTAACCCGTGTGCGGATCGTATCGCCGATATGCACCGGACGAATAAACCGCAGACGATCATAACCATAGGAAAAAGCAACCGGGTTGATCAGCGTCGCCGTGAGGCCGACGCCGATTGCAAAGATCATGGTGCCATGCGCAATGCGCTGGCCGCCCGGCAATGTCTTGGCAAATTCCGCATCCATATGATGCGGGAAAAAATCGCCCGTATGCCCGGCATGAACCACGAAATCGGTTTCGGTGATGGTGCGGCCCGTGGTGAGGCGCACATGATTCATTTCATAGTCTTCGTAGTAGATTTTCTGTTCGGCCATGATCAGACCTCCGGTTTTGCGGCAAGCGGCGTGGCGGGCGCAGCGCTCGACTGATAGGCGGCCTCGACAAGCGCCATGGTGTGCCAGGCATCTTCGACAGAACCAAAGAGCTCAGCATCTTCGCCTGTCGCGAAACGCTGCAACTGCGCCATGCGATTGAGGAAAGCGTCGGGGAACCAGGCACCTTCGAGCGGCACGGAAACCCAGTCATCACCGCCCTTGGGCTTGATCCAAAGCTCGTCCGGCTCACCGCGCGGATAGTCGAGATTGACGCCCAGTTTCACATAGGCCGCACCTTGCGCGCCACAGATGCGGAACTCGCAGGCCTGAAACTTGCGGCCGAAATCATGGTCATGATTGACCGACAGAGCACAACGGACACGGTCGCCATAATCGAGGATTGCGGCGGTGCGGGTCTGAGCCACGTCATGGTTCGGATGACCGATGGTCTTGGCATGAACACCGAGCGGATTGCCAAGCAGACCGCGGATGAAATCCAGATAATGGATCGAATGCATGGCGATCTCGATGCGCGGCAGACCTTTCAGGAAAGGCCACAGACCCCATGGCGTGGCGAGCGCCAGCCAGGCGTCGAAATCCACCACTTCGCCAAGCAGGCCCTTATCGACGGCGTCGTAAAGCGCGAGCATCATCGGCGCGAAACGCAGCTGGAAATTCACCGCCGCTTTCAGATTGCGCGCGCGGCAGACCTTCAGGATCTCTGTTGCTGCGGCAAGGTCGCTGCCCATCGGCTTCTGGATCAGAACAGCCGCACCTTCCGGCAATTGCGACAGGATCGCTGCATGGGCCGACGGTGGCGTTGCCAGATCGAAGATCGCGCCTTCGACGGCAAGCGCTTCCTCAGCGCTGGCAAAAGCCTTGATGCCCCACTGGTCGGCTAGCTCTTTAGCCTTGTCCAGATTGGGATCAAAAATACCGGCAACCGGAAAGCCGCCCTTCTTATAGGCGGGCAGATGCGCGTCGCCGACAATGCTGCCCGCGCCGAAGATCACGATGGGTTTTGGCTTGGAGGGCTTGGCCCACCACTGACGCAGCTGCTTTGGATCGAAAGCCTCAGTCATGATGGAACACCTCTTCCATCATTGCCCACCACTCGCCCTCTTTGCGGGTTTCGAGCGGCTTCTGGCATGGCATGCAGACGGACCACCATTCCTGATTTTTCGGGTTATCGGCCATCTTCTTCATGTCGGCGTCAAAGTCGGTGCCGACATAGTCCCATGTGCCGAACAACAGATTTTCCGGCTCTTTCAGAAAGATCGTATAGTTGGTGATGTTGCATTCCGAGATGAGCGCAAGAATTTCCGGCCACACGGCAGCGTGCAGCTTCTTATATTCTGCGATCTTCTCCGCATTGAGGCCAATCACCATGCCCATGCGCTGTTTTGCGGGAGACGTCATGCCGCCTCCGTGATCTCGCGGGTGAATTCCGAAATCGACCGGGCGCGCACTGCGTCCCAATCCCACTCGATGCCAATACCTGGCTCGGATGGTGCAATGGCGCGGCCGTCGCGGATTTCCATGCCCTTGGTGGTGAGGTCGTCGAGCTGCGGAATATATTCGACATAGCGACCGTTCTGCACCGCGCAGACGAGGCTGACATGCAGCTCCATCAGGAAGTGCGGGCAGACCGGAATGTCGAATGTTTCAGCCGCATGGGCGACTTTCAGCCAAGGCGTGATGCCGCCGATGCGCGCAACATCCACCTGCACGATGGAGCATGCACCCTTCTGCATATATTCGCGGAAATGGCGGATCGAATAGATGGATTCGCCCACCGCAATCGGCGTCGGAGTGGAGCGCGTCAGGCGGATATGACCGTCGAGATCGTCAGCTGGAAGCGGTTCTTCGATCCATGCCAGATCAAGCTCCTTCAGGCGCTCGGCGCGGCGAATGGCTTCGTCCACCGTAAAGCCCTGATTGCAATCAGTCATGATTTCGAAGCCGTCGCCCAGCGCCGCACGCACTGCGGACAGGCGCGCATAATCTTCAGAACCGTGCGGCTTGCCGATCTTGACTTTGGAGCCGGTGAAGCCCTTGGCCTTGGCCTGCAATGCATCCTCGACCAGCGCTTCTTTCTCGATATGCAGCCAGCCGCCTTCGGTCGTGTAGAGCGGGCAGCTTTCCTTGGCGCCGCCTGCGAGCTTCCAGAGCGGCAGGCCCTGCTTCTTCGCGCGCAGATCCCAAAGCGCAGTATCGACTGCCGCCAGCGCCAGCGCGGTGATCGGGCCGATGGTCGTGGCATGGGTTGCGAATTCCAGCTTGCGCCAGATAGCTTCGATACAATCGGCGTCCTCACCGATGATCAGCGGCACGAGATGGTCGCTCAATAGGCGCATGACGGACGAACCGCCAGTGCCGATCGTATAGCTGTAGCCCGTACCGACCGCACCGTCGCTATCGGTGATGGTGACAATCGGCGTTTCCTGGCTGACGAAGCTCTGGATCGCGTCGGTGCGCTTGACCTTCGGCGGAAGGTCAACCATGCGCAGTTCAACTTTTTCAATACGTGCCATGATTAAGCCGCCAAAGTTTTGCCGGTTGCGGCATCGAAAAGATGCGCCTGCGACAGATCGAGTTGCATTGTGATGGTTTCGCCTGGTTGCAGGTGACGCGGGTTCAGCATGCGCGCCACCCATTCCTTGCCGGCGAATTCCACGAAAACCAGCGTTTCATTGCCGAGCGGCTCGGTGATCGAAACACGCATGTCTTTTTCATGCACAGCGTCGCTTGTGGAAATGCCGTGGCCTTTCGGGAAGACATCATCCGGGCGCAGGCCGAATGTCACCTTGGAGCCGTCCTTGGCCTTGCCCCTGAACTGGGCAGGTAGCGGCAGGTGGTCGCCATTGGCAAAGACCAGATCATCGCCCGTCACCGTCGCTTCGCCCATATTCATCGGCGGGGAGCCGATGAAACCGGCAACGAACTGCGTTGCCGGGCGCTTGAAGACTTCATCCGGGGTTCCGGCCTGCTCGATATGGCCATCGCGCATGATGACGATACGGTCGGCAAGCGTCATGGCTTCGACCTGATCATGCGTGACGTAAACGACCGTCGACTGCACCTTGGCATGCAGCTTCTTGATTTCAGTGCGCATCTGGGTACGCAGCTTGGCGTCGAGGTTCGACAGCGGTTCGTCGAACAGGAACACTTCCGGATTGCGCACAATGGCGCGGCCCATGGCGACGCGCTGGCGCTGGCCGCCGGAGAGCTGCGCCGGGCGACGTTCCATCAGCGCTTCAAGACCGAGAATGGCCGAGGCCTCATTGACGCGACGGTCGATTTCCGCCTGCGACTGCTTGGCGATCTTCAGCGAGAAACCCATGTTCTCGCGCACCGACATATGCGGATAAAGCGCATAGGACTGGAACACCATCGAGATGTTGCGGTCGCGTGGCGGCAGATCGTTGACTTGCCTGCCGCCGATTTCCAGCGTGCCGTCGGTGATGGATTCCAGACCCGCAATCATGCGCAGCGTCGTGGACTTGCCGCAGCCGGACGGACCGACCAGCGCCACGAACTCCTTGTCCGCGATTTCGAGATTGATGCCATGCACCACGCCGACATTGCCGTAGCGCTTGACGAGATTTTTGATGGAAAGCTGAGCCATTGCTATATCAACCTTTAACCGCGCCGAACGTCAGACCAGCAACAAGGTGTTTCTGGACGATGAATGTGAGGGTCAGCGCCGGAATAATCATCACGACCGCCAGCGCGCACATGCCGCGCCAGTCGATGGTGAATTCAGCGGTGTAATCGAGAAGACCCACAGGAAGGGTCTTGGAATTGACGGAACGGGTCAGCTGGGAAGCCAGCGCATATTCGTTCCACGAGGTGAGGAAGGCAAAGATGCCTGCCGTCGCGATGCCGGGACCGGCCAGCGGAAACTCCACCTGCCAGAAAGCCTGCCAGCGCGTGCAGCCGTCAATCTGGGCGGCTTCGGCAAGATCCTTCGGCACCTGACGGAAGAAACCGTCGATCAGCCAGATCGTGAATGGCACGTTCAGCGCCACATAGGTCAGGATGAGGCCGAAATGGGTGTCGATGATGCCAACGCGGGAAAACACCATGAAGAGCGGCAGCGAGAGCGCAATACCCGGCACCGAACGCGTCAGCATAAAGCCGAGGAAGGTTGCCGACTTGCCCCAGAAGCGGAAGCGCGCGAAAGCATAGCCGCCCGAAACGCCGACGATCAGCGCAATCACGGTGGAGGTCACCGAGATGATGAGCGAGTTGCGGAAATAATCCCAGACCGGAATACCGCCAGCGCCTGCGCCCGAGAACATGGCGCGATAGGCCTCGAAGGTGATTTCCTGCGGAATCCACACCGGCGGTTTCGCCATGATTTCGACTGGCGGACGCAGTGAGGACAGCACGATCCACAGGCCGGGCAGGCAAATGACGGTCATCGCCAGAAACAGGCCGACCAGATAGGCGATTTTCTTGATACGGCGCAGCAGGCGATGCTGGCTGTTGCTGAGTGTTGTTGTTGCCATGATTACCACTCCGCTCCAATCTGCGTGCGTGCGGACGCAAGTTTGCGGAAGAACAAGACGGTGAAGAGGATCGAGAGCAGGATCGCGACATAGGCCATGGCATTGGCCATGCCCATCTGCGCATCCGCATAGGCCGTGCGGCCAACCAGCGTCCAGATCAGCTCGGTGCGGCGCGCCGGACCGCCATCGGTCATGATCTTCACAATGTCATAGGCGCGCGCCACATCCAGCGAACGGATGGTCATCGCGATATAGGCGAAAGGCATCAGGTAAGGCCAGATGACATAACGGAAGGTCTGCCACGGCGTGCAGCCATCGACGCGCGCGGCTTCCACCGGATCCTGCGGCATGGACAGAAGGCCGCCCAGAATGAGGATCGCGAAGACCGAAGTCGACATCCAGACTTCCGCCAGCAGGATGGCGATCAGCGCCAGATTGCCGTCGATCAGCCATGGAATGGCGGTATTGGTCAGGCCCAGCGATTGCAGCGCATTGTTGACCAGACCGATATTGTCATTGAACATGAACTTGAACTGGAAGCCGACAAGCACCGGCGAGAACATCATCGGAAACATCATCAGCGTGCGCAACACGCGCTGGCCACGCGTCGCCTTATTAACGAGCATGGCAAGGCCGAGGCCGAGCAGCATTTCCAGATTGAGCGCAATGGTGAGGAAGACCACCGTGCGAATGAAGGCCGCCCAGAACACCCAGTCGGTCAGAATGCGCTGATAGTTGCGGAAACCGATGAAGTTGAACAGGCTCTCGGGACGCGTC
The DNA here is from genome assembly GCF_902825325.1 of Brucella tritici. Lineage (GTDB taxonomy): Bacteria > Pseudomonadota > Alphaproteobacteria > Rhizobiales > Rhizobiaceae > Brucella. The sequence continues at coordinate 128,219 of NZ_CADEAR010000008.1, read as the reverse complement.
AGCCGAAACGGCGTGAAGCTCGAATAAAGCGACAGCGCGAGAGGAAACAGAACCACCGCTGCGAGGATGATAAAGGCCGGGAGCAGAAGCAGGACCGGCGGGGAAAGTCTCTTGAACATTGCTCTTCCAGACAGTGGATTGGCAAACAGTGGAACTGGCAACCGGCGGAACTGAAAACGGTGGTTCCGACCACGCAGTGCTACTGGCAAAAAAGGCCCGCCCCAAAAAGGTTTCAGGGCGGGCCCATGATTTCATTCAGGCAGGATTAGAGCTCGCCCGCATCCTCAAGAATCTGCGTTGCCTTTTTGGCAGCGTCGTCGAGAGCCTGCTGGGAGGTCTTGTCGCCAAGGATCGCAGCCTGAAGTTCAGGATAGACCGCGTTGGAAATTTCGATCCAGGACGGGGTCTGCGGAACCGGGAATGCGGTCTTTGCAGTTTCCTGGAACACCGAGAGCACTTCCTTCTTGTATGGATCGGAAGCAGCCTGTTCGATGACGTAATCCCAGACAGCGGTACGGGTCGGGAGCGTGCCTGCGGCCGATTCCTGCTTCTGCGAATCTTCGTTGGTCAGGAACCAGACGAGCGATGCAGCGGCTTCCTTCGTCGGGCAGGCTTCCGTTACCGAGAAACCATGATGACCCGACCAGCCGGTGCGCTTGCCGGAAGAACCGGTCGGCGCTGGAACGATGCCGACATTGCCAGCGACCTTCGACGACTTCGGATCGTTGAAGTAGGTCGCCCAGCCCGGCCAATCCAGATTGATCGCGATGGTGCCGGAAGCAAAGCCCGCGCCCAGTTCATCCCACAGATAGTTGGTCGTACCGGCAGGAACGGCCTTGGCCTTGTAAAGATTGACGAACCAGTCGAGCGCACGGACACCGGCTTCAGAATTGAAAGCTGGCTTGCCGTCCTTGAGATATTCGCCGCCTTCTGCGACCAGCATTTCATAGAAGCGGCCATTGATGGCTTCTTCCTTGCCCGCAAACTGCGTGCCGTAGAAATTCGGCGGATCGGCAAAGAACACAGCCTGATCGGAAACTTCTTTCCAGGTCTTTGGCGGCGCCAGATCGTAGCCGTATTTTTCCTTGAACGCGGTCTTCTTGGCGTCGTCTTCGTAAAGGCTCTTCTGATAGTAGAGCGCCGAGACGTCGAACTGTGCGCGCGGAAGCATGACCAGCTTGTCGTTAAGCGTCGAAGCCTTGATCACCGATGGCACGAAGCCTTCGATTTCGCCCGCAGGAAGCAAACCATTCAGGTCGGCATAGAGATCAGGATATTGCGGCGCAAAAGACGAATGGTTGGAGCCAACGCACCAGTTGATCGAGCCCGACGCGATGTCCGACTTGATTTCCTTGTCCAGTTCGAAGTGGTTCTTCTTGGACAGGATATTGACCTTGGCACCGGTCGCCTTTTCCCATTCAGCAATGCGCGAATAAAGCGCTTCATATTGCTGACCGCCGATCAGCTTGGCGTTTACGGTTACGCCTTCAAACTTACCCGGCAAATCGGCCGCACCAGCGGAACCCATTGCCAATGCCAATAGAGCCGTTCCTGCCAGGCAGGACGTTTTGAAACTCATCATGCTTCTCCTCCTCACGACGGACATTTCCCCGGTCCGCCCCCAATTGTGAATTTGGTATTTATATGCAAACATATTATTCAAAACCGGTCAAGGCGAGTTTCCGCACATTTGCGACTTTCGCATTCACGACTGTTCGTATATGAAGGGGAATATTCATGAGGGGAGCCAACTTGGAAACAGACGATCGCTATCGCGCCCCGGCGCTGGACAAGGGACTGGATATTCTGGAACTGCTTGCGAGCGTGGATGGCGGGCTGACACAGGCAGAAATTGCCAAGCACCTCGACCGCAGCCCCAACGAGTTTTACCGGATGCTCGACCGTCTGGTGAAGCGCGGTTACGTGACCAAGCTTGAGGGCGACCGCTATTCACTGACGCTCAAGCTGTTCGGTCTTGCACATCTTCATGCACCGGTGCGCAGACTTGCATCCTTTGCCACGCCTTTCATGCGTGAACTTGCCGATCGTTCGAAGCAGGCCAACCAGCTTGCCGTGTTTGACCGGGGATCTGTTGTCGTCATTGCACAGCAGGAAGCTCCGGATTACTGGGGCATTTCAATCCGCGTCGGTTCGCATATCAGCCTGTTCGACACCGGTTCCGGCCATGTGCTTCTCGCCTTCCGATCCCCGGAAGAACGCAAGATGATGATTGCCGAATATGCGAAAGACGGTGAAACCGTGAAGCTCGATGAGAGTTTCTACGAGCGCCTCGACCAGATTCGCGAACGCGGCTATGAAATGATGCCCAGCGCTCAGGTGGCAGGCGTCTACAACCTCTCGGCCCCGATTCTCGGCCCGGATGGCACATGCATTGCCTCACTGACCTGTCCTTACGTAACACTCGTCAATTCAGCTTCAGCACCCGACATTACGCAAACCATCAGCCTGCTTCAAAAGACCGTCAAAGACCTGTCGAAACTGGTTGGTTCCGACATCGGGGCAACCGACTAAGCAATGCCGATAATTCTTATTTGAAAACTCTCTTCTTTTTTGAAAGTATGGCATCGGAGGAGAGTTTTCATGATTATCGATACCCATCTGCATCTGATAGACAAAAGCGCGTTGGCTTACCCATGGCTGGGGGATGTACCGGCGCTCGACCGCGACTTTCTGTTTGAGACCTATCGGAAGCAGGCTGAGCGCTGCGGCATCAAGGCGGCGCTGCATATGGAAGTGGATGTGGCGGCTGATGCCATTCAGGCTGAAACGGACCACATTCAGGAGATTTCCAGAAGATCGGGCGGTTTCATCAAGGGTGCAATCGCCTCGTGCCGCCCGGAAGAGCCGGGATTCGCGGAATATCTGGAACAACAGCGCAGCAATTCTTTCGTCAAAGGCTTTCGCCGCGTGCTGCATGTCGTGCCTGACGACGTTTCCGAGGGTGCTCTTTTCCGCGAGAATATCAAGCGGCTGGAAGGCACCGGCCTGACCTTCGATCTCTGCACGCTCCCGCACCAGATCGACAAGGTGACGGCACTGGCCGATCTAGCGCCGGACGTGCAATTCGTGCTCGATCATTGCGGCGTTCCGGACATCAAGTCAGGTGCGCTGGAAGTCTGGCAGAAGGGCATTACCGAGATTGCGCAGCACGACAATGTGACGGCAAAGATTTCCGGTGTGGTTGCCTATGCCGATGCTGAAAGCTGGACTGTCGACACCGTGCGCCCCTATGTGGAGCATGTCATTCAATCCTTCGGCTGGGAGCGGATTGTGTGGGGAAGCGACTGGCCGGTCTGCACACTGGCGAGCAATATCGATGCAGGTCTTTCAACATGGGTAGCAACAACCCATGCGCTTCTTGAAGGGTGCAGCGAAGACGAAAAAGCGCTGCTTCTCTCCGAGAATGCAACGCGTCTCTGGAAACTTTAAACTTAAAGGCTGGCGAGTTTCTCGCCAGCCAAACATTATTGATCAGAAGCTTTCGCGGAAAAGCCGGTTTAGATCGGCAATAACATCTTCCGCCTTCTCATTGTCCAGCAAGCCCTTGTTGATACGCTCGGAAGCCGCTTCCTGAAACGGCATATAGCCATCGTGACGCGGACGCACCCATGCGCCTTCCAGCGTTGCACGCGTGTCGCGATAGAAGTCGGACGTCGCCGCATTCACAGTGTCATCTTCCCAGGCTGTCGCATGTCCCGGCTGACCGTTGGACGCCGCGTAAAGCCCTTTCTGAACGTCACCGCTTGCAATCCAATAGGCAAAATCGATAGCGGCTTCAGGATGTTTGCTGAAGGCTGAAACCGCAATACCCGTGCCACCCAGAGCCGATCCTGCAACACCCGCCGCGCCCGCTGGAATATCGGCAAAGCGGATCAGGCGGTCGCGGAAGCCCGGCATGGCATAATTCACATAGCCATAGATCAACGGCGAGCACGCGATTTCGGATTCTGGATTTGCCATTTCCTCGAACACGGCAATCGGGTCCATGCCGAAACATTCAGGCTTAACCAGCGAAGCAATCTCGCGCAGTTGCTCGAAAGCTTGTGAGCCGTCCTCGACAGAGATCAGCTCGCCTTCGACCGCGCAAGGCGTTCCGGCATTGGCAACGAGTGTATAAAAGCACATCAGCGAATGCGGCGAGCGCAGTGGCAGCAGAACTTTCCCGGCGCGGGCAAGACGCAGCACCTCGCCCCATGAGGTGGCTGGCTTGTCCATGAGATCGGGACGCCACGCCTGAACCTGCGTGGCCGCATCCAGCGGAAATGCCCATTGCCGCCCCTGCCAGTTATAGCTTGGGAAGGATTGACCGACCGAACCGTCGGCCAGCGCTTTCAGTTCGGCTTCGCGGCCCGGCACATCAAGCGGCAGCAGACAGCCTTCCTTGGTGATCTGGCCCACATGCGGATGGTCGATCACGATCATATCGAAATTGCGTGCCAACTCCTCGACCGGGAAGGTCTCGAAATCCTGTAGCGACCGCTTTTCCCACGCGATTTCAACGCCTTTGTCCGCGAGCCATTGTTCGGCGCCTGCAACCATCGGATCGTAACCGCGCGGGTGGCTCCAGGTCATGCCTTTAAGCTTGATCTTGCTCATAGACCGAACTCCTCGCGTATTTGCTCGCTATTTTCGCCAATGCGCGGTGCGGCGCGCGCCACCTTCGGGCGCTGTCCGTTGATGCGCAGCGGCGAACGTGTCGTGGTGATGGAAACATCATCCTCACGCGTCACCGTCTGGAGCATGTCGAGGGTCAAAAAACCTTCGCTTGCGAGCAATTCTTCCCAGTTGAGAACGCGGGCGCACCAGATATCGGCAGGTTCCAGAATGGCGAGCCATTCATCGACGGTCTTCTCGGCAATGCGGGCAGCAATCAGCCGCTTGATCTCATCGCGTTTGGCAAAAGCGCTTTTGGGATCATCGGCAAACGGGATGAGCGTATCCGCTTCCAACAGTGGCGCCAGTTTCGCAATCGGCATCATGGCGATTGCGAGATAACCGTCCGCTGCCGGATAGACACCGTAAGGTGCTGCGAGATAGGCGTGGGCACTGCGGAAATCGGAACGCTTTGGCAGACGACGGCCATCGTTAAGGTGGGTGGTCAGCACTTCAAACTGAAAATCAACCAGCGCTTCGAGAAGGCTGGTTTCGACATGCGAGCCTTTATTGGTGATGCCGCGGCGAACCAGCGCTGCGAGAATTCCCTGTGCGGCCGCAGCCCCTGCCAGCATATCGGCAACAGCAAGACCGAAGGGCACAGGCCCCTGCCCTTCATCGCCATTCAGCCACATGAGGCCCGAGCGCGCCTGCGCCAGCAGATCCTGTCCGGGACGTCCGACCCATGGCCCTTCTTCGCCATAGCCGCTGATCGATGCATAGACGAGACGCGGATTGATTTCTTTGGCTGCCTCGTAATCGAGACCAAGACGCTTGATGACACCGGGACGGAAGTTCTGGATGAGCACATCGGCCTGAGTGAGAAGCTTTTTCAATGCTGCCAGATCGTCAGGATTTTTGAGGTCGATCGCAAGGCTGTCCTTGCCGCGATTGATGGCATGAAAAATCGTGGAATCACCGCCGATCTCCGTGTCGCTCAGATAAAGCCTGCGCGAGAGATCGCCACCATCGGGCCGTTCAATCTTGATAACGCGCGCGCCCAGATCCATCAGGCGCAACGAGCAATAAGGCCCCGACAGAAACTGGCTCATATCGACAACAACAAGCCCGCTCAGCGGCAGTTCGCTTTCCGACATCGGGAAATTCCCTCCTCATGAATTTCTTATGTGAATATAGTCTTCACATATGGATTTATGGAAGGCAAGACTGAAATTGGGGGCAGAACACAAAAACGCCGCCCGGTTGGGCGGCGTTTTTGTGTTCTGATTTGATAAATGGGATTGCGTGTTAAACTTCGTTGCTGGCCAGTTCCAGCAAGGTCCAGACGTGATCTGCAAATGAGTTCCACACTTCGATCCGGTAGTGATCGGCATCCCACTTCAACAGAATGATCTGGGCATGATCGAAGATCGTGCGGGCAGCACCCGGAGCCTTCATCTGCGAAAGATCAAGCGGGGAAGCAGCATTCAACAGCCATTCGGCCTTGGGGCCTGTAATGTCGATGCCGGTTTCCCGATGGCTAACCTCAGTGAGGCTATGAGGCTCCGTTTCATAAAGCTTGGCAAAGGCCTGCACGATATCTGCGCCCTTGGCTTCCTCGGCCCAGATATACCATTCATCCGGTCCGATACAGGCGACAGCAATATCGCCGGTGCGCGTAAGACCGCCGATCCTGGCCGGGATTTTTGCGCCCAGTGCCTTTTCAGCCAAGGCGAGTTTTGCCGGAACAATGCGCAGGATGAAGCGGGCGGCGTCATCGGCGGCATGGATTTCCAGGCGACCGGAAATGACGACCTTGCGGTTCGAATAAGGTTTTGTCTCAACAAGCATGGTTCAATCCTTATCCGTTCAGTTTCTTGCCTTCGGGGTCATAGAAGACCATGCCCGAAACAACCGCTTCATGCACGCTACCGTCAGGCATCGGCATATAAAGCGTTTCACCCATCCGGTCCTTGCCGCCTGATACCACGGCCATGGCTATGGAACGACCAAGCGTCTCGCTCCAATAGGACGACGTGACATGGCCAAGCATGGTCATTGGCAGCGCCTGTTTTGGATCAACGACAATCTGCGCACCTTCTTCCAGCACCAGCTTCGGATCGTTGGTGAGCAGGCCCACGAGATGCTTGCGATCTGATTTCAGCATATCCGGACGCGCCAGCGAACGCTTGCCGACGAAATCCGGCTTCTGCTTGCCAATCGCCCAGCCAAGGCTGGCATCATCCGGCGTTACCGTGCCGTCAGTGTCCTGACCGACGATGATATAGCCCTTTTCAGCGCGCAGAACGTGCATGGTTTCGGTGCCGTAAGGCGTGATGTCATATTGCTGGCCAGCCTCATAAAGCGCCTTCCAGAGTGACAGGCCATACCGCGCAGGCACGTTGATTTCGAAGCCCAGCTCGCCGGTGAAGCTCATGCGGAACAGACGCGCCGGCACACCAAGGAATGTGCATTCCGCCACCGACATATGCGGGAAGGCTTCGTCCGAAATATCCAGACCTTCGACCATCGGTTCGATGAGCTTGCGCGCATTCGGGCCATTGATTGCGACCACTGCCCACTGTTCGGTGGTCGAGGTCAATGAGACTTTCAGCTCCGGCCATTCGGTCTGGAGATAATCTTCCATCATGTTGAGAACACGCGCGGCACCGCCGGTTGTGGTCGTCACATGGAAGCGATCCTGCGTCAGACGACCGACAACACCGTCATCGCGGATGAAGCCATCTTCGCCAAGCAGCAGCCCATAACGGCAGCGCCCGACGCCAAGTTTCGTCCATGGGTTGGTGTACATGCGGTTCATGAATTCGGCCGCATCCGGGCCGACTACTTCGATCTTGCCAAGGGTGGAGGCATCAAACATGCCGAGCGACTGGCGGGTCGCCTTGCATTCACGCGCCACGGCCTGATGCATGTCTTCGCCCGCTTTCGGGAAGTACCATGCGCGGCGCCACAGCGAGACCGGCTCGAAAGCTGCACCGTGCTGTTCGGCCCAGCTATCAATTGGCGTCTTGCGCGTGACATCGAACAGCTTGCCGCGATTATAACCGCAGAAAGCACCAAAGGTCGTCGGCGTGTAAGGCGGGCGGAAGGTGGTGAGACCAACCTGCGGCGTTGGACGCTTCAATGCGTCAGCGGCAACGGCCAGACCATTGATGTTGGAGGTCTTGCCCTGATCGGTCGCCATGCCATTGGTGGTATAGCGCTTGATGTGCTCGATGGAATGAAACCCCTCGCGCACGGCCAGACGAATATCCTTGGCGGTCACATCGTTCTGGAAATCGATGAAAGCCTTGGCCTTGCCCGGATCGCGATCCGTTGGCAGTTCGCGAACACTCACACCATCACAGATGAAGTCACCGGCAACTGCATATTCATATGCCTTGGCCTTATGCCCGGCATCCGAGGCCGCAGCAGCACCGGCCTCCGCACCCTCGCGCAAGGCGGCTTGCAGATCGAAATTGCCATTGCCTGCACCGGCGCAGCGGCTTTCCTCGGTGCGTTCGCCCGGCAGATAGATCTGACGCGCCTCATCCCAGACGAGCGAGCCTTTCGTGTGCGAGAAAAGATGCACGCTCGGATTCCACCCGCCCGACATCAGCAGCACATCGCAGGCAATCGTGCGCGCAGCACCGACCGAGCCATTGGAAACCGGATTAGCGCGGACCGACGACACGCGATGGCGTCCTCCGGTGTCCGTCACAGTCCAGCCGGTCAGTGTTTCAATGCCGAGCATTTTGGCACGGTTGATAAGGCTGTCGGCAACGCTTGAACGCACATCGATGATGGCAGGAACCTTGACGCCTGCGACCGCGAGATCGAAAGCCGCAAGCCATGCGCTGTCATGCGAGGTGACGACGACGGCCTGATTGCCGACCTTGACGCCATAGCGATTGAGATAGGTGCGTGCGCTCGATGCCAGCATCACGCCGGGACGGTCATTGCCAGCAAAGACCAGCGGCTTTTCAATCGCGCCCTGCGCCAGCACCACCTGTTTTGCGCGCACGCGCCACATGCGTTCACGCGGTGCATTGGCGGCAGGCTTTGCCTGATGATCGGTCAGGCGTTCGCAAAGGCCGACCATGTTTTGATGGTAATAGCCAATGGCCGTCGTGCGCGGCAAAAGCGTAACATTCGGATTGGCCTTGAGCGCTTCTATGGTTTCATTGAGCCAATCCCAGCTTGCGCGGCCATTGATGACCGGCTCCGGTTCCGACAGAAGCGAGCCGCCGAATTCCGCCTGCTCGTCAACGAGGATAACCTTCGCACCGCTTTTTGCGGCTTCGAGCGCAGCAGCCAGACCGGCAGGTCCGCCACCGGCAACCAGTACATCGCAGAAGGCATAGCGGCTGGCATAGGTGTCCGGGTCCGGTTCGGATGGCGATTTGCCAAGACCGGCAGCACCCCGAATGAAAGGCTCATAGACCTTGTTCCAGAAGCTTTTCGGCCACATGAAGGTCTTGTAGTAAAAGCCTGCCGAGAAGAACATGTAGAACGCATCATTGATCGCGCCGACATCGTGCTTCAGCGACGGCCAATGGTTCTGGGTTTCGGCCTTGAGACCATCATAGAGTTCCAGCACCGTTGCGCGGGTGTTCGGCTCAAACCGACCTGGTCCACGCGAGACGCCCATCAGCGCATTCGGCTCTTCGGAACCAGCAGAAAGAATGCCGCGCGGGCGGTGGTATTTGAATGAACGACCGGCCAGATGCTCGCCATTGGCAAGCATGGCGGATGCCAGCGTGTCGCCTTCAAAGCCGGAATAGGTCTTGCCGTTGAAGCTGAACCGAACGGACTTGGCCTTGTTGACACGGCCTTTGTTATGAATGCGCATATCGGTCATTATTTCGTCTCCGCAGCCGGAGTTTCTGCCAAAGCAGGACGGGATTCGCCTGCCTTGTAGGTCACTGCAAACTTGTCGCTCACCGTATCGCGCACCGCATTGAAGAAGCGACCGCAGCCATTGATATGCCGCCAGCGCTCATAATGGGTGCCGCGCGGATTGGAGCGCGTGAACAGGAAGTCGCGCCATTCATCGTCGGTCAGTGTCGATGGGTCGGCTGGGCGCGCAATATGCGCTTCGCCTGCATAGGCGAATTCAAGCTCGGGACGTTCCATCTCGCAATAAGGGCAACGGATAAGAAGCATGTTTTATCTCCCTTAGTGCGCGACAGCGGCAGCAGCCGCTTCGTCGATCAGGCGACCGGTGGTGAAGCGTTCAAGCGTGAATGGTGCGTTGATCCAGTGTGGCTCGTCGCGGGCAATTGTATGCGCAAAGACATGCGCCGAACCCGGTGTCGCCTTGAAGCCGCCCGTACCCCAGCCGCAATTGACAAACAGGCCCGGCACCGGCGTCTTGCCGATGATCGGCGAACGATCCGGCGTGACGTCAACAATACCGCCCCATTTGCGCAGCATCCGCATACGGGTGAAGATCGGGAAGACTTCGCAGATGGCCGCAAGCGTATGCTCGATCAGCGGCAGACCGCCGCGCTGGCTGTAAGACACATATTGGTCAGTACCGGAGCCGATCACCAGCTCGCCCTTGTCGGACTGGCTGATATAGGCATGAACCGTGTTGGACATGACCACGCAAGGGAAGATCGGCTTGACCGGCTCGGACACGAGCGCCTGTAGCGGGAAGCTTTCAAGCGGCATGCGAACGCCTGCCGTGTCCATGACAATGGAAGTGCTGCCAGCAGCGGAAACCGCCACTTTCTTCGCCTTGATGAAACCGCGTGGCGTATCAACACCGGTCACGCGACCCGATGCATCGCGGCGAATGGCCGTAACCGGGCAATTCTGGATGATATCAACGCCGCGCTCCGTCGCACCACGCGCATAGCCCCAGGCCACCGCATCGTGGCGGGCCACGCCGCCGCGCCGCTGCAAGGTGGCGCCGACAACCGGATAACGCGCATTGGCTGAAATATCGAGCGGCGGGCAATATTCCTTCGCCTGCTCCCTGGTCAGCCATTCATTGTCGATGCCGTTGAGGCGATTGGCATGGATGTGACGCTTGAAGCTCTGCACATCATGCACCGTATGCGCCAGCATCATCACGCCGCGCTGCGAGAACATGACATTGTAGTTGAGGTCCTGGCTGAGACCTTCCCACAGCTTCATCGCATGTTCGTAAAGATGCGCGCTCTCATCATAGAGGTAGTTGGAGCGGATAATCGTGGTGTTGCGCCCGGTATTGCCGCCGCCAAGCCAGCCTTTTTCGATGACCGCGACATTGGTGATGCCATGTTCCTTGGCCAGATAATAGGCGGCACCCAGACCGTGCCCGCCAGCGCCGACGATGATGACGTCATATTCGGCCTTGGGTTCGGCATTCGGCCATTGCGGCTTCCAGTTCTTGTTACCGGAAAGCGCATTTTTAATAATAGAAGCTGCAGAAAAACGGGACATAGACAACCACCAGTTTCGCGACCGCAAGCGCCGTGTCGGCACAAGCGAAGCCTTTGATGATATTTCTATTGTTTCCGTTTCAAACCCGACAGCAGGCTTGCGTCAAAAGACGCCACAAATACGACATGCCCACCATTTCGCGACATCTCGTCCACCCCATACAGTTGGGTCCGCGTCTGTAACCTGACGGCAAAGCAGTTTCAAAAATCGCCCCTGTAAAATAGGACAACATTATTGTCCTTTTCTCTTTCCTTTTATTGCGCAAAGGTCTACGCATTCTTTCGCAAAATCGCGTCCAAAATAAAAGAAACGCAAGAAAGGTGATTCCGTGACTAAGGAGAATCTACTCGAGAGCGCACTCGTTCGTCTGGACGAAGCGGCAAGCCACATCAACATCGATGCGGATGTCATCGAGAAGCTGAAATATGCGCGTGAGACCATGAAAGTGCGTCTGATGATTCGTATGGATGACGGCTCGCGCAAATCCTTTCTTGCATGGCGCTGCCGCTATGACGATACACGCGGCCCGACGAAGGGCGGCATCCGCTATCACCCGGAAGCGACCGCTGAAGAAGTCGAGACGCTGGCCTTCTGGATGACTTTCAAATGCGCGGTCATGAACCTGCCTTATGGCGGCGGCAAGGGTGCTATTCAGGTCGATCCACGTCAGCTTTCCAAGGCTGAACTGGAACGTCTTTCGCGCGCCTACATCCAGGCTTTCTCCGGCATTATCGGGCCGGATCGCGACATTCCGGCGCCCGACGTCTACACCAATTCCATGATCATGGGCTGGATGGCAGACGAATATTCCCAGATCGTCGGACAGTCCTCGCCTGCCGTCATCACCGGCAAGCCGCTGGCGCTTGGCGGTTCGCTCGGACGCAATGATGCAACCGCACGCGGCGGCTTCTATCTCGTGCGCCATCTGTCGCACGATCTGGGCCTTGCTGCGCAGCTTCGCGTCACCGTTCAGGGTTTCGGCAATGCCGGTCAGTTCATCGCCAGGCTGATGGCAAGCGATGGTCACAAGATCGTCGCCGTATCGGATTCGTCCGGTGCTGTTTATTGCGCCAACGGCCTTGATCTCGATGCGCTTCTGGAAGCAAAGGCACAGAACAAGTCTGTTGTTTCTACCGCTGGCAAAAACGGCCATGAAGCAATCACGCCTGACGAACTGGTTGCTGCCGAATGCGATGTTCTGGTGCCAAGCGCCATGGAAAACATGATCCATGCCGACAATGCGGCATCCATCAAGGCCAAGCTGATTGTCGAACTTGCAAATGGTCCTGTCACGCCGGAAGCAGACGAAATCCTTGCAAATAACGGCGTCATCGTTCTGCCGGATATTCTGGCCAATGCAGGCGGCGTTACGGTTTCCTATTTCGAGTGGGTGCAGAACCGTCAGGGCTATTACTGGACGCTTGAAGAAATCCATGAGCGCCTGAAAACCATCATGGAACGTGAAGGCCGCGCCATCTGGAATCATGCCAAGCAGCACAAGGTGACAGTTCGCTCGGCAGCTTATGTCCATGCGCTGCAGCGTCTTGCACAGGCCATCGAGGCACACGGCACGCAAAGCGATTTTACTGCCTGATCCTGCCTTTTGAGATCACCCCTCCTGCCAGCCTGCTGTCAGGAGGGGTATCGAACGGCGGTTTCCTTTTCCCGCCTGCGCTATAGTTTACCTTCACAAGGGAAAACCAGCGCGATGGGATGAAGAGCATGTCGTACGGAAATCTATTCAAGGGAAGTGCTGTCGCACTTGCCCTCTTTGCGGGCGCAATTCAATTTTCCAGCCTCGCGCAGGCACAGGTGGTCGTGTCGTCCAAGATCGACACCGAAGGCGGTGTTCTCGGCAACATCATTCTGGCCATTCTCAATGCCAATGGTATCAAGACCACGGATCGCATCCAGCTCGGCGCGACGCCGGTCGTTCGCAAGGCGATCACCGTCGGCGAAATCGACATCTATCCCGAATATACGGGCAATGCCGCCTTCTTCTTCAACAAGGCGGACGATCCGCTCTGGAAAGACCCAGCCAAAGCCTATGAGACTGCAAAGCAGCTCGATTACGATGCCAACAAGATCGTCTGGCTGGCGCCATCACCGGCAAACAACACCTGGGGCATTGCGGTGCGCAAGGATGTCGCCGACGAAAACAAGCTTACGAACCTGAGCGAGTTCGGAAAGTACATTTCAGGTGGCGGGAAGGTCATTCTGGCCGCATCGTCGGAATTCGTGAACTCGGCAGCAGCCCTGCCAGCGTTCCAGACCGCCTATAGCTTCACCCTGAAACCCGACCAGCTCATCACACTTTCAGGCGGGGATACGGCCGCAACCATTGCTGCCGCTGCCAACCAGACCAACGGCGCCAACGCGGCCATGGTCTACGGCACCGATGGCGGCATCGCACCCTCCGGGCTTGTGGTTCTTGAAGACGACAAGCATGTGCAGCCGGTTTACCAGCCCGCCCCGATCATCCGTGAGGAAGTCTTGAAGAAGAATCCGAAAATCGAGGAGTTGCTGAAGCCCGTTTTCGAGAAACTTGACCTGACCACCCTTCAGGAACTCAACGGTCGCGTGCAACTGGGTGGCGAACCGGCAAAGGCGGTTGCCGAGGATTTTCTTAAAGCCAACGGTTTTCTCAAGTAGAGAGCGCGATAACGGATAATTGCCGGGCATGAGTGCAACAAACCAGACGATCCAGGCAAATGGCACGAAGGGCCTGTTTGCATATATCGACAAGCTCGGACTGGTCATTGCAGCAATCGGCTTATCGGGATTGCTTCTGCCATTCGCAAATTTTCGGGCAAACCGCATCGTTCAAGGCGAGCCGCGTTATCTTTTGGATGCCCTGCCGACCTCGTTGGCGCTGCTGTTCGCCGCTGTCGTAGCGGCAGGACTGCTGATCGGCTTTGTCCGTAACAACAATTCGTTGCGGCTGTTCGCTGCTCTGTTCTGCCTCGCATCGGTCATGGTGGCAATCGGCTTCGCCGCGTCATATCTGTCGCCCGAAGGAAACAGATATGCGCGGGTTTCTCCAGCTTCCGGCTTTTGGCTGCTGTTTTTTGCGAGCGCACTTTATGTCGCGGATGGGCTGGTCCGGTTGCGTGCCGGTCCGTTTTTACGGGTCGGACTGCTGGTCATTGCGGGATTGCTTCTGGCCGCGCTGCTTTCCTCGGGACTCTGGGACAGCATCTCATTCATGAAGGAATATCAAAGCCGCGCGGACAGCTTCTGGAATGAAGCCGAACGGCATATAGCCCTGGCTTTGGGATCGCTTGCAGCGGCAACCGCAGTGGGTATTCCGCTGGGGCTTGTCTGCCATCGCTTGGCCGGGCTGCGCGCTTTCGTTCTGAACAGCCTCAATATCGTGCAGACCATTCCGTCCATGGCGCTGTTCGGTATTTTGATCGCGCCACTCAGTTGGGTCGCCACGCAGTTTCCATGGGCGGGCGCTATCGGTATCCGTGGAATCGGAGCTGCACCGGCATTCGTCGCACTTTTCCTCTATTCGCTGCTGCCTATCGTGGCAAATACCGTCGCAGGACTGGCACAGGTGCCGGAACCGGTAACGGACGCAGCCCGCGGCATGGGCATGACGCGCCTGCAACGCCTCTTCAAGACCGAGTTTCCGCTCGCTTTTCCCGTTATTCTCACCGGCATACGTATCGTCATGGTGCAGAATATCGGCCTCACGACCATCGCGGCATTGATTGGCGGCGGCGGCTTCGGAACATTCGTTTTTCAGGGCATTGGGCAAACGGCGATGGATCTTGTTCTGCTGGGCGCCTTGCCTACCGTTCTCCTCGCCTTTGCAGCCGCCGTCATTCTCGATGCCGCGATAGAAATCACCGAAAGAGGCAGCTCCCAATGATCGAGTTCGACCATATCACGAAGCGCTATAACGGGCGCGCAGCGGTGGACGCGGTGAGCTTTACCATCGAACCCCACAGCATTGCTGCCATTGTCGGGACGTCCGGTTCCGGCAAGACGACCCTCCTGCGGATGGTCAATCGTCTGGTCGAGCCGACCGACGGGGAAATCCGCATCGATGGCCGCAGTGTCATGGACGAACCCGGTCATGTTCTGCGCCGGCAGATCGGCTACGTCATCCAGCAGAACGGACTTTTTCCGCATCGCACCGTCGCGGAGAATATTGCGACGGTTCCCCTTCTGCTCGGATGGCAGAAACAGCGCATCGATACCCGCGTGGATGAACTGCTTGAGCTCTTCCAGCTTGAACCGGCAGACTATCGCGACCGCTACCCGCATGAACTTTCCGGCGGGCAACAGCAACGTGTCGGTGTGGCACGCGCGCTCGCTGCCGGGCCGAACATCCTTCTCATGGACGAGCCGTTCGGGGCACTCGATCCGGTAATCCGGGCCAAGGCGCAGGAAGATCTGAAGGCGATCCAGAAGCGGCTCGGCACGACCATAATCCTTGTCACGCACGACATGGAGGAAGCCATATCGCTGGGTGATCGTATCGCCGTCATGGATGACGGAAAATTGCTGCAATATGGTCCGCCGGCAGAAATTCTTGCCCGCCCGGCAACCGATTTCGTTGAGCGCCTTGTCGGTACGGGCGAACGGCCCTTCCGTCTCCTCTCTCTGATGGACCTGAAAACCGTGCTCCAGCCCGGTGATGCGAGCGGTGCAACAATGCCGGTAACGGCGTCGCAACGCGATGCCCTTGCCGAGCTTCTGTGGTCAGGGCGCAAAGCCCTTCCCGTTCTTGACCATGATGGAAGGCCACTTGGACAAGTCACGCTCGACAGGCTGCTGCATCAGGCAGAGCGTCCGGCATGAAATTGTTCCTGTCCCTTGTTCCGCGTGCGCTGCTTCTAGGCATTCTGCTGCTGTTTCTGTGGCGGCCCCATCTTTTCGAGCCATTGTTTCGACCGCTCGTCGATGAGGGCGTCCCCGTCATTTATGATCGTGCAAATTTCGTAACGCTGACTTTACAGCATCTCGGTCTGGTCGCTCTGGCTGCACTGGCTTCCACGATTGTGGCTGTCTCGATGGCAATCTTTGTCACCAGAAAGCAGGGTGCGGAGTTTCTGCCGCTCTCACGCAGTCTTGTGAATATCGGCCAGACCTTTCCTCCCGTTGCAGTGCTGGCACTTGCAGTGCCGGTCTTCGGTTTCGGAGACAAACCGACCCTGATTGCGCTCTTCCTCTACGGTCTGCTTCCGATTTTTGAAAATACGCTGACAGGACTAACGACTTTGCCGCCTCCGGTTGTCGAAGCTGCGCGCGGCATGGGGATGACCAGCGCACAGCGGCTTGTGAAAGTCGAGGTTCCACTTGCCATGCCGGTTATTCTGGCGGGTATCAGACTTTCCGCCGTGATCGGCCTTGCAACGGCCACCATCGGCTCGACTGTCGCTGCCAGAACGCTTGGAGAAGTCATCATCGCCGGGCTCATTTCCAACAATCTTGCCTTCGTTTTGCAGGGAGGGCTCGTCGTGGCCGCACTTGCCATACTCATCTTCGATGGGTTTCAGGCAATTGAGCGTTATCTCCTGAAACGTTCCGGGCGGGGCCTTTGAAAGACGCCACGGCATTCCTATATCCTTGCAAATAACCAGCCAGTGAGGAACGGGATGAATATCGGGCAGGCGGCTGCAGCATCTGGCATATCGGCGAAGATGATCCGCCATTATGAAACAATCGGACTGATTGAAGCTGCCGAGAGAACCGGTTCGGGCTATCGCGTCTATACGCAGAAAGATGTCGAAACCCTGCGCTTCATCCGCCGCAGCCGCGATCTCGGTTTTCAGGTTGAACAGATCAAGGAACTCCTGACGCTCTGGCGCGACCGCAACCGCGCATCGGCTGATGTCAAGAAGGTGGCGCTTGGGCATGTCGAGGAGCTGGAAGCCAAGATGCGCCAGCTTCAGGAAATGGCTGATACGCTGCGCTACCTCGCGAAAAACTGTCACGGCGACAACCGCCCCGATTGCCCGATCATTCACCAGCTTGCAGAAAACAGCGTGGAAAGCCGCAAACGTCCGGCTCCGCGAAAAGGTGAATTGCTGCACGGCAAAATCTGAGATTTTCAAATGAAAACGCCGGGATTACTCCCGGCGTTTTTCTTTCATATCACCGGCTCAGCCTTTCGGCAGAGTATAGGCGATCACGTAATCGCCGGGCTTGGTGCCGACAGAACCATGCCCACCGGCAACCATCAAAACGAACTGCTGATCGCCGACCGTATAGCTCATCGGCGTCGACTGACCTCCAGCAGGAAGCCGTGCTTCCCAGAGCTGCTTGCCCGAAGTCAGGTCATAGGCGCGCAGATAGTCATCCACGGCTGCACCAAGGAAGGCAACGCCGCCTGCGGTAATCATCGGTCCGCCAATGCCCGGAACGCCGACCTTCAGCGGAAGTGGAACCGGTGACATATCGCGGATCGTTCCATTCCGATGCTTGTAGGCGATTTTGCCGGTTCGCAGGTCAACACCGGCGACATAGCCCCATGGCGGCGTCTGGCAGGGAATGCCGAGCGGCCCCAGGAATGGTCCCATGAAGACGCCATAAGGGGCGCCGTCGTTGCGGTTCAGGCCCTGCTCGCTTCCCTTTTCATCCTGTCCTTTCGGCGGGATGTCCGCACGCGGGACAAGACGTGAGGTGAAGGCGAGATAGGTCGGCATACCAAACATGACTTGCCGCACCGGATCGACGGCCACGCTGCCCCAGTTGAACACACCGAAATTGCCCGGATAGACAATCGTTCCGCGCAGCGAAGGCGGGGTATATCGGCCTTCATAGAACAGCTCGTGGAACTTGATACGACAAGCGAGCTGATCGAACATCGTCACGCCCCACATGTCGCTTTCGCGCAAGGGCGGCGGACTGAAAGTGAGGTCGGAAATCGGCTGCGTTGGGGCTGTATGGTCCTCGGGTATCGCGCCTGTCGGAGCTGGAATTTCCTTGACCGGAATGATCGGCTCGCCGGTACGTCGATCCAGAACATAGAGATCGCCCTGCTTCGTCGGTCCGACCAGTGCCGGAACCCCGTTGATTTCCAGCAGGACCGGCTGGGCTGGAACGTCCATATCCCATAGATCATGGTGAACCGTCTGACGCACCCAGCGAAGTTGTCCGGTGTTCACATCGAGAGCGACGATGGACGAGGAAAACTTCTCCACATTCTCGCTGCGGTCCATACCAAGCTGGTCGGGCACCTTGTTGCCGAGCGGAACAAAGATTAGCCCAAGCTTCTCATCGACGCTTGAAACGGACCAGCTATTGGGTGAGTTGGTCGTGTAGTGCTCACCCTCCGGCAGCGGCGTGGTTACATCCGGATTGCCCGAATCCCAGTTCCACAGCAGTTGGCCGGTACGGATATCGAATGCGCGGATGACGCCGGACTGTTCTTCCGTCGAGTAATTGTCATTGACGGCGCCGCCAACGATGATCTTGTCTCCGACGACGACAGGCGGTGAAGTGGAGTAATAATACCCTGCCGGATTGTATTTCATGCCATGGCTGAGATCGAGCGTACCGCCATTGGCGAAATCCGTGCAGATTTCTCCGGTGGCCGTATCCAGTGCAATCAATCGTGCGTCAGATGTCGGCAGATAGACACGCTCGGCGCATTTTGCTCCAGCCGTTGCGGTCGCATCCTTCCAGTAGCTCACACCACGGCAGGTCTGGTGCTGGCGATCCGTATTGAAGCCAACCTTGGGATCGAATTTCCACTTTTCCTTGCCGGTTGCCGCATCCAGCGCAATAGCCCAGTTATGCGGCGTGCAGAGATAAAGGGAATCGCCAATCTTGAGCGGCGTAACCTGATAGGTCGTTTCGCCAACATCCTGCGGCTGCTTCACATCGCCGGTCTGATACTGCCAGGCAACCTGAAGCTTGGAAACATTATCCGGCGTTATCTGCGCCAGCGGCGAATAGCGCTGACCGTAAGGCGTTCGACCATATTGATGCCATTCGCCATCGGGCACGTTACCGCCAAGATCGGGCGTTGCAGCCACCTTCTCCGTCGGCAGGTCTCCGGCAATGTTGTAGCTATCCTGGGTTATCGCATAGCCTGCGACCACGACTGCGATCACCGAGGCTGCAGCCAGCGGCAGACCACTATCGCCTGCCCCGTTGTTCAGTGGTTTCCTGATCCAGGGTGTCAGCATCCAGAAGCCGAGCAGCACGATGATGCCGCCGCGTGCGCCAAGCTGCCACCAATCGAAGCCGACTTCGTAAACGGCCCAGCCCAGCGATCCGAGGATAACAAGCGCATAGACCCATAATGCCGAGGCGCTGCGCCGGGACAGCAAAACGGCGGTCAGCAGAAAGCCGATCGCCGCGAGTATGTAATACCAGCTCCCGCCAAGTGCGGCGAGCCAGATGCCTCCCGCGCCGAGCGCAAGCCCAATCAGAAAAAGAACGATGGAAGTTAACCAGATAAGCAAGACATTACCCCTTCCAGCATAAACGGCATCCCATCATATGTGCAGAGAAGCCGGGCGGATTAACCGCTCACCAATTTCGAGGCAATCCAGATATGGCCAGATATGGCCAGATATGGCCAGATATAGGTTGCAAGTCTTGCGGCAATCCGTGTGCCGCACAACTCCATGCTGCCTACATATCCACATAGGCGAGCATGGAAAAAATCTAGGGAGCGGCAGAGTAATTCTTTCGCGGGAAAGATCGAAAGGGACTGACCTCCATTCGAGCGCCATCCTTGATTAAGGCAGAGTGCAGGAAAGGGGCTTTGGGCCGTCAAAAGACGTAAAACGGTGCCGGAATATGCATATTTTCGCTCGTCAATTGCGGCGAGCGCATGGCAAAACTGTGTGTATTCCGGCTTTCAGGAGGCTTTTTAGCGGCATCACGCAGAACCGCGCATGATGAGGTGGCTATCGAGACGGCGTATTTCCTTCTCGACTGCCGCCCCGCTTTCCTGCGCATTGATCCGCGAAAAAAGCATATCGAGACCCAAATGCGCAATTTGCCGATAGTCCTGCGCAACCGTCGTCAGCGGCGGACAGGTGAAGCGGCTAAGAGGATGGTCGTCATGACCGGCGACGCGAAGATCGCAGCCCTCTTCACGCCCGACATGGCGCCGACGCTCGAATGCCGCGGAAATTACGCCGAAAGCCAGACGATCATTGGCACACAGGACCGTGCGCGTCGGAAAGCCGCCGCGATCAAAAATCCGGCCCGCCTCCTGATAGCCCAGTTCCTCGAAATTCCAGTTCTTTGCTTCTATGGGAAGGATGATCGGTTCAACGCCAAGCCTTTCCATCGTTTCGATATAGGCCGAACGCCGCTCCAGCGCATTCTGGTTTACCGCCGGCATTTCGAGGAAGCAGGGGTGTTCCCCCGTTCGATAAAGATATTCGGTGATATTCCCTATGCTCTGGCGATTATCCGTGCCGACGAACGGCTGGTCATCGCTGATGCGGCTGTCCAGGAAGACCGCAGGTGTCGAGTTCGACAGACTGGAAAGAAGCTTCTCATCGGTATCGAAACCGAGCGGGGCCATCAGAACACCCGCAATCTTGAGAGACATCAACGTGCGCATCGCCCGCGCTTCGAGTTTTCTGTCACCATGAGATGACAGCACGATGGTCCAGTAGCCCTCCGCCAGACAGCGCATCTCGATCTGGCGAATGATCTCCGCGTAGAAGGGATCGGATATATGCGGAACGATAACGCCGATGTTCTTCGGCTTCTTGCGATTGAGACTGACTGCAAAAATGTTGGGCTGATAATTATAGTCTTTCAGCGCCTTTTCGATACGAGCCCGCGTGGAAGGCTTCACGCTTTCAGGATTGTCGAAATATTTCGAGACCGTAGGACGAGACAATCCGCTTGCCGCCGCGAACTCTTCCATCGTCCTGATCTTCTGTTCGGTCATGCCCTGCTTTTCCCACTGGGGTATCGAAGTGATTTTTCGGTGTCACCCACTTTTCTTTTCATGCGTAAATTTATTTCCGCTCAGAAGCAACAAATTTCAGCGCATCAGTGATCAACAGCCCACGCCTTCACCTCTTTTCTATAGCTCACGCCCGCGTCGCGTGCCCAAATTCAATCGTTATAATTTTTACACGTGAAAAATTTTATATTGACACGCTGAACAAGCTCTAGCATGTCTAGGGGAGCTCAATCATGGGCTGAAGGCCCTGCCCTTCGGGAGGTTTGCAGTTGGCGACAACTAACGAACCAGCAGGAAAACCGTTGTTCATGTCCCATAGAAGGACGTCCCGGCGAGCGCCGGTCATTCGGAGGAAATCATGTTTCGCAAATCGCTCAGCCGTATTCTCTTTTCCGGCGTAGCCCTGGCCATGATGGCAGGTGCTGCATCTGCCGAAGGCATCGGCGCATCGCTTCTGACCCAGCAGCATCCTTTCTACATCTCGCTCGCAGACGCGATGAAGAAGGAAGCGCAGGCAGAGAATGTGCCGCTGGAAGTCTCCATCGCCAATCAGGATTTGAGCAAGCAGCTCGCCGATGTGGAAGATTTCATCACCAAGGGCGTCGATGTCATCATCATTTCGCCGGTTGACAGCAAGGGCGTCCGCTCGGCCATCAACAAGGCTGAAAAGGCTGGCATCAAGGTCATCACCGTCGACGTTCCGGCCAACAATGTCGATGTGACTTCCTTTGTGGGCACGGACAACTTCGCAGGCGGCGAAAAGGCTGCCGAACTGATGGCAAAGTCCATCGGCGAGAAGGGCAACGTCGCCGTGATCGATTACCCGACGGTTCAGTCGGTCGTTGATCGTATTGAAGGCTTCAAGAAGGGCATCGCCAAATATCCGGACATCAAGATCGTGGCGATCCAGCCGGGCATCACCCGTCCAGAAGCTCTTTCGGCTGCCCAGAACATCCTTCAGGCCAATCCGGATATCGTCGGCATCTTCGGCTTCGGTGACGATGCCGCATTGGCCGCTGCCTCGGCAGTAAAGTCGGCCAAGCTCGAAAACCAGGTCAAGGTGATCGGCTTCGACGGTATGGAAGAAGCCCGTAACGCCGTGAAGAACGACCCGATCATGGTCGGCGTTATTGCGCAGTACCCGGACCAGATGGGCAAGGTCGCGGTTGAAACCGCTGCCAAGGTTATCAAGGGCGAGGAAGTGCCTGCCAAGCAGCCGATCGTTCCGGGCGTCGTCACCAAGGACGGCGAAACCAAGTAACACCGCGTGAAACAGCGACACTCCTCCCAGTTGCTGTTTCCTATCTGCGTGCGGCGGCCCGGCGAACACCACGCGCCTTGCCGCCGCCGCAACCCTTTTTGAATTGCAGACTTCGCTCGCGATCAATCTTAAAATCCGCCTGCGGAACTGAATAACGGAGAGTGGAGGCCCCCAAAGTGACAGATACCGAGACAGCCACCAGATCCGAACGAGAAGCCACGCCGGATACGGTTCTTGAAATTCGCGATGTCGCGAAATCCTTCGGCCCGGTCATCGCGCTGAAGCGCATGAACCTGACGGTGCGTCGTGGTCGCGTGCATACGCTGCTCGGCGAAAACGGCGCCGGCAAATCCACGCTGATGAAGATTCTGGCTGGCGTGTTCAAGCCAACATCCGGCACCATCTTGCTCAAAGGTGAGGCCTATGCGCCGAAGAACCCGCGCGACGCGCGTGCCAGTGGCATCGCCATCGTCTTTCAGGAATTGAGCCTCTCCCGCAACCTGACCGTTGCCGAGAATATTTTCGCGAACCACGAGCCAAGCCGCTTCGGGTTTGTGCGGGAGCGCGAACTGAACGCCGCTGCCGACAAGCTCATTGATGAGCTTGGCCTGCCTGTCGATGCGCGTGCAAAGGTCGGCGATCTTTCGATTGCCCAGCGCCAGCTCGTCGAAATCGCCAAGGGATTGAGCCAGCCTGCTGACATCGTCATTCTGGATGAGCCGACCTCGTCGCTGTCCGATAGCGAAGCTGAAATTCTGTTTTCGATCATCGAGCGGCTGAAAGCGAAGGGCACTGCCGTCATCTATATTTCGCACCGCATGGAAGAAATCATGCGGCTTTCCGACGACATTACGGTTGTCCGCGATGGCGAATATGTCACGACCGCCGAAAAGAGCGAGACCAGCATCGACCGTCTGATCGCGCTGATGGTCGGTCGTGAGATGAACGATATCTACCCGCCACGTGAAGCGCCGCGCCCTTCGGAAAATGTTCCGCCGATTCTGGCGACGAAGAACCTCTCCGTGCCGGGCAAATTCCATGACGTCACCATCGATGTGAAGCCGGGCGAAGTTCTGGGGCTGTTCGGACTGGTCGGTTCTGGCCGTTCGGACGTGATGAAGGCATTGTTCGGGATGCTGCGGCCCACGGGTGAGATCAAGCTCGACGGCGAAGTCATCACGCTTTCCTCACCGACCGATGCTATTCGCAACGGCATTGCTTTCGTGACCGAGAACCGCAAGGAAGAAGGTCTTGTTCTTCCGCATAGCGTTGAGCGCAACATCAACATGGTTGGGCTTGGACAGCTGGCGGGGCCTTTCGGCCTGATGCGCTCCAGAGCAGAGCGCTCCGCTGCCAAGGCGGAAGTGCTGCGTCTGGCCATCAAGACAGCATCCATCGACACGGTTGCCGGATCGCTCAGCGGCGGCAACCAGCAGAAGATCGTGCTGGCAAAGTGGCTGCAGACAAAGCCGCGCATCCTCATTCTCGACGAGCCGACGCGCGGTGTTGACGTTGGCGCGAAATTCGAAATCTATCGCATCATCCGTGAACTTGCCGCCAATGGCGCGGCGATCCTGATGGTTTCCTCCGAACTGCCGGAAGTGCTGGGTCTCAGCGACCGCGTGGCCGTCATGCATAACAAGCATGTCGCTGCCATTGTCGATGCCGATGGCCTCACGCCCGAAACCGTCATGAGCTACGCAGCAGGAATGCACATATGAGCAACGCACAAAATCTTCAGAAGAAAGCCGTGGACGCGGAAGTCCGCCGTTCGCTTTTCAGCTCCCCGCTGATCCGCCAATATGGCGGCATCATCATCTCGCTGGCCGTGCTCTGCGTGGTCTTCGCGGTGTTGAACCCGCGCTTTCTCGCCTTCAACAACTTCATGAACATCATGCAGCAGGTGGCGGTGATCGCCGTTGCCGCCTACGGCATGACCTATGTGATCCTGCTCGGTGAAATCGACCTGTCCATCGGTTCGATCATCGCGGTTTCCGGCATGGTGGCGGCGCAAGCCTTTGCCATGGGCTTCGGCTTCGTACCGACTGTTGTTTTCACGCTTGCGGCGGGCGCCATCATGGGCGGGCTGAATGGTGTGCTTTCGGCAAAGCTGATGCTGCCATCCTTCATCGTGACCGTTGCGACGATGGGCATCTATCGCGGCATGGTCAGCCTGCCGACCAATGGTGCACCTGAAATCATCGAAAACGACACATGGCTCGCCATCGGTTCGGAAAACTGGCTCGGCCTGCCGATCATCATCTGGATTGTCGGCGTCCTGTTCATCTTCAACTATATCCTGCTGTCGAAGACCGTTTTCGGCCGCCGTATCTATCTGTCGGGCGGCAACAAGGAAGCGGCGATCTATTCGGGCATCCGCGTCGATCGCATCAAGATCATCGTCTTCATGCTTTCGGGCGTCATGGCGGCGATCAGCGGCATTCTCCTGTCGTCGCGTCTGTCCTCGGCGCAGACCAATGCGGGCATGGGCTACGAACTCGACGCCATTGCGGCGGTCGTGCTGGGCGGCACCTCGCTTGCTGGCGGCGTCGGCACCATGGTCGGCACCATTCTCGGCGCGCTTATCATCGGTGTCATCAATAACGGCATGAATATGCTGTCGGTGCCTTACTTCTATCAGCTCATCGTCAAGGGCGTGGTCATTCTGGTCGCGGTCTGGCTCGATGTGCGCTCGAAATCCGTTCGTACGTAATCGCGGTGCAGCTTATGAAAAAGATCATCACCATCGGTGAAATCGTCGTCGAGATCATGGCCGTGGAAACTGGCAACGGTTTCAAGTCTGCCATCCCGTTGATCGGCCCGTTCGCTTCCGGCGCGCCTGCGATCTTCATCGATCAGGCGGCCAAAATGGGCCAGCCTTGCGGCATGGTCAGTGCAGTCGGCAATGACGATTTCGGCGCACTCAATGTCGAGCGCCTGCAAAAAGACGGCGTGGATGTTTCGGCCATTGGCGTACATCCGACAGCCGCCACCGGCAGCGCCTTCGTGCGTTATCGCCCCGATGGCAATCGCGATTTCATCTTCAATATCAAGCACAGCGCATGCAGCGCCATCGGCCTGACACCGGAAGCTGAAAAGCTGATCGAGACCGCCGATCACCTGCACATCATGGGTTCTGCCCTGTTCTCCGACGGCATTGTTTCGGCGATCCACGAGGCGACAATCCGCATCAAGGCGAAGGGCGGCACAGTGTCCTTCGACCCGAATATCCGCAAGGAAATGCTGGAATTGCCGGGCATGCGCCAGGCACTGGCCCATGCGCTGGAAAACACCGATCTGTTCATGCCAAGCGGCCCGGAAATTTTCCTCTTCACCAAGGCGACCGAGGAAAAGGCTGCTGTGAAAGAACTGCTGGCCCGCGGTATCAAAGCCGTTGTGATCAAGCGCGGCGCTAAAGGCGCAAGCTATTTCGACCAGTCTGGCGAAGTTTTCGCACCTGCTTTCAAGGTCGATGAAATCGACCCAACCGGAGCAGGCGACAGTTTTGGCGCGGCATTTGTCACCTGCTGGCTGCGCGACATGGCCCCGAAGGAAGCTCTGGTCATCGCCAACGCCACCGGCGCACGCGCCGTTGGTGTCAAAGGGCCGATGGAGGGCACCTCGACCATGGCCGAAATTGAAGCCTTCCTTCAGAAAAACGGAGTTCCAGCATGAGCAGCACGAACGTTCTGAGCGCACTTCCCGCACGTTACGCCAGCGGAACTCGCGGCGGCATCACGTCGATCTGCTCTGCGCATCCTCTGGTGATTGAGGCCGCTCTTCTTGAAGGCATCGCGACCAGCACGGACGTGCTGATCGAGGCCACCTGCAATCAGGTCAATCAGGACGGCGGCTATACGGGCATGACGCCTGCCGACTTCCGCCGCTTTGTGGAAGATATTGCGGCTCGCGTCGGCTTCGACACCAAGCGGCTCATTCTGGGTGGCGACCATCTCGGTCCGAACCCGTGGAAGCATCTGCCTGCCGAAGAAGCCCTGCTGAAATCGGATGTCATGATCGACGCCTTCGTGCGCGCAGGCTTCACCAAGATCCATCTCGACACGTCGATGGGTTGCGCTGGCGAACCGGTTGCACTGCCTGATGCCGTGACCGCCGAGCGCGCCGCGCGTCTGGCCAAGGTTTCCGAAGCTGCGGCCCGTGAAGCCGGATACGACCTGCCGGTTTATATCATCGGCACTGAAGTGCCGATTCCCGGCGGTGCGATGGAAGAAATCGAAGAGCTGGAACTGACCAAGCCGGGCGCGGCGGTCGAGACAGTCGCCATTCACCGCAAGGCTTTCGCAGCACTTGGACTGGAAGACGCCTTTGCCCGCGCCATCGGCGTTGTGGTGCAGCCGGGCGTCGAATTCGGCAACGAGAATGTGGTCTTCTACAACAGCGAAAAGGCGACGGCGCTGAGCGGCGTTCTCAGCGAAATGCCGCAATTCGTCTTTGAAGCACATTCGACCGATTATCAGCCGGTGGAAGCGCTTTCCGATCTCGTTCACGACGGCTTCGCCATTCTGAAAGTCGGCCCCGGCCTGACTTTTGCACTGCGCGAGGCGCTTTACGGTCTCGACCAGATTGCGGCTTTCCTCGACAAGCTGCCGGAAGAAGAAACCCTGCGCGGCAAGATGGAAGCACTGCTTCTGGCCGAGCCGAAGAACTGGGAAAAATACTACCATGGCGATGCAGAAGAACTGCGTCTGCAACGCCATTTCTCCTATAGCGACCGCATCCGCTATTACTGGCCGCATCCGGTGGCAACCGCTGCCGTGGACGCGCTTTTGAAGCGTCTGGAAGGTCGCAAGATACCCGAAACGCTGATCAGCCAGTATCTCGGCACGCTTTATCCGGCAGTCGCATCGGGTGGGATTGAACCGACGCCGCATGCTTTGATGGTGGAAGCCGTCCGCAATGTCGTGCGGATTTACGGCAAGGCCGTCGGAACTCATTAGAGCGGTTCCGGTTGAAACGGAACCGCTCTATGTCTTTGTTTGTACGCATTATCCTACGCAAAACCGCTTCGCACTTTTGCTGGAAATGCTCTGAAACAAAAAGGCGCGGTCAATACCGCGCCTTTCTTTTGCTCAGACCTCTATCGGGCTCTTAAAAGCCTTGAGCCGCAAGGCATTGCTCAGCACAAAAATGCTGGAGAAAGCCATGGCGCCTGCCGCCAGAACCGGCGACAACAGCGTTCCGGTGACAGGGTAAAGAACACCCGCCGCCACAGGGATCAGCGCGACGTTGTAGGCAAAGGCCCAGAACAGGTTCTCGCCGATGTTGCGGATCGTCGCCTTCGATATCGCGATGGCATTGACCACACCGCGCAGATCACCCGACATCAGCACCACATCCGCGCTTTCAATCGCAATATCCGTGCCGGTGCCAATCGCAATACCAACATCGGCAGCAGCCAGTGCAGGCGCATCGTTGATACCATCACCGACAAAGGCAATCCGCTTCCCGCCTGCCGAAAGCCGCTTCAGTGCCTCGACCTTGCCGTCCGGCAGCACTTCCGCAACCACTTCATCGATACCCAGACGCCTTGCGATGGCCTCGGCAGTGCGGCGGTTATCGCCCGTGATCATGGCGACCTTCAGCCCCTGTTCGTGCAGGGCAGCAATGGCCGCTGGCGTGGTTTCCTTCATCGGGTCGGCAACGGTCAGGATTGCCGCGAGCTTGCCGTCGATGGCGGCGTAGAGCGGGGACTGTCCTTCATCGCCGAGACGCTTCGCATCATTGGCGAAGATAGCAACGTCATGACCAAGCTTTGCCATGTAACGATCAGCGCCGATGGCAACCTCATGACCGGACACGTGAGCCTTCAAGCCAAAACCGGGCACAGCTTCGAAAGCCGACACATCCGCGAGCTTCAATCCCTTCGCCTTCGCTGCTTCCACAATCGCATCGGCAATAGGATGTTCGGAGCGTGCTTCAACGGCTGCCACAAGCGCCAGAAGTTCGTCCTTATCAAAACCTTCGACGGTCGCAAAATGCGCGAGTGCGGGCTTTCCCTGTGTCAGCGTACCGGTCTTGTCGACGGCAATAACGGAAGCATCGCGCAGGGTCTGCAAGGCATCACCACGACGAAACAGGACGCCGAACTCGGCTGCGCGGCCAGTGCCAACCATAATGGAGGTCGGCGTGGCCAAACCCATGGCACACGGGCAGGCAATGATGAGAACCGCAATGGCGTTCACCAGCGCATAACCCAGCATGCCCGTGCCGCCGATCGCCAGCCACAATGCAAAGGTCAAAGCGGCAGCCGCCATCACGGCGGGGACGAACCAGCCGGTCACCTTGTCGACCATGGCCTGAATAGGCAGTTTGTCGGCTTGCGCATCCTCGACCATGCGGATGATCTGCGAAATCACCATGTCGCGGCCAACCTTGGTCGCACGGAAGGTGAAAGCACCGGTCTTGTTGATCGTGCCGCCAACCACTTCCGCGCCCTTTTCCTTGGCAACAGGCACAGGCTCGCCGGTAATCATCGATTCATCGACATAAGACGAACCGTCGATCACTTCGCCATCGACCGGGACTTTCTCGCCGGGACGAACTTGAACGATGTCGCCAGCGCGAACATCTTCCAGCGGTACGTCAATCGCTTCGCCATCACGCAGAACCCGTGCCGACTTGGCCTGCAAGCCGACCAATCGGCTGATAGCCGCACTGGTGCGCCCCTTGGCGCGCGCTTCCAGATAACGCCCGATCAGGATCAGCGTGACGATGACGGCGGCGGCTTCAAAATAGACATTCACCGTACCCTCGGGCAGCACTCCCGGAAGAAAAGTTGCAACGACGGAGAAGCCCCAGGCCGCGAGCGTACCGACCACGACGAGCGAATTCATGTCGGGCGTGCCGCGCAGGAGTGTCGGTATGCCTTTCTTGAAAAAGCGCAGGCCCGGCCCGAACAGAACCAGCGTTGTGAGCACGAGCTGCAGATACCAGCTGTTCTGCATGCCAATGCGGTCCATGACGAACATATGGACCGCCGGGATGAGATGCGACCCCATCTCCAGCACGAACACAGGCAATGTCAGAAGGGCGGCGAGGATGACGCTTTTCTTCAGTTCTGCCGCTTCCGCATCCCGCTTTTCGGACTGGGTCTCCTGTTTTTCGCTGCCCTGCTTTTCATCAAGTGACCGCGCCTCATAGCCAGCACTTTCAACTGCCTTGATAAGCTCGTTGACCGATACCTGCCCTGCCAGATCGACATGCGCCCGCTCCGTTGCGAGGTTGACGCTGGCGCGGGTCACACCTGGCACGCCGTTCAATGCCTTTTCGACCTTGCTGACACAGGAAGCGCAACTCATGCCCTCAATCGCCAGATCTATGCTGGCAGCCGGGACTTCATAACCCGCCTTGCGAATGGCATCGATCACCGAAGGCAGATCTGGCGCGCCTTTGAAAGTCACATCGGCGCGTTCCGTTGCGAGATTGACGGAAACCTTGTCGACGCCCGGAACTTTGGACACGGCTTTTTCAACGGATGACACGCAAGACGCGCAACTCATCCCTTCGACGGGCACTGGAAAACTGATGGTTTCGTGATTAACAGGCTTGTTCATGGCAATCCCTTTCATCGCCCGGAAAGGGCATAATTCGAGAGTTGCTCTCTAGATAGTCCTTCCCACCGTTGGAAGGTCAAGCCCTTTTTGAAACAAGGTTCGATCAGGATATTTCGCGACTTCGGGAGACGTGCTCTAACACTACAGTTGCAAATTCGTCAGGCCGTGGCGAAAGAGTGATTTTCGAAAACCGGAGTGGAGCGTACCTCCAGGTATAGTCCCAAAAATTTGCAGACTTTTCGGATAAGGCTATGCGCCAGAGAAAGCTACGTGGGCACCGGAACGCAGACAAATTGCTCTTTGCAGCCCGGCATCACGAAGAATGCAACTGTAGTGCTAAATCGGCAATCTGTTATGTGCCGCAGGCATTTCCAGACCGACATTGCTGCGATTTTGAATGAACGAATGCACGTCGCCAGCAGGCATTGGCCGCCCGGTCAGGAAACCCTGCACCTCACCAAAACGCTCGGTCTTCAGACGCTCCAGCTGTTGGGCGGTTTCCACGCCCTCAGCCGTCGTGACAATGTTGAAGCCCGCGCCAAGCGTCGCGACGGCCTGAATGATGGCCAGATCGCGCGTATCGACTTCGATGCCCGAAACGAAACTGCGATCAATCTTGATTTTATCGAAAGGAAATGATCGCAGATAACTGAGCGAAGAATAGCCGGTCCCGAAATCGTCCATAGCAATACGAACACCCAGTCGGCGCAGTTCGAACAGCAGCTCGATATTGTTCTTGCTGTTCGACAGGAAGACCGACTCCGTGATTTCAAGCTCAAGTCTGTCCGGTGAAAGACGCGCCGCTTCAAGCGCGTCCGTAACCGAGTGCAAAAGCGTTGTCTGGCTGAACTGGACCGGCGAGAGATTAACGGAAACCTTGATGTCCTCCGGCCAGAGAACAGCCTCCCGACATGCCGCCCTTAGAACCCACTCGCCAATCGGTCCGATCAAACCTGTTTCTTCTGCCAATGGAATGAACTCTGCAGGAGAAACCATGCCCCGCTCTGGATGACGCCAGCGGATTAGCGCTTCAAAACCGGAAATCTTGCCGCTCTCAAGATTGAATATCGGCTGATAGTGAAGCTCGAATTGTTCATCCAATAGAGCCTGGCGAAGTTCACCGGTCATGACATAGCGCTTCTCAGCCGCCAGGCGCAGGGAATGCTGATAGAAACGGAATGTGCGACGTCCACCAGATTTCGAGGCGTAAAGCGCTAGATCGGCATTGCGCATCAGCACATCTGGGTTGTCGCCATGCAATGGCGCCTGGGCAATCCCCATGCTGCAGGTGACGAATTCCGAATTGCCCACCAGCTTGAACGCATCCTGAAAAGCCGAAAGAATGCGGTCGGCAAACATCGCGATCTGCCCCAGTGTGCCGCTGCGATAAACGATAGCGAATTCGTCACCGCCCAGCCGGGCAATGAATTCATCCGGGGTCGTGATTTGCTTCAAACGATGCGCCACTTCCTGCAAAAGCTGGTCACCCGCCTGATGGCCGATACTATCGTTGATGTTCTTGAAATGGTCGATGTCGAGATAGAACAAGGCGAAAGGCTGGGAATCTCCGCCCTTTTTCAATAGTCCCTCAACATGGTGGGAGAAATAGGCGCGGTTCGGCAGACCGGTCAGACTGTCATGCATGGCAATATGCGCCATGCGTTCTTCGATCTCACGCCGTTCGGTTATATCCTCAAGGAGACCAATCAAATAACGAGGTTCATTCCCTTCGACGGGCGGAATCGAGCATTTTATGATCCGCACCGTGCGCGACGTTCCATCCTTGCGCTCGATCTTGCGTTCAACACTCAACACTTCCCGACGCTGCATTGCCATTCGGTCCTGCTGGCTGATGACAGCTGCTTCGCGCTTGGGGAAAAGATCCAGGTCTGTTGACCCGATAGCCTCGTCTATCGGCTGTCCGCTCGCCGCGGATGCTGCCTGATTGTAGAGCACATAACGACCCTCATCGTGCATATCCTTGACGAAGACGCCTAGCGGCAGATTGTTGACGAGACTGTCCAGTAAGGTTTGGGCGTGAGTTGCCTGACGATTGGCCGCCGCCAATTCTGTCCTATCCTGAACAATAGCCAGAATTGCTTCCTTGCCATCGAATATTACCTGGCGTCCATAGGTCAGAACGTCGATGGTTTCACCATTGGCGCGCAGATGCTGCCAGCGCTCCGGTCGCTCAAGATCGCTTCGGTCCCGTATAGCGGCAAGCATCCGATCCCGTTCGGTCTGTGGGCGAATATCGAGCACTGTCATGCCCGGAATCTCGTCAGCAGTATAGCCGTAGAGCCGGTAGGCTGCGTCATTCATCACGATGAAACGCAGTGTTTCCGGGTCATAAACCCACATAGGTGTCGGATGGGTTGTAAAAAGGATGCGGAAGTCCGGTTCGGACGCGCGCGCCATCGTGTCTTCAGCTGAAGCCGAAGCGCCCTTCCGCTTCCTCATCGCAAACCCCTCATCCGACTGATCCTACAGGATAATTCCGACCCATCTCACAAGCAGGCCGTCTTGTTTCATAGCACTATGAGCAACACGCGGAAGATGCACCCCGAACATAGATTAAAGCCGAGAATTTTAATAAACCATATACAAATCGAGGGTCGATTTAAGGAATTTCTTCTAAGCCACACTTTTTCCATCGCTTGACCAGCTTCAACTTCCGGCCTATGCCTACAGATGCAAAATTCGTTGGGGTGTCTCGAAAGAGGCTGAGAGACGCATTCTCGCGTTAACCCATTGAACCTGATCCGGGTAATACCTGCGTAGGGAACGGAGTTTGGCGCGTCGCGGACCGGGAATATTCCCCAATGGAGCTCAGGCTCCGCTCATGTTCATGGCGTCTCATCTTCCGTTCGGAATGAGAGACGACATATGGACCAAAAACACAGTTTCTCCCGAACAACATCGACAAGCGACCGGGCGTCGCCGATACCGATATGCGTGACCATCGCCGGTTCCGACAGCGGCGGCGGTGCTGGCATTCAGGCCGATCTCAAGACATTCTCCGCGCTCGGCGTCTATGGCGCCAGCGTCATTGCCGCCGTCACTGTGCAGAACACGCGCACCGTCAGCGCCGTACACGATGTCCCGGCAGACATCGTCGCCGGGCAGATCGACGCCGTATTCAGCGATCTCAATGTCGCGGCGGTGAAGATCGGCATGGTTTCGGTGCCGGAAACCATCGAGGCCATCGCGCGCGGCCTTGCGCATTTTTCCGGGCCCATCGTGCTCGACCCCGTCATGGTGGCAAAATCCGGCGACCGGCTTTTGAGCGAAAACGCCATTGCGCTGTTGCGCCGGAAACTGTTGCCGCAGGCCACGCTTCTCACCCCGAACCGGCCCGAAGCTGCCTGTCTGCTCGATTGCGATACGGCACGCAACGACGGCCAAGCCGAGGAACAGGGCCGCGCTCTGCTCGAAATGGGCGCGAAAGCCGTATTGATGAAGGGCGGTCATGCGGAAGGCAAAATCTGCGTCGATCTGCTGATCCGCCGTGACCAGCCCACCCTGCGCCTCGAAGCGCCGCGCATCCTGACTGCCAACACGCATGGCACAGGCTGTACGCTCTCTTCGGCCATCGCGGCGCAACTGGCAAAAAACCTGCCGCTCGAACAGGCACTGCAAACGGCACATACCTATCTGCAAGGCGCAATCCGTGCCGCCGATACATTGAAAGTCGGTCACGGCCATGGGCCGGTGCATCATTTCCACAACCTCTGGAACACAACTACAGGGGAGACCGTCTGATGCGCGTTACCATTATCGGCGCGGGCGTTGCCGGATTGGCCACCGCCGCCGAATTCACCGATCAGGGCCACGCCGTCACCGTGATTGCCAAGAGCGTGGAAATCGGGTCCGACAGTTGCTCGTGGTTTGCGGGTGGAATGCTTGCCCCATGGTGCGAGGGCGAGAGCGCGGAAGAACCGGTCGTTCGCCTGGGGCAGGAAGCGATTGGCTGGTGGGAACGGCACGTTTCGACAGTCCATCGCAAGGGTACGCTTGTGCTCTCGCACACACGCGATGCGACCGAACTTCGTCGCTTTGCCCGCAGGACGGAGGCATTCGACACCATTGATCAAGTGCAGATCGATGCGCTGGAACCAGACCTTGCAGGCCGTTTTCGGCAAGGACTTTTCTTTGCAGGCGAAGGCCATCTCAACCCGCGCAAAACGCTGATTGAGCTCGCCGAAAACCTGCAGAAGAAAGGCGTGGTCTTTCATCTGGGGCAGGATGCGAAAGACGTAAAAATCGAGGCCGACATGACCGTCGATGCGCGCGGTCTTGCAGCGCGTGATCAGTTGCAGGACCTGCGCGGCGTCAAGGGTGAGATGCTGGTTGTCCGCTCACGCGACATCAATCTCAAGCGGCCCGTGCGCCTCCTGCATCCGCGTATTCCGCTCTACATCGTGCCGCGCGGCGACGGCGTGCACATGATCGGCGCGACGATGATCGAAAGCGGCGAGCGATCCGGCATCAGCGTGCGCTCGACGCTGGAACTTTTAAGCGCCGCCTATGCGCTGCATCCAGCCTTCGGCGAGGCGGAAATTCTCGAAACGGGCGTCGATGCGCGCCCCGCATTTCCCGACAATCTGCCCCGCGTGAGACGGCGTGGCAAAACCATCTATGTCAACGGGCTTTACCGCCACGGCTTCCTGCTTTCGCCGGCGATAGCGCGCATGGCGGTTGCGAGCGCGACCATGCCGGAAGATGCGCCGGAACCTATGCCAGAATTTGTGGAGGACTACGCATGACAATCGTGCTGAACGGTGAGGTCATCACCACGGCAGCCGCCAATCTGGCGGCGCTGCTCACCGAGATCGAGCTGGATGAAGCGGTTGTTGCAACCGCGCTGAACGGCGAATTCGTGGCCAGCGACGAACGCGCAGCCACGCTCCTGTCGCCTGGCGACCGCATCGAAGTTCTGGCCCCGATGCAGGGAGGCTGAGATGCTCGAATTCTACGGAAAAACGTTTGAAAGCCGCCTGCTGCTCGGCACGGCGCAATATCCATCGCCCGCTATTCTTGCCGATGCGGTGCGCGCCTCGCAGGCCGGAATCGTTACCGTGTCGCTGCGTCGCGAAAGCGGCGAGGCCCGCGCCGGACAGGACTTCTGGGCGCTGATCCGGGAGCTGGGCGTGGCCGTTCTGCCCAACACGGCAGGCTGCCACACGTCGCGCGAAGCAGTGACCACCGCCCGGATGGCACGCGAAATCTTCGGCACCAACTGGATCAAGCTGGAGGTGATCGGCGATCACGACACGTTGCAGCCTGACCCGTTCGGTCTGGTCGAAGCAGCACGCACGCTCTGCGACGATGGCTTTGAGGTCTTTCCCTATATGAATGACGATCTTGTCGTCGCGGAAAAGCTGATCGAGGCCGGTTGCAAGGTGCTGATGCCCTGGGGTGCGCCCATCGGCTCGGGCCGTGGCCTCAACAATCCTTATGCGCTGAAAACCATGCGGGCGCATTTCCCCGATATTCCGCTTGTTGTCGATGCCGGCATCGGCGTGCCGTCCCACGCGGCGGCGGCGATGGAACTGGGCTATGACGCCGTGCTCATCAACACCGCCGTTGCCAAGGCTGGCGATCCGGTGGCCATGGCGCGCGGTTTCGCGCTCGCCATCGAAGCCGGGCGGCTCGCTTTCGAAGCGGACGCCATCGAAGCGCGCGACATGGCCGCCCCCTCTACTCCCCTTCTCGGAAAGGCATTTTTGTGATGGCCCTCGATCCGTTTTACCCGATTTTCGACAGCGCCAAATGGCTTGAACGCATGGTGCCTCTCGGCGTCAAGCTGGTGCAATTACGCGTCAAGGATAAGAGCGAGCCCGAACTGCGCAGTGAAATCCGCGCCGCACGGGAAATCTGCCTTGCACATGACTGCCAGCTCATCGTCAACGACTACTGGAAGCTGGCGCTGGAGGAAGGCTGCGACTTCATCCATCTCGGACAGGAAGATCTCGACGATGCCGATCTCGACGCCATTCGCGCGGGCGGCCTGAAGCTCGGCGTTTCCAGCCATGACGAAGCCGAACTCGACCGCGCTTTGTCGGTCAAGCCCGACTATATTGCGCTCGGCCCCATCTATCCGACCATTTTAAAAAAGATGAAATGGCACGAGCAGGGCCTGCCCCGTCTTGGACAATGGAAAGCACGGATCGGCGATATTCCGCTGGTTGGGATCGGCGGCATGAGCGTCGAGCGCGCACCGGGCGTTTTCGAAGCGGGTGCCGATATCGTTTCCGTCGTCACCGACATCACCCTCAATGCCGACCCCGAAAGCCGCTTGCGCCAATGGATTGAAACCACGCGCGCGTTCGCCGGAAAAGCTCTGGAGCAGACCCCATGAAAAAGATTGCCTTCGCCGCCCTGTTCGGCCTCGCTTTCACCACTGCCACTTCGGCTCACGCCGACGACAAGCTCAAGCTCATTCTCGACTGGTATGTGAACCCCGATCACGGTCCCATCATCGTCGCCGACAAGCTCGGCTATTTCAAGGATGCCGGGCTGGAGGTGGATATCGTCGCGCCCGCCGATGCATCAACGCCCACCAAGATGGTGGCGGCAGGACAGGCCGACCTCGCCATTTCCTATCAGCAGCAGGTGCATCTTCAGGTGCATGAAGGCCTGCCGCTTATCCGCGTCGGCACGCTGATCGACTCGCCGCTCAACTGCCTGATGACCCGCGACGATGGATCGGTGAATTCCATCGCCGATCTCAAGGGCAAGAAGATCGGCTATTCGGTCGCCGGAACCGAGGAAACATTGCTCGGCACCATTCTCGGCCAGCACGGCGTCAAACTCTCGGATGTCGAGCTCATCAACGTCAATTTCTCGCTGGCGCCATCGCTGATGTCGAAACAGGTCGATGCCGTGATGGGCGCTTATCGCAATGTCGAATTGAACCAGATGGCCGTCGAAGGCGTGCCCGGCAAATGCTTCTTCGTCGAGGAAGAAGGCGTGCCGGTCTATGACGAGCTGGTCTATGTCGCAGCTTCCGACAAACTGGACGCGGCGGAAAAGGACAAGATTTCGCGCTTCCTGTCGGCCACAGAGAAGGCTGCGCAATATATCGTCAATCACCCGGACAAGGGCTACGAGCTGTTTTCATCCTACAGCACGGAACTGAAGGACGAGCTGAACCAGCGCGCCTGGAAGGACACGGTTGCCCGCTTCTCGCGCGCACCTGCGAGCCTCGATTATGGCCGCTGGCGGCGTTACGAAGCCTATCTCAAGGAGCACAATCTGGTGCCCTCCATCCTGCCTGTCGAGAAATTCGCCATCGACGTCAACGCGGAAGGGAGCAAGTCATGAGCCAGCCACAGCCGCATTATTCATCCGAACTGTTCACGCGCCTGCGCGCCGCGACCCTTGATGACTGGAAGCCCTATATCGATCATGCATTCGTGCGCGGATTGGGTGACGGCACGTTACCCAAGGCGGCCTTCCTGCATTATCTCCGTCAGGATTATGTCTATCTGCACCACTATGCCCGCGCCTTTGCGCTTGGCGTCGTCAAGGCCAATACATTACAGGAAACTAGGCTTTGCGCCCAGATCATGCATGGTCTGGCTGTGACGGAACTGCCACTTCATGTCGGCATCTGCGCCCGTGAAGGGATCAGCGAAGACGAGCTTTATGCAACGAAGGAAGAGCCGGAAAACCTCGCTTATACGCGCTATGTGCTCGATTGCGGACAGGCGGGCGACTTTCTCGACCTGCTGACAGCGCTCGTGCCCTGCGCGCATGGTTATGGCGAAATCGGCCTGAACCTTGCCGTGACCGCCCTGCCCGGTACGCCTTATCAGGAGTGGATCGACACCTATGCGGGGCCTGAATATCAGGACATGTGCCACACGGTCGGCAAACTGTTCGATCAGGCCGCAAAGGACCGTATCGGCGACAACTTCGAGAAAAGCCCGCGCTGGCCAAAGCTCTGCCAGATTTTTGCCACCGCAAGCAGGCTCGAAGCCAATTTCTGGTCTATGGGTTTGAAGGCCGGATAGTGAACGAAGCACTCCCGAACCGAAGCCGGAAAAAGCGCGCTGCCGACGGCTTGCTGTCGGCTGCCATAGCGCTTGCCATCTGGCAGGCGGTGGTGAGCATCGGCCAGATGCCGCGCTTCATCCTGCCCGGCCCGCTGGATGTGGTGCAGTCACTGATCGGCAACGCCGGGCTGATTGCCGAGAACGCCGCCGCCACTATCGGTGAGGTGTTGGGCGGCCTCCTCCTTGGCAGCTCGGTCGGCATCGCCACAGCCATCGGACTGATGATGTCGCCGCTGGCGCAGCGGCTTGTCATGCCCGCCATGGTTTTCAGTCAGGCGATCCCCATCTTCGCGCTCGCCCCCATTTTGACTTTGTGGCTTGGCTATGGACCGGCGTCGAAGATCGCGGTCACAGTGCTGATGATCTTCTTTCCCGTCGTTTCGACCTTCTTCGACGGTATGCGTCGCACCGAAACGAGCCTGATCGACGCGGCGGAAATTCTGGGGGCCGGACGCATGGCGATCCTCTTTCGCATCCGCATCCCATCCGCCTTTCCTTCGCTGGCGTCGGGCTTGAGCCTCGCCGCCGTCTATGCGCCCATCGGCGCGGTGGTAGGCGAATGGGTCGGTGCATCGAAGGGCCTCGGCTATCTGTCTGGTTGTGAGACCTCATTGGCATAATAAAGCACATCATCTACTTTGGCCATGAGTTCGTCGTCAATTGCGGGTTTGTAAACAGGGTTGGCGAGGCGAGCGTTCTTCTCAATATGTTGCTTTACTTTGTCGACGGGCGACATTCCCGAAAGAACCCGCTGTCTTCGTCGATTGTAGGCATGGTTGAAGCCGATGAGCAGTGTTTCGAGATCTGCATGGCCGGCGACATTGATACCGAGAACTTCGCTCGCGACACGACCGTTAAAGCGTTCCACCATGCCGTTAGTCTGGGGCGTATATGGCTTTGTCGTACGGCGGATGACTTTGAGTTTTGCGCAGGCTTCTTCGAAGGCATCGGCGGTGAAGCATGATCCGCGATCAGTGAGCACATGCGTGATGCGGAAGGGAAACGCCTTTCGTGTCTGGCTCAAGAAGGCAACTGCATTGGCTGCATTTTCAGCATCGTAAACGGCCAGATGTACGAAGCGCGAACAGCGATCGATTGCAACATAAAGATAACGCTTGCGTATCTCTCCATCTGCGGT
The DNA here is from genome assembly GCF_902825325.1 of Brucella tritici. GTDB lineage: Bacteria > Pseudomonadota > Alphaproteobacteria > Rhizobiales > Rhizobiaceae > Brucella. The sequence goes on along the minus strand of NZ_CADEAR010000008.1, from coordinate 89,242 downwards.
CCGCAGCTTCGGTAAATGTTTGACGTCAATATGGACGTAGCCCAGATCATATTCGCGAAAGCGGCCCTGTCCTTTGGTCGGAAGGGTTGATGGTTTTGCGGGACGCCTGTTCAGACCTTCAGCCTTCAGGACACGATAGATGTTGTCGCGGTTGAGATGCGGCAGAAAGTGGCGAAGGACGAAAGTCAGATCATCCAGTGGAAAGCCCGTTGCGCGTCGCACCGCGCAGATGATGGCACGCTCTTCCTCCGTGACGCGCCATGGCAAACGCTTTGGACGGCTCGAGCGATCCTGGACAGCATGCTCTCCCCGTTTGCGCCATTTGCGCACTGTTTCATCGCTGATGCCATAGCGTCTGGCGATGACACTTGTCGGCTCCGTTGATCGGGCGATCTCTGCTCGTACTGCAGGGGTCGTTCGCGCTTGAGGATGGATTTGCATCATCACAGGGCCTCATTAATCATGGTTTCGAAACGCCAGGCATTTTCAGCAATAGCCCATCCTACCTCATCCCAATGATGTTCCGCAACCAAACAGCTTATCTGATGCTGCTCGCCAATGGACGCGCCAAAGTGGATCTGATGTTCGCCTGCCTGTTCGTGCTGGCGGCCTTCACCATGCTGCTGCATGGCACGGTGTCGCATTTCGCCCGCAAGCTTGCCGCCTGGCCGCGAAAAGCCGCATAAAAAAACCGGCGGGGAAACCGCCGGTTTTTTTGCATTCACTCACACAACAATCAGGCCAGCGTATAGGCTGTCTTGACGGTGGTGTAGAACTCGGCGGCATAGCGGCCCTGCTCGCGCGGACCGTAGCTCGAACCCTTGCGCCCGCCGAACGGTACATGGAAATCGACACCCGCGGTCGGCAGATTGACCATCACCATGCCCGCTTCCGAATTGCGCTTGAAATGCGTGGCATATTTCAGGCTCGTCGTGCAGATGCCCGACGACAGGCCGAAGCTCGTATCGTTGGCGGTAGCAAGCGCTTCTTCATAATTCTTGACGCGGATGACCGAAGCGACCGGGCCAAAGATTTCCTCGCGGCTGATGCGCATCTGGTTGGTGGCTTCGGTAAAGAGTGCTGGCTGGAGATAGAAGCCCGGTGTTTCGCGGTTCAAACGTTCGCCGCCAAAAGCAAGCTTTGCGCCTTCCTTGCGGCCGATCTCGATATAATCCATGTCCTGCTGAAGCTGGCTTTCATCCACGACCGGACCGATATGCGTGCCCTGCTTCAGGGCATTGTCAACCACGACGCTTTTCAGCTTTTCAATCGCAGCAGCGACAAACTTGTCGTGAATGCCTTCGGTCACGATGATACGTGAAGACGCAGTGCAACGCTGGCCAGTCGAGAAGAAGGACGAATTGACGACGGACTCGACCGCGACATCGAGATCGGCGTCATCAAGGACGACGACCGGGTTCTTGCCGCCCATTTCGAGCTGGAAGCGGCGGTTGTGCTCGATGGATGCCGCCGCAACGCGCTTGCCCGTACCGGTCGAGCCGGTGAAGGTGACGGCCTGAACGTCCGCACTGTCCAGAATGGTCTGGCCGACGACCGAGCCCTTGCCCATGACGAGGTTGAGAACGCCCTTGGGCAATCCCGCACGATGTAGGATATCGACAATCGCCCAGGAGCAGCCCGGCACGAGGTCGGCCGGTTTGAACACGATCGTGTTGCCGTAGCAAAGTGCCGGAGCGATCTTCCAGGCCGGGATGGCAATCGGGAAATTCCATGGCGTGATGATGCCGACGACGCCAACCGGCTCACGGGTGATTTCCACACCGATACCCGGACGGGCAGAAGGCAGAACCTCGCCCGCCAGACGCAGGGCTTCGCCTGCGAAGAAATCGAAAATCTGGCTGGCGCGGATGGTTTCGCCGATGCCTTCGGCCAGCGTCTTGCCTTCCTCGCGAGACAGGAGACGGCCAAGCTCGTCCTTGCGTGCCAGGATTTCATCGGCAGTTTTGCGCAGGATGGCATGGCGCTCCAGAATGCCGGAACGCGACCAGGCCGGGAAAGCGGCCTTTGCAGCGGCAATGGCTGCCTTGGTGTCTTCGGCAGTTGCCCGCGCATAGGTTCCAACGACATCATTGGTGTCCGAAGGATTGATGTTGGCGATCCCGTCGCCGCCGACCCATTCGCCCGCAATCAGATTTTGATGAACTGTCATGAACTCTCCCTGTGCGCCGCACGGCTCTGATATATCTCAGGACGACCCTTCACCCATGAGCGGCAGAATTGCAAGGCCGGAGCTGTCCTGTAACGGAAAAAGTGAAAATATCCGTTCGGCAAAGGGCTGAAAGCTGGATCAGCGCCCCTTAAAACAAGGCTTGCAAATTTGTCACAGTCAAATGGCTGGATAGAAAATTCGTCATTTTGCGCCTTGGCAAAAATTTTTGCTCATTTATTGTGCAACCATCTGCAACACTGGCAAGAGGTATGAGATGCGTGTCTATTACCCATTCCCCATGGTGCCCAGTGTTAATGCGGGCGCGTCCAAGCTTTAAGTCTTTGGCCCGCATTGCAGGCTGAGGCCTGAACGCCCTCCCTAAAAGGGCATATTCCTAACAACTTCCAAATTTGCCGCAGCCGTCACCGGCTGTTTGTTTTGTCTTTGTTTTCACGCATTGTCCGACGCAAAACCGCTTCGCACTTTTGCTGGAAATATTTTTACAGGAACCAGAGTCCGTTTAAACCCGGCCTGGTATTATAGATATGACTCGGTTTCGCATCGATTTCCGGGGACCTGCCTTCCGCAATGTCCTCGGCTACACTTTCGGCCATTGGCGAAGTCAGCCCTTGCGACTGACGCTGATGATAATCGGTATGCTGCTTGCAACAGCCGCAGATGTTCTGACGCCGCTCTATTCCGGTCGGCTGGTGGACGCATTGTCGCTTGGCGGCGACAGTGGGTGGGATGCCGCCATTCATGCCCTGATCGTCCTGCTTGCGCTGGGTGCGCTGGCGCTGATCACGCGTCAGTTGACCTTCTATGTCATCACGGACTTCACCTTGAAGATCATGAGCGACATGGCAGCAAGCTCGTTCCGCAAGCTGCAGCGCTTTTCGACCGACTGGCATGCCAATGCCTTTGCCGGATCGACGGTGCGCAAGGTCTCGCGCGCCATGTGGGCCCTCGACCTGCTCAACGATACGCTGATCGTGGCGCTGTTGCCGTCAATCCTGATGCTGGTTGGCTCCGTGGTGCTTCTATCGTGGTACTGGCCGCTGATGGGGCTGCTGGTTGCAATCGGGTCGGTGCTTTTCATCGTCTGCACGATCGTGATCTCGCTTGGCTTTGTTGCGCCTGCGGCAACGCTTGCCAATAGCTGGGACACGCGTATGGGTGGCGCTTTGGCCGATGCCATTTCGTGCAATGCGGTTGTCAAGGCATTTGGCGCGGAAAGCCGTGAAGATGTGCGTCTTGCAAAGGTCGTTTCCAAGTGGCGCGGTCGCACACGCCGCACATGGCTGATCGGTACGCTGAATGGCTTCATTCAGGGTGCGAACCTGCTGGTGATGCGTGGCGTGGTTATCGCCTTTGCGCTCTATCTTTGGAGCCAGGGCAAGGCCACGGCGGGTGATATCACCTTCGTCCTGACAGCTTTCTTCATGCTGCAAGGCTATTTGCGCGACGTGGGTATGCATATCCGCAACCTGCAGCGTTCGGTCAACGACATGGAAGAGTTGGTCGACATCGAGGCACAGCCTTACGGCATTGCCGACAAGCCAGGCGCACCGGCGATCAAGATCGGAAACGGCGAGATCACGTTCGATCACGTCACTTTCCACTATGGCAACCACGAAGCCGCTCTCTATCGCGACTTTTCGGTCAAGATCGAAGCTGGCGAACGGGTTGGTCTGGTTGGCCATTCTGGCTCGGGCAAGACGACATTCGTCAAGCTGATCCAGCGGCTTTACGACGTCAGCGGCGGCGCGATCCGTATTGACGGACAGAACATCGCCGAAGTCACACAGGCATCGCTCAGATCGCAGATTGCCATCGTGCAGCAGGAGCCAATCCTGTTTCACCGGACGCTGGCCGAGAACATCGCCTATGCCCGCCCCGGCGCGACACAGGCGGAGATCGAGGAAGCTGCACGCCTTGCAAGCGCGCATGACTTCATCAGCCGCCTGCCGAAAGGCTATGCAACGCTTGTCGGTGAACGTGGCGTGAAGCTTTCGGGCGGCGAGCGTCAGCGTGTCGCTATTGCCCGTGCATTTCTGGCAGATGCACCGATCCTTATTCTGGATGAAGCCACATCGAGCCTCGATTCAGAATCGGAAGTGCTGATCCAGCAGGCAATGGAACGGCTGATGGTGGGTCGTACAACGCTTGTCATTGCGCACCGACTTTCGACGGTCCGTGCACTTGACCGGCTGCTGGTCTTCGACAAGGGCAAGATCCTTGAAGAAGGCGACCACGACGCGCTGATCCGCAAGCCGGGCGGCATCTACCGCCGTCTGTTCGAACGGCAGGCGCTGGAACTGACCAAGGGACTGGAAGACGTCTTTTCGTAATCCAATCTCCTATATAGCCATGAACAGGGCTGGATCAATTCCGGCCCTGTTCTCATTTTAAATGCTCCATTCATCATCCATTCAGATCACGGTGCGTATCACTCGCGGCCCAAGCGTGCCTTGACATTTCCATGACAGAAATGTGACAGGCTTTTTGTGGAAGTTCGGGAGTTGGTGAGTAAAACATGCCGGGTGTGATGGAAAATACCGCAGCGCGTCGCTGGAGCGATGCCGCGATTTTCGGGCCTGCCCGTATTGCCTGGCCGCTGCGCCTCGCAGCAATTACGCTTGCTTCCATCGTGCTTTCGACGCTGCTGGTTTTCGCTGTCGAATGGATCGTGCGCGGCTCATTCACCGACACGATGCAGTTCTTCCGCACGCCGCATAAGCCTGCATGGACGACGGTTGCGCTCTTTGTCGTCGTGCTGACGGCGAGCGACGCCATTTTCGGACGGATTCACTATGGCTTCTTCGTGATTGGCCCGCTGGCGCTGATTGCGGCCACAACCGCACGCGAAAAGAGCCTTTATCTCGGCGACCCGCTTTATCCGAGCGACTTTCTCTACGCCCGTCAGATCGTCGATCTCCTGCCGCTTCTGGTGCGTGACCGCCCGTGGAGCGCGGTCGGCATAGCCCTGCTTCTCATTGCTTCGGCAGCAGTGATGATAACCGTGACATTGTTCTGGTGGCGGCGCTTCGATCCAATCCCGTGGAAGGGGCGGATGCTGCGTCTTGCCTTTGCGCTACCATTACTCGCCTGGTTCGCGGTGATTTCTGACTATGCCAGTTTTTCGCTCGCGCGCGACCGTCTGCGTATTCTGCCGATCATGTGGGATCAGAAGGAAAACTACGCCCATAACGGCTTTACCATGGCCTTCATCCTGAATGTGCCGATGGCTACCGTCTTCGCTCCGGAAGGCTATTCTTCGGAAGCAATTGCCGCCATCGAACCGCCAGCACAGTTGATCCCTGCTGCCTTCGATACCAGCAAGCCTGACGTCATTATGGTGATGAGCGAATCCTTTTGGGATCCGACGCGCCTTCCGGGCGTGGCTTTCAGCGCCGATCCGATCCCGACAGTTCGTGCCGAACAATCCGGTCATGTCTTCTCGCCGGAATTCGGTGGCATGACTGCCAATGTCGAGTTCGAGGCTCTGACCGGGTTTTCCAAAGCCTTCCTGCCCTCTGGCAGTATCCCTTATCAGCAATATGTCCGCCGTCCCCTTCCCTCGCTTGCAAGCTTCTTCAAGGATCAGGGTTATGCGACACGGGCCATCCACCCCTATCGCCAATGGTTCTGGAACCGCGGCCCCGTTTATGAAAGCATGGGCTTCGACCGGTTCATGTCGGAAGAAAACATGCCGCCGCTGGAAAAGCGCGGCGCACTGGCTTCCGACGCTGCCTTGACCGATGAAATCATCCGCGAAGCAGATTCCATGGATGCGCCATTCTTCTTCTTTGCCGTCTCGCTGCAGGGACATGGCCCTTACGAAGCCAATCGTTACCCGGATTCCAAACTTGAGGTGCAGACTGACGCCAGCGAACATACGCGCCAGTCGATCCGTTCCTATTCGCAAGGCGCGATGGATGCCGATGCGAGCCTTGCACGGTTGATGGAATGGGCATCGAAGCGCGACCGGGAAACCATTCTCGTCTTCTTCGGCGACCATCTGCCTCCACTTGGCCCCGTCTATGTCGAGACCGGATTTATGACAAACCGCGTCGCAAGCCGTACGGCACCTGCCGCCGATATGATGTTGCAGCACGAAACGCCGCTTGTTCTCTGGTCAAACAAGCGCGGCGCCGAGCGGGGAACCGGCACGATCAGCCCTGCCTTCCTGCCGCTGCACATTCTGGACATGGCGGGTATGCAGCACCCCTACTACACAGGCTTCCTGCGTCAGTTGCATGAGCAATACCGGGTCGTCGATAATCATGCAATTTTCGACCGGTCGGAGAAAGCCGAAGAAGGCTGGCAACAAAGGCCGCCATTCCCGCCACTCCTGCGCGATTATCAGATGCTGCAATATGACATGATCTTCGGCAGCAATTTTGCCCGCGAGCGGTTCTTCCCCGGCCCGCATTCACAAAGCTGACCTGCAGTGTCAGGCGGGAACCTTGCCTGACGATTGGCGGATGATGAGCTTGTAGTCGATCCGTCGGGAAGCCGATGCATGACCGGTTTCGATCTGGTTGAGAAGCATGTCCGCCGCATCGCGGGTCATCTCGAAAATCGGCTGGCACACGGTGGTGATCTGCGGCGAAACCATGCTGGCAATCGCGCTGTCATCGAAGCCGACTACCGTTAGCTGGTCAGGTATCGCAATGTTACGATCATAGGCGATCTGCATGACGGCTGCGGCCATATCGTCGTTTGAGGCAAACACGGCAGTCGGCGGCTCTTCGAGCGATAGCAGCTTCTTTCCGGCAGTGAGACCGCTCGAAAAACTGAATCCGCCTTGCACCTCATAATCAGGATTGCTTTCGATTCCCGCCTTTTCCAATGCGCGGCGATAGCCTGCGAGGCGCAGCTCTGCCGAACGATGGGTTGGATCGCCAATGACGATCGCAATCCGGCGATGACCGAGTTTCAGAAGATACTCCATCAGATCGACGGCAGCCGCCTCGTCATCGATTGTAACGCTGTCGGTCGGGTGCACATTAACGTCGCCTGCGACACGGGCAAATGGCATTGCCGAAGCTGTCAGTTCGGCCAGAATTTCCGGATCGTCCGACATGGGCGGCGTCACGATGATGCCATCGAGACCGGAAGCATGCGCCGTTTCAATCAGCGCGCCGCGGATATCTTCACGATTTTCGACAGGGAAAATCAGCAACCGGTATCGCGTGTCGCGCAGCCGTTCCAGCGCGCCCATCTGCAGTTCGGTGACATAGCTGGCGCTTGGGTTCTCGAAGAAAAGACCAATCAGGTGAGAACGCCGCTCAACAAGATTGCGGGCTGCAGCATTGGGACGGTAACGCAGCTCGCTCCCCGCCTGCCTGACTTTTTCGCGAATGGCTTCGCGCACATTCGGTTCGTCATTATAGACGCGTGAAACTGTCTTGATTGACACACCGGCAAGGCGTGCCACATCATGAATGGTTGCTCGTTTTCCTGCAGCGGCCATGTTGGATCGTCTCCCTCCCTCTCCGTCCTAACTAGCCGCTTTGCCGGGAAACGAAAAGAGAAATCAGGGAACCGAACAGACGCGCGAGCGCGTCAGAAACCGAACCTCGCGCCCATTGTCGAGCGAGAACATGCCGCCGCGCCCCGGCACGACATCGATGATGAGTTCGGTATGTTTCCATGCCTCATATTGTGGGCCGCTAATATAGACCGGCGCGCCACCGATTTCACCCAGTTTTACGTCCGTGTCACCGACAATGAATTCGCCTTGGGGATAGCACATCGGTGATGACCCGTCGCAGCAACCGCCGGACTGGTGAAACATGATCGGCCCATATTCGGCCTGCAGTTCACGGATGAGATCAAGCGCTGCCGCCGTGGCGCTAACCTGACCCTTGCCGTCGCCGGAAGCTACCTCAACCATATCCTCCTCCATGATACGAAAGGGCGGAAATTCACCGCCCTCTCTTATATTAGCCCAACCGGCCTATTGAGTCAGGTCCATGACCACGCGACCTTCGATATTGCCTTGGCGCATATCATCGAAGATGGAATTGATATCTTCGAGCTTCTCTGTGCGGATGGTGGCCTTGACCTTGCCGTCGGCTGCAAAATCCAGCGACTCCTGCAAATCGAGCCGCGTACCGACGATTGAGCCGCGCACGGTAACGCCGTTCAGCACCATGTTGAATATTGAGAGCGGGAAATCGCCGGGCGGCAGACCATTCAGCGATACAGTGCCGCCCCGCGATACCATGCCCAGGGCCTGTTCGAAGGCAATCGGCGAAACCGCCGTAACCAGCACGCCCTGCGCGCCGCCATCGGTTTCTTTTTTGATATAGGCCGCAGGATCGTTATGCGTCTTGGCATTGACGGTTACCGTCGCACCAAGCTTGCGGGCCAGATCGAGCTTTCTGTCATCGATGTCGACAGCGGCAACGTTAAGCCCCATTGCCTTGGCATATTGCACCGCCATATGACCAAGACCACCAACACCGGAGATCACAACCCAGTCTCCGGGCTTGGTGTCGGTTACCTTGAGGCCCTTGTAAACCGTCACGCCAGCACAGAGAACCGGCGCGATTTCGTTGAAATCAATGTTCTTCGGCAAATGTCCGACAAAATTCGGGTCGGCCACGACATATTCGGCAAAACCACCATTGACCGAATAGCCTGTATTAAGCTGTTCCTCGCAGAGCGTTTCCCATCCGCCCAGACAATGACGGCAGTGTCCGCATGCAGTGTAAAGCCATGGAACGCCGACGCGGTCGCCTTCCTTCACATGTTTGACACCACGCCCCACAGCCGAAACATAACCGACGCCTTCATGCCCCGGAATGAATGGCGGATTGGGCTTCACAGGCCAGTCGCCTTCGGCTGCATGCAGATCGGTATGGCAAACGCCTGACGCATGGATGGCAACCTGTATCTGCCCCGGACCGGGCTCAGGAACTGGCACTTCATCGATCGTCAGCGGCTTTCCGAATGCCCGCACCACGGCGGCTTTCATTGTCTTTGCCATGAAGTTTCTCCTTCGTTGTCGAACTGAGCAGGCTTCCTGGGGGAGGGAAGAAATGAATGTCGAAAACTGAATGCTTTACGGAGGCATTAGAGCGCGTTTCGATCTGATTGAATCAGATTGGCGCTCTAACTGTTTGTTTTGACGCGCATCTCGTCCGAGAACCGTTTCACACTTTTCGGGATGCGCTCCAGAAAAAGGTCGCCCGGGCGTTTCCGCCCAGGCCCCCTTGGGAGGGTATTGGAAACCGTTATGCTCGACGCGATACTGACATGAAGAACGGCTCCGCCCCTTGATTGAGCGCAATACGAAGATTTTTCTCCGTATTGCGGTTGCGGGTTCAACTTTGGTTAGAAGAAACCCAGTTTCTTCGGGCTATAGCTCACCAGCATATTCTTGGTGTTCTGATAGTGGTCCAGCATTTTCAGATGGTTTTCGCGACCGATACCCGATTGCTTGTAACCGCCGAATGCAGCATGGGCCGGATAGGCGTGGTAGCAATTGGTCCACACACGACCGGCCTGAATGGCGCGACCGAAGCGATAGGCGCGTGTCCCGTCGCGGGTCCAGATACCGGCACCGAGACCGTAAAGCGTATCGTTGGCAATCGATAGCGCCTCGGCATCGTCCTTGAAGGTAGCAACGGACACGACGGGTCCGAAGATTTCCTCCTGGAAAACACGCATCTTGTTGGTGCCCTTGAATACGGTCGGCTTGACGTAGTAACCGCCAGCCAGATCGCCTGGCAGAATATTGCGCTCGCCACCTGCCAGCACTTCAGCACCTTCCTGACGGCCGATGTCGAGATAGCTCAGGATCTTCTCGAGCTGTTCGCTGGAGGCCTGCGCGCCGATCATCGTGGCAGGATCAAGTGGATCGCCCTGCACAATCGCATCCACGCGCTTCAGCGCCTTTTCCATGAACTTGTCGTAGATCGATTCATGGATGAGTGCGCGGCTCGGACAGGTGCAGACTTCGCCCTGGTTGAGAGCGAACATGACAAAGCCTTCGATGGCCTTGTCGAGGAAGTCGTCATCTTCCGCAGCAACATCCTTGAAGAAGATATTCGGCGACTTGCCTCCGAGTTCCAGCGTAACCGGAATGAGGTTCTGACTGGCATATTGCATGATCAGTCTACCCGTCGTCGTTTCGCCGGTGAAGGCGATTTTCGCGATGCGCGGGCTGGATGCAAGTGGTTTGCCCGCCTCAAGGCCAAACCCGTTGACGACATTGATCACACCGGGCGGAAGAAGATCACCGATCAGTTCCATAAGCACGAGGATCGATGCCGGTGTCTGTTCAGCCGGTTTCAGAACCACGCAGTTGCCCGCCGCAAGGGCCGGAGCAAGCTTCCATGTCGCCATCAGCAGTGGAAAGTTCCACGGGATGATCTGGCCGACAACGCCGAGCGGTTCATGGAAGTGATAAGCGACCGTGTCGTGGTCGATTTCGGAAATGCCACCTTCCTGGGCGCGGATGACGCCTGCAAAATAGCGGAAATGGTCGATGGCCAGGGGAAGATCGGCAGCGGTGGTTTCGCGGATTGGCTTGCCGTTGTCCCAGGTTTCCGCAGCAGCGAGCGCAGGCAGATTTTCCTCAATCCGGTCTGCAATGCGATTGAGGATGAGCGCGCGTTCCGCCGCACTCGTCTTGCCCCAGGCATCCTTGGCGGCATGCGCTGCATCGAGAGCCGCTTCAACATCTGCGGCGTCCGAACGGGCTACTTCGCAAAGCACCTGACCGTTAACTGGCGAAGTGTTTTCGAAATAGCGGCCCGATTTAGGCTCGACCCATTTGCCCCCGATGAAATTTCCGTAGCGTTTTGCGAAAGCCGGCTTCACGGTCCGGCTGAATTCAACCTTGTTCATGACATTCCTCCCAAAACCACGCTGCTCCTACAGCGTTTCATGCGTGAGGATCGCGCGGCAGTGCGAAAGAGTCATCCCGCGCATTCAAGCTCGCAAGGTTATGTGTCGCAATATTGAGACAGTTGCGCCCGCTTATTGCTGATTAGTGCGGACGAATGATCTTCAGGCGATTGAGCTTGCGGTGAAGCGTGGCGCGACTGATGCCCAAAAGCCCGGCAGCGGCTGAAATATTCCCTTCTGCACGCGCAAGAGCGCGCAAAATAACACTCCGCTCCGACTCCGCCATATCTTCACGTGGATCGGCATGCCAGCCGAGAAGATCGGCTGCGGGCAACGGAACCGCAAGAGCGGCATCGTCAAGCCCCATTGCCAGACGCGCCGCACGCGTTGCGCCGATGACCAGGTCATCCTTGTCGACCGCGATCAGTGCGCCGCCGGTTCTGTCGGGGCTTGGCGCCAGCATGATACGAGCCTCGGGAAAAGCCTGACGGAAATTTTCAGCCTCGATGCGCCGGGCAGCATCGATTACAGCGACAGATATGAGCTGCGCAAAAGCCTCTGTCAGATCGGCGCGGCATGACGAAACATCAAGCGCTGCCATCAGGCGCCCCTGATGATCGTGGATCGGGGCGACCGTACAGGAAAGCCCGATATTACGCGTGTGAAAATGCTGGTCGCGATGAATTGTCAGCGGACGCTGTTCGACAATGCAGGTGCCGATCCCATTCGTACCTTCGCTCTGTTCGCTCCAGACCGCACCGGTCCAAAGCCCCCAGCGATAGAAGGTATCGTCATCGCCCGGTGCGCCACGACGTTCGACCGGCACACCCTCGCTATCGGCCAGAAGCACACAACAACCGACCCCGCCAACGGCCAGATAAAGGCGGTCCATACTGGCTTGCGCTATGCTGACAAGGCGTTCGATACGTTGATGAGCGGTCCTGAACTCACCGTCGGAAAGGGTGCGCACAGACCCCAGTTCGGCAGGATCAAGCCCATGCAGTTCCGCCGAGCGCCGCCATGAGGCGACCAGAGCCGATCTGGCAGCGCCACCGGCTGTCATGATTGCGGACTGAATCCGATCAGCATGCGTTAGGTCTTGCGGTGTGCCCATCTTTTCCTCCCAGGAAGGCTGGAACCCGCTGTATGGGAGAATAATGACTGCTCAAAACACAACTGGCAAGTGCGGCTAAAGATTGAGAGAGCTTAGGCGACGCGTGCTGGCTTCAGATATTCCTCAAGCGAGGAAACATCCGCCGCATTAAGCCGAAGACCAAGTTTCGTACGCCGCCACAAAATATCCTCGGCGCTCACTGCCCATTCATTAGCGAGCAGATACCGCACTTCGGCTTCATAAAGATCGGCACCAAAATGCTGTCCGAGGTCGGCAAGTGAAACGGCTTCTCCAAGCAGAACATGAATACGCGTTCCATATTGTCGGAACAGACGCCGCGCATGAGCAGGTGTCAGGAAAGAATATGCGGCAGCCACCTTTTGCAGCTCACGTTCGAACTCGACATCCACGAAATCACCGCCGGGCAAGGGTGCAGCATGGGTCCACGGCGTCCCCTTTCTGCCTAACCGATGCTCGATCTTCTCCAGCATATGTTCGGCAAGCCGCCGCGCCGTAGTCAGCTTGCCGCCAAAGACGTTAATCAGAGGAACAAGCCCATCCGGCGCATCTTCTTTCAGCACATAATCGCGGGTCGCTTCCTGTGCCTTGCTTGCGCCGTCATCATAAAGCGGGCGCACACCGGAATAGGTCCAGACAATATCCGAGCGATTGACCGGCTCCTTGAAATATTCGCTGGCTGCCGCGCAAAGATAGTCGGTCTCGCCATCGGTGATCGCGACCTTGGCCGGGTCACCCTGATAATCCTGATCGGTCGTGCCGATCAGTGTAAAGTCGTCCTCATAGGGAATGGCAAAGATGATGCGCCCATCATTGTTCTGGAAGAAATAGGATCGGGGATCGGAGAACTTCTTGCGCACCACAATATGGCTGCCCTGAACAAGTCGGACATTGTGAAGCTGTCGATCTCCTTCGACACCTTGCAGGACCTTGTCGGCCCACGGGCCGGCAGCATTGACCAGCAGGCGAGCCCTAACTTCCTCGCGCTCATGTGTACCGGTATCTTCCAGCGTAATGGTCCAGTATTCCCTGTCACGGCGCGCCGCCACGACTTTTGTGCGGGTTCGGATCATCGCACCGCGATCTGCTGCATCCCTAGCGGTCAAAGCGACGAAACGTGCGTCATCGACCCAGCAATCGGAATATTCGAACGCCTTTGTAAAAAGCGGCTTCAGGGGCTGCGCTGCCGGGTCGGAGCGCATATCGAGTGTACGCGTTGCAGGAAGCTTTTTACGCCCGCCCAAATGGTCATAGAGAAACAATCCGAGCCTCAACAACCATGCTGGGCGCATTCCGCCCTTATGATAAGGCAGCACAAACCGCATCGGGTGAATGATGTGCGGTGCGTTGGCCCACAACACCTCGCGCTCCATCAGCGCCTCTCGCACCAGACGAAATTCGTAGTGCTCCAGATAGCGCAAGCCCCCATGAATAAGCTTGGTTGCTCGCGACGAGGTGCCGCTTGCCAGATCGTTCATTTCGGCAAGGCCAACTGAAAATCCCCGGCCAACCGCATCACGCGCGATACCGCAGCCGTTAATGCCGCCGCCGATTACAAAAATATCGAATAGTTTCTCTTGCGCCATGGCGAACCCCGAAGACCAGTCTCCGAAAACCAAAGCGAATATAATTCATTTAATACGAAAGCAAACCGAAAATGAAACGAACCTACGTTCGTTTTTCGTCCGTCTCGCTCTCTCCAAGGGTTTCGATCAGTTCGACCTCGTTTTCACGGCACAATTCCCGCAACTGGTTCGACGGGCAGTGATCCGTAATGAACGTATCGATCTGCGATATGTGTCCGATACGCACCGGCGCGGTCCGTTCCAGTTTTGTGGAATCGGTGACGAGAATAACGTTCCGGGCATTGGCGATAATGGCTTGCGCCACTTTCACTTCGCGGAAATCGAAATCCAGGAGAGCTCCGTCTTCATCCATGGCAGAAGCGCCGATAATCGCATAGTCGACCTTGAACTGCCGGATGAAATCAACGGCTGCTTCGCCGACGATCCCCCCGTCGGACGGACGAACGACACCGCCTGCAACAACCACCTCTATCGAGGGATGAACGCGCAACGTATTGGCAACATTGATGTTATTGGTGATAACCATCAGATTGTTATGGTCAACCAGTGCCTGGCTGACGGCTTCAGTCGTGGTGCCGATATTGATGAACAGGGAGGCGCCGTCCGGAATGATTTCTGCAGCAGCGCGTCCGATCGATTCCTTTTCGTGCGCGGCGATGCGGCGGCGCGCTTCATATTCCATGTTCTCCACGCCGGACGGATAGAGCGCGCCTCCATGGATACGACGCAGCATCCGGGCGCGGCAAAGATCGTTCAAATCCTTGCGTACCGTCTGCGGCGTCACTTCAAAAGCCGCAGCAAGATCATCCACCAGAACCTGCCCTTGCTTGCGAGCGAGCTCAAGAATTGCATTGTGACGGGGGGTGAGCTGCATTTTTATCCCGGAGCTGGCATTATTCTGATTGCGTTCGGGTAATTTCGCGGTTTTTCAATAGAAAGCAACCATTTCAGTTCGAATAGCTTCGAATAGCATTCGCTTTTCAGCAATTTTCGACTTTTATCGCCGCCACTCGGCACCACCAAAAGGAGACTATAAATCCAAATAAAACCTTCGTTTAATTTTCTAACCAAAGACGTATTTCACCGATCAATTTCCAAATCTCAATCATCACTTTGGGCATATTGCTCTGATCGTCATAAACCTATTCGTTAAATGTGGATCGAATATCTATATTCATAAGATTCCAAACTGGCGTATTCTTGTAATCATCTCTTGAACACAAAAGACTGAAGTAAAACGAGAGATTTGAGGCATGAAAGAATGGGTTTGGCGCGTTCATCCCTGCTCAATGCGAACATAAAACAAGATAATCGGGCTGCTTGATTCAGGCATTATAATGCGGGGAAATGAGTAGCGTTATTGCGTAGCAGGCCAAGTGTGAAATTGGGGTTCAGAAGGCAACGAACATCGCTAGCATGACTAAATGCAAGCCCAATAAAAAGAATACTCTCTCATATTCGAAAGAGGCGGACTACTTGTTCGCCCTTTTTTCGTGCAAACGGCATTGAATTGGAGCGTTTTTCGATCTGATTGGATCAGATCGGCGCTCTAATCATTTGTCTTTACGCTCATCCTTCCGAAAACCGTTTCACACTTTTCGGGATGCGCTTTTAAACGAAACCCGGAGAGTTCAATCGAGATCGAACTTCTCACCATACATGCGATGCAGCTTGCAAGCGACTTCCGTGCGGTTCGCAGCACCGATCTTCTTCATGATATTATGGACGTGTGCCTTGACCGTGCCTTCGCTCATACCGAGCTCGAAAGCGATGATCTTGTTCGATTTACCAATCCGGATGGCATGGACGACTTCGATCTCGCGCGCTGTGAGCAACTCACCCAGAACATCGTCGTCAATGTCAGTCGGTGCCGTCTGGAAAACCATGGAAGCAGGCACATACATGCCGCCGGCCGTGGCAAGATGGATGGCCTCTACGCAAACCTTGATGTCAACCGAAGTGGGAATATAGCCGCGAGCGCCGATTTCCATAGCACGCACAACCTGTGCCCATTCTTCGCGCTCGGCAAGGAAAACGACCGGCACCGGACGCCAGAGCTCGATCACAGCCTGCAACTTTTCCGAGAAGAACGGATCGGCGAGGCGCTTCGAACCTATATTGATAAGAACAACAGCAATATCGTCTGTCGGATCTGCGATCTCGATCGCCGCTTGTGTCTCCACGGGAAGCTTGAGGCCATTCAGCACAAGCCCGTTATAAAGGCACTGCCGTTCAAGATTGCTCTTGCACACGAGCAACATGCGCCGTCCGCGCGCTGCTTCAATGCTGGCGGCGTTGCCCCTATCGCCCATATTCTCCGAAGCAGCCCAAAGGCTATCCCCTCTTGTCTCCAACATGTGATACTCCCGGCGCTACTCAAGTTGCTCTATGTTTATGCATCCAACTATTACTTTCGTCAGAGACGAACAATTTCCTGCGCTTGCCTGGATAGACCTGTAACCTTGACTGGGGTAAATATTGCTATCGGGAAATAATCGTGTCATTAACTTATGTTAGCAATGCAGAAAATTTATGACCGTCCATAAGAACGACTTGGAGAGCGGTAGGATATAGCCTCTATATCTTTCGTTTAGATGGTTTTCGAGTTTACTGAATTTACCAACGCCGAAGAGGCAGTTAGGTGTTTCAAAACTCACGGATACTCAGACTTTTGATGGAAACGCCGACTGCTATTTACACGGTTGTCCGACCGCCATGTGATTAGGCGGAACTCTGAGGCGCTTATCGATTTGATTGAATCGAGTAGGTGCCCTAGTTGTGACTTTCAGGTGCAACTTTTCCGAAAGGCTGTCTTACAAATTTCGGGATACGCTCTAGTGGGTTAGAAATGCATAGTGGCAGGCAGACCACAGACCCATCAATTGAAGCGCTTATTGGTTTATTGGAGGCACCTCCAATTCTTGCCAAGCTGGAAGCGCGGGAAACAGACGCGCTTTCATCTCTCACCATTATTGAAAACGACTTTACCGCCGATGCCATCATCATCGAGCAGGGTGCGCGCGTCAGAAGCATCCATCTCGTACGCTCCGGTTGGGGTTGCGTATATCGCGATCTGTCGAGCGGCGAACGACAAATCATCGATTTTCCCATGCGGAGCGATTTTCTCGGACTCAGAACTGCCGATGGCTATAGCTACAACACAATCGCGGCGATCACGCCCATGTCGATTTTCGAAATCCCGCTTGCCTCGCTTGAAACTTCTATTGAGCGCGCACCGCGCCTCAGTCTGATCCTTATCGAGCTTCTTGCGCGTCAGCGCTCGATGTTGATCGAACATCTTACCAATATCGGATGCCGCGCAGCATTTGTCCGAACTGCCCACCTGTTTCTGGAGCTTTCCGATCGGGTGCAATCGTGCGGGATGGGCGATCCGGACTCTTTCTATTGCCCTTTGACGCAATATCAACTCGCCGATGCTCTGGGACTGACGCCCATCCATCTCAATCGAATGCTGCGTGATCTACGCGAAGAGGGCCTAATCCTGTTCCGTTCGAACCGTGTGGAAATACTGGATCGCAAACGCGTGGTCGCCCTTGCCCAATATGATGGAGAGTTCATGCGCCTGTCGGTTTTCGGGAAAGCGGAATAACAACCGATGTGAATTCTATTCTCTGGCGCTATTGTGTGGAATCCGAAATTCGCATCACTTAGGAGCAGTGCCGTGAACGAATTTCGGATTCAAAGCCACACTAGTAACACATTGAATCCAGTGTGGTTTACGGATTTTAAGTTCCTCAATGCGGATGTCTCGCAAATGACAGGAACTTCAAATCCACCACACTAGCCGCAGAGATGAAGGCCCTGATCCGGGCCTTCATATTTGTCAGCCTGCATTTCCTGCTACCAGTGATTGCCAATCAATCGCTTGATCCGAAGCCTCCGGCTTTATCGAAACCACGACCCCGGTTTTGATCCGTCGCCGCATGACGACGTCGCTTTCATCCGATGTCATCCGAATTGTGCCTCCGTCACTGAGCACCTGAAGGCGCGTGCGAGAGATTTTAAGCTCGGTTGCCAACAGACGATCCAGGCGCATATTGACCGGAAGGGCAACTTGCAACTCGATCTCGATTGTCTTGAAAAAGGCTGCTTCGTGCACAACACCTTTAGCGACATCGTATTCTGCAAACTCGTCGACGCGCTGCGATTTGCGTCTCAATGCCTGCATATTGAACGCCTCGGCCCAAATCCATTGCGGATCGTTGGAATGAAGAGCCTCCAGTATCCTGGGATCGATCTCCCGGACATTCTGCCGTTCAAAGATCGACCGATTCCATGTCTTGTCGCATGTCAGGCATTTGTAAATCAGCCACGCATCAAGCTTACGGCCGTTGGCATTCAGCCGGACCTTTCCGCTTGATCGAAAAGCGTTCAGCTTGCCGCATCCACTGCACGCAATCCAAGGCTGAGGGGCAATTTTCGGTGTGATCGTCCACCGCACCCGAAGAATATCGCTCATAATATCTCGGTCTTCCATTTTGGAAGCTCACCAAGATGGCGAATGAGGTGCCCGTTCCGGGCGCGGCATGGCGATTTTTCAAGTGATTGAAGAGCAGAGACAGGCAAGCTGTTCCGGCACATTTGACAATGCCAAACCGGTCACTAACCGCCACCCGATGAACAAGTTCACACGCCCGACAGCTCGCTGCTATCAGGTTGCATGGGTGAAACTGGATTGAGACCGGAATTAATTAGGCAAAGTCTACCTCAATGTGCCAATGCTCTTCGGGAAAGCATTTAACACGGCATCAACTTGGATTGTAGCCAATACAGGTGCCTTGAAGGAAGAAATAGTTCGAGTGGTGCAAATGCAACGGCTCATCACAGGCTAGCGGATATTGATGTGAAGAGAAATATCGGGATAAAAGTGCTTTGGCACTTGGAAAATGGTCGGAGTGAGAGGATTCGAACCTCCGACCCCCTCGTCCCGAACGAGGTGCGCTACCAGGCTGCGCTACACTCCGTGACCATGTGGCCTTGACCATTGAGGCGGCTTATAACGCCCCAAATTTCAAGCTGCAAGAGCATCTTGTCGTTTTTTTAAACGCCTGACTTGAAAAGTCGGAAACATCTTTCCGGCAAGCATCAAACCGCAGCAAAAACAGGCTTCGTGCCACCGCCAAAAGCCACGAAATTGGGATTGGCAAAACCCGCAACACCCTCATTGGCGCGCTGGCCATAAGAGAGCGGCACGCCCTCGAAAGTCGTGGTAAGACCACCAGCGGCGCGCAACACGGCGTCGCCTGCTGCAGTATCCCATTCCATCGTCGGGCCGAAACGCGGATAGATATCGGCCTCTCCACTGGCAATCAGGCAAAACTTCAGCGATGACCCGATGGAAACACAGCTGCTGATCCTGTTTTCGTCCAGGAACTTCTCCGTTTCCGGGTTCTTGTGTGACCGACTGCAAACCGCCAGGCGCTCGGCCCCGTGGACGCGCACCGCTATCCCACGCCGCGTTCCGATCGCATGATCTTTGGTCGTCGTTATTTCTTCGGCACCATCGCCGTTTCCAATAAACAAGCGGTTGCGAACTGGTGCATAAACGATGCCGAGAACCGGAGCGCCATCCTCGATCAGACCGATATTCACCGTGAAGTCGCCGTTTCGCAGCAGAAACTCACGGGTGCCGTCCAGAGGATCAACCAATAGGAACCGCCGACCCAGCTGTGAAGGCAAACGTCCTGCCGCCACTTCCTCCTCGGCGACAACCGGAATATCCGGAACAACCGAAGCAAGCGCGGCAAGAATGATGGCTTCCGCGTCACGGTCTGCTTCCGTGACCGGGGAAGAATCCTTCTTGCTCTGAACCGCACAACCATTGGCATAGTGCTTCATGATAACGCGCCCCGCCTCAAGTGCAGCTTCCTGCAGGACGGCCAGTATTGCATCGTCGTTCGGATCGGCTTTCGGGGAGGCTGAAATCTTCATTGCTCAGATTGACCAGGAATCGCTGCCATAACTGCCGATGATACCACGTTCGGCGAGATACTTTTCTACTTCTGCGACGAGTTCGTCAACGTCACGACCCGTCGTGCTCAGGCGTAACTCCGGTGATACCGGTGCTTCATACGGAGAATCGATCCCGGTGAAAGCCTTGATCTCACCGCGCAAGGCCTGCGCATAAAGCCCCTTCGGGTCACGAGCGATGCATTCCTCTATTGGCGTATCCACGAAAATCTCCACAAACTCACCTTCCGGCAAGCGGGCGCGGATACGATCCCGTTCGCTCCGAAATGGCGAGATGAAGGAAACCAGCACCACCAGTCCTGCATCGGTCATCAACCGGGCGACCTCTCCGACACGGCGGATATTCTCTGCCCTATCCTCCTCCGAGAAGCCCAGATCGCTGTTGAGGCCATGACGGACATTATCCCCATCCAGCAGATATGTATGCTTGCCGAGCGCATGGAGACGCTGTTCCAGTCGGTTTGCGATGGTGGATTTGCCGGAGCCGGACAGACCCGTGAACCAAAGCACAGCCGGTTTCTGGAATTTCTGCGCCGCGCGTGTCTGCTTGTCGAGGTCGAAGGACTGCAGATGCACATTCGTCGCCTGACGAAGAGCGCTATCGATCATTCCAGCACCAACAGTCGCGCTGGTAAGACGGTCGATCAATACGAACGCGCCCGTTACACGATTATCGGCGTAAGGATCGAACGCAATCTGATCCACCGTCTGGAGATGGCAAAGTCCGATCTCGTTGAGGTCAAGGCGGGATGCTTCCTGACGGGTGAAGCTATCGACATCGGTTCGGTATACGATCTCGTTGATCGTTACCGGCGTCTGATCGGTCTCCGTACGCAGAATATAAGACCGGCCGGGATGCAACGCCTCCTCGCCAAACCAGACTATATTGGCCGAGAACCGATCAGCAACTTCGGGTCGGGCTTCCGTCCCAACCAGCATGTTGCCGCGAGAAACCTCAATCTCGTCCTCCAGAACCAGTGTGACAGCCTGTCCTTCGGAAGCGCGCGGCAGGTCACCGTCATAGGTGGCGATACGTTTCACGCGGGAGGTCTTGCCTGATTTGGCAACAACCACTGTATCGCCGGTAGTGATCGACCCGGATGCCACGGTGCCGGAGAAACCGCGAAAATCGAGATTGGGCCGGTTCACATATTGCACCGGAAAGCGAAAGGGCTTTGCCGCCGCCTCCGTGTCGATGCGCACGGTTTCCAGATGTTCGAGCAGATGCGGCCCCGCATACCAGTCCATGCGGGGCGATGGCAGGGTGACATTGTCGCCGAAACGCGCCGAAAGCGGGATCGGCTGCACACTAACAAAGCCAAGCTCTTTGGCGAAGCTCATATAGTCCGCGACGATGTGCTCGAAGGCTTCTTGCGAAAAATCGACCAGATCGATCTTGTTTACGGCCAAAACGATGTGACGAATACCGAGCGCCGACGCAATGAAAGAATGGCGCCGTGTCTGGGTCAGCACACCCTGTCGGGCATCGACAAGCACGATAGCAAGATCGGCGGTCGAGGCACCGGTTGCCATGTTGCGCGTATATTGCGCATGACCCGGCGTATCCGCGACAATGAATTTGCGACGTGGTGTCGAAAAGAAGCGATAGGCGACATCGATGGTAATGCCCTGCTCCCGTTCTGCCTCCAGACCGTCAACCAGCAATGCGAAGTCGAAGTCGTCATCCGTGGTGCCGAACTTGCGGCTATCGTTCTTCAACGATGCGAGCTGGTCCTCGAAGATCAGTTTCGTGTCATAGAGCAGGCGCCCGATGAGCGTCGATTTGCCGTCATCCACCGACCCGCAAGTGAGGAAGCGCAACAGGGTCTTACGCTCCTGATCGGCCAGAAAATCGCTAACTGCAGCATTGGCCGCAACAGGCTTGATTATCGCATTCATCAGAAATAGCCCTCGCGCTTCTTTTTTTCCATCGACCCGGCTTCGTCGCGATCGATGGCCCGGCCCTGCCGTTCGGATGTACGGGCAATCAGCATTTCCTCGACAATATCGGAAAGGTCTGCCGCGCTAGATTCAATTGCGCCAGTCAGCGGATAGCAGCCGAGCGTGCGGAATCGCACCAGCCGGTTTTCCACCCGTTCGTCCGGACGCAATTTCATACGGCCATCATCGACCATAATCAGCATGCCGTCACGCTCGACCACCGGGCGATGCGCTGCAAAATAAAGCGGCACGATGGGGATATTCTCCTGCAGGATATATTGCCAGATATCGAGCTCGGTCCAGTTCGACAGCGGAAAGACCCGGATCGATTCCCCTGCGGAAACGCGGGTATTATAGATTTTCCACATTTCCGGACGCTGGTTCTTGGGGTCCCATCCATGCTGTGCGTTACGGAAGGAAAAAATGCGCTCCTTGGCGCGCGATTTCTCCTCGTCGCGACGAGCGCCACCAAAAGCGGCATCGAACTTGTATTTGTCGAGCGCCTGCCGCAAGGCGACCGTCTTCATCACATGGGTGTGGACATTCGATCCATGGCTAAAGGGACCAATATTCTCGCGCACGCCATCCTCATTGATATGCACGAGCAGCTCGAAACCCTTTTCACGTGCCTGAGCATCGCGAAATTCGATCATCTCCCGAAACTTCCATGTCGTATCAACATGCAGGAAAGGAAAAGGCGGTGGAGCGGGATAGAATGCCTTCATCGCCAGATGCAGCATCACCGACGAATCCTTGCCGACCGAGTAAAGCATCACCGGATTGGAGAAGGTTGCTGCAACCTCACGAAAAATATGGATCGCTTCCGCCTCAAGGCGCTGAAGATGCGTCAGGTTCTTGGTCAGGGATGCATGATGCACGACTACTTACTCCCGGCAACCGGATGGGGACTCGATACTGGCGGGAGGGATGGCCCAAGGTCAGGAGATGGCCTTCATCCGGCGCAGATGCGGCAAAAGCCGCGATGCGCGCATTGTCGTGAAATGATGCGAAAAAGTGAAAGAAACCTATCGCGTATTGCGACCGGCTTGCGCGAAAAACTTACCGTATTTGCAAGCAGGGCCGGAACAAACTTGCGCGCGCTGGAAAAAGCTGATTTTTGGCCAAGCCACGGAAAATCATACAATTTTTGTGATATTTAA
Source organism: Brucella tritici (assembly GCF_902825325.1). GTDB lineage: Bacteria > Pseudomonadota > Alphaproteobacteria > Rhizobiales > Rhizobiaceae > Brucella. The sequence continues at coordinate 66,397 of NZ_CADEAR010000008.1, read as the reverse complement.
CGGCTTTTCGCTGTGGAGCTGCCCGTTATTCGGACAGCTCCAGAGCAAATTATTACCTGGCAAGGCTCGCCTGAACATCGTTCAGCGTCGCTTCGAGTGCCGACACCATCGTATCGATCTGCTGATCATTGATGATGAGTGGCGGACAGAAGGCAAGCGTGTCGCCCATTGCGCGGGAAATGACGCCTCGCTCCTGGAGAGCCGCATTTGCCTGAGCTCCCAGCGCACCAGCCTGTTCAAGACCTGTCTTGGCCTGCTTGTCGGTGACAAGCTCGACACCGGCAATGAGACCGACACCGCGCACTTCACCGACCAGCGGGTGATCCTGCAACTCACGCAGGCGCTTCTGCATATAGGTACCGCGGTCGCGCGCATTGGCGACCAGATCACGCTCTTCGATGATGGCAAGGTTTTCCAGCGCGACTGCTGCCGCCACCGGATGGCCGGATGCCGTGAAGCCAGTGCCAAGCGTGCCGATCTTGTGGCTTTCTTCGGCAATCGGCGCGTAGACACGCTCATTGATGAGGAAGGCCGAAATCGGCAGATAGGATGACGAAAGCTGCTTCGACATAACGAGAATGTCAGGCTTCATGTCAAAAGTCTGGCTGCCGAACAGATTGCCCGTCCGCCCGAAGCCGCAAATGACTTCATCGGCGACCAGCAGAATATCGTAGCGCTTGAGAACCGCCTGCACCTTTTCCCAATAGGTTTTAGGCGGCACGACCACGCCGCCAGCACCCATCACCGGCTCACCAATGAAAGCTGCAATGGTGTGCGGGCCTTCAGCAAGGATCAACTGTTCCAGCTCATCCGCCAGTCGCGTTGCGAACTGCTCTTCAGTCTCGCCGGCCAGCCCTTCGCGATAGTGATGCGGACAACCCGTATGCAGAATGCGGTCGATCGGCAGATCGAAGGAACGATGGTTGTTGGGCAGACCCGTCAGGCTGGCAGAGGCAATCGTCACGCCATGATAGCCACGCTTGCGTGAGATTATTTTCTTGCGCTCCGGTTCGCCGAGCGCATTGGAGCGATACCAGATCAGCTTGATGACAGTATCGTTGGCCTCGGAACCTGAATTGGTGAAATAAGCCTTGCTCATCGGGACTGGAGCCATCGAAACGAGCTTTTCCGCCAAGTCGATAGCCGGACCGTGCGAACGGTAGGAAAATGTATGATAGAAGGGCAGCTTCTTCATCTGTCTTGCAGCTGCCTCGGCCAGACGCGGCTCCGAAAAGCCCACGCCGACGCTCCAAAGTCCTGACATCGCTTCGATATAGCGCTTGCCCGATACATCTTCGACGTAAATGCCATCGCCACGCTCGATGACAAGCGGGCCTTCCGCTTCGAGGCGGACAGCATCGGTGTAAGAATGGAGATGATAACGGATATCGCGGGCTTCAAGAGAGTTTGGCTGAGCAGTCATTCATTGATCCTCCGGGAAAGATAATGAATTTGTAGCCCGTTTCAGAAAAAGCGCAAACCGGAAAGCCGCTGAAAAATGCCCTTCGGATCAAACCGCCGAGGGACTTGGAAGATATTTAGAGAAGTCCGAAGGTACGGGCCTTGGCGACCGCCTGAACCTTGTTGACCGCAACGAGCTTGGTCAGAACGTTGCTGATGTGGAAATTCACCGTGCGTGTGGAAATATTGAGGATCGTGCCGATGATCTCGGCAGTCTTTCCTTCGCTTGTCCAGCGCAGGATTTCCCTTTCCCGCATCGTCAGGTTCACTTCAGAAACGCAATTCATCGCCGGAACATCAAGATGTTCATACATGGACAGATGCAGAAGATTGGCTGCGATCTGCATCTGACGCCGCAACATCGAAATCTCGCCAGAAGACAATGCCGGACCACTTCTCAGGAAAGACAACATTCCGAATACACCTTGAGCCGCCCAGCATGGCTGGGAAATTCCGACCTTGAGGCCGAAGCGCTGTGCATCCGTCCAAATCTGCGGCGCATCTGCAAACAGCTTTGGCGACCAGACCAAAGGCTCGATGCTGTTCAATGCCTTGCGAACCAAGGGGTCGACATCCGCATATTTTCTGGCCGTATAATGATCGATCCATTCCTGCGGCAACGATCCAAAGCTGAGCCATTTGACCACGCCATTCAGCAACGGAACGCGCATGACATAGGCCGTATGTGCAAAACCGCACTGCTTGGCATAGGTGTTTATGTATTCAAGGAGTTGTGCGGCATCGTCAGCAGATTGCATGGATTCATAAATTTGTTCCCATTTCATTGCAGACTTCCCAAAGAAAAATATAACTATTGATGATTATTGAAATTCGAAGCATTTAAATAAAATGCCAACAAATCACTAGCACATCCCTGTAGTTTTCTCCAAATACTAATCATAAATATAATATTATTCATTCATAAATATTATATGATTCTAAATTACATTTAACTTTATTCTTTTCTTAATTATTATATAAGGCAAAAATTCCAATACTGCGATTGAGCCAGATGCTATAGAATATGAAATGCCAAGCCGATGCAGCCGCGCCGGCTGTTTTGTAGCCGATCCATAACTACAAACCAGTCAAACGCCTGCAGCGCATCTGTCAAAACTACGGGTATATGAGATTAAGTTAATTTGACTGCGGCATTTATCAAGCCGCAGCCTCTTCCGAAGTTGTGCCTGGGGTATAATTGAGGATCGGTGTAAGCCAGCGCTCGACCTCCTCAACCGCCATTCCCTTGCGATCTGCGTAATCCTCAACCTGATCGCGTTCGACCTTGGCCACACCGAAATAATAACTTTCGGGATGGCCTATATAGAGGCCCGATACAGAAGAGCCGGGCCACATCGCATAGCTTTCAGTCAGTTCCACGCCCGTGTTTGCAGTCGCGTCCAGAAGGCGGAAAAGCGTCGATTTTTCAGTATGATCCGGCTGAGCCGGATAGCCCGGAGCAGGACGAATGCCTTTATATGGCTCACCGATCAATTCTTCTGGCGTATAGGTTTCGTCCGAAGCATACGCCCAGAATTCCTTACGCACACGCTCATGCATCAGTTCCGCAAAGGCTTCCGCAAAACGATCAGCCAGCGCTTTCACAAGAATAGCCGAGTAATCGTCATTGGCGCGCTCGAAACGTTCGGCTATCGCCACTTCACCAATACCTGCCGTGACGACAAAGCCGCCGACATAATCCTGCTTTCCGCTTTCGACGGGAGCTACAAAGTCGGACATCGCGACATTCGGACGACCATCGCGCTTGCTCAATTGCTGGCGCAGCGTGAAGAAGGTAGCAAGTTCCTGCCTGCGGCTTTCATCGGTGAAAAGACGAATATCGTCTCCCACCGCATTGGCAGGCCAGAAGCCGACGACAGCTTTCGGCGTGAACCAATTTTCGTCGATGACTTTCTTCAGCATCGCCTGCGCGTCGTCCCAGAGCTGCCGGGCGGCTTCGCCCTGCTTCTCGTCTTCAAGAATTGCCGGATAGCGGCCTTTCAACTCCCACGTCTGGAAGAACGGCGTCCAGTCGATATAGCGGGCGATTTCGGCCAGATCGTAATCGTCGAAAGTCTTCGTGCCGGTGAATGTCGGCTTTGTCGGAACAAAGCTATCCCAGTCAAGCTTATGCGCATTGGCACGCGCACGAGCGATCGGCAGGCGCTGTTTTTCTGCTTCATTGCGCGCATGAGCCGCCGCTACCTTGGCATATTCTCCGCGCAGACCGTCAACATAGGCCTGCTTACCTTCCGGCGACAGCAGGCTCGAAACCACACCAACTGCACGGCTGGCGTCGATGACATAGACCGCCTGTCCGCGCTCATAACGCGGATGAATCTTCACCGCCGTATGGACACGGCTGGTCGTCGCGCCGCCGATCAGAAGCGGAATGTCAAAACCCTCGCGCTCCATTTCTGCTGCCACATGCGCCATTTCGTCGAGCGAAGGCGTAATAAGGCCGGAAAGGCCGATGATATCTACCTTCTCGTCGCGCGCCACCTGCAGGATTTTCTGCGATGGCACCATCACGCCCAGATCGATGATTTCGTAATTGTTGCAGGCCAGCACGACGCCGACGATATTCTTGCCGATATCGTGCACATCGCCTTTCACGGTCGCCATCAGCACCTTGCCGGCGCTCTGACGTTCACCGCCGCCAATGCCTTTTTCAGCATTGAGGCGCTTTTCTTCTTCCATATATGGCAGGAGAACGGCCACGGCCTGCTTCATCACGCGGGCCGACTTGACCACCTGCGGCAGGAACATCTTGCCTGCGCCGAACAGATCACCAACCACGTTCATACCGGCCATCAGCGGCCCTTCGATGACGTGCAGCGGGCGTTCGGCAGACTGCCGCGCCTCTTCCGTATCGGCTTCAATATATTCGGTAATGCCGTTGACCAGCGCATGTTCAAGGCGCTTTGCCACCGGCCATTCGCGCCAGCTCAGATCCTGCACCCTGGCTTCCTTGGAGCCTGAATCGCGAAAACGCTCGGCGATTTCCAGCAAGCGTTCAGTCGCATCGGAGCGGCGGTTCAACACCACATCCTCGCAGGCCTCACGCAACTCTGGATCGATGGCATCGTAAACCGCGAGCTGACCGGCATTGACGATACCCATATCCATCCCCGCCTGAATGGCGTGATACAGGAACACGGCATGCATCGCCTCGCGCACAGGTTCGTTGCCGCGGAACGAGAAGGAAAGGTTCGACACGCCACCCGAGACATGGACATGCGGCAAGGTCGCCATGATCTTGCGTGTCGCTTCAATGAAATCGACACCGTAATTATTGTGTTCTTCGATACCGGTCGCCACCGCAAAGATGTTCGGATCGAAGATGATGTCTTCCGGTGCGAAGCCTACCTGTTCGGTCAGAATCTTATAGGCCCGTGTACAGATTTCGATCTTGCGCGCCTCGGTATCGGCCTGTCCGGTTTCATCGAAAGCCATCACGACAACTGCCGCGCCATAGGCGCGAACGAGCTTCGCATGATGAATAAAAGCTTCCTCGCCTTCCTTCATCGAGATGGAGTTGACCACTGCCTTGCCCTGAACGCATTTCAGGCCAGCCTCGATCACCTCCCATTTGGAGCTGTCGATCATGATCGGCACGCGGGCAATATCCGGCTCGGCAGCAATCAGATTGAGGAATTCGACCATGGCCTTTTCGGAATCGATCAGGCCTTCATCCATGTTGATGTCGATGATCTGGGCGCCATTGACCACCTGATCGCGCGCGACGTCGAGCGCAGCAGAAAAATCGCCAGCCTTGATCAGCTTGCGGAAGCGTGCAGAGCCGGTCACGTTGGTGCGTTCGCCAACATTGACGAAGGGAATATCCTCTGTGAGCGTGAAGGGTTCGAGGCCGGAAAGGCGCATCAGTGGCGCAACCTTGGCAGGTTTACGCGGCGGGTGCTTTGCAACAGCCTCGGCAATGGCGCGGATATGTTCCGGCGTGGAGCCGCAGCAACCGCCAACCACATTGACCATGCCGTCGCGGGCAAAGCCTTCGATCTGGGCGGCCATCGCTTCCGGCGTTTCGTCATACTGGCCGAACTCGTTCGGCAGACCGGCATTCGGATAGGCGCAGATGAAGGTATCGGCAATGGTCGACAATTCGTCGAGATGCGCACGCATGGCGTTGGCGCCCAACGCACAGTTGAGACCGATAGTGAATGGCTTGGCGTGACGCAGCGAATGCCAGAACGCCGTCGGCGTCTGGCCAGACAGGGTGCGGCCGGAAAGATCGGTGATCGTGCCGGAAATCATCACCGGCAGGAAGATACCTTTTTCCTCGAACACTTGTTCCGAGGCGAAAACGGCCGCCTTGGCATTCAGCGTGTCGAAGATGGTTTCAATCAGGATGATGTCGGAACCGCCATCGATCAGCCCCCGGATCTGCTCGGCATAGGCGATGCGCAGATCGTCGAAGGTAACAGCGCGGTAGCCGGGATTGTTGACATCCGGCGAAAGGGAAGCGGTGCGGTTTGTCGGCCCAAGAGCGCCCGCAACGAAACGGCGGCGACCGTCCTTCTGCTCGGCACGCAAGGCGGCGCGGCGGGCAAGGCGCGCACCGTCGCGGTTCAGCTCATAGACCTGCTCTTCCATGCCATAATCGGCCTGGGCAATTGTCGTGGACGAAAACGTATTGGTTTCCAGAATATCCGCGCCCGCGATGGCGTAAGCGTAGTGGATTTCCTCGATAGCCTTGGGCTGCGTCAGGGTCAGAAGGTCATTATTGCCCTGAAGCTGACAGTCGCAGGCGCCGAAGCGCTCACCCCGGAAATGTTCTTCATGAAAACCAAGCCCCTGAATCTGCGTTCCCATCGCACCGTCGAGGATCAGGATGCGCTCCCGCGCTGCCTTGGTGAGAGCTGCAAGCACTTCTGAGCCATCCGGCTGCGCTGCCGTTGCACCAAAAAGATCTTCGAGGGAAGAGGCCATAAAACACCGCCTGTATTCAATCTGTTATCAGGCAACAGGATTTGCTCGGACACACAAACCCGAATTGCCCTTTATACGCATATCACGGAAGTCGCTTAATGACATAAACATATCTTTATGTCAATTCGGAGCAAATATTTCCCAGTTTGTTATTCGGGCATCACCGATCTATTGCCGAGGCCAAGAAATCGTGACTGCGCAGGGCCACCGCTCTGCCACAATGTCCGGCCTAGAATAACCGCAGGGACGATATGTGTTGATCATTTTTACGCGCATCTTATCCGAAAGCCGTTCCACACTTCGGTATGCGCTGTGAGGAGAGGCCGATGAAAAGGTTTGCTTATTCCCTGTTTGCCGCATGTTTGTCACTCGGTATGGGACTATCCGCTGCTGCCGGGACGGCGAATGCAGCACAGCCATCCTTGATGGTGACACCGTCCGCCCGGGCTCTAGCGCCGAATGTACAGAACGTTCAGTATTACGACTATCGTGGTGACCGCCGCTATTGGCGGGAGCAACGCCGCTACTGGCGGCATGATCGTCCGCGCTACCGTCCTTACTATCGCTACGATCGCCGTTATTGGGGACCACCACCTGTTTATCGCTACCGTCCAGCCCCCGTCTATCGTGGCGGCAACCCGCATGTGCGGTGGTGCTATAACCGCTATCGCTCCTATCGAGCCTACGATAACACGTTCCAGCCTAATTATGGGCCACGGCGCCAGTGCTACTCGCCATATCTCTGAAACGAAAAAGCCCCGGAAAACCGGGGCTTTTTCTAAGTAAAGTGGTTCAAAAATCAGGTTACATAAGCACCGATTGAAGCCGCGACCAGACCGATCGCAACAGCAATCATCACGCCATAAACGCGCGGCTTGTCAAACAGAACGGCAAAAGCCGCGAACCAGCTGACAACCGCAGCGCCCAGCGCGAATAAAAAGCCCGGCTTATCGCCGTGGTACAGGTTAGCCGCCATGAGGCCGCCGATAATCAGCGCACCAAAAACGATCATCAACCCTGTGGCATATCGCTCGTAATCGTCCATTTAAATTCCTCGGTTCCGCTCCCGCCGCGACGGGTGCTGGCAACTCTCGTCAATGCGTTTGGCCATTTAAGGGCATTGGCCGGTTGTCATCACACAATCATTATTCGTGTCGTTCTTCAACCATTTCACTGCGCCATTTTCCGCAATTGTTACGACTTTTCACGTCAACGTTCCTATAGTTGCTGGATAACCGGCGTTTGTCCCGTTCAAAACCATGCTAGTATTACTTCCATGGAATCGTCGGGCATTGCCATTTTCGAAACAGAGATCGGACCGTGCGGCATTGCCTGGCGCGGCCCAAAGATCGTCGGCGTCGAGATTGGAGATACCGACGAGAAGGAAACCCGTTATCGGCTTGGCGAGCGGTTCCCCGGTGCCGAAGATACCGACGTCCCTTCCTTTGTCAGTAATGCAATCCGGGGCGTGCGCGCGCTTCTGGCAGGCGCCGATGTTGATTTTTCAGATACACCGCTGGCGCTTGATACCCAACCCGATCTTAACAGGCAGGTCTATGAAATCATTCTTGAGCTGAAACCGAGCGAGACAACGACCTATGGTGCAATTGCCCGAAGGATCGGCGATGTGAGTCTCTCACAGGCTGTCGGCTATGCGCTTGGCAAGAACCCGTTTCCGATCATTGTACCCTGTCATCGGGTGCTCGGAGCCAATGGCAAGGTCGGCGGCTTTTCGGCAGCGGGTGGTACGGCGACGAAACTGAGGCTTCTCAATATCGAACGTGCGAGAACGTCCAGCGAACCTGATCTTTTCGGCGGACTGCCGCTACAGGAAAGACCGCAGACAGACTGGTAGTTATTTTACGCATTTCCGAACGCAAGACCGCTTCGCACTTTTGCAGGAAAATGCTTTAGCGCTTGCCTGTCACAACATCGGCTGAAAAGCGCAATTCACGCATCGGACGCACCAGTTGCGTCGTCGCGTCATAGGTCGGATGCTTCTTGAAAGCGAAAAGCGCTTCCTCATCCTTGAATTCAGCATAAACAACGAGATCGATGCGGTCGCACATCGGATCGACCCTGGAGTTCGGCAGAACTTCAAAAAGGTCAGCATGGGGAATGGTGGCAAGTTGTTCCAACCCCTTTTTGACCGTCTCTATGTCCTGACCTTCTTTGACGCTGAAGAAAACAATATGCCGGATCACGCCGCGACTCCCTGAATTTGGTGAGGCGTGTCTAGCGCATCAAGGCGCGCAGAAAAATGGCAAATTTGAGCGATGTGCCTAACTTGCCTTGACACGACGCCAGGCAAACCCGGCCTCCTCCGGTACTGATCCACGTCCCGGCTGGTAATAGCCGGGCGTATCAACCAGACGATTTTCGCCAAGACGGCTCTGGGCAACCTTGTTCGTCACCTGCAGGCTGTCGAAGCCGGTCCGCAGCATCAGGGCAGCCTGATCGATCAGCACATCACCAACGGCACGCAATTCGCCCGCAAACCCCTCGCGGCGCAAAATCTCGGCCTTGGAATAAGAGCGACCGTCATTGAAAGCCGGGAACTGCAAGGCGATCAGAGGCAGGCTGCCCAGATCATCCAGCAGCGGTTCAATGGCTTCGCCCGGCGCAACCGACACGCCGATCCGGTGATTGGAGGCGCGGCGACGCTCCTCATCCAGTCCAAGCCAGACGGCCAGCGGAATGATGATCGCCGGGGTATCACCAGCCGCTTCAAGATCGTCGGCAAAGACATAATCGTCTTCGCGAAAGCCATCGGCAGACCAGAGTTTGGTTTCGTTGATATCGCTCATTTCCGGTCACCTGCTCCCAGTTTCTGCAAGCTGTCGGACAGACCCGACAGATGGATGCCGCATTCTGTCTTTTCCGACCCCGCCCAGCGTCCGGCACGTTGGTCTTCGCCATCGCCCACAGGCCGCGTGCAAGGCATGCAGCCGATGGAACGGTAGCCCTGCGCGGTCAAGGGATGCGGCGGCAGATCATGCTTTTCGGCATAGGCCTTGAGATCGCCTGCCTGCAAACGCGCCAGCGGATTGATACGAATACGCGGGCCGACCGATTCAAACGTTGCCAGGCTTTCGCGCGTCGAAGCCTGAAACTGCTTGCGACCCGTCATCCAGGCCCGATAAGGGGCCACGGCACGCGCCATAGGCTCGACCTTGCGGATGAAGCAGCAGCGGTCCTTGTCGGTCATCGACAAGGCACCGAAGGGATCATCCGCCTTGAGACTATCCTCAAGCGGCAGGATATCCTGCACATCGGTCAATCCCAGTCGGTCCACCAGATCATGACGATAATCGAGCGTTGCCCGAAAGTGCTTTCCCGTATCGAGAAACAGAACCGGTGTCGCCGGATCGATTTCCGCGATCATGTGCAGAAGCACAGCCGATTCTGCCCCGAAGGAGGAGACGACCGAAATCTGCCCTTCATAGAGTTCACGCGTGACGAGCGCGATCACTTCCTGCGGGGTAGACGCGCCGTGGCTTGCCTCCAGAAGGCGGGCTTCGGCGGCGGCAGTTTCTTCCGCATCAAGCTGCACGGCTTATTTCTCCATAAAGCGCGTGTTTGAACGGTTCCATGCCGACGCGGCGATAGGCGGCAAGGAAGGTTTCTTCCGGGCTTTCGCGCAAGGCGAGATAGGTATCGACCACCGTTTCGATGGCATCAACCACCTCTTCCGACGAGAAGCCACGACCAGTGATGTCACCGATGGTCGAATGCTCGTCCGCCGAACCGCCAAGCGTGATCTGATAGAGTTCCTCGCCCTTTTTCTCAACGCCCAGAATACCGATATGGCCGACATGGTGATGGCCGCAGGCATTGATGCAGCCGGAAATCTTGATCTTGAGATCGCCGATTTCAAGCTGGCGCTGCTGGTCGCCGAAGCGCTCGGAAATGCGTTGCGCCACCGGAATGGAGCGTGCATTGGCAAGGGCGCAATAATCGAGACCAGGGCAGGCGATGATGTCAGTGATGAGGCCGGCATTCGCCGTCACCAGCCCATCCGATTGCAACAGATCGTAGACGGCTGCGAGATCGGCCTTGGCCACATGCGGCAGAACCAGATTCTGCTCGTGGCTGACGCGGATTTCATCAAAGGAATAGGTTTCGGCAATATCCGCCACCAGCTCCATCTGCTCAGCACTTGCGTCGCCGGGAATGCCGCCAATGGGTTTGAGCGAAATGGTGACGACCGCATAATCCGGGTTCTTGTGCGGCGTGACATTGCGCGCCACCCAGCTTGCAAATTCCGCATCGGCCTTCTGGGTAACAGCCAGCACTTCCCAGCCTTCCGGCCGTTGCGGCAGCTTCGGCATGCGGAAATAGCTTTCAATCGCGTCGATATCGCGCTGCGGCAGCTTCAGCTCGCCATTGCGGATTTCTTCCCATTCAGCATCGATCTCGCGGGTCAGTTCTTCAACGCCCGTTTCATGGACGAGAATCTTGATGCGCGCCTTATATTTGTTGTCGCGACGGCCATGCAGATTATAGACGCGCACGATGGCCGTCACATAGGTCAGCATGTCCTCAATGGGCAGGAAGTCACGAATCTTCTTCGCCACCATCGGCGTGCGACCCTGACCGCCGCCGATATAGACGGCAAGGCCCAGATCGCCCGCCTCGTTCTTCTTCAGCTGCAAGCCGATGTCATGCACCTGAATGGCGGCGCGGTCATGGTCCGAGCCGACAATGGCGATCTTGAACTTGCGCGGCAGATAGGAAAACTCCGGATGCAGCGACGACCACTGGCGCAGGATTTCGGCGAAGGGGCGCGGATCGGCCACTTCGTCGGCGGCAGCGCCTGCGAAATGATCGGCGGTTACGTTGCGTATGCAATTGCCGGAAGTCTGGATGGCGTGCATCTCGACTTCCGCCAGCTCTTCCAGAATACGCGGCACGTCCTTCAGCGCAGGCCAGTTATACTGGATGTTCTGGCGCGTGGTGAAATGGCCGAAGCCACGGTCATAGACGCGGGCAATGTGGCCAAGCTTGCGAAGCTGGCGGCTCGAAAGCGTACCATAGGGGACGGCCACGCGCAGCATATAGGCGTGCAATTGCAGATAAAGGCCGTTCATCAGACGCAGCGGCTTGAACTGGTCCTCGGTCAGCTCGCCAGTCAGGCGGCGCTCAACCTGATCCTTGAACTGGGCAACGCGGGCCGCAACAAAATCGCGGTCGAATTCATCATAACGGTACATGGTTTAATCCAGATTCAGGAGGCGCGCTTCAATTCAGGCTTTTCGAGGGGCAAATCGCCAAAGGTCACGATGGTCGGGCCAGAAAGGCGGATGCGTTCGCGCAGGCGGATCGGGTAAAGCCCCTCTGCTCGCTCCTCGACATCGATCACATTCACATCGACAACCAGATTGGCTTTCGCTGCAACTTTGCCCGCATCTTCCAGCGCCGTCACGGCTTCGGCATGGCGGGCGATCAGCGCGCCGTCGATGGTTTCCTGCCAGGAGCCGTCGGCACCGAGCCACACAGCCTGCCCGTCGATCAGCCGGTTTGCAGTGAGAACTTTTACGACCATTTCCAAACTCCAAACTTTTGTTAACCGCGCATCCTGCGGGTTTAGGCTGCGACGGAAACCGGCCTGAGGGCCAGCGCTTCGGCTTTATCGATTGCGGCACCGGCGACCGCATCGCCAATGATCACCATGACCGGGCCGGAAAGTTCCTTGCGGTTTTCCAGATCCGGCAAATCCTTCAGCGTGCCATGGAACAGGCGCTTGTCCTGTCGGCTCGCATTTTCCACCACCGCCACGGCGGTATCTTCGTGCAGGCCTGCACCAATCAGGCGCGCGGCAACCGATGCCGCGACCGTGGAGCCCATATAGACGGCAATCGTTGCACCGGAGACGGCGAGCTTGGCCCAGCCCGGCAGCACATCGCCCGTCATGTCATGGCCAGTGGTGAACACCAGCGACGAGGCGACACCGCGCAGCGTCAGCGGCAATTCCATATCCGCAGCGGCAGCAAAGGCCGAGGTGATGCCGGGCACAATTTCGAAACCGATACCAGCGGCACGCAGCGCCGCCATTTCCTCGCCTGCGCGTCCGAACACCAGCGGATCGCCGGATTTCAGCCGCACAACGCGCTTGCCTTGCCGCCCCAGCGAAACCAACAGGCGATTGATCTCTTCCTGGCTTTTGGAATGGCAGCCCTTGCGCTTGCCGACGGCAAGGCGTTCAGCATCGCGGCGGCCCATGGCAATCACGCCTTCCGGCACCAGCGCATCATGCACGATGACATCGGCTTCCATCAAAGCGCGGTGGGCGCGCAAGGTCAGCAGGTCTTCAGCACCCGGACCGGCACCGACCAGCCAGACATAACCGGCGGCATTGTCGCGCTGCTCGATCAGGTCGCTCGCAGCCTTATAAGCTTCGGCGCGATCACCATTTTCAATGGCACTGGCGACACGGCCCGAAAAGAACCCGCGCCAGAAACTGCGGCGCGCCAGCCCCTTGGGCAATGCGCGCTCGACCAGCGGACGCCAGCTTTCGGCAAAATGCGCAAGCTCGCCAAGGCGCGGCGAAAAGGCGGCATCGATACGCGCGCGAACCATCTGCGCCAGAACCGGAGCGCTTCCTTCCGAACCAATTGCAATCGTCAGCGGCGCACGGTTGACGATGGCAGGCGTCAGGAAATCGCAAAGCGCGGGACGGTCAACGACATTGACCGGAACCCTCTCGGCCTTGACTGCGGCAGCAATGGCGCGGTCCTGCGCCTCATCGCCAGTCGCCACGAAAACCAGCTTTGCGCCCGCGACATGTTCCGGCGCAAAAGGTGCCGCAATATACTCCGCACCATGGCTCGCGATGAAATCGGCCAGATGGTGTACTGTTTCTTCGGCAATAATGCGAAGGCGTGCGGACGTCTGCGCCACGAGGCGCGCCTTGTTCAAAGCTTCCTCGCCGCCGCCAACAACGACAACCACTTCTTCCGAAACCCGGAAGAAGGCAGGAAAATCAGCCAGTAAACGCTTTTGCGGTAGAGACACGGCGCGATCCTTGGGAGCATTTCCAGCGAAAGTGGATACCGGTTTCGCGTGCGGAAATGCATCTGGTAAAAAGATGGCGCCATTATCCATGGAGAGCGGGAGATTTATAAGAAACGGGCTTGCGCGTGAAAATCACGGCGAGCATCACTTTTTCTCAAAACAGCCGATTGCGGGATTTTCATTCCCCGGAATGATCCCAATATACCCCACAATTTTTATAGGATTTACATGGGCTTATAGATAGTTTCCCGACACGAAGAATGCCGGAACATGTTTGGGCCACCGTCGCGGCAGCACGGCAATCAGATCGAAACGCAACGACAGACGGTCGTGGTCGGGCTGGCGTTGCAGCCAGAGATCGGCGGCGGCTTCGATGCGCTGCATGGCCTGTGGCGTGACAGCGAGTTGCGCCGCTTCCAGACTGCTCCGTGCCTTGACCTCAACGATGAGCACCAGATTGCCTCGGCGCGCGATCAGATCGATTTCGCCAAGTCTTGTCCGATAGCGCCGTGCGACAATCCGAAAGCCTTTCAGAAGAAGCATCACAGCCGCAAAGCGTTCAGCGCTGTGTCCACGAAAGAAAGCGGTTCGCTTTTTCTCGCGGAGGTCTGTCATCGCTGATCCGATTTCAGTTGCATGAGGCGCTGATAGAGAACGGATTTCTGGCCGCCGGTCATGCGCGCGGCTTCGCCTGCGGCCTTGGATGGCGGCAGTTCGTCGGCAAGCGACAGAAGCAACTTGTCGATGTCTTCCTCGCTTTGCGGAATGGCGTTGCCTGTCGGGGGACCAACCAGCAGAACCACTTCACCGCGAATGCGATCCTCACCGTCGAATTCCTTCGCCAGTTCGCCCAGTGGCGCAGTGCGAATGGTCTCGTAGGCCTTGGTCAGTTCGCGGCAGAGCGCGCCCAGACGATCCGGGCCGAACACTTCCGCCATTTCGGCCAGCGTCGCCGCCGTCCGGTTTGGTGATTCATAGAAGACCAGTGTTGCGTCGATCCCCTTGAGGCTTTCAAGCTTCGTCTGCTTTTGCCCGTGCTTGGACGGCAGGAAGCCACAGAACATGAAGGCGTCGGTCGGCAGACCGGAAGCGGCGAGTGCGGCCAGAACGGCGGAAGCACCCGGAATGGGGACGACACGAATACCGGCCTCGCGCGCCTCGCCGACCAGACGAAAGCCCGGATCGGAGACAAGCGGTGTACCGGCATCAGACACCAGCGCAACGCTTTTTCCCGCTGACAGCGCCGCTATCAGCTTTTCACCGGCTTCGGCAGCATTGTGCTCGTGATAGCTGATGGGGCGGCGCGCTATACCATAGCGGTCGAGCAGAACGCGGGTCACGCGTGTATCTTCACAGGCCAGAATATCGACGGACGCCAGCGTTTCGATACCGCGCAGCGTCATATCGCCGAGATTTCCGATGGGGGTCGAGACGATATAAAGAGCAGGTTCCAGTGGCCGGGCGCGCATTGTCGTGCCGCCAACCACATATTCGCGCCGCCCATCGCCAATATTCTGGGCGCCTGTTTCTTCCGTCATTCTACATCCTTCAGTGTCTGAATCAAAAAGCGGCCGGCTGTGGCGAAAATGGTGATTTCGAGAACCGGAGCGCAGCGTACATTAGAGTACGTGAGCACCGGAAGCGCAGAAATTGCCATTTGCAGCCCGGCATGGCGTCTTTTGGATCAGACACTCATGCTGCCAGATCGGCAACCAGCGCATCCAGCACCAGCGCACCGTCCGGCGTTGCGCGAATGATGCTGCCGCCCATCGGCTCGATCATGCCCTCGGTGATCAGTTTCGCCAGACGCTTCTGGTCAACGTCGTGACCAGACAGCCGCTTGTAGCGATCCAGATCGATGCCTTCGCGCAGACGAAGCCCCATCATCAGGAACTCGTCGCCCTCCTGCCCGCCATCAAGATATTCTTCCTCGATAATGCCGTGGCCGCGTCGTTCAACCTTGTCGAGCCAGGTTTCCGGATGCTTTTCGGTAATCGTGACCGTACGAACGTCGTTTTCCACGAAACGCCCATGCGCGCCGGGGCCGATGCCGACATATTGCCCATAGCGCCAATAGACGAGATTGTGCTGCGACTCGCGTCCCGGCACGGCGTGGTTGGAAATTTCATAGGCAGGAAGACCGTGCTCTGCTGTCACCCTTTGCGTTTCCTCATAGAGCGCTGCGGCATGATCCGGCTCGGGCGTGGTCAGTTTGCCAGCCTTCCAGAGATTGTAGAACTGCGTGCCTTCCTCAATCGTCAACTGGTAAAGCGACAGATGATCGGCGGCGAGCCCGATGGCCTCTTTCAGTTCCTCCCGCCAGTCCTCGATTGTCTGGTTCGGGCGTGCATAGATCAGGTCGAAGGACAGGCGCGGGAAAATCTCGCGTGCCAGCCGAATGGCCGCCTTGGCTTCCTCGACCGAATGCATGCGGCCAAGACGACGCAGATCAGGATCATTGAGCGCCTGAATGCCGAGCGACACACGATTGACGCCTGCCGCGCGATAGCCGCGAAAACGGTCGGCTTCCACACTTGTCGGATTGGCTTCCAGTGTCACCTCGATGTCCGCTGCGACAGACCAATGCGACGCAATACTGTCGAGCAGTGCACCGACGGTTTCCGGCTGCATCAGCGATGGTGTGCCGCCGCCGAGAAAAATGCTGGTGACGGTGCGCGGGCCAGTGCGCTCGCGCAGCGTTTCCATCTCGCGGCGGAACGCTTGCGAAAACCGCGCCTGATCCACCGGCTTATGGCGGACATGGCTGTTGAAGTCGCAGTAAGGGCATTTGGCCAGACAGAACGGCCAATGCACATAAACGCCGAACGCGGTTTCCCCATTCGCACGCGCGATGGGAATCGTGCTGACGCCGTCCGCTAACGCCTGTGAAGAGGGAAACAGCTTGTTCATTTCGCGGAAGCCTGCTCCACGTTGAGCGCCTTTTCGGCGAAAAGCTTGAAGGCACGGGCACGGTGCGACAGAGCCGAAGCGTCACCGGGTTTCCAGCCATGCTTTTCGTCGGCAGCCATTTCGCCAAAGGTCTTTTCATGACCGTCCGGCAGGAACACCGGATCGTAGCCGAAGCCGGTCGTGCCACGCGGCGGCCAGATCAGCATGCCTTCGACCTCGCCGCGGAAATATTCCGCTTCACCATCCGGCCATGCAAGACAGATGACGGATACGAAACGCGCCTTGCGCTTATCGGCCGTCAGCGCGCCCTTTTCCTGCAAAAGATCCTCGACCTTTTGCATCGCCATATTGAAATCGCGCGTACCGTCTTCGGTCTCGGCCCAGTCGGCGGTATAGACACCCGGCTCGCCGTCGAGCGCATCGACCATCAGGCCGGAATCGTCGGACAATGCGGGCAACCCAGTGGCTTCAGCCGCTGCAAGGGCCTTGATATAGGCGTTTTCTTCAAACGTGGTGCCGGTCTCGTCCGGCTCCGGCAGGCCAAGTGCTGCAACAGAGCTGACATCGAAACCAAACGGGCCGATCAGCCCGTCGAATTCCTTCAGCTTGCCCGCATTGTGCGAGGCGACAATCAGCTTGCCCTTTTCCAGCGTTCTCATTTTCAATTCCATAGTTTGGGTTCGGCGATTTCCAGCGAATTGCCGGATGGATCGCGGAAGTAAATCGAGCGCGCACCGTTGGGCCAATCGAAATCGGCCTCAATGGCGACGCCATGTTGTTCCAGATGTTTCTGCCAACCGTCGATTTCGGCACGACTTGCGGCAAAACATACATGACCCGGCCCCGTCGTGCCATGGGCTGGCACAGGCAGATGACCGGGCAATGGCGGTTTAAGCGTCTCTTCCGCCTTGAAGAGCAGCAATATACCCTCGCCGCAGCGGAAGAACGCGTTGCGTTCGCTGAGCTGGCCCACCGGTTCCAGCCCCATCGTGTTGCGATAGAATTCTACCGCCTCGGCGACATCGCGAACATAGAGTGCCGTTTCAAGAATACGTGCAGCGCGCATGGATTTTCCCCTCGGTTGCGACGCATCCGATGCGGTTCATCGAGATTCCGGTTATGGCGAGCCGAAAATGGTGGTCTTTGAGACCCGGAGCGGAGTGTACTTAAAGTACATGAGCACCGGAAGCGAAAAAGAACGCCATTTGCAGGCCGCCAGAGCCGGAATAACGCGAACCGTCAGGCTACGGCCATCTTCTGCAAGGACACGAGGCGATCGACACCGCTGCGTGCGAGCTTCATCAGGTTCAGGAACTCTTCTTCCGAGAAAGGCGTACCTTCGGCAGTTCCCTGAATTTCAACGATGCCGCCCGTGCCGGTCATGACGAAATTGCTGTCAGTCTGGGCGACGGAATCTTCCGCATAATCCAGATCGAGAACCGGCGCGCCTTCATAAATGCCGCAGGAAATGGCCGCGACATGATCCTTCAGCACCTTCTCGACCCGCACCATCTGGCGTGCTTCCATCCAGCGCAGGCATTCATGCAAGGCCACCCAGCCGCCGGTGATCGCCGCCGTGCGCGTGCCACCATCGGCCTGAATGACATCACAGTCCACCGTGATCTGCACTTCGCCCAGAGCCTGCATGTCCACGACGGCGCGCAAGGAGCGTCCGATCAGACGCTGGATTTCCTGCGTGCGACCGCCCTGCTTGCCGGCAGCGGCTTCGCGACGCATGCGATCGCCGGTCGAACGCGGCAACATGCCGTATTCCGCCGTGACCCAGCCCTTCCCGGTGTTACGCATCCAGCCAGGCACCTTTTCTTCAAGGCTTGCCGTGCACAGAACATGCGTGTCGCCAAATTTGACCAGGCAGGAGCCTTCCGCATGTTTGGAGATGCCGCGCTCGAAAGAGACGGCGCGCATTTCGTCGGCAGCACGCTTGGATGGACGCATATATCAAATTCCTTGGTCGAGTTTTTTGGGATTCAAAGTTTTCCGTGCGGCTTTTTAGGCCCCCCGGGCGCAAATAGAAAGGAAATTTGCGCTTTGCCAGCCCAAAGATATGTCGAGAAGTGTTGAGAGGTCTGCCAGGACAGAGCTAAAGACTTTGACGCTTCGACTTACGGTCTTATATTTATCGCATGCCATTCATAGGGTTCGCTACCATAACATGATGAAACCGCCGGAACACCAGCTCTTGAGTTCGCTCGACCAGCGCTCGCGCGATATTTTCCGGTTGATTGTGGAAACCTATCTAAACGATGGCGACCCTCTCGGCTCACGCAATCTGTCCCGGTTGTTGCCCCACACACTTTCTCCTGCGACCATCCGCAACGTCATGAGCGATCTGGAGCATCTGGGCCTCATCTATGCGCCGCACATCTCAGCTGGACGTCTGCCGACGCAGATAGGTCTGCGTTTCTTTGTCGATGCATTTCTGGAAGTGGGCGACCTGCCGCCGGAAGAGCGCTCTTCCATTGAGGCGCAGGTTCGCTCCGCCGGAATGAACAATTCGGTCGAAAGCGTTCTTACCGAAGCAAGTCAGGTCCTTTCGGGCCTTTCGCGCGGCGCCGGCCTCGTACTTGCCACCAAGGCGGAAGGTGCGCTGAAACATATCGAATTCGTTCGTCTCGAACCGACGCGGGCACTCGCCGTTCTGGTCATGCAGAATGGCGATGTCGAAAACCGTGTCGTCAGTCTGCCCGTCGGTATCAGCAATTCGCAGCTGGTCGAGGCATCGAACTTTCTAAACGCCCATATTCACGGCCACACGCTTTCTGAAGCCAAAGCCGAATTGAAAAAGCTGACGGAAGAAACGCGGGAGGAACTTGACCAGCTGTCGCAGGAACTGGTTTCCCAGGGGCTGGCAGTCTGGAGCGGTGCCGGAACGGATCAACCGGCGCGGCTGATTGTTCGCGGTCGCGCCAATCTTCTGGAAAATATTCATGCGCAGGAAGACATCGAGCGCCTACGTCACCTGTTCGATGATCTCGAAACCAAGGACGGCATGGTCCAGCTTCTCGATCTTGCCGAGGCCGGATCAGGTGTCCGCATCTTCATTGGTTCGGAGAACAAGCTTTTCTCCCTTTCGGGCTCATCGCTGGTAGTCGCCCCCTATCGCGACAGCGAGCAAAGGGTTATTGGTGCTCTGGGAGTCATCGGGCCTACACGGCTCAACTACGCGCGGATCGTTCCTATGGTGGACTACACCGCCCAGATCGTTTCCCGGCTCCTGCGGTAACTGTGAGACTTGCCGGGACAAACCAAGTCCCTGAAAATAGACCTTGATTTTACTGGCATGAAACTCGATATCCGCCCCAGAAGATATTCAAGACGGAAGTAGCACTATGGCTGACGAAAAAAACAAATCCCAGAATCCCGATCTTGAGCAGCGCGACATCAACAATCCCCGGGATCGTGAGGCGCTGAACCGAGCTGCCGACGATTTTCTGAAGGCACGCAAGGCTGAAGCTCGTGCGGAAGCTGCCGAGGATGAAGCTGAGGCGTCCGTGGATGAAACCGCAAACCGGATCGCGATGCTCGAAGCCGACAATGGCGAGCTGAAGGACCAGCTGCTGCGCGCTGCAGCCGAGATGGAGAACCTGCGCAAGCGCACCCAGCGCGATGTGCAGGATGCACGCACCTATGCCGTGACCAACTTCGCCCGCGACATGCTGTCGGTTTCCGACAATCTGCGCCGCGCACTCGAGGCTATCCCTGCCGAAGCCCTGGCGACCGACGCGAGCCTGAAATCGCTCGCAGACGGCGTGGAAATGACCGAACGCGCCATGCTGCACGCTCTGGAACGTCACGGCGTCAAGAAGCTGGAGCCGGAAGGCCAGAAGTTCGACCCGAATTTCCATCAGGCCATGTTCGAAGTACCGAATCCGGATTTGCCGAACAACACAGTCGTGCAGGTTGTGCAGGATGGTTACGCCATCGGCGACCGCGTTCTGCGTCCGGCGATGGTCGGTGTGTCCAAGGGTGGCCCGAAGGTAACTGCCGACAATGGCGGCGCGGCTTCCGACGGCAACGCCTGATTTCAGCAATAACCGGTGAAAATTGGAGCGGCGGCTTTGTCTGCCGCTCTTTTCATTTCCGCAGTCCACTTTGCAATGAGGTACATATTGCTATTGGAGCGAACCGGTGAAAAGTTGTCACTGGATGTGTGGAGGAGACCGGCTGCGTGACTATACCTGAGTTTCTGAATTTCGCAGGCGTTTTCGTTTTCGCGGCGACTGGCGCCCTTGCCGCTTCGCGCCGCCAGCTCGATATTATCGGCTTTCTGTTCCTTGCCAATATTACCGGTATTGGTGGAGGAACACTGCGCGATCTCGTCCTCGGCGCGCCAGTTTTTTGGGTTGTCGAGCCCGCTTATCTGCTGGCGGGCACGCTGGCAGCGATCTTCGTCTATTTCACCGCGCACATGGTGGAGTCGCGCTATCGTGTGCTGCTCTGGCTCGATGCCATTGGCATGGCGGCTTATACGGTGTTGGGTGCGGCCAAAGGGTTGGCGCTTGGCTTCGGGCCGTCCGTCGCTATCGTGACCGGTATATCCACAGCTACCCTCGGCGGCATATTGCGCGATATGGTGGCGGGTGAGCCTTCCGTACTGATGCGCCGTGAAATCTATGTCACGGCTTCGCTCGCCGGTGCGTGTCTTTATGTTCTGCTTGCGTGGCTGCAGGTCGAACCAGCCATATGTGCAATCGCAGCAGCCTTGATCGCTTTTGTCATTCGCGGCGGCGCGCTTTATTTCGGCTGGACATTGCCCGTCTATAAAAGCCGTCCCGGACGCACGGAAGAAGAACTTCAGCGCGACCGGATCATCAGGCCGGAATAACTACTAGACCAAACCGGCCTGGCTTGCAGCAGCCTGCAGGCTGAGCTGCGGACGCGGTCCCATTTGCTGGATGATAAGACCTGCCGCCAGCGAACCTAAACGCGCGCAATCTTCAAGTGAACGCTCGTTTGTATAACCATAAAGGAAACCGGCTGCATAGAGATCGCCCGCTCCGGTCGTATCGACCAGCGCATCAATTTCAATAGCTGGGATGGTCAAAGTTTGGTCTGGTGTGATGACCACCGCACCTTTTTCCGAACGGGTGATGATCGAAAGCGTGCAATCCATACGCATGGCGGCAATCGCCGTTTCAAGCGACTGCGTCTTATATAGAGATTTCGCCTCATCTTCGTTGGCGAAAACAATATCGACGGTGCGCGAGCGCATGAGTTCCAGAAACTCTTCACGATACCGGTCGACACAGAACGGATCGGAAAGCGTCATTGCCATCTGGCGTTTCTTCTCGTGCGCGATCTTCGATGCCATGACGATGGCTTCCTTCGCACGTGGCGGGTCCCACAGATAGCCTTCGAAATAGGTCACCTTCGCATCGGACACCTTGGAGGTCTCGACATCTTCCGGTCCGAGTTCCACGCAGGCGCCAAGATATGTATTCATCGAGCGCTCGCCGTCCGGCGTTACGAAAATCATTGAACGGGCGGTTGGCGATCCTTTTTCCAGCGGGCGGGTATCGAAGGCAACGCCCTGCGCGCGGATATCATGCGCGAAAACACGGCCCAGATGATCGGTCGCCACCTTGCCGAAATAGGCCGAGCGTCCGCCCAGACTTGCTACGCCCGCTGCCGTATTTCCGGCACTGCCGCCGGACATTTCCGTCGCCGGACCTGCAATCCGACTATAAAGCAGTTCCGCACGCTCCGCATCGATCAGGTTCATCGCACCTTTGACGATACCGTTCGTTTCCAGAAAAGCGTCATCGGTACGCGAAAGAATATCGACAATGGCATTGCCGATACAAAGAACATCGAATGTGGCCATGAGCGCGAGAAGCTCCCCTTTTGATTAGTCTCCTATCCGCCTGACCCAAAGCGCAACGCGCTTCAAGTGCTTTTACGCAAGTCGCGCTCGGAAAACCGCTATGCACTTTTCCGCGACGTGCTTCAGGCCGGATATGCGGTAGTCATGTGCGTGCCGGTTTAGCGTCTTATAGGCAAATAGCAGCTTTAACGCTTTCGCTTCAACCAACATGAACCGTTGGTAATGCGCTCGCCACGTACAGGCAAGTCACTTAGCGGTCAAATTGGGGATAACCGGGCAAGGGACAAACAACATGACTTATCCACAAGCCCAGATCGCATGCTCTTGGAAGCAGACAATTCCTGTCAGGCAAAAGCCGATATATCGTAGCGACACGCAGCACTTTCCCAGAACTACGCGATACTGCGCGGCTAATTGGCCAATGTATTATATAGATCGCGTTCTTAAGCGAGACTGTGCTTTGCCGCTTATTCTGATGAAAGCACGGTCTCACTCACCGAATGCTCGCAACCCGTTAGGGGGCTGTGCCGGATTTTCTCTCTGAGAGTATCGAACATCTGTGGGGAGAGTAACTCCGCAGTGGTCCATTCACCTGTTGAGCAACAGAACCCGGCTTATGCAAAACCCAAAATCTACCATCCCGCAGATACCGACCGATGGTTATTTATTGGCACGGCGACTGTTTTGATGGATCAGTAGCGGAACGACCGTTTGCCGAGTACGTTCTATTGCGTCAGCGGACGGGTCGTAGCACTTATTTTCAGGCTCCCCACGCCTCACAAGCGCGTTAGCAATTTCGCGCCGAACTCGGCGCTCGTTCGGGTGTCGAGCCCACATCTCACAGAGTTCATAGCTCCGACGCCCATCAAAATAGGCCACTACGTCGGCGGGTGGTGCAGAGGCAATCCATAACTCGCTGCCTTTAAAACCTAGCGCAATCTTGCCATCAGAAGTACTGGAACAAGCTGACAAAGCGAGACATGCCAACAAATTAATCGAACGCATTTTTTAATTTCCTTCTTTTATATATTTGGCAATATTAAATTGCATAATTATTAAATAGATCTTTTTTTAAATATAAAACCAATAATATAAAAAGTTTAATTTACCATTTAAAATTATTAAATTAATACAAGCATTAAAATACTTTTATAATAGAAATTTTGTCAATTATACGACATCATGCATTGTAAATTCGCTTATTTCATCGTAACCACCAGACTAGATGGCGTATTAAGTATTTTGCTGAATGATATATTACATATATCATTCAGTATTATATGTCAGAATATTGGGAACAAGAATTATTGTATACCCTCCATAGATTCATATCCTAGAGATGGCGATGGCACGTATCTCGCCGCCCTGTCTGGCTACCCTGCATATCTCCCGCATTGTGGGTAGCGCGGCTTGCGCAAGGGTGAAGGCATAACTATTTTCATCCTCATCAACAGTCGGAATTGGATCGAAAATGATCTTGGATGCTGCCTTGAAAGCCCTGAAGCGCCTGACCACACCGGAGTTACGCGCAGTTTTCTGGAAGACAATAGGGTTGACGCTGTTGCTGCTCGTCGGCCTTTGGGCCGCAGTCCGTCAAATCTTTTTTACTTTTGCCTGGCCGTGGATGGAGCAAATTCTGCCTGGCATGCCGGAATGGGCGGGCTGGTTTGGTATCGTCGCCGCTATAATCGCAGGCCTTGGTCTGGCGCTTGTGCTCGCATTGATGATTGCACCTGTCACAGCGTTAGTGGCGGGCCTCTTTCTCGACGACGTGGCCGAAGTGGTCGAGCGAGAGGATTATCCGGGCGATCCTCCAGGCACGTCCTTGCCGATTGCCCGCTCCGTCGTCGTTTCGTTGAAATTTCTCGGTATCGTCATCCTCGGCAATATCGTCGCCTTACTCATGCTGTTTATACCAGGCGTCAATCTGATCGCCTTCTTCGTCATCAATGCCTATCTGCTTGGGCGGGAGTTTTTCGAGTTTGCAGCCATGCGCTACCGATCCGAGGCCGAGGCGAAGGCACTAAGGTCGCATTATGGCGTGACAGTCTTTCTGGCCGGGTTGCTGATTGCAGGCTTCATGGCGATCCCCATCGTCAATCTTTTGACCCCGCTTTTTGCGGCCACAATGATGGTCCATCTGCACAAAGCCATCTCGCGGCGGGAGGCCGCGCTCACGCCTGCGGCGGCAAGGGGATAAGCGGCGCGGGGATATCGCAGGTTTTCGCCGGATACTTGCAGATATCGGCAATCACGCATTTCTCGCATTCCGGCTTGCGCGCCTTGCACACATAACGCCCATGCAGGATGAGCCAGTGATGCGCATGAAGCATGTATTCCGCCGGGATAACCCGGACGAGGATGGCTTCCACGGCCTCCGGCGTTTTTCCGAGCGCAAGACCAATCCGGTTTCCAATACGCAGAATATGCGTGTCCACTGCCATAGTCGGCTGGCCGAAAGCCATGTTCAGCACCACATTGGCGGTCTTGCGGCCAACGCCCGGCAGCTTCACCAGTTCGTCCCGGTCCCCCGGTACTTCTCCGCCAGAATCGCGGATCAAGGCTTCGGACAGAAGAATGACATTCTTTGCTTTATTACGCCAAAGACCGATGGTGCGAATGTGGTCGCCGACTTTCTCTTCGCCGAGCGCCAGCATTTTCTGCGGCGTATCGGCAATTGCGAAGAGCCCGCGCGTCGCCTTGTTGACCCCAGCATCGGTGGCCTGTGCCGATAAAACGACCGCGACAAGAAGCGTGAAAGCATTCACATGCTCCAACTCGCCCTTCGGCTCCGGTCTCTGAATGGAAAACCGGCGAAATATCTCATGAATTTCGTCTGCCGTATAAAGCGTACCACGCACCCGACGTTGAGGGCGGGCGGCGGAAGAAGCGTTCACAGGCGATTTGATTTTGGCCTTTTCCATTCCGCCTCTATAATGGTTTCTCTATCGACAAAACAATCAGCAGCTTGACGCAGCCCACTCAAAATGGCCCGACAATCTGCCAGATGACCTGAATGCCATGCATCATCCAGACGGCGCAGAACCTGACCGGTTCGACAAACCCATTTTCGAAGCCCTGCTCACTCCCTATCGTTCGCTGGGGCGGACGGGCTTCACCATCCTGATGGGAGCCCTGATCGGCTGCTGGATGTTTGTCGGCATTCTTTTCTGGTCCATCGGTGCGTGGCCGATCTTTGGATTTTTCGGCCTCGATGTTCTGCTGATCTATCTCGCTTTTCGCTGGAATTACCGTGCCGCCCGCGCACGCGAGGAAATCTCCGTGTCCCGCTCTGCCCTGCAGATTCGCAAATATGCAGCGTCTGGCAAGATGACTGTACATCGTTTCAATCCATTCTGGACACGGTTCAAGGTCGCGCGAAAGCCGGATATCGGAATTACCGGCATGAGCGTCGAAAGCCGTGAAGCGAGTGTCGTGATCGGAAACTTCCTCTCCCCGGACGATCGCGAAAGTTTTGCAACCGCTTTCGGTGCAGCGCTTTCAGAAGCGCGCCGATAGCAACACTCCTAATCTTTCCGGGTATATCGCGCCTGAATTTCGTTTTACCTTGAAACGAACGAATCCGGATTGGCCCTTGAAGTCAGGCTTTTCACAAGCCATATCAGTGAGCGAGGAGATACGCCGTAAGGGTTCTCTTCATAACGGTCGCTTCTCATCAAGGACTGATGCAATGACAAGAATGACTCCGTTTTCGAGCCCTTTGCTGCTCGGATTCGATACGATGGAAAAGACGCTGGAACGGATCGCTAAATCCGGCGACGGTTATCCGCCCTACAACATTGAACGCCTGCGCGGCGAGACGGGTTCCGAACGCCTGCGCATCACTTTGGCGGTGGCCGGCTTTTCCAGCGACGACCTCGAAGTCATGACGGAAGACAATCAGCTCGTCATCCGTGGACGCCAGACCGACGATACCGAACGCGAGTTTCTGCATCGAGGCATAGCCGCCCGACAGTTCCAGCGCGTTTTCGTTCTGGCGGACGGTATGAGGGTTCTCGGTTGCGATCTGAAAAATGGTCTTCTGGCCATTGATCTCGACCGTCCGGAACCCGAACGGCTGGTTAAACGAATCAACATAGCGGTGAAAGACTGAACTTGTTCAGTTTTTGTTCAGCACAATGCCGCTATATTGAAAATGTGAAGCTCTGATGCGGCATGGTCGCAAATGACATGCCGACGAAATGGAGGCTAAGACCATGGACAGACATATATTCACCGAAAACGAATTCGCCCATCTCGGCGAAGGTGAAATTGCCTATGTGCGCAAGATCCGTTCAGATGACCTTGCCCGCAGCTTCCCTGCCCTCCCACCGATCGAGCCGGGCCTGGAACTCTGGGCGCTCTTTGGTGCCAGCGGTGAGCCAATTGTGCTCTCTGATGTTCGCGCCACCGCGCTACAGGGTGCACAAGACCACGAACTGCGCACGGTGATGCTGCACTAAAGTTTGATGCGATACCGGCTATCGCCGGTATCGCCACTCCGCACGTACTTTGTGCGGAAGTTTCCAGCGCATGCAATCGCCGCAAGCCATCGTCAGGCAGCAATGTGCTTCTGCTTGGGTAGTATGTTTTCCCTAGAAATTGTTTCTGCAAGCAAACAAACAAAACCGCCGTTCGAGATGAACGGCGGTTTTGTTTACGAGAAACTATTTGAACTCAGGCAGCGTTGGAGGCTGGTTGAGCGGTCAGGAATGAATAAAGTGCCTGCGCGTCATGTGTACCGCGCAATTTGGCAACAGTATCGGCGTCGCGCAGCATACGGGCGATGCGCGAAAGTGCCTTCAGATGATCCGCGCCGGCATTTTCCGGCGCGAGAAGCAGAAAAACAAGATCGACGGGTTGATCGTCCAGCGCCTCGAAATCGACCGGGGTTTCCAGACGAGCGAAGATTCCGGCTATTTTGTTGATATTCGCCAGCTTGCCGTGCGGAATGGCAACGCCATTGCCGACCCCGGTGGAACCGAGGCGCTCACGCTGGAGAATTGTTTCGAAAACTTCACGCTCAGGGAGACCGGTCAGTTCCGCAGCCTTCTCAGACAAAATCTGCAAAAGCTGTTTTTTGGAGCTGGCTTTCAGCGCCGGGATAATCGCCCCGGGCTGAATCAGATCACTAAGATCCATTCTCTCCGTTCCTTCTTCAATCAGGCCTTTGTGGCCCGGTTTGGGGAAGCGCACGCGGCCGCCTAATCGCGATCCGCTGCGTGCGCTTCAGGTTTGCCGTCAGGCGCGAGGCGCGGCCTGGCGGGTGACCATCGATGGATCGACCCAGCCGATATTGCCGTCCGCGCGACGGTAGACGATGTTAACTTCATCATTGCCAGCATTGCGGAACACCAGAACCGGATTTTCAATCAGGTCCAGCTCCACGACCGCCGACGCCACCGACATGGTGCGCAGGGCGACGGACGATTCCGCAACAATTGTCGGCGCGTAATCTGCCGGAAGATCCTCCTCTTCCTCCGACAGCGGTGCCATAACACGATATGCAACGTCATCATAGATCGCATCTGGCTGCGTAGCCGGGCGCGACTTCAGACGGCGCTTATAGCGGCGAAGGCGGGTTTCGATCTTGTCCGCCGCTGCTTCAAAAGCCAGCTGCGGATCCTGCGCGTCGCCAGTGCTTTGCAGGGTTGCACCGCTATCGAGGTGCAAGGTGCAATCCGCACTGTAACGCGAACCGGACTTGGTGACCGTAACCTGTCCGGAAAAGCCATGATCGAAATATTTGCCGACAGCCTCATTCACCCGATCAATGATCCGGGTTGTGAAAGCTTCACCGACGTCCATATGCTTTCCAGATACACGCAGAGTCATTTGGCACACCTCATTTGCGTTACACCACAGGACTCAGTCTAATCACAAGGCGAGCGAAGCGCAAAGCGAACCAGCATCAAAGATGCTTTTCGTCCTGTGCGTTTTCCAACTAAATTCACGGCGCCTGCACGCTTCTCAGGCACACTTTCCGGCGAGGTGTTGAAACACCTTCCGAAAAGCCTTCGAAGTCGTGGCTGCTCCAATCGTTAGCCCCTTTTCGGGATGGTTGCCGCACATCGCTCTGTTACGTAACGCCCCAGTAGCTGGTCCGTTGCCAGGATTGTTCTGGTCCGGCTTCCCCGGAGCGTCACATTGCCCTTCCTTCAAACATATGAACAACCGCAATTTCTTCCAGAAATTACAGCGATATTATCAGACTTTGCCCGCAGAACGCATTCGCCGGAAACGTCCAACCCATGTCTTCATCCCAAAACCGGTACTATTTTGAAAAGACATGCTTCAATTCTGCTTTGGCGTATTTTCGACAGCAGAAATACAAGCGCTTTCTGCTGACATCGCGCCAATTCACGCTGTCGACTTGTCATGAAGCCCCTAAATAAAGGGGGCCAGACATGTGCCGCAGCGCGAGCCGGGCTTCTATTGGGTGAATTGGCGCTTGTCAATTGGTCCTCATGCCAGTTGGTCGTCCTGCAATGCCGCTCTCTCCACAAATCGAGATCGAATTTTTCTGAAAGAGCAGCGCTACAGATCCAAAATTTTAGAGCATTCCTCCCTATTCAAATACGGGAATGACGCTCAAGAGGTACAATCGGTGATTTAAAGCGGTCCCTTCACAGCGCAATTTGTGGAACCGTTCTGGCTACGCAATCAGGAAACCGACGATCTTGCCTTCTTTTCACGCCTGCGCTGAACCGATGAAGCAATATTCATCGATTCCCGATATTTTGCGACCGTTCTCCGCGCGATATCCACACCGTCCTTCTTCAATGCATCTACGATAGCGTCATCGGACAGCACGTCATCGGGCTTTTCAGCATCAATCATCTGGCGGATGCGATGGCGTACACTCTCCGACGAATGAGCGTCGCCGCCCTCGGATGAAGCAATCGAAGCTGTAAAAAAATAGCGCAGTTCAAACACCCCGCGCGGCGTGGCCATGAACTTGTTTGCCGTCACGCGGCTGATGGTCGATTCATGCATACCGACCGCATCGGCGACAGTACGCAGATTGAGCGGTTTCAAGTGGGTCACCCCTTGTCGCAAAAATCCGTCCTGCTGCCGAACTATCTCCTGCGTGACCTTGAGGATAGTGCGCGCACGCTGGTCAAGGCTGCGTACGAGCCAGTTCGCAGTCTGCATGCAGTCCGAGAGAAACGCTTTTTCCTCGGCCTTCACAGACGCACTGACTTCTGCATAGTACTCGTTGTTGACGATGAGACGCGGCATCGCGGCGGCATTCAGCTCGATAGCCCAGCCGCCGTCACGTGATGGCGTCACAAGTGCATCCGGCACGATGGCATCCGCCACAGAAATCTCGAATAATGAACCGGGCTTTGGATCAAGCATGCGAATTTCGGTCAGCATATCGAGAATATCGGCCTGATCGACGCCACACAGCTTCTTGAGCGTCGCGAAGTCGCGCCGCGCCAGAAGATCGAGATTGTCGACCAGCGCCTCCATCGCCGGATCGAACCGATCCTTGAGGCGCAACTGTATCGCCAGGCAATCCCGCAGATCACAAGCAAAAAGGCCAGGCGGATCAAAGCTTTGCATTGTTCCCAAAATGCGCTCGATCTCAACCGTTTCAACGCCCAGATTCTGTGCAAGCGCAATAATATCGATACGCAGATATCCGCCTTCGTCCAGCGCGTCGGCAAGTGCTGTCGCGATGAAGCGGTCTGTTGCTCTGGAAAACGTCAGCGCGATCTGTTCTGCCACATATTCACTCAGCGAAACCCGGCTGGCTGTGACTTGATCTATGTCATAGCCACTGCCTGAAACATATCCGTCGCCAATTGACGATTTCCATTGTGCGGCAAGATCGGGGCCGATCTCGTCAAAGCGACCCGGATCGTCTGGAAAGATATTTTCAAGCGAACTGTCGAAAGTGGATGAGAGATTTTCCGCGTCATCCGAAGCATCCGTTTTGAACCAGTCGCCGTCCGACATATCGTCGGATGCCAGATCGTCATCGCCGGTTTCAGTACTTTCCCGCACTGGTTCCGCGCTCGAAAAATCATCATTCGCTGCCTCAATTCGATCCAGCAGCGGATTTTTTTCGATTTCAACATCGAGAAACTGTTCGAGCTCAATATGCGTCATCTGCAGCAGCTTGATCGACTGCATCAGCTGCGGTGTCATCACCAGCGATTGCGATTGACGGAAATCGAGCTTGGTCGACAGAGCCATGCGACGCGTTATTCTCCCCCGGTTAAACCCTGTCAATCATTGCCGAGCACACGGTCAACGCCCACGCTACCTTGACAGCAAACTTGCCTTCAGACGGCATTCCATCGACATGGGACCTGTGAGTCCATACAGAAGAATAAGCCGCCCGCTCGCAGCCGTTTTAGACTGAAAGCGTATTTGAATGAAAACTGGTATGAACCTTGCTTGTCAATTCAGAATGTGCAGTTTTGGGACAAAAGGGGAAATAGTCGCGATTCCGCTGCACTTTCTGCAACCTTGCACAGAACCTGACAGGCCCGAACCGATGCCCAGTCAGAGTGAGGCACTTCCGAAGGAAAGCGAGACGACCTGAAAATGCCCTGAATATTAAAGTGTGAATTGATCGCCGAGATAGAGCCTGCGCACGTCTGGATTGGCGACGATTTCGGCAGGACGACCATGTGTCAGCACCTGACCGGCGTGAATAATGTAGGCGCGGTCGATAAGGCCGAGCGTTTCACGCACATTATGGTCAGTAATCAGAACGCCGATACCGCGGCTGGTCAGATGGCGAACGAGCTGCTGGATATCCGAAACGGCGATCGGATCGACGCCGGCAAAAGGCTCATCGAGCAGCATGAAGTTTGGGCGTGATGCCAGCGCACGCGCAATTTCGAGACGACGACGCTCGCCGCCTGAAAGAGAAATGGCAGGCGCCTTGCGCAGATGAGCGATGTGAAACTCTTCCAACAGCGCATCCAGTTCGGAAGCGCGCTTGGAACGATCCTTTTCTACCACTTCCAACACGGCCTTGATGTTGTTTTCCACCGAAAGGCCACGGAAAATAGAGGCTTCCTGCGGCAAATAACCGATGCCCAGGCGGGAACGACGATACATCGGCATCGACGTAACATCGAAACCGTCGATCTCGATGGAACCGGCATCAGCCGGGACCAGACCCGTCACCATATAGAAGCAAGTGGTCTTGCCTGCGCCGTTCGGCCCTAGAATACCGACAGCCTCGCCCGCACGTACACCGAACGACACGCCATTGACAACCTGCCGTCCGCGATAGCTCTTGCAGAGACCGCGCGCCACCAGCGTACCCTTGAGGCGCGTCGACTTACCCGGCTGGCCGGGCATCGCGCCCGCGACATCGGATGGTGCGTTGACATTTTGCGATGCGTCTTGCGGCCCGTCAGCCTTCTTGTTCCAGAACAATCCCACGCCTGCTCCGGTCAGTTCTGCTTGGGCGCAGCACCGCCCTGCTGTTGATCTTTCGGAGCCATGATGATCGACACGCGACCCTTGGTCTGACCCTTGCAGCTTTCGACATTGGCGCGGCCAGTATCGAGATGCGCCGTCAGCTTGCAACCGGTCACGACATTGTCGCCATCGGTCAGGACCACTTTCTGTCCCTGAAGAACCATCACCTGGTTTTTCGCATCATAACGACCGGTATCGCCAGTTGCGACCTGCGTGCCAGATTTGAGATAAACTTTTCCGGAGATGTCGATGTGATCGATACTTGATGAATCAAGGCCTCCGACGCCAGCACTTGCCGGTTCCGGGGCTTGCGCCTCGCCGTCTTTCTTGGCTTTATTGTAATAAACGGTCATCTGCCCGGCCTTCAGCAAGGCATCGCCCTGCGAAACGGCAACATTGCCGGTAAATACGGCAATACCTTCCTTGTCGCGCATCTCCAGCTTGTCAGCGTCGATCTTGACCGGCGCCTTGCTGTTGGAAAGCTTCAAGCCGTTCACCGCCGCACCTTCCTGCGCCAAAGAGGCCGTCGGAGCCGCGACAAGCCCAAGCGCCAGAACTGCAAATCCCATCCGCAAAGTGCGGGCCATCGTACCCTTGTTCATCTTGCCCGTCTCGCGTTCCATATATCTTCAGCTCCCCGAAGCATTCGGCCCTCCCTGGGCCAACATGCGGTCAGACGCAACATTAAGCACTTTGCAGCCAAATGGGAACATTCGGCATCGCAGAATGCGATCAAAAAAGCGGTTTAGAGCCTGTAGCACCCTGACAGCATCAGAATCACGCTCTAACAATTTGTTTTCGAGCACATTTCAATCTGAAAATTAACTTCAGAATGCACTCAAGCGCCGCACAGATATTAATCGGTCCGAACGATTCCCTGTCTCAAATCAGGCAACCTTCTCAGGGAGCCTTGTTGGGCGAAACAACGCTGCCGTCAACAGTCATTCGAACCTTGTTCTCGAAAATGAGAACCTTGCCGTTGTCCTTGACCTGCATGCTGTCGGCCAGAATATGCGTGCTGCCGCTACGGATATCGACGGGCTTGTCGGTCGTGATCTGCCCGCTCTTGAGGTTTACGTCCGCAGAACGCAACACCGCACGTAAACCGTCATCTGTTGTAACAATAAAGTCCTTATCAAGTTGCAAACGTCCATTGGCATTATCGTAAATGCCGGATGTTGCCTCGACTTTGGCCGTGCCCTTTTCACCAACAGGCAGCTCGGCCGAAATGCCTTCAAGCGCAATCGCGCCGCTGTTCTTCGCGTCCTGCGTCGCCTTCGCCGCAGTCATCGAATAGGGACGATTATCCTTGGTATAACCGTTGAGATGCGGGCTAGTCATGACGAGCTTGCCGCTTTCGCCACCATTATTCACTTCCACCTTTACAGGCGTATTCGGCGTTGCAAGAAACGTGTACCATGAAAACACAGCACCAACGATAATCGCTGCTACCGGAAGCGCAGTTTTCAACACCCGGACGCGAACGGAATGACGCTGCGCAGCATGGAAAAGCGACTCGGCTTTCTCCGACGCACCAAAACGCATGCCACCTGCGCCGCGACCCGGAGCGGTCGCGTTCTGCGGCGCATGACTATGTGTGGTGTCGGCAGTCATCTTGCGTTCGATTCCTCAACGGCTTTCATAGAATTCGGCAATAAGCGCGTCTGTGTCGCGCTTTTTCATTTCAATAAGGTTTATTTGGGGTGAAATAGTCGGCCGCTCAATAGCTTTATACCGCGCAAAACACCGCACCCGCCTCGCAGATAAGGAGCAGGAACGGTTTATGCCTTTGATAATTCAGCCCAATTTGCACTCCACTAAATTAAGTAGAATGCTAATCAACTCTTTGATACCACATAACAACCCCGAATTACAGCAGAACGTAATACAGTTTCCGCGCGTTCACGCGCTATGTCTGATGGCGACGAGAAGAATTCGACGCTGTTTCATTACAATAGGTATTTCGAGTACTATCTTAGCCAGACCGGCTTATCGAAGAGACTTGCCGCATGCCTTCATTCGAGGCAAAAGGTGACTAGTCAGGCGCAAGCCGCGCTATTTGAACGAACGGATGGACGGGAATGGCTCAGGACGCCGAAGCAATCATCGAACGCCGGAAACTGCGCAGAAAACTGACAATCTGGCGTGGAGCCTTCCTGCTTTTGATAGCAGCTTTGATCGCCGTATTCGCTTCATGGTCCTTGCGTGGCACCAATTTCAACCAGCCGCATATCGCCAAGGTTCGCATTGAAGGCACGATCTTCGAGAACGAGGAATTGCTGAAGCGCCTCGACAAGATAGCCAAGGACGATGCCGTCAAGGGTGTGATTCTGGTTCTCGATTCGCCCGGTGGAACGACGGTGGGCGGCGAAGCGATTTTCGAAGCCGTGCGCAAGATTGCCGAGAAAAAGCCGGTCGTCACGCAGGTAGGAACACTTGCCGCCTCCGCCGGTTACATGATTGCCAGCGCATCCGACCATATCGTCGCGCGGCAGACATCCATCGTTGGTTCAATCGGAGTTCTGTTCCAATATCCCGATGTCTCGAAGCTTCTCGATACGATCGGCGTGAAGGTCGAAACCATCAAATCGTCGCCACTCAAGGCAGAACCCAATTATTTCAGCCCGGCCAGCGAAGAAGCCAAGGGTATGATCCGCAACATGATTATGGATTCCTATGCATGGTTCGTGGACATTGTCGAAAAGCGCCGTTCGTTTACGCATGAACAGGCGCTGGCGCTGGCCAATGGGGCAGTGTTTACGGGACGACAGGCACTGGACAAGAAACTGATCGACGGGTTGGGTGGTGAAGAAGAGGCCATTGCCTGGCTCGCAAGCAAGGGGCTCTCCAAGGATCTGCCGCGTCTTGAGTGGAAGCCAGTCAGCAGTGACACGGGTTTCTCGCTCCGCGATCTCGTCATTCATGCTGGCGCCCGCCTTATCGGTGTGCCACAGGAAGCAGACGGCATATTGAAGGAGATTGCCAAGGAACGCATCTTTCTTGACGGACTTCTCTCGGTTTGGCACGTTGACGGTACGCCTGAAGCGAATTGACGCCAGCCGGGCAAACTTACACAATATCCGGTAGATACCGGATGAAACAAACAGAAGAACAGGGGTTTAAAGCCGTGATCAAATCGGAACTCGTTCAGATTATCGCCAGCCGTAATCCGCATCTCTTTCAGCGCGATGTTGAAAACATCGTGGGCGCGGTATTCGACGAGATCACAAACGCCCTTGCGGATGGCAATCGCGTTGAGTTGCGCGGCTTCGGTGCCTTTTCGGTGAAGAACCGCCCTGCCCGCAGCGGCCGCAATCCGCGCACCGGCGAAACCGTGGACGTGGAAGAAAAGTGGGTTCCCTTCTTCAAGACCGGCAAGGAACTGCGCGACCGTCTCAACGGCGCAGTCTGATAGACACCATGGCGGCTAAACGCATCATCGCCATCATCGTTCTCGTGCCGCTTGCAGTGGTTCTGATTGCGTTGTCGGTTGCCAATCGCGCATCGGTGCAGTTCACGATCGATCCATTCAACCCGGGCAATCCCGCCCTGTCCTATAATGCACCACTGTTCCTATGGCTGTTTGGTGCACTTCTTCTCGGTGTTGTCATCGGTTCCCTGGTGACCTGGCTCACGCAGGGCAAGCATCGCCGCAAGGAGCGGATGTATAAACAGGAAGCCGCGCGCCTGCTTGAACGGAGCACCGCCGCCGAAAAGCGTAATATATCGGTCGTGAACTCCTGAAACGCCCGCTATTCTCAAACCCCGGGAGCAAAACTTCCGGGGTTTCATGGCCGAAATACCCTTTGTGAGCGTTTGAACGTCGTTTTCCCCTTTCGCGCTGGCCTTGTTTATCCTACCTAGACCCCAATCATGATGATTGGAGTTTCGGGTGAAAGCGCCAAAGGGAAAAGGCAAAAAGCCGTCGGGCGGCAAACAGGACCGCGGTTTCGAGCGCGCAAGACATGATGCGCCGCGTTCAGAAAACAAATTTGAAGGCCGATTTGATGGCAAGTCTGACAATAAAGGCTCGTCTTTCAAAAAGCCGCGTCCCCAATTCGCCAAGGCTGCACCCAAGCCCGTAGACGACAAGCCTGCCGCTCCGCTTCGCGAAATCAAACCCTATGCCGGTGCACGTCCGGGAGAAAGACTACCGCTCATTCTCGAAACGGAGCCCTCCCCCGATTATGCGCTTCTCGATAGCGGCAACGGGTTGAAGCTTGAGCAATATGGCCCCTATCGGATTGTCCGCCCCGAAGGTCAGGCGATCTGGTTGCCAAGCCTGCCGCAGAAAGAGTGGGATCAGGCCGATGCCGTCTTCACCGGCAACACCGACGAGGAAGGCATGGGGCGCTGGGCGTTTCCAAAAGAGCCGCTCGGCGAAACCTGGCCGATGCAGCACGACGGCATTTCCTTTCATGGCCGGTTCACGTCATTTCGCCATGTCGGCGTGTTTCCCGAGCAGGCAGCACATTGGTCTTACATGGATGGGCTTATCCGTGAAGGGGTGAAGTCCGGGCGCGGCGTGAAGGTGCTCAATCTGTTCGGCTATACGGGCCTCGCCTCATTGGTAGCGGCACGGGCAGGCGCGGAAGTGACCCATGTGGACGCATCCAAGAAAGCTATTCTCTGGGCGCGTGAAAATCAGGAAATGGCCGGGCTTTCCGATAAGCCGATCCGCTGGATCTGCGAAGATGCGATGAAATTCGTGCAGCGCGAGGAGAGGCGCGGCAGCTTCTACGACATTATCCTGCTCGATCCACCTGCCTATGGGCGTGGCCCGAGCGGTGAAGTCTGGCAGTTGTTCGAACATTTGCCCGCGATGGTCGATACATGTCGGTCCATCCTGACGCCAAAACCATTGGCCGTCATCCTGACTGCCTATTCGATCCGCGCCTCTTTCTTCGCCATTCACGAACTGATGCGCGACCGTTTCACCGGCCTTGGCGGCACGGTCGAATCGGGCGAACTTATTCTGCGCGAACGTTCCAACGATCAGACGGGCGCGCGCGCGCTTTCCACATCCATGTTCAGCCGCTGGGTAGCAAAATGAGCCGTGACGACGATTTTTCCAAAGGCGGCTCTCGTGCCGAATATTCCAAAGTGGGTCAGGTGAAGGAAGTCACCAGCCTCACCAACCCGATTGTGAAAGACCTTCGCTCGCTGGCGCTGAAAAAATTCCGCGACCAGCAGGGCGTATTTCTGGCCGAAGGGCTGAAGCTGGTTATCGATGCGCTGGAACAGGATTGGCGCATCAAGACGCTGGTTTTCGCCAAATCCGGCAAAGGCAACAAACTGGTCGAGCAGGTTGCCGTCCGTACCTTCGCCAAGGGCGGACTTGTGCTGGAAGTGACCGAAAAGATCATGGCTGCCATCACCCGCCGCGACAATCCGCAGATGGTTGTCGGCGTTTTCGAACAGCAATATCGCCCTCTTGCAAGCCTCAAGCCGAAGAACAATGACGTCTATATTGCGCTGGACCGCGTGCGCGACCCCGGCAATCTAGGCACGGTCATCCGCACCGCGGATGCGGTCGGCGCCAAGGGCGTCATTCTGATCGGCGACACCACCGATCCCTATTCGCTGGAAACCGTGCGCGCCACGATGGGCTCGGTCTTTTCCATGCCGCTCTACAAAGTGACGGAAGCCGATTTCCTCAACTGGCGCAAAGGCTTTTCCGGCCTTGTCGTCGGCACCCATCTGAAAGGTGCCGTCGACTATCGCACCATTCCCTATGCCAACAAACCGGTTGTGCTAATGATGGGCAACGAACAGCAGGGCCTTCCTGACAGCCTTGCCGACACTTGCGACAAGCTCGCGCGCATTCCGCAGGCCGGTCGTGCAGATTCTCTCAATCTCGCAATTGCCACCGGGGTCATGCTCTACGAAATTCGTCGCGACGCCCTCACGCTCGATGAAAGGACTTCCGGATGAAGCGACACGCGGTCTGGTCCTCACTTTTCGTCGTCATTCTCACAGTGTTGATCGATCAAGGCGTCAAGCATCTGGTGGAAACAAGGATGGGCTACGGCCAGCAGATTGACCTACTGCCGTTTCTTGCGTTGTTCCGCACGCACAATGAAGGCATTGCCTTCTCGATGCTCGCCTGGCTGCACGACTGGGGACTGGTCGCAATTACCGCCGCCGTCATTGCGTTCGTGCTTTACCTCTGGTGGACCAACGCGCCGGACCGCATTTTCGCACGCTACGGCTTTGCACTCGTCGTCGGCGGTGCCATCGGCAACCTTATCGATCGCGTGATGCACGGTTACGTCGTGGATTATATTCTGTTCCACCTGCCGACCTGGTCATTCGCGGTTTTCAACCTCGCCGACACGTTCATTACCATCGGTGCCGGCCTCATAATTCTGGAGGAATTCCTTGGCTGGCGGCGCGAGCGGGCTGCCCGCTAGCCCACCGGGTTGAACAGTTTCTGCCTTTCGCATAATTTGATCTCTTAAAATTAAAAGCTTTTTGAAGAGGATAAGGTCCAGTCATCCGAATTGACACATTGGTGACATGCTTCTGTCATCGTCGCGTAGCACTGAATCTGTACTGCTTCGGTCGAACTGGACACCTTGTCCATGCAATTGACTGAACGAGGATTGGAATTGGTTAGCTCTCGCTGAAATATCAGTGGGAAAGCCGTTCAGGAATACGTGAATAGACAAATCAGGAGCCATCATCATGACAGTACTGCTTGGAATGGACCAGCAAATCATTGATGATACGGTCATGTCAGGCTTAGAAGCACAACAGGCGCTGTTCGCGTCCAACGGCGACCCCATCGTTCTGGGGCGCATCGGATCGCTGGAAGTACGGCTTGCAAACTCACGCGAGGCCATCGAGGCCGCGCAGGAACTGCGTTTCCGCGTCTTCTTTGACGAAATGGGCGCGCGCCGGGAAAGCATCGAAGCCGTGGAGCTTCGTGATGCCGACCGCTTCGACGCTATTTGCGATCATCTGCTCGTTTACGACACCGCCCTGCCCGTGCCGGAGCACCAGCAGATTGTCGGCACCTATCGTCTGATGCGCAGCGATCAGGCAGAAAAGGCGCTCGGCTTCTATTCTGCCGACGAATACGACGTGCAGCGTCTGGCCCTTTCGCGCCCGAACCTCCGCCTGCTTGAACTGGGACGCTCCTGCGTGAAGGCGGAATACCGCTCCAAGCGCACTGTCGAGCTTCTGTGGCAAGGTGCCTGGGCTTATTGCCGCCGCCATTCCATCGATGTGATGTTCGGCTGCGCGTCGTTCCACGGTGCTGTGCCTGCAGCTCATGCGCTCGGCCTGTCGTTCCTCCATCACAATTGCCGGGCCACCGATGACTGGGACGTTCGCGCCCTGCCCAATCGTTATCAGGCCATGGACCTGATGCCGAAGGAAGCCATCAACAACAAGGTTGCCTTGTTCTCGATGCCGCCTCTGGTAAAGGGATATCTGCGTCTTGGCGCGATGATCGGGGATGGCGCGGTGATTGACGAAGCATTCGGCACGACCGATGTCTTCATCATTCTGCCCATCGAGCGGATTTCCAGCCGCTACATCACCTATTACGGCGCGGAAGCGAACCGCTTTGTGTAAATAAAAAAGGCGAAGCATCTGCTTCGCCTTTTTGCTTCTGAGGCCCAGCTCACGCCTTTCCGGCCAGTTCCTTCAGCTTATAGATCAGGTCCAGCGCTTCTCTGGGCGTCAATTCATCGGGGCTGATGGCCGCGACCGCTTTCACCAGTTCGCTGTCTTTTGCCTGAACCTGCGGTTTCGGTTTTTCCTGCTGCAAGACGACCGAGAACAGCGGCAGATCGTCGATCAGCTTGTCCGCCTTGCCGGAGGTTTCGCCCGCTTCAAGCTGGTGCAACACATCGCGCGCACGATTGACGACCGCTTCCGGCAACCCCGCCAAACGCGCCACCTGCACACCATAGGAGCGGTCGGCGGCACCCTTGGCCACTTCATGCAGGAAGACGACATCGTTGTCCCATTCCTTGACCCGCATGGTGACATTGGAAAGCCGCGCGAGCTTTTCTGAAAGCGCCGTCATTTCATGGAAATGCGTGGCAAACAGTGCACGGCAACGGTTCTTCTCATGCAGATATTCGACCGCCGCCCAGGCAATGGACAGTCCGTCGAACGTCGCTGTACCGCGCCCGATTTCATCAAGGATTACCAGTGAACGCTCGCCCGCCTGATTGAGGATTGCCGCCGTTTCCACCATTTCGACCATGAAGGTCGAGCGCCCCCGCGCCAGATCGTCGGAAGCACCGACACGGCTGAACAGCCGGTCCACGACACCGATCTGCGCAGAACCCGCAGGCACGAATGAGCCCATCTGCGCCATGATCGCAATCAGCGCATTCTGACGCAGGAAGGTCGACTTACCGCCCATGTTCGGACCGGTCAGAAGCCAGATGGCACCATTTCCGCCGTCTGCTTGCGGCGAGAGATCGCAATCATTGGCGACGAACGGATTGGCTGCCTGACGCCGCAGGGCCTGCTCGACGACCGGATGACGACCGGCTACAATGTTGAATGACAGGCTGTCATCGACCTGCGGACGGCAATATCCCTGCTCTTCCGCCAGTACGGCAAGCGATGCCGAGACATCGAACATCGCGAGCGCCGATGCAGCAGCGCGGATGCTATCGGCGTGGGACACGGCCTCCGCCGTCAGTTCTTCAAACACGGCAAGCTCAATGGACAATGCGCGATCGGCAGCATTGGCGATCTTGCTTTCCAGTTCCGCCAGTTCGGTGGTGGTAAAGCGCATGGCATTGGCCATGGTCTGGCGATGGATAAAACGGCTCTTGGCTTCATCCGTATCCGTCATCGCCCCGGCATTGTTGGCCGTCACCTCGATGAAATAACCAAGCACATTGTTATGCTTGATCTTCAGCGATTTGATACCGGTCTCTTCGATATAGTTGGCCTGCAGACCGGCGATCACCCGGCGTGACTGGTCGCGCAAGGCCCGCATCTCGTCGAGTTCGGAATTATAGCCCGCGCGCACAAAACCGCCGTCGCGTTTCAGGAGCGGCAATTCGTCGGCCAAGGCCCGGTCGAGATGAGCCGTGAAGATGGCAGGCATGGCACTGACGGCATCACGGGCATGCGCCAGTTCACCGGGCAGCAACGCGCTTTCCAGCAGGCCCGCAATGACATGCGCAGCTTCGAAGCCTCGGGCAAGGCTACCCAGATCGCGCGGCCCGCCGCGCCCAACGGCAAGACGCGAGAGTCCGCGCGGCATATCTGGCACGCCCTTCAGTTCAGCACGCATGGCTTCGCAAAGCGACTGTTCGCTCAGGAACCAGGAAACGGAATCGAGCCGCAGCGCGATTTCCTTCGGATTGGTCAGCGGTGCGGTCAAGCGTTCGGCGAGAAGCCGCGCGCCACCACCCGTCACCGTGCGATCAACCGCCTTCAGCAAACTGCCGTCGCGATTGCCAGACATAGTGCGGGCAAGTTCAAGACTGGCGCGTGTGGCCGGGTCGATGAAAAGTGTGCCGCCCTCATGCTCGCGTTCGGGCCGCATCAAGGGCGGACGCTCGGAAATCTGCGTCTTTTCGATGTAGGCGATTGCCCCGGAAATGGCTGAAAGTTCAGGACGGCTGAACTGGCCAAAACCATCCAATGTCGCGACGTTGAAATAGCGCTGGATTCGCGCTTCCGCAGCCGCGCTGTCAAAGAGAGTCGCCGGTTGCGGCGTTACCGCCTTGCCGACCAGATCGAAGACCGGACGCAGTTCCTCATCATGGAAGGCGTTGTCAGCCACGACCAGTTCACGCGGGTCCACCCGCATCACATCGGCGAAAAGCCGGTCCGATGTGGTTTCCGCCACGCGGAACGTTCCGGTAGAAATATCGATCCAGGCGAGCGCCAGCGCACCGTCGCCGCGCGTACGCCCCATCGCCATCAGGAAATTGGCTTCGGATGGGTCCAGCAATTTTTCTTCGGTCAGCGTGCCCGGTGTGACGAGACGGATCACATCGCGCTTCACCACCGATTTAGAGCCACGCTTCTTCGCCTCTGCCGGATCTTCCACCTGTTCGCAGACCGCGACGCGATAGCCCTTGGTGATCAGCTTCTGCAGATAA
The DNA here is from genome assembly GCF_902825325.1 of Brucella tritici. GTDB lineage: Bacteria > Pseudomonadota > Alphaproteobacteria > Rhizobiales > Rhizobiaceae > Brucella. The sequence goes on along the minus strand of NZ_CADEAR010000008.1, from coordinate 24,679 downwards.
TCGTCGGCAGCATGGACAGGCACACCACACATGGGGATATCCTCGCCCAGATGCTTGCCGCGCTTTGTGAGCGTGATGCCCAAAGCCGCAGAGGCCTCCACTGCATCATCGAAGAACAGTTCGTAAAAATCGCCCATGCGATAGAAGAGCAGCGAATCGACATTCGCCGCCTTGATCTCAATATATTGTTCCATCATGGGCGTCAGGCGAACGGGCGCTGCCTCGGCGGTGTTTTCTTCCGCTTCCGAGCTATGTTCGTTAGCCGTCGTTTCCATTTAAAAACCTTCATTTATTGCTTAGCCGAGGAGGCTAAAGTTATAAAATTTCGTATTCCATCGTTTTTGGATGAATATCTATTCCTCGAAGCACTGTTTACACGATGCGTGACTGGCGCTATCGAGGTTCTCCCGCAGATGAAACCGGAGGGAACATGCCAGCCTCGACGCCGAAGGGCAACACATCAGAACGCGCACCCACAGCCAGTGAGAAGGAAGCGCTAGACTTTCACGCGCAGGGCCGCCCGGGCAAGCTGGAGATCAACCCCACCAAGCCCATGACCACGCAGCGCGATCTGTCGCTCGCCTATTCTCCGGGCGTTGCCGTGCCGGTAAAGGCAATCGCCGAAGACGCCGCCCGCGCCTATGACTATACAGCCAAGGGCAATCTGGTCGCCGTCATCTCGAACGGCACCGCCATTCTCGGCCTCGGCAACCTTGGTGCGCTCGCATCCAAGCCGGTGATGGAAGGCAAGGCCGTGCTGTTCAAGCGCTTTGCCGATGTCGATTCCATCGATCTAGAAGTCGATACGACCGACATCGATGCCTTCATCAATGCGGTACGCTATCTCGGACCATCGTTTGGCGGCATCAATCTGGAAGATATCAAAGCGCCCGACTGCTTCATTATCGAGCAGCGCCTGCGCGAATTGATGGACATTCCGGTTTTCCACGACGACCAGCACGGAACGGCTATCATCGCCGCTGCCGGCCTCATCAATGCGCTGCATCTGACCGGTCGCGACATGAAGACGACGAAGCTCGTCTGCAATGGCGCGGGTTCGGCGGGTATTGCCTGTATCGAACTCATCAAAGCGATGGGGTTTGCCTCGGAAAACGTCATCCTGTGCGACACCAAGGGCGTCGTCTATCAGGGTCGTGAAGAGGGCATGAACCAGTGGAAATCCGCACATGCCGTGAAGACCGACAAGCGATCCCTCGCAGATGCCATGAACGGCGCGGATGTCGTGTTCGGTCTTTCGGCCAAAGGCGCGTTCACCGAAGACATGGTCCGTTCCATGGCGCCGAACCCGATCATCTTCGCCATGGCCAATCCCGACCCGGAAGTCACGCCTGAAGAAGTGGCGCGCATCCGTGATGACGCCATCGTTGCCACCGGTCGCTCGGACTATCCGAACCAGGTCAACAATGTCCTTGGCTTCCCCTACATCTTCCGTGGCGCACTCGACGTTCGTGCAACCACCATCAACGACGCGATGAAGATCGCTGCCGTCAATGCGCTGGCCGAGCTTGCCCGTGAGGATGTGCCGGACGATGTAGTTGCCGCCTATCAGGGCAGTCGTCCGCGTTTTGGTCCGAACTATATCATTCCGGTGCCGTTCGATCCGCGCCTGCTTGCGTCCGTCTCGGCTGCGGTCGCCAAGGCAGCGATGGAAACCGGCGTTGCCGGACGCGCCATTGCCGACATCGAAGGTTACAAGCGCGAATTGTCGGCGCGTCGCGATCCGATCGCTTCCACCTTGCGCGGCATCTATGAACGTGTCCGCCGTCAGCCGAAGCGCATCGTCTTTGCCGAAGGCGAAGAAGAACAGGTGATGCGTGCCGCCGTTTCCTACGTCAATCAGGGTCTCGGCACCGCTATTCTGGTCGGCCGCGAGGAACGGGTAAAGGATACGGCGAAGGCTGCCGGTCTCGATCTCGACCGTCCGGGCATCGAAATCATCAATGCACGCCTGTCGAGCCGCAATGCCGCCTATGCCGACTATCTCTACGAGAAACTGCAGCGCAAAGGCTATCTGACACGCGATTGCCACCGTCTCATCAACAATGACCGCAATCATTTTGCGGCCTGCATGGTGGCGCTTGGCGATGCCGATGGCATGGTGACGGGCGTGACCCGAAATTATGCGACGGGTCTGGACGACGTGCGCCGTGTGATCGATTCCAAGCCCGGCCACCGCATGGTCGGTGTTTCCATCGCGCTTTGTCGCGGACGCACGGTGTTCATCGCCGATACCGCCGTACACGAAATGCCGACCGCAGCCGAGCTTGCCGATATTGCGGTTGAAGCTGCAGGTATGGCGCGCCGCATGGGTTATGTGCCGCGTGTCGCACTGACCGCTTTCTCGACTTTCGGCCATATGGGCGGTGAACGTTCCGCGCGCATTCAGGAGGCCGTCCGCATTCTGGCGACGCGTCATGTCGATTTCGAATTTGACGGCGAAATGAGTGCCGATGTGGCTTTAAACCCGAAGCTGATGGAACAGTATCCTTTCATCCGCCTGTCGGGCCCGGCCAATGTGATCGTCACGCCGGACAATCATTCAGCCTCAATTGCCGCCGACATGCTGCAGGAATTGGGTGGTGCGACGATCATCGGCCCATTGCTCGTCGGCCTCGACAAGCCAGCGCAGATCGTCACCATCGGCGCGAAGGATTCCGACATCGTCAATATGGCGGCAATCACCGCCTATAACGCGACGAACTGAAAAAACCGCGAAGAGTAATACAAAGGCCGGGTTTCCCCGGCCTTTGCTTTTGGATATTCATCATCCATAAAAGCGGCTATAGGATAGCCATCGTCCACTATCCTTTTCTCCGCAAACCGGATCTACATGCCGCATGAGCGCACACGACCTTAAGCTGGAAGAGATCGTCAATCCCGAGACGCTACGCCGCAAGCTCAACGAACTGGCGGATTCCACGGACGAAAACTACACCAGTCCTACCGTACGAAAAGTGGTACTTCAGGCTCTGAAGGATGCTTTGGTGCGTGGTCGCGCCAATGCGGAAGGCATGCTGATGAAGGATGGCGGCGGCACGCTATGCGCCAAACGCCTTTCCTTTCTCATGGATACGCTGATTGAGGCGCTGTTCGAATTCGCCACTACCAAAGCCTATCCGATGGTCAATCCGTCAAAGGCCGAGAACATGGCCATCATCGCGGTTGGTGGTTATGGACGTGGAGGACTGGCGCCGGGGTCGGATATCGATCTCCTGTTTCTGCTGCCCTACAAGCAGACCCCCTGGGGTGAGCAGGTTGTCGAATACATGCTGTACATGCTGTGGGACATGGGGTTGAAAGTCGGTCATTCCACGCGCAACATTGATGAGTGCATTCGTCTTTCGCGCGAGGACATGACGATACGCACGGCAATTCTCGATGCGCGGTTTCTAACCGGCAATCGCGAGCTCTTCAGAACGCTTGTTACCCGCTTCGACGAGGAAATCGTCAAGGATACCGGCCCGGAATTCATTCAGGCCAAGCTTGCCGAACGCGATCAGCGCCATCGCAAGGCAGGCGAAACCCGCTATCTGGTTGAACCGAATGTCAAGGAAGGCAAGGGCGGCCAGCGCGACCTGCATACGCTGTTCTGGATCACCAAATACTTTTACCGCGTCAAAACGAAGGAAGAACTGGTCAAGCTTGGTGTTCTGTCACGAGCCGAGCTGAAGCTGTTCAACAAGGCGGAAGATTTTCTCTGGGCGGTGCGGTGCCACATGCATTTCGCGACGCTCAAAGCCGAAGAACGCCTGTCCTTCGACATACAGCCTGAAATTGCCGAACGCCTTGGATATACGGCGCATCCCGGCCAGAACTATGTCGAACGCTTCATGAAGCATTATTTCCTCGTGGCAAAAGATGTGGGCGACCTCACTCGCATCATCTGTGCCGCGCTGGAGGAACAGCAGGCCAAGCATGTGCCGGGCTTCAACCGCATCTTCCTCACTTTCTCGCGGCGCAAGCGCAAGCTTTCCGCAGACGGCGACTTCGTTTCGGAAAATCACCGCATCAACATCGCACGGCCGGAGGTTTTCAAGGAAGACCCGGTCAATATCCTCCGTCTCTTCCATTTGGCCGACAAGCACGGGCTGGAATTTCACCCCGAAGCGATGCAGAGCCTCACCCGCTCGCTGAAACTCATCAATTCCGATCTGCGTGAAAATCCCGAAGCCAACAAGCTTTTCCTCGAAATCCTGACTTCGCCGCGCAACCCCGAACTCATTCTACGCCGCATGAACGAATCCGGTGTGCTCGGAAAATTCATTCCGGACTTCGGCAAGATCGTCGCCATGATGCAGTTCAACATGTATCACCATTATACGGTAGACGAGCATTTGTTGCGCTGCATCGCCGTGCTTTCGGAAATCGAGCATGGCGAACTGGAAAACGAGCACCCGCTTTCAAACCATCTCATCACCACGATCAAGCGCGACCGCAACCTGCTTTATGTGGCGCTGCTCTTGCACGACATTGCCAAGGGGCGCCCGGAAGATCATTCTGTCGCTGGCGCGCGCATCGCCCGCAGGCTGGGACCACGGCTGGGTCTTACCCCTACCGAAACGGAAACCGTCGAATGGCTTGTGCGCGAGCATCTCACCATGAGCATGGTGGCACAGTCGCGTGATCTCAATGATCGCAAGACCATCATCGACTTCGCAGACACAGTGCAGACCATGGAGCGGTTGAAGCTTCTCCTGATCCTGACCGTCTGCGACATCAAGGCGGTTGGCCCCGGCGTATGGAATGGCTGGAAGGGCCAGCTTCTGCGCACACTCTTCTACGAAACCGAACTGGTCCTGACCGGCGGCTTTTCGGAATTGTCGCGCGCCGACCGCGACCATCAGGCGCGAGAAGCGCTTGCCGAACGGCTTTCCGATTGGCCGAAGGACAAGCGCGATGCCTATCTGGCGCTTCACTACACCAACTATTTTCTGACCGTCAGTCTCGAGGATCAGGTCCGGCACGCCCATTTCATTCGCGAAGCTGATCGCGAAGAACGGGCGCTGGCCACCATGGCCAAGCCGCATACTTTCGAGGCAGTTACGGAAATTACGGTGCTGGCGCCCGACCATCCACGCCTGTTGTCGATCATCACCGGTGCCTGCGCAGCGGCAGGAGCCAACATCGTTGACGCGCAGATTTTCACCACTGGTGATGGACGCGCACTTGATACCATCCTCATCAGCCGCGAGTTCGACACTGACGATGACGAACGCCGCCGTGCGGAACGTGTCGGAAAGGTCATCGAGGATGTATTGTCCGGCAAGGCCCATCTGCCCGACGTGCTCGCCAGGCGTACCAAGCCGAAGAAGGCAGCCAAGGCTTTCAAGGTGGAGCCGCGTGTTGAGATCAACAACACGCTCTCCAACAAGTTTACCGTCATCGAGGTGGAAGGTCTGGACAGGCCCGGTTTGCTTTCAGAACTGACCGGCCTTATTTCCGATCTTTCGCTGGATATTGCATCGGCTCATATCACCACCTTCGGCGAGAAAGTGATCGACAGTTTTTACGTGACTGACCTTGTGGGCCACAAGATTTCAAACGCCACCCGCCAGGGTAATATCAGGCGCAAGCTGCTTGGTGTTCTGAGCGGAGATTCTGGCAATAAGACAAACGGTCGCTCGTCGCAGGCCGCAGCATAGGTTTTTCAGTAAATGAGTTTGGTCAAAAAGTTCGCCACGGTGGCGTCAGGAACGCTGATGAGCCGCATTTTCGGCTTCACGCGCGAGATGTTCATGGCGGCAGCACTCGGCACCGGCCCGGTAGCCGACGCCTTCAACGCAGCCTTCCGTTTCCCGAACACATTCCGCAGGCTCTTTGCCGAAGGCGCGTTCAATTCAGCCTTCGTGCCGCTTTTTGCCAAGGAAATCGAAAAAAACGGCATGGATGGCGCGCGCCGTTTTTCCGAAGAAGTCTTCGGCGTGCTTTTCACCGTGCTTCTGTTCCTGACCATCGTGATGGAACTTTCGATGCCATTCATCGTGCGGACGGTGATCGCTCCGGGCTTCACTGACGATCCGGTGAAATTCGACAATACAGTGCGTCTCGCCGTCATCATGTTCCCCTATCTCGCCTGTATGTCGCTGGCCGCGATGATGGGGGGGATGCTCAATTCACTGCACCGCTATTTCGCGGCAGCCATTGCGCCGGTGTTCCTCAACATCATTCTGATCGGGGTGCTGGCTTTCGCATGGTGGCGGGGCTATGACGCGCTTTCAGTCGGCTATGGCCTTTCCTGGGGTGTTATGGCAGCAGGTCTGGTGCAGCTTGCCATCGTCTGGCTCGCCGTGCGCAATGCTGGCATCAAGATCGGCTTCCGCCGTCCTCGCCTGACAGCCAATGTCAAACGGCTGCTGGTGCTGGCGCTGCCTGCCGCCATCACCGGCGGCATCACGCAGATCAACCTTCTCATCAACACCAATATCGCGTCGGGCATGGAAGGTGCGGTGTCATCGCTCGTCTATGCGGACCGCATCTATCAGCTACCGCTCGGTGTCGTCGGCATCGCGGTCGCGACCGTGCTTCTGCCGGAACTGTCTCGCGCGTTGCGCGGCGGCCACATGAAGGAAGCGTCGAACCTTCAAAACCGCTCGGTCGAGTTCACATTGTTTCTGACGCTGCCAGCCGCTGCAGCTCTTCTGGTCATGTCGGAACCCATCGTCCGACTTCTGTTCGAACGTGGCAAGTTCAGCCCGGATTCCACGCTCGTCGTTTCCAATATTCTGGCGATCTATGGCCTTGGTCTGCCCGCTTTCGTATTGATCAAGGCGTTCATTCCCGGTTTCTTCGCCCGCGAGGATACACGCACGCCGATGATCTTCGCCGCCATTTCGGTGGCGGTGAACGTCTCGCTTGCCATCACGCTTTTCCCGCATTTCGGTCCGACCGGTATCGCCACGGCGGAAATCATCGCGGGCTGGGTCAACGCTGTCCTGCTGTTCGCCATGCTGGTAAAACGCGGCCATTGGGGACGGGATATTCCGCTGCTTACCCGTATTCCGCGCCTCCTCGTCGCTGCCGCGATCATGGCATTCGGTATTCATCACGCCATCGGCTATTTTGCGTATGAGCTTTCCTCCGCAGCGCCGCTTGTTGTGCGGGCGGGAACCGTTACCGCGATCGTCGTTGCGGCAATGGTGGTCTATTTTGGCTTTGCCTTCGGTCTTGGCGGCGCCAATACGGGAATGATCCGCCGCAACATCAAGCGCGGTGCAGCAAAGAAAGCCCCTGAAAGCGAGCAATAATTCACGCTTGAAAGGCGGCTGCGTCTCTGCGAAAAGACCAGCATTCAAAATCCCCGCTCTCCACCGGCGGGGCAATTTTCGTCACGCATTTCCGAACGCGAAACCGGTATCCACTTTCGCTGGAAATGCTCATTCAGGATAAAGCCATGAGCACGTTCAAACCGCTTGTTTTCTCCGGCGTCCAACCGACCGGAAATCTTCACCTCGGCAACTATCTGGGGGCGATCAAGCGGTGGGTCGAGGTTCAGGAGACGCAGGAATGCATCTATTGCGTCGTGGACATGCACGCGCTGACCATTTCGCCCGATCCGGCTGAGCTTATGCAATCGACCCGTGAAGTCACCGCAGCTTTCCTTGCTGCTGGCATCGACCCGAAGAGGAGCATCGTCTTCAACCAGAGCCGCGTCATGCAGCACGCGGAGCTGGCATGGGTGTTCAACTGCATTGCACGTATCGGCTGGATGAGCCGTATGACCCAGTTCAAGGACAAGGCAGGCAAGGACCGCGAAAATGCTTCGCTCGGCCTGTTCGCCTATCCAAGCCTGATGGCCGCCGACATTCTGCTTTACCGCGCCACTGCTGTCCCCGTTGGCGAGGACCAGAAGCAGCATCTGGAATTGACCCGCGATATCGCGCAGAAATTCAACAATGACTATTCCGACCGTATCGCTTCGCTCGGTGTGGGTGTGGATATGCAGGTGGGTGACGAGCAGGTTTCCGGCTTCTTCCCGATGACGGAACCGATGATTTCCGGTCCTGCGATGCGCATCATGTCACTGCGCGACGGCACCAAGAAGATGTCGAAGTCCGATCCGTCCGATCTGTCGCGCATCAACCTGATCGACGACGAAGAGACCATCACCAAGAAAATCCGCAAGGCAAAAACCGACTCGGACGGCCTGCCCACCGATCTCGACGGTCTCGCCGGTCGTCCGGAAGCCGATAATCTGGTTGGCATCTATGCAGCGCTTTCCTCTCAATCGAAGGAAGACGTGCTCAACGAATTCGGCGGACGCCAGTTCTCCGAATTCAAGGCATCGCTTGCAGATCTGGCCGTAGCGAAGCTTTCGCCGATCACCCATGAGATGCGCCGTCTGGTCGCTGATCCGGCTTACATCGACAGCGTTCTGCGCGACGGTGGTGAGCGGGCTGGCGTGATTGCCGAACAGACCATGCGTCATGTTCGCGACATCGTCGGCTGGCTGCAGAACTAAACTTCTCAATTATTGAAGGGGCGGCGGCACTTCTGCTGCCGCCCCGCTTCATTTGAGAATCGTCATCCGATCGTCAACCACCTAGGAGAGCACGTTTCGATCTGATTGAATCAGATCGGCGCGTCACATTTTTTGACGTGCATCTTGTCCGAAAACCGTTTCGCACTTTTCGGGATGCACTCTAAATGTCAGCTTGCAGACGGTTAATCCCGATGGCAAATTGCGGCCATGGTATCAAAACGACTTAGCCGGGAAGCCGGTCACCGCCGCAAGTTTCTTGCCGTCATCGATGAGACGCCCGAATGCGGGCGCGCCGTCGCCTATGCCGCGCGCCGTGCAAAAAATACGGGCGGCTCTCTCATCCTGCTTTTCGTGATTGATGACTCTGATTTCCAGCAAATTCTGGGCGTCGGCGAAATCATGCGTTCCGAAGCGCAGGATCGTGCTCGCGCAGCGCTGGAGAAATTCGCCGCAACCGTGCGTGCGGACCAAGGTATAGAGCCGGAAATCAGCATCCGTGAGGGCGAAACCGCCGAAGAGCTCATGTGTCTCATCGAGGAAGATCAGGATATCGCCATTCTGGTTCTGGCTGCTGGCTCCGGCAAGGAAGGTCCCGGTCCTCTCGTGCAATCGCTTGCCAGCCGCTCCCAGTTCCCGATCCCGGTTACCGTCATTCCGGCAGGTATGAGCGACGATGACATTGATGCGGTGACCTAATCACCCTATATTGATGATAACTGATACGCGCGAGATCGGGACAGGACTTGCTTCCATATGGATCTGCGCTTACGAAAATCGTTCCAAAATCTGAAAGCGGGACAACTGGCATGTTCATCCAGACTGAAACCACGCCCAACCCGGCGACCCTGAAGTTTCTTCCCGGCAAGGTGGTTATGCCGGAGGGCACCGCTGATTTTCGCGACCCGTCTACCGCAGGCAACACATCACCGCTCGCAGCCAAGCTTTTTTCAGTTCCGGGCGTGACCGGTGTTTTCTTCGGCTACGATTTTATTACTGTCACCAAGGACGATGGTGAATGGCAGCATCTGAAGCCCGCCATTCTTGGCACGATCATGGAACATTTCATGTCGGGCGCACCTGCAATGGCTGGCAACAGCAACGCAGACGCTGCCGCCGCTCATGGCGAAGAAGAATTTTTCGATGACGCCGATGCCGAAACCGTCGAGATCATCAAGGAACTGATCGAGACCCGCGTTCGCCCGGCAGTTGCACAGGACGGCGGTGATATCACGTTCCGTGGTTTCGAAAACGGTACCGTATTCCTGAACATGAAGGGTGCATGCTCTGGTTGCCCGTCATCGACGGCAACGCTGAAGCACGGAATTCAGAACCTCCTGCGCCATTTCGTGCCGGAAGTGCAGCAGGTCGAACAGATCTGATCTTATTGAGACTTGTAAAGAAAAAGGCCGCTTGAAGCGGCCTTTTTCATATCTGTCATCATCTGGACTTACTGCTTCACGATGACCTTGGCACCCTGTTCCGTGCGGTCGTAAAGATCCATGATGTCCTGATTCATGAGGCGGATGCAGCCGGAAGACATGGCCTTGCCGATGGACCACCATTCCGGCGTGCCGTGCAAACGATAGCCCGTGTCACCGCCCTTGTTGTAGAGGTACAGAGCCCGTGCACCGAGCGGATTGCGCAGGCCTGGGTCCATGCCGTTACGGTATTTCGCCAGTTCCGGCTGGCGCTTGATCATGGCGGAAGGTGGCGTCCAGGTCGGCCATTCCCGCTTCATGGCAACGCGCGCCGTACCGGACCATTCGAAACCTTCACGGCCGACACCAATGCCGTAACGCATGGCCTTGCCTTCTGGCATGATGAGATAAAGGAACTTTTCCCGCGTATCGACGATGATAGTGCCTGGCTTTTCATCCGTCGGATATTTGACGATCTGGCGGCGATATTGCGCCTGGATCTTTTCGCTCGGAATGGCCGGGACGACATAGCCAGCGTCACTGACCGAAGAATAGGAGGCAGTATAGAAAGTGCCGCCTACGGTCGAGCAGCCTGCCAATGCACCTACCAGAAAAAGAGCCGTCGTCAGTTTAAGGACGCGAGAATTCATGCATTCCCCCAGATTGGTTCATTCCGTCAATGGGACCACGATGGGCCGGAGATTGAAGCGAATCGCTCATTCTTGTCGAAGATGCGGTAGTATTGTTAACCAGGCGTTAACCGTAAATTGAAAATTCCTTGAATAAGACATTTTTTGGCCATGTTTTACCATGTTACCGCAGTTTTCGCGCCGAGCGCCCCAGTTTTCGGATTGTTTCGATCTCAATCCGCGCACAAACTACACCTATGCCAATCGTGATTCCCAACCAGACCCACCCTCTTTCCGACGGTCGACAGTCGGAGAACGCCATGCTGGTGCGGCGTGGCGTACAGCGTCTTTTTCTGGAAATGGGGCTTGCAACATTGCCCGAACTACCGCTGGTATCTGGCAGGCGCGCCGACCTGATCGCGGTCACTCGCAAGGGCGAAATCTGGATCGTGGAAATCAAATCCTCGATCGAGGACTGGAAGGCGGATCGTAAATGGCCCGAATATCGCGCTTATTGTGATCGACTGTTCTTCGCAACCCACCCGGCGGTGCCGCGCGAAATATTTCCGCAAGAATGCGGCTTCATTCTCTCTGATGGATATGGAGCGGAAATTCTGCGCGATGCACCGGAACATAAATTACCTGGCGCAACACGAAAGGCGCTGATGTTGCGCTTTGCGCGGGCGGGCGCCGTCCGCCTGACAATCGCCGAACTCGCCGGTCTCGATGTCCCCGAGACCGAAATAGATTGATTAGTGCGCATCCCGAAAAGTACGAAGCGGTTTTCGGAAGAAGATGCGCATAAAACTTAACGGGGCGCGCGCTTCGCCAGAATGCGCTGCAATGTACGGCGATGCATGTTGAGACGACGTGCGGTCTCGGAGACATTGCGCTCGCACATTTCATAGACGCGCTGGATATGTTCCCAGCGCACCCGGTCGGCCGACATGGGGTTTTCCGGCGGTGCAACCTTTTCACCGGGACGGCGGGTCAATGCCGCAAAGACCTCATCCGCATCGGCAGGCTTCGACAGATAGTCGATGGCACCGAGCTTAACGGCATTCACAGCGGTAGCGATATTGCCGTACCCGGTAAGAACGATGGCGCGCGTATCGGCACGACGCGAACGAATAGCTTCAATAATATCGAGACCGTTGCCGTCGCCGAGCCGCATATCAACGACCGCATAGGCCGGGGCAGCGGCCTTGGCGGCGGCGATGCCTTCCTCAACCGATTCCGCAGTCGTCACCTGAAAACCCCGGCTCTCCATGGCGCGGGCAAGGCGCTGCAAGAAGGGCTTGTCGTCATCAACCAGAAGGAGGGTCGGATCGTTGCCTATGGCTTCGGTGTCTTCCTGCTTCAAGTCGTCCATCGGGTGCTTCCTGCCTGTATTTTTCTTTCCTTATTGATACCCCTGCGTCAAAAAGTCAAATAGCCATTGAATTGTTGAAGCAATTTCAGCATTCACCCATTCGCAAGATTAGTGCAAACCTTTGTATTTTCAGAATATTTTGAAATGTGGACACGAGGATTTGATAGGAAAATCGTGTATTTGCCGCAACAGGCTTCAGGCGGACCAGTATTCCCGCGCCTCGTCGGATACCCCAGCCAGAAAATCATCCAGCTCCACGTGATCGATATGCGCACGCAGCGCCTTGGCAACGTCGTAAATGGCTGAATCCGGTGCAAAATTGTGATCTTTGCGCAAGGACTGCACTTCGCGGGTCATGGCTTGTCGGCTGTCGAATGGCCGTTTCGCCTCGCAAATATCCCAGTTCGCTACAAAAATAGCGCGAAGAACCGGCGGCAATATCGTGGCAAAGCGAATCGCTTGATCGACGTCCAACCGGTGACGAAAGGTGAGCAGCACAGCCTCCGCCATCGTATAGGCCTGATTGCGTGTGGCGAGCCCTGCCTCGTCCCGAGCCATATGGAGAAACTTGTCGAATTCCTCTGTCGCTCTTTGGATCTCAAGCGGTATCGTCATATGGCATCCTTCTTCAGCCGGATATGAATGCGGAACGCGGCCAAACCACTTTTACCTCTGCACCCTGCCCCGGATTGTTGCGATTGCGGAAGGTGATATGCGCACCCGAGCGTTCCAGCAGGGTTTTTGCGATGAACAGGCCGAGGCCAAGGCCACCGCCGTTCCGCGTGTTGTCGCGGCTCGTCATATAAGGCTCGCCGATACGGTCGAGAATTTCCGGCTTGAATCCTTCGCCGTCGTCCTGAATGGTCACACTCACATTGCCGTCCGTCCAGCCCCAGGTAACGTTGACCGTACCACGTGCGAAATCGACGGCATTTTCCACCAGATTGCCGAGGCCATACAGCAGGCCGGGATTGCGTCGGGTGACAGGCTCCGGTTTCGGGCCTTCCGTCTTTTGCACGTCGATCGTAATACCGAAGTTGCGATGCGGAGCGATCACCTCTTCGATGAGCGAAGAGAGTGGCAGGCGCGACATATGTTCCTCGCCTTCGGAGGACAGGCTGGTCAGTCGCTGAAGGATTTCCCGGCAACGCTGGGTTTGGGAATGGAGCAACGCAATGTCCTCGGCAAGGCCCAGATCTGTGGTACGGGCGCGCTGCATTTCCTTCACCACCAGTGCAATCGTCGCCAGTGGCGTGCCCAGTTCATGGGCAGCAGCCGCAGCCAGCCCATCCAGCGCCGACAAATGTTGTTCACGCTGGAGAATGAGTTCGGCAGCACTCAATGCATCGCCCAGCTGGCGCGCTTCTTCGGCGATGCGATAGGCATAAACACCAGTGAATCCGAGTGCCGAAATAATGGCGCACCAGATACCAATCACGAACAGGAATGGCAGGTCCAACGTTTCACCTGGATACCATGGCAGCGGCTCATGCCTGATAGTGAGCACCGAAGTACAGGCCACGACCAGCAGGGCGAGCACCAACGTATGGCGGGCGGAAAGCGACGTCGCCGAGATGATGACGGGCACGATCATCAAAATAATGAAAGGGTTCTGCAGCCCGCCGGTAAGATAGAGAAGCCCTGCCAGCTGCAGAACGTCGAACGCCAGAACCAGGCTTGCCGCTGCCGGATTGAGCCGATGGTTGGTCGGAAAACGGAAGGCCAGATAAAGATTGAGCCATGCTGAACAGGCGATCAGCGCAAAACAGATGCCAACAGCAAAAGGAAACTGCAAATAGAGCGCCACGAACATGACTGCGGCCGTCTGCCCGGCTATGGCCAGCCAGCGCACACGTATCAACGTGGTCAGGCGCGGACGGCGCGAAAGATTGGAAGCGCGATTCTCGAATTCTGCGTGCATGAGGTCCCTCGTCAGGGCCTCTTATGAGGCAAGCCCGAACCAGAAAGCAAGCGAAACTGCGTTATCCGGTCGCAGGGCGCCGTGGTGGGACCTATTGAGATTTTGATTATGACGTGCCGAAAATGGTGGCTTCGAGAACTGGTGAGGAATTCACTTTTGGATGCATCAGCACCGGAAGCGCCGAAGAGTGCCATTTGCAGGCGGTCAGAACCAAATATCTCAGGTTCCGCGCGGCTTGGCTCGACGGGTCGCTTCGGCATTGGCCGGATCTTCCGGCCAAACATGCTTCGGGTAGCGTCCACGCATGTCGGAACGCACATCCGCCCATGATCCCTTCCAGAAGCCGGGAAGATCGCGGGTAATCTGGATCGGGCGATGAGCCGGAGAGAGAAGCTCCAGCAAGAGCGGCACCTTGCCGTTGGCGATGGCCGGATGCACGCCAAGGCCGAACAGTTCCTGCACGCGGACTGCAATCACCGGCTCTTCGGTATCATAGCGGATTGGAATATTCGAGCCGGTGGGCACTTCGAAATGCGTCGGCGCAAGTTGGTCGACACTGCGCTGGAGATCGAAGGGTACGAGGCTCATCAGACCGTTCTTCAATACGTGTCCCGGAATGCGGTCAAGTTGGGCTTCACCCGTCAGGAAAGGCAGCAGCCAGTCGTCCAGCCTTTCGACAAGATAGTCATCGTTCATTGCAGGCCACGGATCGCCGAGGCCTCGATGCAGCCAGCCGAGGCGTCGGCGCAGAATATCGGCTTCTTTGCCCCACGGCAGAATATCGAGGCCATTTTCACGCACCGCGGCAATCACGCCTGCGTCGGCAGCACTCCCCGAAGGAGCGGCGAGCGGCTTTTCGGAGAGAGCTATTGCACCAATGCGCACAGCTTCACGAGCCCGCAAGGCATTCTTTTCCGGATCATAGACAACCTGTCTGCCGCTTTCGATCCTATTGCCAAGGGCAGCGCGGATTTCAGTTTCTGAAACTTCCGCAGCAGAAAGAATGCGGGCCCGCCCGGCTTTGCCTGACATATCGGCAACCACCAGCCATGCCGCCCGGCTGAGGCTGATAGCGGGGTCGACTTCGCCGCCACGCCCATTGGCAAGCAGGAATTGCCCCGTCTGGCCGCGTGCCTTCGCTATGCGGTCAGGATAAGCGTCGATAAGCATACGGCCAACGCTTGAGCCTGCCGCTTCACCCTTGTTCGGGACATTTGCTGCAAGTCGCCTTGCCAGCCCTTTTGCGCGCTGTGCACGATCCGAGCGGTCATTGCGGAACCGCGACATGCGTGTGTCGAGGTCAGTTTCATTGCCGCCAAGACCGCGCTCGGTCAGCAACACCGCGAGTTCGGCCGCCTTCTGCGCTTCACCGCGTTTGCCAGCTTCTGCCACCATATGCGCCAGACGTGCGGGCAGAGCCAAAGAACGCATCGCATCACCATCAGGCGTCAATCGTCCCGTCTCATCCAGAGCGCCAAGCCGCAGCAGAAGGGCTTTTGCTTCCTTCAGCGCAGGCTTGGGCGGAACATCGAGAAAACTGAGCGTTGCCGGATCAGTCACACCCCACGCAGCCGCATCGAGCACAAGCCCGGACAGGTCAGCTTCCAGAATTTCCGGTGGAGAAAAAGCGGGAAGCGACGCCGTTTGACCCTGATGCCAGAGCCGGATCGCAACACCAGGCTCCGTACGCCCCGCGCGACCCGCACGCTGATCGGCGCTCGCTCGTGAGGTGCGCACTGTTTCCAGCCGTGTCAGGCCAGTGGCAGGTTCGTATTTCGGCTGGCGCGCAAGCCCGCTGTCTATCACCACACGCACGCCATCAATCGTGATGGAGGTTTCGGCAATCGAGGTCGCCAGCACCACCTTGCGATAGCCCACCGGTGCAGGCTTGATTGCCGCATCCTGATCACGGCCTTCCATCGCCCCGTAAAGCGGGGCCAGATTGATATTGGCAGGGAGGAACTTTTCCAGAATGCCTGCCGTGCGCTCAATCTCGCCTTGCCCCGGCAGAAAAGCCAGAATGCTGCCGGTCTCGTCGGCCAATGCATCACGAATAGCACGCACCATCACGTCTTCGATCCGTTCATCTGCCTTGCGGTCGCGATAGCGGATATCGATGGGATAAGCGCGCCCCTCACTTTCAATCACCGGCACATCACCGAGAAGCGAAGCAACGCGAGCGCCATCGAGCGTCGCAGACATCACGAGTATCTTGAGGTCGTCGCGCAGTGCAGCCTGTACATCGAGCGCCAGCGCCAGACCGAAATCGGCATCGAGACTGCGTTCGTGGAACTCGTCAAACAAGACTGCGGCAACGCCCTTCAGGTCTGGATCGTCCAGAATCATGCGCGCAAAGACGCCCTCGGTGACGACAAGGATTTTCGTTTTCCCCGATACCTTGCTTTCAAGGCGCATCCGGTAGCCGACCGTTTCACCCGGCTCCTCGCCCAGAAGCTGCGCCATGCGGCGAGCGGCTGCGCGTGCCGCCAGACGACGCGGTTCAAGCAGCACGATCATGCCATCCTTGCGCCAATCCGCGTTCAGCATATGAATAGGCACCAGCGTCGTCTTGCCCGCACCGGGCGGCGCAACAAGAACCGTACTCGCATGATGCGCCAATGCCTCGTCAAGCTCAGGCAGAATTCGTGTCACAGGAAGATCGGGCAGACTCGTCAAAATAATTTCCGTCAGATAAGGCTTCCGCTTTCGTGCTTATCACACAGGGAACGCACATGATCCATATTCGAAAATCGAGCAAGGCCGATACGCCTGCACTTGTCGAAATCTGGCGCGCCAGCGTTCTCGCCACGCATGATTTCCTGAGCCGCGATGATTTTCTGGAAATCGAAAAGCTGGTGGCCGAGCAATATCTGCCGAATGTGGAAGTCTGGCTGATTGAAGACGCTGGCAAGCCGGTCGGCTTCATGGGTATGAGCGAGCGTCATATCGACAGCCTGTTCATCGCACCCAACCAGCGCGGCAACGGCATCGGCAAACAGATGATAGCATATGCAATAACTCTCGGCAGTCCGCTGACAGTCGATGTGAACGAGCAGAACCTGCAGGGTGTCGGCTTTTACCGACATATGGGATTTGTCGAAACCGGACGCTCAGAGACAGACGACCAGGGACGACCCTATCCACTCTTGCACTTGCGGTTGGCGACCGACAATTGACATACTCCCCTAGAGTATATAGATTTCGCTGAGATCGGGAGAATCCATGCCGCATTCACCGGAAGACAAGAAGCGCGCCTTGACGCGCCTGCGCCGCATTCGCGGACAGGCCGAAGCACTGGAGCGCGCGGTGGAGGCTGGCACGGAATGCGCAGCGTTGTTGCAGCAGATCGCGGCACTGCGGGGGGCTGCCAACGGGTTGATGGCGGAAGTACTGGAAAGTCATTTCCGCGAGACATTTGGGCAGGAAACCAAAGCTGATCCCGATACACAAATCGACGAAATCATGCGGATTCTACGCACCTACCTCAAATGAGTGCGTTGCTCTAAGATAGACTGAAGGGAGAAACATCGTCATGAAATCACGCGCAGCCGTTGCGTGGGAGGCAAAAAAGCCGCTCACCATCGAAACAGTCGAGATTGGCGGCCCACGGGCTGGCGAAGTGCTGGTCGAAATCATGGCGACGGGTGTTTGCCATACAGATGCCTACACCCTTTCAGGTCTCGATTCCGAAGGCAAGTTTCCGGCCATCCTCGGCCACGAAGGCGCGGGTATCGTGCGCGAAGTGGGAGCGGGCGTTACCTCGGTCAAGCCCGGCGACCATGTCATTCCGCTCTACACGCCGGAATGCCGCCAGTGCAAAACCTGCCTTTCGCAGCGCTCTAACCTCTGCACCTCGATCCGCGCGACGCAAGGTCAGGGCCTGATGCCGGACAAGACGACGCGCTTCTCCTGCGATGGCGGCGAAGTGTTCCATTATATGGGCTGCTCGACCTTCTCGAACTTCACCGTTCTGCCGGAAATTGCCGTCGCCAAGGTGCGTGAAGACGCGCCTTTCGACAAGATCTGCTATATCGGCTGTGGCGTGACGACCGGCATCGGTGCAGTGATCTACACGGCAAAAGTTCGTCCGGGTTCCAATGTCGTTGTGTTCGGGCTCGGCGGCATCGGCCTCAATGTCATTCAGGGCGCCCGTATGGTCGGTGCTGACAAGATCATCGGCGTGGACATCAATCCGTCCAAGGTCGAGATGGCGAAGAAATTCGGCATGACCGACTTCATCAATCCGCGCGAGATCGGCAATGACAAGGTGGTGCAGGCCATTCAGGATCTGACCGACGGCGGCGCGGACTATTCCTTCGACGCCACGGGCAATACCGATGTCATGCGTCAGGCGCTGGAATGCTGCCATCGCGGTTGGGGTGAATCGATCATCATCGGCGTGGCGGAAGCGGGCAAGGAAATCGCCACCCGCCCGTTCCAACTGGTCACTGGACGCGTCTGGAAAGGCACTGCATTCGGCGGCGCGCGCGGGCGCACCGACGTGCCGAAGATCGTCGACTGGTATATGGAGGGCAAGATCAATATCGATGATCTCATCACCCACACCATGCCGCTCGATGAAATCAACACTGCCTTCGATCTCATGCATGAAGGCAAGTCCATCCGTTCGGTGATTGTCTACTGATGAGTGACAAGTTTCTCGTTTCCCAATGGGACGAAATCGACAATCTGACCCCGCGCGCACTTTATGCGATGCTGAAACTGCGCGTGGATGTCTTTGTGGTCGAACAGAAATGTCCCTATCCGGAAATCGACGGCAAGGACGCCGAGGCGTTTCATTTGCGCATTCTCGACGGTGAGGAACTTGCAGCCAGCCTGCGAGTTCTACCGCCGGAACAGGATGGAAAGCCGGTGAAGATCGGACGCGTCGTCGTAGCGCCGGATTATCGCGGCTACAAGCTCGGTCAGCGCCTGATGAAAGAGGCCGTCGATTTTGCCCATGCCCGCTTTCCAGGCATCGCGATTGAGCTTGGAGGCCAGAGCCATTTGCAGAAATTCTATGGCTCGTTCGGCTTCGTAGCGATTTCCGACGAATATCTCGAAGACGGCATTCCACACGTCGATATGCGATTGGAACCAAGGGAAACGGTTGCCTGATGTTTCTGCTGCGCCGCCATATGTCGTTCTATCTTGGCGCTCTCGGCGGCGTGACAGCATTCATCATTGCCTGGCTTCTTAGAAGCCCGCTTGCGCCAGTCATCGGCGCTAACTGCTTCTTCGTGCTCTATCTGGGGCTGTCTGCCTCTGCCCTGCCGAAACTCACGGCCAGCTTTTTGAAAAAGCACGCCGCAAGCGCTGACGAACCCGTCTGGATCATCTTTCTGGTGACATTTGCAACAGTTCTCGTCGCAATCGTCTCTCTGTTTATTCTCATCAACAGCGAGACAAAGGCCGATACATTCTCGCTGGTCATGACACTCGCGTCTGTGCCACTCGGCTGGTTCACCATCCATATGATGACGGCGATCCACTACGCGCATGTCTATTGGCAGCCGGGTGAACCGGCTGGCGACGATACCAGCCATGCCAGCCGTTATCGTGGCGGCTTTGAATTCCCCGGAACCACTGAACCCTCCGGGTGGGATTTTGCCTATTTCGCCTATGTCATCGGCATGACGGCACAAACGTCCGACACGAGCGTGACGACGCCTGCCATGCGCAGGGTCACGCTGCTGCACAGCATCGTCTCCTTCTTCTTCAATACCGTGCTGGTCGCCGCTTCCGTCAATGTTGCGGTGGCGCTCGGAAGCTGAACAAAACCGAGGTTCTTTCATGGAAACCATTTCGACCGCCAAGTGCTTTGATGGAACGCAAGGTGTCTATCGCCACAAAAGCGAGACGAACCAGTGCGACATGACCTTTGCCGTCTTCCTGCCACCGCAGGCTAAGGATGGGCCGGTGCCCGTATTATGGTATCTGTCCGGCCTCACTTGCACGCATCAGAACGTGATGGACAAAGGTGAATATCGGCAAATGGCAGCAGAATTGGGAATTGCCGTCATTTGCCCCGATACGAGCCCGCGCGGTGATGACATTCCGGATGAGCCGGACAACTGGCAATTCGGCAAGGGTGCCGGTTTTTATGTCGATGCCACGCAAGAACCTTTCGCCACGAACTACCAGATGTATAGCTACATAACCGAAGAGCTGACCGATCTGGTGGCGCGCGAATTTCCGCTCGATATGGCGAGGCAGGCAATCACTGGTCATTCCATGGGCGGTCATGGCGCGCTAACCATTGCGCTGAAAAACCCGGACCGTTTCAAATCAGCATCTGCATTTGCACCCATTGTCCAGCCTTCAACGGCAGGCTGGTCCAGACCGGCGCTGGAAAAATATCTCGGACCGGAAGAACGGGCCTGGCGCGCCTATGATGCCACGCTTTTGATCGAAGACGGCTATCGGTTCCCAGAGTTTCTGGTTGATCAAGGCACCGCGGATGGCTTTCTCGATGAAGGCTTGCGTCCGTGGCTTCTGGAACAGGCATGCAAAAAGGCAGGCATTCCCCTCACGCTCAATATGCGTGAAGGCTATGACCATTCCTATTTCTTCATCTCGACCGTCATGGACGACCACTTGAAATGGCATGCTGACCGGTTGAAAAGCTAATCAGCGCTTCAAAACCTTCATCGGCAGACCGCCCTGAGGCTGGGTCGTGAGCTTTTGCACTGGCCACGGCTTAGTTGTGTCCAGCACCTCGAAGCGGCGTCCGTCGAGCAGGATGGCAAGCGCAATCACAGCCTCCTGCAAGGCAAAACTCGCGCCGATGCAGACGCGCGGGCCTGCGCCGAAGGGTAGATACTGAAAGCGATCCAGCCTGTCACGGTTTTCTGACCAGAAACGTTCAGGCATGAAAGCGTCCGGCTGGTCCCAATAGAGCCTATGGCGATGAATGACCCACGGCATGACCAGCACGGTCGCGCCCTTCGGGATTTTCAGATCGTCATACTTATCGTCGGTCGCCGCCTCGCGGTTGATCGACGGCGCAGGCGGATAAAGCCGCATTGCTTCTTCAAAAGCCGCACGCGTGAAGGGCAGCGAGGCCAGCCATTCCTGCGGCGGCAGATCCCGTCCACCTTTTGCAAAAAAGCCGTCGATTTCCAGTTCAATACGGTCGCGCTCTTGCGGCGCCTTCGCGAGCAGATAAAGCGTCCAGCCGAGTGCGCGGGCGGTCGTCTCGTGACCGGCACCAATGAAGGTGATGATGTTGTCTTCGATTTCGGAGCGGCTCAGGCCGTCCGGTCCTTCGGCGCGCAGAAGCAAAGTGAGGAAGTCGCTCGGCACATCTTCCTGCCTGTCCATGCGCGTTTTACGCAGCGCGATGGTGTTTGAGACCAGTTCGCGGAAGAAACCCAGCGATTGCTGTCCACGCAACCGCGTGAGGCGCGGCAGCCAGTCGGGCAGTCCCAGAAGGTCGAACGGATCGACCCGTCCCATGGTCTCGAACAGCTTGTCGATCTGATGTGCGAAATCGTTTGGATCGCCTGCAATCTCTCCCGAGAATAGCGTCTCGGCCAGAATATCATAGGTCAGGAGCGTCATGTCATGGGCGACATCGGTGATCGTGCCGGGGGTCTTGTATCGCTCGACGAACTGGAGCGACCGGTCGCGCATGGTTTCAGCAAAACCGCCGATATGGCGCGGGGTAAAAACCGGCGCCATGGCCTTTCGCGACCGCTTCCATACCTGGCCTTCCGCCGTCAGCAGACCATCACGCAACAGGGGGCGCAGCACGCGCTGGCGAATGGCGGACATGGGATAATTGGCGGCATTGTCGACCAGCACATGGCGGATCAGCCCCGGATCGTTGGCGATGATGGTTTTCATGCCGAACCAGCTGACGGAAATCCACCGCTCGTTATAGGAAGGCTCGCCCCAAAGCTCGAGCGGGTTCTTGTAGACGACCCGCATCATCTCGAAACGCCCTACCGGTTTTTCGCGCGGACGCGGTGCGGGCGGCACGAATGGACTTGGTCTTTCGTTCATCACGTTCGCAATTTCCATCAAGCGTTCCTTTCGTCATAAAACAGGTCGAGAACGCCCCCGTCAAACCGGATATAAGCGTCAATTGTGGCGGTTCCAGAAGCCAAGTGGCACCGCTACTGTTCACATATGAACCAACTGCCGGAATCCCCGGTAAATTTACCGCCAGAATTTGGAAAAAAAGCCTTTAGCACCTATATTAAAGCCATGTTTGTCGCGTGATTCGACATATCTTTGAAGCTGCATTCGCAGCGCGTTTTTCGAAAGATTTTCATGAGCGAGATGCCCGAGATGAATTCCGAAGCCCCCGCCGAGTATGGCGCGGATTCCATTCGTGTCCTGAAAGGTCTGGATGCTGTTCGCAAGCGCCCCGGCATGTATATCGGTGACACGGATGACGGCTCCGGCCTGCATCATATGGTCTACGAGGTCGTGGACAATGCGATCGACGAAGCGCTGGCAGGACATGCCACGCTTGTCACGGTCGCCCTCAATCCGGACGGGTCCTGCACCGTGACCGATAACGGTCGCGGCATCCCGACCGACATCCATAAGGAAGAAGGCGTTTCGGCGGCGGAGGTCATCATGACCCAGCTCCACGCAGGCGGTAAGTTCGACCAGAATTCCTACAAGGTTTCCGGTGGCTTGCATGGCGTCGGCGTATCGGTGGTGAACGCGCTGTCGATCTGGCTGAAGCTGAAGATCCGCCGCTCCGGCAAGATTCATGAGATGAGCTTTACCCATGGCGTGGCCGATGCTCCGCTCGTGGTAACCGGTGATGCTGGTGCGGAGACGGGTACAGAAGTCAGCTTCCTGCCCTCGCCTGATACCTTCAGCATGGTCGAATTCGATTTCGACACGCTGGAACGCCGCCTGCGCGAACTCGCCTTCCTCAATTCCGGTGTACGCATCAAGCTCACCGACCGCCGCCATGCGGATGTCGTTGAGCATGAGTTGCACTATGATGGCGGGCTTGTGGAGTTCGTGAAATATATCGACCAGAGCAAAAAATCGCTTCTGGAAGAGCCGATCTATATCCGCAGTGAAAAAGACGGCATGACGGTTGAAGTCGCCATGTGGTGGAACGATTCCTACCACGAGAAGGTACTGTGCTTCACCAACAACATCCCGCAGCGCGACGGCGGCACGCATCTGGCCGGTTTCCGCGGCGCGCTGACCCGTCAGGTGACGGGCTATGCCGATGCTTCGGGCATGACCAAGAAGGAAAAGGTGCAGCTTACCGGCGATGACTGCCGCGAAGGCCTGACCGCCGTTCTTTCGGTCAAGGTTCCCGATCCTAAGTTTTCGTCGCAAACCAAGGACAAGCTGGTTTCCTCGGAAGTTCGCCCGGTTGTGGAAAGCCTCGTCAACGAAGCACTTTCCACATGGCTTGAAGAACATCCGGCTGGCGGCAAGATCGTGGTCGAAAAGGTCATTCAGGCCGCTGCTGCCCGTGAAGCCGCCCGCAAGGCGCGTGACATCACCCGCAAGAGCAATCTGAGCGTGACGTCCTTGCCCGGCAAGCTTGCCGACTGTCAAGAGCGCGATCCGGCCAAGTCTGAAATCTTCATCGTCGAGGGTGACTCGGCAGGTGGTTCCGCCAAGAGCGGTCGTTCGCGCCAGAACCAGGCCATTCTGCCGCTGCGCGGCAAGATTCTGAATGTGGAACGCGTCCGCTTCGACCGCATGATCTCGTCCGACCAGGTCGGCACGCTCATTACTGCGCTCGGCACATCGATCGGCAAGGATGAAACGCACGGCTTCAACCCGGACAAGCTGCGCTATCACAAGATCATCATCATGACCGATGCTGACGTCGATGGCGCGCATATCCGTACATTGCTGCTGACCTTCTTCTTCCGCCAGATGCCGGAACTGATCGAGCGCGGCCATATCTATATTGCGCAGCCGCCGCTCTATAAGGTGTCGCGCGGCAAGTCCTCGCAATACATCAAGAACGAGGCCGCCTTCGAAGACTTCCTCATCGAGACAGGTCTTGAAGAAGCCACGCTGGAAATGGCAAGCGGCGAAGTTCGCGCCGGGCCGGACCTGCGTTCGGTTGTGGAAGATGCCCGCACCATGCGTCAGCTTCTGACCGGTCTTCACACGCGCTATGATCGTCGCGTGGTGGAACAGGCGGCCATTGCCGGGCTGCTGAACCCGGATGCCTCGAAAGACAATTCAACCGCACAGCGTTCTGCCGATATTGTTGCAAAGCGTCTCGACATGATCTCGGAAGAAACCGAGCGTGGCTGGGAAGCACATGTAACGGAAGATGGTGGCTATCGCTTCGAGCGCATGGTGCGTGGCGTGAAGGATGTTGCCATTCTCGACATGGCGCTGCTCGGTTCTGCCGATGCCCGCCAGATCGACCGCGTGGCTGCACGCCTGTCGGAAGTCTTTGCCGAGCCACCGGTGCTGCGTCGCAAGGACAAGGTGGAGACACTTTCTGGCCCGATGGGCCTGCTCGATGCGATCTTTGCGACGGGCCGCAAGGGCCTGACCCTGCAGCGTTATAAAGGCTTGGGCGAAATGAACGCCGAGCAGCTTTGGGAAACCACACTCGATCCGAATGTGCGTTCACTGCTGCAAGTCAAGGTGACGGATGCAACCGACGCCGATTCACTCTTCACGCGCCTCATGGGCGACGAGGTCGAACCGCGTCGCGAATTCATTCAGGAAAACGCACTGAGCGTTGCCAATCTGGACGTTTGATAAAGAAAAACCCCGAAAGGCCGGATAGCCTCTCGGGGTTTTGATCGGGTAGGAGGGCATTTTAGGCCCTCCTCCCACACCACCGTACGTACGGTTCCGTATACGGCGGTTCATGAAGCG
>NZ_CADEAR010000007.1 GCF_902825325.1 Brucella tritici | reverse complement strand
ACGCCAGCAAAAACACGCGAATCCAGATACTTGATTCATTCTGCCGCAGCTGGCGTCCGGGCTTCCAGCGCCTTGACTTCTTCAGCTTGGCATTCTCCTCTTCCAGCCCCCTCAACCGCTTCGCCTCAGATATTTCCATGCCGCCGTACTTGGCTTTCCAGTTATAAAACGTTGCGTCTGAAATCCCATGCTTGCGGCACAAGTCGGCGACCTTTGCGCCCACCTCCTGCTCCTTCAGCACTGAAATAATCTGCTCTTCTGTAAATCTCTGCTTCTTCATGTGTCCCTCCTCAATGGGCAGGACTCTAATCCATTCTGGAGGAAATTCTCAGTGGCAGGTCATTTCGGTTACAGGCCAGCCTTGAGCGATACGGCTCAAGGTTTGGGATAGCCAGTCGAGCGGATCGACGGCATTCATTTTGCACGTCTGAAGAAGCGTCGCCAGTGTTGCCCAGGTCCGTCGGTAATCCCCCCGCCAAATAACGGACTTCAAAGCCAACGCTATCGGCTGATCGCTTACGGTCAAGTGGCGTGCGAAATATGGCGGAACGTTCCCGTTGAACGGCTCTGTCAGTCACGTTCTAAAATAATCTAAAATTATTGGATAAAAAGAATATGGTTGCTGATCGAAGAAACTGGTGAACATGCCAAAGTCCTTTTTGGGCGGCGTTGCCTCCTTTATGGATGATTTTCACAGCAGGCACGTAAGCAATTCGTCCAATATTTGATGTTCTCAAGGAAATATCAAAATCTTCAAAATATAGCATATAACGGGTGTCAAACCCTTTCAGTTTACGAAAAGCGTCGCCACGAAAAAACATGAAGCAGCCACTCACGATAGGCGGATCCCAATATACTGTCTGCTTAGTTTCTTGACGCATCTCGTATCGCCCAATGCGCCTTTTAAATATTTTTTGTATATGGCTCGGGGCGAAACCTCGAACGAATAAGTCAAAAATATTGGGATACCGCTTGCACAAAAATTGAGGGCTGCCATCCGGATAGGACGCTGCTGGAGAGAGCAACATGCAATCTGGGTGCAGCTCCATAAAAGCGGTAGCTTCCCAAAGACTGGATACGGATAATTCAACATCGGGGTTAAGCACCAAGTGATATCTTCCGATGCCTCTCTCTAATACCAGATTGTTAGCGCGGCCAAAGCCAATATTACCTTGTCCGTGTATAAGTTCAGAAGGTATATTCTGGAGAACTATATGGCTGTTCACTTCTATGACGGACGAGGGTGAATTATCCACTATATAAAGTTTAAACGATTTCCTTTCGGAAAAAAAATCAATCGCTATTTTTAGAGTGTCAAGCGTTTTCTTCAGTGTGTCCTGATTAGGCTCGTATATGACAATGCAAATCGAAATGTCTGGTGCCATTATATTAATTCCGTATGTGGGCGCGGATTAGCGGTCGAGTTTCCCCATTTGTCCTGTTAAGCCATGCCAAATTCCGAGAGACATCATTTTAAAATGCTGTAGCCTCGGGGGGGTCATTAGGCTGTAAAAGACAAATTTTCGCACTAGACGCAATCCATCAACGACTTTCCAGTTGCGGCGTAGCCAGTCTTGACGATAGAGCCACACGGCGTTTCGGAAGTGGTAGTAGTGTCGGAGAGGGTTGTGAACCGGGATGTGACGCCCTCGAAAGTAAACTGGTTCGTCGCCCAATTGATGCTGCATTGAAGCGGCGCATACGCCGAAGGATTGATAGCCACTTTCTTGCGCACGTAGCCCCCACTCAATATCGACATAATCGATGAAGAGCTCTTCTCTCATAACACCGACGTTTTTAATTGTTTCGAGCGGTATGAGGCAGCCGGATGCTATTAGGTAATCTACCTCTACGAGGCACTCGTTCGTTTCGCAGGTCTGCCGTATCATTCGGTAGTCTTTGATCTGGATGAAAGGTACCGGAATTTCTTGTCGCGGGTCGTCATAGCGCGGGCCGACACATGCAAGTTTTATGCCTTGTGAATGTTTTGTGTTGGCGGCTGCGACCAGTGTTGCGACCATATCGAGAGCTGGAATACTGTCCTGATCGAGAAGAAGTACATAATCTGTACCGATAGTTTTTGCATATTTAATGCCGATATTTTGCGCTTTTGCAATGCCGAAATTCTCACCCAGCGCAATCAATTCAGTGTTTTCTCGCTCGACCAAGATAGAAGTTAGTTCTATGTGAGAGCCATTGTCTACGATCAGCAGGCGCTGCACTTGAGGTGCAGTCGCCTCTATCAATTTATTTAACTGTTCAATATCTGGATTGAATGTGACAATGATGCCAGTCACATAATCCATATCATTATGATTCTGTACGTTCCTATTTATCATTGACTATTTTCAGTATCGCTCATTGCTCAGGGCGTTGTAAGAGATCGTTATTGCGAATACAGCCTGTATGCAACCTCAGTTTGGATATTGGGTCGCCAAGCAGTGGTCAAAATGTTAGGGCAGTGAGCAAACTCCAATATTGTTGAAGGGAACGATATGAAGGGCATAATTTTGGCTGGTGGGAGTGGTACACGCCTCTACCCTCTTACAATAGCCGTTTCCAAACAGATTCTCCCGATTTATGACAAACCCATGATTTATTATCCGCTGAGCGTGTTGATGCTCGCGGGGATTCGGGACGTACTAATCATTTCGACGCCGCATGATTTGCCTCTTTTCCAGAAATTGCTTGGGGATGGCCAAGAGTTCGGAGTGAATTTTTCCTATGCTGAACAGGCTCATCCGAACGGTCTGGCCGAAGCTTTCATCATCGGTAGAGAATTCATCGGGAATGACAGCGTAGCGATGATTCTCGGCGACAACATTTATTTTGGTGATGGGCTTTCAGAGCTGTCGCAGCTCTCTTCGAATCAAATGAAAGGCGGGACTGTTTTTGCTTATCGCGTCGATGATCCGCAGCGCTATGGCGTAGTGGAATTTGATAGCAAGACAGGTAAGGCGGTTTCAATTGAAGAGAAACCGGAAAAGCCGAAGTCGCATTGGGCGGTCACGGGGCTATATTTCTACGATAATCAGGTCGTTGATATAGCACGCTCGATCAAGCCATCGGCGCGCGGAGAGCTTGAGATCACTACGGTGAATAATGTTTATCTTGAGCGTGGCGAACTGAATGTTCAGCGGTTCGGGCGGGGGTATGCTTGGCTGGATACCGGTACACACGACAGCCTTCACGAAGCGTCGTCATTTGTTCAGACCATCGAAAAGCGTCAGGGCATTAAGATAGCTTGTCCAGAAGAAATTGGTTTGGATAAAGGTTGGTTGAGTAGTGAAGCCGTGTTGGAACGTGCAGCAAAGCTTGGCAAAACTGAATATGCAGCTTACCTGCGTCGACGTGTTGATGAACTGGGAAAAGATTAATGGAAGTCCGCTCTTTAGGTTTAGACGGTGTTTTTGAGATCATTCCACGAAAGTTTGGTGATGATCGCGGTTTCTTTTCAGAAACCTATAAGATCAAGGCTCTCGTAGAGGCTGGCATTGATCTAAATTTCGTTCAGGACAACCATTCTTATTCCGCTGCAAAAGGCGTGGTGCGTGGTCTGCATTATCAGTTGCCTCCTTTTGCACAGGATAAGCTGGTTCGTGTCACGCGGGGTGCGATCCTGGATGTCGCCGTCGATATTCGCAAAAGCTCGCCAAACTTTGGCAAGTGGGTGGCACTCGAAGTCTCCGCTGAAAAGTGGAACCAGATTCTGGTACCGAAGGGTTTCGCGCACGGTTTTATCACGCTCGTTGAGAATACCGAAGTGATTTATAAGGTGACAGATTATTACTCTCCGGAGCACGACCGCTCGATCCGGTTTGATGATCCGGCTATTGGTGTAGAGTGGCCTATTGCAGCAACTGGTGTGCAATTGTCCGATAAGGATGAGAAAGCCCCGCTGCTTACCAATGCAGACGTTTTTGATTGAGGAATCATATGAACATTCTTGTTACGGGTGGTGCAGGTTTCATTGGTTCTGCAGTGTGCCGCCATCTCGCTGTCGACCCGAAAGTTAATGTCGTTAATCTGGATAAGCTGACCTATGCGGGGAACCTGGCTTCTCTGCGCCAGATTGAAAACCATCCGAATTACAGCTTTCTTCAGGCTGATATCTGCGACGACACTGGTGTTCTGGAAGCCTTGCGCGCAAACGAAATCGACATCGTCATGCATCTGGCGGCGGAAAGTCATGTCGACCGTTCAATCGATGGTCCTGGCGCATTCATCGAAACGAATATTGTCGGCACATTCCGCCTGCTCAATGCGGCGCTCGCCTATTGGCGGGAACTGCCTGAGCCGCGCAGATCGGCTTTCCGGTTTCATCACATTTCAACGGATGAAGTGTTTGGCGATCTGCCTTTCGATAGCGGTATCTTCACGGAAGAAACCCCCTATCAGCCGTCTTCGCCTTATTCGGCTTCGAAGGCCGCCTCAGATCATCTGGTGCGAGCCTGGCATGAAACATATGGTCTGCCGGTCGTGCTTTCGAATTGTTCGAACAATTATGGGCCGTTCCATTTCCCGGAAAAGCTGATACCGCTTGTTATTCTAAATGCGCTGGATGAAAAGCCGCTTCCGGTTTACGGGGCAGGGGCGAATGTGCGTGACTGGCTTTATGTCGAGGACCATGCGCGTGCTCTGGCACTGGTCGCGACCAAGGGCAAGCTGGGTGAAAGCTACAATATCGGTGGGCGTGCAGAACGTACCAATCTCAATGTTGTGGAAACGATCTGCGCGATTCTCGATGAGAAACGGCCTCGCGCAAATGGCAAGAGCTATGCCGACCTGATCACGTTCGTAACGGATCGACCGGGACATGACCGTCGCTATGCGATTGATGCCTCGAAGATCGAGCGTGAATTGGGCTGGAAGCCACAAGAAACCTTTGAGACCGGATTGGAAAAAACCATTCAGTGGTATCTCGATAATGCATGGTGGTGGGAGCCGATCCGCAGCGGGACCTATGCTGGCGAGCGACTTGGCGGTGCGGTGGCAGAAGAGGCCAAAGCATGAAACTTCTTGTGACCGGGCGGGAAGGGCAGGTTGTTCAAAGCCTTGTCGAGAGAACTTCTCAACGTTCTGACCTGCAAGTGATCGCATTGGGTCGTCCGGAACTGGATCTGGCAAAGCCAGAAACAGTGCACAATGCCATTGCGGCGATCAAGCCCGATTTCGTCATTTCCGCCGCCGCTTATACGGCGGTGGATCTGGCTGAGGACGAGCAAGAACTTGCCTTTGCGGTGAATGCCACAGGCGCGCAAGCAGTTGCCGAAGCAGCAAAGGCTTGCAATGTTCCTGTCATCCATCTGTCGACGGATTATGTTTTTGCGGGCGACGCTGACGAACCCTATGTTGAATCGGACGTCACCGGGCCTCGTGGTGCCTATGGAAGCTCCAAACTTGAAGGTGAGCGTCTGGTCGCGCAAGCGAATCCACACCACATCATTTTGCGGACGGCGTGGGTCTATAGCCCCTTTGGCAAAAATTTCGTCAAGACGATGCTGAAGCTCGCGGAGACGCGCGATGCTCTCTCAGTCGTTTCCGACCAGTGGGGCAACCCGACCAGTGCACTCGATATTGCCGACGCGATTATCCAGGTGGCGGATCATTTGGCGGTAACGCCTGATTTTTCCGCTTATGGTGTTTACCACTTGGTTGGTACAGGCGACACGAACTGGAGCGGCTTTGCACGCGCCATATTCAGTGAGAGTACCGAGCTCGGTGGGCCAACCGCAACTGTCACCGATATTGCGACAGCCGATTATCCGACCAAGGCTGCCCGCCCTGCCAACTCGCGGCTGTCGACGGCTAAATTCCAAGAGGTATTCAATTGGGCGGCACCGTGTTGGCAATCGTCATTACGCGATGTGGTGGCCAGACTGATTTAGCGTTTTGACATGAGAAGCTTTGAGCGCGGCATCGTTCAACGAATGGTGCCGCGTTTTTCGATTATCACGGAAATAATCTCCGCTTGGTGGGTAGGCTTGACGCCGTGCGTCAACTGTAGCACAAACCTATGACACATTTGGCGAATATGAAAAAATGATTCATTGAAATCATTGAGGAAATTGACCTGGCTGGGAATCCAGGCGTCCCGGCGCGCAAAAAATCCTGCAGCCATTTCGGTACCCGAAAACGTGAGATTTCATTGCCATTCGGACATCGCGCCAAACTCAATAGCAATTATTAACGCAGACGACGCTAAAGATTTGAAATTGCCTGCCTAAACGGATTATGACCAACAATAAGATGCATATGGTTGCACCAATGTGGGGATGATACTTCGCAGGTTCACGTTATAAGATGGCTACACTTTTAAGCGGGGCGCGCTTCAAGGCGCGTTCTGTTCGACACTGGAAAAAGATCTGGCGGATTGCATGAGCGGCACATCCCTGAAATTTGGCACGAGCGGTCTTAGGGGGTTAGCGGACGAACTGAATGGTTTGCCCGCTTATGCCTATTCCCTTGCTTTCATCAGAATGCTGTCTGAAGCCGGAAAATTGCGGGCAGGTGACAAGGTCTTTGTTGGTCGCGACCTTCGCCCATCGAGCCCGGCCATTGCAGCACTTTGCATGGCGGCAATCGAGGACGCAGGATTTCGAGCGGTCGATTGCGGCGTGTTGCCCACGCCGGCGTTGAGCCTTTATGCGATCTCGCAGCAGGCCCCAAGCATCATGGTCACGGGCAGCCATATTCCGGATGACCGCAATGGACTTAAATTCTATCGCAACGATGGAGAAATCGACAAGAACGACGAGAGTGCGATCAGCGCGGTTTACGCCACTCTGCCTGAAAATCTCGTCTTTCGTCATTTGAACGATGCGCCTCTCAGCAGTGATGCAATCGAAAACTACGTGAAGCGTTGTGTTGGTTTTGCGGAAGTTGAGAGCCTTCGCGGCTTGCGCGTCGGGGTCTATCAGCACTCGTCCGTAGCGCGTGATCTCATTGTGCGTATCCTGATCGAGCTTGGTGCCGAAGCAGTCCCGCTCGGCTGGTCCGATGTCTTCGTGCCCGTCGACACGGAAGCCCTGCGCGCCGAAGATATTGAGCTTCTCAGCCAGTGGGCGAAGGAAAGCCGCTTCGACGCCATCGTTTCTACGGATGGCGATGCTGATCGTCCATTGATCGCGGATGAGAAAGGGCGTTTCGTGCGGGGTGATCTTGTGGGTGCGATCACCGCCAGCTGGCTTGGCGTCAAAACCATTGTGACGCCGGTTACCTCGAATTCCGCTCTTGAAGAGCATTTTGATCGCGTCATCAGAACCCGCGTGGGGTCGCCCTATGTCATCGAAGGCATGGCTGAAGCTGGAGCGGAGGGCACATCGGCGGTTGTCGGTTTTGAGGCCAATGGCGGTGTGTTGCTGGGCACGGACATCAGTCGGGGCGACCGCGTGCTGATTGCTCTGCCGACGCGTGATGCCTTGCTGCCGATTCTCGGCTGTCTTGGTTCTATCAAGAAACTTGGCATGCCCTTGTCTGAAATCGCAGCAGGTTTTCATTTCCGTTTCGCGCTGAGCGACCGGCTTCAGAACATTCCGCAGGAAAAGAGCCTCGCATTTTTATCCTCGCTGAAGAACGAAACGGCGCGCAATGGCCTGTTTCATCGGGATGATCCGATTGTTCGTTCCGAAACGATTGACGGCGTGAAACTCTTCTTTCATTCAGGCAATGCAATTCACTACCGCGCTTCCGGCAATGCGCCGGAACTGCGATGCTATGTGGAAGCCTCAGACGAGAACCAGGCGGAGACGCTTCTGGAAACGGGACTTGCTATCGCCCGCAACGCAACGAAGGACAACTGAGCAATGAGCTTTATTCCTGTCATTATCAGCGGCGGCTCCGGTTCCAGATTGTGGCCGCTTTCGCGCGATGCGCACCCGAAGCCATTCATCGACCTGCCGGACGGCAGCACTCTGATCGGCAAGACCTACAAGCGTGCCGCGCAGCTCGATGGTGTGGACCATATCCTCACCGTGACCAATCGCGACTTCCTGTTCCTGACACTCGATGCCTATGCGGACGCCCAGGCGCCCAAGGTCGACAACGCATTTCTGCTGGAGCCGCTTGGACGCGATACGGCACCTGCTGTGGCGGTCGCGGCTCTGCATGCTGCGGCGACATATGGTCCGGACGCGACATTGCTTGTCATGCCCGCCGATCATCTGATCGAGGACGAGGCTGCTTTTGCCGAAGCTGTGACGAGAGCCCGGCAGCTTGCTGAAACAGGCCGCATCGTCACTTTCGGTATTGTGCCCGATCATCCGGAAACCGGCTTCGGCTATATTGAAGCCGAAGGTACGGATGTGCTGCGTTTTGTTGAAAAGCCTGATGCCGAGACCGCGCAGACCTATGTCGAGAGCGGTCGATATTTCTGGAACTCCGGCATGTTCTGTTTCACGGCCGGAACCATGCTTGCAGCAATGCAGCATTTTGCGCCGGAAATCTTCAATGCCGTGCAGGCTTCGCTTGAACATGCCCGACGCGGCGTCAACGGTGAGACCAGGACCATCGAAATCGCAAAGGATGATTTTGCGACGGCCCCTGCGATTTCCATCGATTACGCGATCATGGAAAAGGCCGAAAATATTGCCTGCATTCCGGTGTCTTGCGGCTGGTCTGATATCGGGTCCTGGGCGGCGATGGCCGATCTTATCGCGCCGGATGACGACGGCAACCGTCTGCGCGGTGAGACGGTTATCGAAGACACGACCGACAGCTTTGTTTTATCCGAAACCCGGCTGGTCAGCCTTGTCGGCGTTCACGATCTGCTTGTCGTGGACACACCGGATGCTTTGCTTGTGGCGCATCGAGACAAGGCGCAGGAAGTGCGAAAGGTCTTCAACAAGCTGCGGGCAAGCGGTCATGAAGCGGCCAAGCTTCACCGCACTGCGCATCGTCCATGGGGCACTTATACGGTTCTCGAGGAAGGCGACGGATTCAAGATCAAGCGGATCGAAGTGAAGCCGGGGCGTCGCCTGAGCTTGCAGGCGCATCACCACCGTTCCGAACACTGGATCGTCGTTTCCGGCACCGCAAAGGTCACCAATGGCGACCGCGAGATTCTGCTCACGACCAACCAGTCGACCTATATCCCCTGCGGCTTCCGCCACCGGCTGGAAAATCCGGGCATCCTGCCACTTGTGCTTATCGAGGTGCAAAGCGGCGAGTATCTGGGCGAAGACGACATTGTGCGTTTCGATGATGTCTATGGGCGCACGTAGGGCCGCCTGACCGGTAGGGAATAGGAGCGGGTAGAATTTATTCGGGAACCATTCGCCGTCGCGGATGTTTGCCTTAACATGCCCAGCAAGGAACAGGACCCGGCAACCGATCAGATCGGTATGCCGGTCATTGACTTTCAAAAAAACGCCCTTTTTTTCGATGTGGACGGAACACTGCTCGATATCGCGGCCAATCCCGATGGCGTTATCGTTCCAGTTGGCCTGCAAAAATCGCTTTCGCTCATTTCCGACCGGCTGTCCGGTGCAATGGCGCTGGTCACGGGCCGGGCAATTGCGTTCATCGAAGAACGCTTTCCCGATTATCGCGGCCCCATAGCCGCATTGCATGGTGCCGAATTCCGGCACGCATCCGGGTTGGTTGAGCTGATCGAGCCCGGCGAACATTTTTTGATTGCGAAGGATTTTCTACGACAGGCTGCACTTCGCGTCAGCGGCTTTCTCGCCGAAGACAAGGGTAGTGCGGTTGCCCTTCATTATCGCTCCGCGCCAGAAAAAGCCGATCTGGCACATGATCTCGTCGGGAAGGCACTGAAGCTCGCCGGGCCGGACTGGATCGTGCAATCAGGCAAGATGGTTTTCGAGCTGCGCCCGGCAATCAGCGACAAGGGTGCTGCCTTGCGCCGCTTCATGGAAGAAGAGCCATTTGCGGGGAGGGTGCCGATCGCATTCGGCGACGACCTGACAGATTTACCGATGCTTGGCGCGGCGCGCAAACTTGGCGGTACAGCCGTCGTGATCGGCCGTGCGATCGACCATCCGGGCGCAGCCAGACTGGCAAGCCCGGGTGAGCTGTGGCTTTGGCTTTCTGGGATCGTGAATGAGAATAATACTGAAAGGACTTGACGTATGGGCCGACTGATCGTGGTCTCCAATCGTGTTCCGTTGCCTGATGAGCAGGGCAAGGCGCCTGCGGGCGGCTTGGCAGTTGCGTTGCAGGCGGCGCTCAGCGAACGCGGCGGTATTTGGCTCGGTTGGTCCGGAAAGACACTTCCCAATCGCCAAACACAGGAACTGGCGATCCGCGATGTGGGCTCCATTCGCTACGCGCTGCTCGATCTCCACAAGAAGGATATCGATGAATATTATGCTGGCTTCGCCAACCGCATGCTCTGGCCGCTCTGTCATTATCGTCTCGATTTGATCGATTACACGCGCAAGGACATGGCGGGATATTTCCGGGTCAATCGCTTGTTTGCGAAGCATCTTCTACCGATGATCGAGCCGGAGGATGTGATATGGATTCACGATTACCATCTCATTCCACTGGCCGCCGAACTACGCAATCTCGGTGTCACCAATCGCATCGGCTTTTTCCTGCATATTCCCTGGCCTCCCGCTGATATTCTATTCACGCTGCCCGTGCATGAAACGATCATGCGTGGCCTTGCTTCCTATGATGTGGTGGGCTTCCAGACCGAGAACGACGTCGATAATTTCATCGGCTGTCTGCGGCGGGAGAAAATCGGCAAGCGTCTCGATGATGACGGTCTGTTCGAGGCTTTCGGACATCAGTTCCGTGCCGAGCGCTTCGGCATCGGTATCGAGACAGCCGCATTCGCCGAGATAGCCAAAAAGGCGCAACGCCACCCGACGGTAAAGCGCATGAGCGACAGCATGCTGGACCGCGATCTTATCATCGGTGTCGATCGGCTGGACTATTCCAAGGGCATCACCAACCGAATGGAAGCTTTCGAGCATTTCTTGAAGGTTGATCCCGGCAATCGTGGCAAGGTCACTTTCCTGCAGGTCACGCCGAAATCCCGCTCGGAAGTCCCAGAATACAAGGACATGCAACGCGCGGTGGCGGAACTTGCCGGGCGAGTGAATGGTGCGAACGCTACCGTCGACTGGACGCCAATACGTTACATCAATCGCTCTTTGAACCGGGAAGTGCTGGCAGGGTTATATCGGCTTGCCGCTGTGGGACTGGTTACACCGTTGCGCGATGGCATGAATCTTGTCGCCAAGGAATATGTCGCCACACAGGATCCCGAGAATCCGGGCGTGCTAGTCCTGTCCCGCTTTGCCGGTGCCGCGCAGGAACTGGTGGACGGCGCGCTTCTGGTCAACCCCTATGATACCGAGGCGATGGCTTATGCTATGGCGCGCGCACTTGCTATGCCACTTGAGGAACGTAAGGAGCGGTTTGAAAGCATGATGGCTTTTCTGATCACCCACGACGTCAATCACTGGTGCGATGACTTTCTGGACCGTCTTTCTTCCGGTTGACGGGCTAGGGTTTGACAACGCCGAGTTTGGCGGCTTCTTCGGCAAGGTGTATCGTATAATCGAAGTTGCCTATATCTGACGATAGCAGCGGGGCTTTTGTCTCACGAGCTTCCTTTGGGGAAATGCCAAAACGAATCTTGAATGCCCTGGTAAACTGTGCGCCGTCATGAAATCCGCAGCGATAAGCGATTTCCTTGAATGTCACGTGTCTGCTACGCTCGCGCTCGCCGACCAGAATGCGATAGGCATGATCGAGCCGCTTCTCACGAATGATTGTGGCAACACCACCCTCTGTATCAAATGTCCGGTAAAGACGTGAGCGGGAGACGCGAAGATTCTGGACGATAAGATTTGGCCCCAGCAGAGGATTGAACAGGTTATGGTCGATATAGGCGAGGATAGTCTTGCGCATGGGAAGATTGACGGGAAGGCTCTGCATTTCTTCTCTGGCAACGCCTTTGATGCCTGCGCCAAGCAGTGTCAGCATTGCTTCCTGCGCTGATTTTTCTTCGGCCTTGTCCAGTTTGCCAATCAATGATTGCAGACTATGGAGATATTCAAAAAGCAGACGCGTCAGGGGAGCATTCACTGACAAGACAAGGCCGTGTAAATTGCGCCAGCCTACTATCCCCTCCAGTTCATTGCGGGGGATTGTCACAGTGATGCGTGAGCCGGCGGATGCCTGGCTTTCTACGGTCTGTGTCAGATCGATGATAATAATATCTCCAGGCTTTGCCACGACATCGACCCCGTTGAAATCGCCGCGTAAACTGCCTGCCGTAATAAGTTGCAGAACGTAGTGATCAAGCCCACCCTGTGCGATGAGTTTGCGTGTGCGTGAGTAGTTCTGGGTGTTGAAGGAAGTCGTTCCTACATGGAAAGTGCCGAGTGCGCGAGCAGCAATTGTTCCAGAAAACTGGTACTTCCTGTTCTCTGCCACGATTTCATATATGGGTTTGATTGCAGATCGCCAAAAATCATTGCGAAGCTTGTCGTCGACCATGTCGGTCGAGATTGAAATCTCATTAGCCATCACAAGTCATTCAGTCCAAGGCAGGTTGTTGATATGAAATCGCACGATGTGCGAAATATTGATAGCATGTATTATTATCAATATTTTTTGTTTAGGTGCATATTTTATGCATTCTTGTACTTGAACAAATAAATTCTTCTGCATGGGGCTTTGATTTTAGCTAGCCACCCAAAGCATATATTATTAATCTCTAATATAGCTGAAACCTCCCGATTTTGACTGATAAACTCAACCCTGTTGGAACTATCACCATATGTTGTCTGATGCCGAACAGGAACTATTCTCGATAGAATGCCAGAATAGAACTTCTGCTTGTTCGCAGAAGTTTGAACGTCTCGTACAGGGGGGCGCTGTTGAACGCCTGGATAAATCTTCTATCTTTGGTTTCAGGTTTGAAGATGTCCCGAATGGCCTTGTCGGTACAAATGGAGCCGGGTTGGGGAGGCGCTTTATAGTCGTGAGCCTGATCGACCTTTGGGCATTTGGCAGTGTTGTTTTGAAAGTGTTTCGATATGAGACTGTTTTTTACCGCTTTGGTGCTTGCCCTGATCAGCTGCACCAGTGTTGCGACCTCAGCCGGATTAAACGGTACTCTCGGAACCGAGTGTCGACGTATTCCTATTCAAGGGACCGGTTTTTCCGATACGCTGACAAGGCCGTCCTGGGCTATGCCGTTATGGAATTCACCATCGGTTCCAGCCAGCCAACGGTCGCAACGTGCCATCGTCTATCCGCAGGCAACGCCGTCGCCCCAACTTTACCGCTATGACTGCACACCGACGGCCGCAGAACCGAATGAAGTTCCGCGGGCCGATTACAGTGGTCAGTAAGGGCTGTCGACCTTGCCCATCTCGACGTAGACAGTCTTGATCTGGCTGTAATGAGCGAGTGCGGCGATGCCGTTTTCGCGCCCGATGCCAGATTGTTTGTAGCCACCGAAGGGAACTTCAACTGGCGTCAGGTTATAAGCATTGATCCAGCACGTCCCGGCCTTGATCTGGCCGATTACGCGATGGCCGCGTGCGATATCGGCAGTGAACACACCCGCCGCGAGGCCGAACTCGGTATCGTTGGCGCGTGTGATCACTTCGTCCTCGTCGGAGAACTCCAGAACACTCATCACTGGTCCGAAGATTTCTTCGCGAGCGATGGTCATTTCGTCGGTCACATCAGTGAAGACGGTCGGTTCGATGAAGAAGCCTTTGTCGAAACCCTGCAGTTTCGGCACACCACCACCGCAAGCAAGCTTCGCCCCTTCTGCCTTGCCCTTTTCGATATAGGACAGAACCTTGTCGCGCTGTGCGCCGTTTACTAGTGGCCCCATCTGAGTTGCTTCATCCAGCGGATCGCCAATGCGAATCTTGCGTGTGCGTTCGACCAGCCGTTCGACAAAATGGTCGTGCATCTTCTTGTGAACGAAAACGCGGGTGCCGTTCGAGCAAACCTGCCCGGTCGAATAGAAGTTGCCGAGCATTGCGCCACCGATAGCGCTTTCGAGGTCAGCGTCATCGAACACGATGATCGGCGACTTGCCACCAAGCTCCATGGTGATGTGCTTCAAGTGTTCACCCGCCTGCGCCATGATGCGCTTGCCTGTTGGTACGGAACCCGTCAGCGAGACCTTGGCCGTCAGGCGATGATTGACGAGCGCGGCACCGACATCGCCGAAGCCCTGCACGACATTGAACAAGCCATCGGGAAGCCCCGCTTCCTTGTATGCTTCCGCCAATGCAAGCGCTGAAAGCGGCGTGTTCTCGGACGGCTTGAAGATGAAGGCATTCCCCATCGCGAGTGCAGGCGCGGATTTCCACGCGGCAATCTGGATCGGATAGTTCCATGCGCCGATACCGACGCAAATGCCGAGTGCTTCGCGGCGCGTATAGGCGAACGAGCCGCCAAGTTCCACGAATTCACCGTTGAAGCCGGAAATGATGCCGCCGAAAAATTCCAGTGCATCAGCGGCCGAAGCCGCATCCGCCACCAGCGTTTCCTGAAGCGCCTTGCCGGTATCAAGCGTTTCGAGCTTCGACAGCTTCTTGTTCTTCTCGCGCAGGATTTCTGCCGTGCGGCGCAGGATGCGCCCGCGCTCGACAGGTTTCAGCGCTGCCCATTCACCTTGCGCTTTCAGCGCTGCGGCATAAGCCGCCTCGATCACATTGGGTGTCGCCGAATAGAGCTTGGCAATTTCCTCGCCGGTTGCCGGATAGATGACCGGCAACGTCTTGCCCGCCTTGTCTTCCATGAATGTGCCGCCGATGAAATGCGAGGCTTTGGGTTGTGCTTTCATTGTTATCCCTTAAATTTTATCAGCGGTCGGAAACTTGCCAGCGCGGATTGATCCAAGGCTCCTGATTGGAGCACGCCAGCGGCGTACGGCCGAGAATATGATCGGAAGCCTTTTCGCCGACCATGATCGACGGGCCGTTGAGATTGCCGTTGGTGATGCGCGGGAAGATGGATGAATCCGCAACGCGCAGGCCTTCGACACCGATCACCCGGCATTCAGCATCGACCACCGCCGTTGGATCGTCAACCGCACCCATCTTGCAGGTTCCGCACGGATGGAAGGCGCTCTCGACATGCTCGCGGATGAAATTATCGATTTCATCGTCGCTCTGCACATGCGCGCCGGGCTGGATTTCCGCGCCGCGATAGGCGTCGAATGCCGTTTGTCCGAAGATTTCACGGGTGAGGCGTACACAATGGCGGAAGTCGGTCCAGTCGTCTTCGTGCGACATATAGTTGAACTTGATGACAGGTTTCTCACGCGGATTGGCCGAGCGAAGCGTTACGCTGCCACGCGATTTCGACCGCATCGGCCCGACATGTGCCTGAAAGCCGTGTGACTGCGCCGCGGCCTTACCGTCATAGCGGATGGCGACCGGCAGGAAATGATACTGGATATCTGGATATTCCACACCTGCTTTAGAGCGTACGAAAGCAGCAGATTCGAAGTGGTTGGTTGCGCCGTCGCCCGTCTTGAAGAACAGCCATTCCGCGCCGATCTTCGCTTTCGAAAACAGGTTCAGTTTGGAGTAGAGCGTGATTGGCTGCGTGCATTCCTGCTGGATATAGACTTCCAGATGGTCCTGCAGGTTCTGGCCGACGCCGGGGCGATCGGCGACCACTTCAATTCCGTGTTCTTTCAGTTGTGCGGCAGGGCCAATGCCAGAGAGCATCAGGAGCTTCGGCGAATTGATCGACGAGGCGGCAATGATGACTTCACGCCGCGCACGGATGGTCGAGAAGCTACGACCTGCCTCGATCTCAACACCAACCGCGCGCTTTCCCTCAAGCACGATCTTGCGCGCAAGCCCCTTGACCAGCTTGACATTCGGGCGTTTGAGGGCCGGCTTCAGATAGGCATTGGCGGCAGACCAGCGACGACCATTATGGATCGTCTGTTCCATCGGGCCGAAGCCTTCCTGCTTCTCGCCATTATAGTCTTCGGTGAC
Source organism: Brucella tritici (assembly GCF_902825325.1). Lineage (GTDB taxonomy): Bacteria > Pseudomonadota > Alphaproteobacteria > Rhizobiales > Rhizobiaceae > Brucella. The sequence continues at coordinate 277,732 of NZ_CADEAR010000007.1, read as the reverse complement.
TTCAAAGCCCGCTTCGTGGCCAGCCTCGACAAAGGCATGGAACAGCGGATTATCGCGCTTGCCGCGCTGGATATAAAGCGGGCCATTGGTGCCGCGCCAGCCTTCCTGGCCACCGCTCGAATTTTCCATCCGCTTGAAATAGGGCAGTACATCTGCATAGGCCCAGCCGCGCGCACCGCTTTCCGACCAGTGGTCGTAGTCGCGTGCATGGCCGCGCACATAGACCATGCCGTTGATTGAAGATGAACCACCAAGCACCTTGCCCCGCGGCGTTACAAGGCTGCGCCCGCCAATATGCGGCTCTGGTTCGGTCGAAAAACCCCAGTCATAGGTTTCCATATTCATGGGGAAAGAAAGGGCGGCTGGCATTTGGATTAACGGACCGACATCGGGCACGCCATATTCGATGACGATCACCGAATAGCGACCGTCTTCAGACAGGCGATAGGCCATGGCGGATCCGGCGGATCCGGAGCCGATGATGACGAAATCCGCTTCCATACTCATTTCTCCCCCATAAGCTGAACCGCGATGTAGTCTTCCACCAACGCAATGGCTGAGGCAGCATTGGGCGCATCGGCGCCAAGTGCGTGACGAATGTAAAGTCCGTCGATCATGGCACCTGCACCCTCGGCAATGCGGCTGGCCCGCTCGCGCGAGGTCAGCTGTTCAAGTGCGAAGACGAGGTTTGAATGCAGGCGGCGCGCATAGATGCGCAGGAGCCGACGCGTATCCTCCGACTGCTGCGCGTGCACATAGAAGGTGAGCCAGGCGGCAATGGTTTCCTGCGTGAACTGCGATGCGGAAAAATTGACCGCTATGATGGCCGCGATACGTTCCTGCGGCGTCTCCGCTTGCCCGATGGCGGCGTTGAGATCCTGTCCCAGTTCGCGCAGCAGATGGCGCATCGTGGCCAGGATGAGCTTGTCCTTGCCGCCGAAATAATGATGCGCGAGCGCAGGCGAAACGCCCGCCTCATGCGCGATCTGCGCGACGGTCACATCCAGCGAACCGCGCTGGCCGATTGTACGAATGGCGGCGTCGATCAGCTCGCGCCGCCGCAAGGGTTCCATCCCGATCTTGGGCATAATCGTGGTCCGTTCTCAGGCTAATTGTCTATCAGTTTAACGTTGATTGACTCATCAATCAATAAAAACCAGATATGCAAATCATGCATTTACCGTCGCAACAGTGAGTGGCTTATCTGGCAAGGAGGCTTGCCGGGGATGTGCCAACTGCCTACATTCAACTGATGAGCAGAGCATTCACCAAGGAACAGGATGACGCGCCGACCGATCTTGGCGAGCGCCCGGTCAGTCCGCATCGCAATCTCGTCACGCCGACGGGCCTGAAGATGATCGAGGACGAAATCGCCCGGCTGCAGCGCGAGCTGGCAGATGCTAATATCGCGGGCGAGCGTTCGGCGATTGCGCGTATCTCGCGTGATCTGCGCTACTGGAGGGCGCGGCGCGAAAATGCCGAGCTTTCGGTTCCCGCTTCCGACAGTGATGTCGTGCGTTTCGGCATGACGGTGGAACTGGAAAATCTGGACGACGGCAAGGTCCGTCGCTGGACCATCGTGGGCGAGGACGAGGCCGACCCATCAAACGGCAAGATTTCCCATGTGGCGCCCGTTGCTATTCTGTTATTCGGCAAGCCGGTCGGCGATGTCGTGAAAATCAATAATGTCGAATGGGAAATCGTATCGCTGAAGGTTGTCTAGTCTTCTTCCAGCACGACCGTGTGGTCACGGAAAAACGCTGCGGCGCCGGTTTCATCGATTTCGCCAGAAGCAATGCCCATCGTGAAACTGTAAAGCAATCCATCGTCTGCGGTCAGTGCATAGCCGTTGACGAGCAGAAACGTAACAGCAGTAACGATAGCGGTGCGCTTGTTTCCATCCACAAAAGCATGGTTGCGGCCTATTCCGAAAACATAGGCTGCTGCGATTTCCGCATGATCCGGCTGGCCATAAACCTGTTTGTTCTGCGCGCGAGCCAAGGCAGACTCAAGAGCATTCTCGTCACGAAGCCCTTGAGCGCCGCCGTGGCGCTGCAATTGTTCGACGTGGATTGCCTCAACGACGCGTCGCGAAAGAAAACGCCAGTTCATTCGGCGAGCTTCTGCAAGGCGACCTTGTACTTGTCCATCACTTTCCGCGCTGCTTCCATCTGCTGCTCGAAAGTATCGTCTATGGGCTCCAGCGTTACGCCGTTCTGCGTTTCGATAATCTGGAGCTTGTCTCCTGTCTGTAGGTTAAGCCGTTCGAGCACTTCCTTGGGCAAGATCACACCGTCGGAATTGCCGATTTTGCGCAGGGTTACGTTCATGGCTTTTCTCCTATGTTATAACGCATGATATAACATGGTGAGCCTGTGTTGTCACCACAAGCTACAGCCAGCCCTTGCGGCGGAAGTAATAGAGCGGCAGCAGGGCAGAAGCGACCATCAAACCAAGCGCCATCGGATAGCCCCATGGCGATTGCAATTCCGGCATGAAGGAGAAGTTCATGCCATAGATGGAAGCCACGAGCGTGGGCGGCATGAAACCAACCGCCGCCACAGAGAAAATCTTGATGATGGCGTTCTGTTCAACCGAAATCAGCCCGACGATCGTATCGAGCAGAAACGTAACCTTGTTGGACAGAAAATCCACATAGGCGGTCAGGGATTGCGTGTCGCGCTCCAGCGACTTGATCCAGCTACGCGTTTCCTTCTTGCCGGCTGCCGGATTGTTGATGGCCGACAGATAGACCAGCATGCGGCTGATACCCGCCAGACTTTCGCGCATTCGCGAGAGGAAGGTTCCCTGTCCACCGATCTGGGTCAATATGTGCCGGAAATCCTCCGTCGTCATCGGGCGGGCTTTCGGCTGGCGGCGATAGATGGAGTGCGAGGCCGCATCGATTTTGCCCGCCACGCCTTCCAGAATATCGGCAAGCCGGTTCGTGGTGGCTTCGGTGATGCCAAGCATGATCGACAGGCCCGAGCACTTGGCTGATATCAGCCCGTTGCCCGGCTTGGTCGAACGGAGGATATAGGTGCTGAACGATTTCGGATTGGCATAGCGCACGGTTATCAGCCGCGAGCCGTGCAGAATGAAGGTGACCGGAGCAAGCTCGCGGTGGTCGAGATCGACTGCGTGCAGGATCGGCACGGTGAGATATTGTGCGCCGGTTTCCATATAGAAGCGGCTCGATTCCTCGATCTCCGTCATGTCTTCGCGGGTCGGGATTGAAATGCCCATCCATGCCTCGACAATACTGTCTTCGTTGACGCCGGGAGCAAACAGATCGATCCAGATCACATTCTCGGGCAACGGAGTACCGGGCTCGACTTCCACTTGTTCGAGGTGGTCTCCGGAAAGGTTGTAAAGTGTGATCATACTGGCACCTGAAGTCTGGCTCGAAATCTCGAGCGGCTGGATTATGGGGCACTTTGCGCGAAAATTGTTAACGGAATGCGGCAGTGGATACCAGTGTGACAACAGGATTATCAAATCCGCCGCATCAGCCCGCAATCAGCTTTCTTCACGACGGTTGACAGCTTCATTACGCAGGTCTAATTCATCAAGTCATCAGATGACTTTGGTGAAGGTATGAAGGCAATATCCCGCAAGACATTGACGGATTCGGCCACGCAGGCATTGCGCGGAGAAATCACGTCCGGACGCTGGACGATAGGCGACCAGTTGCCAAATGAAGCAGCACTTTCTGCAACACTTGATGTCAGTCGCGGCACGGTACGGGAAGCTGTGCGGGCGCTGGTGGCACAGGGAATGCTGGAAACCCGGCAGGGTTCGGGAACCTATGTCCGCTCCACAGCCGACACGGCGCGCAGCCTCGACCGCATCCGCCATACCAGCCTGCGCGACCGCTTCGAGACCCGGGCAGTTCTGGAAACAGAGGCGGCACGGCTCGCCGCCTTGCGCATCACGTCCAAGGGGATTGTCCATCTGGAGAAAATACTGGCACAGCGCGGCAATCGCGATGAACTCGACCGGGCAACTTTCGTGGCCCGAGACTTTGCCTTTCATGAGGCCATTGTTGCGGCCTCGGGCAACAGCGCACTGATCGAGGTCTATGCCTTTTTCTCCGCCTCCATCCGCGAATCCATAGAAGCCACGCTCGACGGCGAACTGCCCGAGCCAAACCATGAAGCGCACCGACAGATCGTTGAAGCCATCGCCTCGGGTGATCCTGACAATGCCGGTGCAACGGTTCGTCGCTTCATGGCGCCCCTGATTGAAGAACTTGAAAGGTTGCTGGCATCATGAGCCACACGAACACAGCCCTGTCGGAAGCGGCAGAAAACGAGGCGATGCTGCAGCCAGAGGCGCTTGTCGACGCTGAGGTGGACAGCGTTCCGCCGCCGCCAGTCCAGCAGCCGCCAAGCAAGGCGATGCGCATTTTGCTGGGTCTGAGCCTCGTACTGATCGCCGCCAATCTGCGACCGGTATTTTCCAGCGTTTCCGTGCTTTTGCCGGAAATCATCGATGCCACCGGCATGTCGTCCATTGCGGCCGGTATTCTGACCACTTTGCCGGTTGTCTGCCTTGGTGTCTTTGCGCCGTTTGCACCACGGCTGGCGCAGCGTTTCGGCGCCGAACGTGTCCTGCTTTTCGTGCTGGTCGTGCTGACTGTCGGCACCGCCATTCGCGGCTTCGGTTCGTTCTATTCGCTCTATATCGGCGCAGCATTGGCCGGTGCCGCCATTGCGACAGGCAATGTCCTGCTTCCGGGGGTCGTCAAGCGTGACTTTCCAAAAACTGCGGCCATCATGACCGGCCTTTATACAATGGCACTATGTGGTGGCGCTGCATCCGCAGCCGGTTTCACCATTCCCATCAAGGGGATGCTCGGCGGTTCCTGGAACCTCGCTCTGGCATTCTGGGCTGTTCCGGCGGCAGTCGTTCTGCTGTTGTGGCTGCCGCAGGCCATGCGTGCGAAACACAATGTCGCCCATTCTGGTTTCAAGGTGATCGGCTTGTGGAAGGATAAGCTGGCCTGGCAGGTAACCCTGTTCATGGGTCTCCAATCCTCCACCGCCTACATCGTTTTCGGGTGGCTGGCGCCGATCCTGCGCGAACAGGGCCTCAGCCCGGCAGCGGCAGGCGGTCTGGTTTCCTTTTCGATATTGGCGCAGGTCATTACCTGTCTCGCAGTGCCTTCCATTGCCACGCGCCAGAAGAACCAGAGCCTGCTCAATGTCATTCTCTGCGCCTGTGCAGCCTTGCCGTTGATCGGCTTTCTCTATTTGCCGCTATGGACCTATTGGGGACTGGCGGTCATTCAGGGCATCGGGCAGGGCGGTCTCATCGCCGCCGCCATGATGGTGATCGTGCTGCGGGCGCCGGACTCACACACGGCGGCGCATCTGTCCGGCATGGCGCAGTGCGTAGGCTATACGCTTGCCGCAATCGGCCCGCTGATCGTAGGGTTGATCCACAGCGCGACGGGCAGCTTTACCGCCTGTGGCCTCTTCTTCGCCGTGTTGGGGTTGGGCGCTGCTATCGCCGGATGGGGAGCAGGGCGCGCGCAACATGTAGGTGTGCAGGTAATCAAGGAATAGCAGCAACAAAAAACCCCGGCAAAACCGGGGTTTCTCTTTATTCCTGCACGAAAGGCATCAGGCCTTTTCGTACAGCTCTTCGACGAATTCCCAATTGATGAGGCTGTCGACAAAGGCTTCGAGGTATTTCGGACGCAGATTGCGATAATCGACATAGTAGGAATGTTCCCACACATCGACGCCGAGGATCGGCGTTGCGCCATGAACCAGCGGGTTTTCGCCGTTCGGGGTCTTGGAGATTTCAAGCTTGCCGTCCTTGACCGACAGCCAGGCCCAGCCCGAACCGAACTGGCCGACACCGGCAGCGATGAAATCCGCACGGAACTTGTCGTAGCCGCCAAGATCGGACTCGATTGCCTTTTCAAGCTTGCCCGGCAGCTTCTTGCCGCCGCCGTTCTTCTTCATCCACTTCCAGAACAGGATGTGGTTGTAGTGCTGGCCAGCATTGTTGAAGAGGCCCTGGTTCTTGCCGTAGCTTTCCTTGACGATCTCTTCAAGGCTCTTGCCTTCGAGGCCGGAGCCTTCAAGCAGCTTGTTGCCATTGGTGACATAGGCCTGATGGTGCTTGTCGTGATGAAGTTCAAGCGTCTCGCGCGACATGAAAGGCGCAAGGGCGTCATAGTCATACGGCAGGGCGGGCAGTTCGAAAGCCATTGGAAACTCTCCTCTTTTCTTTCTGCTTACATGGCAACTTACGTGGGCAGCTTGCGGCGGGCCGAGCAGATGCTGCCTCAAAACTTGCGTGCGGAATCTACATAGGCCGCATCGGTGCGGGCGGCAATGGCGCGAATGTGCAATTCAGCTTCAAGACAATGAATTATTATTGAAATCACAGTAGGATGGCGCAATTCTAGATTTTATGCTTCGCGATGCGTGGCGGACCCTCACAGGAGGAAATGGTGTCCTATAGTTCTTATGTCTTCGACGCTTATGGCACATTATTCGATGTCCATTCGGCGGTGCGGCGACATGCAGACAAAGCCGGGCCGGACGGACGGGCATTTTCCGAACTGTGGCGCGCAAAGCAGCTCGAATATTCCTGGGTGCTGAGCCTGATGGGTGCCTATAGTGATTTCTGGAAGCTGACCGAGGATTCGCTCGATTTCGCATTCGCACGCTACCCTTCTGTCGATCCGGCGCTGCGCAATGACCTGCTCGATGCCTACTGGAAGCTCGATTGCTATCCGGAAGTGCCTGCGGCCCTCAAAAGCCTGAAGGAAAAGGGCGCACGGCTTGCAATTCTTTCCAACGGCTCACCCGCGATGCTGGAATCCGCCGTTCGTTCTGCAGCGCTCGACGTCCTGCTTGACGACGTGATTTCGGTCGATGAAGTCAGGAAATACAAGACCGCCCCCGCCGTCTATGAGCTCGTCACTTTGCAATGGCGGCTTTATCCTTCTGCAATCTCGTTCCAGTCCTCGAACCGCTGGGATGTGGCAGGTGCGGTACGGTTCGGTATGCGCGGGGTCTGGATCAATCGGACCAACCAGCCCGACGAATACAAGCAGTTCGCTCCGGCATTGATTCTGCCAAGTCTCCAATTGCTTGATTGAGTAATCACTAAAATTTGAACTTTCCCGGTTTATGGAAAGCAGGCTCCTGCACCCAAAATTGTGTCGCGGCTGCAACACGAGTCGCGCTGGTGGGCTTTCGCCACGTTTAGGCCGCATTACGAACGGGTGTACGCCACATTTCTCGGGCGTTTTCCGTGCAACCGAACACCGGAAACAGCCGTTTGAGGCCGTTTCGACAGCTCACCGCGCATCTGCCACAATTGGCCGGGTCGCAATTCGTTAACCCTGAATGTGTATCTGTAACTCCTCCCGTCACCAACCTGGTTTTCATATGCAAACGACCCTTACCCGCCGTTCCTTTCTGACGGCAATGACAGCAACAGCGGCCGCCGGTCTGGCCGGTTGCGCTCAGTTGGGGCAGAATGTTCCAATCATTGATGTGGATCAGTCGGGCAACCCGATCAACCGCACCCCGCAGGCCAATGTCGACTCTTCCTATGGCGGTTGGGCGCAGATGTACGCCGCCGTCGAGGATGGCGGCTTCCAGCTTCCGGCTATCCCGATCCAGAAGATGGACAAGCGCTTCTTGCGTCAGGTTGTACAGGACCCAACCGGCGAACTGCCCGGTACGATCGTCATCGATACGGCTAACCGCTTCTGCTATCTCGTCCTCGAAAACGGACAGGCGATGCGCTACGGCGTCGGCATCGGCCGCGAAGGCTTCGCATGGTCTGGCCGTGCTGTGATCCAGTACAAGCGCCAGTGGCCGCGCTGGACCCCGCCAGATGAAATGGTCGCCCGCCAGCCGGAACTGGTGCAGTACAGCGCCAAGAACGGCGGCATGGCTCCGGGCCTCAAGAACCCGCTCGGCGCTCGCGCACTCTATATTTTCCAGGACGGCAAAGACACGCTGTACCGCCTGCACGGTAATCCGGAATGGTGGTCCATCGGCAAGGCGGTTTCTTCGGGCTGCGTACGCTTCCTGAACCAGGACATCATCGATCTCTATGATCGCGTTCCGGCGAAGTCACCAATTCTGGTGATGTAATAGCGAGTGCTGAAACGGCAGATTGCAAAGCCCCGGACAGTCAACCGTCCGGGGCTTTTTCTATTGTGTCGCGCCAACTTGCCGCCGCCTTGAAAATAAGTCACTTTCCGCGCGGACAAATCGTCGGAACAAGGGGAGGGAAGTCATGTCCGAGGAAAAAACTGCCAAGGAAACGGTGAAGGGGCCTGCGTCCTATTTCCCGTCCATCGAGAAAAAGTACGGACAGCCTGTCCAGCATTGGCTTTCGCTGATTGAGCAGCGAAAGGGTGACAAGCATATGGAAATCGTCAACTGGCTGAAGTCGGAATTCGAGATGGGACACGGTCACGCCAATGCCCTCGTAGCCTACGCTCTCGCCAAACCGGCGAAGGCGTGATTCTCAAGCATGTCTCCCGAACGCGGGTATCGATTTCGGGAGACATGGTTGAAAAACAAACGGTTGGAGCATTTCCACTGGTTCAGTCAAAACAGGAAATGCTCCAGCGCTTTCTATCGTTTGAAGCCGCCGAGAATGCCGCGCACCAATGCGCGGCCAAGCGAATTGCCGACCGAGCGGACGACGGATTTCATCGCGGCTTCCGCAACCGTCTGGCGGCCGGAGCGACGGCCAGTGCCGAGTGCGGTGCCGACGAGATCGCCAAGAATGCCACCGCCGCCTTCTTCCTCTTCCTTGGTCTTTTGCTGGGCTGCTGCTGCATTCTGCGCCTTGCGGGCCAGCATTTCAAAAGCGGAATCACGGTCCACAACCTGATCATATTGCCCGGCAACCGGGCTTGCAGCGATGATCTTGGCGCGTTCTTCCGGCGTCAGCGGGCCGATGCGCGATGAAGGCGGACGCATCAGCGTGCGCTGCACGATGGAAGGCACGCCTTTTGCCTGAAGCGTGGAAACCAGCGCTTCACCGGTGGCGAGATTGGTGATCGCCTGGAACGTGTTGAAATCCGGGTTCGGACGGAACGTATCGGCTGCGGTCTTCACGGCATTGGTTTCGCGCGGCGTATAGGCTCGAAGCGCGTGCTGCACGCGATTGCCAAGCTGTGCCAGGACCGTTTCCGGCACGTCGAGCGGGTTCTGCGTCACGAAATAAACGCCGACGCCCTTGGAGCGGATCAGGCGCACCACCTGTTCGACACGGTCGACAAGTGCCTTCGGCGCTTCATCGAAGAGAAGGTGGGCTTCGTCGAAGAAGAAGACGAGCCGCGGCTTGTCGGGATCGCCGACTTCCGGCAGTTCCTCGAACAGTTCCGACATCAGCCAGAGCAGGAAGGTGGAATAGAGCCGTGGGCTCATCATTAGCTTGTTGGCGGCGAGTACGCTCACCACGCCACGCCCGTCGGTCGTGGTGCGCATAAGGTCCGAAATCTTGAGCGCTGGTTCCCCGAAGAATTTCGAGCCGCCCTGCTGATCGAGGACCAGAAGCGAACGCTGGATCGCGCCCACCGAAGCCTTGTTCACATTGCCGTACCTGCCGGAAAGCTCTGCCGAGCGCTCCGCCATTTCAGCGAGAATGGCCTGCAAATCCTTCAGGTCCAGAAGCAGCAAGCCTTCTTCATCCGCCAGGCGGAAGGCAATGTTCAGCACGCCTTCCTGCGCATCGGTCAAGCTCATCAGGCGCGACAGGAGCAGCGGCCCCATCTCTGAAATGGTAGCGCGGACGGGATGGCCCTGTTCCCCGAAAATATCCCAGAAGATCACAGGCGCGGCGCGCATTTCGTAAGGGTCGAGCTTCACTTCCGCCGCACGCTTGATGAGGCCGTCATTTTGAACGCCGATGGCGCCAATGCCGGAAAGGTCGCCCTTGATGTCAGCGCAGAAAACGGGAACGCCAGCCGCCGAAAAGCTTTCGGCCAGAACCTGCAGCGTGACCGTTTTACCCGTGCCTGTCGCTCCGGTGACGAGGCCGTGCCGGTTACCGTATTTCAGCGCTAGATATTCCGGCTGCTGGTAGGAGTCGTCAGGCTTGCGGCTCGCGCCAAGAAAAATAGCGTCTTCGGCAGTCATCAGGCAGCTTGCTCCCTCTGTTCAACTATAATAGCAGGGCGCTAAGATGCTAAGGCATCACGCCCTGAAAATGCTCAATTGCCGCACGGGCTTAACCAAGTCTCGATGACTCAAACTCGATGAGACTTGGTATAACTTACGATATAGAGCAAAACCCGGCCGGAGTGAAACGAGGATCGGTAAGATTATGCCGGAGCGTGGCCCTCAACGCGCCGGATAGCCGTTCGGGTGCGCCGGAATGGCCTTCAGATAGGCGGCAATGGCATTGCGATCCGCTTCGGCAAGATGGGCCATATTCGCAACCACGTCGGTCATCGAGCCGCCAAGCGAATCGAAATCCGGGGTAAAGCCGCTCTGTAATGCATAGGAGATGTCTTTCTCGCTCCAGCCGCCGATGCCCGCTTCGTCCGGCGTGATGTTCGGAACAGTGCCTCGTTTTCCGTCACTGCCGGTTTCCGGTGACAGTGCTCCGGCCAGCCATTTGCCGGTATCCAGCCCGCCAATTGTGTTGCGCGGCGTGTGGCATTCGCCGCAATGGCCAAGCGCTTCTGTCAGATACTGGCCGCGCTTCACGTGATCGGAAGCATTTGCGATTTCCACCGCCGGCCGGTCGGTCAGGTAAAGCTGCTTCCACAGTCCGAGCCCTCGCCGGATATTGAAAGGGAAGGAGAGCTTATGCGGGGCCGCGACATTTTCGGAAGGCGGCAGCGTTTTCATAAAGGCAAAGAGGTCGGCCACATCCTGCTGCTGCATCCTTGTATATGAGGTGTAGGGGAAAGACGGATAAAGATGTTCATCCTGCTTTCCGACGCCTTTCAGCATCGCATTGGCAAAATCTTGAATAGTCCAGGTTCCAATTCCCTGCTCGGATGGCGAAATATTGGGCGCAATGAAAGTCCCGAAATCTGAAACCAGCTCATGGCCGCCCGCCAGCACCTTGCGCGCATCACCCGAGGCACCGGGTGCGGCATGGCAGGAAGCGCAGCCGCCCGCCCAGAAAACCTGTTCGCCCTTGACGGGGTCGCCGGGCTTCATCGCGTCCAGCACGATCGCGTCCACCTTCTGCGGTGTGGTCAGAATCCAGAAAGCCGCAGCTCCAAGGACGACCACGGCGCCTGCGACATATGCCAGTTTTCGGACCATTCCATCCGTTCCCGTCTGGCGGTTCCGGCGATTGCGGACCGCTCTTATGGCTGTCATTCAACAGGGTCGTTAGAGCGCGGGGCATTGGCACCGCGCCACTCACATCCAACACACCGAATGTTTCCGTCCGGTGTGCTCTGTGTCAACAGTGAAGATCAGTTCTTCTTGACGCGAAAGGCCTGATGGCAGGAACCACAATTGGCGGCGACCTGCTGGAAGGCTGGCTTCAGCGCATCCAGATCCTGCGGCTTGGCTGCCAGTGCTGCTGCGGCATCGGTCTGGAATTTATCGACATGCTTGACGAAGTCATCCTTGTTTTCCCAGATTTTCGGAGAAGCTTCGGTGTCACCCTGATCAGAACCAGCAGGGAACAGCGTGTCCACGTCCAGCTTCCTGGCGTCGGCATCGATTTTTTCGAGTGCAGCAAGAGCTGTGGCTGCGTCGAACGGCTTCTCGCCCTTGACCATGGGAGCAATCGACCCAACCGAACGTCCAAGGTCCTTCATGATTGCCTGACGATCGGCGATGACGTCGGCCTGTGCGACACCGGCAACCAATACCGCTGCAGAGCTGACAGTCAGGAAAAACAAACGCATACGATTCTCCATATTTAAAAAATGAACAAAAATTCTCCCTTGGTTCAAATATCCGATACAATCCTGGACATTGCAATCATCGCATCGAGTAAATCCCCAATGCGGCAAGTATCATTCTGAATTTATAGGGATTATTACATGGGATTCACGTTATCGTGAAAAACATGACTTAAATACTATTGTTTTATACTGAAGGATTTTTCAGCAAAAGTGCAAGCCTCCTGCGGAGGAAATCAGCCCATCATTCACGCGGCTGCATCCGGTTCGGGAGAAAGACATGCGTGAAGACAAAGAGAGAGCATTTCCAATGGTTAAATCAAAACAGGAGAGGCTCCAGGCTGTCCAAATAAAGGCCCCAGAAACCGGGGCCTTTTCGAGCATGTAAACTTTAATCAGACGAACTGGCCGAGGCCCGGAATTGCACCGATGACGGCATCAACTGGTTCGTCACCGGCCTTTTCCTTGGCGAAGCGGATGGTTTCCTTGGCAACGCCGGAAATTTCACCCATGCCGAGGCCAGCGCCCATGAGCTGCGAGCCGAGACCCATCACGCCGCCCATCAGGCCAGACAGAAAGCCGCCGCCCTTGACCTGCGCGATTGCTTCGTCGGCACCGGGGAATGCTGCTAGAAGTTTCTGGACTTCCGCTGCCGGACCCTCCTTCTGCAGGAAGGCGAGGATCATGCCGACTGCCTTTTCTGCCGTTGCCGCATCGATGCCAACTTTGGAGGTGATGCGTGCGATCAGTTCTTCCATAGAAACTCTCCCAAAAATCTTACGTTTACGTAATATGCATTCTCGCCTTCGCATTGCAAGCCGCCATGAGCGAAAATATTAGAGCATTTCCGTTTTTTTCTGAATCGGCAGCGGTCCCAAATCAGTTTTGTTGTGATCTCATGTCCGTTTTCAAGGATTTTGGCATAGGTTTCCGTCTCGCCTTTTGGCGTCAGGACTAATGGGCTGCCTATTGCAGGACGCGGCGGCATTGAGACGACGGTTGATCAGACTCTGATGCGCGGGTTGGATACCGCAGGACCGTGGTTCGTCTCGGGCCTTCCTCTGTCTCACGTTAACGCGTGTTGCCATTTTTCAGGCTCGCTGAATCACAACGAGGGTTGCCCTGACCGGCCGCCGCGCCCAACAATAGGCAGTTTGATGGAAGTAAATCTTTCTCCTTCTTGGTGTTGAGTGGTCCCTCGTCAGATGGCTTTTGTTGGCGTGACGGGAATGGTCGTTGCGATCGCCCAGACGAAGGCAGCAAGCTCACGTGCGATTGCAACGATGACGATATTGGTGGGACGGCCACCGGCCTGCATACGCCGGTATCGCTGGCATAGCCGTACTTGAGCCTTCCAGGCGATTGCCCTGATCTCTTCAGGCAACCCCTCGCTTCGCTTCAGAATTTCCTGGCCGACACGCGCTGGCAATCTATAGGTCCATGCGCCTTCGACCAGCATGCGCCGCGCCCAGGTATTGCCCGCCTTAGTAATGGACCCACGCACGACGCTTGCGCCTGTGGAATGCTCCCTGGGGACCAGTCCCAGCCAGGCCATGAATTGACGTGGGTTTCTGAAGCGTCTGAAGTCACCGATCTCCGAGACCAGGGTCACCGCCGATATCTGTGCGACACCGCGCAAAGCCTGGATCGCTTCCACCACGGGGTTGAGCGACCAGTCAGGCAGGAGCGCCAGCATCTGTTGGGTCAGCCGTTCACGCCGTTCCTCGATTTGCTCGATGGCACGAATATATTCTTCCATGGCGATTTGCTGCGCCCGGTGATCGAACCGCTGGGTCGCCAGCCAATTGCGATGTGCTTTTGTCCAATGAGAGCGGCCTTCGAAGATCCGGCCGTGGCGAAGCAAAAATGACAAGAGATGCTGGCGTGCCCGTCGCATATCAGAGACCGCCGTTTCCCTCGCCCGGCAAAGATCGCGCATGGCCTCATGCGTCTCGTCGGGAACCCAGATGGATGACAGCTCACCGGCGCGCAACAAAGCAGCTAACGCCAGCGCATCGCGGCGATCCGTTTTGATCTGAAGCCCCGGACGCGTTGGAATGAGCGACGGTGCGACGACAAGGCATTCATGGCCGAGACCTGAAAGCTGGCGATACAATCCATAACCCGTCGGGCCGGCCTCGTAGCAAAAGCACAAGCGCTCGTGACGCCCCGCCAGCTTATCGACAAATTTGCGCACAGCATCAGCGCGGTTGGCAATTTCGCCGTAATAGCGAACCTCTCCATTGCGACCTGCTTCCGCAAGGTCGACCACGATTTTTTCCTTGCTCACATCCAAACCAACATAAAGTGCAGTATCATCGACCACGGCTCGTCTCCTATGTTTGAGGCTCTGGCTGCAAAGCTAACCCTCGTTGCCAACAAATTGCGAGACGAGCCACTATGCAGACCACGGACATGGGCTCTCATTGATTCTGGCTGGATGAAGGCCAGCATCCGATGACCGCACCGATATCGAATGATCTTCGCGAGCGCGTTGTTTCAGCCATGCTGAGCGACGAAAGCGTTCGTTGCGTGGCGCCGCGGTTTGAAATTGCCGCGTCTTCAGTTGTGAAATGATCGCAGCGCCATCGTGCGACCGGATCGGTTCGTCCCGGCAAGATGGGCGGCCATCGCAAGCGGATACTCGAACCGCATCGTGATATCATTGTGCAACGGCTCGCCGAGAACCCGCACCTGACGTTGCATGGCCTGAAGGCGGCGTTGACCGAGCGAGGTATGTCCGTCTCGCACAATACGATCTGGGAATTCAGGGATCGCGCGTGGTTTCACCTGCACTCCATGCACACAGCTGCAGAATCTTTTTGGGCGCTTGAAATCGAGCTGTAATGGTAATACCTTATTTTAAAATGGTATTACAAAGGTGTGGCAATGACAACGACGGTGACATCGAAGGGCCAAGTTACGATTCCAAAAGCAGTTCGGGAATTGCTCGGAATCAAGCCTGGAACCAAAGTAGATTTTCATAGAACGTCCGATGGAAATGTATTTCTTGTTAAAGCTGATGCGCCAAGAACACTAAATCGATTCCAGAAGCTGCGCGGTCACGCCGGCAAGGGACTCGACACAGATGCAATTATGGCGCTGACACGTGGTGAAACGTGACTCTGGTTGACACAAACGTTCTTCTGGATCTTGCGACAGATGATCCACAGTGGGCGGAATGGTCGATTGGCCAACTTGAAACCGCAAGTCTGACGGGACCGTTGCTGATTAATGAAGTGATCTACGCAGAACTCGCAGTTCGTTATGAACGAATTGAAGACCTGGATCATTTTATTGAGGCTGCCGGCCTTCAAATGGCCTCGCTTCCCAGAGAAGCGCTTTTTCTGGCAGGCAAAGTCTTTACCCAATATCGAAGAGCAGGGGGCTCGCGAACTGGTGTTCTGCCCGATTTTTTCATTGGCGCGCATGCAGCAGTTCAGCAAATACCACTGTTGACGCGAGATGTCGGACGTTACCGAACATATTTTCCGACGGTTGCGCTGATTACTCCCAACTTATTGTAAACGGCGCAATAATTGGTCCCCTCGCTCTGTGGCTGCACGGAAAGCACCGCAGCGGCTACGATGACGGACAGATACCCTAATTCTTCGACAGGCTGGCAGCAAAGCCAAAGGACATAAATATGCATGAAATCATCTGCCCGCATTGCAACAAAGCATTCAAGATCGACGAAGCTGGCTATGCAGATATCCTGAAACAGGTTCGCGATAGTGATTTTGAGAAGCAGCTGCACGAACGTCTGGAGTTGGCTGAACAGGACAAGCGGAGCGCCGTCGAGCTGGCACAGGCCAAAGTTACCAGTGAATTGCAGAAAGCGACTTCAGCCAAGGATTTTGAAATCCAGGAACTGAAGGCAAAACTCGAAGCTGGGGAAGTCACACAGAAATTGGCGGTGGCCGAGGCTTTGAGCATCGTGGAGAAAGAACGCGATGCCCTTTTGAACGATCTTGAAAATTCCAGACGTGAGCAGGAGGCTGCGTCAAAACTGGCTGAGGCGAAGCTTATTGCGGAATTACAGAAAGCCGCTTCAACCAAAGATGCCGAGATCCAAAGCCTGACGGCTAAACTTAACGCGGGCGAGCTTTTACAGAAGCTTGCTCTTACCGAAGCTGTCAGCGCAGTTGAGAAAGAACGAGACGAACTAAAGAGCGGTCTGGATCGTGTCGCACTTGAAAAGCAGCTTGCCGAAACAGCCCTTAAGGATAAATACGAAACACAGCTTAAGGACCGCGACGAGGCAATCGAGCGTCTGAGGGACATGAAAGCGAAACTGTCGACAAAAATGATCGGTGAGACGCTGGAACAGCATTGCGCGACCGAATTCGACCGCATTCGCGCTACCGCTTTTCCACGCGCTTACTTTGAAAAGGACAATGACGCACGCGATGGCAGCAAGGGGGATTTTATCTTCCGCGATCTAGACGATGCAGGTTCGGAAATTGTTTCGATCATGTTTGAGATGAAGAATGAGAACGACGAAACAGCGACCAAGAAGAGGAACGAAGATTTCCTCAAAGAGCTCGACAAGGACCGTAGCGCGAAGGGTTGCGAATATGCCGTTCTGGTTTCGCTGCTTGAGCCTGAGAGTGAGCTCTATAACACCGGGATCATCGACGTATCTCACCGCTACCCAAAAATGTATGTTGTTCGACCGCAATTCTTCATCCCAATCATTACGCTATTGCGCAATGCGGCAATGAGTTCGCTCAAGTACAAGACGGAACTGGCACTGGTGCGGGCGCAAAACATCGACATTACAAACTTTGAATCCCAGCTCGACGACTTCAAAGCTGCATTCGGGCGTAACTGGCGACTGGCTTCAGAAGGCTTCGAGGAAGCAGTCAGACGTATTGATGAGGCCATCAAGGATCTGGAAAAAACGAAAGATGCGCTTCACAAGTCGGCCAACAATCTGAGGCTGGCAAACGACAAGGCTGAGGACCTGACGGTCAAGCGACTTACGCGTGGGAATCCGACGATGGCTGCAAAATTCTCCGAAATCAGGCAGAAGATGTCTGATCCTGAATGAAACAGGTATCGTAAACGTCGTTTGTGAGAACCTGGCGTGCGGTAGCGGCGAACTGTTCATCGCAGATGTATCCCAAGCGGGAAGGCGGTTAACGCATGATATGCAGACGGTTTTGGGCTCGTTTGGCGATAACCGCGGGAGTTTTCGCAATCGTACACGCGCCGACGATGGCGCAACAACCGGATAATTTGGTTGCAAGTCTCCAGAAGACGGTTGATTCCTGTCTCATCTCTCCGCCAGGCGCAACGGGGAGAGTTGTCGTTTCAGCGACTTTCGGGCCGGATGGCTTACTTAAGGATAAGCCCAAGATTGTGCGGAAAGGCGAGGGGCCGCTTGAGGACACGTAGGCGAATACGGGGGGGCAGGGCGATCCCGAAATGCGCGCCGCAACTCGTCGGTTTTGGTCGTCAGGGAGAAGTCATCTTCAATTTTGATCCTTCCTGTCTGCTGCCAGCCCCGCGAGATAGCGCCTCTGTCGTTGATCTCAATAGCGAACAGCTGACATCAGAGGTCAACGGAAAACGGATAATCTCGGCAGCTACAAGTCGGCAACCATCCGACAATTGATCAAAGCAGCCGGTGCGCGGCTCTGGTTCCTGCCACCCTATTCGCCGGACCTTAATCCGATCGAACAGGCCTTCTCCAAGATTAAACACTGGATGAGAAATGCACAAAAGTGCACCATCGACGACATATGGCGTCATATCGGCAGGTTGGTCGAAGCCATTCAGCTCGCCGAATGCCAAAACTATCTCGAAAATGCCGGATATGGTTCCGTCAAAAGATGAAACACCTAGAACATGATTCCGAAAAGTGGGAACCGCCTTTCGGATAAAATCGTGCTCAAACAAAAACTTAGAGCGAGACGACGATAAAACTTATAAACATCCCGCTCTTGGAGCATATGGCTCGTGAGGTGACGAGATAATTACGCTGTTCGAATTTCCTGCAATTCCAGTTCTTCGATCATGACCTGCCGCATGACGAATTTCTGGATTTTGCCGGTTACGGTCATCGGAAACTGATCCACGAAGCGGATATGGGCCGGAACCTTGTAATGCGCGATGCGCTGCCGGCAATATTCAATCAGTTCTTCTTCGGAAAGCTCGCCATCCTTGTGCAGCTTGACCCAGGCACAGATGATTTCGCCGAACTTGCGGTCGGGAATACCGAATATCTGGACATTGCTGATCGCTGGATGGGTGAAGAGGAACTCTTCTATCTCGCGGGGATAGATGTTCTCGCCGCCGCGAATGATAAGATCCTTGATGCGCCCGACAATATTGCAATAGCCTTCGTCGTCGATCGTGGCGAGGTCTCCCGTGTGCATCCAGCCCGCATCGTCTATGGCGCCAGCGGAACTTTCCGCGTCGTTCCAGTAACCGCGCATGACGCTGTAGCCCCGCGTCAGCAATTCGCCCTTTTCGCCACGCGGCAAAAGCTTGCCATCCGCATCGACGATCTTCACCTCCAGATGCGGATGGATGCGCCCGACGGTGGAAACGCGTCGTTCCAGTGGATCGTTCGTCGAACTCTGAAAGCTGACCGGGCTGGTTTCCGTCATGCCATAGGCGATGGTGATTTCGCTCTGGTGCATCTCGCTCACCACACGCCGCATCACTTCGATGGGGCAGGGCGATCCGGCCATGATGCCGGTACGCAGGCTTGAGCGGTTGAAACGGCTGAATTCCGGGTGATCCAGCATGGCAATGAACATTGTCGGCACGCCATGGAGGCCGGTGCATTGCTCCTCTTCAACGGTCTGGAGCGTCAGGAGTGGATCGAAACTGTCATTCGGGATCACCATGCAGGAACCATGGGTCACACAGGCAAGATTGCCGAGCACCATGCCGAAGCAATGATAGAATGGCACCGGGATGCAGAGCCGATCCTGTTCGGAAAGTTGCATCGCTTCGCCGACGAAAAACCCGTTATTGAGGATATTGTGGTGGGAGAGCGTCGCACCCTTCGGGCTGCCGGTCGTGCCACTGGTGAACTGGATATTGATGGGATCGTCAAATTGCAGTTCTTCGGAAAGCTGCGCCAGTTCTTGCCCGGTGACTTCGTCGCCGGATTGGGTGACCTCGTCGAAATTCAACATGCCCGGCGTCTGTTCCGCACCGAGCCGGATCACGCATCGCAGATTGGGAAGCCGCTCGGACATCACATGACCGGGCCGGGCTGCATCAAGTTCAGGCACGATGCTGCGCAGAATATCGATATAGTTGCTGGTTTTCAGTGACGGCGCGAGGATGAGTGCTGCGCACTCGACTTTCCCCAGCACATATTCCAGCTCATGCGCCCGATAGGCCGGGTTGATGTTGACGAGGATCAGACCCGCTTTTGCGCTCGCAAACTGGGTGAGAATCCATTCTAGATTGTTCGGCGACCATATGCCGAGACGTTCGCCGGGGCGAAGCCCGATGGCGAGGAAGCCTTCGGCAAGCCGGTCGGTCAGTTGTCTCAGTTCGGAATAGGTCAGCCGGATATTCTGGTGCCGGACGATGACGGCAGGACGGTCGGGATATTTTTCCGCGATCTGGTCGAGATGCCGACCGATCGTATTGCCGATGAGAAGCTTGTCGCTCGCACCATGTACATAACTGGCCTGCTGCATTTCCGATCCTCCCAAACCGAAGATGACGCCCGAGGGCGATGCATCAAGTGTTGGGAGGATGCCATTCGTGGGGCTTCATGAAAACCGCAGTTTTTATGTTCAGCTTCAGCGCTTGGTACAACGCACCAGAGTAGCGGCGCCAGCATTGGTATATTTGCTCTGCATCGTATAGAGCCAGCCCTTGCATTCAGACATGCTGCTGAAGCACCGGACACGGTCTATCGGAACCAGTCCGTCGCCGCCTGTGATGAAGGGCGAGTCGTCCACGCCGCTGAACTGGCCGACGATGATGCCGCTGCCTCTTTTCGGCACGCTGCAACGCTGGCCCGCATATTCGCTGACATCCTTGCGTACCTGCGCTTCAGCCGACATCGGCAGCGCGACAAGGCCGGAAACCGCAAGCGATGCGGAAGTGAGGCAAACAGCAATGACCTGACGCAACATCGGTCTCTCCCTAAAAAGAATAGCTATTGAACAATACTATAAGATCATAAGCGAAATAGTGCATTTTTCCAGAGCATGTCTCCCGAAAGTGGGAACCGGTTTCGGGATCAAGACATGCGAAAAATGAAGGAAGCATCGCATCCTAAAAACCGGACGCGATGCTTGTTTTCGTGGCTCAGAGCGTGTCGCCCGCCTTGCCTGTCACCTTGAGGGCGAAGGCATAGGTATAGGCGACTTCCTCCAGTCGCGAGAAGCGACCCGACGCCCCGGCATGGCCCGCATCCATATTGATACGGAACAGGGCGGGATGGTTGTCGGTCTTGAGCTCACGCAGTCTGGCGACCCACTTCGCAGGCTCCCAGTACGTGACGCGCGGATCGGTAAGACCTGCCACGGCCAGAATGGCCGGATAGGCCTGACGGCTGACATTGTCATAGGGCGAATAGCCGGCAATGATCCGGTAATCTGTTTCCGATGTGATCGGATTGCCCCATTCGGGCCATTCCGGCGGGGTCAGCGGAAGGGTATCGTCCAGCATCGTGTTCAACACATCAACGAATGGCACTTCAGCAATGATGCCGCCGAATGCGTCGGGGGCCATATTGGCAATCGCGCCCATCAGCATGCCGCCTGCCGAACCGCCATGCGCCACGATGCGGTCATGACTGGTGAAGCCTTCGGCAACGAGGTGCCTTGCGGCAGCGATGAAATCGGTGAACGTATTCACCTTCTTGTCGCGCTTGCCGTTTTCATACCAGGCAAAACCCTTGTCCTTGCCGCCGCGGATATGCGCGATGGCGTAGACGAATCCGCGATCCACGAGCGAGAGCCGCGACGTGCTGAAGCTTGCCGGAATGGTGATGCCATAGGAGCCGTAGCCATAAAGCAGGCAGGGCGCGGAGCCGTCGAGCTTTGTATCCTTGTGATAGAGCAGGGACACCGGCACCAGTTCACCGTCCGACGCCTTGGCGAACACCCGGCGCGTGACATAGTCATGCGCATTGTGACCGGAAGGAACTTCCTGCGTCTTCAAAAGCTTCCGCTCGCGCGTCCGCATATTGTAGTCGAAGAGCTGTTCCGGCGTTGTCATGGACGAATAGGAGAAGCGGATCACATCCGTATCATATTCGGCGCTGCCGTGAAGGCCGAGCGAATAGGCCTCCTCGTCGAAAGCGATGGCATGTTCCTCGCCGGTTTCGCGGTCACGGATCACGATGCGCGGCAGGCCGTTATCGCGTTCCATCCAGACGAGATGATGCTTGTAGGCGGAGTGCGACAGGATCAGCCGCCCCGGCTTTTCCGCCACGACCTCGACCCAGTTTTCCTTCTGCGGCGCTGATGCCGGTGCCTGGCAAATCTTGAAATCCTTGGCGCCATCCGCATTGGTCAGGATGTAGAACACGTCGCCACCCGGCGCGATGTCATATTCCGTACCGGTCTTGCGCTCCATGACGAGCTGCGGCTTTGCCGCAGGATCGCTGGCGGGAAGGAGCCAGCATTCCGATGTTTCATGGTCATGAATGTCGATGAAGATATAGTCGTCCAGCGCTGAGCCGCCGACACCGAGGAAGAAGCCTGGATCTTTCTCTTCGTAGATCAGGCGGTCCTCAGACTGGTCCGTGCCCACCTTGTGATAGAAAACCTTGGACGGTCGATGGTTCTCATCGAGGCGCGTATAGAAAAAGCCTTTGCTCTCCGCATCCCACGCACCGCCGCCATTCGTGTCGGTGACGATGTCTTCAAGGTCTTTCATGGACGACAGGTCGCGGACTTTCAGCTTGTAGAATTCCGAACCCTTGTCATCGTAACCCCAGATCAAAAGCTTGTGATCCGGCGCATGATCGGCTGATGCAAGGCGGAAATAGGCCTTGTCCTTGCCTTCGAGGTCACCGTCGAGAAGGATGGTTTCCGCGCCACCATCGCGTGGCGTGCGAATGAAATAGGGCTGCTCGCCGCCGGTGCGATAGGACACGCCATAGGCGAAAGGCCCATCCTTGGCGGGAACGGAGGAGTCGTCTTCCTTGATGCGCCCGCGCATTTCTGCGAACAGACTTTTCTGTAGCGCTTCCGTGTCCTTCATCAGCGCTGCCTGATATGCATTCTCTGCTTCCAGATGCGTGCGAATTTCAGGGGACAGAACCGACGGGTCCTTGAATACTTCCTGCCAATTGTCTGCACGCAACCAAGCATAGTCGTCGGTGCGTGTGATCCCGTGGCGGGTGTCATTGACCGGATGTTTGACTGCATGCGGTGGTTGAAGTTGGGGGGAGCTTTGAGACATCCACAATTCCGATGAAAACTGTTTCGATTTGCTGCAAGGCCGGTAAGCCGTGCCTTCTGGCGGGTGATACTGGTGTTTATATAGTTGCCCAGAAAGGCGAAAGCGAGTTGATTCCGTTGAAATATATTTGGGCAATGCCTTTTTGAGGCCCGATTCTGCGGCCAAAAGCTACGTAACGGAAACATGTTAGTCTTGCACGACGTACAAGAAAACTTGAGGGAGAAAACTATTGCTAACGCTTGCCGGGCAAATTAAAGGAAGCACGGCAGTGAACTGCGGCTTCATCCATATCCTTCAATAAATGACAGGAGCGGCGACGCGAACACATCGCGATTCAAAGTTTCCCAATCTTAGTAAGGTTGAGTTCGAGTTTTTCTATTTGCCGATTCAAGAAGAAAGACTTGTCGGTAATGTAATGTGGTTTGACAATTCTATTGCAAATGACATTATCAACTGATATTCGCAATCGCGAACGGATGGGGCAGAGTTTTGGAATACGTAACGACGATGGCAGGCGGGGATCTCCAGTTGTCGATTACGCAACAATAAAAAGTAAGAAGGAAATCTACCTTATGGAAAATCTGGACACGCACGACGAGAGCGCAGAACTGCTTCTAAGCCTTACTGCAGATGTCGTAGCCGCATATGTCGGCAATAATTCGATTCGCGCTGGCGAACTGCCGCTGCTGATCGCTGAAGTACATGCCGCTTTCAAGCGTCACGTCGAACGCGAAGAAGCGCCTGTCGTTGTTGAGAAGCCGAAGCCTGCCGTCAACCCGAAGAAGTCGGTTCATGACGACTACATCATCTGCCTCGAAGACGGCAAGAAGTTCAAGTCGCTGAAGCGTCACCTGATGACCCATTACAACATGACCCCGGAACAGTACCGCGAAAAGTGGGATCTCGATCCGAATTATCCGATGGTTGCTCCGAACTACGCTGCTGCTCGTTCGCGTCTGGCGAAGAAGATGGGCCTGGGCCGCAAGCCTAAGGACGCTTAATCGCTCCGATATTTCGAGCGAGCTGCGCTTTACCGCATCTGTTCTGAAAACTTTATAGAAATGGCCGTTATCGTTGAGCTTATGCTTTTCGATAGCGGCCATTTTGTTTTGGGCTGAGCATTTTCGGAAGCAAATGGACTATTCATCCGATCCGGTCGAAAGCCTGTTTCAACGCAATGTGCCGGTTCAGGTCATAACTCCAGTGACCACACATGCCTTTCAAACGTTCCCTTTCCATAAGGCGCGTCAGCCGCCGTTTGGTGCGCTCTTTTTCTTCCTGCGGTACCGTGAGAACCTCATCGAGATCGATACCGGCGATGATCTGCAAGGCAATGCGCTGCATCGCGGTCAGTTGATTCTGTTTTTGCCGGGCAAAAAATAGTGTGCGGGCGTGTTTCAGATCCGCTTCCATGGCAATTATCCTCATTTCGTGATGCGAAAGAGCATGAGCCATGCAGAATTGTGTTGGATAATATTCCTAGATTTTGCCGGATTCTTCTGTAAAATAGTTATGGATCGCAATCGATCGAAGCAGTTTATGCCGCGATGACAAGGCCTTAGCTTATGTTAGAAGCGTCGAAACCAGCCAAAGACGGCAAATTATTCCACGAAACTTATCCACACTTGCATTTTTCTCCGTATAAGAAGATATTCCTATTATGGCGAGGAAAGATGAATGTCTTTGGAACTATCGGATGTCATTCATACGCGGGCGGAAGCTTTCGAAGCATTGAAGGTGCTTGCTGCGCGGCATGGGCGAAGCCTTAGCCTCGAAAGGGTGGAGGGTATCGCCGACCGTTCGCGGGAGCAGGAGAATTTTGTGCTCTGTGATGCCCTTATCGATTTGCTTGTGGCTATGTTCGGTGTTTCCGGCGCTGAATTGCGGTCGCCGCTGCGGTGCAGGCGTGAGGTGGCCCGTGTTCGGCAGATCGGCATGTATGTTGCGCATACGGCTTTCGGGCTGGCCATGCGCGAAGTGGCCGCCGGATTTGCGCGGGACCGGACAACGGTCATGCATGCCTGTCATCTGGTGGAAGACATGCGGGACGATACGGATTTCGATGCAATCGTCTCGACATTTGAACGGATTGCGCAAAGTGCCTTCACGGCCTGGAGGATGGCGGCGTGACCACTCAATTGTCGGCATCCGAAACGAGAATCATGCGGTTTTTGAAGAATGGCGACTGCGAGGTTCAGGATTCCGTTCGCGCTTCGCATGTTTTGCTTGCGACGGAACAGGGGACCATTGCCGCCTCACGCGCCGAGCTGGAGGCCATGCAAAAAAGGGGATTACTGCATTGGGAGGAGGAGCGGCTTGTTCTATCGCAGCCCGCCAACCGGCCGTTGAAAGATGGCGGCAAGTCATTGCCCCGCCCGGCAAGAACCCTGCAGACTATCGACTATGAGCAGGGCGAAAGGGTTGAGATCAATCTTGAGGAATCGCCGCTTGCCATGCTCTACAGGCGCAAGAATGCGCATGGTTCGTCCTTCATTTCGGAAAGCGAGTTTCTGGCCGGTGAAAGACTGCGTGCTGACTATACACGCGGATCGCTGATGCCATCCGTCACCATGCGCTGGGACACCCGCGTCGGAGATGGGCGCAGCGGGCCGGGCGGCATGGCAGAGCTGACGGATATCGCGCTGGCCAGCCGCATCCGTGTCGAGCGGGCACTGGAGGCGGTCGGACCGGAGCTGAACGGTGTTCTTGTCGATGTCTGCTGCTTTCTGAAAGGGCTCGAAACCGTGGAACGAGAGCGGCAATGGCCGGTTCGTTCGGCCAAGATGCTGCTCAAGGTCGGTCTGGCCGCACTGCACCGGCACTATAATCCTCACCTCGAAAAGGAACGGGGAAGAGCGGTTGTCCTGCATTGGGGAACCGACGACTACCGGCCACAGATGCGACCGCAGACTATATGAGCTGACGAGGCGGCACCCTCATTGACAGCTATCGGAGGCAGGTCTATCGCCTCTTTCTCAAAGGGACTCTGTGCCCGTTGGGGAAGTGGGGAGAAATCACATGAATTCGGTACGGGATCGGCTGGAAAGCATCCTGACGCGACTGGAAGCGCGGGCAGCAAGCGAACACGTTTTCAGCAAGGTCTATGCACAACAGGCGCGGGCTGAGGCGGATGCCTCCGATGCGCGCCTTCGCGATAGGCGCCCCGTCAGCCCGCTCGATGGGCGTATTGTTTCGATCAAGGATCTCTTCGATGTTGCCGGAGAGCCGACACTTGCCGGCTCGGTTATTCGACGCGATGTGGCTCCGGCAACGCAGGATGCCACGATCGTCCGGCGTCTGCGCGATGCGGGTGCAGTCATTGTCGGCAAGACCCACATGACGGAGTTCGCTTTCACGCCGGTCGGTCTCAATCCGCATTACGGCGAGCCGGGCAATGCGATTGATCCGACGCGTGTTCCGGGCGGATCGTCGTCGGGTGCGGCCGTTTCGGTAGCGGAAGGCACCAGCGAAATCGCTATCGGTTCGGATACCGGCGGATCGGTGCGCATTCCGGCAGCGCTGAACGGCATTGTCGGCTTCAAGCCGACTGCGCTGCGCATTCCGCTGGACGGTGCATTTCCGCTGGCGCCGTCGCTCGATTCCGTTGGTCCGCTGACCAGGACAGTGGCCGATGCCATTATAACCGACGCGATTATGGCAGGCGAAGCGCCCGTCTTGCCGGACGGCCTGCCGCTCAAGGGGCTGCGCATCGCACTGCCGAAGGGCTATCTTCTGGCCGATATGGAGCCGGACGTCGCAAGACACTTCGAGGCAACCGTTGCGCTTCTTGAAAAAGCAGGAGCGATCATTGCCGATCTGGAAGTCGATGATCTGATCCAGCGTCTGCGCGAGGTAACCCGCGTCGGCTCCATCGCCGGGATCGAGGCAAGTCATATCCATGCATCGACCTGGCTTGGCGATCCTGATGCCAATGTCGATATTCGCGTGAAACGCCCGCTGGCCGTCCGCGTCAAGGTTCCGATGGAAACCTATCGCGGGATCATGGAAACGCGCGCTACGCTTGTTCGTGAAATGGACGCGCGTCTGAGCGGCTTCGATATGTTCGTAACGCCCGCCACGCCGATTGTTGCGCCGACGATTGCTTCGGTCAGCAATGATGAGGCTGAATATGACCGTGTGGAAGGGCTGCTGCTGCGTGATACGCAGGTCGGAAACCAGTTCGACCTGTGCAGCATCACTGTGCCGACGCCGGGCATGACGCTGCCGACCGGCTTCATGCTCAGCGCACGTGGCGGCACGGACAAAAGGCTGCTTGCCGCAGCCTTGTCGGTCGAGAAACTTTTAGAGCCTGAATCAAAAAGCGGCATGTGAGTGCGAAAATGTTAATTTCCGAGTACCGGAGCGCAATGTACTTTTAGGTACATGAGCACCGGAACGCAGGTAAATTGCCATTTGCAGCCGCACAGGGCGACGTTTGGAACGGGCTCCTAGGCTGATTCTTTCGCCAGCTCCGCTTCACGACGGATGCGCGCCACCATGGCGCGCAGTCCGTTGGAGCGCTGCGGCGTCAGATGTTCATCTAGGCCGAGCTTTTTCAGGATGGCTTCCGGGTCCGCGGCGAGAATGTCCGAAGCCTTTTGGCCCGAATAAAGCGCCAGCACGATGGCCACCAGACCGCGCACGATATGCGCATCGGAATCGCCCAGAAATTCGATAACCGGATCGTTGCCGTCTTGCGGCAGCGTCTTCAGCCAGACCTGGCTGACGCAGCCCTGAACCTTGTGCGCAGAATCGCGCGCATCGTCAGGATAAGGCGGCAGTTCCTTGCCGAGATCGATGACATAGCGATAGCGGTCTTCCCAATCGTCGAGAAATTCGAAATCGGACATGATGCTATCGATGGTCGTGGTCATGATACTCGCCTGAAAGAAGTTTCTTGCCGCTTATATAGTCATGAAACACCGCAAGGTCACGGAAAACTCGAGCGCATCCCGAAAAGTGTGAAACGGTTTTCGGACAAGATGTGCGTTTAAAAAACGCTCTAGCGTTGAATGGAACCAGTCGGGCGACGGTCCAGCGCGCGCAGGGCTTCGTCCCGCGAGGTCGGGATGGGAATGCCGATTGCGGTCTGCATAGGTGCGGTGGCAAACGGTTCCGCACTCGCGGGCGGCTGCGGCTTTGTGCCGAAACGATCACTCAGATATTCCAGGGCAGCGCGGCTTCCTCCCAGAAGGCCGCTTCCGGCGCTGGAAACAAGTGAGGTGCCGTTCTGGCAGAAGGAAGGGTTTTCGATGCACAGCTTGCCCAGTTCCACGGCGGTTTTGCCATTGGCGAGAAGCTGGTCGATTGAATCCGGCTCCCGCTTCGTCTCGGCAATGGCTGGCTTCTCCTGCGGCTTGCTTTGCTCATCCGCAGGAAAGAAGCGCGGCATCACGATGAATGCCAACGACAGCCAGAATACGGATTTGAGTAGAAAACGGATCATTGCCTTCTTGCGGTTGCGTGCTCTCGGTTTGCGTCAATGTCCGATGAATTGGAAAAGATTCCGTAACTGTTCGATTTATTGGAGCGCATCCCGAAAAGTGTGAAACGGTTTTCGGACAAGATGCGCGTCATGGTAAAGCATTTAAACGTCAAAATTGTGCCGTGGCTGTGGTTTCGCCACCTGATCGCTACTCTCTGTTTACCATAGGCAGAAAAGCAGACCCGAGGCGTCACTTATCCGCTTTGGGCGGTCTCGCTTTATCGTTTCTTTAAAGCCTCGGCTGCAATCTGTTGCTGGCTGGGAGAGCGTCGTCACGGCGAACGGTTTTCCGGTTTAGACCATGCAAGAGTATTGAGTGAGTACGGCACGTTGAACGCCATTCTTTTGAAAACAGCCGAGACCGTCCGCACGAATGTGCAGGCGATCAGCCGTTTTTACGAACGTTTCTGCCGCCGCTGGGTATCCAGTCCCGATGCGGCCTCCATACGTGTTATCGGTTCGGTCATCACCGCGCCGGTCCTGCTTTGTGCGGCCGTACTCGCCTCTGGCGTAACGCCGGGCTTTACGGAATTTGCGATTCTTGCAGCAAGTTTTGCAGGCATCGCCATGATCCTTTGCGCGCTGTCGCTGATGGGTGTCGCCGCACCTGTTCTGGTTGGCCTGAACTTCGCTGCCTATGGCGCGGGTCTGGCTGCCATTGGCGCTTTTTCTCATGGCAATGCGGTCCTGTGGTTGATGGTGGCGGGTCTGCCGCTTGAAGTCTGGTTTGCGACCCGCAAGCCTGCTGCCGCAGCAGCGGGCGCCGCATTGGCGGCCATGATTCTCGGCTATTTTGCGACGGCAAGCGGTGGTACCATTTCCGGCGGCAGCTATGTGTCCGTCGCTGTTCTCATGCTTTATGCAGCAAGCCTTGTTGCGCGCGGTTTCGCGAGCGCCGCCAGGCCCGCGCAGATCAGGATCAACGCGCCGCAAGTTGCTGTTGCCGCAGGCGACGTGCAGTTCGGTCTTGATTCGGATGGCGTGGTATTCTCGGTCGATACGAATTCGGCAAAGCTTTTGGGCGTACAGCCCAAAATGCTGGAAGGCACGGCGCTTATCGACCGCGTTCATGTGGCTGACCGTGTGCAATATCTTTCGCTCCTGGCCGATCTTCGCGCCGGTTCCGCTTCCAGCAAGATTGATGTGCGTCTGCGTTCCATCGAAAACGGCGATACGATCTTCCGCACTTATCGTCTCGAAGGTGTCGCAAGCGCTCACGCCATCACGTTGATTGGCCGCTCGCTCGAAGGCGAACAGAAGCTTCTGGATGAAATTGCAACGCTGAAAGCCGAGCTGGAATCAGAGCGCATCGGAAAAGGCCGTCTGCTTGCAGCCGTCAGCCACGAGCTGCGCACGCCGCTCAATTCGATCATCGGCTTTTCCGATATGCTGTCGCACGAAATGGGTGGCAAGCTGGCCAATGAGAAGCAGCGCGAATATGCAGGCCTCATTCATCAGTCCGGCCATTATCTGCTGGAACTCGTGAATGCCGTTCTGGACAATTCGCGTCTGGAAACGGGTAATTACAGCATCGACCCGCAGAACTTCGCTTTCCGTGAAGCGGCTGAAATGTGCACCGCCGTCATGCTGCCACAGGCTGAAAAGAAAGGCGTTGCCTTCTGCCATCGCGTCGGCACAGGCATTGGTGAACTGGTAGCGGATCGTCGCGCCGTCCAGCAAATTCTTCTCAATCTTGCCGGTAATGCGGTGAAGTTTACGCAAAGCGGCGGCTGCGTCACCATTGATGCAACCCGCGTTATGGCTGAAGGCCGTCCGATGCTGGAAATCAGCGTGTCGGATACGGGCATCGGCATCGAGCCGGAAGATATGCAGCGCATCGGAACGCCATTCGTGCGCGCCGACAATAACTATACGCGCACGCAGGAAGGGAGTGGCCTCGGACTTTCGGTGGTCAAGGGGCTGGTGGAACTGCATCAGGGGAGCATGCAACTCAAGAGCTGCCCTGGCGAAGGCACGATCGTCACGATCCGCCTTCCGGTGGCAGGCCCGCAGTTTTTCATGGGGGACGACGAATATCAGGAACTTGGCACGGTGATCGACATGCATCGTCACCAGGGGGAAAGGCGTAATGACTGGCAGAACGACGAAGACAACAGCCAAATCCGGGAGCAGAAAGATGCGCAAACCCGCAAAACGGCGTAGTCTCGGCTCGCGGCTCCTCCACTTCTTCTTCACATCGGCTTCCGCGCTGGCGATTGCCGCCGGAGATTTCATCGTGCGCAACCCCGTCCTGACCGGCGGGGCAACTGCGTTTCTGGTTGTGTTGAGTTTCGTCTCGGCCAATGCGCTCTGGTATCAGCCGGAAGCGCACAACGCCGTGTTCTTCCGCACCAGACCAGATTTCGTGTTCAAGCCGACGCCGCGTGCAGTCCTGCCGGGCACGGCATCAGCAAGTGATAACGCCCCGAAACCGACCGCGACCGCCTCAGCCGAACCCGCAAGCTCCGCAAACACTGAGACTGCCCAGCCGCTGGAAGCAGCTAGCCTGTCGGCGGATCGGCTGAACATGAGCGCATCGGTTGATGACATGCTGCCGGCACTTGCGCCCAATGCCGATCTGGAAATCGCACGTTTGCAGCAGCGACTTTCGACACTTGGAATTTACAAGGGACCGGTGGATGGTTTCACCGGGCCGCAGACGCGCGAAGCGGTAGAACGCTGGCGCGCCTTGCAACAGAAGCTCGGCGTGCAGGAAGCAAACATTCCCGCGCAGTTGCAGGCCGATGCCCAAAACAGTGCCCCGGCTCAGGACGATGTAGCAAAAGCCATCGAGGTAGCAGTTCCAACGCCGCGTCCGCAGCCTGCTGTCTTGAAGACGGAGACGGATTCCAAGCCAAAACCCGCTTTCGTATCTTATGAAAAACCGGCACCGAAAAAGCAGATGGCAGCAACGCCCGCCGTACAATCGGGGAAAGTCAGTTCGCAGGATATTATCCGCGTGCAGGCCGGGTTGAAGGCATTCGGCAACGACACCGTGCCGGTGAACGGACAATCCGGCAAGACGACACAGGAAGCGGTGCGCGAATTTCAAAAGCTGTTCAGCATGCCGGTAACCGGCGAAATCGATGCAACGCTGATCGCCAAGATGCGCGAGATCGGCCTGATAAGCTGATGGACTCCCGATGCGCCTGACATCCGATTTCTGGGTTTCGGCATTGATCCGCAAGGTGCAGGGCGAGGGCGGTTTTGCCTATCTCGCCCGTCGCGGTTCACCGGAGGCGGGCGCAATCTTCATCAAGGTAAGCTCGCGCTTCGGCACATGCGACCTGTATTCGCCTGCGCCACAAACCTCTTATGAAGAGGATAATGACGGAGAGCGCATGTTTCTGCGCATTCTTCACGACGCCGATGACATGGCAGCAGGCGACCGTATGGCGCGCGAAACCCGCTTCGATCCCGACCTGTGGCTGGTCGAGCTGGAAGATGTTGCCGATGCATCGGCACTGTTCTCGATTTCGCAGGACGGAGAAGCGATATAAACTGGCGAGGCTATTTTACTGATCGCTGAAGCGACGGATGATCAGAATTGGCAGCATCCACGAGCGGCGTGTCGTCTTCGGATTCAGCCATTTCACGCAGTTTTCCGCGCAGCATGGCAGACATGTCGTCCGCCTTCCAGCGCCGCACGAGCGCCATCGCTTTTTCGCGGTCGATGGAGCGATAAATATGCACAAACTCACGCAGGCTATCGCGGTTGGTGTCGATAGGACCCAGAATGGCCGTCATGACGAGATAGCATTCAGCAGGTGACAATCCGAGCGCCTTGAGTGCAATCGGCAGGTGCGAATCCGGCCATTGCCCGATGATTGCATCGGACCGTTCAAACGACAGGTCGAGCGCATCGGCCAGCGCATTGCGGAAAAACTGACTGTCGATCAGAAGCGCGGTATCGATGAGATGCTGCGAGCCGGTGGTCGCGCCTGCCTCGAAGAAAGGCTGTTGCAGCGCGCGCGCCAGTCGTTCGGAGCTATCTTCTTTCATCAGCGGAGCTCTGGCCGCAGAAAGATCGGGGACATCCGGCCTTTCGAGCGGCTCGGCCTCGATATTGGCGAGGTTTTCCTGAAGCGTCAGCGTGCGGTCGATGACTGGGTCGGCGAAACTGCGCAGCACGCCTTGCAGAAGAATGTCACCGGACTGGCGCCGTGCAATGGCGCGCGCATGGGCAAGACCGTTCTTGCCGATGATTTCGATGAGGTCGGAAGGGCGTAGAAGGGGAGAGCGCAGCAAAATAGGTGCGGAGATTTCGACGGGTTCGTCGGCCAGTGCCAGAATGAGACGACGCGGCGCGTCCTCCAATTGTGCCAGCGCATTGGCCGCATGGCGCTTGCCGCGGGTGGAAGCGCATTGGAGAAGCGGCATGGCAAGATCTTCAAGCTGCTGCATATCCTGCCGTCCGGGGCGCGTGATACCCGCAAACGCCGAAATCGCGGCGGCCAGAAGGTCGTCCGCCTTGCTGCTCTCCGCTTTTGAATTCGACGGGCTCCGGTGGCCTGAAATATCCTCCAGGGCGCGGAACTGTTCATTTGTCACGCAGAATACTCCGGTAGGCACACAACTCACCCGCCCCAAATTGCAGATCACGCATCAGGCGGCAGCCGGTTGATGCGCAAATGCACCCCGCTTGGGTCGGTATTCGGGATAGTAGCTTTGAAGCCTTAGCAACTTATTAACCGTGCCATAAAGAAACAGCATTTGGTTGGGGTTTTAGAGCCCTTCAAACGGCGCGCATTGCGCCTCCGCAAAGAAGTGCTGCACTTCCGTGTTCCACGTTGCATCAGGCACGAATACGCGCAGCACAGCGGCACCTTCTCCGATATTCTGCTCGATCAGGATTGAACGCGCATCCGCCTGCGAACCATCCGAGCGCAGACTTGCCATGCCGATGGGGTCGGCAAGGACCAGATCGAGCTTGCGTTCGTTGGAAACGCTGTCGTTGAGGCTGTAGAGATTGTCCCCGTTGGGCGCATAGATAGAGAGCGACCAATAGGGCACATTCGCCCCGGTTGTAATATGCACAGGCCCGTCGGCAAGATCGAAGCGGCAAGTGGCTTGCTGCACCAACGGGTCATTGTCGCTGACCGGACCGGTCTTTTCGTCCAGCCTGTGGAAACGATATGGCTCGCTTCCAGCTTCGATCCGCGACCACGCATTTTTGTCTGAATAAAAGGGGACGAGGAAGAGAACCGCGATATGAACAATCGCAGCGCCCACGATGCCGAGGAGAACGAGGCGCAAAATTCTAGCCACTGCACGCCCCCTTGTTTGCACCCGCGATACGGGCGAGGCCTGGCATCACCAGATCAGAGAGACCGGAAGATGAAGACGCAGGCGTGTCGTAAAGCGTCATGACAAGAATGAAATCGCCGCTGCCTTCGACGGGCAGCCAATTGCCGGGCGCTGCATCGGGGCCAATGGTGATCGTGACGCTGCCGTCATCGTCGTACAGGACTTCGCGGGAATGCAGCGCTTCCTGCAATCCTTCACGCGGCTTGATCGGTTCCAGATCAGGTGTAGCGGGATAGACGGTCCAGAAGCGGGCAGGCGGTGTCGTGCCGCTCAGGCGGTAAGTGCAGCCACGCCGAAGGGTGCGCCCGCTATTGTCGCTGCGCGCATAGAATGGAAGACCTTCCGCCATTCCAAGCGCCAGATAGGCTTTGCGGGCAGCGCGGGCCTTGGAATAGGGGTCGGCATCGGGCGTGCCAGCCGCCGGATAGGCGCTCCAGATCCCTACTTTGAGCTCACCGAAACCTTCAAACCGGTCAAGAACCTTGTCAACGCTCCAGATGCCGCCGCCCAGCGCCAGCACAAGCACAATCGCCGTGTTGAATATCCTCTTGAACATCGCCCCTCAGAGTACCGATATTTTCGTGCGCTCGGCGATCTTAGGCAGAGGCGGGGCCGCAAGGAAGCGGTCATGCAGTTCCCTGATAACGTTTGTCGATAGAGGAGACAGTACGCGCGGCGGCGCAGCCATGGTTTCTTCCGGCTTCGCATTCGCCACTTGCGGCACGCTCTTCTTGGGCGGCGCGGGGAATGGCGGGGTCACACCCGGTATGGCCTTCAGTTCGATGTTCTGATGCGCATAGGCCATCATGCGTTGCCAGGCCATGGCAGGCAGAACGCCGCCGGTCATTTCCTTCATCGGGGTGAAATTGTCGTTGCCGAACCAGACCGCCGCCGTGAAATTTCCGGTAAAGCCGACGAACCACGCATCGCGATAATTCTGCGTTGTGCCGGTTTTGCCGCCCACTCGCGTCATCGGCAATGCCGCGCGGCGTCCGGTGCCGCGTTCAGGCACTTGCACCAGCATGGAATTCATTTCGAGTGCAGCTTTCTCCGACAGTGCCCTGTGCGGCTTCGGGGCATCGCGCCCGAAATCCCACAGCACCTTGCCTTCCGACGAAACGATCTGTGTGAAGGCGTGACGGTTGCCGGCCATGCCCGCATTTGGAAACACGTTGAAGCCGGTGGCCTGATCCATCACCGTCATTTCCGATGTGCCGAGCACCATGGTCTTGTGTGACGAGATCGGCGATTCCACGCCCATCGCCTTGGTCAGGGCAACAATTGGAGCTGTGGTCAGATAATCGCGCGCCAGTCGCACCGGTACGCTGTTCAACGAGCGGACAAGCGCCGTCGTCAGGTCCACGCGACCGGCAAAGCTGCGGCCATAATTGCGCGGTGACCAGTTGCCCCAGCTAATTGGAGCATCTGAAACGATGGTGCTCGGCGTCAGTCCCTTTTCCATCGCCGCTGCATAGACATAGGGCTTGAAGGAAGATCCGGCCTGCCGCAATGCCTTGGTGGCGCGGTTGAACTGGCTTTCGCCATAGTCCCGCCCGCCGACCAGTGCGCGGACGGACCCGTCATTGGCGATAACGACGGTTGCCGCTTCCGAAACATTATAATCCTTGCCGAACTGGCGCAGGTGATATTCGAGCGATTCCTCCGCCGCCTTCTGCAGGCTACGGTCAAGCGTTGTGCGCACGATCAATGTGTGCTGCGGAATATTGGCGGCGATCTTCTTCACCTCTTCAAATGCCCAGTCGAGGAAGTAGTCGGGGCTCTCGTTCTTGGCGCGGTCGATGACGCTTGCTGGGTGACGGCGTGCAACGGTCACCTGTCCCTCGCTCAGAAAGCCGCTTTCAACCATATTGGACAGCACGACATTGGCGCGTGCACGGGCGGCGGGCAGATTGACATGCGGCGCGAACTTGGCGGGCGCCTTGAATAGACCGGCCAGCATCGCGGCTTCCGCCAGCGAGACATCCTTGACGTTCTTGCCGAAATAGAATTCCGAAGCAGCGGCGATGCCGAAAGTTCCGCCGCCCATATAGGCACGGTCGAGATAAAACTGCAGGATTTCCTTCTTGCTGAGATTGCTTTCCAGCCAGAGCGCGAGGAAGGCTTCCTTGATCTTGCGTTCGATGGTGCGCTCGTTGGACAGGAAAAGGTTCTTGGCAAGCTGCTGCGTGATGGTGGAGCCGCCCTGAACGACGCCATTGGCGCGCATGTTCTGGCTGAACGCGCGGGTCAGCCCCCAGAAGTCGATGCCGTAATGGTCGAAAAAGCGTCGGTCCTCGGTGCCGAGCACAGCCTTGATGACGTGATCCGGCAATTCATCAATCGGCACGGCCTGACGGTGGAGAATACCGCGCTGGCCGATTTCATTGCCATAGCGGTCGAGGAAGGTGACGGCATAATCGTCCTGCACACGCCAGTCCTTCTTGGTTTCCTCGAAAGCGGGCAGGGCCAGGACGAGCATCAGAACCGCGCCGCCCACGCCCAGCGTAAATCCTTCGTCGAGAACCTCGACCACAAAACGCCGGAAACCGCGCACACGAAAACGCCGTGAGAAAATGGTAATGTTCTCCCACCATTCGCCGAGATAGTAGCGCAGGCTGTAGAGGGTGGAATCGATCCATGCGTCGAACCCGATCAGGCGCGAAACCCTGAACGGTTTGCGCTTCTCGCTTCCGGAATCTTTTTCTGCCGTTTTACGCATAAACACTGACTTCGGCATGGTTGGTTTCGGAGACAGGCGGAACTTACCCATCCATCATAGCAGATTAATAAGCAACAGCTCATGTGAAATGGTTAAAACACAAGCGGCTTTTTGTTTAGGAAAAAAGTCTATTAATAGGAAAATAATCCTTGACTGCGTAACGGTGCCTTGCTAGGTTTTATGTACAGTCGAAAAAATGTGATTGTTCACGCGTACTCCTTTGGATGTCTTTTGAAGCCGAAGGATGCGGATACAGATTTTGCCGCAATAAACGTAAAGAGGTATCGGGTAAGTTGCGTGTTCTTTTCGTGGGACAACGAAAAGATGATTTCGCGCCGCATGGTAAGCGCAGCACCATTCCCGATTAAACACGTCGGACGGAGTTCACTGTGGCAGTGCGCTTGGGGCGTAGTTTTTCATAAACAGAGAAAACATGGTGCGGTTGACATTCGATCGTATTTGGGTCTGCAACACGAAAGGAAGTCATCATGACCATCCTTAACCATACAATATTTACTTCGGAGGTTACGTGGATCTGGTTCGCCAAGATTGCCGGTGCGACGGCAGGCTCTTTCACGTCGCTCGCCTACATCCTTCCGCGAGGAAAGCGTGACGCGGCGATCCGTTTCGCGGTCGGCGTGATCTGTGGAGTGGTTTTCGGTGGTGCGGCAGGCGTCAAGGTTTCCGAAGTATTGGCTCTTGACGGATTGCTTGGCCAGGCGGAATTGATGTTGATAGGGTCAGCGGTTGCAAGCTTGGCGGCGTGGTCGGCGATTGGGGTTTTTCAGCATTTGTCCGAGCGGCTGAAACACGCGCCTATACCCGGGCTGCTTCCCGAAGAAAAAGGGAGCGATGACGATTCCTGATTATGGATGAAATTTTAAAAGGCCCTTATTGGTATTCGAGGGGGCCCGACAGCAGCTTCTCGGATATCGCGTGCCTCTCGCCTATGGGGGTGTAATAAATGCGAACTAGTCAAACGTCGACACTTATGAGCAAACGAAAAGACGGAATGATCTCGGTTATTGCCTTCCAGTTCAGTTTTGTTTGGATTGTTACAAGGAACGGACAGGTGGACCCGTCGTCGACCGCATTTCGGCAATGATTATCTGAGAAGAGTGGGGTGTTGGTTGAGATACGTGACTGTATTTTTGAGTGTATGAATTAATCGATGTCGTTTCGGTTTTCTTTCATCCTGATGTGCTCTCGATCCTGTAACCGGCTTGATCGATCAGGGCGCTTTAACGGATGTTCTGCTATAATTGGCGACTGCAATTGCCGGAATTGTTACGATAATCGGGCGTATTGGTGTAACTTCACGCATTTCATAATTTCACAAAGCGTGATAGTCAGAGGCGGAATTTTCCTTTGGGCCCGGAAGAGGAATGGTTGTTCATGCATCGTTCAGCTGTAGGGCGCTATATAAGGCGGCATGATGAAACAAAATTCTGCACTCAAAGTTTTCGCGCTTCTCGCGGTTAGTATTGGCTTGCTGCCGGTCGATGCCGGTGCCCTGCCGATAACTGCGCCGCAGAAGTCCAATCTCATCGTCGCTGCCGCCGGAGATTGCGCGGCGGTCGGCGAACAGGTGGCTGCCCAGCAGGGCGGCCAGCTCGCCAAGGCAACCGCTGCGACTCAGAACGGCCGCCCCGTGTGTGTGGTTGTGGTGCTTGTGCCGGGCCGCGATGGCGAGCGTCCGCGCCGCGTTGAAGTGGCTGTTCCCGCTCAATAACAACAGCTTTAACCGTTGTTATACATGAATTGAGGGGAGAATGTCCGCTTGCGTATCCTGATCGTTGAAGACGACAAGGACCTGAACCGGCAGCTTTCCGAAGCGATGGCTGCTGCCGGTTATGTGGTCGACCGCGCCTATGACGGCGAAGAAGGGCATTATCTCGGCGATACCGAGCCTTATGATGCCGTGGTGCTCGACATCGGTCTGCCGCGCATGGACGGCATCAGTGTCGTGGAGCGCTGGCGGCGCAGCGGGCGTGCCATGCCCGTTCTCATGCTCACAGCCCGCGACCGCTGGAGCGACAAGGTCGCCGGTATCGACGCCGGTGCCGACGATTATGTGACAAAGCCCTTCCATATCGAGGAAGTGCTGGCGCGGCTACGCGCCCTGATCCGCCGTGCTGCTGGTCATGCTTCGTCGGAACTTGTCTGCGGGCCGCTCTATCTCGATACGAAAACGTCGAAGGCAAGTGTCAACGGCGTTGCGCTCAAGCTCACCTCGCACGAATACCGGCTTCTGTCCTATCTGATGCACCATATGGACGAAGTGGTCTCGCGTACCGAACTGGTCGAGCATCTCTACGATCAGGATTTCGACCGCGATTCCAATACGATTGAAGTCTTTGTCGGCCGCCTTCGCAAAAAGATGGGTGTGGACCTGATCGAAACGGTGCGCGGCATGGGCTATCGCATCCGCTCCGAAGGGGAGGTCGAGAGCGAAACGAAAGGCAACGACAGCTGAAGATTCTTCGCGTCTTTCCTCCCTTGCGTTCGCTCGCGGTCCGCGTCGTCACGCTTTCGACGATCTGGGTCATCGTGGCGCTTGTGGTGGTCGCCACTTTCATCGGGTCACTGTATGGCGATGCGGCACGCAGCAATTTTGAACGCTTGCTAACCGCCCATCTGTTCAGTCTGGTCGGTGCCGTCAGCACGTCGGGTGAAGGTTCCTTGCAGGGGCG
Source organism: Brucella tritici (assembly GCF_902825325.1). Lineage (GTDB taxonomy): Bacteria > Pseudomonadota > Alphaproteobacteria > Rhizobiales > Rhizobiaceae > Brucella. The sequence continues at coordinate 239,264 of NZ_CADEAR010000007.1, read as the reverse complement.
TCCGGAACTGGGCGAATTGCGCTATTCGAGCCCGCTCTCCGGCTGGTACTGGTCTGTCGATCCTGTCACGCCAAATCTCACCGGAAAGCTGCAATCGCCGTCGCTGCTTGGGCGCATCGTGCCGGAAATGCCGGTGACGCAGGCACCGTTCGACAGCTCCTTCATGCGCAGCTACACCTTGCCCGGCCTCAATGGCGAGGAGCTTTTTATCGTAGAGACCGAAGTGGTTCTGGATAGTGCCAACCGTGTTGCGCGTTTCCGCGTGATGGGCAATCTCAGCGAGGTTTTGAAGGAGATATCCGATTTCAGAACCAGCCTCGCGACCTATCTGGCGATTTTCGGTATCGGTAGTATTCTCATCAATGCCGCCGTGATCCTGTTCGGTCTACGTCCGCTCGATAAGGTGCGTCAGGCGCTGGCTGATATTCGCGAGGGGCGCTCGTCAAAGCTCGACGCGTCGCTGCCTGTCGAAATCGCGCCGCTCGCCACCGAAATGAACGCGCTCATCGAGAATAATCGGCGCATCGTCGAGCGTTCGCGAACACAGGTCGGTAATCTCGCGCATTCTCTCAAAACCCCACTTTCCGTGCTGGTCAATGAAGCGCGGAGCATGGGTGGCGAACACGGACGCATCGTGCAGGAACAGAGCGAGGCGATGCAGGTGCAGATACAGCATTATCTGCAGCGCGCGCGCATCGCCGCGCAGCGCGACAGTGTCGTGTTTCGCACGTCCGTGACGCCGGTTCTCGAACGCATGCAGCGCGTGACGGCGAAACTCAATCCGGCTTTCAGCGTTACCTTCAGGAATGATCTGCCAAACGCCGTTTTTGCCGGAGAGCGGGAAGATCTGGAAGAGATCGTCGGCAACCTGCTGGAGAATGCGGGCAAATGGGGCCGCAAACGCATCAATATCAGGCTTGCCCCTATTTCTGGGGAGCAACGACAGTTCGAAGTCCTGATAGAAGATGACGGGCCGGGTCTGGCGCCGGACAAGATCGAAGCGGCGCTGAAGCGCGGCAGCCGCGTCGATGAAACGAAACCGGGAACCGGGCTCGGGCTGGCAATCGTGCAGGATACCGTTCGCGAATATGGCGGCAATCTGCATCTGGGCAAGAGTTCGTTCGGTGGATTGGGTGTCCGGGTTGTGTTACCGCAGACGGAAGATTGACTGTTGTTTTTGGCCGAAAGCCAACTAGAGCATTTCCAGCAAAAGTGCGAAGCGGTTTTGCGGCGGATAATGCATAAAAACCAAGAGATAGAGTGGATCCGTGATTTCATTTTAACAGGATCCGCTCTAGACAATTAAATTGAAAAAGTCACATGCCGATATAGTGTGCATGCTAATTGTTTATGAAGGCCGGTTGTTATGATGATGGTATCCAGGTTTTCTCACCCAGTTTCAGTTGCTTCGACGATGCTTGCCGTGGCGCTTGCATTGTCGGCCTGTGGGACGACGAGCAAGGGCACAGGTTTCGGCTCGCTGGGCGGCGGTTCTACGGCGCAGAAGCCGGAAACAAGCCTGTTGACGCCGCTTGGCAACGGTCTGCTCGGCAACTCCGCAAATCAGTTGAATGCAGCCGACCGCAGGAAGGCGCTGGAGGCTGAATATCGTGCGCTTGAATATTCGCCGGCAGGCAAGGCCGTATCCTGGAGCGGCAGCGGATCGAACTCCGGCGATGTGACGGCGGCGCAGCCCTATCAGGTGGGCTCTCAGAACTGTCGCCAGTATTCGCACAGCTTCACCATTGGCGGATCGCAGCAGACTGCGCGCGGAACGGCATGTCGCAATCCGGACGGTAGCTGGACGCCGCTGACGTAAACTCCAGCGTCCTACCTTTGCGGCGAATTGCCCTAGTCAGCAACTTACTGAAGGTAGTGGTTGGTTTTTCCCTTGGCTGCGCTTAAGTCGTAGCCATGGGATTCTGGCTTATTGCAGCACTATTGACATTAGCAGCCACTCTGGCTGTTTTGTTGCCTCTCGCGCGGCGCAAGCAGGCATTCTTGCCCGCTGAAAAGAATGACCTTGAGGTCTATCGGGATCAGTTGCGTGAGGTCGAAGCCGACGCTGCACGCGGCATGATCGACCCGCAGAGCGCCGAACAGGCGCGCATCGAAATTTCGCGTCGCATTTTGAATGCTGAAAAGTCAGGCAAGGAAGCTGCGGAAGCCGCAAGCAAGGCCGCGCCAGGCCGGTTGCTGGCTTTCCTGGCCGTGCTCGCCGTGCCGTTGATCGCCTGGGGCGTCTATCCGCTTTTCGGCAAGCCGGACATGCCGTCGATGCCACTTGCCGAACGACTTTCGGCCAGTGCGGATCGCGGCTCTGTTGACGAGCTTGTGGCGCGTGCCGAAGCGCATCTGGCACAAAATCCCGGCGATGTGCGTGGATGGGATGTGCTGGCGCCGATCTATCTGCGGCTTGGTCGTGCCACTGATGCCGTCAATGCATATCGCAGTTCCATTCGCATTGCCGGCGAGAATTTCCCGCGCGTTCTGGGATTGGGTGAAGCACTGGCAACCGCTTCGGGTGGCACAGTGACCGCTGAGGCTGAAGGTTTCTTCAAGAAAGCAGCCGATCTCGAGCCGAATGATGTTCGTCCGCAGTTCTATCTGGCGCAGGGCGAGATGCAGGACGGTCGCATGGATATGGCCGCCAATCGCCTGCAGGCGTTCCTCGACAAGGCACCCGCCGATGCGCCGTGGCGCGGTCAGATTGAACAGGCTATCGCCCGGCTTCGTAACCCCGCTTCCGTTGGCGAACAGCAGCCGAAAGGACCGACAACGGACGATGTCGACGCCGCTTCGTCTCTCAGCCCCGAAGACCGGCAGGCGATGATCGAAGGCATGGTTCAACGTCTTGATGAAAGTCTTCGCCAGAATAGTGGGGATGTCGAAGGCTGGAAGCGTCTCGTGCGCTCCTATATGATCCTCAACCGTCGCGATGCAGCGCTGGACGCTCTCAATCGCGGCATGACAGCCCTTCAGGGTGAAAGCCGGACGAACTTGCAGAGTTTCGCAACCGGTCTTGGACTGGAAACAGGGAACGCACAAAAATGAGCGCGACCGCAGACGATAATGCACGGGGTACCAAACCGGCGGGTAATTTTGCCCGGACCGTTAGCCAGAGAAAGCGCAAACGCCTGTTTCTGATCGGTGGCGCACTGGTGGTTCTGGCCGTAGCGGTCGGACTGATGCTGATGGCCTTCAGTCAGGACATTCGCTTCTTCCGTACGCCAGCCGACCTGACGGAACAGGATATGGCCTCTGGCTCGCGGTTCCGTCTCGGTGGTCTCGTTGAGGAAGGGTCCGTCAGTCGTGAGGGCAGTGAACTGCGTTTCACGGTGACAGATACGATCAAGACTGTGAAAGTCGTGTTCGAAGGCATTCCGCCTGATCTCTTCCGCGAAGGGCAGGGCGTCGTCGCTGAAGGGCGTTTCGGAGACGATGGTGTTTTCCGCGCCGACAATGTGCTGGCGAAGCACGACGAGAATTACATTCCCAAGGACCTTGCCGACAGCCTGAAGGAAAAGGGCGTCTGGGAAGGCAAATAAAAATTATGGCATTTCCAGCAAAAGTGTGAAGCGGTTTTGCGTTTGGAAATGCTTAAAGCGAATAGTTGGGGCATTTCGTATCGGACCCGTGGTCCGGCCGGGTGCTTGATGGAGATTGCGGATGAGTGTCGAAATCGGCCATTTTGCTCTGGTTCTGGCGCTGGCACTGTCGATTGTCCAATCGATCGTGCCGGTGGTCGGCGCGCATCGTCGGGATACGCAACTCATGGCCGTCGCCGTGCCGACGGCAATTGCAGTCTTTGCGCTGATCTGCCTTGCATCGGCCGTGCTTGTCCATGCCTATGTCGTGTCGGATTTCTCGGTTCTGAACGTGGTCGAGAACTCGCATTCCCAAAAGCCGCTCCTTTACAAGATCACCGGCGTCTGGGGCAATCACGAAGGTTCGATGCTGCTGTGGGTGTTCATTCTCACCTTCTTCAGTGCGCTGGTGGCTGCATTTTCCGGCAATCTGCCTGAAACGCTCCGCGCCAACGTTCTTGCCGTACAGGGCTGGATCGGCGTCGCATTTCTGGCGTTCATCATCTTCACCTCGAACCCGTTCACCCGTATTTTCCCGGCTCCGATGGAGGGCGGCGATCTCAATCCTATCCTTCAGGATATTGGCCTCGCGATCCATCCGCCGCTGCTCTATCTTGGCTATGTCGGTTTTTCGGTATGCTTCTCCTTTGCTGTGGCGGCCCTGATCGAAGGGCGTCTCGATGCCGCGTGGGCGCGCTGGGTGCGTCCGTGGGCACTCGTGGCGTGGATGTTCCTTACCGGCGGCATCGCGATGGGTTCCTACTGGGCTTATTACGAGCTTGGCTGGGGCGGCTGGTGGTTCTGGGACCCGGTCGAGAACGCATCGTTCATGCCGTGGCTGGTTGGTACAGCCTTGCTCCATTCCGCTCTCGTGATGGAAAAGCGCTCCGCACTGAAAATCTGGACCGTGCTGCTTGCGATCCTCACCTTTTCGCTATCGCTGCTCGGCACTTTCCTTGTCCGTTCCGGCGTTCTGACTTCGGTTCACAGCTTCGCCACCGATCCGGGACGCGGTCTTTTCATTCTGGCGATCCTTGCAATCTTCATTGGCGGATCGCTGTCGCTTTTCGCACTTCGTGTACAGAGCCTGACGGCGGGGGGCATCTTCCACCCGATCTCCCGCGAAGGCGCGCTCGTCTTCAACAATCTGTTCCTGACGACCGCTGCCGCGACCGTGCTGATCGGTACGCTTTATCCGCTGCTGCTCGAAGTGATGACCGGCGACAAGATTTCCGTTGGCGCACCGTTCTTCAACATGACGTTCGGCCCGCTGATGATCCCGCTTCTTTTTGCAGTTCCGTTCGGTCCGTTGCTCGCCTGGAAACGCGGTGATCTTTACGGCGTGTCGCAGCGGTTGATGACGGCTTTCGCGCTCTCGCTTCTGGCGGCGGGGATTGTCTTGTGGAGTACATCGGCGAAATCGGTTCTCGCCGCCTGCGGGATCGGACTTGCCGTGTGGCTGATTTTCGGCAGCGTGACGGACCTCGTTCTCAAGGCTGGTATTGGCAAGGTTTCCGCAAGCAAAGCATTTGCGCGCTTCAAGGGTTTGCCGCGCTCGGTCTTTGGTACGGCGCTCGCCCATATTGGGCTTGGCGTGACGCTGCTTGGTATTGTGAGCGTGACCACGTTCGGCACGGAGAATGTGCTGATCATGCGTCCGGGCGATACAGCCAAGGTGCAGGATTATACACTTCGCTTTGAGGGCCTCCGTCCGCTGACCGGCTCGAACTTCACCGAAAATCGAGGCACTTTCACCCTGCTCGATTCCAGCGCACGCACTCTCGGACAGATTGAACCGTCCAAGCGCTTCTTCCCGGCACGCCAGATGCCAACCACGGAATCAGGCATCAGGACGCTGTGGTTCAGCCAGGTCTATGTTGCGCTTGGCGATGAGCCGGGTGACGGATCAGTTGTGGTTCGTATCTGGTGGAAGCCTGACGTAACGCTCATCTGGTATGGCGCCCTTGTCATGATGGTGGGTGCACTGTTTTCCCTGGCAGATCGTCGTCTGCGGGTCGGCGCGCCGTCACGCAGTCGCAAATCCGCGTCGAAAGAAGCGGAGGCCGCAGCATGAGAAAGCGGTCGGCATTCGCCGCACTCCTGCTTGGCGCTGCGCTGGCGATACAAGGAACGGCGGCCCTCGCGGTCAATCCCGATGAAGTCCTGTCCGATCCGGCGCTTGAAAAGCGCGCCCGCACGATTTCCGGCGAATTGCGCTGCATGGTCTGCCAGAACGAATCTATCGACGATTCCAATGCCGAACTTGCCCGTGATCTTCGCATTCTCGTGCGTGACCGCCTGAAGGAAGGCGATAGCGACCAACAGGTGATGGACTTCATCGTTGACCGTTATGGCGAGTTCGTTCTTTTGAAGCCGCGCCTCAATGCGCGTACCGTGCTTCTGTGGGGCTTTCCAGTCGTCGTCCTTTTAATCGGTGCGGTTGCGCTGATTTTAGCCTTTCGCGGGCGCAGGCAGGCGGGCGAGGCGCCCAAACCACTTACCGACAGCGAAAAAGCCGAACTCTCGCGTCTGCTGGACGGCAAATAACTGACATCTGCTTGCGAATCTTGTTCGCAACCTTACGAAACTTTCATGTTGTGGAAACGGAGCGGTAAGGTAGCCCTGACTATCTTACGCTCTATAAAGGTTTCACAGGCCTGCGTTTCCTGAAAGATCAGGGCAGCGGCCGGATTACTGCTCGTAAGGAGAAATAAATGTCCAGAGCCAGGATTTCCAACTATCGCAAGGGCGTTGCCGCGATTGCACTATCGGCTGCTCTCGCCGGTGGTTTTCTCGCTACCGGCCCGCTTGGTGCGCTCAATGATGCGCGTGCTGACGCAGTCCAGGTAACGCCACCGCCGCAGGCTGCGGGTTTTGCCGATCTTGTTGAGAAGGTTCGTCCGGCTGTTGTCAGCGTCCGCGTGAAGAAGGACGTGCAGCAAACTGCTGATCGCGGCGACGGCGGCCAGTTCTCGGGCCCTCCCGGATTTGATCAGCTTCCGGACGATCATCCGCTGAAGCGCTTCTTCCGTGATTTCGGCATGGATCCGCGTGGCGACGCTCGTCCCGATGCCCGCCCGGATCGCCGTGGCCCCGGCAAGCGCGGTCCGCGCCCCGGTCATGAACGTCCGGTCGCCCAGGGTTCCGGCTTCTTCATTTCCGAAGACGGCTATGTCGTAACCAACAATCACGTGGTTTCTGATGGCGATGCCTACAGCGTTGTCATGGATGACGGTACGGAACTTGACGCAAAGCTGATCGGAACCGATCCGCGTACCGATCTGGCCGTGCTGAAGGTCAACGATCCGAAGAAGAAGTTCACCTATGTTGCATTCGGCGACGACAACAAGATTCGCGTCGGTGACTGGGTTGTGGCTGTCGGCAATCCGTTCGGTCTCGGCGGTACGGTGACATCCGGTATCGTGTCGGCTCGCGGCCGTGATATCGGCGCCGGTCCTTACGACGACTTCATCCAGATCGACGCGGCTGTGAACAAGGGCAACTCTGGTGGTCCGGCCTTCAACCTGTCCGGTCAGGTCATCGGCATCAACACCGCAATCTTCTCGCCTTCGGGCGGTAGCGTGGGTATTGCCTTTGCAATTCCGGCCTCTACCGCAAAGCAGGTCGTTGACCAGCTCATCAAGAAGGGTTCGGTCGAACGTGGCTGGATCGGTGTCCAGATTCAGCCGGTGACCAAGGATATTGCTGCTTCGCTCGGCCTTGCTGAAGAGAAGGGCGCAATCGTCGCTTCGCCGCAGAAGGACGGCCCTGCTGCCAAGGCTGGCATCCAGTCCGGTGATGTGATCACTGCCGTCAACGGCGAACCCGTTCAGGATCCGCGCGATCTGGCACGCAAGGTTGCTGGCATTGTTCCAGGCGAAAAGGCGGCACTCACCGTCTGGCGCAAGAACAAGGCCGAGGAAATCGACATCACCATCGAGGCGATGCCTGGCGATCTCGGCAAGTCGGCCAGCACTTCGGGTGACAATGGCGGCGGCAGCCAGAGCGAGACGCTCGACTCCTATGGCTTGACCGTGACCCCATCCGAAGATGGCAACGGCGTGGTGGTAACCGACGTTGATCCCGATAGCGATGCCTCTGACCGTGGTGTCCGTTCCGGCGATATCATCATGAGCGTCAACAACCAGACGGTGAAGAGCGCCAAGGACATCAACAACGCCATCAGCGAAGCCGCCAAGTCGGGTCGCAAGGCAGTGCTGCTGCAATTGCAGAGCAACGATCAGAGCCGCTTCGTGGCCCTGCCGATCGATCAGGGATGATGACCGGTAGCCCTTAAGGCTCTGAGCAATTCGATGCCAGGCGGTTCTCCGCCTGGCATCGCCTTATCATCAAACGGTATTATAAGTAGCGCCATGAAGATTCTCGTTATTGAAGATGACCGCGAAGCGGCCCGCTATCTGGAGAAGGCCTTCACCGAGGCCGGACATTCCGCCGATATCGCCGGTGACGGCGAGACCGGCTATACGCTGGCCGAGAATGGAAGCTACGATGTCCTCGTAGTCGACCGCATGCTGCCGAAGCGTGATGGCTTGTCCGTCGTGGCTGGTTTGCGTGCCAAGGGCATGGAAACCCCGGTCCTGATCCTTTCCGCACTCGGCGAAGTGGATGACCGCGTCACAGGACTGCGAGCCGGTGGTGACGACTACCTTACCAAGCCTTATGCATTCTCCGAGCTGCTGGCTCGCGTCGAGGTTTTGCAACGTCGTTCCAGTCCCCGCGAAGCAGATACGATCTACCGCGTCGGCGATCTGGAGCTTGACCGGCTTGCGCATACAGCGCGCCGTCAGGATGTGGATATTACGCTCCAGCCTCGCGAATTCCGACTTCTCGAATATCTGATGCGTCATGCCGGACAGGTTGTCACGCGCACGATGCTGCTCGAAAACGTATGGGATTATCACTTCGATCCGCAGACCAATGTGATTGACGTGCATATCTCGCGTTTGCGTTCCAAGATCGAGAAGGGCTTCGACGTTCCTCTGCTTCATACGGTGCGTGGCGCCGGCTACATGCTGAGGGCCGGACGTGCAAAACAATCCGCAGTCGCCAAGGTGGATTGATGAGCCGCTTTTCAGCGCTCATGCGCACAACCGCCGTTCGACTATCAACGCTCTATCTGCTGCTGTTCATCGTCGGCGCGGTAGCGCTGGTCTTCTACATGACCAATCTGTCTGCTTCCATGCTGGCCGCGCAGACCCAGCAATCGCTGGGTGAGGAGATCGGCAGCATTGGCAAGAGCTATGCGCGGGGCGGCATACCGCAGCTCGTGCGGACAATCGATTATCGCTCGCGCCAGCCGGGCGCTTATCTCTATCTGGTCGCTGATCCGACAGGCCGCATCCTTGCGGGTAATGTGGAGAGCGTGGAGCCCGGTGTTCTGGATACCGATGGCATTATTGAGCGCGGGTTCAAATATCGGCGCTATGGCGAGCAGGGCACGGAGACGGAGCACCGCGCCATTGCGGTCGTGATCGCATTGCCGAACGGCATGCGGCTTCTGGTCGGTCGCGATCTGGGTGAACCGGAGCGGTTCCGTGATGTTGTTCGCCGGTCGCTGATGCTGGCGTTAGGTATCATGGGCGTTGGAGCGCTCTTGATCTGGCTGTTTGTGGGACGCCGCGCCCTGAAGCGCATCGATGACGTGTCCAAGGCTTCACAGCGCATCATGGATGGGGATTTGACGGGCAGGCTTCCGGTCAACGGCTCGGGTGATGAATTCGACCGCCTGTCGGGCAATCTCAACGTCATGCTTGGCAAAATTCTGGAATTGAACGAGGGGCTGAAGCAGGTCTCCGACAATATCGCGCACGATCTCAAGACGCCGCTGACGCGCCTGCGCAATCGAGCGGAAGAAGCTCTTTCCGGCAAGAAGGCCGGACCTGAATATCGTGAGGCGCTTGAAGATATCATCGGCGAGTCGGATCAATTGATCCGGACCTTCAACGCGATCCTGATGATTTCGCGTCTTGAAGCAGGCTATTCATCGGAGAATCTCGAAAACATGCCGGTAGCGCCGATCCTTCGCGACGTGGCCGAAATGTATGAGCCCGTTGCCGAGGATGCGGGTGTGAACCTGACACTTGGTGATCTCGATGAAGTTGCGCTTCATATCAATCGCGAACTGGTCGGGCAGACGATTTCCAATCTCGTCGACAATGCAATTAAGTATGCGGGCGGCGATGAGCGGATTGCGACAGTGAGCCTTTCTATGGAGCGTGATCCGAACTGGGTCCGCATCATCGTTGCCGATAATGGTCCCGGCATTCCTGAAGAAAAACGCGAACAGGCGACAGAACGGTTTGTTCGCCTTGAGGAAAGCCGCACGCAGCCCGGTTCGGGACTCGGTTTAAGTCTTGCCAAGGCGGTGATGAAATTGCACGGTGGCGCACTTCGTCTTGAAGGCAATGATCCGGGCCTGCGCGCTGTGCTGGAGTTTCCATTGCCATCGGGCAAGGTCGAATAATGGCGTGACATAAGAGGGGATCATGGCGGCAGAAAACGCAACGGCACTATTCTTGGAGAGAGAGATTCGTGCTTTGACGCCGCTTGATCCCGCAAGGGCGGAGACCTTCCTGGCCGACCTTGCGGCGCGTGCCGGAGAAGAGGAACTTACAGACGTCGTAGCCTTGCTGAAAAAGGCAGAAGCCGCGCCGTTCTTCTCGGCCGTTCTCGATCTTTCTCCATTCATTCGCGAAGCACTGACCCGTCATCCGCGTATTCTGGATCGCATCGTCGACAAATCGCCGGAGGCTGCACTAGAGAATATTCTGGCGGATATCTCGGCCAGTGCTGCAAGTGCAGACGTGACGGAAGCCTCCCTCATGACCAGCCTGCGTGTTCTGAAACGTGAGGCGCATGTCCTTATCGCGCTTTGCGATCTCGCTGGCATTTTCAATACGGAAGCAACGACGGGCTGGCTCACTGATCTGGCCGAGGCCTGCACTGGCGCAGCCGTCCGGTTTCTGCTGCTTGATGCGGATAGTGCGGGCAAGATTAAACTTCCTGACCGAAACCAGCCCGACAAGGACAGTGGCTGGATTGTTCTCGGCATGGGCAAGTTCGGTGCGCGTGAACTCAATTATTCGTCCGATATTGATCTCATCGTCTTCATCGATGAAACCAGACCGGCCATCGGCGATCCGTATGAATGCGTCGAAACTTTTTCACGGCTGACACGCCGCCTTGTCCGCATCCTGCAGGACCGCACCGGCGATGGCTATGTCTTCCGCGTCGATCTTCGCCTGCGTCCGGACCCCGGTTCCACGCCGCTGGCCATTCCTGTCGGCGCGGCACTTCATTATTACGAAGGGCGCGGCCAGAACTGGGAACGCGCGGCGATGATCAAGGCGCGGCCCGTTGCAGGGGACCGCGAATCCGGGAAGCAGGTGCTGGCGGAGCTTTCCCCCTATGTCTGGCGCAAATATCTCGACTATGCGGCCATTGCCGACGTGCACTCGATCAAGCGGCAGATCCACGCCCATAAGGGGCACGGCGATATCGCTGTGCGCGGCCACAATGTGAAACTGGGACGTGGCGGCATCCGCGAAATCGAATTCTTCGTTCAGACGCAGCAGCTCATCGCTGGAGGGCGCTTTCCCGAATTGCGTGGCAACCAGACAGTGCCGATGCTGGCAAGACTGGCGGAGCGGGGCTGGATCACCGAGAAGGCTCGCGATGCCTTGGCGAAGGAATATTATTTCCTCCGCGACGTAGAGCACCGCATCCAGATGATCGCCGACGAGCAGACGCATATTCTGCCCGAAGACGATGAAGGCTTTGCACGTGTTGCCCATATGATGGGTTACGCCGATCCGGCAGCCTTTTCAGATGTTTTTCTCGATGCGCTCAAGGTCGTCGAAAAGCACTATGCGGCCCTGTTCGAGCAGGCTCCCGAACTTGGAAGCTCATCCGGCAATCTTGTCTTTACTGGCGATGTGGATGATCCGGGCACACTGGAGACGCTCGCGGCCATGGGCTATGAACGTCCGAGCGATATATGCCGCGTGATCCGCACGTGGCACTTCGGGCGTTATCGCGCCACGCAATCTGCCGAAGCGCGTGAGCGCCTGACCGAACTTACGCCCGCTCTGCTCAAGGCCTTTGCCGAGACCAAGCGCGCGGATGAAGCGCTCTTGCGTTTTGACGGTTTTTTGAAGGGCCTGCCTGCGGGCATCCAGCTTTTCAGCCTGTTGCAATCCAATCCCCGTCTCCTGAACCTTCTCGTGTTGATTATGAGCGCCGCCCCCCGGCTTGCCGAAATCATCACGCGCAACCCGCATGTTTTTGACGGTCTGCTCGATCCGGCGATTTTCTCGGAAATGCCGACACGCGCCTATCTGGAAGAGCGCCTTCGCGTGTTTCTGGGGCCTGCGACCGATTATGAGGAAGTGCTGGACCGGTTGCGTATCTTCGCTGCCGAACATCGTTTTCTGATCGGTATTCGCCTGCTCACAAGCGCCATTGATGGCGTGCGCGCTGGTCGCGCATTTTCCGATCTGGCTGAACTGATGATCGGCAAGGCATTCGAGGTTGTGGCGGCTGAACTGGAGCGACGCCACGGCAAGGTTAAGGGCGCGAGAGTGGCGCTTCTGGCCATGGGCAAGCTTGGCAGTCGCGAACTCACCGCCGGTTCGGATGTCGATTTGATCCTGCTTTACGATCACGACAAGGAGACGGATGAATCAGACGGTGAAAAGCCGCTGGCTCCCTCGCAATATTATATTCGCCTGACCCAGCGGCTCATTGCGGCACTTTCCGCGCCAACTGCGGAAGGCGTGCTCTACGAAGTTGATATGCGGCTGCGTCCTTCCGGCAATAAGGGACCGGTTGCCACCCACATCGAATCCTTCGGCAAGTATCAACGCAGCGAAGCATGGACATGGGAACATATGGCCTTGACCCGTGCGCGCCCGATTCATGGCGACGAGGCGTTTATGGATCACATCAGAAGCGAGATCGACAAGGTTCTTGTCTCTCCCCGTGACGTGAAAAAGATCGCCAAGGATGTGCGCGAGATGCGCGACCTCATCTATCAGGAAAAGCCACCTGCCGATGATTGGGATTTCAAGCTGAAGCCCGGCGGCATTGTCGATCTGGAATTCATCGCCCAGTTTGCCTTGCTGGCCAACAAGCTCGACCGGAAGCCGCGTCCCTTGGGTACAGAAGAAATCCTTTCGGCCCTAGACCCGTCTTTTGCTGATCCGGCGCTTGCCGATAGCCTTGTCGGCGCCCATCGCCTCTATACCAATCTGAGCCAGACGATCCGTCTGTGTCTTGGAAGCGATGCCAAACGTGAAGAATTCATACCCGGCATGATCGACCTGCTATGCCGTGCGGCCGACATGCCAGACATAAAGCGCGTCGAGCATCATCTGGCGGAAGTCGCCGTTGACGTGCGGACAAGTTTTGAGAAGCTTTTGACCATCTAATCAGGCCGCGTGGATTTCCGCACCATGTCCAACCTGACCGCGCTTGCGATCAGGGATGCAGACCGAAACCACGGTGCCAACGCCTTCGGTTGAGCGAATGCGAAGCCAGCCGCCGTGAAGCTCGGCCAGTGAACGGGTGATGGCAAGTCCGAGGCCGGAACCGGTATGAGTCTTGGTGAACTGGTTTTCCACCTGTTCGAAGGGCTGGCCGATCTTCTTGATTGCCGATTTTGGAATGCCGACACCGGTATCCTGAATAGTCATGAAGAGGGCTGAGCCGGTCTTTCGCGCCCGTACCGTGATCTGCCCGCCGTAGGATGTGAACTTCACCGCATTGGAGAGAAGGTTGATGAGCACCTGCTTGATCGCGCGCCGGTCGGCATAGAGCTGCATTGCCTCTTCGATGCGCGTATTGACCGCAATATTCTTCTCATCCGCCTGCAGCGAAATCATGCGTACCGTTTCATTGATAAGCGGGCAGAGATCGATCTGCTCACGGTCGAGCGAGAATTGCCCGGCCTCGATCTTCGACATGTCGAGAATGTCATTGATGACATTAAGCAGGAAGTTGCCGCTTGTATGGATGTCGTTGATGTATTCCTCGTAACGGTCGGAGCCGAGCGGGCCGAACGTGCCTGCCTGGATCATTTCCGAGAAGCCGATGATCGCATTGAGCGGCGTGCGCAGCTCGTGAGACATATTGGCGAGGAATTCGGACTTGGCGCGGTTCGCGGCTTCCGCGCGTTCCTTTTCCTGACCGTATTTGCGGGCAAGTTCGGAGAGTTCACGCACGCGATCCCGCTCGCCTTTGCGTGCAATCGACAGGTCGTGAATCGTCGCCATTAGGCGGCGTTCGCTGTCGACCAGACGTTCCTGATGCAGCTTGAGCTGGGTAATGTCTGTGCCAATGGATACAAGGCCGCCGTCCTGCGTGCGACGTTCGTTGACCTGGAGCCAGCGGCCATCGCTGAGCTGGCGTTCAAAGGTCTGACCACCAGCGCGGTTATGTTCATTGGCCATGCGGCGTTCGAAAGTGAACGGGCGTGTATGGGCATCAACTTCGTTGCGCGGCACACCGGGTTTCAGGGTCCAGACCGGAAGGCCAGCATATTCACTGAACTTGGAATTCGCCATGACGAGGCGGTTGTTGGAATCCCACAGGATGAAGGCTTCCGAAATATTCTCGATGGCTTCGCGGATGCGCATGTCGGCTTCCGCCGTCGCTTGCGCAAAGCGGTGCTGTTCGCTGACGTCGAAGGCGATGCCGACCAGATGAAGATCGCCTTCGCTGGCGATTTCCGCGCGAACACGCATCCAGACCCACGAACCATCGGCGTGGCGCATGCGGAAGACGCGGTCGACATGCGAAATATCGCCTGCCGCTGCCTGTTCGGCGATCGAATAAAGATCGCCATCTTCCGTATTGATGATTGCAGCCACGTCACCGAATGGCAGCACCGCATCCTGCGCTTCGTAGCCAAGCATCTCATACATGGAATGCGACCAGTAGATGCGACCGCGTGCCATGTCCCAATCCCACAGGCCGCAACGACCGCGACCCAGCGCCAGATCAATACGACGCTGGATCTGATTGGAAAGATCGTCGGCCTCGCGGGCTCGCGCTGCCTGGCTGAAATAGGCATAGAGAATGGCGAACATCACGCCGGTCGTACCTGCAAAGAGCGTCACGTTGAGCGATACGGCCCGGCGCCATTCCGCGAAGATGGTGCTTTCCGGTTCAATGGCGATGACGGAATAGGGCAGGGTCATCGGCTTCGACAAGGCACCAAAAGCCGGTTCACCTTGCAGCATGACTTTCAGCACGCCTGCACGTTCTGCAAACAGGAATAGCGGCTGCGCTTCCGAAAGGATCGTATCGACAGGCTTGCCGGATAGATCGGACATAGGGCCAGAGACTGCCACCACGGAGGATTGTGGGTCGATGACGGCAAGCGTCATGCCGGACGACGACAGCCCGCGCGAACGAAACTCGGCTATCGTATCCTGAATGTCCTTAGCAGCGATCTGCGCCCCGGCGTCGGTGCCGTTGGCAACACGTTCGATCATCTGTGCGAGATTGACGGTCGCAGCCGACAGAAATGCCTTATGCTGCTGCTCGATATCCTCGCGCCACGCCAGCATCGAGAAGACGCGCGCTACGCCGAGAATAATCAGGAAAATAATGATGAGCGCAGGAACGAGGCGTCGCAGGATAGGCTCGATTGAGACGAACTTGCCATAGGCCGGACCAGCAAGAAGACTGACATGGCCCGAAAGCTTGCCTTTCCTTCTTTTCCGACCGGATTCGCAATGCGTCCCCGCCGGCGCGCCATACGCGTCGGTGCTCGCCATATAATGGTCCCTCGTGAATTCCCTGCGAGTGAAGTGATTCGGAATACGCCACCTCCGAATATGATCAATGAATCAAAAGTGATTCGCGCTGTCCAGCGAATTCGTTAACGAGGCGTAAAAATCAGGGTTTTATCAGCCAATTTATTCATGAATCTCAAGCTCTTAAGTGGAATCAGCATCGCATTTGATTCGGCTAAAGGCATGAAAAGACTCATGAAAGCTGACTGCCCGCCGCCTTTGCGTTCATCAGCATGAAATGGCTCGTTCCGATTGCTGGTTAAGCAGTCGGAACGAGCGAATCACCATAACGATCAGGATAGGTCGCGAATCAGGCGAGAGTGCGGTCCACGATATCGCGCAGGTCGGTAGATAGTTTGCCTGCGCCTGAAATACGCGCCAGCGCTGCCCTTGCATGCTCGCGGCGGGTATCTTCAAGCGAACGCCAGGAGCGAAGCGCCGTCAGAAGCCGCGCTGCAAGCTGTGGATTTTCTGGATCGATGGACAGGATCGTATCTGCAAAGAACTCGTAGGCCGCACCATCCTTGCGATTGAAGCCGGTCGGATTGGATGCGGAGAATGAGCCGATCACGGAGCGGACGCGGTTCGGATTGTCGAGCGAGAAGAGGGCGTGTTTCGTAAGATCGCGCACAGCTTGCAAGGCTTCGTCGCCGGGACGGCTCGCCTGCACGCTGAACCACTTGTCCATCACAAGACCATCCTTGCCGAACCGGTGCTCGAAACTTGCCAGTGCGTCCTTTGCCTCGTCCGTATCGCCAAAGCGGTGCACCAGCACGGCCAGCGCCGCGAAGCGGTCAGTCATATTATCCGAATTGACGAACTGGCTGGCGGCGCGTTTCTGGCTTTTGTCGTGGCGGCTCAGATAATCGAGCAGCACGTTTCGCAAGGCACGTTTGCCTGCTGCGTCTGCATCCGGCGAGAAAGCGCCATCCTGTTTCAGGCCATCATAGAGCTTTGCGAAGTCGTCGGCATATCGGGTGGCAATAGCGTCCACGAAATGGTTTCGGCTGGCGAGGATCGCATCCGGATCGACATTGCTGCCCATCTCGCGTGCGATGTCGCTTTCGCTCGGCAGCGTGAGGCAAAGCGCACGAAAGGCCGGATCAAGCGTCCCGTCCGAAGCGATATTTCCGGCAAGTTCGATGACCTTATCATCAATCGCCGGTGCATGACCGCCGCGAACACGCTTGGCGCCTTCAAGCAGGGCCTGGTTGAAAATTCCGGTTAATGCCTGCCAGCGGGCAACCGGATCGCTGTCGTTGAGGGCCAGGAATGCGCGATCATCATCCGATAGAGGTGCTGATAGATTTACGGGAGCCGAGAACCCGCGCAACAGCGACGGCACAGGGCGTTCCTTGATGCCGTGGAAGATGATCTTTTCGGAAGAACGATGCAGATGGATTACGTCGCCGCGCACGTCTCCACCTTCAACGGATGTTGGCATCATATCCTTGCCGTCAGAACCGAGAAGGCCGAAGGCAATCGGGATATGCATCGGCTTCTTGACGGTTTGTCCGGGCGTCGCTCCCAGCGACTGCACCAGTTCAATCGTGAAGGTTTCCTTCGCAGCATCGTAGGCGAAAGCGGCTTCCACCTTTGGTGTTCCAGCCTGATCGTACCAGAGCGCGAACTGTGAAAAGTCCTGGCTGGAAACATCGGCGAAAACCTTGACGAAATCTTCGATAGTCGCCGCTTCTCCGTCATGGCGCTCGAAATAGAGGTCCATACCCTTGCGGAAGAGCTCAGACCCGATGATCGTGTGGATCATGCGCACGACTTCCGAACCTTTTTCATAGACGGTGGCCGTGTAGAAATTGTTGATCTCACGATATTCGCGCGGGCGCACAGGATGAGCGAGCGGCCCGGCGTCTTCCGGAAACTGCTGCGCTTTGAGAATCTTCACTTCTGCGATGCGCTTCACCGGGCCCGAGCGCTCATCGGCGGAAAATTCGTGGTCGCGATAGACCGTCAGGCCTTCCTTGAGGCAGAGCTGGAACCAGTCGCGGCAGGTGATGCGGTTGCCGGTCCAGTTATGGAAATATTCGTGTGCGATCACCGCTTCGATGCCCGCATAGTCGACGTCGGTTGCGGTTTCGGGATCGGCCAGCACATATTTGTCGTTGAAGACGTTGAGACCCTTGTTCTCCATCGCGCCCATGTTGAAATCGGAAACGGCAACGATGTTGAAGACGTCGAGATCATATTCGCGCCCGAACTTCTCCTCGTCCCAGCGCATGGATCGCTTCAGTGCATCCATCGCATAGAGTGCCCGGCTTTCCTTGCCATGTTCGACATAGATTGCCAGATCGACAGGCCGTCCGGACTGCGTGGTGAAGTGATCCTTCACGACGCCAAGCGATCCGGCAACGAGTGCAAAGAGATAGGACGGTTTTGGGTGTGGATCGTGCCAGATTGCGAAGTGCCGGTCCGAGTTGCCTTCGACCGATCCGCTGTCAACGGGGTTGCCATTGGACAGGAGAATGGGGGCAGCTTGCTTGTCGGCGTCAACTCGCACCGTATAAACTGACAGCACATCCGGGCGGTCATAATAATAGGTAATGCGGCGGAAGCCTTCTGCCTCGCACTGCGTGCAATAAACGCCACTGGAGCGATAAAGGCCGGATAGCTGGCGGTTGGTGGTCGGGTTGATTTCTGTCACGATTTCAAGCGTGAAGCGCTTGCCTTCCGGCAGATCGCTGATTTCAAGCTGGTCGGGCGTTGCGACATAGCTGTTGTCGGCAAGCGCCTTGCCGTCAATGGCGATGCTGACAAGCTTCAGTTCGTCACCATCGAGAACCAACGGTGTGCCAGCCGGGGTGTCATCCCGGCGTTCAATCGTCAGCGTAGCACGGACGAGCGTTTTTTCCGGTTCCAGTGAGAAGCCCAGTTTCGTCTCGGGTATGGCGTATGGGGTCGGACGATAATCTTCGAGACGGAATGTCTGGCCGGTTTCAGTACGCATAGCGAAACTCTCTCCCTGAACTCACATTGAACTCACAATGCTGGATTCGTACCCGGAATTGCAGCCAAGGGAAACTCAATTCCAGAACAACCAACCGGCCTTTTGTGACCGGAGCATTTCCAGCAAAAGTGCGAAGCGGCTTTGCGTCGGATAATGCGACAAAACAAACGACAGACACTTTGCCAAATAATTTTCAGCGGAACCTTTGTGCTACTGGTGCTGTCTCACAAACAGGAATAAGAAAACAGGCGCTCGAATATTTTGGGCGAACCTGCGCTTTGTGTTTTTAAGGAATTGCGTTGTGAACGCTCATGCGAGCGCGCCTGTCGAGGCTGCCCATCTTGAAACCAACCCGATGCTCGGCATCGGTCTCAAAATCGCTTCCGTTGCCGTTTTTGTCGCCATGTCCACCTTGCTGAAGGCGGCTGAAGGCGTGCCTGTCGGACAGTTGATCTTTTTCCGGTCGTTCTTCGCAATCTTCGCGATACTGGTCTATCTGGGGTGGCGCGGGCAGCTTTCCGGCGTGTTCCGCACCCAGAACGGTTTCAGCCATTTCTGGCGTGGGCTGGTGGGCGTCTGTTCCATGTCGATGAGCTTTTTCGCTCTCACCAAGCTGCCGCTGCCCGAAGCAATCGCGATCAACTACGCTTCACCGCTGATTACCGTCATTCTTGGCGCGGTCATCCTGCATGAAGTCGTGCGATTTTATCGCTGGAGCGCGGTTCTCATCGGGCTTGGTGGTGTGATGGTCATCATCTGGCCGCGGCTGACGGTGTTTTCCGGCGGCAGCATGGGGCATGACGAGGCCATGGGTGCGTTTGCCGCTCTTGGCGCGGCTATTCTGTCTGCGGTGGCCATGATGCTTGTGCGTCGCCTCGTGCAGACGGAGCGCACCTCGACCATTGTGATCTATTTTTCCCTATCCGCGAGCGTCATTTCCCTGGCAAGCCTTCCATTCGGCTGGATCGTACCGAACTGGTCACAGCTTGCCATGCTGGTCGGTGCTGGCTTTGCGGGTGGTGTTGGTCAGATCCTTCTGACCGAGTGTTATCGCCATGCGCCGATGTCGACGATTGCTCCCTTCGAATACACTTCGATGCTGCTGGGACTTGCCATCGGATTTTTGCTGTTCGGCGATATCCCGACTTTCGAAATGCTGGCCGGTAGCGCCATCGTTATGGCGGCGGGCGGTTTCATCATCTACCGCGAGCACAAGCTTTCCATTGCGCCCCACAAGGTGAACGCACCTCAGACACAATGAATTCAGCTTTGACCGGGTGCGCCCTCTGCACGAGGATCAAGCTGCATGGTTTCCGGCGTGGACTGGCCGTCCGGCGTATGGAACTTGTATTCGGTCTTCTGGTCGCTGATGGCCGGGCGTTCGAAGCGACGGATGCGCCAGAAGGCATGCAGGCCGTATAAGCCGTAGGCAATGGCCATGGTTACGAAGAAGCCCGATGCACCGATCAGATCCATCAACGGGCCGGAAAGAGCAGGCCCGATGACGCTGCCCACGCCGTAAATAATCAGCAATCCGCCGGAAACCTTCACGAATTCGCTGGCGTCCGCATAGTCGTTGGCGTGAGCGACGTTGAGGCTGTAGATCGGATAAATAACCGAGCCGAACAGAAACATCATGATGTAGAGCGCATAGGGCGAAGTGGGATGGAACAGCACCATCACCATCGACAACGCAAAGCCGATAATACCGGCGATCACCATGACATAGCGACGATCGACAAAGTCAGATCCCCGTCCGAGCGGATACTGGAAGATCGCGCCGCCGACCATGGCACAGGCAAGCATTGTTGCGATGCCGAAGGTCGAAAGACCGTTCATCTCGCCGTAAATGGCAGCGAGGAAGTTCCAGGTGCCTGCAACTATACCAGCAATCAGCGAGCCGACGGCTGCAGCAGGCGACCGTCGGTAAAGCCCTTTCAGATCGAGCGAAACCTGCGTCAGCGGGTTGGGCGACTGTGCACTTGAGAGGGCGGTTGGAAGCAGTGCGCTTGCATAGATGATGGCGCAAATGATGAAGAGCGTCTGCGTTCCCGCATCGCCGAACGGCAGGATGTATTGTCCGCACAACAGTCCGAGCATGGTGATAATCATATAGATCGAGAAGATGCGGCCGCGCGATTCATTGGTCACACGCTCATTCAGCCAGCTTTCGATAATCATGTAGCTGCCTGCGAGCGAAAAACCTGCAATGCCACGGAAGATCATCCATGCGACGGGATTGACGACCAGTGCATGGAACAATAGCGCCATCGAAAGCAGCGTCGCCAGAGAGGAGAAGACGCGCACATGCCCAACGCGCCGCACCAGATGCGGCACCACGATGCAGCCGATCGTGAACGCGAGAGAATAGCTCGTACCCATCCAGCCGATGGTCGTGGTCGACCAGCCTTCCATGCCGCCACGCAGGGGCAGAAGAATACCCGCAAGGCCACCGGCAAGCAGCATCAGAAAGGTGCTTGCAAGCAAAGCGGCTATGGGCAGGAGCTGGCCAGCCATGAAAAACTCCACAGTGAAATCCCATGGGGAATCTGAATTTAGGGCTACTTGTCGCCGAAAGGCGGTTTGGCAAGCGGCGAAATAGAACAAGTTTGCGGCATGTTGGTGACAATACCGCCTACGCCGCCTGCCGATGCCACTGAACTACGGAGATTTCAACTAATCAATTCGGCCAATTTCAGCTTCACAGCCAGAAAATCGCGCCATGCAAACCGCTTTTGCGCTGGCGTTCGCAGAAGGTAGGCTGGGTGCAGGGTCGGCATGACGGGAATTTCGAGGCCGTTGGGCGTACGATGAATCTTCCAGTTGCCGCGTAGCCGAAGGATACCTTCCGTCGCGCCGGTGAGTGCCTTGCCCGCAGGTCCGCCAAGTGCAACCAGAACTTTCGGCGCGGCAAGCTCGATCTGTCGTTCTATGAATGGCCGACAGAGTTCCGTTTCAAGCGGCGTCGGCGTGCGGTTGCCGGGCGGACGCCACGGGATCGTGTTGGCGATATAAACGCTTTCTCGCTTCAGGCCGATAGATTCGATCATGCGATTGAGAAGCTGTCCGGATTTTCCGACAAACGGCAATCCTTCCATATCCTCATCCCGTCCGGGCGCTTCACCGATGAACATGATGTCGGATGACGGATCGCCATCGGCGAAACAAAGGTTCTTCGCCGTGAATTTCAAGTTGCAGCCGTCGAATGCAGCGAGCTTCTCCCGCAATTCCTCCAGTGTCGAAGCCTGTGCCGCCGCCTCGCGTGCGAGCGCAATCTGCGCTGTGTCGGGAAGGTCGGCTGCGGCTTGAACAGGCCTGCTGGTGGGGGCAGGTGTCGGGGCCGGACGTGGTTGCTGCTGCCGGGCGCGCTCCGGCGAATTCGACATTTGCGCCGTTGGTTGCGAAGGAACAGGGCGCTGAGGCTCCGCAAACCGGTCTAACGGCGTTTCGGAAAGCGGCATGTCAACGCCTGCTTCCGCATAGAAGCGGAGCAAACCTTCAATATCCAGCGTTTCGCGATTATCAGCCATTATCTACCTCACCTCTGAGGTGGCGAATTTTGCGGGTGAATGCAAGAGCCCGGTTGGGATTTAGGGCTTGTTTCGACGGTTAGTGACAATTCATATCCGATTTCACACCGGCATATCCCAGCCAGAGCCAGCTACGGCTCTCTTATGCTCATGACATGCTGTGAAGTCGTACTTCTTCCATCACCAAGAACAAATCCTCATCGCAGCTTCTTGAATGGAATAGATTTGACGTTTACGTTAAAGTAAATGAATATGTGGACGTAGGACGCCTGTTTTGGACAATTGGACGCATTTGCGACAGTCTCCAACTCTGCGACAGGGTAAGGCAGATTACGGGGAAACGGCAGGTCTTTCCATACCATCAGTGCTGACAGGCAGTCGGTTCATGGGTATTCGCGATTAGATCATGCACAAAAACAATTGGATGCGTCGTCTGGGCTACCTTAGTAAGAAGACGATGTTACACCGGACGGAGGGATGAATGTCTGAAGCCCCAGAATATGCGAACCAGGAGCTTCCCGAACGCGAGAGCATGGAATTCGACGTTGTTGTCGTCGGCGCGGGTCCTGCTGGCCTTGCTGCGGCAATCCGCTTGAAACAGGCGAATCCCGAACTTTCCGTCGTCGTCCTCGAAAAGGGTGGGGAAGTCGGAGCGCATATTCTTTCTGGCGCTGTCGTTGATCCGGTGGGCATCGACCAGCTTCTGCCGGGCTGGCGCGAGGAAGAGGGGCACCCCTTCAAGACGCCCGTGACAGCCGATCATTTCCTCGTGCTGGGGCCTGCAGGTTCCGTGCGCCTGCCGAATTTCGCGATGCCGCCTTTGATGAGCAATCATGGCAATTACATCGTGTCCCTGGGCAATGTCTGCCGCTGGCTCGGCACCAAGGCCGAAGAACTTGGCGTGGAAATCTATCCGGGCTTTGCAGCAACCGAAGTGCTCTACAATGACGAGGGCGCAGTCATCGGCGTCGCCACTGGCGATATGGGTGTCGAGCGTGACGGAACACATGGTCCGAACTATACACGCGGCATGGCGCTGCTCGGCAAGTATACGCTGGTCAGCGAAGGCGCGCGCGGTTCGCTTGCCAAGCAGCTGATCTCGAAATTCAAGCTCGACGAGGGCCGCGAACCGGCGAAATACGGTATTGGGCTCAAGGAATTGTGGCAGGTCGATCCTTCCAGGCACAAGCCGGGGCTGGTTCAGCACTCCTTCGGCTGGCCGCTCGACATGAAGACCGGCGGCGGCTCGTTCCTCTATCATCTCGAGGACAATATGGTTGCGGTCGGCTTTGTGCTGCACCTTAATTACAAGAACCCGTATCTGTCGCCGTTTGAAGAATTCCAGCGTTTCAAGACGCATCCGGCCATCAAGGATGTCTTCGAGGGTGGCAAGCGTCTTTCCTATGGCGCACGTGCAATTACCGAAGGCGGTTTCCAGTCGGTGCCGAAGCTTTCGTTTCCGGGCGGAGCACTCATCGGTTGCTCGGC
Organism: Brucella tritici; assembly: GCF_902825325.1. Taxonomy (GTDB): domain Bacteria; phylum Pseudomonadota; class Alphaproteobacteria; order Rhizobiales; family Rhizobiaceae; genus Brucella. The sequence continues at coordinate 215,878 of NZ_CADEAR010000007.1, read as the reverse complement.
TGGTCTGGTCAACGTGCCGCGCATCAAGGGCAGCCACAATGCGGTTCTTTCCGGCATTCTCGCTGCTGACAAGATCGCCGAGGCAATTGCCGCAGGACGCGCCAATGACGAGCCGGTCGAGATCGAGAACAATTGGCGTTCGAGCCTGATTGGCAAGGATCTCAAGCGCGTGCGTAACGTCAAGCCGCTGTGGTCGAAGTTCGGCACGATTGCTGGCGTGGCGCTCGGCGGCCTCGATATGTGGACCAACCAGCTTTTCGGCTTCTCCATCTTCGGAACGCTGAAGCACGGCAAGACTGATGCGCAGTCACTTGAGCCGGCTGCGAAACACGCGAAGATCGACTATCCGAAGCCGGATGGCGTTCTGACGTTCGACCGCCTGTCGTCGGTGTTCCTGTCGAACACGAACCATGACGAGAATGAGCCTGTGCATCTTCAGGTCCGTGACATGAAATTGCAGCAGACGTCTGAACACGACATCTTTGCCGGTCCGTCGACACGTTACTGCCCTGCGGGTGTTTATGAATGGGTGGATGCCGACGGCAACTCTGCTGCCGATCCGCAGGCAAAGGACGTGCGGTTTGTCATCAACGCGCAGAACTGCGTGCACTGCAAGACTTGCGATATCAAGGACCCGAACCAGAACATCAACTGGGTGCCGCCGCAAGGCGGTGAGGGGCCTGTTTACGTAAACATGTAATGTTTGCGGAAAACAGTGTCCGTCTCGACCGCCATCCGAGCATTTCCAGCAAAAGTGGCGCCGGTTTTGCGTTCCGGAAATGCGGCTAAAAGAGAGTTGGCGAGGGACCTGTTTACGTGAGCATGTAAAAGAAAAAGGCGGTCTGGGACCGCCTTTTTTATTGAAGCATGACGGACTGGGTTTCCGGTTCTTCTTCATCTGGCCGAACGGGCGGCGGAACGGAAAAATCGAGCCGAACCGGCAGATGATCGGAGCCAGCATCTTCACGCGCCGAAACCTTCGCCCCTCCGATTTCGGGGCTTACGAGTATCTGATCAATCGGCAGGCCGATATAGGGCGCCAGCGTAACAGGCAGCAGGTGCGTCATCCACGTGCCGCCGATGCCGGTCATATGACGGGTGCCGGAGGCATATTCGACACGACGAACGGCATTGCTCCACGGTGCCGCATTGAAATCACCGGCGACGACCAGAGGACCTTTCAGCTTCTGTAGTTCCGGTTCGATGTAGCGGAGTTGATAAGGCTGCCAGCGTGGCCATGGCCATGAAAAGTGCAGTGCTGCGACATGCACGGTCGTTCCGCCGAAATTGATTGGCGCAATTGCGAGCAAACCATCGCCGACGCAGGCCGTCTGTGCATCTTCGCTGAAAGGCCGCTTCGACAGGATGCCCACGCCCCATGTGTTGGGATCGTCAGCACAATTGAGGTGGTAGGGATAGGAACCCTGGAGAATGGTGAGCCATTTTGTCCATTGCTCACTCGCTTCCTCATAGGTGATGACGTCCGGCTTTTCCCGCGCAATCATCTGGAGAATGCGTTTTGGTTCGGGATTGTCTTCGCGCAAATTGATCTGGACGAGGCTGTAGCGTGCCCCACCTTGTTCCTGCGCCTGTGCACCTGTAGAGCCGCTCAGGAAATCGCGTGCAGCACCGACAGTTGTACTGAGAGCCATAACGGCAAAAAGCAGAAGCATCGCTGCCTCGCGCCGCATTTTGGTGAAAAGCAAGGGAACGGTCAGCACTGCCAGCAAGACGGCGAGGTGGGCTCGAAAATGCGAAAAGGAATCCAGTGCGGGATGTACCGCCCCAAGAAATCCGAGCACGAGCGGAACCGACAGCGCGACAGCAGCCAGCAACAACAGGAATGAAAGGTTTTCACGGCTTTTCGACATGAAATGCCTCTAGCTATTGAATACGGCGCGATAATGGAAATGAAGGCAGTAGGGGAATAAGGGAATAAGGGAATAAGGGAATAAGGGAATAAGGGAGTAGGATCCAAGCTGCTCTGTTTCCAGCACAGCTCCAACATACTGCCTTACTCCCTTTTTCCCCTACTCCCTTAACGTCACTGGAAAGCCGTTTCGTAGAAGCTGCGGAGCTTGCGGGAATGCAGCCGCTCGTCCGGCATGGCGGCGATCTTTTCCATTGCGCGGATGCCGATGCGCAGATGCTGCGCCACCTGTCGCTTGTAGAATTCGGTCGCCATGCCCGGAAGTTTCAGTTCACCGTGCAGCGGCTTGTCGGAAACACACAGAAGCGTGCCGTAAGGCACACGGAAACGGAAACCATTGGCCGCAATTGTCGCGGATTCCATATCAAGCGCGACAGCGCGTGCCTGTGAGAGGCGTTGCACCGGGCCACGCTGGTCGCGCAGTTCCCAGTTACGGTTGTCGATGGTTGCGACCGTGCCGGTACGCATGATCTGTTTCAGATCGTAACCTTCCAGACCGGTGATTTCCTCGACGGCCTCTTCCAGCGCAACCTGAATTTCAGCAAGTGCTGGCAACGGCACCCAGACAGGCAGATCGTCGTCGAGAACATGGTCTTCACGCATATAGGCGTGTGCCAGGACATAATCGCCAAGCTGCTGGCTGTTGCGAAGGCCAGCGCAGTGACCGAGCATCAGCCATGCGTGAGGGCGAAGCACCGCGATATGGTCGGTTATGGTCTTGGCATTGGACGGGCCTACGCCAATATTGACCATCGTGATGCCCGAATGGTCGCCCCGTTGCAGGTGGTAGGCTGGCATCTGGGGCAGGCGAGGTAGAGGGCTGCCACTGCTTGGTTCGCTCTCGCCCGCGCGCGTAATCAGATTGCCTGGTTCAACGAACTGTTCATAACCGCCGCCGCCTTCTGCCATCAATTCGCGGGCATAGGCGCAGAACTCGTCCATATAGAACTGGTAGTTGGTGAACAGTACGAAGTTCTGGAAATGCGCCGGGCTTGTCGCCGTGTAGTGCGCCAACCGATGCAGTGAATAATCGACGCGCTGGGCAGTGAATGGCGCAAGCGGCATCGGTTCGCCGGGGGCGGGCTCGAAATCGGCATTGACGATCTTGTCGTCGGTTGCCGCCAGATCGGGCACGTCGAAGAGATCACGCAGCGGGTGCGTGAAGGCATTGGCGACAGATGCCTCTACATAAGTGCCTTCCTTGAAGGCGAAATGGATCGGGATCGGCGTTGAGGACTCTTTCACCGTCACGGTCACACCGTGATTGCGCATCAGGAGACGAATCTGCTCGGTGAGATAATGGTCGAACAGATCGGGCCGTGTGATGTTTGCGGAATAATCGCCCGGCGTCGAGACATGGCCATAAGCCAGCCGAGAATCCACATGCGCGAAGCTCGATGTAGACAGGCAGATTTCGGGATAATAAGCGCGATAGCGCTGCGGCGAAACCTCGCCGCGCGCAACCTTCTCGAACGCATCGCGCAGGAAAGCCGTGTTGCGATCATATAGCTTTTGCAGGGCGGCAACCGCCGCACCGGCGTCGTTGAAAACCTCCGGGTCAACGGTCGGAGGTGTTTTGATCTCGGTCAGAAATGGATGTTCGATTCGCTGTGTCATGACCTAGTATAGCAGAGTCCATGACTGGTATATGACCCAGTTTATGCGACGCGTTGCAGGCTCACATAAAGTACGAGGCCGATGCCGCTCATCTGGGAATGCTGGCCAATCTGCGTGTAGGCGAAGGTTGCTGCCGGACCGGTGAAAATGGCTGTGAAAAGGAAAACCCGAAGGGCGACTGCGGCTATGATCCGGGTTCTTTTCATGGCCGTTCTCCAGCAGGCTTTTGGGTGAAGGCGGCTACAGGCCCGATCACCGGCTGATCCCGGTAGACGTTATATCTCTGGTCAACGAAAATGCTGGCGACTGCGGCAAAGCCAGCGATCATCAGGCAGACAATTGTTAAACGACGAAGCATACTGGTTGACCCCCAAAGCCGTTCTGATTTCTGTTCTCCCTATTCAATCTAGCGATAGCGCCTGAACCGTCCCTGAGAGCGTCGTTCATGCAGTGTTCAAAAATATTGATGTTCCGTTTATTGCCACAAGTGGCTCTTGTGCCTGCCCGAAAGGGTCTTATGTTTCCCATCATTGGAATGCGGGAACACGTCCCGCGCAATTTCAGGATCAGCGGGAGAGAACCCATGGCCGAACAGACCAAGCCCATCGAATTGTATTATTGGCCCACGCCGAATGGCTTTAAGATCAGCATCATGCTGGAAGAACTGGGCGTTCCCTACGAGGTCAAATATATCAATATCGGCAAGGGCGATCAGTTTCAGCCGGACTTTTTGAAGATTGCTCCAAACAACCGTATGCCCGCGATCATCGATCCGGAAGGGCCGGGCGGCGAACCGATCTCAGTGTTCGAATCTGGTGCGATCCTGCAATATCTCGGCCGAAAGTTCGGTAAGTTCTACCCGACCGAGGAACGCAAGCGTGTCGCCGTTGACGAATGGCTGATGTGGCAGATGGGTGGACTAGGCCCGATGTCTGGGCAGGCCGGGCATTTCCGTATCTATGCTCAGGAAAAAGTCCAATACGGCATCGACCGCTATACCAATGAGGTCAACCGTCTCTACGGCGTCCTGAACATGCAACTTGAAGGCAAGGAATATATCGCTGGCGAATACTCCATTGCCGACATGGCCTCCATTGGCTGGATTAATGCCTACAAGAATTATGACCAGAACCTGGATGACTTCCCGAACCTGAAGCGCTGGCATCAGACGATGAATGCGCGCCCTGCGGTGCAGCGCGGTCTCGTGGTCGGCAAAGAAGAACGTGAACGTGCAAATGCGTCCGTGAACAAGGAAGAGGAACACAAGATTCTCTTCGGTCAGAAGGCACGCTGAACAAGCGATGAAAGAAAGGGCGGCCTGGAGCCGCCCTTTTTGATTCCGCAGCGCTGGATATTACTGGCGCGCCAGGCTTTCGCTCTTGCAGATCAGGCCGCCCATCACGCAGCCGGAGAGTGAAAGCGTATTGCCCTTGACACTGGCCTTGCCAGTATAGGTTTTGCCTTCGTCAAGCTTGTTGACCTCACCCTTATAGCTGCCCCCGGTGCCCGACATCGTGCCGATGGACTTGCCCTTGTATTCGCCGGTCTGCACCGTACCGCAGAACTTGTTAGCGCCGCATGCTGCATAGCTGATGATCGTGCCGTTCGGACGCTTCCACGTGCCGACGATCCCTTCCTCGGCGAGGGCGGGTGCGGCAAAGGTGGCTGCAAGCGTCATTCCAAGAATAAGTGTGCGGATCATTCTTTCCTCCCAAATCGCCGCCAGTCCCGGCTTTGCCGGTCGCAACGATGAAACCGCTGTGATGCGTTCTGAAGTTTAAGACGGAAGCCTCCTCGACCATCCGTCAAGCTTACGCAAACGTAAACGTAAACCAGTTTCTGGCGAAGCGGAAGAGGGATATTTATGTCGTGCTCGGCATATGAAACACTGCCCTTTGTACACACACGCCCGCGTTCGAATGTTGTCTATAGTTAGCAACTGGTTTCGTTCAATCATGCGGATTTGAATCGAATTTTTACGAAAATCCAGCAATCGGCAGCACTTGCATGTTTAACAAAATCCCAAGTTTACCCCTTGTTCGGATTTTGTTGGTTGCTCGTTAAGCATCTGGTTTAACGCGCATTTCAATCCTTTCCCGTAGATTTGAGAGCATGAACGGAACGACAGAGGCGGCAGTTTCGAAGCAACGAAATCAGGCTTTGAAATAAAGACCGGACGGTTCTCGGGATTTAACAGGGACAAAGAAAATGGCACAGTTTCAGAGCTTTACGAATAAGAACAACGCAATCGCGCAGGATCGCATTCTTCTGGAAATGGGCATGAAATTTGCCATCGGTCGCGATTGCGAGATCGACGTGGTGCAGGCCCACAAATGGCTGAACATTGCCGCCATCCGCGGCAGCGAGAAGGCCGCCCGTATGCGTAATCAGGTGGCTGCCACGATGAGCAAGGGCGAACTGGCAGCGGCGTTGCGCGACGCACGCGAGTGGATGACCGCCCACTGAGCGACAAACAGTCGTGTGTGAGAAAAGCCGTCTTCGAAGGCGGCTTTTTGTTTTCTCAGCTTATACCGAGATACCGGCCCGGTTTGTGATTGATTGCAATGATAAGATTCATGGCAATCGCGCCGATGAGGGAAAGTGCCATATTTTCCCACGGGATAAAGAACAGCGAGACCAGCATAATCAGGATATCGAGGCCGAGCTGAAACCAGCCGGCCCTTATCCCATAGGCATCTTGCAGATAGAGCGCCAATATATTGACGCCGCCGACACCGGAACGATGCCGGAAGAGTGCGAGTACACCCATACCCATCAAGGTACCGCCCATGAGTGCGGCGAAAAGCGGATTGACGCTTGAGAAGTCGACACTCAAGGGCATCAGTCGCGCAAAGCCCGACATCATGGCCACTGCGACGAATGTTCTGATCGTAAAAGCCCACCCCATTCGACGCACGGCAAAATAGTAGAATGGCAGATTGATCAGGAAATAGAGCAACCCGAATTCAGTGCCTGTTGCATACTGGATGAGAAGGGCGATACCGGCGGTGCTGCCAGTCATTAGCATCGCCTGGCTGTAAAGCGTAATGCCAAGTGCAATGAAGGATGTGCCGATCAGCATCGCCATAGCATCTTCATAGAGGCGGTGACGGTCGAATGCGGCAGATTTCGGCGCATCAATAAGGGCAGCGGCGTTATCAGTGATATCGGCCACGTGGAAACTCCAGAACAGCGAGAAGCCGGCAATCCGGCAAAAAGATTACGGTGCCGGAACGAGTTCCGGCATGTCATGCATTCGCGCTGTGCAGATGATTGGGCCATAGCACGCAGCGTAAAGTCTTGGGAGACGATTAAATATAACAGCCCTTGCGATGCAGCGCACGGCTTGAAAAATTGTTATTTCACGGTCTTCTTTGTGGATTTATCGCAATCGGGAAGGCCGATTGTTTTATTTTATTTCGCGCGCCATCTGCGCGAGAAAGCGTTTCACATCATACGGACTGCGCAAATGGTGCTTGGAAAGATGTTGAGGCGCCTTCTCCAGAAAGGCCAGCGCACGAATACGACCGTTCTTGCGGTAGCCAGCCACCCATTTCAGAAAATCCCAGTCGAAACGCTCCACACAACCTTCCGCCATATCCGGGCGCGAGCGTCCGTAGTGGATTACCGTTCTTTTCAGTACACGCCACAGGCGACGCATGGTCGATATATCGAGAAAAATAAGCATATCTGCCCGCAAGGCCCGGTAATTCATAGTTTCGCTATGATTGCCCTCGAATATCCATCTGTCCTGATTTGCCGCTTCCTTGGTGAGGCGACCGATCTCGTCACGTGATCGCATCGTCCAACCAGGCTGCCAGTAGAGGGTATCGATATGAACGACCGGTAAGCCGGTAACCTCGCCGAGCGCACGCGCGAGGCTTGATTTTCCCGAACCGGCGCCGCCAATGATCATGATCCGCTTTGTCATCTGCACCGCCCCAGGATTTTAACTCTGTTCGAATAAAAATCGGACATGAGGTGGGAAGTACTATAATTTTACTTCATGGCACCTGCATGACCATAACGAGCAAAGAAAGCCCGTTAGAAAATTTGTATTGGAGCTGATGGTAATATTGACCAAATGATTGACAGTCAACTTTGCGAAGCGCAAGGTTGACGTATAAGCGGAACGGGTCAGAGCAACGATGACATCTCTCGTTCCTCTATATTAGCAAGATCGCAAGGCACAAAGCACGCCACGCGATCGGAAGGCTGCATTCGACAGGGAGTGACAAGATGTCTATTCGATCCATCACAGCTATGGCTGGCACGGCCATTATCATGAGTGCCGCTGCGTTTGCATTTTCATCGCCTGCCAACGCGCTGACGATGAAGGAATGTAGCGCGAAGTATCAGTCGGCCAAGGATGCTGGCACGCTCGGTAACATGAAGTGGAACGACTTCCGCAAGGCGCAATGCGGAGACGGCGCAGATGCCGCCGCGGCTCCCGCAGCTCCTGCACCTGCCGCTCCAGCCAAAAAGGCAGCCAAGAGTGCAGCCGCTCCGGCAGCAGATGACAGCGCCAAAGGCCTGACAATGAAGCAGTGCAGCGCCAAGTATCAGGCGGCTAAGGATGCCGGTACGGACAATGGTGTTAAGTGGAACGATTTCCGCAAGGCCGAGTGTGGCGCGGGTGCAGATCCGGTAGCGCTCAGCACGGATGGCAACAACGAACCGGCAGCACCGACAGTTGCTGCACCGAAAGGTGTGAAGTTCCCGACTGCGGTTTCAGCAAAATTCTCCAGCGAATCCGCTGGAAAGGCTCGTATGCACACTTGCCTCGAACAGTACCATACCCTGAAGGATGCCAATGCACTTGGCGGCCTGAAGTGGGTGCAGAAGGGCGGCGGTTATTACAGCCTCTGCAACGCGCGCCTGAAGGGCAATTCCTGATCCTATCAGGGCAATCTTAAAGAGAAGGGGCCTTTCGGCCCCTTTTTATTTGGTTCTTGAAAACCAGCCGGTAATTGCAACGGCTAGCCAACCGAGAATCATTAATGATCCGCCAGTCGGTGCAGCCATCGGAAAGAGCCGATCACCCGTCATGTCACGCATGAAGAGATCGCCGCAGAACAAAGTGAGGCCGATGACAAGTAATACTCCGCCTAGATAAGCGGTGCGGCTGGCAGGCACGATCAGCGATAACACCAGAAACGCGGGCGCATGGCCGAGAAGAAGCGGAGCAATATTGCCCAGATGGTTCTCCCCACCATGGGCCGCTCCCGCGTAAGCAGCGATTGCAAGCGCACCGCACAGCCCGGCCAGCGTGCTGAAAAGAATTTTATGGGGCCGACTATCGGATTGAATCTGCATCTATAGCTCCACCGTTCAGGCAGTTTCGCGAATATCTGTGTTTTTTCGGGCATCCTCTAGAGCTGCAGGTAGGGCAGCTTCAAAAAGATCGAGCTGTTCATCGATACCGACGCTCACGCGAATACAGCGGTCGAGAACCGGGGCACCGGGTTTGCGCACGAAGATGTCACGCGCTATCAGGCCGTTGAGAACTGCCGTGGCGAATGCTCCGTCCTTGCCGCAATCGATGGCGACAAAATTCGTGGCAGAGGGGACGGTTGCAAGGCCGTTTGCCTTGGCGATTGTGACGATGCGATCTCGACCGGCTATTATTTTAGCTACCACGTCGCGCAGGTAAGCCTGATCTTTGAGGGCAGCGATAGCCGCTGCCTGCGCAAGACGGTTCACTGCGAAATGGTCGCGAATCTTGTCGAAGGACTTGATGGCTTCAGCGCTGCCAACCACATAACCGCACCGAATTCCTGCCAGGCCGTAGGCTTTGGAGAAGGTACGCATTCGCAAAATGTTCGGCCGGTCGGTTTCGAAAGGCGGGAAGGCGGAGGCAGGCCCCGTTTCGCAATAGGCTTCATCCAGAACGAGCATCGTGGTTTCAGGAACCTGCTCGATGAAGGACTGGATATCCGAACCCTCATGCCAGGTTCCCATCGGATTATCCGGATTGGCGAGATATAGAATTGCGGCATCTTGCTTGCGCGCCGCATCAAGCAGGCCGTCGAGGTCTGATCTGTCGTTGATATAAGGAACAGTAGACAGTTTCCCGCCATAACCGGCAACGTGATAGTTGAAGGTCGGGTAGCCGCCCAGCGAGTTGATGACTCTGTCACCTTCCTGAACATATTGCCTGACCACCAATCCGAGCAAGGCATCGACACCCGCTCCCGGCATGATGTTTTCAGGTTTCACGCTGTGATGTGCGGCAATGGCGTGGCGCAATTCATAGTTTTCAGGGTCGCCATACTTCCATATCTCGCTTGCTTCCGTCCGAATGGCTTCGAGGACAGATGGTGCTGGACCAAAACTGCTCTCATTGGCGCCGATTCGCGCCTTGAAAGGTTTTCCCCGCTGTAACTCCAACGTTTCAGGACCGGTAAAAGGAACGGTGGATGGTAAGCTTGCGACGAGCGGTGTAAGGCGGGGCGATCCCATGGCGATTTCCAGTCGATTCTCAGTCCTGCACAATGTGATGAGGACAAATCGAAGGGCTGGAGAATGCCGTCAGTCACCAACGCCTGTCCTGCTGGGAAAAGGCATAGCAACTTGTATTCGCCGGTGCCATCACAATGATTCCGCGTCGGCTGAATAATGCGAGTAAATGATCGCGCTTGCTGCCAGTTAAAGCTAAGCAATAAGGCTAGACAAGGTGAAACTATCCGGGCCTGAACCCGAATATCGATAAACATCATGACCTCAGCCACGCCTCCAAGGGGCTGGCTATGAAGTCCTACACATGGACGTGCCGAAGTCGCGTAGAGGGCATTTCGATCTGACTGGACCGATCGATGCTCTGACTATGTGTGCCCACTCGATCTTATCCGAAAACCTGGTTACAATTTTCGAGCTACCTTGCAGAGTATCTCCTGCAAGACAAAACAGCTTCTACGCAGGGAAATCAGCTCGCTGAACTGATTTCTTATCCCGCTACGACGCATCGGATAAGACTTGCCAACAAAGAGATAGAGCAGCTCACGATTCCATTCTAACTGGAGCCACTCTAGTGGACTTCAAGCACTTTCACGCATGAATCGAGGTCATGTGTAGCAAGATGAGCATAGCGCATGGTCATCTGCAGGGTCTGGTGTCCCAGCCACATCTGAACACGACGAATATCGATGCCACCGCGAACCAGTCGAGATGCACAGGTATGACGCAGAATGTGCGGAACGACCTGATCGTCCGTGCCAAGGCCGACTTCCATCTTTGCCTCATTCCAGATATGGCGGAACCGGACCTGATTGAGCATGGAGAAGGGGCCTTTGAGCTTTTCATGCGGAATATGTGCTGCTTTGCGGGCACGGCGGGTGAGGGGCACAGTACGGCTGCGATTTGATTTGGTGAGCCAGAACGTAACCCGTTGATCCTGAATATCGTTCCAGGTAACGCCGATGGCTTCGCCGAGGCGGCAGCCCGTGTCGACAAGAAACAAGGAAAGCCGGTAACTATCTTCACAGCGCGACTTGATCGCGGCGAATAGACGCTTTTCTTCCTCGTATTCAAGGAATCGAATGCGTCCTACACGCTCCTTCTGCCGGACGAATTCCGGTAGGTTGAAGATATCTCCCATCTTGTGCGCCTTTCGCAGCAGCTTGCTCAGCGCAGCCATCTTTCTATTGATGGTTGCATTGCTGTTGCCGCGCTCACGGAGCGAACCGATGACGGAGTCAAGCATTTCCTGATCGAAACCTGAAAAGCGTTCGCCCTTCAAAATCTCGTCAATTTCGCCGAGAAACGACTTCACATTATACTTGTGTGACCCATCATCCCACAGGATGTTGATATATTTCCCCGTCAGTTCCGCCACCGAAAATTGCTCGACAAGCCGGTGGTTCGGACTTTTGCTGGATGTGTACTTTAAGTTGTAGTCGACTATCGGCGTAAACTTATCGCCCATGTCGATCTTCGTTTCCCCAACGACGATCATTGCGCGCCCCCCTTTGATATATGAGACGCACAACTAATGAAATAATTCTCAGAACACAAGATAAGTGAGCTAACTTTATGCGGAGACATGATTGGACCTTTCTAAAAGACCATGTTTGCCCCCAGCTTTCTGTCGTCCCCCGTTACTCCCCTCGGTTTTCGATCCTTTTCGAAATCCCCATCTCTGAAGGATCAAAATTCACGCATTCGTGAGCTATGTTTCAAATGGATGTGCGCCAACGGTTTCCCGTTGGCGCATTTCGCTTAAGCGTCGATCTGATTAGAACGAACGCTGGAAGCGAAGCATGCCCTGGATTGCATCTTTGCTACCGCCTGCGAGGCGAGCTGGATGGTCACTGTCCCAACGGGTATAGGCAACTTCTGGCGTAACAGTGAAGCCAGGAACCAGCTCATAAGCAACGTTTGCTGCGACAGCTAGCTTACCCCAGTCTTCGTATGCACCCTGAACATTGACGGTAGCCTTTTCGGTTGCTTTGAACTTAAAGCCACCCCAGACTGCCCAATCACCACCCCAGGCGCCATACATCTGGTCATCCGTTTCTGCGGATGAATATGCGCCCTGCAGCCAAGCGGAGAAACGGTCGGTGATGTTCACATCACCACGAACCTTAGCAGCCCATTCTTCAATGACCGAGTCATAAGCTACTACACCAGCGAGTGAGCCCCAGCCCTGTTCGATCTTAAGACCGCCAACAACGTGTGGCATATAATCGTTGATCGAGTAGCCATCACCGCCCTGTTCAAGAGCCACAACAGCCGAGAAACCATTTCCACCCGTGAAGGTATAGGAAATCTTGCCGGTACGATAGTTGCCAGCAAGAACCACGTCGTCATTCATGATATCGCCGAGGTAACCGGTGAAGGTAAGGAATTCGGACTCATCAAGACCGACCTTCAGGCCACCAAGGGTAATGTAGGCGAAGTGAAGCTCGTGCGTACCTTCGTTGCCATCAGCTCCATAACCACCGAAGCCTGTATCACCGTAGTTACCGGCAACCGAATCCCACTGGAAGCGGCTTTCGGTAAATGTGCGCAAAGTGCCCATTTCGGTTTCAGAGGCGGTGTAAGTGCGTAGAGCGAAACGTGCGCGCTTGCGCCATCCACCGAACTCAACGCCCGTATAGGCATCATCACCACCACGAATGTCGTAACGGACATAACCGCCAATTCGCAGGCAGGTTTCGGTACCCGGGATGTAGAAGTAGCCAGCGCCGTAAGCATCGCAGACGCGGACATATTCAACGGCTTCTGGCTCTGGCGCGACAATTGCGTCGGCAGCCTGAGCGCCGGAAGCTGCAACCAGAGCTGCAGCGGAGCCAAGGAGAAGGCTCTTGATGTTCATTTCTGACCTCCAGTCAAGAATCGGCGGCTTCAGAAATAGATAAATAATTTCAATCTGTTATGTGTTCGCCGGATTCAAAACTGAAAAAGTCAGAAAACTGGAGGCCAGTCCGATACGTGCCGAACACGACGCGAAAAGGCGCAGAATCACAGGTTGCGAGACAAACTGGATCTGAATTTGATGGCTGGAATTGCTTGAAGCAGCTGGCGGAGAGGATGGGATTCGAACCCACGAGACCCTTATGAGGTCTACTCCCTTAGCAGGGGAGCGCCTTCGACCACTCGGCCACCTCTCCGGTAAGGGCGAGATAGCCGGTACGCTTTGTCATTTCAAGTGAATTGCGCGCGAACTGGTAAAATTTCCTGCGAATTATCGCACTTTATATATGCGCGATCAGGAATGTACCTGGCATCAGTGGCTTTCACGAAGGGGCGCAAGCGTCATTTAGCAGATATATAAGGACGGAAGATTCGCTCTGATTTCGATCAATGTGGCGGCCCGTAGCGGTAGTCTGACATATTCTGCGCCTAGAGCACGAGAAATAATGGATTCGCCTGCCGGAAACAGTGTCGATGCCAAATATCGCGTGTTTTCAAGCGTTAAGACCCGTTAATTCGCGTTTACTCATGTTAATAAACTCTAAATGGACCACCCGGAAACGGGCAATTTCGTGTCTTTTCTGCAACAACCCTCCCTCATAGAAGCACGAGAAAGGTTGGGAGAGTGCATTCGATGTTGAAACAAGAAAACGGGCGAGTATCTTCACATCCAGAAGAAGGAGCGCTTCGGGGCGACTTTTTCAAAAAGGGGATGGGGACAGGTTGTCCTTCAGCCAAATCAGAATGCCCAGACCCATTTTTAACTTTGACTGGAGGTCAGAAATGAACATCAAGAGCCTTCTCCTTGGCTCCGCTGCAGCTCTGGTTGCAGCTTCCGGCGCTCAGGCTGCCGACGCAATCGTCGCACCAGAGCCAGAAGCAGTTGAATATGTCCGCGTTTGCGATGCTTACGGCGCTGGCTACTTCTACATCCCAGGCACCGAAACCTGCCTGCGTATCCATGGTTATGTTCGTTACGACGTAAAGGGTGGCGATAACGTCTATACCGGTCAGGACCGTGAAGGTTGGGATAAGGGCGCTCGTTTTGCACTCCGTGCTTCGACCGCTTCGGAAACCGAAATGGGCACGCTGAAGACGTTCACGGAGCTTCGCTTCAACTACGCTTCCGCAAACTCGCGTGTAGACGGCGTCTATGGCACCAATTCTTCCGATACGGTTATGCAGTTCGCCTACATCACGTTGGGCGGTCTGAAGGTCGGTATCGATGAGTCGGAATTCCACACCTTCACTGGTTACCTCGGCGACATCATCAACGATGACGTGGTCTCCGCTGGCACCTACCGCACAGGTAAGATTTCTTACACCTTCACCGGTGGAAATGGCTTCTCGGCTGTAATCGCTCTCGAACAGGGCGGTGACAACGATGGCGGTTACGACGGTCTGGGTGACTACGCTATCGATGGCTACATGCCGCACGTAGTTGGTGGCCTGAAGTACGCCGGTGGCTGGGGTTCGATCGCTGGTGTCGTAGCCTATGACTCGGTTATCGAAGAATGGGCTGCCAAGGTTCGTGGCGACGTCAACATTACCGATCGATTCTCGGTTTGGCTGCAGGGTGCATATGCTTCGGAAGAATCTCCGGATCAGAACTACGGTCAGTGGGGCGGCGATTGGGCTGTCTGGGGTGGTCTCAAGTTCAAGGCAACCGACAAGGCAACCTTCAATCTTCAGGCTGCACACGACGATTGGGGCAAGACTGCAGTTGCTGCTAACGTAGCTTACGAAATGGTACCTGGCTTCACGATCACGCCGGAAGTTAACTGGACCCGTTTCAGCAACGATTGGCGTAACCACGAAGCTGGCCTTGATCGTAACATCAGCGAAAAGGATGCTGTAGGCGCAACAATTCGCTTCCAGCGCTCGTTCTAATCCCTCTGGGATTGTTCAAAAAGAACCCGGCAGCATCGCTGCCGGGTTTTTTGTTTGCGGATTTTCACGGTAGCGATCTTGCTTTCACCGAAATCTCGGTCTTTGTACGAATAGAAAGCGGTTTGTGTTCCGCTGCTTCGCATTCGATAATTTCCAGCGTGGAGACGCCACGACATGTTCAAATGGTTTTGGCCCGGAGTTACGTGGACCGCAGCGCTGACCGCGCTTGCGCTCTGGTTTGGTGCCGATCGGGTCGAGACGGATATTGCATCACGTACCGGCGAAGCATTGGCTCCATATATATGGACGGGCTTTGATGTGGACGGTCGCGATGTGACGCTTAAAGGTATTGCGCCCGATCCAGAGGCTCAATCCGCTGCGAAAATGGCGCTGGAGCAGGTGAGGGGGATTCGCGAAATCACCGATCTGACGAGTGTTCTTCCGCTCGTGTCGCCCTATTCGCTACAGATAAAGAAGAGTGCAGACGGAATCATTCTATCTGGTTCCGTCCCTGACAATGATGTCAGGGACCGTGTCATGGCGGCGGCTGAAAGTGCGGCTCCCGGCATCCCGCTTGATGATGAAATGGCCGTAGGCCGAGGCAGCCCGGCGAATTTCGTTGATTCGGTGGAGTTTGCCTTGCAACTTCTGTCGGCTCTGCGGGAAGGAGAGATTGAGATTTCAGACCTCAATATCTCTGTCAAAGGCAAAGCTGCAGACGATGCCAGCTATCAAAAGATAGAATCCCAGTTGCACTCCCCGCTTCCTTTCGCTCTGAAGGCAGGACGGGTAGAGATTGGCGAACCTTAGCTTTTACGGCGAGGAAGGCTGACGGAATCTCGAATTTCGTCCCCTGTTAGTTTTCTGTTCGGAATTGACACCCCGCCTGTTCGAGCCTTTCCTTTCTCTTTATGAATAGGGATAGCGGATCATATGTTCCATTTCCGGAATAGAAAGCGGACCTGACAATGCTTTATTTAGCCGTATCGTTTTGGCCGGTTCTCGCTGTAGCGGTTTTAATCGGTGCGGGTGTGGGTTGGCTGACCGGTTCGAAATAGTGGCGGCAAATTGGGGGCGGGGAAAAATTGACGATGATTATGTTCGTCGGGCTTGAGTAATCTGGAGTACGAGGAAACCATATGCCGTTGCTGATTGTTCAACTGGCTGTTCTTGTTGCCATCGCTTTTGTTATTGGCTGTGTTCTGGGTCGTTTCGTGCGGCGCAGAAGTGCGGCGATGCCGGATCACGAGCGTACAATTATTGCAGCGGCACACGCGACATTGCCAGTTGCTGAAAAGCCGGAAGCGTCAAGTAAGATCTTTTCCCCGGCAAAAACTGAAGAACCCAAAATTTCATCCCAGCCGCGCGAACTGGAGAAGCTTCAGTTGAAAGCTGTGCCCGATGCCGAAGTTGTGGGGGACTGGCCTTCTCGGGAGGAAAAGGCGGAGGCTGAGGCAGATGCCGAGCCTGTACGCGATCCGGGCCGACCTGAGCTTTTGGAAGTTGCGCGCCTTGGAAAGCCTGATGACCTTACCGTCATCAAAGGCATTGGCGGGGCGGTTCAGGGATTGCTCAACGGGATCGGCGTGTTTCATTACGACCAGATTGCCGGCTGGAATGAAGACGAATCGCGCTGGATCGAGCGAAACATAGGCTTTCCGCGCCGTGTGGAGCGCGAGGACTGGAGCGGGCAAGCCACCAAGCTGGCGAATGCAGCAAATAAAGCCAGTGCCAGGAGATCGGAAAGGCCCGGCAAAACAGCGACCAAACCAAGATCGCGACGGACAAAAAAAGCAGGCGAATAGCCTGCTTTTTCATTTCAGAGTAGTTCTACTATCTCAATATAAGCGCGAAGTTTTCTAGCGCCGACCGTAAATCAGATCGGTCTGGATATCGGCGCTACCGGTCAGACGGGCCTTGTAGACCTCATAGTTTTCCATGACGCGCTGAACATAGTTTCGTGTTTCGGAATAAGGGATACGTTCGATCCAATCGACGACCTGATCGATAGGCTTGCCGCGTGGATCGCCATATTTCTCGACCCATTCCGCTGCCCGGCGGGGCCCAGCATTGTAACCGGCGAAGGTCAGAACGTAGGACCCGTTGAAACGGTCAAGCTGCTCACCGAGGAAATGGGCGCCAAGCGTTGCATTATATCCTGCATCGCTCGTGAGGCGCGGTGCTGAGAAGCTCATACCGTTGCGGGTTGCTACGCTTTTTGCCGTTGCGGGCATAAGTTGCAGCAGGCCGCGCGCGCCTGCTTTCGAAACCGCGCCGACGTTGAATTCACTTTCCTGCCGCGCGATGGCATAGGCAAGGGCTTTGCCCGATCCGCTTATATTGGCAGTGGCGGGAATTGCGCCGAGCGGATGCGACAGAGCGCCGACATCAAGACCCCGCAGCGCAGCATTTTTGCCGACGCGTAGCGCCAGATAGTGATTCTCGTTGCGCTCGGCCATGACCGCCAGCAGAGCCAGCTCTCCGACGCTGTCCAGTTCCTGCGATAGCTGGTTGTAGAGCGTCGTTGCGCGACTACTGTAACCGACCTGTTCCAGCCGCCTTATCGCCTGCACGGCGGGACGAGCGGCAAACCGCGCGCGATCCGCTTCCGTTGGTCTTGGATAGATGAGCTCAGGCGCTTTTTCACTCAACTTGGCCGCTGAAAGCTGTCCGTAAAATGTCGTGCCGAAATGAGCGGAGCGACGATAATAGTCACGCGCATCGCCACCGCTACCTGCTTCAGCCGACCGCCCGAGCCAGTAGAAGGCGCGAGAAGCTGAAATCGGACGCGACGAGATTTCTGCGATCCGGGCAAAATGCGGAGCAGCCGTCTTCGGCTGGTTCAGGGCGCGAAGCGCATACCATCCGGCATGAAATTCCGCTTCTGCGGCCATCGTGGGTGATTCGGCTGCATGAGCCGAAACCAGCTTGTAGGCGAGCTGCGGCTTGCCAAGGTCGAGCAGTTCCCGCGACAGGATACGGCGCTCAATCCACCACGCATCCGGATCGACAAGCGCCGCAGCCTGATGTGGTGCCTTCAGCATAAGGTCCGTCGCCTCGTTATAGCGCTCGGCACGACGCAGATAGCGAATCTTCAGAAACTGATAGGCCGCATTGCCCTGCCATGTCCGGTCGACATCCGCTATCGCCTTGGCTGCGTTCGGAGATTTTTGTGAGACTGCCGCAAAGGCGTTGTAGAGCGATTGAGCTTGTGCTGGTCCCGCAAGCAGTTTTGCGGATTGCATGCGGTCATTGTAGAGAGAACTTAGAATACGGCGTTGATGATCCTCGCGCGTCAGAACGCCCGAAAACTCTTTCAGTATCTTTTGCTCATCATCGGCAGAAAGACGCTGCGTGGCCCACCACGGCGAAAGCAGTCCGCGTGCTTTGCCTGCGTCGCCGGTGCTGACATAGGCGCGGGCGAGCAGGATCATACCTTCTGTAGTCTGCGGGCGTGTATTGCCGAATGTTGCGATTACGGCGGCTGGCGTTGGGTTTTCCTTGAACAGAGCCCGCTCAGAATTGCGGCGTAGAACGGACGTTCCCGGCCAGCCGCGCAAATCCGTTGCCGCCGTTGCGATTTCGGTACTTGGCACACCGTCGAGACCGGATGTCGCGATAGCCCACGTCAAAATCTGGCGGTCGAGCGAGCCATGCGGCATCCCGTTGCGGAATGCAATTGCACTCGCAACGTCGCGGGAGGAAAGGGCATCAAGCCCGCTTTTTAGCGTTCCGCCAATTGCTGCCGGGTTTTCCGTGCGGCTGACCGCTGACGTCACGACCGGGTCGGGTGTGGCGGGACGCGGCTTCGGTGTCACCAGATTCATCGGCGACTGGTGTGTGGTCGTCGGCGCAAAGGGGCGCGCGAGCGGGGTTGGCACATCAGTCGGCAGCGAAGATTGCGCGAGCGACATCATCGGCTGCAGGGCAACCGCAACAAAGCAGCTCGCGAGGAGTGCTTTTCTTTTCAAGGATATCGCTGCGACTTGTTTTGACATTGGCTAACTAGAACAAAGACTTGGTTGATGCGCAATATGTTGTTGAAATCCGGCTTTTCTTAGCCCGGTTTTTGGCCGACGATTTCAATGATGATGATAAGCTCAAGGAATGAATCCATCCTTAATAAAGCGTTATCGCGAGTCGTTGCTCGCCGCTCGGCTGGCGGAGACTTCCAATGTTTCCGAAGGCAATCTGGCGAATAGCCGGTGAAGCATGGAGACTGCCGCGTTTTTTGCCGCAAAACTGCCGTATTACGCTTGTTTTGCCAGCTTACCCCGCTTGCTCCACTCGTGTGGCAAGACTATTGTGCAACGCCTCAACCCGGTCAGAAGCCCCAGGGTGATCCCAAGCTGATCGGTGGAATGAGGTCCAGTCTTTCTTTTTTCAGGAGTTCACTAATGCTGAAGGGCTCAATTACCGCGCTTGTCACGCCATTCGATTCCGAAGGAGCGTTCGACGAGAAAGCCTTTCGCGCATTTGTAAACTGGCAGATCGAAGAAGGCACCAAAGGACTGGTTCCCGTCGGTACGACCGGCGAAACGCCGACCCTGTCGCATGATGAGCACAAGCGCGTCATTGAGGTTTGCATTGAGGTTGCGGCTGGCCGCGTTCCGGTGATCGCCGGAGCAGGCTCCAACAATACGGTGGAAGCGATTGAACTGGCCCAGCATGCCGAAAAGGCTGGTGCTGATGCTGTTCTCGTCGTCACGCCCTATTATAACAAGCCGAACCAGCGCGGCCTTTACGAACATTTCTCGCGTGTGGCGCGCTCCATCTCGATTCCGCTCATCATCTACAATATTCCCGGTCGTTCGGTCATCGACATGACGCCGGAAACGATGGGCGCTCTCGTTCGCGACCACAAGAACATCGTGGGCGTCAAGGATGCGACCGGCAAGATCGAGCGCGTATCGGAACAGCGTGCAACCTGCGGCAAGGATTTCATCCAGCTTTCCGGCGAAGATGCTACTGCCTTGGGTTTCAACGCCCATGGCGGGGTAGGGTGCATTTCGGTGACGTCCAACATCGCGCCGCGTCTTTGCGCAGAATTCCAGGATGCATGTCAGGCTGGCGATTTTGCCAGGGCACTTGAGTTGCAGGACCGTCTGATGCCGCTGCACAAGGCGCTCTTCATCGAGCCGAACCCGTCTGGTCCGAAATATGCCCTGTCGCGTCTTGGCCGCGTGGAAAACGCGCTGCGGTCGCCGATGGTGACGGTGGAAGCTGCGACGGCTGAGAAGATCGATCAAGCCATGAAACATGCGGGTCTGGTCAACTGACCTGCCTGGAGTATTGCCAGCAAAAGCGTGAAGCGGTTTTGCTTGCGGCAATGCGACAAAACAAAGAGATGGAACGGCGCTTCGTTTCTGTAACCGTTCTTATTTACCGCTTTCGCTGATTTTTACGCTCCCGTAGCTTCGGGAGCGTTTTCATTTCAGGTATTGCACATTATATGGTGCTATCATGAACAAGCCTAAGAATTCTCCCGTGCGCAAGATGATCGCGGAAAACCGCAAGGCGCGCTTCAATTTTGAAATTCTTGATACGCTCGAAGCCGGTCTCGTCCTGACCGGCACCGAGGTCAAGTCGTTGCGCGCCAATCAATCAAACATAGCTGAAAGCTATGCGAGCTTTGAGAATGGCGAGTTCTGGCTCATCAATTCCTATATTCCGGAGTATACGCAGGGCAATCGCTTCAATCATGAGCCGCGGCGCTTGCGCAAGTTGCTCATCAGCAAGCGCGAAATGTCCCGCCTGTTCAACTCTGTATCGCGCGACGGGATGACCGTGGTGCCATTGAAGCTTTACTTCAATGATCGGGGGCGGGCGAAGCTGGAACTGGCGCTGGCGCGAGGCAAGAAGACTCACGACAAGCGCGAGACCGAAAAGAAGCGCGACTGGAATCGCGAAAAAGCTCGCTTGATGCGGGATAAGGGATAAAGATCAGTAGAAGAAAGAGCGCCTCAGGCGCTCTTTTGATTCAGATAATCGCGTACATGCCGGAATACGGTTCGGAACATGGTATCCGTTAGCCGCCCGGTATTCGTGTTATAGCGCGAGCAATGATAGCTGGAGAAAATCCGCAGGCTGCCGATGTCGCTTGCCCGGTCATGGCCGAAGGGATGTCGCGCAACCGGGGCGCCAAGAGCACGGACCGTCGATTGATGCGCAATCGTTCCCAGCGTGACGATTGCCTGCAGATTGCGAAACCGGGTCAGCATCGGTAACAGGAATTGTCGGCAATTGTTGATCTCGGAGCCAATGGGCTTGTTTTCCGGCGGTACGCAGCGCACTGCATTGACAATGCTGGCATCCAGCAGGCGCAAGCTATCGTCGGGACGGGCTTCGAACTTGCCGGCGGCGAATCCGAATTCACACAGCGTGCTGTAGAGAAGGTCGCCGGCATAATCACCGGTGAAGGGGCGCCCGGTTCGGTTGGCGCCGCGTAAACCCGGTGCCAACCCCACAATCAGGAGCCGGACATCGTCATCATGCGCTGGCAGAAACGGTGGAACGGGCGAATTATGCCACGATGGTTCCTTGCGCCGCCATTCCTGAAGGAATGCGTGCAGCCTCGGACAGATATCGCAATTGGGAGATGGTTCGGAAATCATGCCTCTGCATGAACCGGCTCGACGACGGCGTCAATAGCTGTCGTCGAGATCATCATCCTGGCGGCGCGGTGCGCGTTCCGACGGGTCGCGACCAATCTCAGCCTTGAGCGAGACCAGATCGATGAAATGATCGGCCTGACGGCGCAGTTCATCGGAAATCATGGCTGGCTGGGTGGTGAGAGTCGATACGACCGAAACCTTGCGGCCCTTGCGCTGAAGAGCTTCTGCAAGCGAGCGGAAATCGCCGTCGCCGGAGAAAATCACAAAATGGTCGACTGTATCGGTAAGCTGCATCGCATCGACCGTCAGCTCGATGTCCATATTGCCCTTCACCTTGCGGCGTCCGGTGGAATCCGTGAATTCCTTGGCGGCCTTTGTGACGACCTTGTAGCCGTTATAATCCAGCCAGTCGATCAAGGGACGGATCGAGGAATATTCCTGATCTTCAACCAAGGCCGTGTAATAATAAGCGCGGAGCAGATAGCCGCGCTTCTGAAAGGCCTTCAAAAGCTTACGATAATCAATATCGAACCCCAAAGTCTTGGAGGCAGCGTATAAATTGGCGCCATCAATAAAAAGCGCAATCTTTTCACGAGAATCGAACATCGTGCAATATATCCACTCTACGGCCGGACGGGAGTGGACCGACGACCGCTTATTCAGTTTGTTTTCTAAACGGCGGGTGGTATCAAATTTTACCAGTGCGTTTATTGCCTTCTAAGGACATATCACAGAAAAACAAGCAACCATGGGTTGTTATTTGCCCCCACTAAATTACCTATCGGGGAGTCTTGCCCCAATAATCGCTTTCAGGCTTATAAAATATTGTGCCGTTTTGACGCGCCTCCGTGTTTTATGAGGCGATTCCATGAATTTGACGTTCTTTTGGCAGATTTCATGCAGCAAGGCACGAGCATTTCCGCTTTTGCTTGTAATTTCACTCCACAAGCGTTATGTGGGGAAAAATCCAATAAAGTTCGAGAAATGAAAGGGACCGCGCATGGCCCGCGTCACTGTTGAGGACTGCGTAGATAAGGTCGAGAACCGTTTTGAACTGGTTCTGCTGGCTGGTCACCGTGCTCGCCAAATTTCACAGGGTGCACAGATCACCATCGACCGCGACAACGACAAGAATCCTGTCGTTGCCCTGCGCGAAATCGCCGACGAAACCCTCTCGCCGGACGATCTGAAGGAAGATCTCATCCATTCGCTGCAGAAGCATGTGGAAGTCGATGAGCCGGAAGCGGCTGCACCCGCACAGATTACTTCTTCTTCGGAAGAAGTCGCGGAAGGCATTGCAGACGCTGCCGAAGAAGATGTGGTTGCTTTCGACCGTATGTCGGAAGAAGAACTGCTTGCCGGTATCGAAGGCCTCGTTGCACCAGAGAAGAACGACGACTTCTGATCATCGTTTGAATCAACTCTCTTTTGCATGCGCTGCGACTTCCCGGTCGTGGCGCATGTTTTTATGCGTCGATAGCCGTGCAGGCTGGCTTGTCGCAAAGGTTATGAATGCTCGTGATGGCTTGCGAAAAGCACCAATGACGAGCGATTTCTGCCAGAAATTAATATTGTCGGCAGAAAATTAAGCCTAAACGTCGAGAACTATTCGATTTTCGGCGATTTTGGGTCACAATATCCGGTGTGCTGGACCCGATATGGTTCCAGGTATCGGTTTCGAAAGGGAGTTCTCGTAGATGATGCGCCAATATGAGCTTGTGGAGCGTGTACAGCGATACAAGCCTGACGTGAACGAGGCGCTTCTTAACAAGGCATATGTCTATGCCATGCAAAAGCATGGCAGTCAGAAGCGCGCTTCCGGCGACCCCTATTTTTCCCATCCGCTCGAAGTCGCTGCGATCCTCACCGATATGCATCTCGACGAAGCGACGATTGCCATCGCGCTCCTGCACGACACGATTGAAGACACGACGGCCACCCGGCAGGAAATCGATCAGCTCTTCGGCCCTGAAATCGGCAAGCTCGTAGAGGGTCTGACCAAGCTCAAGAAGCTCGACCTCGTTTCGAAGAAGGCTGTACAGGCGGAAAACCTTCGCAAGCTGCTTCTGGCGATTTCCGAAGATGTGCGCGTGCTTCTGGTGAAGCTTGCCGACCGTCTGCATAATATGCGCACGCTGGGCGTGATGCGGGAAGACAAGCGCCTGCGTATTGCCGAGGAAACGATGGATATCTATGCGCCACTCGCTGGCCGCATGGGTATGCAGGATATGCGCGAAGAGCTGGAAGAGCTGGCCTTCCGCTATATCAATCCCGATGCATGGCGCGCTGTGACGGATCGCCTGGCCGAGCTTCTGGAAAAGAACCGCGGGCTGCTGCAGAAAATCGAAAAGGACCTCTCCGAAATTTTCGAGAAGCACGGCATCAAGGCCAGTGTAAAGAGCCGTCAGAAGAAGGCGTGGTCGGTTTTCCGCAAGATGGAAACCAAGGGCCTGTCATTCGAGCAACTCTCCGACATTTTCGGCTTCCGTGTCATGGTCGATACGATGCAGGATTGCTATCGGGCACTCGGTCTTATTCATACGACATGGTCGATGGTGCCGGGTCGGTTCAAGGATTACATTTCCACGCCCAAGCAGAACGATTACCGCTCGATCCACACCACTATCATCGGCCCTTCGCGTCAGCGTATCGAACTGCAGATTCGTACGCGCGAAATGGACGAGATTGCCGAATTTGGCGTTGCAGCGCATTCGATCTACAAGGATCGTGGCAGCGCCAACAATCCGCACAAAATGTCCACCGAAACCAATGCTTATGCATGGCTGCGCCAGACGATCGAGCAGCTTTCCGAAGGCGACAATCCCGAAGAGTTTCTCGAGCACACCAAGCTTGAGCTGTTTCAGGATCAGGTCTTCTGCTTCACGCCGAAAGGGCGTCTCATCGCTTTGCCTCGTGGTGCAACGCCGATCGATTTCGCCTATGCCGTTCACACCGATATCGGCGATAGCTGCGTGGGTGCTAAGGTCAACGGGCGCATCATGCCGCTGATGACCGAACTGAAGAACGGCGATGAGGTGGATATCATCCGCTCCAAGGCGCAGGTTCCGCCAGCAGCCTGGGAGTCGCTTGTCGCGACCGGCAAGGCGCGTGCCGCCATTCGGCGCGCAACCCGCTCTGCTGTCCGCAAGCAATATTCAGGGCTTGGCATGCGTATTCTGGAACGCGCTTTCGAACGTGCCGGAAAGCCGTTCAGCAAGGATATATTGAAGCCGGGACTTCCGCGCCTGGCGCGCAAGGATGTCGAGGATGTGCTGGCCGCAGTCGGACGCGGTGAGTTGCCGTCAACCGATGTGGTGAAGGCTGTCTATCCAGACTATCAGGACACACGCGTCACATCGCAGAACAGCCCGGCCAAGACGGGTGAAAAGGGCTGGTTCAACATTCAGAACGCCGCCGGCATGATCTTCAAGGTGCCGGAAGGCAGTGAAGATGCCGCCAAGGACGAAGCCGGGGCTATGCCGAAGCCTGGAAAGAAGGCGCTGCCGATTCGCGGCACCAATTCGGACCTGCCTGTGCGTTTCGCCCCGGAAGGTGCCGTCCCCGGAGATCGTATCGTCGGCATTTTGCAGCCTGGTGCCGGTATCACGATCTACCCGATCCAGTCGCCTGCGCTGACGGCCTATGACGATCAGCCGGAGCGCTGGATTGATGTGCGTTGGGACATTGACGAGCAGATGAGCGAGCGTTTCCCGGCACGCGTCAGCGTATCGGCTATCAATTCGCCCGGCTCACTGGCAGAGATCGCACAGATCGTGGCGGCCAACGACGCGAATATTCACAATCTCTCCATGGTGCGCACGGCACCGGATTTCACCGAGATGATTATCGATGTCGAGGTTTGGGACCTCAAGCATCTCAACCGTATCATTTCCCAATTGAAAGAGAGCGCGAGCGTCAGCGGCGCGAAACGCGTGAACGGATAGGACTAAGATGAATACCGAAGATGTGCTTGCCGTCTTCCGCGAAGCGGGAGCGATCCTTGAAGGCCACTTTATTCTGACGTCAGGCCTGCGCAGCCCTGTTTTCCTTCAGAAGGCACGTGTTTTCATGCATGCCGACAAGACGGAAAAGCTTTGCAAGGCTCTCGCAGAGAAAATCAAGGCGGCAAATCTTGGAACCATCGATTACGTGGTCGGACCGGCGATTGGTGGCCTGATCCCTTCCTACGAGACCTCGCGCCATCTGCATGTTCCGTCGGTATGGGTGGAACGTGAAAATGGTGTCTTCCGTCTGCGCCGATTTGATGTGCCGAAAGGTGCTCGGGTCGTTATCGTGGAAGATATTGTCACGACTGGACTTTCTATCCGCGAAACGATCGATTGCATGAAGGACCTCGGCATCGAAGTCTTGGCTGCGGCCTGCATTGTCGACCGTTCGGCAGGGAAGGCAGATGTTGGCACCAAGCTGATTTCTCTCGCTGAATATGAAGTTCCAGCCTATCCTGCGGATAAATTGCCGCCGGAACTTGCTGCAATCCCGGCTGTGAAGCCCGGTAGTCGCAACATTTAAACAAGTTTACCAGCGGTTTTGGATACGCTGCAGGGAAGATACACCCCTGCGGCGAAATTCCGCTTTGCGGGACGCGTTTTAGTTACCTATTTAAGAGGGTAATCACAAAACGTTTTCCGGCTTCCACAAACAGGATTCCATCGTGAGTGTAGCGCCCATTTTATTCGATCCCAGATCGCCTTACCGCGCACCATGCGGGGTATGCGTGGAGTGCGACGTTCGACGATCTGCGGTTTGCGCGGCGCTGGACGACGGCGATCTCGGTGCTCTCGAAGCGATCATGACGTCCAAGCGTCTCGATGCCAATGAGCAGCTTGTGGAAGAGGGGGAGCCGAAGCGCCGTGTCTTCAGCCTCACTTCCGGTATGCTGCGCATCTATACGTCGCTTCCTGATGGGCGACGGCAGATTGCAGGTTTCCTGTTCCCTGGCGACTATCTCGGTCTGGCTGACGACGAGACTTATTCCCAGTCGGCCGAAGCTGTCGTGCCATCGGTTCTGTGCGCCTTTTCCACCAAGGAGATGGATGATCTGATGGAGCGTTTCCCGAAATTGAAGGAACGCCTGCATCAGATGACAAGGGCAGCTCTTCGCACGGCGCGCGACAATCAGCTTGTGCTCGGACGCCTCGCGCCGGTGGAAAAGCTTGCAAGCTTCCTGCTGGTTTTGTCGGCCCGGGCTGAGAAGCGCGGAGAGAAGTCCAATCCGGTTCATCTGTCGATGAACCGTACCGATATTGCAGACTATCTCGGTCTGACGATTGAAACCGTCAGTCGCAGCTTTACAAAGCTGAAAACCCAAGGGTTGATCCAATTGCCCGATGCCAATACGGTCGAAATCCTGTCGCGCCGTTCACTGGCAGCCGTTGCCGGGATGGACCCGGAAAACCTCTGAATTCAAGCCGCAATCCCTAAAATCCGGATGTATTTCCGTTGATTCAAATCAATGCGGCATCCGGCAGAACAGCCTATTCCTGACCATAGAGATTGATGCGATCCGTTTTAGGATTGTACGTTCAAAATGGGGAAAACAGGTGCTGTTGTGGCTGGGAATTGCAATATCGGCTGTCATGCATGCGGGCTTCCTTGCCGCATCATGCCGTCTTGCCCCGCGGAATGTCGCCCCGGTTCTGGTGCGCGCATATCCGGCAGGGCCTCGCCGGAGCGCCCGACGCTTAAGGTGGACGCGCTATGCATGAAGAAGCGATAAGACGCTACGCCGCATTGGCGGTGCCTAGATATACGTCTTTCCCGACGGCTGCAGACTTTATTCCTGTCGGCGCTGAGACGACGCATCGTTGGCTGCGACAGATAGGGCCGGAAGAAAGCGTCTCACTTTATATCCACGTGCCTTATTGTCGGCAGCTTTGCCACTACTGCGGTTGCCATGCAAAAATGGCAGTTCGCAACGATGTGGTCGAGAATTTCTGCACTTCTTTGCTCAGCGAAATCGAAACTGTCAGCAAGAGCCTGACTGCACGGCCCAGCGTGGTCCATCTTCATTGGGGCGGGGGGACGCCTTCCATTTTGAACTCGCGTCAGTTTACGAGCATTCTGGCTGCTTTACGCGTTGCGTTCGATTTTGCGCCCGAGATGGAACATGCCATTGAGCTTGATCCCCGCACCGTCACGCCGCAATTGGCGCGCACGCTTGCGCTCATGGGTGTCAATCGTGCCAGCCTCGGCGTACAGGATGTTGACGGTGAAGTGCAAAAAGCCATCGGTCGCATTCAACCGATAGAGACAGTTGCCAAGGCTGCCAGCCTTCTGCGGGAAGTCGGCATTGACCGTCTCAACTTCGATCTCATCTACGGCCTGCCGTTGCAGACCGTTGAGACACTGCGTGAGACTTGCGAAAAGGTCGCTGCCCTCAAGCCTGACCGCGTCGCCTGCTATGGTTATGCGCATCTTCCCCAGCGGCGCGCCAATCAACGGCTGATCGACGCAAGCCTTCTGCCCGATGCTGACGAACGCTTCGCTCAGGCACGTGTGGTTGCGGATAGTTTCATCGGTTTCGGCTATGAGCCGGTAGGGATCGACCACTATGCATTGCCGGATGACAGTCTGGCCATTGCTGCACGCCACGGAACGCTGCACCGTAATTTCCAGGGTTATACGGATGATCGCTGCCAGACATTGATCGGTCTCGGACCATCATCGATTTCGCAGTTCCCCGGCGGCTATGCCCAGAATATCTCGGACGTGAAGCAATATTCCAAGCGTGTTGAAGCGGGTGACCTTGCAACTGTTCGCGGCTATGCGATGCGCGAAAGCGACCGTATCCGCGCCGGAATTATCACGGCCCTGATGTGCAACTTTCGGGTTGATCTGAATACTACGGCGCCGGGCGTGGAGTTCTCCGACGAACTGGCCTTGCTGCGCCCTCTGGTGGCTGACGGGCTGGTGGAAGTCCGCAATGGGGTCATCAGCGCAACAAGCGATGGCAAACCGCTGATCCGTCTGGTCGCGGCTGCTTTCGATGAATTTCGCAGGGAGACTATGCACGGCTTCAGCTTCGCCGTCTGAACTTGCGTTGGAACAAAGAGATAGAGCCCAAGATGCTCTATCAAGAGAATGCTGCTGCACCGGGCCGTCAAAAGGTCAGTAGCATGGGAGCACCGCCGTTGGGGGACGTGCGGTGCTCCACTATTTTGAGCACAGCCCGAAAGCTTAAATGGCTTTCGGGCTGTGCGCTTTTCATATGGATTAGGCTTGACGGTTCTTTTCCAGCTTAGGCAGGAAAATCGTCAGCAGGCCGAGCAGGGGCAGATACGAGCAGATGTTGTAAACATACTCGATGCCCTTGTTATCGGCCACAATACCGAGGACAGCAGCAGCGATACCGGCCATGCCGAAAGCGAAGCCGAAGAACAAGCCGGATACCATGCCGACACGTCCCGGCAGCAGTTCCTGAGCGAACACCACGATTGCCGGGAAGGCCGAGGCGAGGATCAGGCCGATGATCACCGTCAGGATCGCCGTCATTTCCAGGTTTGCATAGGGTAGGGCCAGCGTGAATGGCAGGACGCCTAGGATCGATGCCCAGATCACCTTGCGCGCGCCGATCCTGTCACCGATCGGACCACCGATGATCGTTCCCGCAGCTACTGCACCGAGGAACAGGAATAGAAGAAGCTGCGATGCCTGCACTGTCACACCGAAATGGCTGATGGTGTAGAAGGTGTAGTAGCTCGTCAGGCTGGCCATGTAGATGTACTTGGTGAAAACCAGCATCGCCAGAACGCCAACGGACACCAGAACCTTGTTGCGCGGAAGCGGAAGGGTCTTGTCGGGCTTCGCCTTGCTGGCATTGGCAATCCGGTAGCGATTATACCAGTTGCTGACATACCAGAGCAGCATCATGCCGATGAGCGCGGCGACAGAGAACCACGACACGCTGATCTGGCCGAAAGGCAGAACGATGAAGGCCGCCAGAAGCGGGCCGATCGACGAGCCGAAATTGCCGCCTACCTGAAACAGGGATTGCGCAAAACCATGACGTCCGCCGGAGGCAAGGCGTGCCACACGGGCGGCTTCCGGATGGAAGACGGACGAGCCGAAGCCAACAAAGGCTGCACCCAGAAGCAGGATCGAATAGTGATGCGCTGTCGCCAGAAAGACGAGTCCGACGAGCGTGCACCCCATGCCAAAAGGCAGGGAATAAGGCATTGGCTTGCGGTCGGTATAGATACCCACGAGCGGCTGCAGGATCGATGCTGTCATCTGGAAGGTGAATGTCAGAAGGCCGATCTGCCAGAATGACAGGCTGTAGTTGTCCTTCAGCATCGGATAGATGGCCGGAAGGAGCGACTGCATCATGTCGTTCAGGAAATGGCCCATGCTTGTGGCCAGAATGATGGCGAGGACAGTATTGTCCGCGCCGCTGTTTGATGGCTGCTGTGCAGCACTCATGCTCATACTACTACTCCGAAGATGAAAGCCGGTCTTCAGGCGCATTTCCTGCAGATATTATCTGACTACAGGAAATAGGACACTCAGGGAAATTGCGGGGTGTTGATGAGAAACTGGCGAAAATTTGCGAACTTGGCGTCTGGACAGGCAGTTGCACTCCTCAAACGTCAAATTCATTCCGCCAGCGAATGTCGCGACCCATTCTCAGCAAGCCATTAATAGGACTATTGCCTCTCGCCCGCTTTCGTG
The DNA here is from genome assembly GCF_902825325.1 of Brucella tritici. Lineage (GTDB taxonomy): Bacteria > Pseudomonadota > Alphaproteobacteria > Rhizobiales > Rhizobiaceae > Brucella. The sequence continues at coordinate 185,725 of NZ_CADEAR010000007.1, read as the reverse complement.
TTTTGGTCCAATAGTTTCGAGAGTGGGCCAAAACAGAGACCAGGACTGCAATGAAACCGAAGTCTCCACCGGGGCTTTTATTGCCGGGAAGCGAGGAACTGCAGAAGTTCCACGAACAACGTATCGCTATGCTGGAAGGCATGAGCGGGCCGGTGATTGCCCTGCCGACACGCTATCCAGACGGCTATTTCGTGCCGCGCCATTGTCACAGCCGGGCACAGCTTCTCTGTGCCTCGCAAGGCGTGGTTCTGGTGACGACGGACGCCGGACGCTGGATGATTCCGAGCGACCACGCCATGTGGATACCGGCAGGTGTGGAGCATTCGGTCGAAATCCTCGGCGAAGTCTACATGCGGTCGATCTATATCTGCGTCGATGCCGTCTCGGGCGTGCCGGATTATCTCCACGTGGTCGGGCTTACCGATCTCATGCGATGCCTTATCATCGATGCAACCACGCAGGACAGCACGCCGGAGCCGGATAGTCGCGATGCGCTGGTGATCGAGCTGATCCTGCGAGACCTCCATACATTGCCGCAACGCTCTCTGGGCCTGCCTTTCCCGTCCGATCCGCGTTTGCAGAAACTATGCCGTGAATTCGTGAAAAAGCCTTCTTCGCGCGCCACAATTGATGACTGGGCTGACAGGATGGCAATGAGCCGGCGTTCATTTACCCGGCATTTCCAGCGGGAAACCGGCGTCAGCCTTTCAGTCTGGCGCCAGCAGGCATGTCTGTTCGCTGCGGTTCCCCGGCTTACGGAAGGGGAGGCTGTGACGAGCGTGGCACTCGATCTGGGTTATGACAGCGTTTCTGCTTTCACGACGATGTTCCGCAGGATGCTTGGTGTTTCGCCGCGGTTTTATTTGCCGAGGCTGGACACCGTTCCTTTTGAACGCAGCGACAGTGCCGCAGTTTTGGCCGAATAATAACAATTGTCTCCGCGATGGGAGAGCATTAATAGAAGCGCATGCTGTTTCAACGCCGTAATCCTCCGACCAGAAAAGAGCGTTTAAGGCTTCTGGTCTGGCCGCGCCGCTCCTTCTCCCGTTCCTTCCGGTACGGTGGAAAGCGGATTCTGCGCATCACTGCCTCGCCTCATGCTGTCGCAGCGGGTCTCGCCGTCGGCGTGTTTTCGGCGTTTACGCCTTTCTTCGGTTTCCATCTCATCATCGCAATCGTGCTTGCTTATTTCCTTGCCGGAAATATTGCGGCCGCAGCGCTTGGCACAACCCTTGCCAATCCGCTGACTTTGCCATTCATCTGGGGCAGCACGTTCGAGCTTGGTCGTTTCATCATGAATGGCAGTATCGATAATGCTCCGCCGGTCCATTTCGGCCGGGCGCTCGAAACCATGCATTTCGATGAAATCTGGACGCCGCTTTTGAAGCCGATGCTGTTCGGCTCGACGATTCTGGGCGCTGCATTCGCAGTTGTGGTCTATTTCGTTACCCGGTTTGCCGTTTCGGCTTTCCGTCGTCGCCGTATCGAACGCCTTGCGGAAAAGCATCGCCTGCACCGCGAGCAGGAGCTTCAGAAAGTATGATTGTCGGTATAGGTAGCGACCTCATCGATATTCGCCGCGTCGAAAGTACTCTTGAGCGGCATGGCGACCGTTTCCGCAACCGGGTCTTCACCGAAATCGAGCAGAAAAAATCGGACGGGCGCAAGCAGCGTGCTGCATCTTATGCAAAGCGCTTCGCGGCGAAGGAAGCCTGTGCGAAGGCGCTTGGAACCGGTATCGCTCAAGGCGTTTTCTGGCGGGATATGGGCGTGGTCAATGCCCCTTCCGGAAAGCCCACCATGCATTTGACCGGCGGTGCGGCGAAACAGTTGCAGAAACTCCTGCCCGCAGGAACGCGCGCCGCCATACATCTGACAATTACCGATGATTTTCCTCTCGCACAGGCGTTCGTTATCATCGAAGCCCTGCCTGAGACGAAATAATTGTGATTGTGACAGGTAAACTCCTGCTCATAATCGTGCGATAAACCGGCGTTCTGCCGGCGGCCTGATTGCGTCATGCTTTCATAGTCGTTATTAGATCGCGTTATCGGAAGCGGAGATACAATGAGCGTGTCCAGCAAGAGTGAGACAAAAAAATCCGGCGGCCTTGGCGAAACCATCAGCGTTATCGTGCAGGCGCTGCTGCTGGCACTGGTCATCCGCACCCTGCTTTTCCAGCCTTTCAGCATACCGTCGGGCTCCATGCGCCCCACGCTTCTGGAGGGCGATTATCTGTTTGTTTCGAAATATGCCTATGGCTATTCGCGCTATTCGCTGCCGTTTGGACTGGATCTGTTTTCAGGCCGCATCTGGAGCGCGGAGCCGAAGCGCGGTGACGTGGTGGTGTTCAAACTGCCGAGTGATCCTTCCGTCGATTACATCAAGCGCGTGATCGGCCTGCCGGGCGATCGCGTGCAGATGCGCGGCGGCGTGCTCTATATCAACGATCAGGCGGTCAAGCGTGACCGGGTCGGCACAATCGACAATCCCGATGTGACGGAAGTGAACCGGCCCGTCGAAGTCTATCGCGAAACCCTGCCAGACGGTGTGACCTATGACACACTTGATCTCGCGCCGAATTCCATCGGTGACGATACGCGCGTCTTCGAGGTTCCTGCCGGTCATTACTTCATGATGGGCGACAACCGCGACAACTCGCTCGATAGCCGTTTCGGCGTCGGCTATGTGCCGTTTGAGAATCTGGTCGGTCGCGCAAACATCATCTTCTTCTCCATTGCCGACAAGGCAAGCCCGCTTGAAATCTGGAAATGGCCGACCGAAGTACGCTTTGGCCGACTGTTCAGCTCAGTCAATGCCGCGCCGCATACAGCCGTAACCGGAAACTGAAATGGCTTCGGCAAATCAGGCAGCAGCAATTCTGGAGGAGCGCACCGGACACCGTTTTCTCAATTTGAAACGGCTGGATCGTGCGCTCACCCACTCAAGTGTGCAGGCGCCATCGCGCGCAAATTATGAACGTCTCGAATTTCTCGGCGACCGCGTTCTGGGACTGACCGTCGCGGAAATGTTGTTCGACGAGTTTCCCGATGCCTCCGAAGGTGAACTGTCGGTTCGGCTCAATGCGCTGGTGAATGCAGAAACCTGTGCGGCGATTGCCGATGAGATCGGGCTGGCTGATCTCATCCACACCGGCTCCGATATCAAGTCATTGAATGACAAGCGCCTTTTGAACGTGCGCGCTGATGTCGTCGAGGCACTGATCGCCACGATCTATCTCGATGGCGGACTGGAGGCTGTGCGGCCCTTCGTCAAGCGCTACTGGGAAAAGCGGTCACTGCAAACGGGTGCCGCCCGCCGCGACGCCAAGACCGAGTTGCAGGAATGGGCGCACCAGCAGGGCAATGTCCATCCTTCATACTCTATCATCAGCCGTACCGGCCCGGACCATGATCCGCTGTTTACGGTGGAGGTTACGGTCAAGGGTTTTGCCACGGAAACGGGCGAGGGGCGTTCGAAAAGAATAGCCGAACAAAACGCCGCTGAAGTGATGCTTTATCGTGAAGGCGTCTGGAAGCGTGACAATTCCGCTTGATGCAAGAATTGGCGTTTTTTAAATCGAGATCGGTTATAATTAGTCTTATACGATATGTCGCTTTCATCGGCGGTTTTGTCGTATCGGGAATGTCGTGCGCAGGGGACGGCGGCGTTCTGCAAGGAAATATCGTCTGGAAGGATAAACAATGAACAATCGGACGACGCCGGCTGACGGCGAAAACGAGGCAGGCCAGACCCGGTCCGGCTTCGTGGCGCTGATCGGGGCGCCGAATGCGGGGAAATCGACGCTGGTCAACCAGCTGGTGGGAACGAAGGTTTCTATCGTCACGCACAAGGTGCAGACGACACGCGCTCTTGTGCGCGGCATATTCATCGAAGGTCAGGCGCAGATCGTTCTGGTCGACACGCCCGGCATTTTCCGGCCGAAGCGCAGACTCGACCGCGCCATGGTCACGACGGCCTGGGGTGGTGCGAAGGATGCCGACATCATTCTCGTTCTTCTCGATTCGCAAGGCGGTCTGAACGAGAACGCCGAAGCGCTGCTTGCGAGCATGAAGGATGTGCGACAGAAGAAGGTTCTGGTGCTCAACAAGGTCGACCGCGTCGATCCGCCGGTTTTGCTGGATCTTGCCCGCAAGGCCAATGAGCTGGTCACATTCGACCAGACTTTCATGATCTCGGCGCTGAACGGATCGGGCTGCAAGGATCTCGCGAAATATCTCGCCGAGAACGTGCCGAACGGCCCTTGGTATTATCCGGAAGACCAGATTTCCGATATGCCGATGCGGCAGCTTGCAGCGGAAATCACCCGCGAAAAACTCTATCTGCGCCTGCATGAGGAGCTGCCTTACTCGTCCACGGTGGAAACCGAACGCTGGGAAGAGCGCAAGGATGGATCCGTCCGCATTGAGCAGGTGATCTATGTGGAGCGCGAAAGCCAGAAGAAGATCGTGCTTGGTCACAAGGGTGAGACGATCAAGGCAATCGGGCAATCAGCACGCATGGAAATCTCCGAGATACTGGAACAGACGGTTCATCTCTTCCTTTTCGTGAAAGTGCGCGAGAACTGGGGCAACGACCCGGAACGCTATCGCGAAATGGGTCTTGATTTTCCAACCTAAATTATAAGACTGGCGGCCATGGAATGGCGCGATGAAGGCATAATTCTCGGGACACGACGCCATGGCGAGACAAGCGCCATTGTGGAAGTGATGACCCGTGAGCATGGCCGCCATATGGGTATGGTGCGCGGCGGGCGCTCCCGCCGCATGCAGCCTTTGCTGCAGCCGGGCAATCATGTGGACGTGACATGGTGGGCGCGGCTGGATGAGCATATGGGCAGCTTTACCATCGAACCGCTGGAATTTGCTGCCGCCCGCCTCATCGAAACACCTGTGGCGTTATACGGTATCCAGCTTGCAGCTTCCCATTTGCGCCTGTTGCCCGAACGCGATCCGCATCGCGGCCTCTATGAGACATTGCGGCTTATCATCGAGCATTTTGACGATCCGCTGGCCTCAGGCGAACTGGTATTGCGCTTTGAAGTGATGATGCTTGAGGAACTTGGCTTCGGTCTTGATCTCAAGGAATGTGCCGCAACAGGCGTCAAGGAAGACCTGATCTATGTGTCGCCGAAATCGGGGCGTGCGGTCTGCCGTGATGCGGGCGCACCATGGGCTGACAAGCTTCTGCTGCTGCCGGGCTTCGTCAATAATACTGCCGTTCGCGCAACGTCCTATGACGATATCGATCATGCCTTCACGATGACCGGCTATTTTCTGATGCGGCATGTATGGGAGCCACGTGCCGTCACACCGCCTGATGCGCGTGGCGGGTTTTTGAACGCCCTCGGGCGAGCGATCAGCCCATAGATTCATTTAAGCATGATCTTTTCCGAAAACCGGTTCCCACTTTTCGGGATCATGCTTTCACAGGTAAGCTGAAAACCTCACCTTCGAAAGCTTCCGCTCCGCGTCCGATTGCGCGTATGGCTGCAACCATTCGCCCCTGTCGCCCCAAAATTTCGTCTGCGAGCGATATGAGCCGGATATTCGGCGTTGCCGATGGAGACAGGTTGCGAACAATCCCGGCAAGCTCGCTTTCATCCAGCGCCAGGTTTAAAGCCGAAGCGATGATATAAGCCGCAGCCGTGGAACGGGAAATACCAGCATAACAGTGAATGAGCAAAGGCGCATCCATGGGCCAGCTCTTCGCGAAGTCCAGAAGCCGCAGCACGTGGGTTTCATCGGGGACGACCAACCCTTCGCGCAATTCGATAATATCGTTGAATGTCAGCGACAGACGGACGGCATCATAACCATCCGGCAGGGCCGCCGGGGCCTCGCTTCCTAGCGTCACGACATGGCTGGGCCGGTGCAATGCGAGTTGTGTTGCCAGTTGCGACAAAGGTGTCACGACGATCCTGCTCATCGGCCCTGTCGTGCTTTTTCCAATGCTGCAAATCGTGCGAGGAAATCCGTCTGCACGTCTTGTGTGGGGCGCGGTGCGATATCCAGTCCTGCCGGATCGAAACCGCGCGGACGCCCGAAATATTTGACTGCCTCGGTCTCGGTGAACCCGGCAAGTCGCGTGGCCTCAAAAAAAGCTGCAACCTGATCGGCACGCTTGATCAGCGTCCTGAGTTGGGCGGGCACAGTTATCGACAGCGAAAAGCGCAGGTGAATGGCGTTTTCCAACCGCGTTTCGATCATCTTGTAATTGCCGCCCATTACCGCCTTGAAGGGCGAGATCATGTCGCCGATCACATATTCCGGTGCGTCGTGCAGAAGCGAGAGCAACTGCCACTCGATGCTGGCATCGGGTACCAGCCGGGTAAATATCTGATCCACGAGCAGCGAGTGCTGTGCGACCGAAAATGCATGTTCGCCAACAGTCTGACCGTTCCAGCGCGCAACACGCGCAAGGCCGTGAGCAATATCTTCGATTTCAATATCGAGCGGCGAGGGGTCAAGCAGGTCGAGACGGCGTCCCGACAACATGCGTTGCCAGGCACGTGTCTTGCCGGAAGATCGGTCGGCGCTTGCCATCAGGCGTTACCCGCTTCAGCTTCCGGAAACCCGAACCGCACGTGAGGCGGCAAGGTGAGTGTTATGGGCGTTTCGCCAGCCAGAATCGGACTACCCGCATCTATCGCATCCTTGGCGCGATCGATGCGCACAAGCGCGATGCCGATAGTGTCAGCGGAGCTTCCTGTCGTGCCGATCTCGCGCCCATCAACGGTAATAGGCGTACCCATCGGAGGCAGATTTCCATCGGAGTGTGCCACCATAACGCGCCGCCGAGCCGTACCGCGATGCTGCATGCGCGACACGACTTCCTGCCCGATGAAACAGCCTTTCGGGAAGGAAACGCCGCCGGTCTGGTCGAAATTGACGTCATGCGGGAAGACGTCATTATAAGCGAAATCCGCTTCGCCTTCGGCTATGCCATGTTCCGCCCGCAGCTTCGTCCACGCGCTTTTATCGGTCGTGCCATCGGCCGGACCGTAAATCCGGTGAACATTCAGTTCGTCTGGAAAGCGGCTGTCGCGCTTGATTGAATCACTCTGTGAAGGATGTGATTCAGTTTGCCAGGAAACACTGACAAGCGATTCTGGCAGTTGCGTTATTTCGGCTTTTGCGCGCAGCCTGTAGAGGGTGATACGCTTGATAAAATCAGCGGCAATGCTTGCGGGGAGATCGAAACGCAAGCCGCCATCAATGCGTGAGATGAGAAAGTCGAACAGGATCTTTCCTTGCGGAGCGAGCAATGCTCCCGGTTTCAAATCGTCCGGTCCAAGCTTGTCGAGATCGGTTGTAATCACGGCCTGCAGGAATTTTTCCGCGTCGTCGCCCGTGATGTGAACCAAAGCCCTGTTTGAAAGATTTACCGTTTCAACTGCCGTCGTCATCGCTTCGTCCTTGCCTTTCGCGCCCTCGTTACGTAAGCCCCAATGGAAAGGCTCGCAAGTCCTATCAATCTGGCAGGAGACAACTATGGCCGAAACATTCGATACGATTTTGAAGGGTGCAACCATCGTCAATCACGACGGTATAGGCCAACGCGACATCGGTATTCGCAATGGTCGCATCGCTGCCATAGGCTCTCTTTCCACACATACGGCAGGTGAGGTGATCGACTGCACGGGCCTGCATATTCTGCCCGGCGTGGTGGATAGCCAGGTCCATTTCCGCGAGCCCGGCCTTGAACACAAGGAAGATCTCGAAACCGGTTCACTCGCCGCTGTTCTGGGTGGGGTGACCTCCGTTTTCGAAATGCCGAACACCAAGCCGCTCACCACTTCCGCCGAGACGCTGGAAGACAAGATTCGTCGTGGCCACCATCGCATGCACTGCGATTTCGCTTTCTGGGTTGGCGGTACGCGCGACAATGCAAACGACGTTGCCGAACTGGAGCGCTTGCCGGGCGCTGCCGGGATCAAGGTTTTCATGGGGTCGTCCACCGGTGATCTGCTTGTTGAAGACGATGATGGCGTTCGTTCGATCCTGAAGAATACGCGCCGTCGCGCGGCCTTTCACTCAGAAGATGAGTTCCGGTTGAAGGAGCGCGAAGGCCTGCGCGTGCAGGGCGATCCGTCGAGCCATCCGGTCTGGCGCGACGAAGTTGCAGCACTTCAGTGCACGGAACGGCTTGTGCGCATCGCCCGCGATACCGGCGCACGCATTCACGTGCTGCATATCTCCACCGCCGAGGAAATCGACTTCCTGAAAGATCACAAGGATGTCGCGACGTGCGAAGCAACGCCGCATCATCTCACTCTGTCGGCAGACGAGTACAAAACGCTTGGCAACCTCATCCAGATGAACCCGCCTGTCCGTGACAAGCGTCACCGTGACGGTGTCTGGAAGGGCATTGATCAGGGTATTGTCGATGTGCTCGGTTCCGACCACGCACCGCATACGCTGGAAGAAAAGCAGAAGCCTTATCCGGCTTCCCCGTCGGGCATGACGGGGGTGCAGACGCTGGTGCCAATCATGCTGGATCACATCAATGCCGGCAGGCTTTCGCTGGAGCGCTTCGTCGATCTTTCCAGCCACGGCCCGAACCGCATTTTCGGCATGGCCCGCAAGGGTCGTATCGCGGTCGGCTACGATGCCGATCTGACCATTGTGGACATGAAGCGCCGCGAAACGATCACGCATGAGCAAGCGGGTTCGAAGGCTGGCTGGACGCCCTATCACGGCAAGACTGTCACAGGATGGCCGATTGGCACTTTCGTGCGTGGCATCAAGGTAATGTGGGAAGCGGAAATCGTGAACGCCAACAAGGGCGAGCCGGTAGAATTCCTCGAAGCATTGCCGCATCGCTGAAGGTCGTCTAGTGTTCGTTGTCAACCTGACCTACATCAAGCCTCTTGAGGAGATCGGGAGGCACCTCGAAGCGCATCGGGAGTTTCTGGACCGGCAATATGCGGATGGCGTTTTTCTGGCTTCCGGGCCGAAAAATCCACGAGACGGCGGCGTGATCCTCGCAAGCGGTAAGGTCAGCAAGAGCGAACTGGACGCGATATTGAGGCTTGACCCTTTCAGGCGTCACGGACTGGCAACCTATGATGTCGTCGAGTTTACGCCAGCGAAATATGCGTCTCCGCTTGGTGATCTTCTTTAAGATACGGAGCTTGTAATATATTGGCGTGATCTGTCCCCTGATTGTCCGTCAGGTGGCTTTTGATCCCGGTTGCAAGGCGTATTCTCTCCCTATAGTCTTTTATAGGGAGAACAAAAATGTCCGCTCAAGATACAGCTTTGCTGGTTATCGACGCTCAGGAGTCATTCCGCCACCGGCCTTACTACCGGGACGAAGAGGTTGGTGCCTATATTGAACGCCAGCAGGCGCTGATCGATGGCGCCAAGCGTGCCGGTATTCCGGTGGTGCAGATTTTTCATGTCGAGAGTGAAGGTCCGTTCTCGGAAGCGTCGGGTCTGGTAAAGGCGATTTCGCCGCTGTCGATCGAACCGGATGCGGTTTTCCGCAAGCGTCGCCATAGCGCACTGGTTGGAAGCGGGCTTGATGTGTGGCTAGTTGCCAGCGGTATCCGCCGCGTGCTGGTTTCCGGCATTCGCACCGAGCAATGCTGCGAGACGACAACGCGGCAGGCATCGGATTTTGGATATCATGTCGATTTCGTCAGTGAAGCGACATTGACCTTTCCCATGATGGACGCAAGCGGTCGCGAGTGGAGCGCTGCCGATATCAAGGCTCGCACCGAGCTCGTTCTGGCCAATCGCTTTGCCCGTATTGTAACCGTGGAACAGGCGCTGGCTGCGCCGGCAGAGCGGAAGGCAGCATGAGTGACCATGCGGACATTGTCCGGGTAGTTCCGGTTTATGTCGTTATTCCGCCACGTGTGCTTCTGCTCGACGTGGCGGGACCGCTTGAGGTTTTGCGCAAGGCAAATCTTGAACAGCATAAGGTGCGGTTCGAGGTTCATTATATTGGGCCTGCGCCGACCGCGCTCAGTTCCATCGGCCTGCCGGTGGCGGGGGTGGAACCTTTGCCGGAGGCCCTGCCACATGACGCACTGGTCCTTGTTTCGGGTGCCGCTGATGTTCCGCTTGGAAATGCGGAGATTGACCGACCCGCGGATGCCGTTCTGGAAAAAGAAATCGTTTTATGGCTTCGCCGGGCGGTACGTCCCGGTGTGCGGCTGGTGACGATCTGTTCCGGTGCGCTGCTCGCAGCGCGCGCGGGATTACTCGACGGCTATTCCTGCACCACGCACCATTTGACGCTTGGCGAACTTGAACGGCTGGCCCCAGCCGCGCGTGTTCATGATAACAGGCTCTTCGTTGAAGATGGTGAAAGGCTGACGAGCGCGGGCATCACCGCAGGCATCGATCTGATGCTGCACATTGTTGCCGGACTGACCGATCACGCCACGGCGCTGGCGGTTGCGCGTTATCTGGTCGTTTATTTGCGGCGCAGCGGCAATGATCCGCAGCTGTCGCCCTGGCTTGAGGGGCGAAACCATATGAACCCGGTTGTGCATCGCGCACAGGATGCCATTGCGCACGATCCGGCGGCGGATTGGTCGGTGGAACGACTGGCGGGTATTGGCGGGGCAAGCCCGCGCAACTTCTCGCGTCTGTTCAATGAATATGCCGGAATGACGGTGACGGACTATGTCAATCGGCTCAAGATCAGCCTTGCGCGCGAGATGCTCTTGAATTCCGGGCTCGATATCGAGAATGTTGCGGCGCAGGCAGGGTTTGCTTCCGCGCGGCAGTTTCGTCGGGTTTGGCAGCGTATCTACAAGGAGCCGCCGAGCCGCGTACGTTTTGGCGTCTGATTATTCGCCCGCAGTGAAGAAGCGCCAGCTACCGTCCGGCCCGATGCCGATACTGTAGAAGATATAGCCGCCTGCCTTTTTCATATCCTCAAAATCACCGGCTGTGACAATTTCGAAAAGCTCCACGATCTGCGGCGGGGTCAGCTTGTCGAGAGGCATGGCGTAGAAATAGGGCCAGACATAAACCTCGTCGTCCTTGCCTGCATTCAGATGCACATAGCCCGTATCCAGTAGATCGACGATGATAGCCAGAACTTCACGGCCCGCTTCGTCACCCGAGAGCGATTTGAGAAAATCGATAACGTCTTCCTCATGGTCCTCGAGCGAGAGTTGGGTGGCCTTGTCCTCGGCGCCGAGGAGCGGTCGCAGTTTCTCGATGTCACCGGAACGTGCTGCTTCCAGCATGCGTTCACGCGTCAACCGCACGGGTTCGGGCAGCTTGTCGAAATCCCGGTGGATTTCCGGCATGGGCTTGGAGGATGCCGCCGGGGCAGGCGCATTGTCCGGCGATACTCGTGGCACCGCGCGAGGAAGTGCTCCGGGCGCTGGAATGGGGTAAGGGTTGTTGCCTTCATCCGCAACCGCGCGGGCACCTGGCCGTGGCAGGAAATCTGACTGATCGGCCAGTGCAATGTCAAATGAACTGGCGGCAGCGGCAGGCAAGGCGATGCCGCAGGCAAGGATTATCCCGGCCAATAAAGTTCGGGGCGAGGCGGAGTTCCGGATCGGGAATGACATTTGGCGCTAGAAGAGGGACGCCGGGAGGGAACTGCTGCGCCGGTCTGGTCCCGCGACCGGCGTTCTACCAGTGCTATTGAAGAATGCGCTGCGGCAGGAAGGTTCCCGCTACGATCCGTTCACGCATTTTCTCGATCAGCTCCAGCGCACAGTCGTCGCCTGCTTCGCGGATCAGTTCGGTAAGCGCCGTCGTGAAGGCTGCTTCAGCAAGGATTTCCGGTTCGATACCTTCGGAGATACCGTCAGCCCAGGCCTCGTTATGATATTCGATTGCGACGAGTTTCTTCTCGCGCGCAATCATTTCGTCCAGATCGGCCGGTGCATGTTCCATAGACTTCATCCTGGCTTTCGCCTTTCTGTTGCAATGCCGGTGTCTCACCGTTTCGCGGGAGCTCTACCACCTTGCAACGTGACTGCCTTCTTAAGACAGTGTTAACAGATTATCACGGATTTGAACGAACTAATGCTGTCAATCCGCACAAGAGTGAATGATTGGTTAATTTCCATAGCGCGAGATGATCTCGTTCGACAAGTCCTCGCCTTCCTTCATGTAGCGATCTATCGCCGCAAGCGCTGAAGGGGTGCAGCGGGTGTAATTGTCGCTGAACACGCGATACCCATGGTTGAAGCTCGAAATGAGCCGTACCCGTTCTGCTTCGGAAGGCTTTTCCGCCGACACAATCGCGTCCATCCGATCGCGCCATTCGCTGCCAGCTTCGCCGCACAGATTGCGCAGATAGTGAAGCGAGCCGAGAATTTCTGCGAGCCGCAACATCTTCCCTTCATAGGGCGCGTCCTGAGCCAAAGCCGGAGATGCCGCCCCGACCCACAAAGCGATCGTGAAGCAGATAGCCGGTCGAAAAAACGGAATGCTTTTCAATCGAAAACCTCTCACCTGAAAATGAGCTATTGCTATAAATAGGGGCCTCTTCAAGGCAGATCGCTAAACAGGATTAATATCCAGGCGTTTGTCTTCATTTTCCGCCACCGCGCGGGCGACATCGAGGGTACTGTCCGTCACCCTTGCAGACGCCATTTCTTCTATCGTCAGCCAGTGAATCGATGCAGCATCGTCTCCGGCGACTTCCTGACCAGAAACCTGCCAGGCCCGGAAGACGGACAGGTAATAGCTCTTGTCATATGCCTTCCCCTCAAGCGCCAGATCCACGGTTATGACGTGCGACAGGGCCTTTGCATCAAGCGCTGTTTCTTCCTTGAGTTCACGGATCGCGGCTTGTTCGGACGTTTCGCCCAGTTCGATACTTCCACCCGGAAAAGCAAGCCAGCCTTTCCACGGCTCTTTCCCGCGCTCGACCAGAAGGAACCGGCCTTCACGCCGGCAGATCAATGAAACGCCGTGAACCTTGGCAGGAATCGGAAATACGGGAACTGTTTTCATGATGCTCAAGCTACACCAGTTGGCTATGGAAAAGCACCCCTTGACCGCTCACCAGAAAGCTTGAACATGCTCACTATGTGTGGACGTTTTTCATTGACTGCAAGCCGGGAAGAGCTGGAAGCCTTCGTGGCCGCATTGATCGCAGAGGATTTTCCTCCACGATATAATATCGCACCAACGCAGCCCATATTGACCATTCTGGGCGGGGAAACGCCGCCGCCGGGCAGCAACAGGCCGGATCGCGTCGGTATGCTCGTGCGCTGGGGATTTGTTCCGTCCTGGGTCAAAGACCCGAACGACTGGCCGCTCATGTTCAATATCCGCTCCGAGACGGCTGCGGAGAAGAATTCGTTTCGCGCGGCGCTGAACCACCGGCGCGCCTTGATTCCGGCATCGGGCTTCTATGAGTGGCGCCGTGAAGGGAAGAATAAGGCTCAAGCCTATTGGGTGCGCCCGCGCAAAGGCGGCATTGTCGCTTTTGGCGGTCTGATCGAAACATGGAGCAGTGCGGACGGATCGCAAATCGACACCGGAGGCATATTGACGACGAGTGCCAACGGCTTGTTGCGGTCGATCCATGAAAGGATGCCGGTCGTCGTGCAGCCGGAAGATTTTGCCCGCTGGCTGGACTGCAAGCGGTTTCTGCCGCGCGAAGTGGCGGATATCATGCATCCGGCTCAGGATGATTTGTTTGAAGCGATACCGGTGTCGGACAAGGTCAACAAAGTCGTCAACACGACGCCCGACTTGCAGGAACGTGTAGAGGAGCAGGCTTCTTCGGAGCGTGCAGTGCCGAAACGAAAGAACAAGCCCGAATCCGATGACGGAAATGGCGGGCAGCTTTCGATGTTCTGACAGTGACCGCCAGTCTTGCTGGACTGGCGCTATGTGTTACGCATCCACCGACTTTGATCGCCGAGCCTGCGGCGCTCCAAGTGTTTTTTCGTCGCATTATCCTACGCAAAACCGCTTCGCACTTTTGCTGGAAATGCTCCAGGCGCTGAACGATATCAGCTTCTTCAGCCTGTCTTCTTGACGGCGAGAATGGAACGCCGGCGATTGTCGTTACGACCGTCGCTGCTGCGCTGCGTTGCGTTCAGCAATGCTGCAACAAGCACGGCAGGTCCGATTTCGCGGTATTTATCAACCAGTCGGTCTTGGCGGGGTTGCAGTTCACTCTTAGACATTGGTCCTTCCTTTCGATAATGCCTGCTCACCATTTTGTGATTGATTGAGACCGAATGAAGGCTGTTTGGAGCCGGTTTTGCGGTTTTCCGGTTAACGCTGGAGAGGGCGCTCGCAGGTTGCAAAAATACAACAAACACGGCGATCCGGGTGCTTGCGGCAGGGCAGGGTGACTTTTGGAACAGGTACTTAGCGAAAGCTCTTGACGGAGGCACTCCCTCTGAGGATAAGTGCAATCATGAAAACGCCGACCACGATCATTTGTATTTGTGCGATTATTATTGGCTAGCAGCCTGCTGGCCCGGCCGTTTTCGTCTCCCTTTCATAAAAATTGGATGATAACGCCCCGGTCAGTCGGCTGCGGTCAATTGCGCTTAGCATTTCCAGCAAAAGTGCGAAGCGGTTTTGCGTGGGATAATGCGTGAAAACAGTAGCTGGAGCAGTGCCGCATATTGTTTGAGCGGAACGGTTCCAGCAGGTCTTTTTGGGGAATATTTACAATGGCTTATGCGCCGCAACTGCGTCTGTACAACACGCTGACCCGCACGAAGGAGGAGTTTTCTCCCATCGATGCCGACAATGTGCGCATGTATGTCTGCGGACCGACAGTTTATGACTTCGCGCATATAGGCAACGCTCGTCCGGTGATCGTTTTCGACGTGTTGTTCCGTTTGCTGCGTCATGTCTATGGCGCGGAACACGTCACCTATGCGCGCAACATTACCGATGTCGATGACAAGATTAATGCACGCGCCGCGCGCGATTACCCTGATCTATCCTTCAATGAAGCCATTCGTCGGGTGACGGAAAGCACCAACGCACAGTTTCAGGCTGATGTGACGGCGCTTGGTAATCTACAGCCGACCGTACAGCCGCGTGCGACCGAGCATATGGACGAGATGCGCGCGATGATCGATCGTCTCGTGAAGCTAGGTGTAGCCTATGTGGCTGAGGATCATGTCCTCTTCTCGCCGTCCGCCATGAATGAACGGAAGGGACCGCGCTACGGCGCGCTTGCTCGCCGCTCACTGGATGAGATGCTGGCAGGTGCCCGCGTCGACGTAGCATCCTACAAGCGGGACGAAATGGATTTCGTCTTGTGGAAACCGTCGAAAGAGGGCGAGCCGGGCTGGTCGTCTCCTGCGGGGATTGCGGTGCTGGGCCGGCCGGGTTGGCATATCGAGTGCTCGGCCATGTCTATGGCCAAGCTGCTTGAGCCGTTTGGTGGCGGATTGAAGTGCGATGATCCGCTGAAGAACCAGTTCGACATCCATGGCGGCGGTATCGATCTCGTCTTCCCGCATCACGAGAACGAAATTGCGCAGTCATGCTGCGCGTTCGGCACCGAGCGGATGGCAAGCATATGGATGCATAACGGCTTCTTGCAGGTCGAAGGGCAGAAGATGTCGAAATCACTCGGCAACTTCATCACCATTCGCGATGTGCTGAACGAAGGCCTGCCGCAATTGGGTGTATGGGACGACGTCGATGCGCGCGATCGCTGGGTCGGTCTGGCGGCTCGCCTGTCGATGCTGCAGACGCATTATCGCGAGCCGATCAACTGGACGGCGCAGCGTCTGGCAGAATCTGCCGATGAACTGCATCGCTGGTATGGCTTGCTGCGCGACAGGGGTTTCGAATTGCCGCAAACGCTGACTGCAGTTGGTGAGGTCGTCGAGGCCCTGTCTGACGATCTGAACAGCTGGACGGCAATCACGGCGTTGCGCAAGGCTTTCAAGGCACGCGATGTTGCCGGATTGGGCGAGGGCATGGCTCTGTTGGGCCTGTTCGATCCGCATTTCGTTTCGGCTGAAGACATTCCGGTCTTTGCAAAGGCCGAAGTGGATAGTGAGGCCATTGAAGCACGTATTGCGGAGCGCCTGCGCTTCATCAATGAGAGGAACTGGGCCGAGGCTGACCGCATTCGCGATGAACTGCTTCAGGAAGGTGTTCAGCTCAAGGATGGCAAGGACCCGGCAACGGGCGAACGCACAACCAGTTGGGATGTGGTAGGCTAACAGGCTGTTGAATAGGGAGGATGACATGACGCTTGATAACAAACCGATCTATACCGGCGGTTGCCAGTGCGGTGCGGTTCGCTTTCGCGTTGACGGTGCGATGGGCTCCGCATCGATCTGTCATTGTCGCATGTGCCAGAAAGCGTTCGGCAATTTCTATGCGCCGCTGGTGTCGGTGGGTGATGCGAAGCTCGAATGGACGCGCAACGAGCCGAAGCGTTTCCGTTCGTCCAATCATGTGCAGCGCGGGTTCTGCCCCGAATGTGGAACGCCGCTGACCTATGAAGCGCCCGATGGGATCGCTCTTGCCATCGGTGCTTTCGATGCGCCGGAGGAAATCGAGCCGACGGTCCAGTGGGGCATCGAGAAGCAGCTGCCTTATGTGCCGGAACTCGCAAGCCTTCCCGGTTATGCAACCGAACGCGATCCGGAGAGCATCGAATTTGTAAGAACCATGATTTCCTATCAGCATCCCGATTACGACACTGAAAGCTGGCCGCAACAGCAAGGTTGACCAAGGTTGACCGGGGGCCGCATTCCCACCGACAGGCAGGCAAAATGGCACGCGAGCGCATCTACATCTACGACACCACTCTGCGGGATGGGCAGCAGACTTTACCCGTCCGCCCGCAGCCGCGAAGCGTGCGAGGACGGACAAAATTTGAAACGGGTGGTTGCTGTCCAGCCCGAATGCGGGGAGCAGAATAATGGCACGCGAGCGCATCTACATCTACGACACCACTCTGCGGGATGGGCAGCAGACACCCGGCATTGACTTCTCTGTGGAAGACAAGAAGTCGATTGTCGCGTTGCTGGAAGAGCTGGGCGTCGATTATGTGGAGGGTGGTTATCCGGGTGCCAACCCGACTGACACGGCCTTCTTCAAGCGTCGCCAGACTGCGCGCGCCAAGTTCGTGGCCTTCGGCATGACGAAGCGTGCGGGCGTCTCGGCATCCAACGATCCTGGTCTTTCCAGTCTGCTGCAGGCTTCAGCCGATGCAGTCTGCTTCGTCGCCAAAAGCTGGGACTATCATGTCCGTCTCGCACTCGGCTGCACCAATGAGGAAAATCTGGAGTCAATTACGGCTTCGGTCACCGCAGCACGCATGGCAGGGCGGGAAGCGCTGGTCGACTGTGAGCATTTCTTCGATGGCTACAAGGCCAATCCCGAATATGCGCTCGCCTGCGTCAAGGCAGCTTATTCCGCAGGCGCGCGTTGGGTCGTACTGTGCGATACGAATGGCGGCACGCAGCCATCGGAAATTGCCGAGATTGTTGCTGCCGTGACGGCCGTGGTCCCTGGCGAGAGCCTTGGCATCCATGCGCACAACGATACCGAGCAGGCGGTCGCCGTCTCGCTTGCCGCCATTGATGCAGGCGTTCGTCATGTACAGGGGACGCTCAACGGTATCGGCGAGCGTTGCGGCAACGCCAATCTCGTTTCGCTGATCCCGACACTTGCGTTGAAGCCATATTGGGCCGAGCGTTTTGAATTGGGTATCAAGCCTGCCGCGTTGAAGGGGATCACGCGGATCTCGCGTGCCTTCGATGACATTTTGAACCGTCCGCCGACGGAGCAGGCACCCTATACCGGTACTTCCGCTTTTGCGACCAAAGCCGGAATTCATGCCTCGGCGCTGCTTAAGGAACCACAGACCTACGAGCATATACCGCCGGAAACAGTCGGCAACAGCCGGCGAGTTATGGTGTCGGATCAGGGCGGAAAATCCAACTTCATCGCCGAACTGGAACGCCGTGGTATCCGCGTTGCGAAGGACGATGTCCGTCTCGACACGTTGATTGCCGTGGTCAAGGAACGCGAAGCCGAAGGCTATGCCTATGAAGGCGCGGATGCGAGTTTCGAACTTCTCGCGCGCAACATGCTGACGCCGCAGCCGGAATTCTTCAAGGTCGAATCCTTCCGCTGCCTTGTCGAGCGTCGTTTCGATGCCAACGGCATGTTGAAGACCGTTTCCGAAGCCGTAGTCAAGGTGGAGGTCGATGGCGAGGTTCGCATGTCGGTCGCCGAAGGGCATGGCCCGGTCAACGCGCTCGATATTGCTTTGCGCAAGGATCTCGGGCGCTTTCAGGCGGAGATCGAGGATCTTGAACTGGTCGATTTCAAGGTGCGCATCCTTAATGGCGGCACAGCTGCCATCACCCGCGTTCTGATAGAATCCGGGGATGCGACCGGCGCCCGCTGGCGCACGGTCGGCGTGTCGGACAATATCATCGATGCGTCCTTCCAGGCCCTGATGGATTCGGTCAACTACAAGCTGATGAAGAACCGTTCGATGGCCGGATTGGCCGCTGCCGAGTAAATCCATCTGTTCACGACGATTGATGCTTCGATCAGTTTAATTGAATGGATTTTATGGATTGTTGAGCGCATAGCAGGTGAAGTTCGATGCTTCGCCTGCCGCAACCGGCGCGCGGAGAGCTTTAGTTTCGCCGAGGAGAGAGGCATGTCCGATCAGACCATCACCGATACGCGCCTGTCTGACGGGTCGCGCGGGTTTTTGATGGCTATCGGAGCCTATGGGCTCTGGGGCGCTCTCCCGTTCTATCTCAAGGCACTCGGTCACATCCCGGCGATGGAAGTCGTGTCGCACCGTGTGATCTGGTCGGTTCCGGTCGCGCTGGCGCTCCTTCTTGTGTTGGGGCAGTTCAAGGATATTCTCAATGCCGTGCGCCAGCCGCGCATGCTGGCCATGGCTGCCCTGACCGCCGGACTGATTACCATTAACTGGTCGATCTATGTCTGGGCTGTTGCCCACGATCAGGTGATGGGTGCAGCACTTGGCTATTACATCAATCCCCTGTTCAATGTCGTTCTCGGCGGTCTGTTTCTCGGCGAGAGGCTGACCAAGGTTCAGTATGTCGCTGTCGGGTTCGCTTTTGCGGCTGTGCTTTTGCTGACCATCAATGCAGGCGGTCTGCCATGGGTATCGCTGGCGCTGCCGCTGACTTTTGGCCTCTATGGTTTCTTCCGCAAATCATTGCCCATGCCACCTCTGCAGGGCTTCACGCTCGAAGTGCTCATCCTGTGTATTCCGGCGCTCGGCTATGTGCTATGGCTCGCCGCAAACGGTCAGGACCATTTCTCTACGGGCCCGGCATTCAATGTGACGATGTTGTTATTGGCCGGACCTTTCACGGCTATTCCGCTGATCCTTTATGCGGGTGGTGCGAAGCTGCTGCGCTATACGACACTCGGTCTCATGCAGTACATGACGCCGACGATGTTGTTTTTCTTTGCGATCTTCATCTTCCACGAACCGTTCTCAAATGCGCAGCTGGGTGCATTCGCGCTGATTTGGGCTGGGCTTGCGCTCTATACGTGGTCGATGCTGGTCGAACATCGCCGGGGGCGGGCTACGGCATCGGCTCGAAAATCGTAATCGATTTTCGGAAAGAACGATGCGTAGATTAATAAGTTAGAGCGTCCTTTGTGCGTCCAAGTGGACGCACGGCGCTCTGAAGTCCTGATCTTCAGAATTCACAGAATGTGATTCTCTTACGGTGGATATCCCGCCGTAAGCCTTATTTTGGCCGCTGTCTTTACCACTGATCCGCCGATAATCCAGTGGTGGAGAATTGTTCAAAATGGTCTTCTGGTCAGCGCCAGCAAACGAAAGAAAAGTTGCTGCGACGGCAGAGCCAGATTTTGCGGCCTTCAGGTCGGCCCTGAAGGGCGAACCGCTTTCTTCCCACAGTTTGAAACCATTCCGGCAGGTCCGGTTTTCCCTGCATACGCATCTACGGTTCTGTCTGGCGCTGATCACAGCAATGGCCATAGCCGGAGGTGGGTTTCTGTTTACGACCGGGAGACTTGTAGGCCATGGTCACGCTGCGCAACCTGTCATGGTCAATCCGGCGACCTTGGCTCAGCATCATGCCGCGACGAAAGAGGCGCGTCTGACGCCAGCGGTGAATGGCGATCCGACCAGCCGCATATCGCGGCGTATTGACATCGCTGAAGGCGTCGAGGACGGTGATGCGCGTCTATACACCTATCAGCATGTGGTGCTTGATCTCAAAGGTTCCAGCCGTGCTGCCTTGGACGACACGCTGCGCGGAGGGATTTCCGTACCGAAATCCTTGCCGAAACGGCCAGAGGAAGAGCTGGAACGGGGTGTTCCTGTGAATGTCAGCCTCGCCAAACCGGCTGTCGCTTCGGGTGCAAAGGTTCACGAGATTATTGTCGCACCGCAGTCGCGCGAGCGACTGGGCGCATTGTTGCAAGCGGCGGGGATCGCGGTTGAAGACAGCAAGCGGCTTGAGGAGGCCCTGGCACGCACAGAACTGGTGCCCGGTGACAATCTTGAACTACTGGTCGACAAATCGAGGCAACACTCCGATGGAGAGCAGCATATCGCGCTTGCACGCTTCGAGCATGGCGATATCGACAAGGCGATCTATGGACGCGCCGACGATGGCGTTTTCCGAGCCACCGGCAATGAGCGCCTTTTTGCGCGCCTGTCGCGCGACGCGATGCTGACAGCCTATCATCCGCAAAATGCGGTCAGCAATAGCGGCTCCATTTCATCGCGGCTGGAGCAGGCAGGTGCACCGAAAACAATCGTTGGTGAAGTCGAGAAGCTGGCTTCGCAGAATGGTATTTCGCTGAATGGCGGCAAAAAGCCCGATTTGATCGACCTTCTATTCCGCAAAAGCGCAGAGACAGAACCGGAACTGGTTTTCGTCGAGTTCACGACAGACGGTAAGAGCCGCCGCCTGTACCGTCATGAAGGCAATAACGGTGCCGACTATTTCAATGAAGATGGTTCATCCATGACGAAATATCTCATGCAGAAGCCGCTGCCGAATGGCCGTCTCAATGATGGTTTCGGCTGGCGCATCCATCCCGTTCTGCATGTTCGCAAACATCACAATGGTGTCGATTATGATGCGCCGATCGGCTCGCCTATCGTTGCAGCGGGTGACGGTGTGGTGGAACTGATCTCGTATCAGAAGGGATATGGCAAGTATGTCCGCATACGCCATCAGGGCGGCTACAGCACGACATATGCGCATCTTTCATCGGCCAAGAAGGGCTTGAAGGTCGGTGATCGCGTGAAGCAGGGAGAAGAGATCGCCTATGTCGGTTCGACGGGCTATTCGACCGGCCCGCACCTCTATTACGAGCTCAAGGTTGGCGACCAATATGTCGATCCGTTGACGGCGCGTCTCAATGCTGGCGAAAAACTGACCGGCTCATCCCTGAACAGCTTCCGCGAAGAAATCGACCATGTGGGCCAGATCGTCAACGAAATGAAGCTGCCAGTCATGCCCGCTGCACCCGAAGCCACGAAGTCAGCTTCGGGGAAAAGCAGCCGTCATCACTAACTATTTGAGTGGGCGAAAGGCGTTTGCCAGCGCGACAAACTCTTCGACGCTGAGCGTTTCTGCACGGCGCGTTCCGTCGATGCCGGTCTTTTCGAGAAGCTCGGCGCCGCCAACAGGTTTCAGGCTCTGGCGCAGCATCTTGCGGCGTTGTCCAAAGGCAGCTTGCGTAATTTGCCCAAGCGCATTGGTGTTGCAAGGCAGCGGATTTTCACGCGGAATAATATGAACGACCGACGACATGACTTTCGGCGGCGGCGTAAATGCCTGCGGCGGCACATCGAAACTGATCTTGGAAACTGTTCTCCATCCGGCAAGCACACCCAGACGTCCATAGTGATCGCTGTCCGGTGTCGCGACGATACGCTCGGCGACCTCTCGTTGGAACATCAAAGTCATGGATGAATAGAAGGGCGGCCACGGCTCGACCAGCAGCCAGTTAAGCAGCAACTGCGTGCCGACATTGTAAGGCAGATTGGCAACGATGCGCGGCTTCGGCCCGTTTGGAAACAGTGCTGCAAAATCCTGCTCAAGGGCGTCACCGGAAATGATGCGCAGACGACCCGGATAATGCGCTTCGATCTCCGCAAGCGCATCCAGGCAACGTTCATCGCGTTCGATTGCAGTGACATAAGCGCCTTGTGCAAGAAGTGCTCGGGTCAGACCGCCGGGGCCTGGGCCAACCTCAATAACAGGCTGATCCTGCAAATTACCCGCCTGACGGGCGATTTTCGATGTTAGATTGAGGTCGAAAAGGAAGTTCTGGCCGAGCGATTTCTTCGGCATCAGATCGTGCCGTTCAATTACCTCGCGAAGCGGGGGAAGGCCATCAATACTCATGCCATTGTACTCGTTAATGTGCGTTGGCTGCGTTTTCAGCCAGTTCCTGTGCAAGACGAATGGCCGCGACAAGGCTGTCCGGGCGGGCAATGCCTTTGCCAGCAATATCGAAAGCCGTGCCATGATCCGGCGACGTGCGAATGAAGGGAAGACCCAAGGTCACATTCACTGTCTCATCGAATGCAAGTGCCTTGGCCGGGATAAGGGCCTGATCGTGATACATGCAGACCGCAGCATCATAGGTCGCGCGGGCGGGCGCGTGAAACATCGTATCGGCGGGCAGGGGGCCGCGAGCGTTTATTCCTTCACGGCGCAATGCCTCGATTGCGGGAAGGATGATGGCGTCATCCTCTTTCCCCATGGCCCCACCTTCTCCCGCGTGCGGGTTAAGCCCGGATATGGCGAGACGCGGCGACAGAATGCCGAACCGTTCCCGCAGCTCAGTGGCGGTGATCCGCGAAACTTCGATGATATCGGCAGTATTCAAACGGACCGGCACTTCGGAAAGCGGAATGTGGATGGTGACCGGAACGGCGCGAAGCTGCGGACCGGCCAGCATCATGACTGGCGTGACAGGCTTGCCCAGATATTTGCTGGCCAGTTCTGCCAGAAACTCCGTGTGGCCCGGATGATGAAACCCGGCTTCATAAAGCGGCTTCTTTGAAATCGGACAGGTGACAACTGCCGAAGCTTCACCTTTCAGCGCGAGTTCAACGGCGCGCTCGATGGCTTCGATGATGCCAGCAGCGTTCTCCGGCAAGGGTTTGCCGACGCTATCCGTCAGCTTGTTGTCGAGCGGAAGTACCGGCAATGCATGAGAAAACACGCGGCTTGCCTCAGCAATGGCGGGAACAACCGCAATCTCGATTTCAAGTCCGAGATGTCGCGCACGTTCTGCAAGTTGAAGCGGATCTGCCAGCAAGGCGAAAGGCGGCAGCGCAAGCTCGTCGCGCCGGAGCCAGGCGACAAGTGCAACGTCGGGGCCGATGCCGGACGGATCGCCAATGCTGATGGCGAGGGGAGGAACAGGTGCTGCGGACATCGCGTCAATAGTCCAATGAATACGGATGAATCCGTCAGGTCAGTTTAGCGATTGACGATTGTCGCCTTTTCGCGCAGTTCCTTGAGATATTTCTCGCTGAGCTGTTCGGCTTTCTTTTCCTGACCGGCAGCGGAATCCGCACCTTCCATGGAGAAGACGAGCTGGGCAACACGGTCATCTGATACCTGCTTGGTCGAGCAGACGGCCAGGAATTCAACGCCCTTCTCGGTTTCCTGCGGCGGGGTGGTGCCGCCGACTGACGTTGCCTTGACCGCTTTCGACCATTCGTTCGGCAATTGCTGCTCGATGATACGGCCAAGATCGCGAACGGTTACGTCAAGAATGCCCTTGGCTTGCTGACGGGTTGCATCGCAGTTCTGGAAGCGCGAGCGAAGTGCATTGGCTTCCTGCTTGCGCTTGGAGAGCAGGGCAGGAGAACGTTTGGAGGCGGGTACCACGAAAATCACCTGCTGGAGGCGATATTCGGTCGCCACTGGCTTCTTGCCGCCATCCTTCAACATGCGCTGAACGGCTTCCTGTTCGCTGACCATGCCGGTCGCACGGAAGCGGGCACTGACGAGACGGCCCCAGCCCATCTGGACCATGATGTATTTCTTGAAATGATCCGGCGTAACACCAGACTGGTTCATCAACTGATTGAGCTGTGCCAGGCTCATCTTGTTACGGCTGGCAAAACCGGCATAAGCCTCATCGACCTGCTGTTCGGAAATATTGATGCCGCGCGATTTCATCTCGACGCGCTTCAACATTTCATCAGTCAGTTCTTGCTTGGCAACCTGGCTGAGATTGCCACCTTTGCGCTGCAGCTTCAAAAAGGCCACGCGGTGCTGAATGTCGCTGTTCGTGATGGCGTTGCCGGAAACGATGACTTTGACCTCGGAACCTGCACCTGCAGCAAATGCTGGAACCGCAACCGTTCCAAGCGTCGTCATGCAGACAGCGGCGCTTAGCATGGAGGCGAAGAGAGGTCTTGCAATCATCATCTTTCTTTCCCGATTCCTTCCGGTCGATGAACGACAATCCTTACCGGACATATCCCTTTATGGTCATTATCGTCGGTCAGCCAACAATCAATCATATCAGCTGCTGATCATAAGCTGCCTGTATAGATGACCCAGTGCGGCGAAACAATGACCCAAAAGCTATTTTGCGAAGGTTGTATCGTGTGAATACTACAGAAAGAAAGCCAAATCAGGCTTTGATGTGCAATTTCTTTGTCAAATGAAATGAAAAGACCGGAAGCATTTCTAGTGCTTCCGGTCCGTCAAGTTTAGAAAGTCTGAGTGCCGCTGCCTATGTCACCCAACGTGCGCAGCGAAATGTTGAAGCCTATGCCATATGAGGTTTTATCCTCACCCGGATTGCGGGTCTGGGTATATGCCATAGAGTAAGTGAAACACTCATCGTCATAGGCGAGACCAGACGATGCGCGTACCAATGTTTCGGAGACAAGATCATAGGTACCTGAACCGAAAACGCGCCAGTTTGTATTGATACGAGCCGTTGCCGAGCCTGTAACTTCCTGACGGAGATCGTTATATCCGTAAGCAGGTTGCGGCGCGATATAGGCGTACTGAGCGGAAACGGTCAGCTTCTGCCAGCTTTGCTGGGCTTCAAGTTCGCCACGTTGGACCGAGAAACTCTCCTTGTCGAAGCGTCCGCGAGCAGCAAGGGCAAGACCTGTCGAATTGGACGTACCGATCATGGCCACATAGTCGGAGCGCGCATCCTGCAGGCCGGAATCTGCGCCGACATTCACGAAATCGCTGGTACCGTAAGAATTTACCCCACCCAATTGGAACGACTGACCGCCGAGGGCATAAAGAGCCCAGTCGCTGTTGTTGAAATTGCCTGAGTAGCGCAGACCAAGATTGGCGCGAGTGCCGCCTTCGACACGGTCATAACCGGAGAACTTGTCGCGCGAGAACAGGTTCGTCGCATCGAAGACAAAGCTCTGGGCGTCTTCATTTGGCAATTCGCCCGCATAGCGTTCGTTGTTGCGAACATAAAGCTGTGCGATCGGCTCGATGATATGGGTCGAGCTCGTGGTCGAGAACAGGATCGGCCAGCGCAGTTCAAGCCCGGCGGTTGCCATGGCGCGAAGCGCTTCTGAACGGACAAGTGCATCCGTATAGCCGGCATCTGCGAGATTGAAGTTCGTATTGGCACCAATTGCATCGCCGCGCAGTGCCAGCAATGGGGTGATGACCAGACCGGCAGGCGTGATGAAGGTTCGCTTCCATTCCGCTTCGGTGGTCAGCCGCGCATTGGTTCCGTCGAAGCCTGGAACGCGAGGAAATCTGGTGCCGAGAGGCGTATAGTTCGCATTCTGACGATAAAGAACCTGCAGATTGGTATTGAAATTCAGTTCGCCGCCATAGACTGGCTCCGGCATCGTATAAGAATAGTCGAGACTTGGGAAAACCCAAGGCTGCTTCGAGTGCATCTCGTAGTCTTTATAAACGTCCGTAACCGGGTACGATTCCTGAACGTTAAATCGATAGAAATTGAGATCGAAATAATTGCGGTTATTAATGCCGGTCAGGTAGATTTTGGATACCTGCGTCTGAGCGTTATATCCTTCAATATCGTACGTTCGGCTGAAATTCCGGTCGGTCTGTGCCATCACATCCCAGCCAAAACGCCAACGCGAATTGAGCTCGAAATCGCCTTTTGAGGCGACCATGCCGCGATTGTCTTCTTCGCGGTCAACGGTGTTCAAATCGAATTCTTCGGGCTTGTTCTGGTGGATGCCAGCGATACGAAGGTTATAGGTGCCATTTTCAAGACGATGACGCCATTCGGCCTCGGTCAGGAAGCCCTGCTTGGTATAGGCAGTCGTGGAAAGCGTCAGATCGTAATTCGGAGCGAGTGCCCAGAAATACGAATTCTTGATGCCGAAGCCGAGATCGTCCTTGTAGGAGAAGCCCGGAAACAGGAAGCCGCTTTTGCGCTTCACCGTCGGGTCGGCCATCTCGAATGCCGGGAACCAGGCAAGCGGCATGCCGAGAAACTCAAAGCGGCCATGTTCGAAACGGACCGTCTTTGTCGTGCTGTTCCAGATGATCTTGCGTGCCTTGATCTGCCAGAGAACAGGCTTGTCCGGATTCTTGGCGCAGGGTTCGCAGGCCGTATAGACGCCGTTGTTGAATGTCGTGATCTCGCCGTTGCTGCGTTCAGCGCTTTCGGCTGCAAAGCGGGTGTTATCCGTCGTCTCGACGCGAAGGCCGTTTACGAAGCCGTCGCGGAAACTGTCGGTGACATCCATATGGTCGGAATAGATCTTGTTGCCGTCGCGTTCGACGATCTCAACATTACCCGTCGCAGTCATGCGCCGCGTCTGCTGGTTATAAGTTACCTTGTCGGCGACGAGATGATTACCGTCATACTCAATGCGCACCTTGCCCTGAGCCGTGACGGTGTTGACGTCGCGATCATAGACAAGCTCGTCAGCCTGCAGAAGCATGCGTGCGTTCGGATCGCTCTTGTAATTGGCAGCAAGAGTGTCCTGTGCCGATGCGGGTGAGGGCAGGGCCGCGACAGAAATGAAAGGCAAAGCAAGGACGCACGCCAAGGCCGTCCCGCGCGTCAGGCGCGAGAACGAATGGGGCAATACCATGCGGGCGTTACTCGAACCCACTAACCATCCTCCTTATGCAACAAAAAGGAGACACCAAAAAATGTCGCGATAACAACCGGAACCCAGGCAGCCACGAACGGCGGAACGAATCCCGCATTCCCGAATGCCTTCACTAGCACCGAAACGACATAAAGCATGAAGCCTGCGATAACGCCACCCAGAATCATCGCTCCCGACTGGCCAAACCGCACAAATTTCAACGACACTGTTGCAGCAATGAGAGTCATCGCCATCAGCAAGGCCGGCAAGGCCAGAAGTGACTGGTATTGCATGTCAAAAGCGTTTGCCGAATAACCAAAGGAACGTGCGACTTCGATCTTGTGACGCAACTGCGTGAAGGGAATTGTGTCCGGTGTCGCGAGCTTCTCTTCCACATATTCCGGACGAAGCTGCGTCTCGATCTGGAGGCTCGCCATTTTCTGGGGTTCTTCGCCGCGCGCGAATCGCGTCACGTCGGTTAGCTCCCAATGACCGTCCATCAGCTGTGCGGTCCGTGCGTCGTAGCGTACCTTGATATTCTTCTTTTCATCGAACTGAATGAATGTCGCATCGGCAAGGGTCGCACCCTGATCCAGAGTGCTTTTTGCGCCGATGATGGTTTCACCCTCATCGGTCTTCTGGCGCAGCCACGGATCGCGCAGGGCGGAAACGTCGGTAACTTTGCCGGTCTTCCACGTCGATGCGATTTCATCAGCCTTCGCAAACCCGTAAGCAGCGAACGGATTGAGGATGAAAATCGTCGCCAGGCCAAACAGGAAGGCGCCGAAGCAGGCAGGCAGAAGGAACTGCCAGGCCGACACGCCAACGGAACGGGCGACAACAAGTTCGTATTTTCTGTTGAGCGAAATGAGCGTCGCCATTGCGGAGAACAGGGCAACGAACGGGATCATCTGCTGCATGATGAAGGGTACGCGCATGGCAGAAAGACCAAGCGCTGCCCACACCGAATAGTCCGGCAGGTTTGAAAGCTTGCTCGCATTCTCGGTGAAGTCGAGAAGCAGCGACAATGCGAAAATCCCGAGCAGAAAATAGAGTGTAATCTGCACGTAGCGGATGAAGAAATAGCGCCCGAGCGTCCAGCCGATCATACCTGTCCTCCGGCATTATTGCGCGAGCGTCCGGTGAAACGGGCATAAAGTTCCGAGGCACGGTTTCTCAGACTGTCGAAATTGTCGAGAATACGGTCGTTCCATTTGTCTGGCAGGCCGATCCTTCGCCCGGTGGCGAGCGCAAAGCCCGTCACGAGCATGACGGCGAGCGGGACGAGGTACATGACGACGATATAGCCAGCGTCCTTGTCTGCGCGATCTGATGCAAAATAACCAGCCCAATAAACGAGAAGAGCGGTGCTGATCGCCGAGAAGGATGCAGAGACACGAGCTTCGCGATGCGAACGGGAATCGCCCGCAAAAGCCAGTGCAATCATCGCAAAGACTACCGGATAGAGCCATTGCGTCAGGCGCCGGTGCAATTCAGCCTTGTAGCGCAATGGGCGGGTCTGAAGGATCGGATCGTTCGGGTCCGGGTTCAAAAGATAGGATAGCGGACGATCCTTCGCATAGATGACGAAATCGTCACCGGCTGAGGCAAACTGGCTGAGATCGAATGCGTAGGAATTGAACTTGATGATCGAAACAGTGCCATCGGACACATCACGCCGCTGTACTTCGCCATTCTGCATCAACAGCATGTCGCCGCTTGGCGTCGAAGCAATCGCGCCATCGGCAGCATAATAGATGAGGTCGAGCGCGGGATCGCGGGAATCGGCGATGAAAAGCCCGCCAATGCTGCCGTCGGCGCGTCGTTCCGCGACCTGAATATAGAGATTGTCGGCGAGCTTCCGGAAGTTGCCTTCCTGAACGATGACATTCATCAGATCGGCGCTGGCATTGGCGATCATCGCGCGCATGTTCATGCGCGCATAGGGATCGACATAATTGGCGACGAGAAACGAGACGACGGAAATCACGGCCGCAAGAATCAGAATAGGGCGCATCACCGCGCTGCGCGGAGCACCCGATGCATTGATGACCACCAGTTCGGAATCCTGGTTCATGGTGGACAGCGTCTGCGTGATCGCAATGATCAGCGCAAACGGCATCACGAGCGGGATGGCTGACGGAATCAACAGCGAGCTGAATTGAACGATTGTCTGGAATGTCTGTCCGCTTGTGGTCAGAAAGTCGATGCGCTGAAGCACCTGCACGGTCCAGGTAATGCCGACTGCCGCCCCCAGCACTGCGAGGAACATGATCGCCACCCGGCGCAAGATGTACAACTCAATCAATCGCATAGGTGGAGTCTACATCCCGGTTCCGTTGAAGGAGCGCGCATCCGAAATTGGCTGCGGTACTCGCGATAATCACTAAACTTAATGACGCTTGGCTAAGATTGGCCCAATAAACGCGGTTAACAGATTACTAAAAGCGTCGTGAAGATGCCAGCTCTGCTGTTTCCCTTAATGGGTGATGAGTCGGCTCAAGGCAACCAGTTTTTGCAGAGAACAGATAAGACGAGTTTGCAATTGTGTCCTGCACGGTTTTCCTCGGGCTGAAACTGAAACAATCTGGGATCTACTCTTGCTGTTTTGCCATATTCGTCTCACATGAGTGGGAAAAAGTCGCGACACAATCGTGTCATTCTCAAATCGACACCAAGTTTGGAGTTGTCATGTCTAAACGTCCTTCGATCTCTTTCAGCGATTTTGCAGTACCGGAAAAAGGCGTGTCTATCGTCCTCGTCGCGAAGCGCGGCGGTTTTGCGGATGAAGCGGCTGAAGCCGTCGGCGGTGCGGAAAAGATCAAGCGTATTGCCGAAATTTCCGGATTCACCGGCGCATTGGGCAAGACGGCGGAAGCGATTGAGACAACTTCCAGCGGCATCGATAAGATCGTTCTGGTCGGCGTCGGCGAAACCGGCAGGCTTGGCAATGACGACTGGCTCAAGATTGGTGGCGCAGCGTTTTCACGAATCGGCAAGGCCGAGCGGGCAACCGTGACACTGGCCTTGCCTGAAACCACCATCGCCGGTGACGAAGCGGCAGACCTGGCGCTCGGCATGATTCTGCGCTCCTACAAGTTCGAGCGCTACAAGACGCGCAAGAACAATGAGGAAAATGGCGATCCGAAACACGCCGCCAAGATCAGCATCTGCGTCGCGGACCCGCATACGGCAAAGCGTGCTTTTGAAGTTGCAGAAGCGGTCGCGGACGGTGTTCTCCAGGCGCGTAATCTCGTCAACGAGCCTGCGAATATTCTCGGTCCGGTCGAGTTCGCACAAGAAGCTGAAAAGCTCGGAAAGCTTGGCGTGAAGGTCGAGATCCTCGGCGAGAAGGAAATGAAGAAGCTCGGCATGGGGGCGCTTCTGGGCGTAGCACAGGGTTCCGTTCGCCCGCCGCGACTGGTTGTCATGGAATGGCAGGGCGCGAAGAGCAAGGAAAAGCCGGTTGCTTTCGTCGGCAAGGGCGTCGTGTTCGATACGGGCGGTATTTCCATCAAGCCTGCTGGTGGCATGGAAGACATGAAGGGTGACATGGGCGGTGCTGCAGCCGTCACGGGCCTGATGCGCGCTCTGGCCGGTCGCAAGGCAAAGGTCAACGCCATCGGCATTATCGGCCTTGTCGAGAACATGCCGGACGGCAATGCACAGCGTCCGGGCGACATCGTGACATCCATGTCGGGACAGACGATTGAAGTCATCAATACTGATGCTGAAGGCCGTCTCGTTCTCGCCGATGCGCTGCACTATACGAATGATCGTTTCAAGCCGCGCTTCATCATCAATCTGGCCACCCTTACGGGCGCGGTCATGGTCGCACTCGGCCAGTATCATGCCGGTCTCTTCTCCAATGACGATGAGCTTGCTGACCAGCTTTATGATGCGGGCCAGTCGACCGGCGAAAAGCTGTGGCGCCTGCCACTTGGCACTGAATACGACAAGATGATCGATTCGAAGTTTGCCGACATGAAGAACAGTGCAGGCCGTTACGGTGGATCGATCACGGCAGCACAGTTCCTGAAGCGCTTTGTCGGTGAGACGCCTTGGGCGCATCTCGATGTTGCCGGAACGGCCATGGGGTCGCCAGCAAACGAGTATAGCCAGACATGGGCTTCCGGCTATGGCGTGCGTCTGCTGGACCGTCTTGTCCGGGATCATTTCGAAAGCTAAAATCTTTTCCAAACAACAGGATGGGTGGAGAAGCGGAATCAGTTTCTTCACCCATTTCCGAAACGGATAATGCATGGCGGAAATTCTCTTCTACCATCTGACGGAATCGACACTCGATGAGGCCTTGCCCGGTCTGGTCGAGCGCTCGCTCGGGCGCGGCTGGCGCGTCACGATCCAGACCGTCAGCGAAGAAAGACGCGATGCGCTGGATGGTTTGCTCTGGACCTTCTCCGACACCTCTTTCGTAGCCCATGGCACCGATAATGAGCCTCACCCGGAACACCAGCCGGTCTTGCTGACCACAAGTGAAGCCAATCCGAACGGTGCGACGGTACGCTTTCTCGTAGAGGGTGCGGGGATTGAGCAGGCGGATGCCTATGAGCGGCTTGTCGTCATGTTCGACGGGCATGATCAGGAGCAGCTCGATATTGCCCGGGGGCAGTGGAAGAATTTCAAGGCAGGAAACCACGACTTGACCTATTGGCAGCAAACGCCAGATCGCCGCTGGGAGCGCAAGGCTTAGGGCTTGTTGAGAATTAGTTTTGGAGCGTGGTATGGATGAAAATTGTACAGGTTTAGGAGCAAAACCGAAGGTGGAGTGGTTCTCCATCGAGGTTTTGCGACGCAAAGCTGGGCTATTTTCATCATATCGCGAAGCGACGTGGCGGATTTTCCCCCTGAATGCGTCGCACAGCCCTTGTGGAGAATTACTCCACGGCGGTCTGTTCTCCTGTTCAGGAACAAAATCCAGCTCACGCCACGCCCGAAACCTAACTCTCAACAGGCCCTAATGCGTCCGCTATTCATTTTGATGATCGTCGCCGGTTTTGGCCTTGGTATCGGCTATCCCTGGTATATGCGTCATTTCACCGGCAGCGAGATTGGCCGCTGGACGATGCTTGAAAACCGTCAAAGCGGTTTCAAGATACAGGAAGTCAGGCTGTCGGCGGATGATGGGCCGGTGCGTGTGTTCATCGATGCCACGCCTTTGCCGGGTTACGTGCCCGCGGAAAGGCGCTCGGCGGTGACCCTTGCGGTCAGCCGCGACGGCCAGCCGGTTCTCTCCCAGGGACTCGATTTCGCCTCCACCAGCGGTTCCATCAATACGGACCGCCCGCAGGATGGCAGCGTTCTGCGTCAGAGCGCGGGGGACATCGATCCGGTCATTCCGGGGCTTTATGCATTTCGTCTGGTGCAGGGAAACACGGATGGGCTTCAGCTTTCAAAAGCCGATCTCGTACTGCGCCGTGGAGCCGAAACGCCTGACGAGGTCTATACGACCATCGGTCTGATCCTCGGTGCATTCGGTCTTTATGCCCTGATGCGTACCCGCCTGCGTCCCCAGAGCTGATTGATGACGATGCTCTGCAAAATTTCCGACAGATTGCTGCTGTTGCTGCTTTCGGCTCTTGCAGCACTGGTTGCGCTGATACCACTCGAAAAGCTGGGCGTCTTCGGCTCTTCCTTTGAAGGGCAGAGCGGTTACGCTGCCCTTTATTTCGGGTTTCCCACTCTGACCGTTATTTTCGCGCTTCTCGCGGTGCGGTTCATGCCGCGTCCTCTGCCGGTTGCCATGCGCATCGTGGGTTGGCTGGCGCTGGCAATCGTGGCCTTGTTGATGTTCGCTTAGGCGGCGGTGCGCCGAAGCAATGGCTGTTTTAATCCGCCATCGCTTCTTCATATTCGGTGGAAAGTTCCAGCCACTTGTCCTCAGCATCCGCAAGTGCAGAACGGGCGTCGCTCATGTCCTTGTTGATCCGGATCGCCTTTTGGGGTTCCTTCTCGTACAGAGCCGGGTCTTCCAATTGTGACGAGAAGCCTTGAATCTGTTTCTGCAGCTTTTGAATCAAGGCTTCGGTTTCCTTGATCTTTTTCTGTAGCGGCGCCAGGGTTTCGCGTTTCTGGGCAGCAAGTTTCCGCTGTTCTGCCTTGTTGACCTTGGAGGTGTCGTCGCGGTCGGCAGCCGGTTCTCCCTTGGCATCGGCAAGAACGATCTGCCGGTACTCGTCGAGATCGCCTTCAAACGCCTTTACGCCACCTTCGCGGACCAGCCAGAGCCGTTCCATCGTGGCTTCGATCAGATGGCGGTCGTGGGCAATCAGGATAACCGCGCCGTTGAAAGCGTTGAGCGCATGCACAAGCTCTTCGCGGCTGTCGATGTCGAGATGGTTGGTTGGTTCGTCGAGGATCAGCAGGTTGGGACCGTGAAAGGTCGCAAGCCCCATCAGGAGGCGCGCTTTCTCGCCACCGGACAGGTCTTTGGCCGGTGTCAGCATCTTCTCTGTCGAAAGGCCCATCTGCGCAACCCGCGCACGCACCTTCGCCTCTGGTTCCGTCGGCATGAGCTTGCGCACATGCTCGATGGCGTTGTCTTCGGGGATCAGATCATCCATCTGATGCTGTGCGAAGAAGGCGACTTTCAGGCTCGGCGAAAGTGTGAGCGTGCCTTTTTCCGGCGTCTGGCGACCGGCAATCAGCTTCGCCAGCGTTGACTTACCGTTACCGTTCGAGCCGAGGAGGGCGATGCGGTCGTCATTGTCGATACGCAAGGTTACATTGCGAAGGACGGGCTTGCCCGGCACATAACCGACATCGGCATTATCAAGCGCGATGACAGGCGATGCCGTCTTTTTGTCGGCATCCGGAAAACGAAACGGCTGCACATTGCTTTCAACGTAAAGCTCGATTGGCTTGAGCTTTTCCAAAGCCTTCATGCGCGATTGCGCCTGACGGGCCTTGGTGGCCTTGGCACGGAACCGTTCCACGAAGGATTCCATGTGCTTGCGGTGGGCTTCCTGCTTTGCGTGGGCCTTCTGCTGCAATTCCAGCATTTCGTGGCGCTGGCGCTCGAACTGATCGTAGTTGCCTCGCCAGAAGCTGATCTTCTTCTGGTCGAGATGCATGATCGAACTGGTCGCAGAGTTCAGGAGATCACGGTCGTGGCTGATGATGATGACTGTGTGCGGATAGCGCTTCACATAGTCGACCAGCCACAGCACGCCTTCAAGGTCGAGATAGTTGGTTGGTTCGTCGAGGAGCAGCAGGTCCGGCTCGGCAAAAAGAACCGCTGCCAGAGCGACACGCATACGCCAGCCGCCGGAAAATGCGGATGCGGGCTGGCGTTGTGCTTCGGCGTTGAAACCGAGACCGGACAGAATGGCGCCTGCGCGAGCTTCCGCAGAGTGAGCGTCGATGTCGGCAAGGCGGGTGTGAATTTCGGCAATGCGGTGCGGATCGGTTGCCGTGTCAGCCTCTTCAAGAAGTGCTGTGCGCTCCTTGTCCGCCTTCATGACGATTTCGATCAGTGCATCCTCTGTGCCGGGCGCTTCCTGCGCCACCTGACCGATACGGGTATTTTTGGGAAGCGAGATGCTGCCTGTTTCCGGCGCAAGATCGCCCGTAA
Organism: Brucella tritici; assembly: GCF_902825325.1. Taxonomy (GTDB): domain Bacteria; phylum Pseudomonadota; class Alphaproteobacteria; order Rhizobiales; family Rhizobiaceae; genus Brucella. Next base: position 151,098 of record NZ_CADEAR010000007.1, on the reverse strand, counting down.
TCACACGGAACAGGGTCGATTTGCCGGTGCCGTTGCGGCCCACAAAACCCGTCTTCGATCCCGCTGGCAGCGTTACGCTGGCGTGGTCGATCAGGAGGCGTCCGGCAATTCGTACGGAGATGTCGTCAAGGATAAGCATGGTGAAAGCGCTTTTGCACGGCTTGAAGCGTTTCCGCAAGTATCAACGTCAGTCAGGCGAAACGCCGTCCCTCTTCCGTCCGCAGGAAATGTGCAAGATCGAGTGACGGAGCTTCCGTACCCAGCCGTGTGAACGCGGCGTGAATCTGTCCGCGATGGTGGGTCTGGTTGTTGAACATATGAGCAAGCGAGGGAGCGAGCCGCTGGCTTATCGTGCGCATTTCACGAGTAGGGGTGTAAGTATAGCGTCCGGCAAGCTTCTGTGTGTCGAGGCTGTCGGCATAGCGGCAAATGCGCGCGTCTTCCGCCTGCCGCAGGTCACGCAGCATGATGAAATTGTCGGAAATAATGGCGTCGAGCGTCTTCGGATGATCGCCTTCGGTGGTGAAGCGTTTCATCCAGATGCGGTCGGCAACCAGCAAATGATTGAAGGTGCGGTGAATGGAACCAAAGAACAAGCCGAGATCGAGCCTGTATTCCTCGTCGCTCAGCTCGGCAGCCGCAGCATAGACCAGTTCATTTGCCCATCGGTTATAATAGGCGAACATCTGAAAGTACTGTTCCATGAGAGCCCCCTGAACACCTGTCCATGCCGCTTCCCGCGAAGTTGAATCGGCACGGCGTATCTATGCAATCAATTCTATGCTCTCTCAAGGTGCTAATCGGTTCGCCTCTTGGCAATTCGGCCTATCGACGGTATAGAGCCTCACTTTTCTAAAAATTCCAGCGAACAAGGTGTCATAATGGCAATCGAACGTACCTTCTCCATGATCAAGCCCGATGCGACCCGCCGCAACCTGACCGGCGCCATCACTGCCAAGCTCGAAGCAGCTGGCCTGCGCGTTGTCGCTTCGAAGCGCGTCTGGATGAGCCTGCGTGAAGCTGAAGGCTTCTATGCTGTTCACAAGGATCGCCCGTTCTTCGGCGAACTGACCGAATTCATGTCTTCTGGCCCGACGATTGTTCAGGTTCTCGAAGGCGAAAACGCCATCGCCAAGAACCGCGAAGTCATGGGTGCAACCAACCCGGCAAACGCTGACGAAGGTACCATCCGCAAGGAATTCGCCCTGTCGATCGGCGAAAACTCCGTGCACGGTTCGGACGCTCCTGAAACCGCTGCAGAAGAAATCGCATACTGGTTCTCGGGCACCGAAATCGTCGGCTAATCCCACCCGGAATTCAAAGAAAAAGCCCGGTTTAACCGGGCTTTTTTAGTTTCAAAGGCTTTGTGCGAGCCTTGCCATTTCTTTTCCGTCGTCATCGAAGAGAACCAGTTTCCCCATGTCGATCTTGTAGGACTTCGTCTTGCCAAGCACGTCGAGGAACTTGCGCTCCTGCGTCATAAGAGCAGGCGGGCATTGAACATAGGTCGATCCGATATCGGCGAAGGAAATGTTCTCGCCAGTGACGATTGCCTTGCTGAAATAACGATTGCAGCCACCCGAACCGCTGACGGTGCCATCGGTCGAGACCGTCAATGTCGTCTGTGCATTGTCGATCACGCCGCCGCCTTGAATGTCTTCTGCCAGCCAGTCCTTGCCCTCAATGCCGATGGCAGCACCTTCGTCGCCGCTCTTGCGAACCATCACAACCTTGATTTCTGCCGGGGTGCCGGGATTCTCCGGGTCGATGGCGTAGCGTTCGTCATTGACGAACCATAGCGTATCGCCCGCCGAAATCCGCGCTTGCAAGGCATAGGTATGGCCGGGCTGAATCTGGTCCGTATCAAAATTGATGGCGAACGGGATCGGCGAACCCTGAACGGATTCAATCCTTGTTTCTCCAATGACTTTGGAGGGGGCGTCGGCCAGAGAGATGTCGGAAAGCTGAACGGTCAGGTTTGCCTCCGGCGGCAGCGCGATACGTTCGCGATACATCACTTTGCCGCTGACCGTTTTTTCCGCCGCTATGCTGCTTGTCGGCATGGATGTGGTCAGGAACAAGGCAGCTCCGCCAAGCGCGCCAATGCCGACCACAAGTGCTGCCGCAATTGAAAGGGTTTTCGCCAGTCCATTTCGCATCGTTAAAGCCCGAAACTTCCGTTCCCGCACGCGTTGTTTGTTACCAGACAGATGGCGCTAATGGGGATTCCAATCTGCCTGTCATCATCGCTTGTCAGCGCCTGATTCATAAGGCTGACATTAGCGAAATCTTCATGTGAAAATTGTGGCGACGCAAGAACACGCCGACTAAATTATCCATTATTTTAGGGGGTTAAATAGTTAATTCGCAATTAAAATGGGAAATAGAGATCAGTAGAATTGCTGGTAATCGGAAGATTATGACTGTTGCCAGCGTTCTCGGATCTTTTCATCTTCCTCCTTGGACGACACCCAACCGCCGACAGAACCGTCTGCAAGATGCTCCCTTTTCCAGAATGGAGCGTCGGTTTTCATGTAATCCATCAGGAATGATGCAGCTTCGAAAGCGGCATGTCGATGCGATGATGCCGCTGCGACCAGAACGATGTTTTCGCCCGGTTTGATGAGCCCGTAACGGTGAATGATCGTGAGGGCTGTTATCGGCCAGCGCTCGATAGCCTGTCGGGCGATGCGTGTGATTTCCGCTTCGGCCATGCCGGGATAATGTTCCAGCTCCAGGGCCGAAAGCGCGCCGCTTTCATCGCGACACAGACCGGTAAAGGTGACGATGGCGCCGATATCCGTGCGCCCATGCTCAAGCTTGCGCAGTTCCGCTGCGATATCGAAGTCTTCGCTTCTTATGCCGACGAAAAGTGGGCATGTGGTTTGCCCGCTCATCTCATCCTCCCGTCATGGGCGGAAAGAGCGCAACTTCATCGCCATCATTCACGAGTTCAATATGCTCGGCATGTTCCTGATTGATCGCGGCACGAATGACGTGCTCATGCTCGAAGGCAGCTTCATATTCATGCCCAAGCGATTTCAGGTGGCTGATCAGATCGCCCACGGTTGTTTTGGGTGAGGGGAGTTCAATGACCTCCTCGCCCTTGCCGATTTTCTCGCGCACCCATGCGAAATAAACGAGTTTTACCGTCACTGGATCAATCCATTACGTGTTTAAGGCCCGCCTTGAAGTAATCCCAGCCCGTATAAAGCGTCAGAAGCGCCGAGACCCAAAGCAGGACAATGCCAATTTCCGTTACATAGGGCATGACTTTGTCACCGGCAGGGCCTGCGAGCAGAAATGCGAGCGCAATCATTTGCGCGGTCGTCTTCCACTTGGCCAGACGGGAAACGGGAACACTGACCTTGAGTTCCGCAAGATATTCACGCAGACCCGAAACCAGGATTTCGCGGCACAGGATGATGATTGCGGCCCAAAGCGTCCAGCCTGCAATGGTACCGTCAGCTGCGAGAAGCAACAGAATGGCGGATACGAGAAGCTTGTCGGCAATCGGGTCAAGCATGCGACCGATGGTCGATGTCTGTTTCCAGATGCGGGCGAGATAGCCGTCGAAAAAGTCCGTGATACTGGCGACGGCAAACAATCCCAGAGCGGTCCATCGGGCGAAATCGCTCGATTCCAGTTTCCCCTCGATAAAGAAGCACAATACCACAAGGGGGACGGCGATGATCCGGCCATAGGTGAGGATATTGGGCAAGGAGAGGGTATGTTTTTTCTGCATTGTTCCGCCGCATCGTTGTTAGAGCGGTTCCTGTTTTCAGCAGGATCGTTCGAACTGCTCTAACCATCTGTTTTTATGCATTTCCGAACGCAAAACCGTTTCGCGTTGTTGGCTCGAAAATGCTCTAGCGCACATCAACAGGGATGACCGATAAAATCAACACCTGCGAATATGTTGTGCCGGGACCTAATGACGCTTGCGCCTCAATTCCGGACAAAATTACGTCATCTGTCACGAAAATGATCGTGAATCGTCTTGGCCATGGCCTCAGAGATGCCTTCGATCTGCATCAGATCGGCAACCGCGGCTCTGGAGACGGCCTTTGCGGTTCCGAAATGGTGCAGAAGCGCACGCTTTCGCGACGGACCGATTCCCGCAATCTCATCGAGCGGGTTCTTGACCATTTCCTTCTTGCGCCGGGCGCGGTGTGTGCCGATGGCAAACCGGTGCGCTTCATCGCGCAGGCGCTGGATGAAATAGAGCACGGGATCGCGCGGCGGCAGTGTAAAGGCCTGCTTGCCTTCCACGAAGAAACGTTCGCGCCCTGCTTCACGGTCGACGCCCTTGGCAATGCCGATTGCATTGACGAGATGGCTGATCCCAAGCTCGCCGAGAATTTGCCTGACCGCGCCAACCTGACCTTGCCCGCCGTCGATCAGAATGACGTCGGGCCACGCAGGAAACGTGTCGGTTACCTCTGCGTCAGTCGGCTCTTCCGGCGTGCCATGTTCCTTGACCAGCCGTGAGAAGCGCCGCTCGATTACCTCGCGCATCATGCCGAAGTCGTCGCCCGGCGTAATATCGGTCGAGCGGATGTTGAACTTGCGGTACTGATTTTTGACGAAGCCTTCCGGTCCCGCGACGATCATGCCGCCGACAGCATTCGTACCCATGATATGCGAGTTATCATAGACCTCGATCCTGCGCGGTGGCTGGGACAGGCCGAAGGTTTCGGCCATGCCTTGCAACAGGCGGGCTTGCGAAGATGTTTCAGCAAGCCGCCGTCCAAGCGCTTCGCGCGCATTGGTAAGCGCGTAATCGACAAGATCCTTCTTCTCTCCGCGTTGGGGGACGTTGACTTGTACCTTATGGCCCGCGCGCGTCGAGAGCGCTTCGGCAATAAGCGATTGCTCCTCAACCGTCTCGGACAGGAGAACCAGCCGCGGACATGGCTTGTCGTCATAGAACTGGGACAGGAATGCCCCCAGAACCTCTGCCGGGCCGAGCGAACTGTCCGCCTTGGGGAAATAGGCGCGATTGCCCCAGTTCTGGCCGGTACGGAAGAAGAAGACCTGAATGCAGGTCATGCCGCCTTCCTGATGGATGGCAAAGACGTCAGCCTCTTCAACCGTCTGCGGATTGATGCCCTGATGGGATTGCACATGAGAAAGCGCCGCCAGACGATCCCGGTAAACGGCTGCATGCTCAAAATCGAGGTCCGCCGACGCGGCCTGCATTGCCGTTGCGAGGTGGTCCTTTACCGACTGGCTCTTGCCGGAAAGAAACGCCTTGGCCTCATTGACGAGTTCGGCATAGTTCTCATCGCTGATCTCGTGCGTGCAGGGGCCGGAACAACGCTTGATCTGAAAGAGAAGGCAGGGACGGGTACGCGTTTCAAAAACCGAATCCGTGCAGGTCCGCAGCAGGAAGGCGCGCTGAAGCGCGTTGATCGTGCGACCAACGGCACCGGCAGAGGCGAAGGGACCGAAATAGTCTCCCTTGCGGGACCGCGCACCGCGATGCTTGAAAATGCCGGGTGCCCGATGGTCGCCGGTCAGAAGAATATAGGGAAACGACTTGTCGTCGCGCATCAGCACGTTGAAGCGCGGACGCAACCTCTTGATGAGATTGGCTTCCAGCAACAAGGCTTCGGTTTCCGTCCGGGTGACGACGAATTCCATCGTCACCGTTTCGCGGATCATCCGCGTGATGCGATTCGAATGGCCGACGCCGCGCGCATAGTTGGAAACGCGCTTCTTGAGATTGCGTGCCTTGCCGACATAGAGCACGTCACCATCGCTGTTGAACATGCGGTAGACGCCCGGATTGTTCGGCAGGCGCTTCACGAAAGCATTGATGATGTCCTGACCGCTCAGGCCTTCAATATCCGGCAGGCCATCCGAGGAATCCCATTGAATGGAATCGGCAGCGGACGGAGAGGCCGGAACATCGGCTATATCGTCGGTCTCGTCATCATCGTCGGTTTCCGCGTCACCAATGATAATACCGGCCACATCCTGCTCGTCATCGGACGGCAGATTTGCAACGGCATCCTCATTGTTCTTGCGGTTTCCAGTCATTCCGTAATTCCTGCAATATCCGGGGTTTCCCAGGCCAGATGCTGTCCGCCGTCAAGTGCGATCATCTGGCCGGTGACGGAGCGGCTTTCCCAGAAATAGCGAACAGTACGCCCAAATTCCGACAATTCCGGCGCACGCTGCAAAAGAAGTTTCTCGACCTGCTGTTCGAAATCGCCAGGCTTCTGCCGTTCGCTCGGCAATGTTGGGCCGGGTGCGATTGCATTGACCCGGATTTGCGGTGCAAGCGCCTGCGCCATGGTTCGGGTGGCATTCCAGAGGGCTGTCTTCGAAAGCGTATAGGAAAAGAAGTTCGGGTTGAGCTTCCAGACGCGCTGGTCGATGACATTGACGACAAGCGCCTCTTCGCCGCTGGGCAGGGCTTTCGCCATTTCTTCGGCCAGCAGGACCGGCGCCTTGAGATGGATGGCAAAGTGCTTGTCCCACAGCGCCATATCCAGTTGGCCGATGCGATCATCTTCAAAGAGCGATGCATTGTTGACCAGAAGCCGGATCGGCCCGATCTGGCGTGACGCATCCTCCACAAGATTGCGAACATCGGATTCGGATGAAAGGTCTGCGCGCACGACACAGGCCTTCCCGCCTTGTTCGTTTATGGCCGCTGCAAGGGCCGCGCCTTCATCGATGGAGTGATTATAGTGTATGGCGACCGGGAAGCCATGGGCGGCAAGGTCCTCGACAATTGCCTTGCCAATACGCCGTGCGCCGCCGGTGACCAGAACCGGACATTTAGCAAGCAGGCGGGGCTCGTGATCGTTCAACACGGTAAACACTTTCTTATCGAGATTCTTCAGTCGATTTCATGCCATTTCGGTCGGAAGATTGCAGCTAAAAACAGCGGCTGCAACATTCATAACTGACAAATTGATAGAGATTTCAGCGACTTCGTTTCTTTCTGCCGGTTGTTGCGGTCGCCGCAATCGAAACTCTCCCACTATATAGGTGGCTGAATCCGGCGTTGCGATAATGCAACATCGCATTTTTGCCACGTTCTCGTCAGGTTCTCTCCACAGAAGCGGGCATTTCGTGCCGCAATTACCGCCGATATGTCGGTCCTGTCAGCGCGGCATGGACGATTTGCTCCCAACATCGCCCGCCCGATAAGGGACCGCGCAAAAGGTAATTTGTGTAAGGAGAATGCTATGCGCACTCTTAAGTCTCTCGTAATCGCCTCGGCTGCGCTGCTGCCGTTCTCTGCGACTGCTTTCGCTGCTGATGCCATTCAGGAACAGCCTCCTGTTCCGGCTCCGGTTGAAATGGCTCCGCAGTATAGCTGGGCTGGTGGCTACACCGGTCTGTACCTCGGCTACGGCTGGAACAAGGCCAAGACCGACGCCGTTGGCACCATCAAGCCTGACGACATGAAGGCTGGCGCTTACGCTGGCTGGAACTTCCAGCAGGACCAGTTCGTATACGGTGTTGAAGGTGACGCCGGTTACTCCTGGGCCAAGAAGTCCAAGGACGGTCTGGAAGTCAAGCAGGGCTTCGAAGGCTCGCTGCGCGCACGTCTCGGCTACGACCTGAACCCGGTTATGCCGTACATCACGGCTGGTGTTGCCGGTTCGCAGGTTAAGCTCGACAACGGCTTTGACGACGAAAGCAAGTTCCGCGTTGGTTGGACTGCTGGTGCCGGTCTGGAAGCCAAGCTCACGGACAACATCCTGGGCCGCGTCGAATACCGTTACACCCAGTTCGGCAACAAGAACTATGATCTTGGCACCGAAACGGTTCGTAACAAGCTCGACACCCACGACATCCGCGTCGGCGTTGGCTACAAGTTCTAATTATCTGATAATTGAACACGGAAAACCGGGCAGGCAACTGCCCGGTTTTTTGTTATGTTTTTTAGGGTTAGAGGCTCGCTATCTCAACCAGCCAGTCGCGAAATGCAGCCATTGCTTGCGTTTCCGACCGTGATTGCAGCCTCGTCAGCCAGTAGCTGCCCATCGTCACCGTTGTGTCGAATGGCTGAATGATCGTTTCCGAGAGCAACTGACGGGAGAACATCAGCGGCGGCGCAAGTGCTACGCCCGCTCCCTGCATGGCTGCTTCCATCATCGCGAGCGACGAATCGAACATGATGCTTCGGGGCAGGGGCATGTCGCCCGTGACGCCTGCTGCCATAAACCACTGCGTCCATTCATCGGCACGGTAGGAGCGCAATAAAATATGCCGCGCGAGATCGGCTGGTGTTCGCAATTCCTGTGCCAGTTCCGGAATGCAAAGCGGTGACAACGGTGCTTCCAGCAATCGGGTTGCGTCGATGCCATGCCAGGCGCCGCTGCCGAAACGGATGGCGTAATCGAGGCCCTCCGCCGCTATGTCCACCCGGTTGTTGTTGGTCGAAAGCCGCAGATCGATGAACGGATAACGATTCTGAAAATCGCGCAGACGTGGCAGAAGCCAGCCGACGGCCAGCGTGCCGACCGCACCCACGCGCAATATTTCCCGATAATGCCCCGCTTCGAAACGTTCAAGCGTTCCGGCAATCCTGTCGAATGCGTCCTTCAATGTGGGGAGCAGCGTTTCTCCTTCGCTCGTCAGCATCAGCCCGCGCGGCAGGCGCTCGAACAAAGTCACATTCAGGCGGGTTTCGAGGCTTTTGACCTGATGGCTGACAGCGGCTTGTGTAACGCAAAGTTCAATCGCGGCCTTCGTAAAACTCAAGTGACGCGCCGACGCCTCGAAGGCGCGCAGGGAATTGAGCGGGAGATGCGGTCGAACCATGTTGCCCCAAATTTTTCTAATGCCAAATGCTAGATAACGTCGTTTGTCCTCTTTGCGCAAGCATCGTATATCAGCAGGGCCTGATAGGCTTATATCCCGCAGAAGCGTTGAAAAAATGCTGTAAACGGGCTTCAATATAATGAATCGCTCAATACCGGCTATGTCTTGAGAAAGACGTAGCGGAACGCATAATCATGAGGTTTATTCATCTGTCATGAGAAAATCTACGACATTTTTGATCGGTTTCCTCGCCACCGCCGCTATTATCCCGAATAGCGGTGCGTTGGCTGCAAGCAAGGTGAACGATGACGATTTGCGCCGTATCGTCGATGAAACCATGCGCCCGCTCATGGCCGAGCAGAAGATTCCCGGCATGGCGGTTGCCATAACCATCGACGGCAAGAGCCACTTCTTCGGTTATGGCGTGGCATCGAAGGAAAGCGGACAGAGAGTCGACGAAGACACGATTTTCGAGATCGGTTCGGTCAGCAAGACGTTTACTGCGACGCTCAGCGGCTATGGGCTGGCGACCGGCGCATTCTCCTTGTCCGATCCCGCGACCAAATGGGCTCCCGAACTGGCAGGCAGCAGCTTCGACAAGATCACCATGCTCGATCTTGGGACCTACACACCGGGCGGATTGCCCCTGCAATTTCCCGATGCTGTCACCGATGACAGTTCGATGCTGGCATATTTCAAGAAATGGAAGCCGGACTATCCGGCAGGCACACAGCGCCGTTATTCGAATCCCAGCATCGGCCTGTTCGGCTATCTGGCGGCACGAAGCATGGACAAGCCGTTCGATGTCCTGGTGGAGCAAAAGCTTCTGCCTGCATTTGGTCTGAAGAACACTTTCGTCAATGTGCCGGAAAGTCGGATGAAGAACTACGCTTACGGCTATTCCAAAGCCGACAAGCCGATCCGGGTATCTGGCGGCGCGCTGGATGCGCAGGCCTATGGCATCAAGACCACAGCGCTTGATCTCGCCCGCTTCATTGAGCTGAATATCGACAGCTCATCTCTGGAGCCTGATTTCCAGAAGGCCGTCGCCGCGACACATACGGGTTATTATCACGTCGGTGCCAACAATCAGGGGCTTGGCTGGGAGTTCTACAGCTATCCGACTGCGCTCAAGACACTTCTTGCGGGCAATTCGTCGGACATGGCGCTGAAGTCGCACAAAATCGGCAAATTCGATCAGCCCTTGCAGCCGTCAGCCGATGTCTTGGTCAACAAGACAGGCTCGACCAACGGTTTCGGTGCCTATGCGGCCTTTATTCCCGCCAAGAAGACCGGAATCGTCCTGCTTGCCAACCGGAATTATCTGATCGATGAGCGCGTAAAAGCCGCTTATCGGATATTGCAGGCGCTCGACAAGAAACAATAATCTGCAAAAAAACCCCGGAAATCCGGGGTTTCATTCTTTCCAGACCGGTTAGCCGCGCGGCAGCAGTTCCGTCAGTTCCGGGTGCAGTTCCTGAAAACGCTTCATCCAGCGCTTGAGCTTGGAGCGGTTGCGTTCCCATTTGCCTTCAAAGCGCAGCGCCAGATAGCCAAGCGCGGCAGCAACGGCGATATGGCCGCCATGCAGCTTGCCCGCCAGACGCGGCGGCGCTTCGTTGAGAAGGTCGAGTGCGCGTTCGGCCTTGCGCCATTGCAGGTCGAGCCAGGGCTGATGAATTTTCTCTTCCGGACGCATGCGGCGTTCGTAGACATGCGCCAGAAGCACGTCGCAAAGACCGTCGGCGATGGCTTCATAGCGCTCTGCATCGGTGCGCTTTTCGGCATTGCGCGGGAAAATCTTGTTGCCCGAAACCCGGTTCAGATACTGGGTGATCGCACGGCTGTCGAAAACCGATTTGCCGTCATCCGTCACCAGCGTCGGAATTTTTCCGAGCGGATTGGCGTGGATCAGGTTCTCCGGTTCCGCCGAGGTGTTGACGACAACGCTTTCAAACGGAATGCCGGCATGGTGAGCGGCCATGCGCACCTTCGCGCTGTAGGGCGAAGCAGGCGAATAGAGTATCTGTGTCATCGTTCGTTCCTAAACCGGATATGTAAAGTTTATTGCGTGGCGGGCATCATGACGGAGCGGCTTCGGCAGGCATTGGCATCGACCTGACCGCAAGCACGGTATTGCAGGTCTTTTGTCATGCAGATGCGAACTTCCTGAAGATAGTTCCGCTTGCAGCTAATCGAGATACCATCCGGTTTCATGCCGGGATTGGCTGCGATAAAAGCTTTTTCAACGAGAAGGGGATCAACACGCCGACCGCTCGCCAGATTGCGCAGGCTGGGCGGAATTTTGACCTGATCGAAAGCGTTGCGCAGCGTTGAGAAATATTCATCCTGCGACAGACCCGAACAACTGCCATGCTTGCGCCATTGATAAGCGGCGAGACCGGCAGAAGGCATGATATCGGAAAGGCGGGAGATGATCGGGCGGGGCACATAGCTGCCCCGGCTGCGGGCATTGTCGAGCTGGCAGTTCGCTGGGTAACCCCATTCATTCTGCGGCCAGAGACCATGCACCACGAAACCGAAGGGACGATTGGTTCCACATTGCTGCTTGTTGGCGCGGGGGCCTTCCGATGCACAATAGCTGGGCGACCAGGAGAGGGCTAAGACGTAAAAGTCGAACTCGCCCGGAACGTCATCTGCCCGACCCGGCGCAATTGCCAAAATACTCGCAACCGCCGCTGCGAGCAACGTAACCGCCGCTGCACCAAACTTCCGCAGCATGTGCCCTCCACTTAATCAACGGCTGACCGTATCAAGCCGCTTAATTTTTAGCGAAGAACGCGGCAGCTTGCGTCGTACACATACCAGCGGTCGAAACCGTCGACGCAGAATTCGACATTGCGGCCCATCGAGGCAAAGCCCTGACCTTCTTCGACCATATACCAGACCGAACGATACTGACCATCGGTCAGAACGGCGGTTGCCTTGCAATAGGTGCGTTCGATCTGGGCCGGATTGGTCTTCGGCTCATAGCGCGTCAGTTGAACATCGCTCATGGCCGAAATACCGACCTGCGGCAGGTTCGGGACATGACGTACCTGATAGCCGAAATCGGAAACCACCGAACGCAAAACGCTCTGCTGGCTGCAAGCGCCTGCATCGGCAACGCCTGCTGGAGCAGAAGTGAGATAGTCTGCGGCGCTGGCCGGCAGAGACACAAGCGTCAGAGGAAGGACAGACGCCGCAAACAGGGCTGCGCGTGAATACTGTCCGATACGTTCCAGGGTTCGTTGCATATCTCTGTCCTGTCCCAAATTGCGGGCTGGCACCCGTTCAAGTCTATGATAGCCGAAGCATTGAGGCGCAGTTTCCGTCAGCAATTCACGCGGGTCAAGTGCGATCCGTCTCGCTTCTCACCCACTTGATGCTGAAATTGCTCCCTTTTTCCTCAGCAAGAAGCTTGGTAAGGCAGGGAAGCAGGGTTTGCATCTCACTTTCAAGTGTATAGGGCGGGTTGACGACAATCATACCGGTGCCATCCAGGCGTGGTTCGGCGGAGGGCGCACGAATCGCCAGTTCGATCTGCATGATCTTCGGAATGCCGGTTTCACGTAAGTGTCTGGTGAAACGTTCCGTTTCCTTGCGGTCCTTCACCGGATACCACAGCGCATAAATGCCACCGCCGAAACGCTTGTACGCCTTGGCCAGGCCATCAACCAGACGATCGAATTCGCCTTCCTTTTCAAAAGGCGGGTCAACAAGCACCATGCCGCGTTTTTCCTTCGGTGGAAGGTGAGCGCCAAGCGCCAGCCAGCCGTCCAGCTCGGTCACCCGAACCTGATAATCACCGTCGAATAGCTTCGCCAGTTTGGTGGAGTCCTGCGGATGCAGTTCCAGTGCGGACAGGCGATCCTGCTTGCGCAGCAAATGCCGCACGAGAAAGGGCGATCCCGGATAATGGCGCAGCTTTTCGCCTTCATTGACTGCGCGGACGGCAGCAAGATAAGGCTCCAGCAAATCCAGCACGGGCTGCTCGATCTGCCCTTTCTTCACCGCGTCCAGGATGCGGTCGATACCGCCTGCCCATTCGCCGGTCTTGCCTGCCTCGATACCCTTCAGGTCGTAGAGGCCGATGCCTGCATGGGTGTCGATGACGCGAAAGGCCTGATCCTTGCGTTTCAGATACTCGACAAGGCGCGTCAGGATGACGTGCTTGACGACATCCGCAAAATTTCCGGCGTGATAGGCGTGACGATAATTCATGGTTGCGCTTGTTTCATGTCGGTCTCTTTTCGGCAAGAGGCAGTGATATCCAAAAAGACCTCGCTCTGCGTCGTTCCTGCAATATCACTCCTGTCACAAATGTGACATACAACCTTCAACATCCGCTCCTTATCCTTTGAGTCGAGTCCCGAAATGTCTGGTGGCGTCCTTCTGATCGTCCTCTTTGGCGCGTTCCTCCACGCGAGCTGGAACGCAATTGTAAAGGGAAGCGGAGACAAGTTCTTCAGTGCGGCCAGTGTGACCAGCGCTGCCGGGTTGATCGCCCTTTTCACCTTGCCTTTTCTGCCGCTGCCGAACCCGGCAAGCTGGATTTACATGCTTCTGTCTACGGTTACGCAGACCTTCTATATGTCGCTCGTGGCGGCGGCTTATAAATCCGGCGATATGAGCGAAGCCTATCCGATCATGCGCGGCACTCCGCCCTTGCTGGTGGCGCTGGTCAGTGCGCCGCTGGTCGGCGAGATCATGGGCTGGCAGAGCTGGCTTGGTATCGTGCTGATCTGCTCCGGCGTTCTGGCGATGGCGCTTGATGCGCGGCGAAGAAATCGTGGAGCTTCAAGTCGCACTGCCTTGCTTGCGCTGACCAATGCCGGTTTCATAGCAAGTTATACGATCATTGACGGCCTCGGTGTCCGTGTGTCGGGCGAGCCGATTTCCTATACGCTGTGGCTGTTCCTGATGAACGCCATACCGCTGGCGGGGTGGGCCCTTTACCGCGAACCGGACCGTTTCATCCAGTATCTGCGTAATCACTGGCGACCGGCCATGATCGGTGGCGTTGGTACGCTCGGTTCCTATGGCCTTGCACTCTGGGCGATGACCATGGCTCCGATTGCCGTCGTGGCGGCACTCCGCGAAACCGCGATACTCTTCGGTGTGCTCATTTCGGCTCTGGTATTGAAAGAAAAAGTCGGGCTACCACGTTTCGTGGCTGCCGGCTTTATTGTTCTCGGTGCGATTGCATTGCGCTTGTCTTGAAAATTTATTTCGTCACAGTGACAATCTTCCGGCAGAAATTCGTTTCTGCAGGAAGTGGCTTGGGCTAATAAAGTAATATGAACCAGCACGCTCCAATCTCGAACATCAAAACCGGTCATTCGGCTTGTCCGCACGACTGTCCGTCAACTTGCGCACTCGATGTCGAAATTCTCGATGAGCGGACCATCGGGCGCGTGCGCGGCGCGAAGGACAACAGCTACACGGCTGGCGTCATCTGCGCCAAGGTGGCGCGTTATGCGGAACGGGTTCATCATCCTGATCGCCTGAAGCATCCGCTGGTTCGTGCCGGTGCGAAAGGTGCTGGGCAGTGGAAGGAAGCTTCATGGGAAGCCGCACTTGATCTCATTGCCGAGCGTTTCCTGAAAGCCGAGCGCGATTATGGCAGCGAGAGCGTCTGGCCCTATTACTATGCGGGCACCATGGGGCTGGTGCAGCGCGACTCGATCAATCGCCTGCGCTTTGCCAAGCGCTATTCCAACCAGTTCGACAGTTTCTGTACCAATATGGCCTGGACCGGCTATTTTGCGGGAACAGGAAGCCTGACCGGTCCTGATCCGCGTGAAATGGCGAAGGCCGATGTGGTGGTGATCTGGGGCACCAACGCCGCCGCCACGCAGGTCAATGTCATGACCCACGCGGTCCGGGCACGTAAGGAACGCGGCGCCAAGATCGTCGTCATCGACGTTTATGCCAATGCGACCGTCCGCCAGGCGGATATGGGCATTGTGCTGAAACCCGGAACCGATGGCGCCTTTGCCTGCGCGGTCATGCATGTGCTGTTTCGTGACGGCCTTGCAGACTGGGATTATCTGGAGCGCTACACCGACGATCCGAAGGGGCTGGAAGCACATCTTCAGACCCGTACACCGGAATGGGCAGCCGCGATCACCGGCCTGTCCGTTGAAGAGATCGAAGCATTTGCCCATCTCGTCGGCAAAACCAAGCGAACTTATTTCCGCCTCGGCTATGGTTTCACCCGCCAACGCAACGGCGCGGTGAACATGCATGCAGCCGCTTCGATTGCCTGCGTGACAGGTGCTTTCCTTTATGAAGGCGGCGGGGCATTCCACTCGAACTCCGGCATCTTCAAGATGGACAAGCGCGAGATCGAAGGTCGCGCCATGCAGGATATGGGGCTTCGTTTTCTCGATCAGTCGAAGATCGGTCGCATTCTTACCGGTGACGCGCAGGCGCTTTATGGCGGCCCGCCCGTCATGGCAATGCTGATCCAGAACACCAACCCGATGAATGTGACGCCGGAACAGCGGCTGGTTCGCAAAGGCTTTGCGCGCGAGGATCTTTTCGTCGCCGTGCACGAACAATTCATGACCGATACGGCGAAGATGGCCGATGTTGCATTGCCAGCCACGACGTTCCTCGAACATGACGATATTTATCGCGGCGGCGGGCAGCAGCATGTGGTTCTGGGGCCGAAGCTGATCGAGCCTCTCGCCGATGCGCGTCCGAATATCTTCGTAATCAACGAACTGGCAAAGCGCCTCGGTGTTGGCGATCTGCCGGGCTTCGATCTGGATGAGCGCACGCTGATTAACAACATGAACGCCAATAGCGACTTGCCACAATTCGATGAATTGAAGGAAAAGCGCTTTGTCGATCTGCAACCGCCTTTCGAAGATGCGCATTATATCAATGGTTTCAAATGGCCGGATGGCAAGTTCCGCTTTCGTCCTGACTGGACCGGAAGCCCGTCGCCGAACAAGCCACCGGAAGTCATGGGGCTTCAGGGTGATTTCCAGTCGATACCGGAATTTCCGGATTATTGGGAAGTGATTGAAACGGCGGATGCCGAACATCCCTTCCGCATGACGACTTCACCGGCGCATAATTTCCTGAACTCGACCTTCGCCGAGACGCTGACATCGCTTGCCAAGGAAATCCGGCCTGAACTGCTTATCCATCCCGACGATGCGGCAGAACTTGGCATCGAGAATGGCGAGCGGATCGAGATCGGCAATCATCGTGGCGAACTGGTGCTTCATGCCGTGCTGCGCGCCGGACAAAAACGCGGGGTCGTCGTGTCGGAGGGCATTTTTCCGAACTCGACATTCGAGCGCGGCGAGGGGATCAATATATTGATCGGCGCTGAACCTGCCGCCCCCTATGGCGGGCTGGCGGTGCACGACACCAAGATCTGGATACGCAAAATAAACGCATAAATATTTATCCAACAACGCCGGGACGCATATATAAAATATATATGCGTCCCGGCGTTGTTGTTTATTCGCGCTGCTTGTTAGCCAGCGTAACGCAGTCTCAGCTTGGAAACACCCACAGCGGCATTCAGGCCGCGCTGGCCCTGAAGCGAAATCGGCTGAAGCGAAATCGTCTTCCACGAACCGCCGGTCAGGATGTTGGTGCCGAAGCCGACGCCAATCGCTGCATTGGCAGATGCGCCGACATAACGGCCCTGAAGAGCGCCTTCGGGACGAACGGTCGGAGCCCAGACGGCCCAGGCGACACGGCCGCCATTTATGAAGCCGACATCGATGCCGAGCTTGGTAATCGTCCCTGTATAACGCTCAGCCGGACCACGTCCACGGGCCGGGCTGAATACGCAGTCCACATCCTGCTGGCTGCCGATGATGACGCCGATTGCAGGAGAAATATCGCAGGACAGCGTGCCGACTTCCGAGCGCGGCTGGGTGCGACCTGAAGCGGGAGGAGCTACGTAGTCGGCAGCAATGGCTGGAGCCGTGACCGCAATGCCGGAAATGACGGTCATTGCCGAAAGGAAGGAAGTCGAAAAACGGAGAGACATGTCTTTGTCCTCTTCTAAAACACATATTGAAAGAGACGCTTACACGTCCCTTAACGAGATTTGCCGAAGCAAGTTCCGTTACGAATGGGAATTAGAGCTTTTTGCGGGAAATTAAAGTTTTATTAACAAAAAAATTGGGATGTGATTAATTTGTCGCGCGCTATCACGCACTGAGAACCATCGCTCCGGTGAAATCCGGCTGGCTGTTTTGTTCGCCGGCAAATTTGCGAAGGGCCAATGCATAAAGTTGATGCTCGGCTTTCAGAACGCGGGCCGCGAGCGCTTCGGCATCGTCACCAGCATGCACCGGCACCGCTGCCTGTGCCAGTATCGGACCTTCATCCATCCCTTCCGTTACAAGATGAACGGTGCAGCCTGCGACTTTCATACCCGCATCCAGCGCGCGCTGGTGGGTATGCAGTCCGGGGAAAAGCGGGAGCAGGGAAGGGTGAATGTTGAGAATGCGGCCTTCATAGGGAGCAATGAAACGGCCCGACAGAAGACGCATATAGCCAGCAAGGCAGATCATATCCGGCTTCAACGCGGCGAGTGCGTCCAGAATGGCATCTTCATGCGCATCCTTCGAGGTAAAGTCCTTGCGCTTGAAAACCTGTGTCGCAATTCCGGCAGCCTTTGCCTTGGCAAGGCCGCCAGCTTCTTCCTTGTCGGAAAAAACCGCCACTACTTCCGCCGGAAAATCGGCGGCTTGCGCAGCGCGGATCAGCGCCTCCATGTTGGAGCCGCCGCCCGAAATGAAGATGACGACCCGCTTGCGGCTCATAGCGAAAGCGTACCCTTATAGACGACGCCGTCTTTTTCACGCTTCACCATCCGGCCGAGCGTGACGACCTTTTCGCCTTCTGCGGCAAGGACAGCCACGACTTCCTCAACCTTCTCAGGCTTCACGACGGCAATCATTCCGATGCCGCAATTGAATGTGCGCAGCATTTCATTCGGCTCGACACCGCCCGTCTTGGCAAGCCAGGAGAAGACTGGCGGAACGGAAATGGACGCAAGATCGATTTCGGCAGCGAGACCTTCCGGCAGAACGCGCGGAATATTGTCGGGAAAACCGCCGCCCGTGATGTGTGCCAGCGCCTTGATGCCGTCCGAAGCGCGGATCGCGGCAAGAAGAGGCTTCACATAAATGCGTGTCGGGGTCAGCAGCGCTTCGCCGAGCGTCACGCCCGGCTGGAACGGGGCATCGGACTTCCAGCCAAGGCCGGAGAGTTCGACGATGCGGCGCACCAGAGAAAATCCGTTGGAATGCACACCGGACGAAGCAAGGCCAAGGATGACATCGCCTTCGGCAACATCGCCACGCGGCAGTAGACGGTCGCGTTCGGCCGCACCAACGGCGAAACCGGCAAGATCATAATCGCCATCCCGGTACATGCCGGGCATTTCAGCGGTTTCACCACCGATCAGCGCGCAACCGGCCTGCCGGCATCCTTCGGCGATGCCCGCAACGATATCGACACCCTGATCCGGCGAAAGCTTGCCGGTCGCAAAATAGTCGAGGAAGAAAAGCGGTTCAGCACCCTGAACGACGAGATCGTTGACACACATGGCAACAAGATCAATGCCTACCGTGTCGTGCTTGTCGGCATCGATGGCGATCTTCAGCTTGGTGCCGACACCGTCATTGGCGGCAACGAGTACCGGGTCTTTGAAACCAGCGGCCTTGAGGTCGAACAGGCCGCCAAAGCCGCCAATCTCTCCGTCCGCACCGGGGCGGCGCGTGGAGCGCACGAGGGGCTTGATCTTCTCGACCATCAGGTTACCAGCATCGATGTCGACACCAGCCTGCGCATAGGTCAGGCCGTTCTGGCCAACAGGCTTATCGGCGGGCTTATTTTCCATGGTCATGGCCTGCTCCTGAAATTGGGTGCTTATCCACGCAGCTGTTTAATGCATTTTCGGCAAAAGCGTGTAACGGTTTTGCTCAAGAAAAATGCGATAAACAGAGAATGTGCGCGCAATGGCACGAGACGGCGCTGCCTGCAAGGCCACAAAGCCCGAAAAGAGCCAAACAGCGCAGGATTCTGCCTGAAATCGTAAAGCACCGTCCATAACTCGATAGAAGGTTGTGTTTCGTCAGGCTTTTCGCACAGACATTGCAATCCTCAGTAACCGTTCTAACTTGTTCCCGTTCGCACTAAGATATCCATAACGCCATTCTGCTATCAGGACTGGCTCTATCCAATACGTTTCCTGGAAATAGATGCACATGGTCAAGAAACCGACACCCACGCGCACGAGCGCCAGCCGAACGATCCGTCAGTCGGAAGCGACAGTTCGCGATGGTGATATCCACGTCAATGTGGAAGTCGGCGCGCTGACCGGCTCTTCGGTACGTCGTCAGGCGATGTTCTGGGTGGGGACCGTCGCGGTCTTCATTCTGTTTCTCGTCGTATTCAGTTCAGTGCTGTTGCCTTTTGTTGCGGGCATGGCGCTGGCCTATTTCCTCGACCCTGTCGCAGACAGGCTCGAACGTTTCGGCCTGTCCCGGCTTGCGGCCACAATCGTCATCCTGCTCATCTTCCTGATGGCGCTGATCCTCGGCCTGATGATCGTCGTGCCGATCCTCGCAACGCAGCTCGCTGATTTCATTTCCAAAATCCCCGAATACATCACCCAGTTGCAGTCGTTGCTGGCAAATGAGGATTCGCAATGGCTGAAGAAATATATCGGCATTGACAGTTCGGTCATTCAGCAGAATCTGAGTTCGCTGCTCCAGCAGGGTGCCGGTTTCCTGTCGACATTGCTTCAGTCCCTGTGGAATTCGGGGAAATCGCTGATCGATATTGCGGGGCTTTTCGTCGTCACTCCGGTGGTTGCATTCTACATGCTTCTGGACTGGGACCGCATGGTCGGCAGCATCGATTCATGGGTGCCGCGCCGCCAGCTTCATACCGTGCGCCGCATCGCCGCCGAGATGAATGCCGCCGTCGCCGGTTTCATTCGCGGGCAGGGAACGCTCTGCCTCATTCTGGGAACCTATTACGCCATCGGTCTCACGCTGACCGGGCTTAATTTCGGTCTGCTGATCGGCTTTTTTGCCGGTCTCATCAGCTTTATTCCCTATATCGGTTCCTTTGTCGGCCTGGCGCTCGCCATCGGTGTGGCGCTGGTCCAGTTCTGGCCTGACTGGATCATGATCTGTGCCGTCGCGGGTGTGTTTTTCCTTGGTCAGTTTGTGGAAGGAAACATCCTCCAGCCGAAGCTCGTCGGCTCGTCCGTGGGGCTTCATCCGGTCTGGCTCATGTTCGCTCTTTTTGCCTTCGGTTCGCTGTTCGGCTTCACCGGAATGCTGGTGGCAGTGCCCGCAGCGGCTGCAGTCGGGGTGCTTGTGCGGTTCGCATTGAATAGCTATCTCCACTCACCGATGTATGATCCTGCCTACCATCAGCCGAACCCCGACGCCGGGCCGCTGATCGAGGCAGGCGAGAATGCAGGCAAAGAGAAATGAGACTGGGTCGTAACCGGGCAGGATTTGAAACGGGATTTGCAGGAGGCCGCGATGCGTGAGGCACCGCGCCAGATTCCGTTGAATCTTGAGCATCAGCCCGGTTATCATCGGGAAGACATGATCGTCACGGATTCCAACCGTGCCGCCGTCGATCTTATCGATCGCTGGCCGAACTGGCTGTCGCCTGTCACGATCCTTGCCGGACCGACCGGATCAGGCAAGACACATCTGGCGGAAATCTGGCGCGCCGGAACAGGCGCACTTCTGGTAGACCCCACGCACATTACCGAGGAAGCCGTGAACGGCGCTGCCGAATATCCGGTGCTGATCGATGATATTGGTGCTGCGCCTTTCGATGAAACCGGACTTTTCCATCTCATCAATAGCGTTCGGCAGAATGCGGCTCAGGGGCTTGGGCCTTCCCTGCTCATGACCTCTCGTCTGTGGCCAGCCAACTGGAACGTAAAGCTTCCTGATCTTGCCTCGCGTCTCAAGGCCGCAACCGTCGTGGAAATTTCAGAACCGGACGACCTGCTGCTTTCCGGCGTCATTCACAAGCTCTTCGCGGACCGGCAGGTAAGCGTCGAACCGCATGTCGTCGCCTATCTGGTGAGCCGGATCGAGCGCTCGCTTTTGTCGGCGATCCTGATCGTCGACAAGCTCGACCGGGCGGCGCTTGAGCAGAAAAGCCGCATCACGCGCACGCTTGCCGCACAGGTTCTGGCGGGCAGCGAACAGCCGGATCGCTGAGGATGAAGATAGCGGTTACCGGGGCGGGTGGTTTTATCGGAAGCGCACTCACTCAAGTGCTGGTCGGGGAAGGGCATGAAGTCCTGCCTCTGTCCCGGAATGAACTGACTGATCCGGATTTTTCAGGTGTCGAAACGGTCGTTCATTGTGCAGCACTTGCTCACCGCGCCGGTGCGGAACGACCGGATGCGGATACATTCGATGCGGTCAATCATCGACTGGCCGTGGAACTCGCCACCAAGGCAAAAGCCGCCGGCGTAAGGCGCTTCGTGTTTGTATCCACGATCTATACGATTGCGGGAAATCCGTCGCCGCTGACGCCGGACATGCCGCTGAAGCCGCGTGATGATTACGGGCGTGCCAAGGCAAAGGCGGAGGCTGATCTGCGCGAAATCAACGGGATCGAGATCGTCATCGCGCGCCCGGTTCTCGTTTACGGTCCCGGAGCGCGGGCGAACCTGAAAGCCTTGATAAAGCTCTGCAACAGCGGATTGCCGTTGCCGTTCGGTCTGGCAAACAACAGGCGCAGTTTCGTGTCGCTTGAAAACGTCGCACATGCGCTGACATTTTTAAGCGTGGCGCCTGCCGAAAAGGTTGCCGGGCGGGTGTTTCATCTTGCTGAGCCACAACCGCGCTCCACAAAAGAACTCGTGACGAAGCTGCGTGCTGC
Organism: Brucella tritici; assembly: GCF_902825325.1. Classification (GTDB taxonomy): domain Bacteria; phylum Pseudomonadota; class Alphaproteobacteria; order Rhizobiales; family Rhizobiaceae; genus Brucella. Next base: position 129,393 of record NZ_CADEAR010000007.1, on the reverse strand, counting down.
CTTGGGAAAGCCTTTTCGTCTTGTACCCGTTCCACCGGTCTTCATGCAGCTCCTGCTATCGGCAGTGGGCAAAGGCGGTCTTTACGACCAGCTTTATGGTGATCTGGTCGCAGACAGTTCATCACTGATTGAAGCAGGATTCGATTATCTGCCGGGCGACCGGCAGCTCGAAGCAATGGCGCGTGGTCTGGATTAGAGCATGTCTCCCAAAAGTGGGAACCGGTTTTGGGATAAAGACATCCGTAAAAACAAAGAGATAGAGCGGTTCCAGCGACTCCGTTTTAACCGGAACCGTTCTAGTTTTTCTGGCCGACAGCTTTGGGCGGCTCCATGCGTGAATGCGCTGGATTTGGAGCCTGTTTGGGTGCGGCTGCCGTTGCAGTTTGCGTCTTCCTGGCAATCGAGCCGGTGATAAGGCTTGCACTGTCAGGCTTGTTGCGCCCACCGATAAGCTGATCTTCATGCACCCAGCCGATCATGTTCGTCTTCGGGACGATCACGCGATGCCAGCGCCCGGTCTTCCCATAAGAGCGCATCTCGCGACCTTTTTCCACGACGCCGATAGATGGCGACTTGTCCCAGGCATTCTTATGGATGGTGAGCCGCGCCTTGGCATAAATCACCGATGGGGAGCTTGCCGGAGTGTTGACGCCACGCGGCGGCATGGAGCGTAGCGCAGCGGCGGGCGAGGATACGACAACCTGATTTGTGGGGCGCGGCGGGGTGGCGGTCTGGATTGCCGCCTGCTGCGCCGGCTTTTGCGGTGCGGGTGCCACAACGGGCGCCGCGACAACGGGTGCCGATGGACGCGGTACAGGGCCGACAGCGGCGCCGTAATCCTTCGACGGCGCCCTGCTCTCGGGGGGCTTGCTCTCGGAGGCTTTGCTGGTGACGGTCGCCTTTGGCTCGGTTCGTGCTGCGGGCTGTGTATTCGGCTTGGAAGCGGGGCGCTGGAACAGGGCTGTTATCGCGGCTTGCGGGCTCTTATGCTGAGAGGTTGCCCACAAGCTGAAGGCACCTAGACCCAAAATTGCGGCAAGCGCGAGAACGGGGGTGGATGAGCCGGAAGACTTGCCCGACGACTTGGCCGAGCGCTTTGTGGAGCGCTGGGGCGAGCGGGTGGTGCGTTTCCGTGCAGCCATCGTCTGTCTCCTGTTCGAATCGCGATGGGGAGACACTACCAATTGTTCCTTCGCATTTGGTTACCACAGCGTCTGGCGCGAACGCTGGAACGACGAAGCGGAAACAAAAAACGCCGCTTTCGCGGCGTTTCAAGGTAGATTGGTGAAGACTTACTGGTGCCCAGACGTCTTGTCATCGCAAGAGGTCTGGCCTGATGCCTTCTCTTGCTGCCGTTGGTTGGCTTCGCTTGCCTCAACTGCGTTGCGCAGCTCTGCCCATTCGCGTTCATGACGACGATAAAGCTCGTCGGAAACAGTCTGGATACCCATTTCGGTCCTCCGTTTTATCTGGTGCCCCAAATAACATGGCGAAGTCCGAAATGTTGCATCACAAAGCGTAAGCGTTTGAAATCTTAATCGGTTTATATGTTTATAACGTCTTGCCGATTTCAATTTTCCTGAATGGAAACACCACCTTCTCCGATTTTCATCTCGATTCCGGCGGGTTTGGTCTCTTCACGATAGACATAAACCGCAAGACCCGCAGCCACGACAATCAGCGCGCCAATAATCAGATAAAGCCCGTTTCTATTCACATTCAGTCTCCAGCTTATTGGTAGTGAAGTGAAAACGCGTGCGCGTGCGATTTTGTTCCCCCGAGAGGCTTCGCAGAAAAGCAGAAAACCCACGCGAGGGGGCTCGCGTGGGTTCGTCTGTCGTTCACTTCACGTCAGTGCGTGATGGCCGGTAGTGTTTCGGTCGGAACCATGGAGGTGAATGGCGGCAGATAGGCCTGAGCCATCACCAGAAGGCCGACGAGTGCGGCCAGCGCAATGGAATGGAAGAACACATAGCGCAGGATCTTCGATTCATGCCCGTACCACTGCGTCGCGGTTGAGGCGACGACGATGGACTGTGCGTCGATCATCTTGCCCATCACGCCACCAGAGGAGTTTGCAGCCGCCATCAGGACAGGCGACAGGCCGAGCTGTTCCGCCGTGATCTTCTGCAGGCCGCCAAACAGGACGTTCGACGCCGTGTCGGACCCTGTCAGCGCAACGCCGAGCCAGCCCAGCATCGCCCCGAAGAACGGATAGACCCAGCCGGTCTGCGCGAAAGCGAGGCCGAGGGTCGCATCGGTGCCCGAATAGCGCGTGACATAGCCAAGCGCCAGCATGGCCGAGATCGTGATCAGCGAGAAGCGAACCACGTAGGCGGTCTCGCCATATTCCTTCAGAAGCCTTAGCGGGTTGAAGCCGAGCACAAGTCCGCCGACCACGGCAGAGAGCAGGATGCCCGTGCCGGTGGCCGAAAGCAGATTGAGCGTATAGATCGCGGCCTCGGAATGCGCTTCGGCCACGACGGGCGGAACCTTGAACACCAGGTTGTGCAGATAGGGGATCGGCATTTTCCAGACCCAGAGCGAGTCGAGCCATGTCCGGAATTGCGGCGTGCCCCAGAGGAACACGAACACCGACAGGATAAGCCAGGGCGTCCAGGCCCGGAAAACGGTTCCGGTGGAATGCTTCGGCGGCGCTGGCATAGGGGCCGAATCCGCTTCGCCTTCCTTGCCGGTCGAGGTCCAGATTCGCTTCGGTTGCCAGATGCGCAGGAAACCGGCGAGTGCCGCCATCGAGCAGATCGCAGCGACCACATCCACCAGCCACGGCCCATGGAAATTGGACACCAGATATTGCGGAACGGCGAAGGCAGCACCTGCCACCAGCAATGCAGGCCAGACTTCCAGCATGCCTTTGCGACCGGCAAAGGCCCATATCAGCCAGAAGGGCACGATGACGGAGAAGAACGGAAGCTGGCGTCCGATCATCCCGGAGAGTTGCAAAAGGTCAATTCCGGTCACCGCCGAAAGCGCAATGACCGGCGTTCCAAGCGCGCCATAGGCGACCGGCGCCGTATTGGCGATCAGTGAAAGGCCAGCCGCGGGCAGGGGAGCAAAACCCAGCCCCATCAGCATCGCAGCCGTCACGGCTACAGGCGTGCCGAAACCCGCGGCACCCTCAAAGAAAGCACCGAACGAAAAGGCGATAAAGAGAAGCTGGAGACGACGATCCGGCGTGATGCCGGCGATGGAATCACGCAGAATATTGAACTGGCCGGTCTGTTCGGTCAGCCGATAGAGAAATATGACGTTGAGAATGATCCAGCCAATGGGCAGAAGTCCATAGGCGGCACCGTAAACGGCGGTGGCACCCGCCATGTCGGCAGGCATTCCGAAGCCGACGACTGCGATGACAAGCGCTGTCAGAAGCCCGAGTATGGCTGCGGTGTGTGCTTTGATGTGGAAAAAGCCGATACCGCCCAGCAGGACGACAATTGGCAAGGCGGCAAGCAATGTCGACCAGAACATGCTCCCCAAAGGGTCATAAACTTGATTCCAGGGCATAGGTCCTCCCTTCCTGGATGTGCAGTTCCTCTCCTTGATAATGAATGCGCCGTCGCAATTTTTTCGACGGTTATGCAATGAACGACCATCCTCTCCCGAATGGCAGTTGAATTACGAAGTGCTAATTTATGTAGACAGATAATTGGTAAGCTTACTTTACCAGAGCTGTCAATTCGCTGATTCTGCTACTTTCGGACGGGAAAGCGCTTCAAGCGCTTGCATGTAGTCTGGTCCGTGCTGCTTCAAGTTGTACCCAGGCAGGGTATCCATCAACTGCTCGTTACGTCATGCAATGGGAAACTGGTAAGATTCGCGCACAAAAATGGCGCGAAATCACCAAGCCTTCGTGCAGATCGCGCTTGGTCATCATCTTTTGCAAATCCCCAAGAGGAAAACCGCGCCTGCGGGCGCGGCTGCTGAATACATCGTTCGGGGGCTGTCAGCGTACCTCAAGCACTTCGCCAGTACGACGATCAATCACCACGCGCATATCATTATCGCGACGGTCTATCCCCCGAACAACGTAGACGTTACGGCGCCGTGAAACGCTTTCGACTTCGTCCATTCCCTCACTGCGTGCGATTCGCGCTGCTCTTCGTTCGCTGATTTCCCCACCCTCATGCATGGGGCGCCGGTCGCCATCAGGATTAACCTGGATACCATTGGGACCTATTTCGATACTCTGTGCCTGTGCGGAGGCGGTTGAAAAAGCAGCCACCATAATCACCGCTGCGATTGCCGAAAATTTGTACATGGCACCTATCCATCGTTGGTTTTGCGCCCGCCGCTGAAATGAACGGCCTAAATCTCCGCTGGTTCCTCGTGGAGTGGTCAACTCTCCTAACACGCTGAACATCCTGTGATTGCGCTCCGAAAGATTCGGACCGACGATGCGAAGCTGAGCATAGCCTTTGTGCTAGTGGTTCTGCTTTCGACATTTGCATCCCTCGGATATGAGCGCTGAGCAAATGTTGGAATCAAAAAGACCACTAGTAACTTTATGAATCTAGAGGATTTTTCAAATTTGACGTTTGAAACGGGATTGATATCGGAAGGGTATCAAACGTCAAATTCAATCCACTAGCGTCAGGTTCGAGGGCACAACATCTCCTGCAATGAGCGGTTCGGCTTATTTTTTTATTGAAGATTGAAAATAGCTCTTGCCTTAGGAATGCGAATTCTCTAGGGAACTCAACGTCCGAGAGGGCCACGGAGCGTAGCGCAGTCTGGTAGCGCACCTGATTTGGGATCAGGGGGTCGCAGGTTCGAATCCTGCCGCTCCGACCAACTTCCCCAAGATTTGATTTGGTCGATATATGAACGTCCCGGCACAGGCTGTGGCGTGCGCCTTTATCGCGTTGACATGCATTCCCGTGTAAACTATTGGCTTGGTGGATTTTCAGCTCCCCAGCGGGGCAAGAGAGTAGTTCAGGGTTCTTCAAATGGTTGCACGTATTTACCGTCCAGCTAAGACTGCCATGCAGTCCGGTCAGGCCAAGACAGATCAGTGGCTTCTGGAATATGAGCCGGAAAGCCCGCGTATGGTCGAGCCTTTGATGGGCTATACTTCTTCCGGCGATATGAAGAGCCAGATTCGTCTGTTCTTCGCCACGCAGGAAGAAGCAGTCGATTACGCAAAGCGCAACGGCATCGCCTATCGCATTATCGAGCCGAATGAGCCGAAGCGCCGCAAGGTTTCCTATTCGGATAATTTCCGCTTCGACCGGACAATGCCCTGGACGCATTGAGACGCATTGATTGCCTGTCTGGCCTGACACTTGTTTCAGGCCGGACGATGCGATAATTCGGCAGGGCTTTGCTGGCAAAGCCCTGCGTTCATTGAAATATCTTCGATCTTTTTCGAAAGGCGAGGTCCCGTAGCTCAGTTGGATAGAGCGTCAGCCTTCTAAGCTGAATGTCACAGGTTCGAATCCTGTCGGGATCGCCACCTTATTTTTCCACCCACCCAACATATTGAAATAGCTCCCCCTTTTTTGATGTGAGGGGAGTATCATGTTCTCTTCAGTTTCTTTGTGCCCGATTGAGCGAGTTTTTAGCGTTCACCTGTTTGATGTCATGCGGGGCACACCGCCCACCCGTCAATTAATTTCCGGAGGTCATCTTGCACAAGCAAACCACAACACAATTGGCGTTGGGCCTTCTGGATTGGAACCGAAAGCATCTGGTTCAAAGCGAAACGCTTACCGAGGCAATCATCGCGGAGAGATTCGCGGACCAGTTTGTCGTCAAGGCCAATGGACGCGTCCATCCTGCCAATCATTCCAATTATCTGACGTTTCTGAATGGTTTCCGCAGCACGATCCACGCTATCGACTATGATGTGCAGGAGGTTGTTGCGGAAGGAAGTTCGGCGGTGCTGGCAATGACTGCTACAGTCGTGCGTCTTGATGAAACAACGGATCAATTCGAAGCGATGCTGCTTTTGAAATTCGATGAAACTGACCGCATCACCCTCTGGCATGAAGTTTATCTGAAGACAGAATAGAGACTGTGTGGAGCTTCCCGCGATGACAGAACGCCGCGAGCACTTCGCGGCGTTTCCAGTTTCGTTCCTATGTCCATTACTGTCCGTGCGGTCCGTCAGGAACGCGGTGTCTCATATAGACTCGCGGCCCGTGATTGCCGGGGCGCCCATGCCAGCCGGGACGGTCGTGCCATCCACGACGATCCCAATGTCTGTCGCGATAATAGCGGCGATCACGATACCAATAGTCGTCGCGGTCATTGAGTGCGGAGCCTATGGCGACGCCAGCAATGAGCGGAATACCGATTAGCGCAGCCGTTCGACCGAAATCATCGGAATAACCGCTGGATGTTCCCTCTCGAAATGCCAGATAGCGCGAAGATGCCCAGCCATAGGTCGGACCGTAGCTCACCTGACACCAGCCGTAGCCGGATGTGCAGCCACGCACATTCACAGGCGCTCCGCTGGGGATGGAGCCAAGCGTCGCATAGCGTGTGCCGGGACCTGTACGAATATTGAGGTTGGTGGTGGATATGGCGTTCGCCGCCTGCGCCGCGCCCGCCGCAAATACGCCCAAGGCAACAAGGGCGGCTTTGAAAGCAAGCTTCATCGGAGTTCTCCCTGAACTGTCTTTATTGCTTGTAAAACGACATCGGCGAGAGAAGGTTCCAATCAGGTCCGCTCGGCAAGTCAGGCAGTCCAAAGTTGTCGAAAACAAAAAGCGCCGGAAAACCGGCGCTTTTGATGATCGTTGAATATGTCCGCGACTATCGTCTGCAGCGAGCCACATATATGCGGCCATGACGGTCGCGATACTGGCAATTGCCGTTGCGCAATTCGCGCACCAGCAGGCCGCCCAATGCGCCCGCACCGGCACCGATCAGCGCACCACGTCCACCGCCAGCAATGCCGCCAATGATGGCACCTGCGCCGGTGCCGATGGAAATGTCCTTTTCCGTGGTTGTGCAGCCCGTAATTGCGAGTAAGGCAACCAACCCAAGCGCCACTTTCCGCATCCCTGTCTCCTCCTGAGAAAAATCAGACTAAGTTTAAACGATTGATTTCGTGTTCGGTTGCTTTGAACCGGCAGGCCGGTGCGAAAAATATCGCAGGCCCAGGCCCAGGCCCAGTCCGGGGCGCCTCAGTGGCGGCGATGACGCAGGATGACTGCAATGGCCAATCCAGCTAGCCCAAACGCGATAACGCCTTGCAGAATGAAAACCCAGTTCATCATGATGCAGTCCTCTGACACTTACCTCGTTGAGAGGTACGTACGAATTTGGCTTCTACCTAGCGCATTTTGAACGGATGGGAAATGCAGGATGATGCCTTTGCGCTAGACCGATGAAATCATTAAATTTATTTAATGGGAGCGTTCACTTGGCATTCACATTAGCAGGCGCATTGTCCCCACATCGAATACAACAAAGGATGCCGACATGAAGAAGATCGTTATTGCTCTTGCTGCCTTTTCCTTTCTCGCAGCCCCTGCCGCAATGGCACAGCCTTATCCGTCGCATCACAGCCAGCCTTCGCACAGCCAGATGCACAAGGGTGGTCCGAAATATGATGCGCGCAAGTATGACAACCGCCGCCACCAGAGCTGGAAGAAGGGCAACCGTCTGCCGCCAAACTATCGCGGTCATGTCGTGAACAACTATTCGAGCTACAAGCTGCGCCAGCCGCCGCGTGGCTACCACTGGGTCAAGGTCAACAATGATTATATGTTGATCGGCATCGCAACCGGCATTATTTCGTCCATCGTAGCGGGCCGGTAATTCATTCGCAGGAACAATAAAAAGGCGGCCAATGGCCGCCTTTTTTGCATCTGCCATTAATTCTCAGGGCCAAAATATTTGGCTTTCAGCTTGGCAACCTCTTCATTCTCGTGGGCGCTGATGATCGCCACCGTGGCGGGTTTGACAAGCTCGCTATGGCGCGGAAAAGCAAAGCCATATTTGTCGGGACTGAAGACATTGCCGACGAGATCGAGAGGCTGGTCGGCGTGCTGGTGGGCGTAATATTCCAGCACAGGACCGTCGCCGACGATGGCTGCAATTTCGTCGTTGACGAGCGCGTTTGTTGCTTCCGGCATGTGATCGAAAGCAACGGTCGCGATGGAACGTGACTTCAGGAATTGTTCTGCAACGCTGCCCGCCCGCACGCCAACGGATTTCCCCTGTAGATCAGAAAGGCTGGAAATATTGTTGTCGATATGAGCGACCGTCATGACGCTCGTGATCGATGAGGTCATGTAGGCGATGATCGCTATGCCGAACACCATCCAGAATGTCTGCCAGATGCGCCCCACCCAGCCGAACAGGTTCTTACGCGAGGTCTTTCCGGATGTTGCAACGGAAACCACATGATAAAAGCTCTCCGCCAGCCCCTCGCGCCAGCGCTTCGGAAAGCCTTCATCGAAACGCCTGTCGAAGATCGTGAGTAATATCGTGGCCGCAACGAGAATACCGAGTATCCAGGCATAGGTTGCCAGATGTCCCGCATCATTGAGGCGGCTGATAAGGTCGTCCCAGCCGCTGCCCGCCTCGGTGTGGACCATGATACGCAAGCCTGCGTCAAACCATGGATGCGTGAAATCGACGATTTCTGCGCGGCTTTCCGTGATAGTCAGATTTGTGACGGCAGCGTCAACTTTGCCCTCGGAGACAGCTTTCACCAGTTCGGTATAGTTCGGATATTCGACATATTGCGAAGCAAGGTTCATGCGCGCGGCAATGTCCTGCCAGATATCTATGGCCATCCCGGAATAAGAATCGCCTTGCTTGTTGACGAATGGTTCGCTGACATAGACGCCGACCTGCGCAGGCTTCGCTGTTTGCTGAGCATAGGAGATTGACGAAACTGCTACTAAAAGTAGAGATAGCAGGGCTATGCATAGGCTATGATTGTTAAAGGTTTTCAGCGACATGAACGACAAAGCAGGTCCCCACATATTTCCAGTACTTATGGTAATCTCGATCTCGTCGGTATTTTAATTATATTAATATTTACTTATCAAGCTATGCGTATATTTTAATCAATATTATTATTAGTATTCACTAATGTAATTTGATCTCTGCTCTCTCGACAAATGGAACCGAACGCCTCCTGTTCAGTTATTGCGGCTAACAAGCCGAAAATAATAACGCGGCAAAAGAGGGGTTCATGGAGAGTATCGACAATCCGGATTCTGCGGTGCGTCCGATCACGTCGGCACCGCCACGCCTGCCAACCCTGGCTGCAATGGCTGTGGCCGTTGCCATTCTCTATTTTGCAAAAGACGTCTTTCTGCCGCTCGCCATAGCGGTGCTTCTGACATTCGCGCTTGCGCCGATCGTCGCTTTTCTGCGCAGGGCCGGCCTTCCGCGGCTCTTCGCGGTGATTGCGAGTGTGGCCGGTGGCTTCTTGATCGTGGCCGTTTTCAGTGCCGTGGTTGCCTTTCAGGTCTCGGAAGTCGCGCAGAATATCTCGACCTATCAGTACAACATCATCGAGAAGATCAGGACGCTCAAGGAAGCCAGCTCAGACAACAGTTTCTTCGACAGGCTCAACCGCTTTGCCGAGCGTATCGGTACTGAAATCAACAGGCCGGAACAGAAGACCCAGGCCTTGCCTTCGGATCAACCGGAGGAAAAACCGCTTCTCGTCCAGATATTCGCACCCCGTCATCCGGTCGAAACGCTCAGGAGCATCATCGAGCCGCTCATCGGCCCGCTGGCGACGACGGGCCTCGTTGTGGTCGTCGTGATCTTCATGCTGCTGGAACGGGAGGAGTTGCGGGATCGCTTCATAAGGCTTGTCGGCTATGGTGATCTTCACCGAACGACGGAAGCCTTGCAGGATGCCGGAAAGCGGGTCGGTCAATATCTGCTGACGCAGCTTGTGGTGAATATCACCTATGGCGTGCCTCTCGCTTTCGGGCTCTGGATTCTGGGTATTCCCAACGCTGCCCTTTGGGGAATGCTGGCAATCGTTCTGCGGTTCGTGCCCTATATCGGCCCGGTCATAGCGGCGATCCTGCCGTTGTTCCTCGCCTTTGCCGTTGCACCCGGCTGGAACCTGCTGCTGTGGACAATCGGGCTCTTCGTCATCATCGAACTTCTTATAAACAATGTGATCGAGCCGTGGCTTTATGGTTCGCGTACTGGCCTTTCACCGCTTGCAATCATCGTATCTGCCATCTTCTGGACGTGGCTATGGGGGCCGGTTGGCCTCGTTTTGTCGACACCGCTGACGGTCTGCCTCGTCGTGCTGGGGCGTCACGTGCCGCAATTCGAGTTTCTGGAAATCCTGTTTGGCAACGAGCCGGTGCTCGACCCGAAGGAGCGCCTCTATCAGCGCCTTCTGGCAGGCGACCCGGACGAAGCCACGGATAATGCCGAGGAAATGCTGGAACGGAAATATCTGGTCGAGTTTTACGGTTCGGTGGCGATCCCGGCCCTTTTGATGGCAGAGCAGGATCGTCTTCGCGGGGTTCTGACTGAACCGCAATTGCAGGTTGTCGCCGAAAGCGCAAAGACGCTGGTGGCCAATCTGGAGCAGATTGCGAGCGAAGAGGAGGGTGATGACGAAGAGATCGCGATTGAAAATCCTGATGGCGATGGAAGCGCATCCGATCTGGAGCTTCCGTCCGGCGAAGGCCGATCGCTTCTGACATTCGGGGGACGAAAGGGACTCGACGACACGGCGGCGATCATGCTGGCACAGGTGCTTGCCGTGCAGGGCGCTTCAGCAGAAGCCGCCGCTCATGATGCGCTCAATCCTGCCAATCTCAGGACTCTGGATCTTTCCGGTAAAGATACGCTGATGATCTGCTTTCTGGATCGTCGCGCGGCACGTCATGCCCGTTTTGCCGTTCGCCGTCTGCGACGGCTGCAACCTTCTCTGCGCATCGGTGTGGTGCTGTGGTATGATCCAGGCGAAGCACGATCCGTTGACCGGGAGGCGCTGCGGGAAGAAATGCAGGCGGATTTCGTCGCCTGCACCATGATAGAGGCCGTTGTGGAAGGGCTCTCCGAAAGAGAGCCTAAACCCTTGAAAACGGCAAAAAAGAAGGTTCGAGCGCGGTCACGCAAGATAACCGCTGCAAAACCGGCTTAGATCGCTGCAAAGCCTTTTTCGAGATCGGCAATGATATCCGGCACGTCTTCCAGACCGATCTGCAGGCGGATCACCGGTCCCGGATAGTCACCCTTGGCTACGGTCCGGTCATTGAGACGCACATGAACCGCGAGGCTTTCATAACCGCCCCAGGAATAGCCTAGACCGAAAATCTCCAGCGCATCGAGGAAGGCATGGGCTTCCTTCTGCCCGCCACTTGCAAGCACGATGGAGAAAATGCCCGACGAGCCGGAAAAGTCCCGCTTCCAGATTTCGTGGCCGGGATGGCTTTCCAGTGCCGGATGCAGAACACGGTCGACGGCAGGGTGTTTCTCAAGCCATCGCGCAACTTCCAGTGCGCTCTTGCGGTGATGTTCCAGCCGCACGCCCATGGTGCGCATGCCGCGCAGGATCTGATAGGTGTCGTCTGCCGATGTGCACAGTCCAAGTGTTCCGTGCGTTTCCAGAAGCTGCGACCAGCATTTTTCGTTGGCCGAAACCGTGCCAAACAAAATATCCGAATGACCGGATGGATATTTTGTCGAGGCGTGGATGGTGATGTCCACGCCGAAATCGAGTGCCTTGAAATAAAGTGGGGTAGCCCAGGTATTGTCCATCATGACGATGGCACCGCCCTTGTGGGCCTCTTCAGCGATGGCTGGAATGTCCTGCATTTCGAACGTGTTCGAGGCAGGCGATTCGGTGAACACAACCTTGGTGTTCGGGCGCATCAGCTTCGCGATGCCGGAACCGATCTCCGGATCGTAATACTCGACGTCCACGCCCATGCGCTTCAGGATCGTATCGGCAAAATGCCGGGTGGGATTATAGATCGAATCGACGAACAGCGCGTGATCGCCCGGCGACAGGAAGGCCAGAAGCGGAATGGTTACAGCAGCAAGCCCTGACGGCACGCAGACCGTACCTGCCGAGCCTTCCAGCGCATCGATGGCCGCGCACAATGCATCGCTGGTGGGCGTGCCGCGCGTACCATAGGTGTATTTCTGGTTGCCGGTCGCCATTGTTTCCGCATCGGGGAAAAGCACGGTTGAGGCACGGACAACGGGTGGGTTGACGAAACCATGATAATCGCGCGGCTGATAACCGTCGTGTGTCAGCCGTGTGTTTACACCCAGCTTCTCTGTCTTGCCCTGCTGCTTAGTCACGAAAATGCCTCCAGACCATGTTGCATGCTGTCCCACTGATTCTCGCCCGCCGATTCTCGAAAGAGAGGATTCTGCCGGGTCGCATCAAGGTCGGCTGCGGCAAAAAGATCTGCGATTCCGTTTGCGGCGGAAACTTTGAATACTTGGATAGAATGCACGCGGTCTGTATGCAACCTCGCGTGCCGTTTATTGCGTAAGATGCGTTTGAAAGGATATTTCTGTTATGACCGGGTCAAGCACGGGCAGCATTTTTGTTTATCCCTTTCGCGCCGCACTGGAACTCCTTCAAGCTCTTATACGCCCGGCTTACAAGGGCGCGCCGTCCTCCTGGACACTTGAAATGACCGCGATTGTCGTGCTTCTACCGTTCATTATTCTTGTGCTGCACCTGTGGGATGCCGACATTGTCCGCGTCACTGCGCAAAGTACCAATGTCATCATGGAATTCCTGCGTGCGGTGACCGATGCGATTCGCACCATTGTCTGGCTGGCAATCGGCATCGTCGTGTGGCTCGTCACCGCGGTACTGCTTTCGCCGAAACTGCGCGACAATGTCAGATCGCGGGCCAGATCGTGGTTCGTGAAACTCCATAGCTGGGCAACACTCGTGCTGACTTCAATCGTTGTCGCGAGCGTGCCGGTCGAAATCGGCAAACTCGCCATTGGCCGCGCGCGTCCCTTCCTGCTTGATGACGTGGGGGCGGCTTATTTCTCGCCTTTCAAGGGGCAGTTTCTCTATGAAAGCTTCCCATCCGGCCATTCCATGATGGCTGGCATCATGATGGTTTCGCTTTGGATATTCCTGCCGCGCTGGCGCATCCTGACAGTCCTCATCTGTATTCTCTTCGGGATCAGCAGACTTGCCGCCGGAGCACATTATCCGACGGACGTTGTCGCCGGTCTGGCAATTGGATTCGTCACGACCTGGTGGGTGGCCCGCTATATGGCGACGCGAAATATTATTTTTTCTTTGGATGACGATAGCGCGATGCCGCGCATCTGATTTCCCGCAAAGGTTGTTGTCCGGTGTGGCTATCTAGGATGGTAGTGTCATATAAATATTTGTATTAATTGAATTATATTGCTTTTCTTTGCGATGGGGCGGCATGGGTTTTATGAGTGAAGCCGCCTACCCAGAAATCGGGAAACCGTGTAAATTTTCAAATATTTGTCCCTCATCTTTTTTAAAAGCCTGCTCACCGGACTGCGTTAATGCCTTGACCAACGGCAAAAATTCGCCTTCGATAAGACCCGTGAAGGCGACAGGTTTGTCACTGCGCTCAAAAACAAAAATCGAAGACCGAAAGCGGTCTCGGGCGAGGGCAATCTGCTGTAGGGCATGGGCTTGGGAGGTCACGCGGCTTTTCCAACGGGTTTATGCAAAAAATAAAGCAACAAGAGACGCCATGAACCAATGGTTCGGCGCTCTCCAGGGAACAAAAAGGTTGCAGGCCAGATGAAAAAAACTCTTATGACGGGTGTATTGGGTGCGGCAGCGCTGTTTGGCGTCGCTTCGGGAGCATCCGCTGACACGCTTTCCGACGTGAAGGCGAAAGGTTTTCTGCAGTGCGGCGTTAATACGGGTCTTCTTGGCTTCGCTTCGCCCAACGACAAGGGCGAGTGGTCCGGTTTCGACGTAGACTATTGCCGCGCTGTGGCTTCTGCGATTTTTGGTGATCCGACCAAGGTGAAGTTCACCCCTCTTAACGCAAAAGAGCGTTTCACCGCACTGCAGTCGGGTGAAGTGGACGTCCTGATCCGTAACACGACCTGGACCATCAGCCGCGATACTGCGCTCGGTCTCGATTTTGCTGGCATCAACTATTTTGATGGCCAGGGTTTCATGATTAATTCGAAGAAGCTGTCGGGCATCAATTCCGCATTGCAGCTTTCCGGCGCTTCCATCTGCGTTCAGGCCGGTACGACGACCGAGTTGAACATGGCCGACTATTTCCGCGCCAATAAGATGGAATATAATCCGGTTGTCTTCGAGAAGATCGAAGAAGCCAATGCCGCCTACGATTCCGGTCGTTGCGACGCCTATACGACCGACCAGTCCAGCCTCTACGGGGTTCGTCTGGCGCTTGCCAATCCGGACGATCACGTCATCTTGCCGGAAATCATCTCCAAGGAGCCATTCGGTCTGACCGTTCGTCAGGGCGATTCCAAGTGGGCGGACGTCGTTCGCTGGACCCATAATGCGCTGCTCAACGCCGAGGAATACGGTATTACGCAGGCCAATGTCGAAGAGATGAAGAAGTCCGACAACCCGGACGTCAAGCGTCTTCTCGGCGTGGAAGCAGACACGAAGATCGGTACCGATCTCGGTCTCGACAATGATTGGGTGGTGAAGATCGTGAAGGGCGTCGGCAACTACGGCGAAATCTTCGAGCGTAATATCGGCGCCAGCAGCCCGCTCAAGATTGCCCGTGGCATCAATGCCCAGTGGAACAAGGGCGGCCTGCAATATGGCATCCCTGTGCGCTAACGGACCTTACTCTCCAGACTGATTATCGGCGGGTGCAGCAGCGCCCGCCGGATTTGTCGGCTCGGCAGTTTGTCCGTTTGCTATTGGCCGTGCGTCATGCGCGCATTTGAATGCTGACAAGCTGCATTTTGGAATTCAACCGCGTCTTGCAGGCCCGCAAGCTCGAGATGAGCCTGAACAGGGGATGGCAAGACCGAACGGTTCGGCATTCGATGCCTTGATTTCAGGAATTGCTCCGCAGATATGGCAGCTTTTCCTGCTCGACGTCGATGCAGCCAGCCGAGAGGCACAGGAAACATATGGCTTCCTATTCTGCAACTGAACGTCGCCAGGACAGCGGCGGAACTTCGCTCCTGTACGATCCGCGGATTCGCGGCATCTTCTATCAGGTCATTGTCTTTGGCGCGGTCATTGGCGCAATCTACTGGATCGTTGGCAACACGATCACCAATCTGCAGCGCGCAAACATTGCGTCCGGCTTCGGTTTTCTCAATGGGCGCGCCGGCTTTGATATCAGCCAGACCCTCATTCAGTACAACAGCGATTCGAACTATGGCCGGGCTTTTCTGGTCGGCCTCGTGAATACGCTTTATGTGGCCTTGCTCGGTGTCATTACGGCATCGATCATCGGGTTTCTGGTTGGTATCGGGCGCCTTTCGCGCAACTGGCTGATCCGCAAGATCTGCACGGTTTATGTGGAAGTCTTCCGCAATATTCCGCCGCTGCTCGTCATCTTCTTCTGGTATTTCGGTGTTCTGTCGGTCCTGCCGCAGGCACGTGAAAGTTTTGCACTTCCGCTCGGCACCTACCTCAACAATCGCGGCTTCTTCATGCCCGCTCCTGTCTGGGGCGAGGGGGCGTGGCTTCTGCCTGTGGCGCTTCTCGTCGGCATCGTGGCATCTATCATCGTTGCGCGCTGGGCAAGACGCCGCCAGATGGCAACCGGCAAGTCCTTTCATACGATACGCGTGTCCGCCGCCCTGATTATCGGCTTGCCAATACTGGCGCTGATCGCGACCGGTTTTCCGGTTTCGTTCGATTCGCCGAAGCTTGGAACCTTCAATCTGACCGGCGGCGCGCAGATCAAGCCGGAGTTTCTGGCCCTGTTTCTGGCGCTTTCCTTCTACACGGCGTCCTTTATTGCTGAGACGGTTCGCGCTGGCGTTCTGGGCGTCAACAAAGGGCAGACCGAGGCGGCCTATGCAGTGGGCTTGCGTCCCGGTCAGACGATGCGTCTCATCATCGTGCCACAGGCGCTGCGCATCATCATTCCGCCGCTCTCGAGCCAGTATCTGAACCTTATCAAGAACTCGTCGCTCGCCATTGCCATCGGCTATCCCGATCTTGTCGCCGTAGGCGGCACGATCCTCAACCAGACCGGTCAATCGGTCGAAGTCGTGGCGATCTGGATGGTGATCTACCTGGGCATCAGCCTGATTGTGTCCAGCCTGATGAACTGGTTCAACGCCAGGATGGCGCTGGTGGAGAGATGACAATGGAAAACGCAAATCTCCAATATGTCCGCACGCATATGGTGGATGGCGAAGCGCCGCCACGCTCCGTGCAGGGCTTTTCACACTGGCTGCGCGTCAATCTGTTCGCAACGCCTGTCGATGCGGCGCTGACCATTCTCGGCTTGCTTGCCGTGGCATGGTTCCTTCCGCCGATCATCGAGTGGCTGTTCTTCAAGGCCGTTTGGACCGGTGCGGATCGCACGGCGTGCCTGACCGTCGCGCAGGGCGGCACGCAACCGGAAGGCTGGTCGGGTGCCTGCTGGGCATTCGTGAACGCGAAATATGAGCAGTTCATCTATGGCCGCTATCCGATTTCCGAACGCTGGCGTGTCAATCTGACGGCATTGATCTTCGTCGTCCTGCTTGTGCCGCTGCTGATTCCGAAGGCCCCGAAGAAGGCTCTCAATGCGATCCTGTTCTTCTTCGTGTTCCCGGTTGTCGCCTTCTTCCTGCTGGTCGGCGGCTGGTTCGGCCTTCCTTACGTGGAAACCCCGCTCTGGGGCGGACTTCTGGTCACGCTTGTGCTGTCCTTTGTCGGCATCGCCGTGTCGCTGCCGCTTGGTATCGTGCTCGCGCTCGGACGCCGTTCAAAACTGCCTGTCATCAAGACCTTCTCGATCATCTTCATCGAAATGGTGCGCGGCGTTCCGCTGGTGACGGTGTTGTTCATGGCAAGTGTCATGCTGCCTTTGTTCCTGCCGCCGGGCGTGACTTTCGACAAGCTGCTGCGTGCGCTCATCGGCGTGGCGCTGTTCGCATCGGCCTATATGGCAGAAGTGGTGCGCGGCGGTCTTCAGGCTATCCCGCGTGGGCAGTATGAAGGCGCGGATGCGCTGGGTCTCAGCTACTGGCAGAAGACGGGACTGATCGTCCTGCCGCAAGCGCTGAAGCTGGTCATTCCGGGTATCGTCAACACCTTCATCGGTCTCTTCAAGGATACAAGCCTTGTCTACATCATCGGCATGTTCGACCTGCTGGGCATCGTCCGTCAGAATTTTTCCGATGCCAATTGGGCTTCTCCACAGACGCCTGCTACCGGTCTGATCTTTGCGGGCTTCGTTTTCTGGATTTTCTGTTTCGCAATGTCGCGATACTCTATATTCATGGAACGACGGCTCGACACGGGTCATAAACGATAAGAATAAAGGGAATAATGGAAATGAGTGCACAAAGCGCCCTCCCGCAATCCGAGCTCGGAGTGGAAGTCGACCGTTCGAAGATGCAGGTTTCCAAAACCGATGTCGCCATAGAAATCACCAATATGCATAAGTGGTATGGTGAGTTCCACGTCCTGCGGGACATCAATCTGAAGGTCATGCGCGGCGAGCGCATCGTTGTGGCGGGACCGTCTGGATCGGGCAAATCGACCATGATCCGCTGCATCAACCGTCTGGAAGAACACCAGAAGGGCAAGATCGTTGTCGACAACATCGAACTGACCAGCGACCTCAAGAAGATCGATGAAGTGCGTCGTGAAGTTGGCATGGTATTCCAGCACTTCAACCTCTTCCCGCATCTGACCATTCTGGAAAACTGCACGCTTGCCCCGATCTGGGTTCGCAAGATGCCGAAGAAGCAGGCGGAAGAAATCGCCATGCATTATCTGGCCCGCGTGAAGATTCCGGAACAGGCCAACAAATATCCGGGCCAGCTTTCAGGTGGCCAGCAGCAGCGCGTGGCGATTGCCCGTGCATTGTGCATGAACCCGAAAGTCATGCTGTTCGACGAACCGACATCGGCTCTCGATCCGGAAATGGTCAAGGAAGTGCTCGATACGATGGTGAGCCTTGCTGCCGAAGGCATGACCATGATCTGCGTGACGCACGAAATGGGCTTTGCCCGTCAGGTTGCCAATCGCGTGATCTTCATGGATCAGGGCCAGATCGTTGAACAGAACTCGCCGGACCAGTTCTTCGACAATCCGCAGCATGAACGCACCAAGCTGTTCCTGAGCCAGATCCTGCACTGATCGGATTTTTGAGCTAGAGCATGTCTCCCGAAAGTGGGAACCGGTTTCGGGATAAAGACATGCGTAAAAACAAACAGATAGAGCATTTGCAATGATTCAATCAAAACAGGAAATGCTCTAGAATCAAGACACCCGCCGGTTCGCCAGCGGGTGTTTTTGTTTATTCGTCGTGCGGACCTTCGCAGAACTGGATACGATTGCCGAAAGGGTCGATGACCGTCATCACGCGGCCCCACGGCTCATTCTCGATTCCCGGCCGCATGAAACGGTAGCCGCGCGCGTTAATCTCCTTATGCAGTTCCTCGACACCCTGCATGCGCACGAAAATATTCGCGCCGGGGCTTCCGTCGCCGTGATGTTCGCTAAGATGCAGGGCAAGCCCGCTGCGGGAAACCTGCATATAAAGCGGCATTCCCTCGGCAAAGCGATGCTCCCAATCCAGGTTGAATCCGAGAAAGCCGAGATAGAATTCGCGGGCCTTTTCAATGTCGAAAATGCGAAAGATCGGACAGGTCTGCTCAAACTGAATTGCCATTCTGAAACGCCTTTGCGACTGATAGTTCAACGAACGGGAGAGGCAATTCGTGACTGATTTTCAATGGGTGGAGAAACTCGCACCCGAGCAATATCGCGAATTTCATGAGTTTTATAGTAAAGAATGGTGGACGAGCGAGCGGACGCTGGATGAGGTCACGCATATGCTGGCCCATTGCGATTTGCTTCTCTTCTGCCTCGATGCAAAAGGCGGGATTGCAGGTTTCGCCCGCGTTCTCACCGACTACACTTTTAAGGCGCTGATATTCGATGTGATTGTGTCGGAGAAGCATCGGGGGCAGGGGCTGGGACAAGCTCTCGTGGAACGCATTGTCAGCCATGAAAAGCTGCAGCGTGTGAAAAGCTTTGAGCTCTACTGCCCGGAACGGCTTGTGCCGTTCTACGAGAAGCTTGGCTTTGTGAAGGGTACATCCTCGTTGCTTTTCAACCAGCGTTAGAGCGCGTCGCGCTCTAACTGTTTGTTTTTACGCATGTCGTCATCGGAAAACCGGTTCCCACTTTTCCGCGACATGCTCTAATCCTCGACAAACCGGCGCAGACGCTGGAGAGCATCATCCCATTGGCTGGAAACGGTTGCGAGATAGGCACGGGCGTCGATCAGTGGTGCGGGATGCAGGCGAAACCTGCTTTCCCGTCCGACCTTTTCCCGCTCGACCAGTTTTGCCTGTTCCAGCACTGTCAGGTGCTTGGTGACTGCCTGCCGGGTAATGCTGCCATTTTGCGACAGCGCCACAATTGAGCGGCTTTCACCATCACTCAGGGTTTCGATGAGCGCCAGCCGGGTCGGATCGGCGAGCGCCGCGAAAACCATAGACATATCCGTGCCGGTCACAGCTTGCCTATCGTTCATTTTCGACGTGTCTTTTGATGTTGCCGACTTGCTCCTCCCAGCCGCCTTCGTTCATCCGCAACGCCAGCGGGCGGCGTTCAGCAGGCAGGGCGTCGAAACCGCTTTCGATCACAGTCAGCCGCGTTCCGGTCTCGACCGTTTCCAATCTGAATTCCACCAGCGTCGGCGGCTCCTTGGAATAATCAATGTTGTGGTCCACCGCATAGGGATGCCAAGTGAAGGCAAAATAGCTCGGTGCCTTCATTTCCTTGATGAAGGATTCCCAAGGCTCGTGCTCGAAACCGGGATAGGTGATATGGCCAGTCGAACGGGTGCCGACGATGAATGGCCCGTCGATCTTGACCTGAAACCAGCTTCCAAACTCTTCATGATCGGTAAGGGCGCGCCATACGCGGTCGATCCCTGCATGAATGTCGACGGTCTTCACGATGCGGTCAGTATTGCTTGCAATGGTCATGATATGAATCCTCCGTAATTGGCAACTTAATGGTTGCCAATATAAGACGACCGCAAAAATACGCAACTAAAAAGTTGCATATTTTACTCGGACAGTGGAGCCTTGTCGGGAAGCGGGAACAATGTCACGAACTTTTCCGCCAGAGCACGGTCGCCTATGACCTTGAGAACATTGGCGCTTTCCAGGGCTGAAATGGGCTGTCCGCCATAGATAGCTGCGGCAAGCATGCGCGGCGAGCTTTCGAAATGGAGATCGTATTCCTGTGCTGTGCCGCGCTCTATATGAATTCCGTCATCCTCCAGCTGGGCGGTGAAATCTTCTCCGTCCAGACGAAGACCGATCACGGCGCGCATGCCGAGAGACCTGTCATGGTCCATCATGGTTCGGAGGGAAAGCAGAAAGGAAGCGGTTGAAATCGGCAGGTTAGGATCGTGCTTTGGCGAACGTGCGGCCCAACGGCCCAGCGTCTGAAGGATAGATTCGCTCTCATAGCCCCATTCGGTCAGTTCATAGACCTGCACCGATGCCGGAGGCGGAAGTTTCGTCTTGCGAAGAATGCCAGCTTCTTCCAGCCCTTCAAGCCTCTGCGTGAGGACATTTGCGCTCACGCCCGGCAGATCAGCCCGCAGATCGCTGAAACGTTTGGGGCCGAACATCAATTCGCGCATGACCAGAAGAGACCAGCGTTCCCCAATCAAATCAAGGGCATGAGCCGCAGCGCAGGCATCATCATAACTGCGTTTAGCGGCTGGCTTTTCTGGTTTGGTTATTTTTTCTAACTTCATGGTTGCTAATTATAACTTACATGCCATTATGCACAAGCAAACTTTGAGTTCTTTCGATGCCAATTGCGTGACTTGTTTTACGCAAGGAAGACTCAAGCATCGATTGCATATCGGGCCTGAGACTCATGGCTCGATCTTATCGCCGGGGGAGCCGGGCAGGCGATAGATAATCGTAAAATAAAGATCGGGTCGCTTGGCCCGCCAACAGAGGAAATCTCATGCCGAAAATGATTTTCGTGAACCTGCCAGTGAAGAATGTTGCACAGTCGACCAGCTTCTATGAAGCCATCGGCGCCACCAAGAATCCCATGTTCTCGGACGAAACGGCTTCCTGCATGGTCTTTTCGGATACTATTCACGCGATGATCCTCGACCACGAAAAGTTCAGCCAGTTCACACCGAAGAAGATCGCCGATGCCAACACGGTGAGCGAGGTGCTGATCTGCCTTTCTGCGGAAAGCAAGGCTGAAGTCGACACGACGGTGGAGAAAGCGGTGAATGCTGGCGGAAAGGCCGATCCGGGGCCGAAGCAGGATTATGGTTTCATGTATGGACGCAGCTTCGAAGATCTTGACGGTCATGTCTGGGAGATAATGTGGATGGATATGGAAGAAGCCAGCAAGGTCATGGGATAGAGTATTCCAGACAATAGAAAATACAAACACTTGGAGCGCCCTGCGTCCTTACGGATGCACAAAGAACGCTCCACTCTTCTAACCCTTTAAAACTACGCATCGCCCCGAAGATCGGTTTCGATTGTCGGGCCGATGCGGCAGGGAGGAGAAAATGTCAGGTCTGACAATCTGTCTCTGGTTTGACAGGCAGGCAGAGGAAGCGGCGAACCATTATGTCTCGATTTTCCGTGCCTGCGGAAGACCGGCATCCGTCGATGGTTTCATCCGGTTCGAGCATGCACACCAGCCTGAAGGCACCGATGTGGTGGTTGCGAACTTTACCCTCGACGGGCAGGCAATATCCGGTCTCAACGGCGGGCCGGCCTTCAAGTTTTCCCCGGCAGTCTCGCTCTTCGTCCAATGCAAGGATCAGGCGGAACTGGATATGTTCTGGGAAAAACTGATGGAGGGCGGTGCGCCGATGGAATGCGGCTGGCTGACGGACAAATATGGCTTCTCGTGGCAAGTGGTGCCGCAGATGCTGCTGGATGTCCTGCAAAACGGCACTGCCGAACAGCGCCAGCGCGTGGCCGATGCCGTGATGAAGATGGTCAAGCTCGACGTTGCTACACTCGAAGCAGCGCGCGACGCAGCTTAATTCCGTACGGCCGCAATGGCATCATAGCCATAGAGCCAGTCCAGATCTTTCAGGAAGCTTTCCGGGCTGCGCATGGCGAAGAGCGTGTTGCGGCCAAGCGCAAAAATGCCGGTGGCGTGATAGGCGAACCTGTTTAACTGACCGCGTTTGGCAACTGCCGCGATGCGCTCTTTGCGGGCGGTATCGAAGCGCTTTAATCCTGTTTCGTGGCCGTCACTGTCCAGCGCTTCGGCAAGGGCGGCCGCATCCTCGATTGCCATGGCGGCACCTTGCGCGGCGAAAGGTGTGACCGCGTGCGATGCGTCGCCGAGAAAAATCGTCCGGTCCGGCCCGACGAATTGAGCGTCTGCCATTTCGAAAAGCGGCCAATAGGTCCAAGCATCGGTCGCCGCCAGAACATCACGAACCGGAGCGCTCCAATCCGCATAAATGGAGCGCAAACGTGTCGGATCGCCGGTTCTGGACCAGACTTCGCCGGGGTTTTCGCCTGTCGTGATGGCGACGAAATTAAAGAAGCTGCCGCCCTTGACCGGATAGGCGATGAAATGCGCCTGCCTGCCGAGCCATGCTGAAACGGCATTCCTCGTTTTCATGGCGGATAAAAACGATGCGGGGAGAGTTCCGACGGCAAGTGTTGTGCGCCAGGCAATGTGGCCGCTGAACCGTGCCTTGCCGAAACCTGCCTTTGAGCGCTCTGCCGACCAGACGCCATCGCAGGCGATCAGATAGGCAGAGTTGATAGTTTCTTCGGAATTGTCATGGCGGATGGTGGCCGCAACGGTTCCGTTTTCGACACGGTGATTTGTGATTTCAGCGCCGAGGCTGATCTCAATGCCGGGCTCTTCACGGCAGGCATCGAGCAGAGCGGATTGCAGATCAGCGCGATGGCAAACGAGATAGGGATGGTGCCAGCGCTGACGAGCCTTGTCGCCAAGCTTCATTTCCATCAGCGGACGCGCTTTACGCCCGTCCATGAGATAGAGCGCTTCTGGCGTTACGGTTTGGGTGGAAAGACGGTCTGCAACGCCGAGCCGTTCCAGATGGCGCATCGCATTGGGGGCAAGTTGCAGGCCGGCGCCGACTTCCGAAAGGGTCCCGGCTTTTTCGACAAGCCGAACATTCCAGCCGCGTGCTGCCAGCTCCAGTGCTGCCGACAGACCAGCTACTCCGGCCCCGGCAATCAATATGCGCCCTTTGCTCATGTCGATGAGATCATCCGGCATTCAGCCCCGTGAGGCTGCCCAGATTAGGCAGCTTTGTCGGCGGGTGCTTCGTAAATGCAGCCAGCCGGAACGGTTTCGTCAGCATGGAGCTTGGCGTTGTAACGATAGAGGGTCGAGCAATAAGGGCAAACGACTTCGCTTTCATCACCCATGTCCAGAAACACGTGCGGATGATCGAAAGGCGGGTTTGCACCAACGCACATGAATTCCTTCACACCGATTTCGATGGCAGCATGGCCGGCGTCGTTCTGAAAGTGAGGAATGATGTGATCGGACATAATATGCTCCGGTTCTGGTCGATGGGCGGTATGAGCATGCTCCTGAACCGTATGCCGGACGAGATCATGCGTAAACATTGGCATGCGTGTACCGCGAAAGTCTTGTTTCCGGAAGCGTTTTCATCAATTCTGAGGACATTTCAAGCTAATTGCTATCAAACTGTCATATGGCAGCCATAGGCTGATAGCGTACCCCAAAAAGTGCGAAGCGGTTTTCGGAATCAGATGCGCGGAAAAGAAATAGATGGAGCCGGAATGTTCCGGCGGAAGTCGGGACAGGAAAAATGAGCGAAAACAGCGTTATGGCGAGCGAAACCCCCAGCGCATCCCAAGGCGGAACACACGAGATGACAGCCGGATTAGCCCCCAACCCAACCGTGGTTCCCGATATGGACATAGGCCCTAACGTTCACAAAGCTTTGAACAGCGAGCTGATGCAAAGCGCCGACCGCTTCGTCAATCGCGAGTTTTCCTGGCTGCAATTCAACCGGCGCGTTCTCGAAGAAGCCGCGAATATGCGCCAGCCCTTGCTCGAACGCCTGCGCTTCCTGTCTATTTCCGCCGCCAATCTCGATGAATTTTTCATGGTCCGCATTGCCGGTCTCGCCGCTCAGGTGCGCGCCGGTGTGGCGATGCGCAGCGCCGACGGACGCACGCCGCAGGAGCAGCTTGATTTCGTTCTGGACGAAGTAGGGCGCCTGCAGGAAGAACAGCAGCAGCGCCTGCGCACACTGCGCGAGGAACTGGAACAGGAAAGCATCGAGATCGTTCGCCCATCGGCGCTTGCGAAGCCGGAGAAGGAATGGCTTGAAAACCACTTCCTCGAAACGATTTTTCCGGTCCTGACGCCACTCTCCATCGATCCGGCGCATCCATTCCCGTTCATTCCGAATCTCGGCTTCTCCATCGCCCTGCAGCTTGCGCGCCGCGCTGATAATCATCCGATGACGGCGCTGTTGCGCATTCCTGTTGCGCTGAAACGCTTTATCCAGTTGCCGACAGATCAGGCCAACGTTTACCGCTTCATCACCATCGAGGACGCGGTGAGCCTGTTCATCGGGCGGCTGTTCCCCGGTTATGAAGTGCGCGGCGCCGGTACATTCCGCATCATCCGCGACAGCGATATCGAAGTGGAAGAAGAGGCGGAAGATCTCGTTCGTCTCTTCGAGACGGCGCTGAAACGCCGCCGCCGCGGTCAGGTGATCCGCATCGAGTTTGATGGAGAAATGCCGGAAGCTCTGCGCGTTTTCGTGGCGACGGAACTTGGCGTTTCGGAAAACCGCATCAGCGTGCATGAGGGGCTTCTGGCGCTCAACATGATTTCGGAGATCGTTTCGATCCCGCGTGAAGACCTGAAATTCGTTTCTTACAATCCGCGTTTCCCGGAGCGTATTCGCGAGCATGGCGGCGATTGCTTCGCAGCAATTCGCGAAAAGGACATTGTGGTCCATCACCCCTATGAATCCTTTGACGTGGTTGTGCAGTTCCTGCGGCAAGCCGCAGCCGATCCGGATGTGCTGGCGATCAAGCAGACGCTTTATCGCACCTCCAATGACAGCCCGATCGTGCGCGCGCTGGTGGATGCCGCCGAAGCCGGAAAGTCCGTAACGGCGCTTGTCGAACTGAAGGCACGCTTCGACGAGGAGGCGAATATTCGTTGGGCACGCGATCTGGAACGCGCAGGCGTTCAGGTGGTGTTCGGTTTCATCGAATTGAAAACCCACGCGAAAATGTCGCTCGTGGTGCGCCGTGAGGACCAGAAGCTGCGTTCCTATGTGCATCTGGGTACGGGCAACTATCACCCGATCACGGCGCGCATCTATACCGACCTGTCGTTCTTCACGTCGGATGCGGATATTGCACGCGACGTGGCGCATATCTTCAATTTTATCACGGGCTATGCCCAGCCTGCCGAAGAGATGAAGATCGCGATTTCACCTTTTACGCTCCGCGCCCGAATCCTCAAGCACATCGAGGATGAGGTCGCGCATGCGAAGGCGGGGCGTCCGGCTGCGATCTGGATGAAGATGAACTCGCTCGTCGATCCACAGATTATTGACGCGCTTTACATGGCGAGCCAGGCGGGTGTGCAGATTGATCTGGTCGTGCGCGGTATCTGCTGCCTGCGTCCAGGTGTTCCGGGGCTTTCCGACAATATTCGCGCCAAGTCGATTGTCGGGCGTTTTCTGGAGCATAGCCGTATTTTCTGCTTCGGAAACGGCAATGACCTGCCTTCCGACAAGGCAATCGTCTATATCGGTTCCGCCGACATGATGCCACGCAATCTCGACCGCCGGGTGGAGACCCTCGTTCCGATCACAAATGCCACAGTGCACCAGCAAATCCTGTCGCAAATCATGTTTGCCAACATAATTGATAACCAACAGAGCTATCAGCTACTTGCGGACGGCACCTCTCGCCGGATAGAAAAAGAAGCAGGAGAGGAAGCTTTCAACGCGCAGGAATATTTCATGACCAATCCTAGCCTGTCGGGTCGCGGAAAGTCGCTGAAGTCTTCGGCCCCCCGTCTTATCGCGCATCGCAAGCGCGCGCAGGCGGAAAGAAAAACGACTGCATGAGCGCAGCTTTAGCACAAGGCCGTCTGAAGGGGCTCAAGCCCGTTGCGGTCATCGACATTGGCTCGAACTCGATCCGTGTCGTCATTTATGAAGGCATCGTCCGTTCTCCGACGGTGCTTTTCAACGAAAAGATTCTCTGCGGCCTCGGAAAAGGCCTCGCGAAAACCGGCAAGCTCAACGAGAAATCCGTTGAGGCGGCGCTTCGTGCGCTGAAGCGTTTTCGCGCATTGGCTGAACAGGCTGGCGCCGTATCCATCCACGCGCTGGCGACTGCGGCTGCGCGTGAAGCGAAAAACGGTCCGGACTTCATTGCTCAGGCAGAAGCCATTCTCGGCCGGCACATTGAAGTGCTGTCCGGCAAGGAAGAAGCCCATTATTCGGCGCTCGGCATCATTTCGGGCTTTTATCGACCGAAGGGCGTGACCGGTGACCTTGGCGGCGGCAGCCTTGAACTGATTGCGGTGGATGACCACGAGGTAGGCGAGGGGATCACCTTGCCGCTCGGTGGCCTGCGCTTGCAGGATATGTCCGATGGACGGCTGCCAGAGGCAACCAAGATCGCGCGTACGGAGCTGGCAAAGGCGACGCTTCTGAAAGCGCATCAGGGACAAGTGTTCTATGCGGTCGGCGGTACGTGGCGTAACCTTGCCAAGCTGCATATGACGGCGAAGAACTATCCGCTGCATGTCATGCACGGCTATGAGATAAACCCGGTGGAAGCGCAAAGCTTCCTCAAGCGTGTTGCCAAGGGCAATCTGGACACGATGCGCGGCATCGAGGCGGTTTCGAAAAACCGTCGCCAGCTTTTGGCCTATGGCGCTACGGTGCTGCTCGAGACGATCCGTCTGATGAAGCCTTCGAAGATCGTTTTCTCGGCGCTCGGCGTACGCGAAGGCTATCTTTATTCGCTTTTGCCCAAGAACGAACAGCGGCTCGATCCTCTGCTGGCCTCGGCAGACGAACTGTCCATTCTGCGCTCACGCTCTCCGCGTCATGCTCGCGAACTGGCAACATGGACGACATTGTCCTTGCCGGTGCTCGGTTTTGACGAAACCGAGGACGAAGCGCGCTACAGGCAGGCCGCCTGTCTAGTGGCCGATATAAGCTGGCGCGCGCATCCAGATTATCGCGGATCACAGGCGCTGAACATCATCGCCCACGGCTCGTTCGGCGGTATCGACCATGCCGGGCGTTCCTTCATGGCGCTTGCCAATTATTATCGCCACGAGGGCCTGATCGAAGACGAGATTGCACCGGAAATCATGCAGCTCGCCACGCCGCGTCTGCGTGAAAGGGCGAAGTTGCTCGGAGCCTTGCTGCGTGTGGTCTACCTTCTGTCGGCTTCGATGCCGGGCGTCATCCCGCGCCTTGTCTGGCGTGAAGAGGAAAACGGCATTGCGCTTGTCGTGCCGGGAGATCTGGCCGATCTGATTTCGGATCGTCCCGAAGGACGCTTGCAACAGCTTTCCAAGCTGACCGGAAAGAACATCTATTTCGCGGTAGGCGACGCTGCGATTGAGGGGACACGGGAATAAGGCAGTAAGTGAGTAGGGCAGTAAGGCAGAATGTTTAAGGCAAACGTTCACATATTGCCTTACTGCCCCATTGCCTTATTGCCCTAACTCAACTGCCCTGATCCGTCGGTTCTCGAACTTGATGACGATCTTGCCGTCGATGAGATCGAGGGCTTTCTGACCGAAAACCTCGCGACGCCAGCCATGCAGGGCAGGTACATTGGCCTTGTCGCCTTCTGAGGCGATCTTTTCGATGTCATCAGAACTGGCGACGATCTTTGCCGCGACGCCGTGCTCTTCCGTCACAAGCTTGAGCAGAACTTTGAGGATATCTGCAGCAGCAGCGCTGCCTTCCGGCGAATGCGACGGCTTCGGCAATTTCGGCAAATCTTCCTTGGGGATTTCAAGCGCGGACTGGATTGCAGCCACCAGACCGGCGGCCTGCGCCGAGCGCTCCCAGCCTTTCGGGATCGAGCGCAGGCGACCGAGCGCCTCGGCATCGCGCGGCTGCTGCTGCGCGATTTCGGCAATCGTGTCGTCCTTGATGATGCGTCCGCGCGGCACATTGCGCTCGCGTGCTTCGCGTTCACGCCAGGCGGCCACAGCCTGCACGATGGCAAGTTCAAGCGGCTTGCGAACGCGCGCCTTTACCCGCCGCCACGCATCGTCCGGATGCAGGTCGTAGGTTTCGCGGGAAGTCAACACCGCCATTTCCTCATTCACCCACTCACTGCGACCTTCTTTCTGAAGTTCTTCCTTCAGATAGAGGTAGATGTCACGCAGATAGGTAACGTCGGCCAGGGCATAGTCGAGTTGCTTGTCCGAAAGCGGCCGACGGCGCCAGTCGGTAAACCGGGAAGACTTGTCGATGTGCTTGCCGGTGACCTTCTGCACAAGCTGGTCATAGGAAATGGCATCGCCAAACCCGCAAACCATCGCCGCAACCTGACTGTCAAAGACAGGTGAAGGGATGAGGTCGCCGAGATGGAAGACAATTTCGATATCCTGCCGCGCGGCATGGAAAACCTTGACGGTCTTCTCGTCCGCCATCAGGCGGAAGAACGGCGCGAGGTCGAGCCCCGGCGCAAGCGCGTCCACTAGCGCCGTATGGTCTGGAGAGGCCATCTGGATAAGGCACAATTCCGGCCAGAACGTCGTTTCACGGATGAATTCTGTATCGACCGTGACGAAATCGGATTTGGCAAGGGCGGATACGGCCTCTTCGAGGGCCTCTGTCGTCGTGATGAGATGCATGTCTACCTTTTAGAGAAAGCGCGGCCGCTTGTCGCGAAAGAATGCGCAAAACCCGCAGCATAACAAGTGCAAATCGTGTTTTTTGTCGATACGTTGCGTCATGTGGCCCGAACCTCGACCCTTGTAGAGAGTGCAGACTTGACAAAACCCGGTCAAAATGCGCTTTTCCGCCAGAATTTGCAGCGCTTTGCCTGCACTGACTTATCTTACCAAAAGGCAGAAATCATGCACCGTTACCGCAGCCATACCTGCGCAGCCCTTCGCAAGACGGACGTTGGTTCGAACGTTCGCCTTTCCGGATGGGTTCACCGCGTCCGTGACCATGGCGGCATTCTCTTCATCGATCTTCGCGATCATTACGGCATTACCCAGATCGTGGCCGATCCCGATTCGCCCGCCTTCAAGGTTGCTGAAACCGTTCGTGGCGAATGGGTTATCCGTGTCGATGGTGAAGTGAAGGCCCGCGCAGACGATGCGGTCAATACGAATCTGCCGACCGGCGAAGTCGAAATCTTCGCAACCGAAATCGAAGTGCTGGCGGCTGCCAAGGAATTGCCGCTGCCTGTATTCGGCGAGCCGGACTACCCGGAAGATATCCGCCTGAAGTACCGTTTCCTCGATCTGCGCCGTGAAACGCTGCACAAGAACATCATGAGCCGCACCAAGATCATTGCTGCGATGCGTCGCCGCATGACAGAAATCGGCTTCAATGAGTTCACCACGCCGATCCTGACGGCCTCGTCGCCGGAAGGTGCACGCGACTTCCTCGTGCCGAGCCGTATTCACGAAGGCAAGTTCTATGCGCTGCCGCAGGCGCCGCAGCAGTACAAGCAGCTTTTGATGGTTGCCGGTTTCGACCGCTACTTCCAGATCGCGCCTTGCTTCCGCGACGAAGATCCGCGTGCAGACCGCCTGCCGGGCGAATTCTACCAGCTCGACCTCGAAATGAGCTTCGTGACCCAGGAAGAAGTCTGGGAAACGATGGAACCTGTCATGCGCGGCATCTTCGAAGAGTTTGCCGAAGGCAAGCCGGTCACGCAGACCTTCCGCCGTATCGCCTATGACGATGCGATCCGCACCTATGGTTCGGACAAGCCTGATCTGCGCAACCCGATTGAAATGCAGGCTGTGACCGATCATTTCGCCGGTTCGGGCTTCAAGGTCTTCGCAAACATGATCGCCAACGATCCAAAGGTCGAAGTCTGGGCCATTCCGGCCAAGACCGGCGGCTCCAGAGCATTCTGCGACCGCATGAACTCCTGGGCGCAGAGCGAAGGCCAGCCGGGTCTCGGCTATATCTTCTGGCGCAAGGAAGGCGACAAGCTCGAAGGCGCAGGCCCGATTGCCAAGAACATCGGTGAAGAGCGCACCGAAGCGATCCGCACGCAGATGGGTCTGGAAGACGGCGATGCCTGCTTCTTCGTTGCCGGTCTGCCGTCCAAGTTCTACAAGTTCGCAGGCGATGCCCGCACGCGCGCTGGTGAAGAACTGAATCTCGTTGATCGCGACCGTTTCGAACTGGCCTGGATCATCGACTTCCCGTTCTACGAATGGGACGAGGACAACAAGAAGCTCGACTTCGCACACAATCCGTTCTCCATGCCGCAGGGTGGCATGGACGCGCTGGAAAACCAGGACCCGCTTGCGATCAAGGCTTACCAGTACGATCTCGTCTGCAACGGCTTTGAAATCGCTTCCGGTTCGATCCGTAATCAGTTGCCGGACGTCATGGTTATGGCATTTGAAAAGGTTGGTCTCAGCCAGCAGGACGTGGAAGAGCGTTTCGGCGGTCTCTATCGTGCGTTCCAGTACGGCGCGCCTCCGCATGGCGGCATGGCTGCCGGTATCGATCGCGTCATCATGCTTCTGGTCGGTGCGAAGAACCTGCGCGAAATCTCGCTGTTCCCGATGAACCAGCAGGCGCTCGATCTTCTGATGAACGCGCCTTCGGATGTGTCGCCCGCGCAGCTGCGCGATCTGCATATCCGTCTGGCTCCGGTACAGAAAAGCTAAAAGCACACGATGGAATAAAAAACCCGGCCTGGAGCCGGGTTTTTTATTAGGTGAAGAAAAGCCCGGTGAGAAAACTCACCGGGCTTTTTCATTTTAGTTGTTTGCGTCGACGCTGACTTTCAGAAGCTGGATGATCTTCGTCGGATCCAGCGATGCCGTGGCAACGATCGAAGCGAAGGTCACCGGCTGATCCGGCGATGCGCTGATGGTCAGCGACTTCGGATCGTCGAAGAACTTGTCGGATGCGGCCTTGAGCTGCTGGGCAAACTCAGGATTCTTGAGCTGTGTTGCCATCAGCGGAACCATCATCTTCATCTGTTCGCCAAGCTGCTTGCCATCGGCGCCCTGCTGCTTGCCGTAATAGTCGAGAATCTTCTGGGTCAGAGTTTCATTGTCGAAGCGGATCGACAGATTCTTGAGGTTCAGCTGTTCTGCAAGACCCAGAATTGCGAGACCGGCAGCGTCCTTGTCTGCATCGGCCTTGCTCATATTTTCCTGTGTCTTCTGGACGGCTTCGAGGAAAGCCAGATCATATCCGCCGAGGCTGCCGGTGATGTTGATCTTGCCGAGTTCCGCTGCCTGAAGCTCAAGCTGGTCCAGCGAAGTGTCACCGGAAGATGGCGACCAGCTGCCCTTGGAGTTCAGCGAACCGTTGAACGTGTTCATGTCGAGCGGCGCAAGTGGGTTCTTGCCGTCCTTTTCAAACGTCGCATCGATATTGGCAATGGTCCAGACATAGCCGATCTTCTCGGCCTTGTTGGAAGTGTCGAGCGACAGGTCGAAACCCTTCACCGTGGCACCATCCGTGCCGGGCGTGCCGAACTGGATTTCGTCAATCTTCAGCTTGTCATACATGACGATGCTGTCGAGCGGCCCGTTGGCCGTTTCCGATGGAATCTGCACGTTCTGTATAGAAAGGCCCTTGATCTCGGCCTTGTCGTTCTTGTCTTCCTGACTGGCGAGGGAAAGATCGGGCATGGTGACCAGTTCGATGCTGTAGCCGCCGTCCGGTGTATCCTGAACGTTCTGGAGCGTTACATCGCCTAGGGCGGTTTCCTTTTCACCGACTGTCGGTAGCTTGATCTTCGTGCCCTGAAGCACGATGTCGGAGCCATTCGCCTGAACATTGGCGAAGCTCAGTTCGCCGCCCTGTTTTGCGTAGAGCGTCTTGATGCGCTCAGCGACTGCATTAGCGTCTGCCGCCAAGGCCGCGCTGCCGAAAATCAGCGAAAGCGCTGTTCCGGTAGCCAAAATACGTGCGGCTGGCTTGATGTTGACGAAAACCTGCATTCGAAGCTCCTGCCTGATCTTTAATGTAGCGCGGCATTC
The DNA here is from genome assembly GCF_902825325.1 of Brucella tritici. GTDB lineage: Bacteria > Pseudomonadota > Alphaproteobacteria > Rhizobiales > Rhizobiaceae > Brucella. Next base: position 97,037 of record NZ_CADEAR010000007.1, on the reverse strand, counting down.
ATAGGCGGAAATCACACGCAATAACAACATGATTTCCTCAGCCTGCGATTGCAGCCGGGGAAATTCACCCCTGATAGCTCTATAGGACACAAATGGCGGCAGGATTGCGACTATTGCACACGAATGTACTGGATTGGTTCTCCTGTACCCTTGCTGGCGAATCGCGCAGTTGGTACTGAGAGACATGGGAAAAAGTCTGATTCCGCCGGATGACGGCGAAGAACACATCGAGCGGGTCGATCTCAAATCGGCTCTTGAGGAACGTTACCTCGCTTATGCGCTGTCGACGATCATGCATCGTGCGCTGCCGGACGTGCGCGACGGCCTGAAGCCGGTGCACCGCCGTATCATGCACGCCATGCGTCTGCTGCGTCTCAATCCCGATCAGGCCTATGCAAAGTGCGCTCGTATCGTCGGCGACGTGATGGGTAAGTTCCATCCGCACGGCGATGCGTCGATCTACGATGCGCTGGTGCGTCTGGCACAGGATTTCGCGGTGCGTTATCCACTCGTGGACGGGCAGGGCAACTTCGGCAATATCGACGGCGATAACGCTGCCGCCATGCGCTACACAGAAGCACGCATGACGGAAGTGGCGACGCTGCTGCTGGAAGGCATCAACGAAAACGCCATCGATTTCCGTCCGACTTATAATGAAGAGGACGAGGAGCCGATCGTTCTTCCGGGCGCTTTCCCGAACCTGCTTGCAAACGGTTCGGCAGGCATCGCGGTCGGCATGGCGACCAATATTCCGCCGCATAATGTGGCGGAGCTTTGCTCGTCGGCGCTTTATCTCATCAATCATCCCGACGCACCGGTGGAGGAACTTGTTACCTCGCCGGAACAGTGGGAAGAACTGAAGCGCGAAGCCGAGACTGATCCGACTGCTCTTCTGAAGTGCAAGGTACGTGGCCCGGATTTCCCGACGGGAGGCATCCTTGTCGAAGCACACAATAATATTCTTGATGCCTATCGCACGGGCCGTGGCGCATTTCGCGTTCGTGCCCGCTGGGAGAAGGAAGAGGGCAATCGCGGCACCTGGGTGATCGTCGTCACCGAAATTCCCTATCAGGTGCAGAAATCGCGCCTGATCGAAAAGATCGCCGAGCTGCTGCTGGCAAAGAAGCTGCCATTGCTCGACGACATCCGCGACGAGTCAGCGGAAGACATTCGCATCGTTCTGGAGCCGAAGAACCGGACGGTCGATCCTGAACTGCTGATGGAATCGCTTTTCAAGCTGACCGAGCTGGAAAGCCGCGTTTCGCTGAACATGAACGTGCTGTCGCATGGCAAGGTGCCGAATGTCCTGTCGCTGGGCAGCGTTCTGCGCGAGTGGCTCGACCATCGCAAGGAAGTGCTTGTCCGCCGTTCCCAATTCCGTCTGGCGGAAATCGAAAGACGCCTGGAAATCCTTGGCGGCTTCCTGATCGCTTATCTCAATCTGGATGAGGTGATCCGCATCATCCGTGAGGAAGATGAGCCGAAACAGGACCTGATGCGGACCTTCGAGCTGACCGATGTTCAGGCCGAGTCGATCCTCAATATGCGCCTGCGTTCGTTGCGCAAACTTGAGGAATTCGAAATCCGCAAGGAGTTCGATGACCTTACCGTCGAGAAGACAGACCTCGAAGGTCTGCTCGCTTCCGGCACGCGCCAATGGAAGAAGATCAGTGCCGAAATCAAGTCGGTGCGCGAAAAGTTTGGTCCGAAGACCAAGCTCGGCGCACGTCGTACGACCTTTGCTGATGCGCCAACCCATGATCTGGAAGATATTCATCAGGCGATGATCGAGCGTGAGCCGGTCACGATTGTTGTGTCGGAAAAGGGCTGGCTGCGCGCGATGAAGGGGCATCTGGCCGACTTCTCCACGCTTGCCTTCAAGGAAGGCGACAAGCTCAAGCTCGCTTTCCATGCCGAGACGACCGACAAGCTTCTGTTCTTCACGACGGGCGGCAAGTTCTTCACCATCGGCGCGAACACGCTTCCGGGTGGTCGTGGCCATGGCGAGCCGATCCGCATTCTCGTCGATATGGAAAACGATCAGGATATTCTGACCGCCTTCGTGCATGATCTATCCGCGAAACTGCTGCTCGTCAGCCATGAAGGTAACGGTTTCATTGTTCCCGAGAATGAGGCGGTCGCCAACACCCGCAAGGGTAAGCAGGTGATGAACGTCAAGACGCCGGACGAGGCAAAGCTTTGCCAGCGCGTCTCCGGCGATCACATTGCTGTCGTGGGCGAGAATCGCAAGATGGTGGTCTTCCCGCTTTCCGAGATTCCAGAAATGACACGCGGCAAGGGCGTACGCCTGCAGAAGTACAAGGATGGCGGTGTATCCGACGTACGCACTTTTGCAATTGCTGAAGGGCTTTCCTGGCAGGATTCCGCAGAGCGCACCTTCAATCGCAACAAGGAAGAGCTTGTCGAGTGGATCGGCGCGCGCGCCTCTGCGGGTCGTCTGGTGCCGAAGGGCTTTCCGCGTTCGGGTAAATTCTAGATTGGCTTGCGTATACAAGGAAAGGCGGCTTTTGCCGCCTTTTTCGTGTCTAACCCTCAAACCGCTGCCAGCCGCGGGGGCCCAGATGCTCCTGCGGAGTGAAGCGGATTTTGTACTGCATCTTGCGCGATCCCTCGACCCAATAGCCGAGATAGACATGCGGCAGACCGGCGGCATGTGCGCGCTGGATATGATCGAGGATCATGTAGGTTCCAAGCGACCGGTCATGCATATGCGGTGAGAAGAACGAATAGACCATCGACAGGCCATCGGCCATCACATCGGTGAGTGCTACAGCGATCAGCTCACCGTCGCCCTTGGCACTGATGAAGCTTTCCGGGCCGCGCTTGCGATATTCGATGATCTGCGTATTCACATGCGTATCCTCGATCATCATTGCATAGTCGAGGACCGTCATGTCCGACATGCCGCCGGAACGGTGGCGCGCATCGAGATAATCGCGGAAAAGCGCATATTGTTCGGTGCTGGGCTGTGCCTTGTGCACACGTCCTATCAGGTCATTATTCTGTGTCCAGACGCGGCGCATGTTGCGCGTCATCTTGAACTCTCCGGCCAGGATGCGAACGGATATGCATGCCCTGCACAATTCGCAGGCCGGACGATAGGCAATGTTCTGGGAACGGCGGAAACCGCCTTGGGTCAGAAGATCGTTGATCTCGTTCGCTTTGTCGCCGACCAGATGCGTAAAGACTTTTCGCTCCATCTGACCCTCGAGATAAGGGCAGGGCGACGGAGCTGTCAGAAAGAACTGCGGAGACTGTTGCGGTTGATGGGTCATTCAATATCCACGAAATGGCTTAATTTACTCGCTTTGACGCATTTTCCTACGCAAAACCGCTTCGCACTTTTGCTGGAAATGCTCTGGCAAAACCATCACGATACCGTCTTTAAGGATTGAGCCGACGGCACAAAACGTCAATAGGCATTTTGCGCAGCCGGCTCTGAATTTTTTTGATCTGAAGCATCAACCCGAAATTCGGAATCGATTTTCGGAAAACAGATGCGTAGATCCAACTCTATAGGCCAACTCTATAGGCTTATCGATCTGAACGAATGACAGCCGTGCCAAGCAGAAGATCGTGCACCGTGCGCTTGCGGTCGAGAACCAGCGAAGCGAGCAGGATCAGCGGCGTCAGCACCACATTGAGACCCCAGAACAGGACCGTGTGAACGATAGCGAGCATCGGATCGACCGTGCCGCCTTCGAGCCGGACGAGCTTGATGTTCATCATCTGCATGCCCTTGGTGGCCTGCTGCGGTCCGCCCAGAGTGCGGGCTACATAAAATAGCGCGACCATGGGAAACATGATGCCGTAGAGCATCCAGCCGAGGCTCAGCGTAATGATGCCGAGGATTGCAATAACGATTGCTGCCGGAATGCAGAGCAGAAAGACAATCAGGTAATCGATAAGAAAAGCCATAATGCGGCGCGTGCGCACGCCTTCAAAGAATGCGCGGCTTTCATAACGCGGTCCCATGACTTCGCCGTGCAGAATATGGTCGGACATTTTTCCTTCCAGTCGTTTCCAAGGAAGCGTCCGGGGTAGTGTGACAACCGGCGCTGTCCCGCTACCTCAGCGGAACAGCCATCAACATGGGAACCAAAACCGGCGGTTTCAAGGAAATTTGAAGATTTCCCGCCGAAAGGACCCGCCGTTTAGTCTTGCTGTTTAAGCTTTTCAGCCACTTCGATTGCGAAGTAAGTAAGAATTCCGTCACAACCGGCACGCTTGAACGCCAGAAGGCTTTCCATCATCACTTTTTCTTCGTCGATCCAGCCATTGATGCCAGCAGCCTTGATCATCGCGTACTCGCCCGACACCTGATAGGCATAGGTGGGCAGGCGGAACTCGCTTTTCAGGCGATGGATGATGTCGAGATAGGGCAGGCCTGGCTTGACCATCAACATATCCGCACCTTCGGCAACATCCTGCTCGGCCTCGCGCACGGCTTCCTCCGGATTGGCCGGATCAAGATAATAGGTTTTCTTGTCGCCTTTGAGCAGTCCCTGCGTGCCGATGGCATCGCGATAAGGGCCATAGAAGGCCGAGGCGAATTTGGTGGCATAGGACATGATCGGCAGGTGACAGAACCCATGTTCGTCCAGCGCCTGGCGCACAGCCCCGACGCGACCGTCCATCATATCGGAAGGCGCGATGATATCCGCACCGGCTTCAGCCTGCGAAAGAGCACCGCGAACCACCATGGCAACCGATTCGTCGTTGACGATCTCGCCGTTCCGCAGGATGCCGTCATGGCCATGCGTGGTGAAGGGATCGAGTGCCGCATCGGTGATGATACCAATTTCCGGCACTTCCTTCTTGATGGCGCGCACGGCGCGATTGATCAGATTGTCCGGGCTGGCGACGAAGGCACCGTCCTCGGTCTTCACGTCCAGCTTTTCGCGGGGGAAGGGGGCGATGGCAGGAATGCCAAGCTTGGCGGCCTTTTCCGCCATGCGAACGGCCATATCGACCGAAAGACGTTCAACGCCGGGCATTGCTTCCACAGGCTCCGCCACGCCGGTTCCGTAGGTCAGGAAGAACGGCAGGATGAGGTCATCGACCGTCAGCCGGGTTTCCTGTACCAGCCTGCGCGACCAGTCGGCCTTGCGCATGCGGCGCAGGCGCCTGCTGCCGGTAACGTCATCGACATGCTGGCTGATATTGGCGGGCAGATATTTGGACTGGCGGTCGGTCATGAAGCTATTCCCGAGAATTGATGTCTTGGAATATGAAATCTCAAGACTAGTGGCCTGATTTCGACATTTGCATCCCTCGGATATGAGCGCTGAGCAAATGTCGGGATCAAAAGGACCACTAGTAACTTTATCCATCTAATGGATATTTCGAATTTGACGTTTGAAACGGGATTAATATCGGACGGGTATCAAACGTAAAATTCAATCCACTAGCATCGGATGCGCACCGTTTATCATGGGAAAAGTGATGAAACCAAGAACATTGACCTGTGCAGGATTGACGCGGGGCGTCTCACTTTCTACCCATTTGATGGAACGGGAGACAGGATATGCAGATTGACTTCGGCGGTGGCAGCGAAATCAGCTTTGAACGCAAGGGAAAAGCGGGGCTTGTGAAGCTTACGCGAACCGAAGCTCTCAATGCGCTCACGCATAAAATGATTCTGGCGCTCGACCGCGCCTTGCAGGCTTGGGAAGACGATCCTGAAGTGGCCTGCGTGATTCTGGAAGGCGAGGGGCGTGCATTCTGTGCGGGCGGCGATGTCGTTGCCGCCTACAAGGCCGGTCAGTCCGGAACGCCTGCCTACGAATTCTTCCGCGACGAATATCGGCTCAATGCGCGTATTGGCCGTTTCCCAAAGCCCTATATCTCGCTCATTAACGGGATTATCATGGGCGGCGGTGCGGGCATTTCCGTTCACGGTTCGCATCGCATCGTGACGGAAAACACCATGTTTGCCATGCCGGAAACCGGCATCGGCTTCTTCCCGGATGTCGGCGGCAGTGCTTTCCTGCCGCATCTGCATGACAATTTCGGATATTATCTGGCGCTGACCGGCAACCGCATTCGCTGGGGCGACTGCCTGCAAAGCGGGATTGCAACACACGCCGTAGCTGCAAGCGATCTGCATGATTTGCGCGAAGACATCATCGCAACCGCCGACATCGATGCGGCACTGACGCGCAGCCAGTATCCCGATTTTGAAACCTCTATCGAAACGCGCCAGATCATCGCGGAATGCTTTTCAGGTGCGACGCTTGGCGATTGCATGGCCGCCCTGGAAAAAGAAGCCCAAGCGGGCAGCAAGGCTGCGATGGACATCGTGAAGGTGATCGCCACCCGTTCACCAACGAGTGTCGCGGTGACTTTCCGCCAGATTGCAGATGGTCGCCCGCTTAATCTCGATGATTGCATGCGCATGGAATACCGCATTGCCAACCGCATGCTGGAAGCGCACGATTTCTATGAGGGCGTTCGCGCATTGCTTATAGACAAGGACGGTGCGCCCGCGTGGAAACCGGCAACACTCGATGAAGTGAAGCCTGAACAGGTCAATGTCTATTTTGCAAATCTGGGTGACAAGGAACTGACCTTTTGATGCATATGAACGAGCTGCGCCAGCATACCCAGCCGAGTGGAACCGAATGGGCCTTCACATGGTTCGTTCGGATACTCGCTCTTGTGGCGCTGGCCAGCGGCGTTTTCTACTGGATCAGGCTGATCGGGATTCACCCGGGGCTTCTTTGGCGTTTCGATCTCATGCCATGGCCGTGGCAGACAGCGGTTGTGGCTCTGGCGGTGCTGATGCCCGTTGCCGCGACGGGGCTGTGGATGCGCGCACCGTGGGGACCTGTGCTTTGGTTTGTGGCAGCGCTCGGCGAAATTGCCATTTATTCCGTTTTTTCGCGACATTTCGAATACAAGCCGCTGACCGTGGGTTTCAACGCGGCCTGTATCGTCATTTTCATCGCTTTTCGCATTCTGCTCTTCTTCGAGAAGAGGCGGCAGGCCCGTGCGAACCTGCCGATTTAGCTTTATAGCGCCTGTGTCCCTTCATAGCGGGCAAATGGCTTCGTCATCTGGCCTTTGAAAAGCAGAACATCATAGGTATCGGCTTGGCTGCCCGGCATTTCCATGCCGGGTGATCCCATCGGCATACCGGGTGCCGTCAGTCCCGTGGCCTGCGGACGTTCAGCCAGCAACCGCTTGACCGCACCGGCTGGAACATGCCCCTCGATGACATATCCATCGACGACTGCCGTGTGGCATGAGGCAAGATTGGCACCGACGCCATACTTTGCCTTTACGGTATCCATCGCTTCCTCGACCTTCACTGTGACATTGAAGCCAGCGGCTTTCATATGTTCAGCCCAGCCCTCGCAGCAGCCGCAGTAAGGGTCTTTATACATGGTCATCTGTGGAGCTGCGGTAACCGGTTCCGCGTGAGCGAAACTCGTAAAGCCGGTAAAGCTTATCAGCCCGCCGACCACGAAATAATGTGCAAGACGAAGCGCCATGGTCCCTCCAATGGATTGTAGATGGCTCGTATTTAGCCGCTATCCAGACACTTCTCAAATGACGAAAGTTTAATGTGGCAGGCCTTTCTAACGGCCGGAAAACCGGCATTCTGGCGCTGTAACAATGTATCCGGGCGCGGTCCCGCAAATGGCTTGGAGTAAGCAAACATTAAGCCTGAATGCGCAATCTCTCCGGTAAGTTACTGTTAAGGCTGACTTTTAAGTCGAATTTTATGCATCTCCCCTAAATTCCTCTCAAGACACGGTGAGAACAATACACCGCATAAAACAGGACAGAGAGCTGCATCATGGTTTCATGAAATGCAGCTCCGACAGAGAGGCAAAAGAAATGATCAACGCACAGCGCAAGACGGACATATCCGCTCCGCTCACGACACCGGAAACTGCACTTCGTTCGCTTTATCTGGAAGCTCTCCAGCTGGTTGAGCGCCTGCATCGCCGCCTGCTCGACGTCGTCAAGGATGAGTTCGACCGCAATGGCCAGAGCGACATCAATGCGACGCAGGCGCTTCTGCTCTTCAATATCGGCAATTCCGAACTGACCGCCGGTGAACTGCGCTCGCGCGGTTACTATCTCGGCTCGAACGTTTCGTACAACCTGAAGAAGCTGGTTGAAATGGGCTTCATCCATCATCAGCGCTCGCGCGTTGACCGTCGTTCGGTGCGCGTCAGCCTGACAGACAAGGGCAATGCTATTGCCGACCAGGTGGCTTCGCTCTACGAACGTCATATCTCCTCGATCGAACAGGTTGGCGGTATTCAGGTCGAAGAATTCACGGCGATGAACAAGTCGCTGCAGCGTCTCGACCGCTTCTGGAACGACAGCATCGCTTATCGGCTCTAAGTAGTTGCAGAACTGTCACAACAGGCTGTCATTGAGAAGAATAAGGTACTGTGAAGCTGCCAATCGTAAGGCGCATGGCTTGAAATTCCGGCCATGCGACATGATTAAGCCATAAAAAACGACATAAACGTTTTAAAACGGCACGGGCAATATTGTGCCACCTTCAGTCAGGAATGGGCTCGAAATCGAATTTCGGATAAGCGAGCAGCTTTGCATTGCTTGCAATCCGGATATCGCCTTGTTGACCTATTGCTGATATTCTCTGGGAAGATCCCGCGCGAGCGGTTAGCCTTTTGGGACTAAGCAAAATGACCAAGACCGACAGACCAGCCGATGCTTTCAGAGTAGATCGCCGCAGTTTCCTGCGCGGCGCGGCAACCGCCGGCCTTTCCGTGGCAGCCTCCGCCATGGTTTCCTCGGCTTACGCTCAACAAGCTTTGACCGACGTTATCGGATCGTCGCGCCGCGGCAACTGGGCTGACCAGTTCGACGCCCGTGCGACGGGTGGCCAGCGAGTTGCGACCAACCAGCCGGTTTTGAGCTCGCAGACGGTCGGCTATCTCCAGACTGCTATCGCGCAATATACCGACATTGCCGGTCGCGGCGGCTGGCCGAGCGTTCCGGGCAATGCAAAGCTCCAGATCGGCGCCACCGACCAGTCTGTGCAGGCACTGCGCAAGCGTCTCATGATCTCCGGCGACCTGCCGCAGGAAGCGGGGCTTTCCAGCTCTTTCGACACCTATGTCGATGCTGCCGTAAAGCGCTTCCAGTCCCGTCATGGCCTGCCTGCCGATGGCGTCATGGGGCAGTTTACTTATGCTGCCATGAATGTGGACGCCAATACACGTCTCGGACAGCTCCAGACCAATCTGCAACGCCTTTCGCCTCTGGCCAATCAGGGTATGCAGGAACAGCGTTTCGTCATGGTCAACATCCCGGCCGCTCGCATCGAGGCAGTTGAAAGCGGCAGCGTCGTGCAGCGCCACACGGCGGTTGTCGGCAAGATTGATCGTCAGACGCCGATCCTCAATTCGAAGATTCACGAAGTCATTCTCAATCCTTACTGGACCGCGCCGAAGTCGATCATCCAGAAGGACATCATTCCGCTGATGCGGAAAGACCCGCAATATCTGGCGAAGAACAAGATTCGTCTCTACGACCAGTCCGGTCAGGAAGTGGCGCCGGAAAGCATCGACTGGAATACGGACGATGCGGTGAAGCTGATGTTTCGTCAGGACCCCGGCAAGATCAACGCCATGTCCTCGACCAAGATCAACTTCCACAACCAGTACGCCGTTTACATGCACGACACGCCGCAGAAGAGCTATTTCAACAAGCTCATGCGTTTCGACTCGTCGGGCTGCGTTCGCGTCCAGAACGTGCGCGACCTCGATGTGTGGCTGCTGAAGAACACCGCAGGCTGGGACCGTCAGAACATCGAAAGCACGATCAAGTCCGGCACGAACACCCCGATCCAGCTTGCTGATCCGGTTCCGCTGCACTTTGTCTACATTTCCGCCTGGTCCACTGGCGACGGTGTAGTGCAGTTCCGCGATGACATCTACAAGATGGATGGTGCGACCGAACTCGCACTCGGCACCGACACCTGATTCTTATCTTGAGTTTGAGTTTTCGAAGCCGTCCGGGCCCGTTTCGGACGGCTTTTTCGTCTCCGCTGAATTATCAAATCGGTTTGCCGCATTTTGGAATAAGCTTTTCGCTTTGCGGCCATTGGCCTTGTGCGTCCAAGTGTGATAATGCGCCTCATCCATATAGCTTTTACCGGCTAACCCGGAGGGTGTGAAACATGTCTCAAGCCAACGCCGCCGCCAAGAATGCGTCGTCCGACGTTTTCTTCAATGCAAGCCTCGAGGACATCGATTCCGAGATTTTCGGTGCAATTCGCAACGAACTCGGTCGCCAGCGTCATGAAATCGAGCTGATTGCCTCTGAAAACATCGTTTCGCGCGCTGTTCTCGAAGCGCAGGGTTCCATCCTCACCAACAAATATGCCGAAGGCTATCCGGGCAAGCGCTATTATGGCGGCTGCCAGTATGTCGACGTCGTGGAAGAACTGGCCATCGAACGCGCCAAGAAGCTCTTTGGCGCCGAATTCGCCAACGTTCAGCCGAACTCCGGCAGCCAGATGAACCAGGCCGTGTTCCTTGCGCTTCTTCAGCCGGGCGACACGTTCATGGGCCTCGACCTCAATTCGGGCGGTCACCTTACCCACGGCTCGCCGGTCAACATGTCCGGCAAGTGGTTCAATGTCGTGTCCTATGGCGTTCGCCAGGACGACCATCTGCTCGACATGGACGAAGTGGCCCGTCTGGCACGTGAAAACAAGCCGAAGCTCATCCTCGCAGGCGGTACCGCTTACTCGCGCGTCTGGGACTGGAAGCGTTTCCGTGAGATCGCCGATGAAGTCGGGGCCTATCTCATGGTCGATATGGCGCATATTGCCGGTCTCGTTGCCGGTGGTGTTCATCCTTCGCCGGTTCCGCACGCGCATGTCTGCACCACGACGACGCATAAGTCGCTTCGCGGTCCACGCGGCGGCATGATTCTGACCAACGACGCCGACATTGCCAAGAAGATTAATTCGGCTGTGTTCCCGGGTCTTCAGGGCGGTCCGCTGATGCACGTCATCGCCGGTAAGGCCGTTGCCTTCGCCGAAGCGCTGAAGCCGGAGTTCAAGCTTTATGCCAAGAACGTCGTCGACAATGCGCGCGCTCTGGCCGAAGAGCTGAAGTCGAATGGCCTGGACATCGTTTCGGGCGGCACCGACAATCACCTGATGCTGGTCGATCTGCGTCCGAAGAACGCAACCGGCAAGCGTGCAGAAGCTGCTCTTGGCCGCGCCAACATCACCTGCAACAAGAATGGCATTCCGTTCGACCCTGAAAAGCCGTTTGTCACCTCCGGCGTCCGTCTTGGCACGCCAGCAGGCACGACCCGCGGCTTTGGTGCTGCTGAATTCAAGGAAATCGGTTCGCTGATTGCCGAAGTTCTCGATGGTCTCAAGGTTGCCAACTCCGACGAAGGCAATGCCGCTGTCGAACAGGCCGTGAAGGAAAAGGTTATCGCCCTGACCGACCGTTTCCCGATGTATGGCTATCAGGGTTAAGCCCGTCTCCATGATTGAGATGAAGCCCCGTTCAACTCTGTTGAGCGGGGCTTTTTCATTGTCGCATCCGGTAGGTAGCTTGCCGCTTATGAGCTATGATGACCGGGAATCGGCCGTCGATGGCAAAGCTCTTGAGTTTTGGATGGGGGTATCCCCACATAGGAGCCATTCGTCGCCAGTGCGAACTTGCCGATATTGAAATTGCCGATATTGAAATCGAAAGTGTTCCATGCGTTGTCCCTATTGCCAGTCTGAAGATACGCAAGTGAAGGATTCCCGTCCGGCGGAAGATGGTGCCGTCATTCGCCGGCGTCGTGTCTGCTCGGTGTGTGGAGGCCGTTTCACGACCTTTGAGCGCGTACAGTTGCGTGACCTGATGGTCGTGAAGAAAAGCGGGCGTCGGGTTCCTTTCGATCGCGACAAGCTCACACGATCCATCGAAGTGGCGCTGCGCAAGCGCGACGTCGATAATGACCGGGTTGAGCGCGCCATTTCCGGCATTGTCCGCCAGCTTGAAAGTTCGGGCGAGGCGGAGGTGACGTCCGACGAAATCGGGCGGCTGGCCATGGATGCGCTGAAAGGCATTGACGACATTGCTTATATCCGCTTTGCATCGGTCTATCGCAATTTCAGCAAGGCCGTTGATTTCCACAATGTCATCGACGAACTGACGGTCGCTGAAACCGAGGACGATCTGGACTCCTAGGCATGAGTGGCAGCAAGTTTCCGCCTTCGAACGCAACTGCGGATGACGTCCGCTTCATGGAAGCGGCGATCCGCTATGCTCGTCATCATAAGGGGCTAACCGCCACCAATCCCTCTGTTGGTACGATCCTCGTCAAGGATGGCGTCATCGTCGGACGTGGCGTGACTGCATTGGGCGGCAGGCCCCACGCCGAGCCGCAAGCACTGGCCGACGCGGGAGAAGCGGCACGTGGTGCAACGGCCTATGTGACGCTGGAGCCATGCGCGCATCACGGACGCACGCCGCCTTGTGCGGAAGCGCTGGTGCAGGCAGGGGTAGCGCGTGTCGTGGTTGCCGCGACGGATCCGGACGACCGGGTCAGCGGAAAAGGGTTTGCCATACTGCGCGAGGCAGGTATTGAGGTTGTGCCGGGCATTCTCGCCGAACAGGCTGCCGATGATCTTGCAGGTTATCTGAATCGATCTGCGAAGAAGCGCCCGGAAGTGATTCTGAAACTTGCACTTTCCGCCGATGGCATGATCGGACGCCGGGGCGAAGGGCAGATCTCGATAACGGGACCGATTGCGCGCGCCCAGTCGCATATCCTGCGGGCCCAGACCGATATTATCCTGATTGGCATCGAAACCGCACTGGCCGACGATCCGGTGTTGAACTGCCGCCTGCCGGGGGTGGAACAGCGTTCGCCTGTTCGGGTGGTGCTCGATAGCGGATTGCGTTTGCCGCTTTCCTCGAAACTTGTACAGACCGCTGATGCCCAGCCCTTGTGGATCGCCTGCGGTGAAGAAGCGTTGCCGGAGCGACGCTACGAGTTGCAGGCAGCCGGTTGCCGGATTCTCGCGACCGAAGCATATGATTGCCGCATCGCTCTGCCCGAACTCATGGACGATCTCGCCGCACAGGGGATTTCCTCGGTTCTCGTTGAAGGCGGAGCGGGCGTCGCGAAGAGCTTTCTGGAAGAGGGGCTTGTAGATCGGCTTGCCATCTTCCGCTCGCCGATTGAAATCGGGCCGGAGCATGGGGTTGCCGTGGACGGGCTTGAAACCCATATCGCAGACAAGTTCAAAATCTTAAGGCAGGCTCGCTATGGCGACGATGCCTATGCAGAATATGTAAGTGTCAGAATGTAAAAGCGTCAGGTCGCAGCGGAAATGATGGTTTTCGAGAAGCGGAGCGCAGTGTACTTAAGTACATAAGCACCGGAAGCGCAGGAAACCGCTATTTGCGAGCCAAGACATGGCGACTTTTGGATCAGGCACGAAGGAGAATTGATGTTTACAGGCATTATCACCGATATCGGCAAGGTTGACCGGATCAAGCCGCTGAATGAAGGCGTTCTTCTGCGTATCGAAACTGCTTATGATCCTGCAACGATCGAGCTTGGCGCATCGATTGCCTGTTCTGGCGTGTGCCTAACGGTCGTGGCGCTTCCGGAAAAGGGCACGAATGCCCGCTGGTTCGAGGTTGAGGCGTGGGAAGAGGCGCTGCGCCTGACCACGATCTCCAAATGGCAGAGCGGACGAAACATCAATCTGGAGCGTTCGTTGAAACTTGGTGACGAAATGGGCGGTCATCTCGTTTCGGGGCATGTCGACGGACAGGCTGAAATCGTCGAGCGCAAGGAAGAAGGCGATGCAGTGCGCTTCACCCTGCGCGCGCCGGAAGAACTAGCTCCATTTATCGCCCAGAAGGGTTCTGTGGCCCTCGATGGAACGTCGCTGACGGTCAATGGCGTCAACGGAAACGAGTTTGATGTGCTCCTGATCCGCCACTCGCTTGAAGTCACGACCTGGGGCGAGCGGAAAGCGGGTGACAAAGTAAATATCGAGATCGACCAGCTGGCACGTTACGCAGCAAGGCTTGCGCAATATCAGAAATAGGCTTACAGCCTAAATTCCCAGGCTGTAAAAGCATATCCCGATTTTAAGCGTTGACCGCAATCGTTGCGGTCCGCAAAATTTGTCATGGAGTCTCTCATGTCCAAGCACGAGGCGCATGCGCCGCATTTGCTTATTGTCGAAGCGCGTTTCTACGATGATCTCGCTGACGCGCTTCTGGATGGCGCAAAGGCAGCCTTGGATGAAGCAGGGGCGACCTATGATGTCGTGACGGTTCCAGGTGCACTGGAAGTTCCGGCGGTCATTTCTTTCGCACTCGACGGCGAAGACAATGGCGGCAAGGAATATGACGGCTTTGTCGCGCTCGGTACGGTTATCCGTGGCGAGACCTATCATTTCGATATCGTGTCCAATGAATCCTGCCGTGCGCTCACCGATCTTGCGGTTGAGGAAAGCATCGCTATCGGCAACGGCATTCTGACTGTCGAAAACGAAGAGCAGGCATGGGTTCGCGCTCGCCGTGAAGACAAGGACAAGGGCGGTTTTGCCGCTCGTGCCGCCCTGACCATGATCGACCTGCGCAAGAAGTTCGGAGTCTGATTACCATGACTTCTTCTACCGAAGGCCGACCGACCCCTAATCTTCCACGCACGGCAAATAAGCGCGGCGTTGCCCGTCTTGCCGCAGTCCAGGCACTCTATCAGATGGATGTCGCCGGGACCGGTGTTCTGGAAGTGGTGGCTGAGTACGAAGCGTTCCGTCTCGGCAAGGAAGTGGATGGCACGCAGTATCTCGATGCCGATCCGCAATGGTTCCGCGCGATCGTGGCCGGTGTCGTCGATGAACAGCTTAAGCTCGATCCGATGATCCATCAGGCGCTGACCGAAGACTGGCCATTGTCGCGTCTCGATTCGACCCTGCGCGCCATTCTCCGTGCGGGCGCATGGGAATTGCAGACGCGCAAAGACGTGCCAACCGCTGTGATCGTGTCCGAATATGTCGATATCGCCAAGGCGTTCTACACGGAAGATGAGCCGAAGCTGGTCAATGCCGTGCTTGATCGCCTGGCGTTTGTCATTCGTGGCGAGAGCCGCGGCGTGAAGCCACGCTGATCCGGCTTCCCTGACAATAATCATGAAAGAAGGGCTGTGAGAAATCGCAGCCCTTCTTTCATTTTACGCTGGCAAAGAACGACTTGACGTTTGTTAAACCGTTTCGCATGTTGGATATGCGGCATTGAGAATGCTGAAATGCAAGGAATCGCGCCAATTGATTGATTTCTCAGGCATGTCGCGCAAAAGTGCGTAGCGGTTTTGCGAGAACGACAGGCCTAAAATCAAAGACATAAAGCGCTGAGAGCGAATCTGAAAGATCGCGATCCGCTTTAGGCGTAAGTTCCAGACGTGAATATACCGAAGAAGCCCGGTATCTTGTATTGGCTTCAGGCACTTCCATGCCGCTCAATCGGGTCCGGGGAGGGGTTTTCGGGCCTATCGTGCGCATTTGCCTGCCGACAGTCGCGGCTCGCGGTCTGACGGTAGCTGGCGCGAGCTGTGGAGCGCGTTTCGATCTGTTTGCAACAGATCGGCGTTCCAATTGTCTGATTGGCCGCGCATCTTTCCCGAAAATCGCTTCACACTTTTCGGGATGCGCTCAATGGGAGTTGGCCTTTATGCAAATGGGAGTGGCAGTCTTAGTTCTCGTCATTGCCTGCGGCGTAGTTTCCGTTCTTTTCGCCATATGGGCGATCCGTTCGGTTCTTGCAGCCGATCAGGGGACGCAGCGCATGCAGGAAATTGCTGAAGCCATCCGCGAGGGTGCCTCAGCCTATCTCACAAGACAATATTCAACAATTGCCATCGTCGGCGTCGTGGTCTTTCTGGCAGCCTGGTATCTGTTGTCGATCAGTGCCGCAATCGGCTTTCTGATTGGTGCGGTTCTGTCGGGCGTCACCGGCTTCATCGGAATGCACGTTTCGGTTCGCGCCAATGTGCGCACTGCGCAGGCAGCTTCGCTCAGCCTCGCCGGCGGGTTAGAACTGGCCTTCAAGTCCGGGGCCATCACTGGCCTTCTGGTAGCAGGGCTCGCGCTGCTCGGCGTCTCCGTCTACTATTTCATTCTCACCGTCTGGCTTGGTTACTCGCCTTCTGACCGCACCGTTATCGATGCGCTGGTGTCGCTCGGCTTCGGCGCTTCGCTGATCTCGATCTTCGCGCGTCTTGGCGGCGGCATCTTCACCAAGGGTGCAGATGTCGGCGGCGATCTTGTCGGCAAGGTGGAAGCAGGTATTCCCGAGGATGACCCGCGCAATCCTGCGACGATTGCAGACAATGTCGGCGACAATGTCGGTGATTGTGCGGGCATGGCCGCTGACCTGTTCGAAACTTACGCAGTGACGGTCGTTGCTACCATGGTTCTCGGCGCAATCTTCTTCAACGGATCGGACGTTCTACCGAGTGTCATGCTCTATCCGCTGATGATCTGCGGGGCCTGCGTGATTACGTCGATCGTGGGTACTTTCTTCGTCAAGCTCAGCGTCGATGGCTCCATTATGGGTGCTCTGTACAAGGGGCTGATAGCAACAGGCCTGCTTTCCATTGTCGGTCTTGCCGTTGCCAATACACTGACCATCGGCTGGGGTGAAATCGGAACCGTGGCCGGAAAAAGTATTACCGGCACCAATCTCTTCATATGCGGTCTGATCGGTCTGATAGTGACCGGTCTGATCGTCGTGATTACGGAATATTATACCGGTACCAACAAGCGCCCGGTGAATTCCATCGCGCAGGCTTCCGTCACCGGCCACGGCACGAATGTCATTCAGGGACTGGCGGTTTCGCTTGAATCGACCGCTCTGCCGGCAATCGTGATCGTAGGTGGCATTATCTCGACCTACCAGCTTGCAGGCCTGTTCGGAACCGCAATTGCCGTCACTGCCATGCTTGGCATTGCGGGCATGATCGTAGCGCTTGATGCGTTCGGACCGGTTACGGACAATGCGGGCGGCATCGCGGAAATGGCCGGTCTCGACCCGGAGGTCCGCAAGGCTACCGATGCGCTCGACGCCGTCGGCAATACGACCAAGGCCGTCACCAAGGGCTATGCCATCGGCTCGGCGGGTCTCGGTGCACTGGTGCTGTTTGCGGCTTATTCCAACGATCTGGCCTATTTTGCGGCCAACGGGCAGACCTATCCCTATTTTGCGGATATGGGACCTGTCTCCTTCGATCTCTCCAACCCTTATGTGGTTGCGGGCCTGATCTTCGGTGGCCTGATCCCTTATCTGTTCGGTGGCATGGCGATGACGGCCGTGGGCCGGGCCGGGGGCGCGGTCGTGCAGGAAGTACGCCGCCAGTTCCGCGAAAAGCCGGGGATCATGACCGGCAAGGAGCGCCCGGACTATGCTCGTGCGGTTGATCTGCTGACCAGAGCGGCCATTCGTGAAATGATTATCCCGTCGCTTTTGCCTGTGCTGGCGCCGATAGTCGTTTATTTCGGCGTGTTGCTTATCTCTGGCTCGAAGGCTGCGGCCTTTGCAGCACTCGGCGCATCGCTTCTCGGTGTCATCATCAACGGCCTGTTCGTGGCGATTTCCATGACGTCCGGCGGCGGCGCATGGGACAATGCCAAGAAGAGCTTCGAAGACGGGTTCACCGACGCCGATGGCGTGAAGCACCTGAAAGGTTCAGAAGCGCACAAAGCATCGGTGACAGGCGATACTGTGGGTGATCCTTACAAGGATACAGCTGGTCCGGCTGTCAATCCGGCAATCAAGATCACCAACATCGTAGCTCTTCTTCTGTTGGCTGTGCTGGCGCATATGTCTTGATGGAATGAACGCTTGAAAAAGAAAACCCGCCGTAAAGGCGGGTTTTCTGTTTTGAAGATATTATCCAGATCAGTTGTTGGGGCCGCCTGCAGCGCCGGGCAACGATGTCGGGGCCTTGGAAACGCCCTGAATGATCTGTCCGAGGAAGGTCTGGTCCTTGCCGCCTGTCGGCGTGGTGCGCGACACGAAGTCGAACAGCTTGCCGTCCTTCAGGCCGTAATTGGCGATATGCTCGACCTTGCCGTCCTTGTCGAAATAGATGGCGAGAATCTGCCGCTCAACGATCTTCGGCTTCATGAACTGCGCAGCGCGATAACGCTTCTGAGAAATGTAATAGAACACTTCATTGTCGAAGGTCGCGGTGGTGGACGGCGTACCGAGTGCCAGAAGCACCTGCTCGCGGCTGGAGCCGACAGGAACCGAATCAAGCGCACCCTGATCGAGCACGTAACCCTCTGTCAGCGTTTCGGATGGATTGAGCGTGGATGCGGTGTTACATCCGGCAAGAGCCACTGAGACGAGAATTGCCGTGCCGGCGAGAAGAGTACGCTGCTTGCGTACACTTGGAAAAAATCGCTGCAACAAAGACCTCTCCATACATTCTAGATCAGCGCGGCACTTTCGCCGTCGGGTGAACTTCGGTAAACCACCTTGCTAATTTATGCAACTGGAACGGTCGTACGGACATGATTCTCCAACTATTCCGCCGCAAATCGAAAGCAAACGAGGCAATTATGCTTCGCGTTTACGAGGTGATCGTGGCGGCGGCGCGGCAAAAGCGGTTTTATGCACAATTTCAGGTGCCTGATACGCCGCTTGGCCGCTATGAAATGCTTTCGCTGCATATTTTTCTCGCCCTGCACCGCATGAGGGGAGGAAACAAGGCGCTTGCCGATCTGGCGCAGGAAATTGCGGACGAGTTTTTCAAGGATGTCGACCATTCGCTGCGCGAACTCGGCATCGGCGATCAGGGGGTGCCGAAGCGTATGAAGAAGCTTGCGCGCATGTTCTATGGGCGCGTTGCGGCTTATGGTGAGGCGCTGGATGCAAATGATGCCGACGCGCTGGCTGCGGCACTCACGCGAAATATCCGCCCGGACCTCGAATTCTGGCCACATGCCCACCATTTAAGTGAATATGTTTTCGGATGCCGCGACCGCCTGCAAAAAATTGCAGACGATGCTTTGGCGGCAGGCGACATTTCCTATATGGATGCAGATGAGAGCGCATCCCGAAAAGTGTGAAACGGTTTTCGGAACAAGACGCGCGTCAAAGATCGACTTTGCGCCAAAAAACAATGCTGAAAAGGCCAATGAGAATGACTGACAAACCGGCGCTCACCTATCCTGTTCCGGTTCTTCACCTACCGCAAAAAGGCGTAACTGTGAAAATAGGTACGGATGAGAAGGAGCGCGCAGCGCTCGCGGCAGACCATGGGCTTGAGGCCGTGAATGCCTTTGCCGCAGAGTTTCTGATTACGCCTTGGAAAAAGGACGGTATCCGGGTGCGCGGTCGCATCGATGCGGAAATCGTTCAATCCTGCGTCGTGACGCTGGAGCCGCTGACCAACAGCGTCGCTGAAGAGGTTGATACGATCTTCGTGCCGGAAAATTCGCGGCTCGCTCGGATTCAGCTTGATGAAAGCGGCGAAATGCTGCTCGATGCGGAAGGTGCGGACAGTCCGGAAGTCTTTGTCGGTGATAAGATCGATGTCGGTGCGATTGCGGAGGAATTCTTCGATCTCGCGATTGATCCATATCCCCGCAAGCCGGGGCTGACTGACGAGAGTGAACCGAAGGTTTTCGGGGACGACGATGGTGATGAGCAGCCCGTTTCGCCGTTTGCAAAGCTTTCGGAGTGGCAGAAGAAGCCGTAATTCACGATGAGTTTGATAGAATTTGGTTGTGCGGAAACGCAAAAACACTATTTTCGCCGAAAACCTGTCTGCTGCAAAGGCAGGGCAGGGACAGGGATCGCACAGGAATAATCAAGAGTGATCAAAATTTCGATCGACGCGATGGGCGGTGATTTTGGCCCTGAAGTGGTCATCCCCGGCGCAGCGAAGGCGCTTGAGCGCCATCCTGACATTCGCTTCATTTTCTTCGGTCTCCCCGCGCAGGTGGAGCCCGTGCTGGCACGCTACCCGAAACTGCAGGCCGCATCAGAGTTTCGCGCGAGCCAGGTTGCCATCAGCATGGATGACAAGCCGAGCCAGGCGCTACGCGCCGGTCGGGGCAAATCATCCATGTGGCAGGCCATCGAGGCGGTGAAGACCGGCGATGCCCAGGCGTGTATTTCTGCCGGTAATACCGGCGCGCTGATGGCCATGTCCAAATTTTGCCTGCGCATGATGTCGGATGTTGAGCGCCCGGCGATTGCGGGCATCTGGCCAACGCTGCGCGGTGAAAGCATCGTGCTCGACATTGGTGCTACCATTGGTGCCGATGCGCGTCAGCTAGTCGATTATGCCGTTATGGGAGCTGGTATGGCGCGCGCTTTGTTCGAGGTGCGCAAACCGACCGTAGGGCTCCTCAATGTTGGCACGGAAGAGGTCAAGGGTCTCGACGAGATCAAGGAGGCAGGCCAGATTCTGCGCGATACTCCGCTGGACGGACTTGCCTATTCCGGCTTCGTTGAAGGCAACGACATCGGCAAAGGTACCGTGGATGTAGTTGTGACCGAAGGTTTCACCGGCAATATCGCGCTCAAGGCCGCGGAAGGTACGGCCCGCCAGATGGGAGAACTGCTGCGTCAAGCCATGCGCCGGACGCTGCTTGCAAAGATTGGCTATGTTTTCGCCAAGGGCGCGTTTGACCGCCTGCGTGAAAAGATGGACCCGAATAAGGTCAATGGCGGCGTTTTCCTCGGTCTCAGCGGAATTGTTATCAAAAGTCATGGCAGCGCGAACGCCGAAGGCTTCTGCTCGGCAGTGGAAGTCGGCTATGACATGGTGAGAAATCGCCTTCTGGAAAAGATCGAAGCCGATCTGGCGCATTTCCACCACAGTCATCCGCATGTTTCGAATGAAGGTGGCGAGGCTGCGAAGGCATAATTCCGGCAAAGCCATCCGGAAGACGGAATTGGATAAGATTTGCGGTTTGCCGATTATTTTTTCGGTGCCGAAGCGGTGAAGTAACTTTTACCGAATATGTGTAGGGCCAGAATTCACGGCTGCGCGCGCGAATGCTCGTTGCGCCGGTCGCATGTAAGGACAGGAAATAAGAGATGATAAGATCTGTCGTGCGGGGTATCGGTTCGGCATTGCCGAAGCGGGTCATGAAGAATACCGATTTCGAAGGTATTATCGAAACCTCGGACGAGTGGATCGTGCAGCGCACGGGTATCCGTGAGCGCCATATCGCAGGCGATGACGAAACCACGGTTTCGCTCGGCGCGGCTGCGGCTCGCGCGGCAATCGAGAATGCCGGTCTTCAGCCGGCCGATATTGATCTCGTTCTGTTGGCAACCTCGACGCCCAACCATACGTTTCCGGCAAGTGCCGTGGAAATTCAGCGCGAACTGGGAATCACCAAGGGTTTTGCCTTCGATATGCAGGCCGTGTGCAGCGGCTTCATCTATGCCATCACTACGGCTGACCTCTATATCCGCGGCGGCATGGCGAAGCGGGTTCTGGTCATCGGCGCGGAAACCTTCTCGCGCATCCTCGACTGGAATGATCGCACGACCTGCGTTCTGTTCGGCGACGGTGCCGGTGCGGTGGTTCTCGAAGCTGCCGAAGGCAACGGGCTGACCTCGGATCGCGGTGTTCTCGCCGCCAATCTGCGCTCGGACGGCAATCACAAGGAAAAACTTTTTGTGGATGGCGGTCCGTCCACGACTCAGACGGTCGGCCATCTGCGCATGGAAGGCCGCGAAGTCTTCAAGCATGCCGTTGGCATGATTACGGACGTCATCGAGGCTTCCTTCGAGGAAACCGGCCTTACAGCTGAGGATATCGACTGGTTCGTCCCGCATCAGGCCAACAAACGCATTATCGATGCTTCCGCCAAGAAGCTGAATATTGCTGAAAACAAGGTGGTCATCACCGTGGATCGCCATGGTAACACCTCTGCGGCGTCGGTTCCGCTGGCGCTCGCGACCGCTGTTGCGGACGGCCGTATCAAGAAGGGCGACCTCGTTCTTCTGGAGGCAATGGGCGGCGGATTCACGTGGGGCGCGGTTCTGTTGCGCTGGTAAGTGACAAATTTGATCTGCCGTGAGGGAACTCGCGGCTTGACCGTTGCGCTTTTATTTGTGTAACGTCCTGTCACGTAAGGATATTATCTGTTCAAACGCTAACCAGGCAGGTTCGGTCATGGGAGGTAAAACGGTCACGCGAGCTGATCTGGCAGAGGCTGTTTACCGGAAGGTAGGCCTTTCCAGAACGGAGTCGGCGGCTCTTGTCGAGATGATCCTCGATGAAGTCTGTGACGCTATCGTCAACGGCGAAACCGTGAAATTGTCGTCTTTCGCGACATTTCAGGTTCGTGACAAGAACGAGCGCATTGGCCGTAATCCGAAAACAGGCGAGGAGGTTCCAATTCTTCCCCGTCGTGTGATGACTTTCAAAGCTTCCAACGTTCTCAAGCAGCGTATTCTGCAGGAGCACCAGAAGCGTGAAACCAAAAGCCAGAAGTAATTGCTGGAATGCTGCCCATCGGGCAGCATTTTGTTTTTGGCACCATCATTGCAAATCGCTGACAGTTTTCTGCGTCTGGTTCAGGACCATGCGCGGAGAATGTCGCTTCGACCACCAGCCCCTTCAGGGGGGCAGTCGCTGTTGGTCCTGGGTTGGCCACGCTACCTTCGGCCATGCGTGAAGGGATGCTTATAAAGCTCTGATATTATATAATGGATTCAGCGGAGCGAATCGCTTCGCTGATATTGAAATCTGGAAAGCGCCTGGCTTTTCAGAGCGAGTTCGTGTTGCACGCTGTCCGGTTTTGAATGACGTTTGCGCCGTGTCTTTCCACACGCTGGAGTTTGTTAACTCCCGTCTTTTAAAATCCGATGGTAACAAGCGCCTTTCGTGTTACAGACGCGTCCGCGTTGGCAGCGAGTTGAACTATCTGGATCGGCGAGGTTGCGCCGCAACGGCGAAACCTGAACCACTGGAAAGGGCAAGTGGAATGGACAAGAGCCCTGATGCATTCAGGACGATCAGCGAAGTAGCGGATGACCTTGATCTTCCGCAGCATGTGCTGCGTTTCTGGGAAACGCGTTTTACCCAGATCAAGCCTATGAAGCGCGGCGGCGGTCGCCGATACTACCGACCGCTTGACGTCGAATTGCTCAAGGGCATTCGTCATCTGCTCTACGATCAGGGCTATACGATCAAGGGCGTGCAGCGCCTGCTCCGCGAAAACAATGCGCAGTTCATCATCGCGCTCGGCAATGGCGATGTTCAGGCCATTGAGGCAATCACACGCCAGAAGCAGGCTGCCGCCGATAAGCGTGCTGCCGAAGAGGCGGCTGACAATGAAATGGCTTTGCCGAGCGGCATCAAAGCACCGCAACCAGCGCGCAAACTTTTCGGCTTGTTGAAGGGCGAGGAAGATGGCCCCATCGGAGCTGATGGGAAGCGGCCTTCCAAGGATAACCGCTCGCTCCTGCAGGAGGCGTTGTTCGATCTTCTGGAATGCAAGCGTCTTCTCGATCAGGTGCGCTGATCGACTTTGGATCGCATGAAAAAAGGGAGGCTTTTGCCTCCCTTTTCTTTTAGCCGAGAGGATCAGCTGGATGAGAGTTTCAACCCGATGATACCGGCTAGAATCAACGTCACGCTTGCAACACGGAAGAAGGTTGCAGCCTCACCAAGAATGAAGATGCCCACCACAAATGCACCCACCGCGCCAATGCCTGTCCAGATTGCATAGGCCGTGCCGAGCGGCAGGCTGCGCATGGCGATGGACAACAGAATGAAACTGCCGATCATCGTTACGATGGTAATAGCGCTCGGTGTCAGAAGGGAAAAGCCTTCCGATTTTTTCATGAAATAAGCCCAGACAACCTCAAGAACTCCGGCCACGATCAGATAAAGCCATGCCATTTTAATGCTCCCTCACGAGGGTTCTGAACGGGCCGTCCCGTTCGTTGAAAAAGCGGGAAGGTCGTCCTTCCCGCGAACTGTGCAATCAGTGTGACGGATGCAGTGCATCGTTGAGATACATGCAGGTCAGCATAGTAAATACGTAAGCTTGAATGACTGCCATCAGCAATTCGAGCGCTGTCAACGCGACGGTCATTGCCAGCGGCAGTACGGCAGTCAACATGCCAAGCGTGCCCAGGCTGCCCAGACCGATGACGAACCCCGCAAAAACCTTCAGCGTGATGTGCCCCGCAAGCATCACAGCGAACAGACGAACCGAATGGCTGACCGGGCGCGAGATATAGGACATGATCTCGATTGGCACGATGATGGGCGCCAGCACGACTGGCACGCCCGCAGGCATGAACAGCCGGAAGAACCCGAAACCGTTTCGTATAAGGCCGTAGATCGTAACTGTCAGGAATACGAGCATGGCCAGCGCAAAGGTCACAATGATGTGGCTCGTCACCGTAAAGGCATAAGGAAACATGCCAATCAAATTGGCAAACAGGATAAACAGGAACAGCGAGAAGACGAAGGGAAAGAAGGTCATGCCTTTTTCACCAGCGTTCTCTCGTAATGTCTTCGACACAAATTCGTAGAGAATCTCGGCAGAGGATTGCCAACGCCCCGGCACAACAGCAGCCCGACGGGCCGACAGGTACATGAACACAGCTGCGCCCAGCACTGTCAGCACCATGAAGAGTGCCGAATTGGTGAAAGCAATCGGCTGACCGCCGATTTCGCCAAGTTCAACGATGGGCTTGATTGCGAATTGTTCGATCGGCCCTGCCATAGGACACCCTCCTATGGGGCCGTCCCCGATGCGAACACTGGCACGGGTCGTCCCGCGCGACCCTGTAAATAGTGATTCTTGAACGGAGAGGCAAGAGGGATGCCGCCCTTGTCGCGCCAACAGAAACTTGATCGCGCATCCCATGTATCAGGGAGCTTTTTCGGGTATCCTGTCGATCTTATCCAAAGATTATGCCGGGAGATCGATCGATGAGCATCTCAAGACGTAATTTCATTGTTACAGCATCTGCTGCCGGTGCCGGATTGGCCTTGTCGCCTCTGGAACTCACCAGGGCCGCAGCCGAAACAGGCAGTTCCAAAGTGAAACCCCCGTCACAGGTAGAAAATCCGGGCTTCCATCGTTTTCAGTTTGGTGATTTCGAGATTACCACGCTTTCCGATGGACGCAGGGCAGGCCAAGCGCCCGAAAAAACATATGCGGTGGATCAGGACCCGAAAGTGGTCGCTGCACTTCTTGAGGAAAATCTTCTGCCCGCCGACCGTTTCGTCAACAGTTTCACGCCGGTACTCATCAATACGGGCAAGGAGCTTGTCCTGTTTGACACCGGCATGGGAGCAGGAGCCCGCGAGGCGGGATTGGGCAAATTGACCAGCGCGCTGGAAGCTTCGGGCTATAAGACGGACGATGTGTCTCTGGTGGTGCTGAGCCATTTCCATCCCGATCACATCGGAGGACTGATGGAGGACGGCAAGCCGGCCTTTGCCAATGCGCGTTACGCTGCTGGACAGAAGGAATTCGGCTTCTGGACAGATCCCGCAAGGCTTGACAGCCCCGCCAAGACAGTTGCCGAAATGGTGGCCAAAAACGTGAAGCCACTGGCTGAGAAGATGACGTTTCTGGATGACGACCGCGAAGTCGTTTCCGGCATTCATTCTGTGGCAGCTTATGGCCACACGCCGGGCCATCTGGCTTTCCGGGTCGAAACGGGAGGCAAGTCGTTGATGCTGGTTTCGGATACGGCGAACCATTTCGTCATAACGTTGCAGCGGCCCGAATGGCACGTTTCCTTCGATATCGACAAGGAAGCCGCTGTCCAGACCCGCAAGCGCATGTTCGATATGATCGCGACAGACAGGCTACCGTTCATCGGCTATCATATGCCGTTTCCGGCGCTGGCCTATCTCAAGCGGGAAGGCGAGGGCTATCGCTACGTCGCGGAAACCTATCAGCTGCGCGAGAAATAGGTCGAGGCGGTTCAGGATTAACGCCCACCGGCAACGTCGATGAATGTTCCGGTCACATAGGCGGGGGCGTCGTTCAACAGCCAGAAAATGGCCTCCGCGACTTCCTCCGCCTTGCCGGCTCTTCCAGCGGGTGTCCCGGCGCCCAACCTTGCCGCGCGATCCGGATTGCCGCCACTGGCATGGATTTCGGTATCAATCAGGCCGGGACGTACCGCGTTGACGCGAATGCCTTTCGGCGCGAGCTCTTTAGAGAGACCGGTGGTCAGCGTATCGAGGGCGCCCTTCGCTCCGGCATAATCCACATATTCAAACGGTGATCCAAGCCGCGAGGCCATGGAGGAAACGATGACGATTGCGCTGTCGGGCTGCAAGCGCCGCGCTGCTTCGCGGGCGCATAGATAGGTGCCGTAAACATTTACATCGAACATGTTTTTCAGACGATCGGCACTCATGTCTGCAAGAGGCATGGTTTGAGCCACGATACCGGCATTCAGGACGACACCTGTCAGCGGACCAAGATCGGCCTCCGCCTTGTCGAACATGGCGATCACGTCTTTTTCGCTGGATATGTCACCCCGGATCGCAAGCGCTTTCGCACCCAGCTTTGCTGCCTCAGTCACTGCCTGCTGGGCTGCCTGTTCGTTCCCCGCGTAGTTCAGGGCTACAGACCAGCCTTGCGCCGCGCTGCGCAGAACGGTGGCGCGGCCGATGCCGCGACTGCCGCCAGTGATCAAGGCGTTCTTCATGCTTTCCTCCATGCAATGCATGGCAGAGCTAATCCGATTTGCATTTTCGGTGCAAAGGAAAGATCGTATGAAAATAAAGGTTTGGGGAAGAAAAATGGTCGGAGCGGCGGGATTCGAACCCACGACCCCTTGACCCCCAGTCTTGTAATGACCGTTATCTGGCTATTTATGGTGTTGGATAGATAAGTGCAAGCTATTGAAAATCCAACATCATCCAACCGGCGCACCATTGACCGAATGATGGTTGTGTCATCATTGCGCTAATAAACCAAATAAATAGGCTTATATAGGTTCCTCCAGGCGAATTAACTCGTTTGGCGGAAAAAGGTTCAACAGGGAAGCAAATATAGGCCAGAAAGCCCCGATCAGCAGGGTGTAACGTACTGACCAGGGCTTGCGCGGGGTGCCATCGGATTGGAAAGCCATGCGCAACTCGAGAAATATCGTGCGCAATTCGACGGGCAAGGGGCTGCACGAGTTTTTGTACGATACCGTATGCTGCATCTGGCTGCGCGCGCCTGAGTTTCGACGGCTACAGAGAGTAGCCGTACGCCGCCAGTGCGATCCCAGTGACCACACCAATAACCGACCATCCCAGCATGCTGATGCCCATGAAGCTGTGATAGGTTTTATCGGAGACTTTTTTAAAAGCCATCGCGACCAACAAATTCACTACGGCACCAAAGATCAAGCCGATTCCGTTGGCCACATAGGCGGCGGGGTGCAGTGCCAAGCTCTGCATGAAATACGGCCGCAGCAGAAAAGTCGCACCGAGCATACCTGCGAGCAACAGGAAAACGGAAACCATACCGAAACCGGACCATCGTATTAGCATTGTCTAAATTACCTCTGTCTTGGGGAAGATCGGGCGGTAATGACTCTTGCTTGGTCCATGAACAACCATTTTCTCGAGATTTTCCCAATAGAAACGTTACTCTCACGATGACGAAGCTCGGGCGGTTTGGTTTCTGTTTGGGAAGAAGGACGCAGCCAGTCGCGTTTATGATCTAAACAAGATCAATTTCTTCGCGGAGAGGCTTGGTCTTTGAAAGGCAAGCGGGCGGCTTAAAAGCACCTCGCGAGAAGGCTGCCAACAGGAATAAGGGCCCCGGATTTCTCCAGAGCCCCTTTCGCGTGAGCGGGTTGATTATCTGTGGTAAGATAAGCCACCCCAAATTCTACCTTCGTCACGATGACGGCCACCGTGTATGGCCCCGATATAGGCCGCCACAGCGGCAACGAGAGCAGACGCTGCAAGCAGGAATGCAGTGAGAATGCCTGTTATTCTGGCCTTTTCAGCAGTTTCAGCCGCTTGAGCCTTTACTTCTTCAGCAGCTTTTTCCGCTTGTGCTCGAGCGTCGGCGACTGCCTTCTTTGCTTCTTCCACTTTCGCCTGGGCTTCGGTGCGAAGGGCCTGGACGCGCTCAACGGTCTGGTTCACGCGAGTCTGGGCGTCATTTTGACTAAGCCCCGTCCGAGTAGCGACTTGGTTTGTGAGCCAAGCGCGGTCAGCGTCAGAAATTTCACCAGTACTAAGCAGGTTTCCCAGAATACCGCTTATCTGACGTTGGAAATTCGCCAAGTTCTGTGCTTCCTGACCGGACACAGAGCTTCCCTGGGCGTCTGTGCGCAACAAGCTATCTGTAAGATAGTCTAATGGGTTTGTTTTCAGTCCTTGCGGCAACATCTGATCTACGGATGGAGCGGACGCTTGCCCTGCACCTTGCGCAAGCCCAGAGACAGCTTGCCCCGCACCTGAAACGATGCCGCCCGCTAACTGACCTGCGCCCTGAGCGGCGCTGCCGACAACCGTGCCAGCGGTTTGTACCGCTGTCTCAGCCGCGCTTCCAACGGCTTTTGCGCCACCTGAAATAGCGCTGACGAGTAGAAGCGTGGAAACGATAGTCCCTAGGCCCCATACAACCAAGCCATTCAGGCCATCCCGAACTGTCAGTTCGTCACGAGTTGCGGTTCCAGCGGGTCGGCGCATTCTTCCGGTGATATATCCACCGAGCATATAAGAGGCGACCGTCGATATGACGATAAAGAGCGCCGTAATAACAAGCCATACGGTACTTATATCCCCGCCTTCATCGACGGAAAATGAGCTTAAGCCAAGGCCGCCGGCGAATGTTGTCAGGACGGCCATCACGCCCGATGCCACTGTGGCGCCTGCAAAGATTGCAGCCCAGTCTACATAGCCGCGATCAGACGTCTTTTCTACGACAGTTGGATCTACCATCAACGTAACCCCAGAAAAGAGAGAATGAATAACACGATGACAACTAGTCCTACTAAATAGATGATAGAGTTCATGTCGATTGTCTCCTATCGAGAGCCGAGCACCTGCATTGTATTTCTGTATTGCGGTGGTTTTTCCAACCGGGACAACTCGCTAGATCGCAAAAGGTTTCAGCAAAAGACGATTTATTGGCGTGATCAATCCTTTGACCTATCCGGATAGGGCTCTTTCGGAACCTTGATCTTCGGATTTCCTGGAGCATTTGATTGTTCGTGTGTAGGTTTTTCTTGATGATCGCTTGGCTCGACCTGGGACGGTTCAGTTGTTGATTTCTCTCTCACCAGATCGGGATCGGACCATGGGTTTCTTTTTTGTGCCATCGCCTGTTCTCCAGTTTGCTGGCCTTCTTTGTTCTTGAAGCCCCGACGTTCTCTACAAACGTCGGGGCCGCGCTCGACAATTGAGGTTTATGACCTTGCCGCGCGCTTTATCCGCTAAGCTTCGTACGACCCGGCGGATAATAAATTACCCTGCCCATGGAAGAGCTAGGGCTGGGCTACGCAGATCCCGGTGTTAAATGTGTTTCGGGCGCTTGGCGGATGCCATCGCCTCGTGGACAACTGCCCGCGTGAGAAATTGTTCCATGTCAGGCGATCGGATCATATTCCGCGGGAGCCTTAGGGCCTGTCTGAGCATGCAGGGCTGGCGGTTGGGCGAGTTGGGGCTCCCAAATGTGAGACGGAGATATCTGGCCAGACGATGCTGTAGGAACCGTGTCCGCCCGCGCCGGGAACTTAAATTACGACATAGCGTTAATCGAGGGACAGAGATGCAGTTACCTGCCTGTCTCATCAACTATCGCTCACTTCCTGCCGGGAATTTTCGGGCGCGTTGACGTAACCAATTCATGAGAGGAGATGAACTATGGCCAAGGAAAAAAATCTTGAAGACCTATTCCACGATACCCTCAAGGACATCTACTACGCTGAACGTAAAATTCTCAAGGCCCTGCCAAAAATGAAGCGTGCGGCACAGTCCGAAGATCTGAAAGCAGCATTCGAAAAGCACCGTGAACAGACTGAAGGCCACGTCGAGCGACTAGTCCAAGTGTTCGAAATCATGGGCAAGACAGCCAGAGGCAAGACTTGCGATGCGATCGAGGGAATTATCGCCGAAGGCGAGGAGATCATGGAGGAATTCAAGGATACCGCGGCGCTAGACGCCGGCCTGATCTCGTCTGCACAAGCGGTCGAACATTACGAAATCACACGTTATGGGACATTGAAGCGGTGGGCGACCGAGCTTGGCATGACGGATGCTGCAAAACTACTCGACCAGACGCTGCAGGAAGAATCCAAGACGGACAGTGATCTGACGAAACTTGCGGATGCGTCAGCTAACCAACGCGCCAAAGCAGCGTGATCATGAGGTAAGGGTGCCACTCGGCACCCTTTTCATTTGAACAGAGATCGCGAAAGAATTGGAGCCAGCCATGTCAGCCAGCAACAAGGCCACAAATGGACGGAAGTCGCTCAAGCTTCATGATCAGAAGCTCGACGCAGGCCAAGGCGGAGACCTTCATCAACTCGCCGATGACAAGACGCAAATCATGACTACCGCCCAAGGAGGGCCAGTATCGGATGACCTCAATACGCTCAAGGTCGGCGCGCGCGGCCCGACGCTGATTGAGGATTTTCACTTCCGGGAAAAGATCTTTCATTTCGACCACGAACGCATTCCCGAGCGCGTTGTGCACGCACGTGGCTATGGCGCGCATGGCTATTTCGAAACGACAAAATCCCTCAGCGAATATACGCGCGCCGACATTTTCCAACGTGTCGGCGAGAAAACTCCAGTTTTTGTTCGATTTTCAACCGTTGCGGGATCGAAAGGATCGTTCGACCTCGCCCGTGATGTGCGTGGCTTCGCGGTCAAGATGTACACCAAGGAAGGCAACTGGGATCTCGTCGGCAATAATATTCCCGTCTTCTTCATCCAGGACGCCATCCGATTTCCAGACATGGTTCACGCTGTCAAGGAAGAGCCGGACCGGGCTTTTCCGCAGGCCCAGTCGGCACACGACAATTTTTGGGACTTCATCGGTTTGACGCCGGAATCCATGCACATGATCATGTGGGTCATGTCGGATCGCGCCATCCCGCGCTCCTTCCGCTTCATGGAGGGGTTTGGCGTTCATACCTTCCGCTTTGTGAATGCCAAGGACGAATCAACGTTCGTCAAGTTTCTCTGGAAACCGAAGCTCGGATTGCAATCGGTTGTCTGGAACGAGGCCGTGAAGATCAACGGGGCCGACCCGGACTTTCACCGGCGCGATCTCTGGACCGCCATTCAGACCGGTAACTTCCCGGAATGGGAGTTGTGCGTGCAGCTTTTCGATCAGGACTTCGCCGACAGCTTCGATTTCGATGTGCTCGATCCGACAAAGCTGATTCCGGAAGAAGTCATCAAGCCTGTCCCAGTCGGGCGGCTGGTGCTTGATCGTATGCCAGACAACTTTTTTGCCGAAACCGAACAGGTTGCGTTCATGACGCAAAACGTCCCCGCTGGTATCGATTTCTCCAACGACCCCTTGCTACAGGGACGCAATTTTTCCTACCTCGACACGCAGTTGAAGAGACTGGGTAGCCCCAACTTTACCCATATTCCGATCAACGCGCCCAAATGCCCGTTCCATCATTTCCAACAGGACGGCCATATGGCGATGCGCAATCCTGTCGGACGAGCAAATTACCAGCCTAATTCGTGGGGCGAAGGGCCGAGGCCTGATCCCAGTCGCGGGTTCCGGTCGTTTGCAGCGCAGGAAGAGGGACGGAAGGGGCGCCTTCGACCGGAGAGCTTCGCCGACCATTACAGCCAGGCTCGTCAGTTTTATCTGAGCCAGACCGCTGTGGAGCAACGGCATATTGCAATGGCGCTGACGTTCGAACTGTCGAAAGTGGAAACACCTGTGATCCGCGAGCGTATTGTGTCTCATCTGCTCAACATTGATGCCAACCTTGCGGAAACCGTCGCCGGCAAGCTCGGCATCCGCAAGATGCCGAAGGCTGCGGATGCGATGGCGCCCGTGCGCGACGATCTTGCTCCGTCTCCCGCACTGAGCATCATTGAGAACGGACCCGGCAGCTTCAAGGGCAGAAAGATCGGCGTGCTTGTCGCCGATGGCGCGGATGCGCAGGTGCTCAAGGGTATCCGACACGCCGCGGAGAGGGAAGGCGCAATGGTGGAACTGGTTGCGCCGACGGTCGGAGGTTTCGAAGCATCCAGCGGCGAATGGATGGAGGCCAATCATATGATTGATGGCGGTCCATCCGTATTGTTTGATGCTGTCGCCCTCGTGTTATCGGAAGAAGCGGCCAATCGGCTTATCGGCGAATCCACCGCACGGGACTTCGTTGCAGACGCTTTTGCCCACTGCAAGTTCATCGGCTTTACAGCGGGCGCTATGCCGCTGCTTGCCCAAGCAGGTATAGATCCCCAAATGGATGAGGGGCTGGTTCCCCTCGACAATGCACAGGCAGCCAAGGAGTTTGTCGCATCTTGCCGCAAGCTCCGGCTATGGGCGAGGGAAGATGCCGTCAAGCTTTGACCTTCAGGCGCGCCACTAGCGTGAGAAGATGTTGCGAAATTTATGGCGGTCCGGGCGAAGCCCGGACTGCCCGTGGCGGAAGTGATAGAGTGTCGGTGCTGACGCCCTGATCGTGGTTTCTCATCCACTTTCTACGCGCGATGCGTATGGCGTAACTTGGCGGTTAAACTGCCCTCTGTACCTCACGGCAGGTTCAGAGTTACGAATGGCCATTCCCGAATGCGGAAGAATGCCGCAAACTTATGCTGATTTCCCGGCACGTTTTTCTATCTCGTCGCGAAGCCTTTCCAGCTCCTTTAGAGGCAAATGCTCGATGCCAATCACGTCCTCGCGGGCATTCTTCAAAGCATGCAGAATTTCGTCGAGCTTCGCTTGCAGAGCACAGGAATCGCGATTTTGCGAGTTCTGGATAAGGAAGACCATCAGGAAAGTGATGATTGTTGTGGATGTGTTCACAATCAGCTGCCATGTGTCAGAGTAGCCGAAAAACGGACCTGACAATGCCCATGTTGCGATGAAAAGAATAGCGACTACAAATGTGTATTGATTGCCTGCTGCCGAAGCGGCTTTTTCACTGAACTTGGCGAAGATTTTTTCCATTGGGATCATCCTACTGGTTGGCTGGAAAATAAACTTCGCAAGGGCAGTTTTGTTGCCAGAAGCCCGCACTCAAATTCAAATTCTGACAGGTTAACTAGCTAACCCTACGCGAGTTTCACATCCATTACGGTAAGATGCTGTAATTGCATTATTGGTCAGATCTGGTTCAACAGTTTAATTGTCGACCTTTTGCCTCTTCTAAATTTGTTAGGAAGGTCACCGGCAAAACACCCCCGCGAGCGGGTAAGCCGCAGTGCATATGATAGGCAAATGGGACGTTATGTTTTTTTGGGAACAAGCACGCTTATTTCGAGACCATTGGCGAGCCAGTTGCGTTGCACGATGGCGTTAAGGGCGGTCACGAGAGCTGATTCAAGTCGAGTACCAAACCCCTCAGAATCGGTTTCCTTTTGTTCAGTTCGCACGGTTTCGGACCAAAGCAGCGTGTACGTATCCGCGGTTTCCAAGACCGTTACACACAAACTGCCAGAAGGTGTTGAAAGCGCCCCATGCTTGGCTGCGTTGGTCGCGAACTCATGGAGCAACAGGGATAAACTGCTCAACTGCTTTCCAGAGACAGTTGGATCGGCCCCGGTAACAGTAATATTCTGTTGGTCATAAGGTTCGAGTATGGTGTTGAGGAGCGCGTGAAGAGAAGTTTCCGCCGCCCCCGCGTCCCCTGAGTTGGGCATAGTCAGTGCGTGAGCTCTCGCAAGGGAAGACAATCTGGCTTGCAGGCGCTGGCGCAATTCGTCTACGGTTTTCGCCCCGCGACCGCTCAATGATACGATCGCAGACGCCAGCGCAAAGAGGTTCTTGATTCGATGATTCATCTCACCCATTAGGAGATGCTGCTCTTCCTGGGCGCGGCGTCGCTCTGTGATATCGCGAGCTATTTTCGACGCTCCGATGATCTGGCCTGACGCGTCCCGGATCGGAGAGATGGTCAGGGAAATATCAAATAGCGTTCCGTCTTTTTTCTTTCGAACAGTTTCAAAATGATCGACCCGGTTTCCTGCCCGAATTTGTGCTAAGATTGCGGGTTCTTCTTGCAGTTGATCTTTGGGAATAAGGATAGTGATCGGCTTCCCTATTATCTCATCAGGTTCGTATCCGAAAAGTCGCTGGGCACCCCTGTTCCAGGTTTTTACGTTGCCGTTGAGATCCTTGCTGATGATAGCGTCATCAGAACCATCGATGATAGCCGCCAGCCAGTCTCGGGGGTCGAGATCCGTATCATAAAAACTCGTTTGCCACGCATAGGAACCAGAATAGGAATGTACGGGCAACAAAATTCTGGTCGGCTCATCCATGTTTTCGTCATTCATCGCGCCACCCTCGATTTACTGAATTGAGCTAACAGCACAGCGAATTTTGAGCGACAATCATATATGTTTTCATTAATCTATTTCAATCCGCAAATGTCCTGCGCGAGATTGTATAGCAGCATGCACGTCGGCTGCCGTTTTGTCATCGTTGATGCGAAGTAGTCAGCAGTGGAGTTTTTTGAGCGACTCTGCTTCACACTGCTCGATACAGCAATAAACAGCGCCAATGATCAGCCATTGATGTATCTCACACGGTTAGGGTCGGCTACCGCCCCAATTTCTCAGCAATGCGCTCCTGGGCGGCTGCTGTACTGGCGGTGTTTGTTCTCATTACCTATCCGCAAAGATCGCGCTGGCTTTTGTTGGGG
The DNA here is from genome assembly GCF_902825325.1 of Brucella tritici. GTDB lineage: Bacteria > Pseudomonadota > Alphaproteobacteria > Rhizobiales > Rhizobiaceae > Brucella. The sequence goes on along the minus strand of NZ_CADEAR010000007.1, from coordinate 62,178 downwards.
CGTTTTTGGTTGCTGGAGCAGGAGGAGCGCTTACGGCCGCAGTGCGATTGCCGATCAGCGAAGCAGCGATCTGTTTTTGTGACTCGCTAATGCTTGCAGCGTATTCGACCAATTGGCCGATGCAATAGAGAAACACGCCAGAGACTACGGCACTGCACCCTGCGGTAAGCGCAAACGAACCGCCGCGGTTCATCTCTATAAAGCCCATTAGCGCCAACAGCGCACCGCCGATCAAGCTCAATAGTCCAAGAATTTTTGCCGCTGTTGCCATGATTGCCCCTCCAACGCGATACGTCGGAAGGTGCCTCATTTAGCCGGCGATATCAACTATCGAAGCGCGCCGTATGTTCATGAGACAATTGATATCTAGGGAGTAAATAGCGGCGCCGAGCGGTTGCCGTGCCCAATGTGCACACGTCCGCTGGAGCAATTTATTCGAATGTGGTGGAGATAAGGAATTTCAAACTCTTCAATCGGTCGTGCGCTTGCTTCAATTTCATCGAACCGTCGTTTTACGATTCGAAATACCGCATCAATCTTGGAGGGGCTGCGGGCAGCAATAGCCTCGTCGGACAGCCTTACTAGGTCAGGATCGCAAGTTGCAAGGTGGTTGAGAGCAATACGGAGGTTTTCTTCCTCTCGCCCGCCGCATGCTTCAACTGCCTCAACAAGAGGTAGAAGCAGTGAAACTTCAATCATCCTTTGCCTTTACCGCTGCTAACCAAGGATACTCCACTCGAAGCTCACGAATAGCTGTTTCTAGGCTATCAAATATCGAGCCGTTGTCGGTAAACGCAGCCCAGTATTCTGCGTGGTAGTTGTACTCAGGCACATCATCAATCCAGAATTTTTCCGCGATGCAGCTGATTGCGCCATCAGTCCGTTGAAAAAACACCAACCGGGTTTGTCCATCTGGACTCACCGCTTGATGTATGACCTTACGCGTCATGTTTGGCGGTCGCGTAGGCGGACACCAGGGCCATTTCCGTTTTGATCAATGAAGATGACGCCTGCAGATTCTAAGGCAGTTCGAATAGCTTGCAGGTTGTTGGCGATCGGCACTCGCTTGCCAGTTTCGAAACTACGTATCGTCGACAGCCCGACATTGGCTGTTGTCGCCAATTGCTGCTGTGACCAGTCAAGCAAGCCTCTCGCGGCTCTTATTTGTGAAGCGGTGATGTTCATGGCGCATATGTAGCTTGAAAAATTATTTTGCGCAATGTGAACGAAAATAGTTGACGTGATGTTTTAACCGCTATAGTTAAGTTGACATGAACGAAAATGGTTCACATTAATTAATAAAGTTCCCGATCGTTAGGCCGTTCATCGGCTATGTAGAGGAGATACCATCATGCAGCACGCAGTGCCAGCAAACGCCACCGGCTTGCCCATTGCTAGCAATATGCCGCTACGGGCCAGACACCATCAGCCTCGCAACCTCTGCGCCATGGTTATCGACGGTGAGGCCGTCTGGGTCGATATCAACCGCTATGACGAAACTGGACGCGCCGTAATTATCGAACACGATGGACGCATTCGCCTGATGGACGTCGAACAGGAGTACATCGGTTTTCGTCCGTTTGGCGCCAGGACGGCGCTCGGACAGCGCTTTAAGTCGGCACATGGCGGCGTTGCCCGAAACAGCGTGATCGTTGTCGGGATGGTGATCGACGCGCCTATTCGCGGCGGACGGGTGATCGAGGGGGATTTGTCATGACCGGACTTGAAAGTTACGTGAACGCACTCGAAACGGCGAGACAGACATTCTTTGAAATGGATGATGCCCTAGGTCAGCTTTCATGCGCAATCGACGTGATTGAAGCTCTGACTGAGGGGCATATCGCTAGCAAGGCGACTAACCCGCTGCATTACAATTACCGGCGATTGTGCGAGGCGCTAAGCGACGCATGGCCAACAGTTGTGAAGGCCGCGCCGCCACTTCCGGACTTTGGCGATGACCTCTTCCACGAAGGGGCGACGGTTTTCATGGGCGGCAAGTCCTACGTTCTCGGAAAGTACCATCCTGAAATCAAAGCGTGGGATCTGTGTCACGGCGGCGAGAACGAAATCACCCTGCGCGCAGATATCCTGCGCAGAAACATCACCGGCATCAAGTTTAAGGAAGCATCATGACCCCGCAAGAACGTCTGGTTCAAGCAATCAACGACGCCACGGCTCTTTCGCTGATTATCGGCGATCTGTTCGACAAGGACGACGTGAGGCAGGACTTTCTGTCCCGCCAGCTGGTTTCGGCCACTGACCGGATGAACCGCGCCCTTGCGGCCTGGCAGAAGGAACTCTCCGAGGATGGCGAGCCTGAGCAGGTCGCGGCATGAGTACGGCAGAAAAACGAACACTGAAGGAAAACGTGAAGCCTCCGAAAAAAGAGCCCGCGTACCTGAAATCGCTGGCAAGCCGCGTGAAGGGGAAGGGGAGGAAGCCATGATTGATCTGCCGTCCTACTTCCTTGGTGTGGCCGTCGGCAGTGCAGGTTGGACGATTGTCCGCGAATTATGGTGCTACTGTCGACGCTAACAAGTTTGCCCGCGTACCGTCCCTGTCTTCTAAACAGGCAGACGTAGTGGATCAGGCAGGTTCGATTCCTGCGGCGGGCTCCATCCCTTGCCGCCCCGACGGCGGCAAGACGGGAAGCGTGTAAGCGCCCCCATTCCCGGCGGCCTTTCCAACCGTTCGGCGGACCAAAACACGAGGAGTCGAAAAAGCCCTTTGGCCTTCGGGCCGAGGGGCAACAAGAAAAAGGACGGCGTTATGCCCGGCACCACCCGTAAGCCGCCGTCCTCCGTACTAGCCAAGGACACGAGGAGACTAACAGCCACCAACCTTGGCGTTTCTTCCGGGTACCACCCCGGCAACCGGCATATGGCCTTCACCACGCCCTATGTCAATCGCCACCAAGACGAGGAAAGACAATGAGTAAAGAACAGAGCACATTCATCGTGGATATCATCGACATCGCTAAACGTGCCGAATGCAAGATCACGATCACAGCCAAAAGCGGCCAGGTCGTCTGCGAAATCGGCCCTGAGACGTTCCCCTTCACGGTCAACGAAGACGGCAGCGTCCATATGAAGACTGCTGAGATCGATTACGAAGCTCTCAATAAGGATGTCGGCGAACTCATGCAGTACCTGGATCTGAGTATCGGCACGCTCCGGCGCGAGATCTTCCGCATGTCAGCCAAGGCCGGCGGCGAACATGCGAGCCATGTATCGATGAGTTTCTATGAAGACGAACCGCGATTGACGGTCAAGCCTCTCGATGAAAAGCACTCTTGGTTCCACGTGAAGATCAATGAGGATGGCACCGATGCAAACGTCTCTGTGGCGCACAACGATCTGAAGGGTGTCGTTATCCCGATCGGTAAAGCAACGGACATCATCCGCAGTCTCAGGTCTTATCTCAAGGATGTCGAGCCAACCGGAGTTCCGCTGTTCGATCCGCGCAAGGACATCGGCGAAACGTTCTCCAAAGCCTGCAAAAGCTGGACTGAAAGCATCGCCAAGGCGACGGGTCCGCGATCGGATTTGGCAAAAACTATCGAGAATCTGACAGTACGTCTCGATCCAGAAGAGCTCTACGGCGACCTACTGAAAAGCTCGGAATTCAAGTCGGTAATTCTAGACGCGCTGTGTCGCAGTCCGCGTACCGTGCATATCAAGCTGTAAAGAAAAGCCCCGCCTGCCGAGTCGGTGGGCGGGATGAATCCAAGGTCAATATCTGGCTACATTGTGGCTATTTTTAAAATAGCCAGTAATCAAAGATGGTAGCTAAGTCTTTGATTTAAAATGGTCGGAGCGGCGGGATTCGAACCCACGACCCCTTGACCCCCAGTCAAGTGCGCTACCGGGCTGCGCTACGCTCCGAGCCGGGGAAAGCCGTAGATTATAACGACTTGGCACGCAAGGGCTAATTTGCCGAAACTGGCAAATTGCACATGACATTCATGCATCGTTTCAGCCATCAGGATCGAGGCGCAAAGAGGATGATGCATGTTCCTGCAAAAGCCGTACATGCGCCGACGACATCCCAACGGTCGGGGCGGGCACCCTCAGCAAACCAGATCCACAGGATCGAAGCGATGATATAGACGCCGCCATAGGCTGCATAAGCGCGACCGGCGACATTGCTCTCAATCAAGGTCAGCAGATAGGCGAACAATGCCAGGCACACCATGCCGGGTGCCAGCCAAAGCGGTGACTTGTCGAGCTTCAACCATGCCCAGAAGGCGAAGCATCCGGCAATTTCAAAGAGGGCCGCTGCGGCGTATATCGCGAACTGCAAAATGCTGCTCTCCTGATCGGTCCTTTTGCTTGAGTAGAAGCTGATACTTGTATTCCAGCCCTGCACAACCCCAGATAATCCCGAAAAGCAGATAAAAGTGACGCCAGTGATCCGTGTCGATGACATTGCCGATCAGGACATGCCCGAGATAGGTCGCGTAAGCAACGAGAAGAAATGGCTGCCAGGGACGATTGCGAAGTACAAGCCTGAAGCCAATCCCGAGTGTCAGGAATGTCAGCGTCAGAAAGGCGATGAAGCCGATCCAGCCATAGTCGAGTACGGCTTTGAGCCAGATATTATGCGTATCCTCGCCGAACATCGGACCAAATTCGAGCGGGCCGATGCCGAGCGGATGTTGTGTAGCGAGGATCATTCCAAGCCAGTGCCGCGCAAATCGTCCAAGTCTTGCACTATCATAGCTTTGTTCGAGGCGTGCGCGCTCTCGGAAGAAATCGCCGACGCCGGGAATTTGCAGAATAATCAGGATCGCGAGAACAATTGTTACAACAGCAAGCAGGCCAATTATCATCAGGCGTAGCCGAAAACGATTGCTGTTGCTTTGCAGGAAAAGGACGCCGAACAGAATGGCGAAGGAGAGAGGAACCATCGCCCATGCCGCACGCGAGAAGGACACAAGAACGCCGAGCGTGAGCAGGCCGCAGAAAGGCAGATAGACAAGGACATCACGCGGACTGCCGCGCATGATGCGGTAAAGCGTCCAGGTCAGGGGCAATATCAGGAAGGGCCCATAGACGTTGGGGTCCTGAAATGCGCCCTGCGCACGTCCGTAGCGCGTGAAGATTTCTGCACCCGGAAAAAGGCCGAGATAACCGGCAATGCCGAGGACGGAAGAAAGCACCCCGACAAGAAGATAGGCGTTGAATATGGTCTTTAAACGCCGATAGTCCCCTTCGATGGCAGCGGCGAAGAATACCGACGTGAAAGCCAGAAACAGCGAAACGGCAATGTAGAGTGGGGCTTTCTTGACGTCAGCCATCTGCATGACTGAAATCATCCCACCGAAATTGAACACCACAAGGAGCGCCAGCAGCACAAGGCTGGTGCGGGTCAATCGCAGCCCGAACAACAATGCCAGCGCAATCAGGCCAACCATATAGAGTTCATAAGGGGCCGGCTCGCTCATCACGAAACCGAGTAGAAAAACACCGAAGCCAATCGCAATATTGACGATAAGACGGTTAAGCGCGCGTTGGTGCGATACATTCGCGGCCAGCACTACGGCTGGACGCGAATTGCCGTCAAACCGCTGTGCCACGCTGGTCAATAGGCGTTTTCCGTGTTGAGAAGCCGTACCGGCGTCAGGAACAGAATCTTGAGATCAAGCCAGAGCGACCAGTTTTCGATGTAATAAAGATCGAATTCCGTGCGCATGCGGATCTTGTTCTCATTGTCGATTTCGCCGCGCCAGCCATTGATCTGCGCCCAGCCGGTAACGCCCGGCTTCACACGGTGACGCGCGAAATAACCATCGACCACCTCGTTATAGAGCACATTATGCGAGTGAGCTGCGACCGCGTGCGGGCGAGGGCCGACGAGCGACAAGGAACCAGCGAGCACATTGAAGAATTGCGGCAGCTCATCGATGGAGGCCTTACGGATGAAGCGCCCGACGCGGGTGACGCGAGGATCGTCTTTGGTAACGGCCTGCTTGGCGGTCGGGTCGCACATCTCGGTGTACATGGACCGGAATTTCCAGACATTGATGACTTCATTGTTGAAGCCATGCCGCTTTTGCTTGAAAATAACAGGGCCTTTGCTGTCGAGCTTGATGGCAATTGCCGTGCCGATCATGATCGGCGACAGAAGAATGATACCCAAAATGCTGAAGACAACGTCGAAGATGCGCTTAGCGACTGAATCCCAATCATTGATGGGCTTGTCGAAAATATCCAGCATCGGTACCGCGCCGACATAGGAATAGGCGCGCGGACGGAAGCGCAGGTGATTGTTGAGCGCGGACAGCCGGATATCGACCGGGAGAACCCAGAGCTTCTTTAACAGAGCCAGCACGCGGGCTTCGGCGCTGATCGGAAGCGACACGATCAGCATGTCTATGTGAGCGATACGTGCAAATTCGATCAGCTCGTTGATATTGCCAAGTTTTGGGTAGCCTGCAACGATAGGCGGCGAGCGTTTGTCATCGCGGTCGTCGAAGATGCCGCAGATACGGATATCGTTGTCGGGCTGCTGTTCGAGCGAGCGGATGAGCGCTTCTGCATTGGGACCACCGCCCACGATGACGGCGCGGCGCTCCATCGTGCCATTACGTGCCCAGCGCTTGATCTTCCATGCGATGAAAATGCGCGAAATCAATAGTAGTACGCAGGCGCTGAGCGCCCAGTACAGGAACCAGCCGCGTGAGAAGTCGGACGAAGCTTTCAGCAGGAAACCGGCAATGGCAAGGGTGCCAAGCACGGCTGCCCAACTGATAAAAAGCCGCCGCAGATATCGACCGGGGCTGCGCAGCACGTTGATCTGATAGCCATCGTTGATTTCCATCAGCAGGACAAAAAGCGCGCCGCCAGCGACCATGATGAGCGGGTAATAGAAGATCAGATGCGTACGGATACCGACATAGAACAGGAAGCTCAGAATGCCGGAGAAAAAGACAATCCCAAACTCCACCATACGCATGACGCCACTCAACATCAGCGGCGAAAATGTATCGCGCTGATATTGCTCGGCCATCTGGCGCGCCAGTGGGCTGAGTTCTACCGGACCGCGCGGTTTGGAATCTGGCCCGGAATCTGGCTTGCTGCTGGCTTCCATGGCTTTGCGGCCAAAAGGAGAAAGCGCATCATTGTCTCGCACAACATTGCCCCTGATCGTAAATTGATAGCCTCGTAATTAGACCGAGAGTCCTAAGCAGAATATAAACATCGCATGGCAAGCTTTTGACTTAGGTAAACACTCAATTAAATACTCGGTCGAAAACCGTTACTGTTAGTAACGGCTAAAATAACATGTTTGATGCCCGTACAGCTATAGCATTGACGACGGGAAGGGGCGACGTCAGTTGTCGCAACCCAAGCCGATGCAAGGCTTGCCTTGCATGATTATATTGCCTAGCACGGTGATATGAAACCGTTGGAAGAAAAAGCTGCAAGCGGCATTTTGCCGTCGAACTGTTCGGCAGATGTTGCCGCCAACAGGCCAGCTTTGTTTCCACTTCTGATCGGCACCAGATCGGACGATGTCATGGGGTTGCTGCGCGCCTGACGCACAGCGACCCAAAAAATCCTGATGAGAGCAATTCACGCTGCGACCTTGTGGATTGAATTTGGCGTTTGAATCCCGACTGAATGAGATGCTGTTTCAAACGTCAAATTCGAAAAATCCACTAGATACATAAGGTTACTAGTGATCTTTTTGATTCCGACATTTGCTCGGGGCTCATATCCGAGGAATGCAAATGTCGGAATCAGACCACTAGCCGGTCGCATTAACTGTTTGTTTTAATGCGCTTTATCCAAACCGTTCTGGTGTTTTGGAGGGCGCTCTAGGGTTGAACATGACTATCTGGGCCGAATTGGCTAGAGCGGGCAATCATGCCGGCGATGAAATTTTGTTGCGAAAACGCGATCACATCTACGAAATCCGCTACAACGGCCTGGAATTGATGTCGAACGTCAATTTCCAGTCCGAGACCGTATTGGCTGAAAGGTCGCTTCGCCTGCACGGACGGCAGGTTTCGCATATGCTTATCGGCGGGCTCGGTATGGGCTTTACGCTTCGGGCGGCTCTTGATTTGCTCGGACCTGATGCCAGGGTGACGGTTTGCGAACTCGTCCCGGAGATTGTGGACTGGAACCGGACCTATATCGGCCATCTTGCCAGTCATCCATTGAACGATCCGCGTGTCGATGTTCGGGTCGCTGACGTTATGGATGTTCTTCGCGCCGAACCCGGCCAATACGATGCCATATTGATGGATACTGATAATGGGCCTGACTTTACAGTTCGCGCGGCCAACGGAGCCATCTATGACGATGATGGTCTGAGGTTGGTGAAAAGGGCGCTGAAGCCAAATGGTATTGCCGCATTCTGGTCGGCAACCATATCAGAACCGTTCGAAGATAAGCTCGACATGCTGCCTTGGGAATGGCAACGCGAGGACATCTCGCTTATCGGCGGGCGGGCCGATGCGTTCCACTATATATATTTTGCGGCGCGGGGTGGGTTTCGGTCACAGTTCGAACGGTCGGTATCTGCATCCGAACCCTTCGTTGCGATGGTGGGCTGAGGGGAGTAACCCTCAGTCTTCTGGTACGGCCCGGTCCGGATGGGCTTCGTAATAGATCGTCTCGATTGAGTGTGCCATGGATTGCTGGCTGAAACGCTCGTGCAGCCGTATCGCATCCGGCATCGCGGCGCGAAACGCAACTGGATCATCTGCGACGCCCAGCATCTTGTTCGCAAGCGCCTCGTCCTCGGGTTCCACCAGCACCGAGGAACGAGGCCCGAACACTTCTGAAATCCCGCCGACATTGCTGGCGATAACGGGCTTTCCGGCGGCGAGCGCCTCCAGAATAATATAGGGGAACGCTTCGGCGCGCGATGGAACCACCATTATCCGCCCCAAAGCAAAAGCTTCTCGTGCAGCCATTCCGGGCAGAAAGCGGATTTGCGCGGAAATACCAAGCTCGTTGGCCAGGTTGAAGAAAGCGGACTTTTCCGCGCCATCACCCACCATTGTTGCGGTAAAATTGCGCTGGTGCTGGTCGCGTAGGCGCGCAAGGGCCCGGATCAGCAGGTCGGGTCCCTTCAGTTCGCGCATCGTGCCGACAAAGAGAAAATCGGTGGCATCGGCTGCGTCGGCGACGGGTATAAACTCGTCTTCGGCCAAGCCGTTGTAGACGACGGCATGGAGGCCATAGGGCCGCCCTACCTTTTCTTCATAGATACGCTTTTCGAAGTTGGAAACGAACATCACCGCGTCGGTCATCGGAGCCAGCATTCTCTCGATCAGAAAGACGGCGCCGCCACGGCGCGTCTTCCGGTCGAAATGCAGACTACCGCCATGCGGTGAATAGATACGGGCTACGCGAGACCTAAAAACCCGTAAGACTGAGCCGAACAAACGTGCATAGACGCCACCTTTGGCGCCATGTCCGTGCAATATGTCCGGCTGCAATTTCTTGATGATGCGATATGCTTTGTACGCTGCCGCTGCGTCGCCCAGTCCGACATGGCGCTGCATGGCAATGCGATGAAGGCCGAGCGTGAGCCTTGGCCGTAATTCTTCCAGAAGCGCGTCTTCGCGCGGGCCGCCTGTCGTTGCATCGCAGACGATGCCGACTGCGTGGCCTTTTTCCGCCTGCAGGCCCACGAGATCGCGAACATGACGGAAGAGCCCGCCGGTCGGTTCGCGGAAACAGTGGATGATACGCAGTGGGGAGGCATTGGTGTCATCGGCCATCAATCGCCATCAAAACAGACGTTCGCGCACATAGATCGTGTCGCCCGGCAGGATAGGATCGGAAATCAGCACGCGACCAGTCAGAACCTTGCCGTTGAACTGGCGTGTGATGTCGACATTCTCCTGATTGGCGCGTGGGCTGAAACCACCCGCAGCGGCGATTGCCTTTTGCGCAGTCATGCCCGGAACATAGGAATACTGGCCAGCGGCACCGACTTCACCCATCACAAAGATCGGGCGATAGCGGTCGATTTCCGCGCTCACGTCGGGGTCACGCAGGTAGCCGCCACGCAGTTTGGATGCGATGATGCCTTCAAGCTGCTTGGATGTCTTGCCACGTGCCGGAATGCTGCCAACGAGTGGGAAGGCGATATAGCCTGCCTGATCGACGCTATAGGTATTGGTGAGGCTTGGCTGTTCGAAAACCGTGATGCGCACGCGATCACCTGCATCCAGCATATAAGGCTGGTTCAGCGCTTCGTGGAAAGCAGGCGGGGCAGGGCGATAGCTGGAGCAGGCGGAAAGCGTCATGGCGGCAAGGCCGAGCGCCACAAGCAGAGCGTGGCCTTTGCGCTTGTTATGAATTGTCTTCGCCGTCATCTTCCGCCTCGGTTCTTCCGAAAAGCAATATTTCTTACGAACGCAATCGACGCGGTACTGACAGCGCGATTACGAATATCGGTTGCAAGCGTTATCGATTGATTAGGGTTAATGGCTGGTAAAGAAGACAGGCTTCGGCGCAAAATCTTTATGGCTCGCCAACTGTTGGGAACTTATCCTGCTTAACCCTCTGGTTACCTTGTTCCTTTACCTTCCGGCCAGATTCGGGGGTGCTTTACCCCACGCGGGCGAGAGCGATCACGCGCGCAAGCGCACTCGCGAAGTCCATGGAGAATGGGGAATGACAGAAGTCGATCCGTTATCAAGGGACGCAGATATTGATATCGGCGCGCTGTTCTCCAGCCTGCGCCGCCACTGGCTGTTCATTGTCGTTGGCGCGCTTCTCATGGCGGCGCTTGCATGGGCCATCTGCCTTCTTTTGACGCCGGATTATCGCGCTGAAGCGCGCATCATGATCGAGGCCCGCGAATCCATCTATACCCGCCCCAATGGCGAAACAGCCGCCGAGCGGCCTGTCTTTGACGCCGAAGGTGTGAAGAGCCAGGTTGAGGTGTTCTCGTCCGGTGATCTTCTTAAAAAAGTTTCCGACGAACTCAAGCTGACCAGCAACGAAGCCTTCACGACGACGGAAGTGAAGCCGTGGACCCGCGTTCTCATCATGCTTGGCATGCGCACTGATCCCGCACGACTGACCCCGGAAGAGCGCGTTCTACAGAAGCTGCGCAAGAACATGCAGGTTTTTGCCGTTACCGCTTCGCGCGTCATCGTCGTGCAATATAATTCGGCAAACCCTGAGACGGCCAAGAACGTCGCTAATGCACTGGCCAATCAGTACATCCTGTTTCAACAGGCCGCGAAGCTGGAGTCGAACGACGATGCTACCGGCTGGCTCGCGCCCGAGATTGACGACCTGCGCAACCGCGTCCGCGATGCGGAAAAGAAGGTTGCGGATTATCGTGCTTCGCGCGGACTCCTGACCGGCCAGAGCAACAGCACGATAGCGACACAGCAGCTCTCTGAGGTCTCAACCGAACTGACGCGGGTTCGCACCAGCCGCGCTTCGGCAGAAGCCAAGGCGGAAAGCATTCGTAAGTCGCTGGCCTCCGGCGCTCCCATCGACACGCTGCCGGACGTCGTTGCTTCCGGCATGATGCAGCGTCTTGCCGAAAGACGCATTCAGCTTAACGCCCAGATAGCCGATCTTTCGACGACACTTCTGGAGGGCCATCCTCGGATCAAGGCATTGCGTTCGCAGCTTGCTGATCTCGACCAGCAGATCAGGATCGAAGGCCGCAAGCTTGTTGCAAGCCTCGACAACGAAGTCTCAGCAGCAAAACTTCGCGAGGAGGAGCTCAATCGTGAACTCAACCGCGTGAAAGCACAGGCAGCGCAGGCGGGCGATCAGGAAGTTGAATTGCGCGCATTGGAGCGCGAGGCGACGGCGCAGCGTCAGCTTCTTGAAACCTATCTGACGCGCTATCGCGAAGCCGCGTCGCGCACCGACCGCAATTATGTGCCGGTTGATGCTCGGGTTTTCTCTTCCGCCGAAGCACCGGCGGTGCCCTATTATCCAATGATATTGCCGATTGTCGGCTCAACTTTTGCCGCTGGCCTGCTCTTGCTGTCGATTTTCGTTCTCTTGCGTGAGTTGTTCAGCGGGCGTGCATTCGTGACCGCGGATGGCCAGCGGATTGCTGCCGTCGAGGAAATCGAAATGCCGGTCATTGCCGCCGCTGTGGAAGCGGCTGCCGTGCCGCCGTCCGGTGCCGAACGCCGTGATGGCGTTTCCAAGGAAACAATTGCAGCGCCACGCCGTTCATGGACTATGCCGTTTGCGGCGAAGCCGCCGGTTTCCGAAACGAGGAAATCCGTGGAGGAGTTTCCCATGGTAAAGCAAGGTGAGATCAAGCAAAGTGAGATCAGGCAGCGTCAGACGAAACCACGCAATCCAAATGGTGTGGAAGCTGTTGCCGATCTTCTGTCGGGCGGAACGCTGAAACGTATCGTGGTGGTCTCTCCCGAGGGCGATAAGGCATCGGCAGGAACGGTGCGTCTGCTGCGTGAATTCGCCGACCATGGCAAACGTGCAATTCTCGTGGATATGACCGCACAGGGAACTGTTGGGCTTGCCATGCTGGACGGTACTCATCTGCCGGGCATTACCGATCTTCTGTCCGGCGAGCGCCGCTTCAATGAGGTCATCCACAGTGACCGGTTCTCGCAGGCGCATGTCGTTCCGCTGGGTGAGGCCGATCCTGAAGCCGCCATGCGTTCCGCCGACCGGTTACCGCTCATTTTGGATGCGCTGGAAACGGTCTATGATTTTGTCGTTGTGGAATGCGGTCCGTCATCTTCGGAACAAATCCGACGCATTGCCGATGGATCTGCTGCAGTGGTGATGAGTATCGTCGATCCGGACGATAAGGGCGTTGCGCTGGCTGCTCTCGATCTCGATCAGGGTGGTTATGAAGACGTCGTCATTCTGATGGACGAAACTGACTGATAGCCAAATGCGATTCTGGAACAGCGTCTTAGACCTTGTTTCTGAATCGAATTGCTAAGCACCTCTACCTTTTTGCGAACCTGCTGCGCAGTGTCTTGGCAAGGCCCCAAAGACGCGGATTGCGCTTGATACTTCCTGCAATCGCATTGCGGACTGATTGCAGCACTGTGAAGAATTTCCCTTTGGTGGAAAGCGGTATCAGCGTGTCATAGATCGTAAACTCGAGATCGCACCACTCGCGTTTGTACGGCTCATCACCAATACCGAAACTGTAGATCGAATGGCCTTCACCGCAACTGTGGCTGATATCCTCGAAGAAGAGAAATTCACCCGGACTTGCCGCCATCAGCTCGTCTTCTGCGATTGCGGCGAACTCGACGGTAGGGCCTGTATTGCCGAACAGTTTTCCGATGATCGAACGCACGGTTCCGCCTACTTCAAGAAAGCGGAGTTCATTCAGATTCTGGCCCCTTGCCAATTCTACGTCGAATAAAGCTTTGAAGAAATTACGCACATTCTCATCGGCGAAAGGATCACGGATTCCCATCTTCCGGAAGCGCTGTGCCTTCATCGCAAAATAGAGATCGAGAATCGTGTCGGATTCCGTGCGGGTTTGCGGCCGGGCAACTCTCCAGCCACCGCTTTCTTCATAACGGCGACTGTGCTGACGATGCTTTTTCAGTTTTCGCTTGCGGTTGGCGCGATCAAGCACTGCATCGAAGCCACCATCAAGCGATGCGGCGAGCACTGGATTTGGATTGGGCGCTTTTCCGAGAGTGAGCAGAGGACTGGCCGCGCCTTGCAGTTCAGAAAGCTGGCGTGTCAGTGACAGCGCATCGATGTCAGGCCGTGCTTTGCGGATCACCTCGATCAGTTGCCGGACTACCTCGCGTCCGAGGATGCCGCCATATTCCTTTCGCAGCCATGGGAAATTGCAATTGGCGTGGCTTCCACCGGGATAACGCGCGATTTTCGCGCCATTCTGGCTAACGACTTCCAGCGGCACAAGCAGGATTGGACCATTGCTGTCAAAGAGTCCGACAACGAAACTGTCAGCATTGACGATCGCGTGCCAATTATGGATCCACGCAAACGATTGCGGCGCACCATGAATGGCTGCAGCATCGTTCCAGAATTGACCGATTTCTTTGAAATCTGTCAGAATTCGCGCTGCAACGTCACCCGCCATAGTCTGCAGCATCCTCAAATGGGATTAATGTTGTTTCTTGCGTGGTGGCTGCGCCATCCACCAGATGATGCCCATGGCTGGCAAAACCCAGAGAATACCGGTGACGAAGAAATACAGGAGATGTACCCAAGCGCTCGATTCAGCGAGATGCGCCACGGCGATGATGGTCGCGAACACCGCATAGATGATGACCAGTGAAACCAGCAAAAAAGTGCCGATCAGTTTCTTCAGCCGAACGGGCATGGTGCAATTCTCCTTTTCCCGTTCTTCACTAACCGGTGAACGGGGCCAGTGAAAGGGCAAAAACGCGGCGGCATGTCGCGTGACGCGAACTTGTAACGGGCTCGCCTATGCGGCATGTATCCTTCGTGTCTGTTCCAAAAGTCGCCATGCCGGTCTGCAAATGGCAATTTTCTGCGTTCCGGTGCTTACGTACTTTAAGTACGCTCCGCTCCAGTACTTGAAAAATTGCCATTCTCGCCACGGCCTGCCGCTTTTTGATTCAGACACTTCGGCTTAGTATCGAAGGGTGAATGACATGACGGTAGCGACGGCGCAGCGTATAGGGCAAGGTTCCAGATCATCGCAAGAGGATCGCGACCGTCGCCTTGTGCGTTACTGGCTTTATGCGGTTTTCGTCGTGCTGATTGCCATCGTCATGGTTGGCGGTGCTACCCGTATGACAGGTTCAGGCCTCTCCATTACCGAATGGAAACCGATCCACGGTGTAATTCCGCCGCTCAACCACGCCGAATGGGTGGAAGAGTTCGACAAGTATCGTCAGATTCCGCAGTACCAGCAGATCAACAAGGGAATGTCCCTTGAAGAATTCCAGTATATTTTCTGGTGGGAGTGGGCGCACCGCCTGCTGGCGCGCTTTGTTGGATTTCTGGTTGCTGTTCCATTGGCCTTCTTCTGGGTAACGGGGCGCCTTAGGGGCGGCCTCAAATATCGTATGCTGGGCCTTCTTGCACTCGGTGGCCTGCAAGGTGCTATTGGCTGGTGGATGGTTGCTTCCGGCCTGAGTGAGCTGACAAGTGTCAGCCAGTACCGTCTGGCGATCCATCTGACGACAGCCTGTATTATCATAACGGCGGTTTTCTATATTGCGCGCGGGCTTGTCACTTATAGCGAACGACCAGCAGAAAGGTCGGTCCAGCGCTTTGCCGGATGGATCGTGTTTGCAGTGCTCGTGCAGATTTACCTGGGTGGTCTGGTGGCCGGGCTTCATGCCGGTCTCACCTATAACACATGGCCGCTGATGGATGGCTCGATCATCCCGTCCGATCTGTTCATCCAATCGCCATGGTGGCGCAACCTGTTTGAAAACCCAAAGACTGTGCAATTCGTGCACCGCATGTTCGCCTACACGGTGCTGGTTCTGGCCGTACTGCATTCTCTGCAGGTTTGGAAGCAGGCGCCCGGCACCACCCATGCGCGCCGTACCATTGTTCTCCTTGGACTGGTTCTCGTGCAGGCCGCTATCGGCATTGCTACGCTTCTGTTGAGCGTTCCGCTGCATCTGGGCCTGACACATCAGTTCTTTGCGCTGATTGTGCTGGCCTTCGCGGTTGCACACTGGCGTGCAACCAAAGGTGCCTATGAAGGGTAAGCCGTCTGGCGCAGGTGCCTGAGCGCGGACGCGATCTTCAGTTCACGCGCTTCCTCCGCGCCATTGCCGTCTTCGCGGTGCCACGCGGCTGACAGACAGCCATAGGCGAAGGCATAATCCAGAATGTAGGCGGGTTCGCGCCCGATGATCGGCGCGAAATGCTCGGCCATATGCCGGGCGCGTTCAAGGTCGAGGCAGAGATCGTCCCGGTCGAGCGGATTGTAGAATATATTTGCCGCATCGAAGGCAGCATCGCCGACAAGCCCGTGCGGGTCGATGGCGAGCCAGCCGCGTGGTCCCCTGATGATGTTCTCATGGTGAATATCACCATGCAGCGGAATGGCCTTGTGCGGCGTCGCCAGAAGGCGCTTTGCAGTTGCCGCTCCGTCTGCATAGGTCGGACTTTCATGCGCCACCGCGAAGAGACCAGAGAAGTGCCTGTCCAGTGGTTGCAAATCAACCGGTATCGGGGCAGGAGAGGGCGTGTGCAGCGCGCTCAGGACGTCGCCGAATATCTGCAGACATTCGGCATCCTTGCCGCATTTCAGGTGTTCATCAAGGTGATAGTCGCCCGCATATTCGAGCAGCATCGATGTACCTTTGAGGCCGTATAGTCGTGCAGCACCATGGCCGTCCTGCCAATCCAGATAATGCGCGCCGCGCAGTTCTTCCATTCCGGCTGGCTTCAATTGCTTGACGACAAAAACCTCGTCTGGATGATCGATGCGTTCGACCTTCCAGACGAGGCTTGAATGCGTATCTGCCAGAGGCTCATAGGAGCCGATATTCCATTCTATTGGAAATACCGGCTTCTTCGTCATCAGGCTTTACCAAGCATGAGGTTCATGTTCTGGACGGCTGCGCCCGATGCACCCTTGCCGAGATTGTCGAGCAGCGCCACCAGATTGACCTGTCCATCGCCTTCAGTACCGAAGACGAAAAGCCTCATGCCGTCTTTGCCGGCAAGCTCTTCTGCATCGACACGCGCCAGTTTGGCGCTTTCTTCAAGTGGTACGACTTCGACGATGTCCTGACCGGCATAGTGATCGGTCAGCGCGGAATGAACCTTTGCAAGCGATGACGTTCCCTCAAGTTCGGTCAGGAACAGCGGAACCTGTACGATCATGCCCTGCGGGAAACGTCCGACGCTGGGCGAAAAGATCGGGCGGCGATCCAGACGACCATGCATCTGCAATTCAGGCACATGCTTGTGCTTGAGCGGCAGGCCGTAGAGGAAATTGTTTGCGGCAAGATGCTCGGGATGGTTCGCATTTTCCATCTGCGCAATCATCTGCTTGCCACCGCCCGTATAGCCGGAGACAGCATTGACGCTGACCGGATAGTCGGCAGGCAACAGACCCGCATCGCGCAGCGGACGGACAAGCGCAATTGCACCGGTAGGATAGCAGCCCGGATTGGCGACGAGGCGCGCCTCGGCAATGCGTTCACGTTGACCTTTGGCCAGTTCAGCAAAACCGTAAGCCCAGTCCGGATGGACGCGATGAGCGGTCGATGTATCGATGATGCGGGTCGAGTTATGGCCTTCGAGCAGGGAAACCGCTTCCTTGGAGGCATCGTCCGGCAGGCACAGGATCGCAATATCGGCAGCGCGCAGATAGTCGGCGCGCAAATCCTTGTTGCGCCGCTCGGCTTCCGGGATGGAGATTACTTCAAGATCGTCGCGCTCGGCCAGACGGGTGCGAATCTGCAAGCCGGTGGTGCCGTGCTCGCCATCGATGAAGATTTTCGGTTTCATGCGTTTTGCCTTTGAATTCAGAAAGTTACGACAGTATTCGGAATCAGTTCTCGAGCTGCTTGAATCAATCTATGAACAAGCAACGCGCTTCATCGTCGTTCTTTCCGTTCGGCCAGAAGGCCCAGATAGTACATTGCGATCGTCGCTCCCGCGATTGCTGTTATATCGGCGTGATCGTAAGCCGGTGCAACCTCGACCACATCCGCGCCCACGAAGTCAAGAGCCGTCAACTTGCGCAGCACAGACAGCATCTTTGCCGAAGAAGGGCCACCCGCGACCGGGGTGCCCGTTCCTGGCGCGAAGGCCGGATCAAGACAGTCGATATCGAAGGTCAGGTAGGTATTCTTGCCATTGGTGCGCCGCAGGATTTCATCGGCAATCGCCGCCGCCGACATGTCTTCGACCTCATGGCCATAAATGATCTTGATGCCGCAATCCTCCGGAGCGTGCGTGCGGATACCGATCTGGATCGAGTGGTCGGGATCGATAATACCGTCGCGGACCGCGCGGGCCACGAAGGAGCCGTGATCGATCCGCTTGCCGTCGTCAAACCACGTATCCTGATGCGCATCGAACTGAACGAGTGCCAACGGGCCATATTTTGCGGCATGGGCCTTGAGCAGCGGCCATGTGATGAAATGATCGCCGCCAAGCGTTAGCAGAAACGCATCCGATTTCAGGATTTTTGCTGCTTCACGCTCGATGGTGGCTGGGGTCTTGTAGTGATTGCCATAGTCGAGCAGGCAGTCGCCATAGTCGATGACGGCCAGCTTTTCGAAGAGATCACGCTGAAATGGGTATTGCGGGTCATTGTCGAAGATCGCCGATGCTCGCCGGATCGCTTGAGGTCCGAAACGCGCGCCGGGCCGGTTGGATACGGCTGCATCGAAAGGAATACCCCAGACGACCGCCTCTGCGCCCTTCAGCGATTTCGTGTATACGCGCCGCATGAACGACAGCACACCGGCATGCGTAGGATCCGTTGCAGCGCTCGTCAGGCTGCGGGCAGTGATCGCATGGTCGATGGTCTTTGAGGGCATGGCCGTCTCCCCGATGATAGTCTGGCTTCTATAGCGTTTTCATTCGCTCTTGGCATCAAATCCATATGCGCGTTCGACACGACCGATACGCACGCGATAGGTTTCGTACCACTTCTGGCGCCCGAACTTCTGCGCCACAAGATGATCCACATTGCGCTTCCATGCGCGGATGCTTTCCTCGTCGGCCCAGAAGGAGTTGGTGATGCCGAAGCCTTCCGCGTCACGCGCGCTTTCGATGCCAAGATAGCCGGGCTGTTTCGCCGCAAGTTCCCCCATGCGTACCGCCATGTCGCCATAGCCATCGTCGTCGCCAGCGACACGCTGCGACGCAAAGGTGACGATCAGATAGGGAGGCTCCGGTGTGACCGCAAAGCGGTTGGATGTTGCAGACGAGGACATGTGCTTATCCGTTCGTGAAGATGCTTCGGATTTTCCTACTCATGACGACTATCGAACCGGCTTGCAACTGTGATGAAGCCGCACTGTCGCCCAATATATTGAGGGCACATAACGGCAATTGAGGTGCGGGAAACCTTCGGCGCTAATGGCTCTCTTTCATGGAGGGACATAATGCGGAAAACACTTCTTGCAATCTCGGCCATTCTGGCTTGTTCCGCTGCGCTTTCGGGATGCGCAACGAACCAGCGTGGCGTCAGTTTTCAGCTGGAGCAGCAGAATGTAAGCGCAATCAACTGGATGCAACAGTCGGGCGAATATGATGCGCTGGCTTATCAGGCGTTCAATGGTGCGCGACAGGCTTTCGACGCGGCTAAACCGACGAAGGGACGGCGAAAGGCTGTGATTGTCGATCCCGATGAGACAATGATCAATAATACTGCCTATGCGGGATGGCGCGTCAAGCAAGGCGCGCCATATACGGAGAAGACCTGGGCGCGCTGGATGGCCGCAGAGCAAGCACGTCCCATCGCGGGTGCCGTAGAGTTTGCGAGACATGTCAATTCAAACGGCGGCACGATGTTCTATGTCACGAACCGCGATGCGAAGTCATTTGAGCCAACGGCAGCAAATATAAGAAAACTGGGTTTTCCCGGCGTGTCAGCGAAAACCCTTTTGCTGAATAGCGGTCAGTCCAACAAGCAGGGCCGTTTCGATAGTATTAAGGCTAGGGGATATGAGGTTGTTGTCTATGTCGGAGATAATCTCAACGACTTTGGAACTGCAACCTATCACAAGAGTAATCAGCAGCGGCGCGCGTTCGTGGAGGCCAGCCGCGAAACTTTCGGAACGAAATACTTCATGCTGCCCAATCCGAGCTATGGTGACTGGATTTCCGGGATGACGCCCGATTATTATAAGCAATCGCCAGAGAAACAGCTCGAGATAAACGGCAAGTCTATCCGCAGTTGGGTGGCTGAAACCCGATAATGAGCGAAAACAAAAAAGCGGGCCCGAAGGTCCGCTTTTCCGTAAGCTGTGAAGCGATAGATATTAGCGCTTGGAGAACTGGCCCTAAGCGCGTTAGCGCTTGGAGAACTGGAACGAACGGCGAGCCTTGGCCTTACCGTATTTCTTACGTTCAACAACGCGGCTGTCGCGGGTCAGGAAGCCACCCTTCTTGAGAACCGTGCGCAGGCCTGGTTCGTAGTAGGTGAGGGCCTTCGAGATGCCGTGACGAACAGCACCGGCCTGACCGGAGAGGCCACCACCGGCAACGGTGGCAACGATGTCGAACTGACCAGCGCGATTCGAAGCGACGATTGGCTGCTGCAGGATCATCTGCAGGACCGGACGTGCGAAATACTTTTCGAATTCCTTGTCGTTGACGGTGATCTTGCCGGTGCCCGGCTTGACCCATACGCGTGCAACGGCGTCCTTACGCTTGCCAGTGGCATAAGCGCGGCCCTGTGCGTCCAGCTTCTGGACGTGAACCGGAGCGGCAGCTTCGGTCTTGGCAACAGTGCCGAGTTCTTCGAGCGAGTTGAGCTGCTCAGCCATGATTATGCATTCCCTTTGTTCTTGCGGTTCAGCGCGGCGACGTCGAGGACTTCCGGCTGCTGAGCTTCCTGCTGATGGTTCGGGCCTGCATAGACGCGCAGGTTCTTCATCTGGCGACGGCCGAGCGGACCGCGCGGGATCATACGCTCAATGGCCTTTTCGACGACGCGTTCCGGGAAACGGCCTTCGAGAATCTGGCGAGCAGTGCGCTCCTTGATGCCGCCCGGATGGCCGGTGTGCCAGTAATAGACCTTGTCGGTGTACTTCTTGCCGGTCAGAACAACCTTGTCGGCATTGATGATTACGACATTGTCGCCATCGTCAACATGCGGGGTAAAGGTTGCTTTGTGCTTGCCGCGCAGGCGATTGGCGACGATGGTGGCGAGACGGCCGAGCACGAGGCCTTCGGCGTCGATCAGCACCCACTTCTTCACCACTTCGGCCGGCTTCTGAGAGAAAGTTGCCATTGAAGTCTTCCTTGACTTAATCCCCGATCTTGAAAATCAGGGCTTTTTTTGTTGCTTGTGTTGGATCGTGTCCAACCCGAACGAGTGAGCAAAAGATAACTTCTACTCACTGCTGGCGGGTCGATACACAATGTCCGAGGGGGCGTCAAGCCTTATATTTGAAGCTTTGTTTTAAAAACGAAATAAATTCAAATAGTTATAAGTTTGGTATTATGATACCTTATCTTTTTAGGTGCTTTTATGCGGGGGGATCGAGTAAGTTGTCGTTGCTTGGGCCACCAGCTCGCCGCTTGTACCGTCGGTCAGGCTGATATCGAGTACAGCAAGGCGTTTGCCGAGTTTCAGGAGGTGGGCGACGGCCTCGACGGTGCCGGGGGAGGGCTTGCGCAGAAAGTTGATGTTCAGGTTCGTCGTCACGGCCAGCGCCACGGGGCCGATATGGGCCAATATGGCAGCATAGGCCGTCACATCGGCGAGCGCGAAAAGCGAGGGGCCGGATACCGTGCCACCGGGACGCAGATGTTGTTCATCGGCATGAAGCCGCATGGATGCAGAACCGCCATCAATTGCCGTGATCTCGAAGGCGTCTCCGAGTTGCGGAAACTCGCGCCTCATGAATGCGCGGAGCTCTTCAATGCTCATAACGGGGCTTAAGGATTGGCGCGTCGTCGCCATATCGACATTCCGCTCCTGCGCGGTATTGATATTCATGTGTTCCTCCCAAATCTATTTATCAATAGAGGGAGCGGCTACCTTCATGCAAGCGCTGGCTTCGGCCACTTGAAAGAGACTGAGATGCAAAACCCTTCTGACGAACGGATCCGAGATATCCTTCTTTCCGTCAAAACGATCGCGCTTCTTGGTGCATCACCGAAGCCGGAGCGCCCGAGCAATGGCGTGATGGAATTCCTGCTTTCCAAGGGATACCGCGTGATTCCGGTCAATCCGGGGCAGGCGGGAAAGGATATTCATGGCCAGCATGTCGTGGCGCGCCTAGTCGATATAGAAGAGCCGGTGGATATGGTGGATGTGTTCCGCGAACCATATTCGCTGCCGGGTATTGTGGATGAAGTTCTTGCATTGAAGCATCGCCCGAAAGTCTTGTGGACGCAACTCGGCGTGGTGCATGAAGAAGCTGGAAACCGGGCCAGAGAAGCCGGTGTGACCGTCATCATGGATCGTTGTCCTGCTATCGAATATCCTCGCCTGATCGGCAAATAAGAACTTTCGGAATTAATTTCTGCGATTCCGGCATCTGGTGGAAAATCCGCCTTTGCTTTCCTGGCGGCAACGCCTAACGTCCGGACCTGATTTAGGGTTTGGGACATAGGAGGAAATGATGTCGAAACGCTCTCCCGGAATTGAAACGCTTGCCGTTCACGCAGGGGCAAAGCCCGATCCGACAACCGGTGCCCGCGCAACGCCGATCTATCAGACGACTTCGTTTGTGTTCGACGATGCGGACCACGCCGCTTCGCTGTTCGGCCTGCAGGCATTCGGCAATATCTACACGCGCATCACAAATCCGACGACCGCTGTTCTGGAAGAGCGCATTGCCGCACTCGAAGGCGGTACGGCGGCGGTCGCGACCGCATCCGGTCACGCAGCGCAGCTGCTCGTGTTCCATACGTTGCTTCAGCCGGGCGACAATTTCGTTGCGGCACGCCAGCTTTACGGCGGCTCGATCAACCAGTTCGGCCAGTCGTTCAAATCCTTCGGCTGGCAGGTGCGTTGGGCAGATGCCACCAACCCAACCGATTTTGCCAAGCAGATTGACAGCAAGACGCGCGCCATCTTCATCGAAAGCTTTGCCAATCCGGGCGGCATCGTGGTGGATATCGAGGCTATCGCTGAAATCGCCCATAGAAATGGCCTGCCGCTGATCGTGGACAACACGCTGGCATCGCCCTACTTGGTGCGTCCGATCGAACACGGCGCGGATATCGTTGTTCACTCGCTGACCAAGTTCATCGGCGGGCATGGCAATTCCATGGGCGGCATTCTGGTCGATGGCGGTACGTTCGACTGGGCGAAGTCCGGCAACTATCCGCTTCTGACCGAACCGCGTCCGGATTATGCTGGTCTGGAACTGCACAAGACCTTTGGCAATATCTCCTTCGCCATCGCGGCCCGCGTACTGGGTCTGCGTGATTTCGGCCCGGCAATTTCGCCGTTCAACGCTTTCCAGATTCTGACGGGTGCGGAAACTCTGCCGCTGCGCATGCAGCGCCACAGCGACAACGCTTTGAAAGTAGCTTCCTGGCTGCATGGTCATGAAAAAGTGTCCTGGGTGAACTATGCCGGTCTGCCGCATGATAAATTCCATGCGCTCCAGCAGAAATATGCACCGAAAGGCGCCGGTTCGGTGTTCACCTTCGGTCTCAAGGGTGGCTATGATGCGGGCGTAAAGTTCGTCGACAGCCTAGACCTGTTCTCGCTGCTCGCCAATATTGGGGACACGCGCTCGCTGGTCATCCATCCGGCTTCCACCACGCATCGCCAGCTCAGCGACGAGCAGAAGGTGGCGGCAGGTGCCGGGCCGGATGTGGTGCGTCTGTCCATCGGCATCGAGGATGCAGACGATATCATCGCCGATATCGAACAGGCTCTGGCCAAGGTCTGATCGGATGAGCCGGTTTCTCGACTTTGACCTGACGGGCATTGAACCAGAGGAGGGCGCTCCCTTGCCGGAGCGCGTTCTTTCCGGCGATCCGAAATTCCGCACTTGGAATCTGGAAGAAAATGCTGAGGGCACACTCTTTGCAGGCATATGGGAGAGCGCGCCCGGAAAATGGCGTATCGAGTATGACGAATGGGAGTTCTGCCACATCCTGTCAGGCCGGTCTGTCCTCAGCGAAGAAGGCGGACCAAGCCGGGAAGTCGGAACGGGAGACAGTTTTGTCATCCGACCGGGTTTCAAGGGAAGCTGGGAAGTCATCGAGACCACCCGTAAGGAATATGTCATCAAGCTCTGACGTTGGTTCCTTCTATGCAAAACACCCGCCGGATTTCGGCGGGTGTTTTGTTTCAGTTATGAGGACCACGCTTGATCGGCTCAATAATCGGCAGATTGCCCGGATTCGGACGACCTCCACCATCATTGGCTGACGGTGGACGATCCGGCCGTGGCGGACGGGGGCGATCCGGTCTGCTGTGAGGCGGACGACCCGGACGATCCCGGTCACGATAGCGATAATAATCGCGGTCGCGATAGTAGCGCGAGCTTCGGTAATAGCGTGGATAGTTCCGATAATAGCCGCCACTGTCGTAGACGACGCCCGTGCCTACATATCCGCCGCGAACATAATACGGATCGTAATTGCCTGAGCCGTAATAGCCCTCGGAAACACAGCCGCTGAGTGTTAATCCCGCTACGCCGATACCAAGTGCCAGTAAAATGGATTTCAATGACATGTTCGCTACTCCCGAATGGCCGGGGTCAGCGCTGGAATACGCAAAAACCACGCGGCGAACCACTATTTAGAGGGATTATGCGCGTTTCTATATGCAGCCCATAATCAATAAAGATTGCAGAGCGTTAGCTTGGTTCGCTATGATGATACATACTCATCGGCGAGATGCAGTAATTATAAAGGCCCCTTCAATGAAGGGGCCTTTATAAGTTAGTGTCTATGTAATCTTATTATTTTGAAGCGGTCTCTGCGTCTTTGACGGCTGTGCTAATGTCCTTAAATTTTTGGCCAATATCAGAGCCGAGGGTGGAGGCTCCAGCGATGATCGCCACCGAGATCAAGGCCGCGATGAGGCCATATTCGATAGCGGTTGCGCCGGATTCGTCCTTACGGAAGCGTGCGAAAAACTTGGTCATGTGTTGCTCCTGAGATCATTCTTGCTTGTTTAGTGGTCGCTGTGACCTGGGAGCAAATTACGCGGCAATTATGTGCACCCTCTTAAGTTGCATGGTAAACGGAAGATGAGTATTGCATATGATTAATAAAGTGCTGAATTTAAAACAAAAACTGCGATCTCGGGATGCGATATATTTAAGCAAATTGGAATATAAATCTCAGGCAACAAAAAGCCCGCTTGCGCAGGGCTCTTTTTCCTGAGGTCGCGTTGATCCGCCTTACTGCGGAAGCTGGGCGCCAGCCTGCTTTACGGCATCGGCCATGGTCTGGCAGAGCTTTTCCTCGGAGACATTCTGTGCTTTTGCGCTGGTGGCAATATCCTGTTCCATGCCCATCGCAGAGACCTTGCCCTGCTTGCCGGTTGCCTCAGCAGCCTCGGCCTTGCTCGTGTCGGATGGAGCCGGGATAAGCGCAATCATCTTTGTCTGGATTTCGATGGCTCCGCCATCGGTGTAACCCTTTTCCTGGCAGTACTGGAGTACGCCAAGCTGGTTGCGGGCGGCATTATAAGCCATTTCCATCTGTTCAGGCGTTGCCTGTGCGAAGGCCATCGTAAGATTTGCACCGAGGAAAAGACCGGTCAAAGAAACACGTACCAGATTGCGCATAATAATTCATCTCCATGAGTCAAATACACGTCGAGATAGAGCGAATTTCGTGTCGAAGGGAACTCAAGAAAAATTAATTAGTGAAATGAAATATAAAGGAAATACTTTCCATCCAGGATAGCTTCGATGTCATGAATATTTCAAGAAACAGACATGAGCGAAACTATCCCGCAGGTTGTACCAGATTGGCGATGAGCCGGAATGCACCGGGAACAAGCTTGTCGAGCTGATGATGCAGGACCAGGCTTGTATGGGTATGGCGGCCCTTGCCGATTGTCGCTGAAATGAGTGCGCCGAAAAGCGGTTGCTCCCCGTCATCATGCATGGAAAGCAGCGGCTGGTAGACGTCATCCCATCCAGAAGCGAAATAGAGCCCACGTTCCTTTTGCCAGCCTTCCCAATCGTGCTCGTTTATAATGTTGGGGCCGACGAGCAGGGGATGTTCAGGCACTAACATGGTGACCGGTGCGTTCGGGTTTGTAACGCGCCAGCGCAATGACGGGGAACCGATGGAGAGTTTTCGCGGCGGTGTCCGATCCGGCTGCCAACCGTCGGTTGGCCGATGATAGAGTGTCACCAGATGTCCGCCATCGTCAACAAAGCGGTGTAGTTTGGTCGTCGCGGCTGTAAGATCATCACGCAGACCGAAGGCAAATATGCCGACCACGATAGTCGTGAATTCTGACAGATCACCGGCAAGATGATGCGGCTCGATGTCTGTGACCTCAAATCCCATGCGTTTCAGCCACAAGCCAACGTTGTCAGCGCCGCCGCCGATATACCCTATGCGCGCATCGGGTAATTTCACGTCGAGCGCGAGCACCGGCAGCACTGCAGGCTCGCGCCAGACGGTTCTGCCGATATGCGGATAGCTGGTGACGTTTATCTGCCACGCCGGAGTTCCGTCAACCGATGCCTGCAGATAGGCCAAGCCGGGTGCTGGATCGGAAGGTCCATGCAAGACGGCATTCTGCCCGTTCGAGCTGATATTCCAGCCGTTTTGCGATGTGAATGTGACTTGATCGGCCTCGCCATCTACCATAAGCCGGACCTGCAAGGGGGGCTGTTCGCCCGATATGATAGCGGCTGGCGGATCGATCTTCACCGAGGCAGGTGGAACGATGGTGAACGGCTCTTCGAGATCGAAGCTGCAGGCTGCCAGATGATTGTCAAACTGCGCCTTTAGCCGGATGTAGGCCTGTCCGTTGCCGCCGAGTGACCGCCATGCCGGTTCAAAAAGCGGGGAAAGTGCTGCCTCCTTTGCCAGTGACACAGCCAGAATTTCTCGCTCGGGCGTCAGGTACTCGCAAGCGGTCGAACAGCTTTCTGGCAATACGGGTTCGGCTGTTATTGCGACTGCCGTCGCTCCGGAGCCGTATTCGACAACGAGGCGGGTTTCTCCACCTCTAGGCAATATGGATTCTTCCAGATAAGCCCGCTCGAACAAAGACGCTGCTTGGATCAGGGCGGTATCTATTTCCTGTCTTTTGCGTTCGAGCCTGTGTCTGTGCCGGAAAAGGAAATCTTCTGGTGCGCTGGCCAGAGCAGCCTTCAGGCTTTTCGCAGCCTCGACCAGGTTTTTGACAATGGTTTCGCGGTCGGGGAAAGCCATGATTGCCTGCTCAATGGATGAGTGAGTGTCAAAAAGCTGCCTCCAGGTTTCAAGTGTCAGTCCATCGGCCTCAGCAAGTGCGGCCAAAGTTTCCGGAAATCCCTCAAGGATTGTCGTTTCAGCACGGCTTTCCGGTAGTTTCAGATGCAGTGGCCATTCCACCTTTGGTGTCTCAGGCCAGTGCCCCATACCCTGCGTGGCGTGGCAGGCGCGTGACCACTCGCCAATACGGTCGAAATCAGCGCCGGTTGCTGGATCACGACCGGCGGCATGAATCGTCACTGTCGTATCGGGTGGAGGAAGCTCGTCGTCATAGGTGTCTCCGCCGCCCGACCAGGCAGGTAGATAAAACTTCGCCACCTGCCATGGCGTCAGTCCCTCGGCAAAATGTTCAGGAAAGGCGTTGGGATCGCCAGCGAGCCATATCGCCGTTTCCGCGGCCCGTGTCATGGCGCGGTGGTGACCGTGCTGGCCGGGCACGTCCAGAAAGGTCGGCAGCACAATATCCGGGCGCTCGGTGCGATAGGCGCGGACCAGCCGTTCGACGGTCTTTTTCTCGCCCCAATGGGTGAATGTACCGTCGCCATCCTTGGAGAAGCCGAAATCATGGATGGAATCATCAGGGCCATGGCCGAGCCAATGCACATCGCAATCAAGAATGCGTGCCGCTTCTTCCATCTCGCGGCTGCGGATGACGCCCAGCGCACCGCCACGTTCGGGGCCAAGCGCATTTTGTCCGCCTTCGCCGCGTGTCGAACAGGCAATCTCCACTCGCATACCCAGTCCGAACCGCAAATACGCCATCAGGCCGCTTTGCTCATCGTCTGGGTGCGCACCCGTATGCATCAGCGTGACGGTCGAGCGTAGCCTGCTTAGAGCGCGATGCAGACGGACGAGGGCAGGAGACGACTTCTGGCGCTCGATGCGCTGAAGGGCGGTAAGCATGGTCAGATTTCCGGATTGGTATCGAGCTTCGGCGTCATGGCCTCGAACATCGGCAGCGATGCAGCACCCAAAGCGGCAGTGAACTGGCCAGTCTGCCCGCGGATGACGCGCGGCAATGCACGGGCGCGGCGGCTCGCGACCGAAATCGGCAGGCCGCCCATATGCCAGATAAGGTCGTCGATGATCGCATCGGGTAACATGCCGCCCAGAATGATCGTCTCGGGATCGAGAATGTTTTCGATCATGGCAATCATTGGTGCCAGATGGTCGGCAGCTTCCTGCACCCAGCCCATCAGGACGGGATTACGCTGTTCATGCAGCTTTTCCAGCGCGTCGAAATCAGTGTCTTCGATCCCAACGGCGTGAAGCTTTTCCCGCAAGGTATGAAGGGAGGCATAGGTTTCGAGGCAACCCTTCTGGCCGCAGGCACAGCTGCGCCCACTAGGCGTGATGACGATATGACCGATTTCACCCGCATTGCCGAAAGCGCCCCGAAACGGTGCGCCGTCCTGGATCATGCCAAGCCCGATACCGGCACCGAAATAAATCATGGCGAAATTGGAAATCGCGTGTCCGGCGCCGAACAGGCGTTCGCCGACGGCGGCGGCATTGGCGTCGTTTTCGACCAGAACGGATTCGCCGCAGGCTTCGCTCAGAACCGCTGCAGCATCGATCCCCGACCAGCCGGGCAGGGTTGTCGGACCGACAGAACTCATGCCTTCGATGTCGAACGGCCCCGGCATCACGACGCCTATGCCGAGCAGGCGCGCGGGAAACGAAGTCTTCACCGCATCGACTTCTTTTCGCAATTGTGCGGAGAGCCTGTCAGGGCTGACATCCTGAATGGGGCGCACATGCTGCGTGCGCGGCTTGCCGGAAAGATCAAGCACCGTCGTCACCATATGCGTCGACCCCATTTCGACACCGATGGTCATCGCGCCTTCGGGATTGACGGCAAACTGGATCGGCGGCTGGCCGCGCCCCGTTTTCAGTCGCCCAAGCTGCATGAGCAGATTCTCTGAAACCAGTTCGTCGACGATATTGGCGATGGCCTGTGCCGTTAGATGGGTAAGGCGGGCGATATGCATCCGGCCAAGAGGGCCATGACGGCGAACGACATCAAGCACCACGCGCCGGTTATGATCGCGGATTCGCTCGGGATTCTTGCCGAGGGTAACAGCAAGCGACCCGCCCTGTGCAGTTACAGGCGTAATGTCACGTTCATCTTCGGATGGCCCATCTGATTTCGATGTCATAGTCCCTCCTGTCTCCCGTCAAAAGAGATAACGCGAGCAGCTTTTAACAGCAATATATTAATTCAACTAAATTATCTTATTGACAAAACGCTCGCAACATTGAACCGTAAAGGCAGGGTGGTGAAGACTGCCTTGGCTCATGTTGGGAAAGTGGGTTCCAGCATGGGGAGAAATGGGCGCTGCGCATAATCTGCGCGGCATGTGGTGGAATATGCGGATTGTGCGAGGCACTGCCGCAGCCGTGCCTGGCGACCGCATTCGAGTACCGGTGGGCGGGGCATTAGGGAGGTTTAAATGCGTAAGCTGTTATTGGCAGGTCTGGTTGCGGGGCTCAGCACCTTTGCGATCAATGCCGCTCAGGCTGTCGAAATCGAATATTGGCAGTATGTCTTCGAGACACGCGTCAAGGCGATGGACAAGCTGATCGAGAATTTCGAGAAGGCCAACCCGGACATCAAGGTCAAGCAGGTCACGTTCCCTTACGACGACTATCAGACGCGCGTGATCGCAGCGAAGATGGCGGGCAAGAGCCCGGACGTGATGCAGCTTTTCTATGGCTGGCTGGACAAGTTCGTGGCTGGCGGCATTCTGCAACCGCTACCGCAGGATGCGTTCCCGCATGACAAGATCGAAAGCGAATTCTTCCCGATCGTTTCGGCGATGAAGCGCGGCGATGAATATTACGGTCTGCCGACCGCTGTGCGTTCGCTTGCCTTGTTCTACAACAAGAAGCTCTTCGCCGACGCTGGCCTCGACCCGACTAATCCGCCCAAGACGCTGGATGAAA
This sequence comes from Brucella tritici, assembly GCF_902825325.1. Classification (GTDB taxonomy): domain Bacteria; phylum Pseudomonadota; class Alphaproteobacteria; order Rhizobiales; family Rhizobiaceae; genus Brucella. Next base: position 32,215 of record NZ_CADEAR010000007.1, on the reverse strand, counting down.
TGGTCGAAGCTGCCAAGAAGACGACGAAGCGCGACGCTTCCGGAAATCTTCTGGCCGAAGGCATCACGCTCGACATGCCTGGACAGGACCAGCATTGGTGGCGTGAGGTTCTGGTGCGCCAGTTCGGCGGTCAGCCTTATACCGACAATGACCGCAAGGTCGCCTATAATGACGCCGCAGGCGAAAAGGCACTTGCCTTCTATACTGGCCTCCAGACCGAACATAAGGTCGGCGAAGTCAAGTTCATGGATGAAGGTCAGGCTGCTTTCCGCGCTGGCATGGCGGCCATGACCATCGACGGCACCTTCCGTCTCGGTTCGTTCCGCACCATCAAGGACTTTGAATGGGGTGTGACCGAGCTTCCGGCCAATGCGGAAGGCGTGCGCTCCAACTATGCGAGCTATTTCGCAAACGGCATCAGCGCCAAGGCAAGCGGCGAGAAACTTGAAGCTGCCAAGAAGTTCCTGAACTACATTTCCTCGCCGGAGGCCATGGAAATCTGGTTGAAGGATGTGGGCGAACTGCCTGCGCGCCGTTCGGCAGCCTTGACGGAAGCGAACCTTGCCGATCCGATCTACGGCCCGTTCCTGAAGGGTCTGGAATATGCGCACACGACCATGTTCGTGGACGAGCTGAAGCAGCGCCAGATCGCTGTCGATATGGCCAATCGCGTTATTCTCGAAAAGCAGCCGGTCAAGGAATCCCTCGATCAGGCAGCCAAGGCCGAGCAGGATGTGCTCGACGCGGCCAAGTAAAGCAACCGCGAAAGATGAAGCGGCTCCGGTCGTTTCATCTTCTCTTGGCTGTTTACGGCGCGGCTAGCGCATCCCGAAAAGTGTGAAACGGTTTCGGAAAAGATGCGCGCCAAAACAAACAGTTAGAGCGCCGATCTGATTCATTCAGATCGAAATGGGCTCTAATCCGTGGCCGAAGGATCTTGAAACATGACAATGTCTGTAGCCGGGGTGGCTGAAACAGGCGGCACAGGGAAGGGGCCTTCGGGCAACCGCCTGACGGATCGCCTTTCCATGCGCACAAGACGGTTGATCTGGGTATGGAGCTTTCTGGCTCTCCCGATCCTGTTTTATTCGGTCATCCGCTTCTACCCGACGCTGGAGGCCTTCTGGCTGTCGCTCACCGACTGGGACCTGATGAACCCGCCAAAGTTCATCGGCTTCGCCAATTACCAGAAGCTCTTTGCCGATCCGGAATTCTGGAAAGTGTTCAAGAACACTTTCACCTATCTGCTGGTCGGCACGCCGATCAGCCTCATTGTGGCGTTCACGATTGCCTATTTTCTGGACCGCGTGCGCATCATGCACGGCTTTATCCGTGCGCTCTATTTCCTGCCTTACCTCACCACGGCTGCCGCCATGGCATGGGTCTGGCGCTGGTTCTATCAGCCCGCGCCCATCGGCTTCATCAATAATATCCTGAATGCAGTGGGACTTCCGCAGCAGGGCTTTCTGCGCTCGGTAGATCAGGGTCTCTATGCGATCATGGCGACGTCCATCTGGGCCGGTCTCGGCTTCCAGATCATTATCTTCATGGCGGGCCTGCGCGCTGTTCCCAACACTTTCTATGAAGCCGCACGTATCGACGGCCTCGGCGAATGGGCGATCCTGCGCAAGATCACGATCCCGCTTCTGAAGCCCACAACGGTGTTCCTCGTCGTCTTCTCGTCTATCGGTTTCCTGCGCATCTTCGATCAGGTCTACAACATGACCACGAACGATCCCGGCGGACCGCTCGGCTCCACCAAGCCGCTGGTGCTGATGATCTATCAGACGGCCTTCTCCTCCTATGCGATGGGGTATGCGGCTGCACAAACCGTCGTTCTGTTCACCATCCTGCTTTGCGTCTCGCTGTTGCAGCTCTGGATCCTGAGGGAAAAGAAATGACAGCGTCCGCTCAAAACAAACCGCTCCCATTCCAGAACCTGCGGCCCGGCCGCATCCTGACATGGACGTTGCTGCTCATCGGCGGCCTCATCATGGTCACGCCGCTGGCCTTCATGTTCTCCACCTCGCTCAAGACGGCAGGTCAAGTCTACGACCTGCGCCTGATCCCGGCAGAGCCGACATTGCAGAACTATGTCACTATCCTTGCCGATGGCCGTTTCATTCGCTGGTTCCTGAATTCCATGATCGTTGCGGTTGTGGTCACCTTGTCGAATGTCTTCTTCGACAGTCTCGTCGGCTATACGCTGGCGAAATTTCAGTTCCGCGGGCGCTACTTCATCTTTCTCGCCATTCTGTCCACGCTGATGATCCCCACAGAAATGCTGGTAATCCCGTGGTATCTGATGTCGAGCAAGCTCGGCTGGCTGGACAGCTACTGGGGCATCATGTTCCCCGGCATGATGACGGCCTTCGGCACGTTCCTCATGAAGCAGTTCTTCGAAGGCGTTCCCAACGACTTTCTGGAAGCCGCCCGCGTCGACGGTCTCAACGAATTCCAGATCTGGTGGAAAGTTGCCATGCCGCTGGTGACGCCAGCACTCTCGGCGCTAGCGATCTTCACCTTCCTCGGTAACTGGACCGCATTCTTCTGGCCGTTGATCGTTGCGACCAGCCCGGAGCTTTACACGCTGCCGGTCGGGCTTTCGAGCTTCGCCGTCGAGCAGTCCATCCAGTGGGAAATGATTATGACCGGCGCGGCAATTGCCACGCTTCCCACGCTCGTCGTCTTTCTTCTTCTCCAGCGTTACATCGTGCGCGGTGTCATGCTTGCTGGCCTCAAGGGTTGAACCATGTCCGATCTCGATCCACGGCTGTCCGATAAAAGCGTCTTCCCCGATCCGGTTTACAAGGAAACCGTGCTTCGCCCGCTTTTTGACGGCGCCAAGACCCATCACGTCGACGGCTTCCGCCGCATCGACCGCGCCCATCTCGTTATGCTGACCGAAACCGGCATTCTCGATCGCGCACAGGCCGCAGCCATTGCGGGTGCGCTGGAAGCCATCGACAAGGAAATCGATCCTTCGAAACTCACCTATACGGGTGAAGTGGAAGACTTTTTCTTCCTCATCGAGAAGGAGCTGAAGGCGCGTATCGGGGCCGACACTTCCGGTCGCCTTCACACGGCGCGCTCACGCAACGATATTGACCACACGCTGTTCAAGCTTGGTCTCAAGGATCGTATCGATACGCTGATGACGCAGGCGCGCAATGTGCTTGATGCGATGATTGCGGCTGCCGAGCGTGAAAAGGAAACGTTGATCGTCGCCTATACGCATGGTCAGCCTGCGCAGCCATCGACCTTCGGTCACTATCTTTCGGCGGCAATCGAGGTTCTTATCCGGGATATGGAACGGATGGAAGCCGCGCGTGCCATCGTCAACCTGTCACCCATGGGGGCGGCGGCCATCACCACCTCGGGCTTCCCGATCGATCGCGCACGAGTGGCAAGCCTGTTGGGCTTTGCTGCCCCCTTATCCAATTCCTATAGCTGCATTGCGGCGGTGGATTACATCACCTCGACCTATTCGGCGCTGGAGTTGCTGTTCGTGCATCTGGGACGCCTCATCCAGGACTTCCAGTTCTGGACCAGTTTCGAGGTCGGCCAGATTTACGTGCCGAATGCCTTCGTGCAGATATCGTCGATCATGCCACAGAAGCGCAATCCGGTTCCAATCGAACATATGCGCCACCTGGCAAGCCAGACCATGGGCCGTGCCCGCACCGTTCTGGACGTGATGCATAATACGCCGTTCACCGACATGAATGACAGTGAGGGCGAAACTCAAGCGATGGGTTATGAGGCATTCGCATCCGCCGGTCGCGTGCTCGATCTTTTGGCCGCATTCATCGGCGCGATCCGTATCGATCCGGCCCGTGTGGCGGAAAATATCCGCCGCTCCTGCATCACGATCACCGAACTGGCGGATTCGCTGGTGCGCATCGAAGGTCTTTCGTTCCGGCAGGCGCATGAAATCGCGGCCAGGGTTGCGCGCGCTGTCGTCGCCATGGGCGGCGGTCTGGAGAAGGATGGGTTTGAACCTTTCCTTGACGCTTTCCGCGAGTCCGCCGGGCGCGAGCCATCCTTCGGGCGAGAAAAGTTCGAGGAACTGGTCTCACCGCAACATTTCGTGGCTGTGCGTGACCGTCTTGGCGGTCCGGCACCGACAGCGATGAATGCAGCACTTGCACGACATAAGGCGGAAGCTGATCGCTTCAAGGCAGTTGCTTTCGACCATGCCGCCGCCGAAGCAAAGGCTGCCCGCGAACTCAATGAAAAATTCAGTGCACTTGTGGAGGCACGCTGATGGCAACCATCGAACTTGAAAAGCTGGTCAAGCGTTATGGCAAGGTCGAGGCGGTCCGGGCAATCGATCTCCAGATCAAGGACGGCGAGTTCGTCGTTTTTGTCGGTCCCTCCGGCTGTGGCAAGTCCACGACCTTGCGCATGATCGCCGGGCTTGAGGATATTTCTGTCGGTCACCTGAAGATCGGTGGCGAGGTCGTTAACGAACGTGATCCGAAGCAGCGCAACATCGCCATGGTGTTCCAGAACTATGCGATTTATCCGCATATGACAGTGCGTCAGAATATCGGCTTTGGGCTTTACACGTCGAAACTGTCGAAAGCCGAGAAGGACAAGCGCATCGAAGAAGCCGGCAAGGCGCTCGGGCTGGAACCTTATCTCGACCGTCGACCGGCGGCATTGTCCGGTGGACAGCGCCAGCGCGTCGCCATCGGCCGCGCCATGGTGCGCAATCCGTCGGCCTTCCTTTTCGATGAGCCGCTGTCGAACCTCGATGCTCAGCTTCGCGCGCAGATGCGTATCGAAATCAAGCGCTTGCATCAGCGTCTCAAGACGACGACCGTTTACGTGACACATGACCAGGTTGAAGCCATGACCATGGCCGACCGTATCGTCGTCATGCGTGACGGCCGCATTCTTCAGACCGGAACACCGACCGAGCTTTATGAGAATCCGACGGACGTGTTCACGGCACGCTTCATTGGCAGTCCATCAATGAACCTGATTGCGGGGCGCCGCAATGGATCTGGTGTGGAACTTGCGCCCGACGGGGATATTCTGGTCGGCGTTCGTCCGCACGACCTGAAAGTCGAAGAAGGTACATCCGGTGGCTTTTCGCTCACCGGTACTGTGACCGCGGTAGAGCCGCTCGGTGCGGAAACGCTGGTCCATCTGGATGTCAATGGCGTATCGGTGATTGCAACGGCTCCTGGCAAGGTCATTCCCACAACGGGCGGGACGCTTTCCGTGTCGGCGCCTGCTGGAAGCCTTTATCTCTTCGATGCCAGGACCGAGAAAAGTCTGGGCCGCCTATGATGCCGCAACAATTCAAACGGCAATTCAAGTCTCCGGCCGTCCTCAGTATCGGGCGGATTTACTGTGACCTCATCTTTACCGGGCTGCAATCGCTGCCACAGCCCGGACGCGAGGTTTTTGCCGAGAACATGAAGATGGCGGCAGGTGGCGGGGCCTTCATCTCTGCCGCCCATCTTGCCCATGCGGGCAGGGCGGTGGCGCTGGTCGCACGGCTCGGCTTCGATGGATTGTCGCGCGGGCTTGAACCGGACTTGAAGATCGACGGTGTCGATCTACGCTTTCTGGAGCGGGCCGACGATGCTGGGCCACAGGTGACGGTGGCAAGTGTGATTGGCAGTGATCGCGCATTCTTGTCGCGCCGCTCCGGTTCAGCACTTCCCTCGACGCTCGAAGCCGCGTTGCAATGGAAGGATGCGGGGCATCTGCACATCGCTGAATTCGCAACGCTGCATGAAATCCCTGATCTCGTCCAGCAGGCAAAGGCGGCAGGACTTTTCGTCTCGCTCGACCCGAGCTGGGATGAAACGCTGATCTACGACCCCAGCCTGCTCGCTGCCTGCGAAGGCATTGATATATTCTTGCCCAATCGCGAGGAAGCGCAGGCTATCACAGGCCATGATGATCCGGCGAAGGCGCTTGATGCGCTTGCGAAGCATTTTCCAGTTGTGGCTCTCAAAGGCGGTGGAGAAGGGGCGTGGCTGCGCACGGCTGATGCGGATCTTCATATGGCGGCAAAGGACGTGCCGGTGATTGATACGACCGGGGCAGGCGATGCTTTCAATGCCGGTTTCATCGATGCATGGCTAGAAGGTCACGATGCTTATCGGGCGCTTGCAGCCGGTATCGAATATGGAAGCCTCGCCGTACAGGCAGCAGGTGGCGCATCCATCCTCCGTGCCCCCGACCGCTTGGCCGGATAATTATTCAGGCGGCGGCGTGATACTCGCCGCCCCTACAATCCAGTTCAGTTGCTTTTCGTGACATTGTTGGCGCCAGATTGCCGATCGCGCTGGATCTTTTCACGGCGTTTTTCGGTTGGCTATTCTCTTGTCGGCTTATCCGTTGGTGAAGACACGGAAGGGGCTGTAGAAAAACATAAGAAAGAAGCCGAATGCTGATTTTTGCACTTGCGCTTGTCGCGCGAATTGCCTAAACGGCTCTCACAGCGACTGGCCAGACACTTGGCGAAGCAGTCGGGCGATTAGCTCAGTTGGTAGAGCGCTTCGTTTACACCGAAGATGTCGGGAGTTCGAGTCTCTCATCGCCCACCACTTACCCCCTTGAAATTGCTTGCAAATTTTGACTGAATAGATTGCGCGGTTGTTTGCGTTTTTCGCCTAGCAACAGCCTAGCAACTGTGTTGCTGTTGCTAGGGCAAACCTATTGCGCGACGGCGCGAGCTTTATTCCTCACCCCCCCCTAAAGTTCCTGCGGCATCATTCAATGAAATTTGGAATGATATCGGATATGCGTTCGAATATTGGTATGCGCCGTCTCTGTCCCATTGATTTAGGGCATTTTGGGTGAGTGAGGTTTCTGCCAGAAGGGTTTTCAGCAATAGCAGGAGAATCTGATGGTAGATGGTAGCGATGGATTTGTCGGGCGGCTGGATATTGTCGATCCTCGCCGAGGCTACCGACACTGGTCGACGGAATTGAAAGCGCGGATTGTTGCTGAAAGTCTTCATCCTGGCGCTCGGGTTGTGGAAGTCGCGCAACGCTATGATTTGAGCGCGAACCAGCTTTCTTATTGGCGCAAGCAGGCGCGTGATGGCCATCTGATCATGCCAGCAGAGTTGATGCCGTCGGTGCCGGATGCGGAAGGTTGTGAACCTGCGTTTGTGGCGTTGTCGATTGCGGATGAGCCGGAGATGCCTGCCGTCACCTCGTTGATGCCAGAGACGGTAGCGGCGACAGCAGGGATTGTGACGATAGAGATAGGTGCCGACCTCGTGGTGAAGGTGCCGGGCGATGTGTCTGTGAGTCGGGTCGCGGCTTTGGTTGGTGCGATACGAGGATTGGCATGATCGTCGCGGGTCAACGACTGCCCATCCTGATCGCCACGCAACCCGTGGACTTTCGCTGCGGTCATCAGGCTCTGGCCTTGATGGTGCAGACTGAACTGAAGCTTGATCCACATTCCGGGATCACGGTGATCTTCCGGTCGAAGCGGGGTGATCGGCTGAAAATCCTGGTATGGGATGGCACGGGACTGGTTCTGACATATAAAATTCTTGAGAACGGCAGTTTTGCCTGGCCCAGGGTGCAGGACGGGACGATGCGTCTTTCAAGGGCTCAATATGAGGCTTTATTTGAAGGTCTCGATTGGCGTCGCGTGATGGCGCAGCGCGTGACGCCGCCCTCTGTTGCGGGGTGATCTTCCTTCCATTTTGTCATTGTTTTATTTGGATTTTATGGTTCGACAATGCTATGAAAACGCATGTCGCAACCCATTGATCTCAGCCAGTTCCCAGAGCTTCCGCCAGAGGTGGTGAAGGCGTTTGCGGACATGCAATTTGAGCTGTCGGTCGAGCGGGCGGCGCGTCAGCATGAGCAGGCGGTGGTGGCCGAAAAGGATGTGTTCATCACTGAACTGAAAGAACTGATCGAGAAGCTGGAAGGTCAGGTTCAGGAGTACCGGCGCACGAAGTTCGGGCCGAAATCGGAAAAGCTTGATCCGGCGCAGCTGGAACTGGCGCTGGAAGATCTTGAAACGGCGATTGCCGAAACACAGGCGCGGATTGCGGCTGTTGAAGAGAAAATGGCGGCCAGCACTCTTAGTCCCGACAAGGCGGCATCTCCACGCAAGGAACGAAAAGCCCGTGCGCTACCGGCGAACCTACCGCGTGTCGAGCGTGTGGTTGAGCCTCTAAGCATTGCCTGTCCCTGTGGCTGTGGCGACATGGTTCGGATTGGCGAGGACAAGACGGAGCGGCTCGATTACATTCCGGCAAACTATCGGGTAATTGTCACGATCCGCCCGAAATATGCTTGTCCCAAGGGGCGGACGGGGGTGGTTCAGGCCAAAGCACCGGCGCATCTTTTGGAAGGCAGTTGGCCGACAGAAGCGTTACTGGCCCAGATCGCTGTCTCCAAGCATTCCGAACATATGCCGCTGAACCGACAGGCGGTAGTCATGGCCCGGCACGGGGTTCCGATTGACCGTTCTGTTCTGGCCGACTGGATGGGGCGCACAGGCGCACTGATCGCGCCGGTCGTGGACCACATGGCGAAGATGCTGAAGACGGACGGTTCGCGGCTTTATGTCGATGAAACAACGGCTCCTGTATTGGATCCGGGACGCGGCAAGACGAAGACCGGTTATCTCTGGGCGGTTCTGCGCGATGATCGGGGCTGGGGCGGATCTGCACCGCCGGGTGTGGTGTTCCATTATCGGCCAGGGCGTAGCGGCGAATATGCCGCCGAAATCCTCGACGGCTTTAACGGCACGATCCAGGTCGATGCCTATGGCGGCTATTCCCAACTTGCCACGGTGGAACGCACGGGTGGCGATCCGTTACGACTGGCATTTTGCTGGGCACATGGGCGCAGAAAACTGATCGCGGCAACACCGAAGAAGGGTTCGCCTATCGTGGATGAGGCGCTGTTGCGCATCGCTGCGCTCTACAAGATCGAGGAAGCCATTCGTGGCAAGGAACCTGAACATCGCCGCTCAATGCGACAGGAATTGTCTCGGCCACTGGTGGACGAGCTCTTCGCATGGCTTGCGGCTCAGGCAAAGCGCATCTCGCGCAAATCCGATCTGGGCAAAGCACTTGCCTATATGCTCCGGCGTCAGGACGGCTTCCGGCTGTTTCTCGATGACGGTCATGTCGACATCGACTCCAACCTCGTCGAAAATGCCATCCGCAGTCCGGCCATGAACCGTCGCAATGCGCTTTTTTGTGGTCATGATGAAGGTGGACGCAATTGGGCCCGGTTCGCCAGTCTCATCGGCACATGCCGGATGAACGGCGTCGAGCCCTATGCCTATCTGCGCGATCTCTTCACCAGCCTCGCCAACGGTCACCTCGTCAGAAACATCGACACCCTGATGCCTTGGGCATATGCACGCCGAGTGAATGAGAGCAAAAATTAGCTCATTTGTGAGTAACAAATACGCTCATTCATCGAATGAGCGAAACCGCAAAAGTTCAAGCGCAAACCCAAAATCAATGGGGCAGAGACGGCGCATACGAATATTGACACATGACGTCCTGGAAAATCCCGGTTCGCCCTAGTTGCCACGAATCAATGGATGAAGCGTCTTGGAGAACCGACCCTACGTTCGGGTCAGCATTTCGGGGAGCAACCTAAGCAGGTTTTCGAGTGCTGAAGGACCCGAGACCTGTCGAATGACGAGCAGCACAATGAAGAGTTCGTGATTTTCACGCGAAGCGAAGCAGAGGTGTGGAGAGGGGCGGGAATGTTTAGACAGTTTTGTTTTTCACAGACCACATGTCGACGTCGATCTGGACATTCGTCAACAGTTCGGCTGCGAATCTCGCACATGGCGGCGCATTTCGTCGGTCGGCACACCGGAATGGGCGTCGGCTCATAAGTGACCCTCATCATAGATCTCTACAACGCAATAAGAGATCTGACCGCCCGGGCCCCAGCGAGGCGTTGCTACCCTCTTTTAGATCAAGGAGCGACAGACTATTCGTCACCGTCGCATATTGGGCTGGATGTTGGGAAAATTGGCTTACGACATGGGAAACAGCCCTGTTAGCTAAGTCCTGAGCCTAGACACCAGCCTCATGCCAGACAGAATGTCCATCGCCAAGCGCCACATGTTCAAGATGCGGCGCCACATAATCTAGCGACTTCACCGGGCTTGGAAGCTCGCCCTCATTGGCGACAAACAATCGACGCTCACGATCTGGATCAGCTACAGGAACCGCTGACATCAGCCGGCGCGTATAGTCATGGGCAGGATGTTCAAACACCTGCGAACGTGTCCCGGTTTCCACAAAGCGTCCTGCATACATCACCGCTACACGGTGGCTGATCTGCTCGACCACCGCCATGTCGTGGCTGATGAAGAGATACGACACGCCCGTCTCGTTCTGGATGTCCTGCAAAAGATCCAGAACCTGAGCCTGAATCGAAACGTCCAAAGCCGCAACGCTTTCGTCCGCTACAATCAGCTTCGGCGACAATGACAAAGCACGCGCAATGCAAATGCGTTGGCGCTGGCCGCCGGAGAATTCGTGCGGATAGCGCTTCATCTGATCCGCAGACATGCCGACCCGGCGGAAGAGGTATTCAACACGATCTTTCAGTTCACTGCCCGATGCCAGACCATGAATAGTCAGCGGTTCGCCCACAAGGTCGCCAACCCGCATGCGAGGATCGAGCGAAGCATAGGGATCCTGAAAGATCATCTGAATGTCACGTAGCACCGGCCGCATTGCGGTTCGGCTCAGACCCTTCGTGCTCTTGCCGTCGATGCGGATATCGCCGCTCCATGGCACCAGATTGAGCAGGGCTTTGCCCGTCGTGGACTTGCCGCAGCCGGATTCGCCAACCAGTGACAGTGTCTCACCGCGATTGACAGTAAAGGATACGCCCTCCACAGCATGAACGCGCCGAACGGGGCGCTGCAAGATACCGCCCTTTATGTCGAAACGAACAACCAGATTCTCGACTTCGAGAATAGGGCTGGATGGAGCAGGCGCTGACTCGGCCTTTGGTTTCGCTGGCGCGCGCTTCGGCTTATCGGTGCCAGTCATTTCGCCCAACCGCGGTACGGCTGCGAGCAATCGCTGCGTATATTCGTCACGAGGATGATGGAAGACATCGCGAAGCGGGCCTTGCTCGACTTGCCTGCCCTTGTTCATCACGAGCACGTGGTCTGCCATTTCGGCGACAACGCCCATATCATGGGTGATAAGAATGACCGAGATGCCGTTCTCTGCCTGCAGTTTGCGAATGAGCGCAAGTATCTGCGACTGGACCGTCACGTCGAGCGCGGTCGTCGGCTCGTCGGCGATGAGAATTTCTGGCTTCTGGGCAAGCGCCATGGCGATCATGACACGCTGGCGCATGCCGCCGGAGAGTTCGTATGGGTATTGCAGCAGACGGCGGCTGGAATCGGAGATCTGAACCTGATCGAGCAAGCCCTTGCAGCGCTGTTTCAGCGCCGCACCGGACAGGCCGCCATTCGGGCCAGCTTCATTGGCAACGGCTTCCGCCAGTTGTCGCCCAACGGTCAGAACCGGGTTCAGCGAGGTCATGGGTTCCTGAAAGATCATCCCGATATGACGCCCGCGCACACTGCGCATCTGGTTTTCGTTGAGCTTGAGAATGTCGCGACCGTTCATCACGGCGGTGCCGCCGGTCACGCGTGCCAAGGACTTTGGCAAAAGCTGCATCAGCGAGAGCACGGTCATGGATTTGCCGGAACCGCTTTCGCCGGCGATACATAAGGTCTCCCCGGATTGCAGATCAAAGGAAAGTCGGTCGACGACAGTGCGTGCACCATCGGGTGTCGCAACCTGCGTCACGAGATCTCTTACCTGCAGAAGCGGAGAAGACGTGTTCATGTTTGTGCTCGCTGAGTGATGGAAGAGGGCGACGGGAGCCGCCCCCTTATGCCTTATTCGAAAACGGAACGCGGGAAGTAGAACGATACGACCCAGTTCGGCTGATCGACGATTTCGCTGATGCGCAGATCACCGCAGGCCGAGCAGAGCATATAGGCATCCACCGGGTTGAGGTTCTGCGTCTGGCAAAGAAGGTCGATCATGTTGGAGAGGGCGGCTTTCGCGCCTTCCCACAGATCGGGCCCGATACCGGTGGTGACTTCGTAACCCTTGGTATCGAGGTGCCGCGTCACTGGCCCAGGCGTGGTGAACCGGGGCATCTTCAGTGGCGTATCCTTGATGAGATCCAGCGTCAGAGCCACATTCATCGCGCTTTCGATGGCGGTGCCGCAGACTTCGCCGTCGCCCTGTGCCGCATGGGTATCACCAATGGAGAACAGAGCGCCTTCGACTTCGATCGGCAGATAAAGCGTGGTTCCGGCTGCAAGATCGCGAATGTCGAGATTGCCGCCGACACGACGCGGCGGCACAACCGAATGCAGGCCCCTTTCCGCCGGTGCGACGCCGATGGTTCCGGCGAACGGCTTCAGCGGTACGCGGGCATGCTCTCCGAAAAGTGCTGGTTCCAGCGTTGTGGGATTGTAGTTCCACAAGGCCAGCGCCGGTTCCTTGAAGTCGTCGGCGAGAAGACCGAAGCCCGGAATATTTGCCGTCCAGCCGAAACCTGAAGGCTCGAACTGGTGGATGGTGATTTTCAGCACATCGCCCGGCTTGGCACCATCGACGAAAATGGGGCCAGTAACCGGATTGACCTTGGAAAAGTCCATCGTCGACACATCGGCGACAGTGCTGCCGCGATGATAATGGCCTGCGCCGCTGTCCAGACATTCGAATTTCAGGGTCGAGCTGGGCGCAACCGTTTCAGCCGGCTGGAACGAGTTGTCCCAGCCGAAATGATGATGCCGACCATGAATAGTGTAATGGCAATTATTGCACATCTTTTGCATAAACCTCGTCGTAATTGACCGGGATGTGGACAGGATCGACGAAGATCGCGTCGGGACCGCCCAGACGTTCGGAGCGAACCGAGAAGCGCTCCTCGTTGAAGATCGGCGCCCATGGCGCGTCGTCCATGATCTTCAGATAGATATCGCGCCACATGGCTTCGCGTTCTTCCTTGCGGGCCGGGTCGACGATGGCGTCAGCTTCCTGCGCCTTCTTGTCCAGCTCTGCATTGCAGTACCACGACCAGTTCCAGCCGCCCTGTACCGCGCCGCTGCAACCCAGGATCGGGCCATAGAAGTTGGACGGATCCGGGAAGTCGGCAATCCAGCCCATGCCGCCGGACCAGACCATCGGCGCGCCGTCTGGCTCGCCGCCTGCTGCGATGACATTGGCCTGCGCCAGCGACTTGATGGAAGCCTTGATGCCAATGGCGGCCAGATCCTGCTGGATGGCCTGTGCGATGCGCGGCTGCGGATCGGTATTGGCGACGAACAGCTCGGTTTCGAAACCATCGGCCACACCGGCTTCGGCAAGCAGCGCCTTTGCCTTTTCAGGATCGTAAGGATAGCCCTTATAGTCCTTGGCATAGCCCGGCATTGACGGCGGCAGCGGCTGATTGGCCGGAACGGCGCGACCGTTGATGATGCGGACGATACGGTCCTTGTTAATGGCCATGTTGACGGCCTGACGCACCTTCACATTGTCGAAAGGCTTGATCTTGACGTTCATGGTCACATAGCCGGTGTGCAACTGACCGCCCTGAATGATCAGGTCCTTGAACTTCGGATCCTTGGTGACTTCGATGAACTTCGCAGGCGGAATGCCGTCACCCGGAATGTCGACTTCGCCGTTCTGCAAACGCAGAAGGGCAACGACCGGCTCCTGACCGACCTCGAAGGTGATCTGGTCGAGCTTCGGCAGCGACGGATTGTAATAATCCTTGAAACGCTCGAAGACGATGCGCTGGCCGAGCGTCCATTCGGTCATCTTGAAAGCGCCGGAACCGACCGGATGCTTGCCGAAATCTGCGCCGTATTTCTCGACTTCTTCCTTGGGCACGATATGGGCGAAATTCAGCGCCAGCACATGTAGGAAGGTCGCGTCCGGACGGCTCAGTTTGAACTTGATGGTGTAGGGATCAACCACGGTGATGCCGGAAAGCGCCTCGGCCTTGCCTGCGGATGCATCCTCAAAGCCGACGATGGAGCCGAAGAAGCCAGCGCCGGGGCTCTGGGTCTTTGGATTGACGACGCGTTCGATGGAATATTTGACGTCGTCGGCGTTCAGTTCGCGACCGTTGTGGAACTTCACGCCCCTGCGCAGTTTGAAGGTGAAGGTCTTGCCGTCGTCGGAGATCGTGTAATCTTCCGCAATTTCTTTGCGCAGATTGGTGGTGCCCGGCTCGTAGTCCATCAGGCCGTCGAACAGCGACTTGATCATCGACCAGTTCTGCCAGTCGTAGCCGATGGCAGGATCGAGTGTCGAGACGTCATCCTTATAGGTGACGATCATCGAGCCACCCTGCTTGATGTCGGCGGCCTGCGCGCCGAACGAGATGGCGAGGCCGAGCGCCAGCGCCGATATGCCGGATAGAAAAGTCTTTTTCATTGGTGTCCCTTTCTCTGGAGTCTTTTGGTTTCACCGCAGCTTGATGCGCGGATCGATCAATGGAGTGATGAGGTCGGCGATGAGATTGCCGAGAACGATGGCGAAAGCCGAAACGATCGTGACGCCCATGATGATGGGAATATCGACGCGCTGGATTGCCTGCCAGGCAAGCTGACCGATGCCGGGCCAGCCAAACACGCTTTCAACGACGACAATGCCCGACATGAACAGGCCGATGTCGATGCCGATCATCGCGATGATTGGCAGGATGGCGTTGGGCATGGCGTGACGCAGCAGGATTTTCCAGCGTGCCAGCCCCTTGGCGCGGGCGGTGCGGATATAATCCTGACGAAGAACGTCGAGCAGCGAGGAGCGCATCATGCGCGAATACCAGCCTGCGCCCAGAAGACCGAGCGTTAGGGAAGGCAGAACGAGATGCATGAACGTTCCGTAGCCGCCAATCGGGAACCAGCCGAGCTTAACCGCAAACACGTAGAGCATCAGAATGCCGATAACGAATTGCGGGGCCGAAACGCCGACGAATGAAAAGATCATCAAGGCATTGTCGGTGCGGCTTCCGCGCCGGGTGGCCGCGATGACGCCCATGGTGAGACCGATGGCGAGTTCCGAGAAGATGGCTCCGGCCATCAGCAGCAGGCTTGCGGGCAGGCGTGACCAGATCAGCGACGCCACTTCGGTTTTCTGAAGATAGGAGCGTCCGAGATCGCCCTGAACGAGCCCCTTCAGATAGCGCAGATATTGCTCATAGAAAGGCAGGTTGAGGCCAAGCTGCTCACGAATATTCTCGACCGTCTGTGCTGTTGCGCTGCGCCCTGCAATCTGGCGCGCCGGATCGGCTGGCACCAGATAAAGCAGGATGAAGGTCACGAAGCTGATGCCGATCAGGATCATCACAGTCTGGATGAGGCGGCGGGCGATATAGGCGAGCATCAGTGGTGTCCCTGCTGGGTTGGGTCGAGCACATCGCGCAAGGCATCACCGACAAGGTTGAAGGCCAGCGCTAGCAACAGGATTGCCGCGCCCGGAATGAAGACGAGCCAGGGCGCGCTCGTGAAATAGGTCTGGTTTTCGAAGATGATATTGCCCCAGGAGGCTGTTGGTGGTTGCACACCAATGCCGAGGAAGGACAGCGTCGCCTCCAGAAGAACGGTGGTGGCGATACCGAGCGTGGCCCAGACGATCATCGTGGAAAAGAGATGCGGCAGGATATGCTTGAGGATGATGCGAGGCGCACCCGCACCCATCGCGCGCTCGGCCTCGATGAAATCGCGTTCCGAGAGAGACCGGGTTTCCGTATAGAGCACGCGCGCAATCTGAACCCAGTTGACCATGGCGATCACCATCGCGACGATCCAGAGGCTCGGCTTGAAGATTGCGGCGAGCACAATGGCCAGCAGCAAAGCGGGGAAGGCCATCATCAGATCGGTGAACCGCATCAGCACGGTTTCCACCCAGCCACGGAAATATCCGGCGCAAATGCCGACAGTCGAACCGATAAGCACCGCAATACCGTTGGCCACCACGCCGATGATCAGCGAGGTCTGCGCGCCATAGATCAGGCGGGAGAACAGATCGCGCCCGACGAGATCGGTGCCGAACCAGAATTTCAGGTTGGGCGCGAGCGGCGCGCCTTCCAGCGTCAGGCCGTCGAAGAACTGTTCGTTGGGATCGAAGGGAACGATCCACGGCGCGAAGAGCGCGGCTGCGACAGTGACGACGATGACCACAAGGCCGAATGCGGCCAGCGGTCGGCGGATGATGCGGCCAAGAACGCCGCGTTCGGCTTTTTTCTGGCCGACCGGAAGAGTGTCAAGCGCGCTCACGATCGTTCCCTGTCTGCTTTTCGTTCAGAAAGCGCCGGGCAAAGGCCTCGACACTGATGCGCTCCGCCATCGCGGCTAGGCGCAGTTTCTGATAGGCCTGTCTGGCGGAAATATTGTCTGCGAACATTACGATCGCGGTTGCCTGTGCAATGGCTTCGCGCCCGGCAAGGCTTTCGCGCAGTTCGCCGATTTCGGTTGCCAGCGCATGGCGACGCTGGAAATTATGCATCGCGATGACCAGAGCGCTATAAACGCCCGCATTGCCGATTGGCTTCAAAAGCTGCGCATCCGCACCTTGATTGAGCGCCCAGCCGATCCGGCCCGGCGCTTCCGAGCCGATCAGAGCGACAGTGGGCACAGGAGCCTGCTGCGGTGGCCACGGAAACTGTTCGTCATATCCCATGTCGACATCGAAGAAGACGACATTGAACCGGGAGATGTCGGCGTGTTCAAGCAGGTCTGGCCAGCATTCCACGGCATCCACGCCGATGCGGCGTAACTGCTGCACAATCGCATCGACATTGGTGTGGCGGCGATGGACGATCAGCGCGGTCCAGTTTTCGAATGCGCCCCAACTGGCGACGGTGAAGGCCTGGTCTGTCATAGTCATTTGACGAGCCTCAGAAAGCCGGGCTGCTGGCCCGGATTGGCGGATGTTTGAAGATGCGTTCGCGCCATGAACGGGTCTGGCTGAATGGCGACCTCGGCCTCATGCACGATTTCAAAGCTGCAATCTTGTCTGGCCCGTCCGATATGGGCGGGCAGGGCGATATGGTTTGTTCGCGGTTCGACCAGCACGTCGCCGAGCGGCGTGCTCGTGGTGTGCGTCTGGACTGCGGCAAGCACTTTTTCGACATCGTCGGTGCCTGCCCGTTCAATGCCGGCGGCGATCATAAGGACGCTGGAATAGGCCTGAGCGAAGATAGCCGAAAGGCTGCCGTCAAAGCCATTGCTTCTGACGGCTTCCAGAAAGGCGCGATTGGTTTCGCCCGGCAGTGTGCGGAAATAGCAGCTTACGCTGTAATTGCCCTCGGCGGCATCGCCGACATGCTCCAGCTCGCTTTCATAGAGATTGCAGCTCAGAACAGGCCTGACATCGGTGCGGAAATCGCTGTTTCGGCGGCCCAGTTCCGCATAGGCGCGCAGGAACATATAGGACGATTCACCGATCAGATTGTTGAGGATGAAGTCGGGCTTCTTGCTTTCGATTTCCCGGATGAGATGATCGATATCCGTGTCGCCGATGGCAATGGCGCGCTCACCGAGAACTTCGCCGCCAGCCGCAGTCAGCATTTCGCGGGCGAGGCGATTGGTTTCCCAACCCCAGATATAGTTCGAACCGAGCAATATGGCGCGATTACCGAAGCGGGGAACGATGAAGTCGATCAGCGGCACAAGATGCTGATTGGCGCAGGCCGCCGCATAAACGACACGGTCGCTGGCCTCAAAGCCCTCATAGACGCAGGGATACCAGAGCAGCGTATCGCGCTTTTCGACAACGGGAATGACTTCCTTGCGGCTCCAGGATGTGGTGCAGCCGATGATGTGTTTAACGCCCTGTCGTGAAATCAGTTCTTCGCTCAGCGGCGCATAACGGTCAGGGTTACCACTTGGGTCGGCGATGCGCGGCACGAGATTGAACGGAAGGTCCCGATCATTGACGGCCTTGATCGCAGCCATAGCTCCACAATAGCCCTCATAGCCCAGTTTTTGATAGGGACCGGAGTGCGAAAACAGGACGCCGACAGGAATGTCTTTTTTGTTGCTTTGAGACATGCGAAAAGCCAAACACAAAAACCCCTCCGGAATTTTCAGATTCCGAGAAGGGCCCAAATGCCAAATACGAATTTAGCCCAGAAATTACTGAATTCCGAGCATTTCCGTCAAGCTATTTCTTTTTGCTGTTATTTTAAGCAATATTATTAATCTTAAGGCAAAAACTCAATCCTCGCCACCGGTGCGGAGTACGTCCTTTTCGATCTGGACAAAAGCTCCCCGCGATTTATAGAGACACACCACTTTATTTCGTACAGTTCCGACCAAAACCGGTTACGCTAGGAGATGACGACTTCATTGAGTGATTGTGAAGCCGTCTTGTGGTCATGAGGCTGCGATCTTTTGCTCTGACGCTCGCGGACGCGGCTTAAGCCGTATTCTTTTATGTATCGCGGATTAATTTGTTCGGCTGCAATGTTTCCATGACTGCGATACACTACTGTGCCGTGAACAAGCCACGCGGTCTTTGTCGGCTCTGAAAATAATAGGTTGTTGAGGGAACGCTGGGCATCCAACGAAAATCCGCGGCACTTGCCACCCGTTCGACGGCGGAGCCGCAGGCGTTTGACTGGAGTGTCCAGCTTGGAATATGTTCTCCAATTTATGCTCTAGTTTGGTGAGTTTTCACATATGGAAAAAGGGCCTTAACGCCATGAGTTTTCAGCATTCGGCCAGCTCGAAAAGGGCTAGCAGCTTTCGAGAGGTGCCCAAGCTTGTCATGAACGGCCGAACTTAAGCGCGAAGCCGACATGAAAACGGTCGATCAGAAAACATATGGCAAAAGCTGACTTTTGCCATATGCCTTCTATTAATCAGTCCACGAAATGTCGTGGAGGGGCACCGTAACTGAGCCAGAATTCGGACCCTCTGACAGCTATGAGAATTGTCATGAGGCTTTTCACGTTTTCAGGGATGTTGTATCGTGCCAAAAAATTAAGTTAAAATCCGAAACGGTCAGACAATTTCTAGGCGGTCGCAACGGCATTTACTGGGAGATCGTTCACTTCCGACGGGATCACTTGCCTGGGTTATTCTCCGGAAAAATTAGGTTCGAATAGGCCGTTTCAAGCGCCAGAGACAACTCATAAATTGTTATGATTGTCGGGTTGCGCTGTCTATCTAATCCAATCTGAGAGAAAATACTTACGGCAGGTCAGTTTTGGAGCTGTCTAGCTTCAGTAGCGCTTCGGCTGCATCACCGTCTATGATGAGGCCGTTGACTATACCGCTCTTCAAAAGAGCTCTGGTAGCGATAGCCTTTTCCTGGCCCGCGATGAGCAGGACGACCTGAACCTTCTGCAATTCGGCAAATCCGAGAGCGATAGTGCGTTGGTTCATTTCATGGTCGACCTGACGGCCCTCCTTATCAAAGAAAATGCCGTTGGTGTCACCGATTGCGCCTGCGGCCCGGAGGCTTTCAAGCTCCGGTTTGCTCAACATGTTTTGGCGGCGCAACAATGAATCTTCTGTCAACTCACCAGCGCTGATGAAACAGACCGAAGCCGTGCGGGCAATTTCCATCGCGCGCGCTACAGATCGTTGGGAAATCAGAACTTTTCTGTCCTCGGCAGAATCGGCAATGAACGGCACGGGGAGGAAAAAGCCCTGTCCGCCCGTGCGGCGTGCCAACATATGCACAACTTCGAATGGGTTATAGGCAGAGTTGGCGGTCAGCGATCCCATGACGGAAATGAAGCGCGCTTGCGGTGCTCGCACACCGGCAAGTTGTAGCGTCATCTGCTCTATCGTGCGTCCCCAGCCGGTGCCAATGGTCGCTTCCTGGTTGTCCGCAAGAAAATTCTTGAGGTAGGTCGCAGCAGCGACGCCAACTGCGCGAAACGAAACTTGCTTACGGATTTCAGACGCTGTGTCATCTGTATCGAAGTCGAATGGTGGCGTTGAAATGCAGAAATCCAGCCCATAGCGACGCATAAGCTCATTTTCGAGCGGCAGCGTACCAGCATTCTGATGGTCGATGGAGATGCTGACAAGGCCACTTTCGCGGGCTTCTCCGAGAATTTTATTAACGCGTGCTCGGGTCAGGCCCAGCCGAGCGGCAGTCGCCTCCTGGTTGAATCCACCGATGTAATATAGCCACGCGACACGCACCATAAGGCTGTCTTCAGATTCGTTCATCGGTTCCTCTTGTCGTTTTCCTGCGTTGATACAAATGTAATTTAGTTTGACATTTGTATCAAACCGTTGCTTAATTCGAACTGTTCCGGTGGACAAGAGCGCGATTGAGCAGGTGGGTCAACCGGAATGGAAAGCCGAGGTTAAAGCACAAAAGCCGCGTCTGGTTCGTGAGGATCTGAACCTGACAGGCGCCGAAGCGACAGGCTTGGAGGAGGGCGGAAAGCCGACATCATAGAAATGTCGCCGGAGACGCCCAGAGCCGGGGTTCAACAATGTGAGGCGGGTAGTGGGCTCAACCACGCCGCTTCGGGGAGGAATAAATGAATACGGGATTTTTCAAGAAGTCCATCGCGGCGGTCGCTTTAACCATGCTTATGGGTACTGCCAGCGCATCCGCGACCAATGTAGCCTGGGTGCATTCCAACGCTGCTGCGCAATCTGAACAACGTGCCAAGGCTGGATTTGACGCCTGGCTCAAGGAAACCGCCAAGGATTGGAACGTCAGCGTTCTCGATAGCGGCGGCTCGGGCGAACGCACTGCTTCGAACATTCAGGATGCCGCATCGCGCGGAGTAGATGCCATTATCGTAAGCATGTCTGATCTCCGAGCATCGCGTGCAGCGATTGACGCTGCGGTTGCTGCGAAAATTCCAGTCTTCGCCATCGATAGTGGTCAGGTAGACGGTGTGCTCGTTGACGTTACAACCAACAACTGGGCAATGTCTGCTTCTGTGTCCCCTTACCTGCTCAATGAGATGGGTGGCAAAGGAAATATGATTTTCCTGCGCATGGCAGAGCATCATGGCACCCGCAAGCGCGGTGACGTTATGGCCGCCGTGGTGAAGGAATATCCTGAAGTGAAGGTCATCGCCGAACATAATATCGACTACACTGCCTTCTTCGAAGACACGACCAGCACGGTGCAGGATTATGCATCGCGCTTTGGAGAAGAAATCAATGCCGTGTGGGCACCTTGGGATGAACCGGCACAGGCAGCCATCAATGCACTCACCGCAGCAGGTCTGAAAAATGTGAAGGTTATTGGTATCGATGGCCACCCACAGGCAATTGAAGAAGTCTGCAAGCCGGACAGCCTGATGATCGCGACTGTTTCGCAGCCGTTTGAAAAGATGGGCGCGCAGACCGGCGAGTGGATCGAAAGCATCGTCGTGAAGAAGGAAGATGCCGACACCGTCATTCCTTCCAAGACTGTCTATCTTGATGCGCCGCTTGTCACGAAGCAGAACTGCAAGGATTTCCTCCCGAAGAAGTAGGCACCCCATTGCCTGCCACTGGCCGGGGCGTGGACGTTCCACGTTCCGGCCTTTTTTCAGGATTTAGAGCTGTCTCGGCTAAAACGGAGTCGTTGCAACCGCTCTACCTTCTTGTTTTTCCGCATGTCGTTACCCCAAAACTGGATCCCTATTTTGGAGGCATGCTCTAGCAATTCAATTCATGGAGTTCTTCGATGGCTGTAAGCCTTTCGCAGATCGTGATGTCTTATCCCGGTACTTTGGCGCTTGATCAGGTCAGCGCTGAATTCCGGTTCGATGAGGTGCACGGACTGATCGGAGAAAACGGCGCGGGAAAAACCACGCTGGTCAGCATTCTCGGCGGTAGCAAAAGCCCGACATCCGGCACGATAACGATTGATGGAGCTGAGGTGAAACTGAGCAGCGCCGGCGATGCCTTGCGCAAGGGG
The DNA here is from genome assembly GCF_902825325.1 of Brucella tritici. GTDB lineage: Bacteria > Pseudomonadota > Alphaproteobacteria > Rhizobiales > Rhizobiaceae > Brucella. Next base: position 10,296 of record NZ_CADEAR010000007.1, on the reverse strand, counting down.
ATCGCACATGTTTCGCAGGAAGGCAGCCTCGTTCCCGGTCTGACGGGTGCGCAGAATATTCTGTTGGGCGACGAGCCACGCATGGGGGTTGGCATCATCGATAGCCGGAAGCTCCTGGCCCGTGCGAACGAGCTGTTGGGCCGCTGGTTTCCCCAGGTTTCTATCGACCTTAATCAGCAGGTCGATATGCTGCCCATGGCCGACCAGAAGATTATCGAAATTGTCCGCGCACTGCGCGGTAATGTGAGGCTACTGATCCTTGACGAGCCGACGGCCACCTTGCCTGCTCGCGAAAAAGAGAGCCTTTGGGAAATCATCAAGACCCTGCCCAAACAGGGTGTCGGCATTGTGCTGATCAGCCACTTTCTTTCTGAAATCAAGGCGCTAAGCGATCGTATTACTGTTTTGCGTGATGGTCGTCACATCGCAACGCTTCAGGCTGGAGATTCGAGCGAGGCGCAACTGATTGACCTCATGCTCCAGCGGACCGGTGGTGTGGATGCAAGCGAACAGGAAATTCAGCCTGTACGTGCGTTTGGCAACGTTGTTCTGGACGTTAGCGACTGGAAAGCAGGCGGTGTAGAGGTCGAGCATTTTGCCATTCACGCGGGTGAGATTATCGGGCTTATCGGCCTGACAGGGGCAGGACATTTCGGATTTGCGCGCTCGCTTTATGCCGCAAGCGGTGTGACCGACGGAACGTACCTGTTTCAGGGTGAGGTGCAGACGAAAATTGATGCGCGGACGATGCAGAAAAAAGGCGTGGCACTGGTGCCAGACCATCGCATGGAAAACGCGCTTGTTGGCGATTGGGACGTACGTGAAAACCTTGCAATGGTGCACCCGTCTTACGCGACTTTTGCTGGTACCGGCATATTGTTCATGCGACGCGAAGCCCGCGAGGCAGACCGGATGATGGAGCTCATGAACGTCAAGGCGCATTCGCGCAGTCAGTTTGTTAAAGATCTGAGTGGCGGTAACAAGCAGAAGGTTTCGATCGGTAAGTGGCTTTACGGAGCCGACGATCACTATCGCCTGATGATCTTCATCGAACCGACGGAAGGCGTCGATATCGGTGCCAAGCGCGAAATTCACGCGCAGATGCGCCGTTTGGCAGAGAAGGGCGTTGCCGTTCTTGTCACCTCGTCAGACCTCATGGAAGTCGCGGATGTGGCTGACCGTGTCATCCCCTTTGTGAACGGACGTCCCGGGCCAGAAATTGGACGCGATGCGTTTTCTGAAGCGAAATTTATTGCTGCAATGGCAGGAGTTACCCAATGAACGCCCGATCCTCAGCGGTCACACCGCAATCTGCTCGCCATGCGCAGAGTTTCAGCAAAAAACTCAAAGGCGAGTGGCTGCTCAAATACAGTACGCTTTTTGTGCTTTTCCTCCTGTTCGCCGGCTTTTCACTCACGGTTGACCGCTTTCTGACAGCGAATAATCTTCTCAACATCATCCAGCAGATTTCCATGCTGACCATTGTCGGAGCAGGATTGACTTTCGGCTTTGCTGCCCGTGAGATGGATTTGTCGGTCGGGTATATGGTCGGAATGGCGGGTATTATCGTCCCCCTTCTGCTGGTTGCCGGCACACCTTTGCCGCTGGCATTGCTTGCCGGTCTCGGTGCTGGTCTGGTGGTGGGGTCCGTCAATGCAGCGCTTGTAACGCTGGTGGGGGTGCCTTCGTTGATTGCCACACTCGCAACAGGGTCCATTCTTTACGGCATCAACTTTTTGATGACTGGCGGGCGCGCCATCTATGGTGGTCTTCCGGCCAGCTATCTCTGGCTTGGACAAGGCCAGCTGTTTGGTATCCCGGTTCTTGCTTATGCTATGGTGATCGTTGTTTTTGTGGCCTGGTTTCTGATGGAACGGACCGTATTCGGCCGGTACATTTATGCGGTCGGCGGCAATCTCAAAGCAGCGGAACTTTCCGGCGTTAACGGTCGTTTTTATCGCGCTGCCGCTCTTGTGGTCTGTTCAATTTTCGCAGCCGTTGCCGGCGCGCTTCTTGCAGCACGTCTGGGCTCTGGCCAACCTAACGCGGGTGAACGCTATCTGCTCGACGGCCTCGCCACGGTGTTTATCGGAATGACCATGTTCCGTCCGGGTACTGCAACAATTGCAGGAACTTTCTTCGGTGCACTTTTCATCGGCGTCATCAATAACGGCCTCAACCTCATCGGGATGGACACATACATCCAGAGCATTGTGAAGGGTCTTATCATTCTCGTCGCGGTCGCGGTCGTTTCGCGTACCACCAAACTGAAGCTCCTTTGAGGAACTGCGTTAGGCATTGAACCAAACATCATGAAACATTTGCAACAGACAGGTCTGTCGGAGGCGCACGTGCAAAATCCGAGTAACTCTAATCTCCTCGAACTATACAGAACGATGCGGCGCATCCGCACTTTTGAAGAACGCGTGGGCGAATTGTTCGTGCGCGGCCAGACGGCAGGTTCGATGCTTCACCTGTCCATCGGTGAAGAAGCCGCTGCCGCCGGTGTTTGTGCAGCGATGCAGCCGCAGGATACATTCACGACCCACCATCGCGGACACGGAATATTTCTGGCGCGCGGGGCCGATCCCAAACAGATGATGGCGGAAATCGGCGGTAAGGAAACCGGGTATTGCCGTGGCAAGGGCGGTTCCATGCATATTGCCGATATGGCGCTTGGCCACCTTGGCGCGAACGCAATTGTCGGCGGCGGTATTCCTTCTGTTGTGGGGGCTGGTCTTTCCAGCAATTATCTCAAGAAGAACTCTGTCTCGCTCGCATTTTTTGGCGATGGCGCGATGCAGCAGGGCATTTTGTATGAAAGCATGAACATGGCGGCGCTTTGGGGCCTGCCGGTGGTTTTTGTTTGCATCAATAATCAATACGGCATGGGAACTCGTGTCGATCAGGCAACTGCCAACACGGCGTTTGAACAGCGCGCGCATGCTTTCGGGCTTAACGGTGCCGTGGTCGATGGCCTTGATGTGGAAGAAGTGAAGGCCACAGCACAAGGGCTCATCGATGATGCGCGTCTGGGCAAACCGGGCTTTCTTTCCGTCACCTGCTATCGTTTCTTCGGCCATGCGCGCATGGACAAGAGCCCATACCGTGCAGAAGCGGAAGAGACGGAAGGGCGCAAGAAAGATCCGGTGAAGTTCACGCGCGATCAGCTGATCTCGACAGGTCTTGCGCAGGAAGGAGCCCTCGACACGATGGACAGCGCAGTTGCTGCGGAGATGGACGCGACGATCGATTTCGCAGTCGAATCCAAAGCTCCGGCACTCACCTCTATGTTCAAAGATGTTTACGCCGTGGGTGAACCTGAACCGGAGCCGGTTCGTGCCCGTATCGACCGCGTACTTTCCAGGGATGAAGCATAATGGTTGCCATGACTTACCGCGATGCGCTGCGTAAAGCGCTGGATGATGCCATGGCTGAAGACAACACTATCGTTGTGATCGGCGAAGAGGTGGGCCGTTATGGGGGTGCCTACGGTGTTACCAAAGATCTGATCGGCAAATACGGCCCTGACCGCCTGATCGATACACCGATTTCAGAACCTGCAATTATTGGTGCTGCCGTGGGTGCAGCAATGACCGGGCTGCGCCCGGTCGCTGAACTCATGTATATCGACTTTCTCGGAATGACCATGGATCAACTGGCCAATCAGGCGGCAAAGATCCGCTACATGTTCGGTGGGCAGACCGGAGTGCCGATGGTGTTGCGAACGCAGGGCGGCACAGGACGCTCCGCTGGCGCGCAACACTCGCAGAGCTTAGAGGCATGGATCATGCACACGCCAGGTTTGCGGCTCGCCATGCCTGCTACGGTTCAGGATGCCTATCACATGCTGCGTCAGAGCCTCACAAAACCCGATCCGGTCGTCTTTATCGAGCACAAGGCACTCTACACACGCAAGGAAGAGGTTGATCTCGATGCGGAGCCCTTGGCATGGGGCAAGGCTGCGGTTCGTCGTACAGGCAAGGATCTGGTTATCGTCACCTATTCGCGCCAGCTCTTTTACGCGCTTGATGCAGCTGAAAAACTTTCGGCCAAGGGAATTGAAGCAACCATTATCGATCTTCGCACGCTCAATCCGCTCGATTTTGATACGGTGCGTGAACATGTCGAGCGTGTAGGCAAGGCCATGGTTGTTTCCGAAGGCGTCTTGACCGCAGGTGTTGCCGCAGAACTTGCGGCCCGCATCACGGAAGAATGTTTCGATTATCTGGAACAACCGGTTGTGCGTGTTGCGGGCGAAGACATCCCGATCTCCGTTTCGCAGGAGCTTGAAGCTGGCAGCGTGCCGACCGCAGAACTTATCCGGTCTGTCGCGGAAAGAATGCTGTCATGACAGAACGTATTCTCAAAATGCCGCGTCTTGGCGAAACGATGGATGAAGGCAAGATTGTCGGCTTCCTCGTCAAGCCGGGCGACAGTTTCAGGCGCGGGGATTCAATTATCGAGATCGAAACCGATAAGACGGTTGCGGAATTCCCGGCGCTTGGCGACGGCACGCTCAATGAATGGATCGGCGCTATAGGGGATCATGTCGTGGTCGGCGCGCCTCTGGCGCGCATCGACATTGGCAGTGGTCCGGACTGGACGGATGATGGCGGCGAAAGCGCGTCTTCTCCTGAGGAGCCGGCTGCGTTGCATCCCGCACGCACAGCCGGTTCCAGCAATGCGCTCATTATAGCCGATCTGGATATGCCGCGTCTTGGTGAGACGATGGAAGAGGGGCGTATCGTACGCTGGCTGAAGGCTGCGGGCGATCAATTCGAGCGTGGCGAAGCTGTACTCGAAATTGAAACCGATAAAACGGTTGCAGAATTTCCAGCTCTTGTGAGCGGCAAGCTGATCGAGGTTCTGCGTCTTGAAGGCGATATGGTGACGGTTGGTGAGGCTATCGCCCGTATTGAGGTCGCGACAGATGCAGTTGTGCAGAAGGGCGAAGTGGTAGACCCTGAAGCGGTTGCACCAGCAGATGTACCGGCGCGCGTTGCGCAAAAGCCCGGGGCTTCCGGCAATGCTGGTCGCACGCGTGCTACGCCGTTGGCTCGCCGGCTGGCCCGCCAGAAAGGCCTTGATATCAACAGTCTTTCAGGATCTGGCCGCAGAGGACGTGTCGAAAAAGAGGATGTGCTGGCAGCTGCAAGCGGAACGCAGGCCGACACTGACGTAAAATTCGTGGCGCTGGCAAAAGGCCGTGTGGCCTATACGGATATCGGTCCCAAAAATGCGCGGACCCTGCTGCTGCTTCATGGCTTTTCAGGCGATCGAACGACATGGAGCGGCATAGCCTCCGGCCTGCGTCGTGCGGGTTTCCGCGTTATCGTTCCCGATCTTCCAGCCCATGGCCTGACGACGATCGATGCTTCACACCCGGAAGAATTGAGCGAATTCCTGCCCGCTTTCCTTGATGCCCTTTCCATTCGTCAGGTGGATATCGTGGCCCATTCGCTGGGAGCAGTTGTGGCAACAGCCTTTGCCTCGGCTCACCCTGCCAGCGTTTCAAGCCTGACACTTGTTGCGCCTGCCGGCCTTGGTTCGGAGATTGACGCAGGCTTTGTATCGGGCATGGCGCAGGCAACGAGTGCCGGTGAGATTGCACATCTGCTGCGCCGCATTGCGGCCAAGCCCGTAGAGTTGACGGCTGCTCTTGCAGGAGAGATTGCCGCAACCATGGCAAAGGGGCGTCTTAAGGAACTTGCGAAGGCCATCATAGGGCCTTCAGGCCAGCGCGCAGATATTGTTGCTTCGCTCGACAGGCAGTCACGTTCAAAACCTGTCCGCGTTCTGTTCGGCCTTCAGGACCGTATCATACCGTGGCAGCAAGTAACCGTATTGTCACCTTTTATTGGTGTTCACTTCTTCGCTCAGTCGGGGCATATGCCGCAATGGGATGAGACAAAGGATGTTCTCGCCCTGATTTTGGGTGTCATGGGAGAAGACAATGAGTGACGTGAGGGTTCGGCTCAAGGAAGCACAATCGCGGCTTGGTGCTTTCGCCAAAGCAACACCAGATCTGATGACGGGCTTTGCCAAAGTCAGCAAAACTGCAACGACTGCGGGAGCGTTTTCGTCGGCACAGCGCGAACTGATCGCCGTTAGTATTGCGGTTGCCAAGGGATGCGAGGATTGCATTCTTTATCACGTCGATGCCGCCATCCGCCATGGCGCAACCGAGCCGGAGTTGGTCGAGGTGCTTGAGGTTGCGGTCGAAATGGGCGGCGGCCCGGCTGTAATGTATGCAGGTAAGGCGTTGGAAGTGTTCCGTGGACTGACGTGAAATGTTGTACGATGAGACTTTCCGAAAACAGGGAGTGTCTCCGGGATCCATTCGGGAGGATTTGAATGGCTTATTTTCTGACCGCAGATGGCGGCACGGAAAGCATCCGCGCGCGGGTCTATGACCTTTCTGGCACGTGTCTGGCAAGTGCCGCCGTGCCCTACGAAACGAAATTTTCGAGCGGAGCGCGTGCGGAGCAGAACCCGGAAGACTGGTGGTCTTCTTTCGTTCAGGCTGCGCGCAAAGCGATTTCAGAATCCGCAATTGATCCGACAGCAATTGAAGCCATTACGCTTGCAACGACGAGTTGTACCATCGTTGCTCTCGATGGTGAGGGCAACCCCTTGCGTCCCTCGATTATTTGGATGGATGTTCGCGCAAGTGCTGAGGCCGAAGCAGTCCTCGCCACGGGCGACGACGCGCTGCTCGCCAATGGCGGCGGGCGCGGTCCTGTTTCGGCGGAATGGATGATCCCCAAGGCGCTTTGGCTCGCTCGCAATGAGCCAGAGATATTCAATAAAGCAGAAACTGTCTGCGAGTATCAGGATTTCATGACATTGCGTTTGACGGGTGAAAAAGCCGCAAGCCTCAACAATGTGTCGTTGCGTTGGCATTATTCCACGGATCGCGGTGGGTTTCCCAAGACGCTTCTGGAAAAGCTCGGCCTTGAAGCCCTGCTGCAGAAATGGCCATCTCGTGTTGTCGCGCCGGGTGAGGTCATTAGCAATCTGTGCGCGGCGGCAGCGACTGAACTTGGTCTTTCGCAGAAAGTGAAAGTAGTTCAGGGGGGTGCCGATGCGCTGATCGGCATGATCGGTCTCGGCGTTGCCAAACCTGGACAGCTGGCACTGATCACCGGCTCGTCGCATCTGCAATTTGGCGTTTCCGACAAGCCTTTGCACGCGCCTGGGATCTGGGGCAGCTATCCGGATATGGTTTATCCAAAGCGCTATATTATCGAAGGGGGCCAAACCTCGACGGGTTCGATCATCGCCTGGCTTGGTCGGATGATGAACGGCACCATGGATATGGAAGAACTGAACCGCAAGGCGGCGGCACTGGAACCGGGTGCGGATGGCTTACTTGTGCAGGATCATTTTCAGGGCAATCGCACGCCTTATACCGATCCGGTATCGCGAGGCGCAATCGTCGGGCTGACGCTTGCGCATGAGCCACATCACGTATTCCGCGCGATCATGGAAGGCATCAGTTTCGGCACCCGCGCCATTCTCGATGCTATGGCAGATGCTGGCTATCGCGGACGTGAAATCACGGTCGGGGGTGGTGCCAGTGCTTCGCCGCTTTGGCTCCAGATACATGCGGATACAGCTGGTTTGCCTGTCTGCGTGCCACAGTCGCGCGATGCGCCTTCGGTAGGCGCCGCCGTTCTGGCAGCACACGGCGCCGGACATTTTGCGAGTATCGATGATGGTATTGCCGCCATGGTCAAACCGGGCACATGCATTGAGCCTCGCCCGCGCGAAACAGAGATTTATAACGAGATTTATCAGCAATATCGGGCGCTTTATCCGGCTTTGAAGTCCGTTCGCTCCGCTTGATAAAGACTGTTGAGGTGGACTGATGCTCAAAGATTTTCAGCTGACTGGTAAAAACGCCGTTATCACGGGCGGCGCAAAAGGGATCGGACGGGCTATCGCCGAACTCTTCGTCGAGGCGGGTGCAACTGTTATCATTATCGACCGCGATGTGGTCGCGGGTGAAGCGGCTGTTGCCGAGCTAAACACCAATCGAGCAGCTTCGGCGCAATTCTATGCGCTGGATGTGACAGACCGGGATGCCAGCGAACAGGTGGCCGAAGCTATAACGCGTAATATCGGCGCGCCCGACATCCTCATCAATAATGCAGGTATCGTCAGGAATGGGCCTGCAAGCGATGTCACGGAAGCGGACTGGCGTGTAGTGATTGACGTCAATCTCAATGGCGTTTTCTACTGCGCGCAAGCGTTTGGAAAGCGCATGGCCTCGGTCGGGCGTGGGGCGATCGTTAACATCTCTTCCATGTGCGGAGCAATCGTTGTCCACCCTCAACCGCAGATCGCCTATAACGCCGCCAAGGCGGGTGTAAATCTTATCACGAAGTCACTGGCGGTTGAGTGGGCGAAGCAGGGCGTACGGGTGAATGCTGTCGCCCCCGGTTACACCGCGACGGAACTGACACTGGCCGGACGCAGCAATAAAGAATGGTTTTCTACCTGGCTTGCCATGACGCCGCAGGGGCGGTTGGGTGAGCCGCGAGAAGTTGCCAATGCGGTTTTGTTTCTCGCGTCCGATGCTGCAAGCTTCGTAACCGGCACTGTGTTGGCGGTTGATGGCGGCTATACGGCTCTTTGAATTTCTGGAGGAGTTAAAAATGGAACATCCGGCAAAGATCGCGCTTGTTACCGGCGCCAGTCGGGGTATTGGGCGCGCAATTGCTGTGGGTATGGCCCAACGCGGCTTCGATGTGGTGATCAATGACATTGAACGCCAGAAAGATGCGCTCGAAGAGGTCGCGAAAGAAGTCACGGCTATCGGTCGTCGCGCTCTGGCGGTTCATGCCGATGTAAGCAACAAGGGCGATGTCGAGGGGATGGTACAGAAGGCTGTCGGCACTTTTGGCCGCATTGATGCCGTTGTCAACAATGCGGGCATTTTGATTGCCAGCGACGTCGAACATCTCAAGGAAGAGCACTGGGACAGCGTTCTCGACGTAAATGCCAAGGGCACATTCCTCGTCGTGCAGGCCGTTTTACCTTACATGAAGAAACAGAAATACGGTCGCATCGTGAATATCGCCTCTATCGGCGGCAAGCATGGCGCACCGGAACAGGCGCATTATTCTGCATCGAAGGCCGCTGTGATGGGCTTTACGCGGGTGCTCGCGCAGGAGGTGGGCACTTTTGGCATCACGGCAAACTGCATCTGCCCCGGTATCATTTTGACCGATATGGGCCGCGTCAATCTTGATGACGTTGCAATACGTGAAGCCTGGCAGGAAAAGACCGCCATGCGACGGATCGGTGATCCCGAAGATGTAGTGGGACCAGTTGCATTTTTTGCGTCCGATGATGCCGCTTTCATAACGGGGCAGAGTCTCAATGTCGATGGGGGTATCGTATTAAGTTAAAGTCACTGCTTAAAAGTTATTCATGAAATACATCATATGGCAAAAGGTGAATTTTGCCATATGTGTTGCATTAATCAGTCCTGAGCCTAATCGCGCCAAGCCGACCTCCACAGCGTTCAACGCTATGCGCTATCCAATGTCGATTGAAGGATAGCGCAGCGGCACTATCAGAAATTACTCGCCTTGGATGATCAGTTGCGCATGATCGATCCACGCTTTGCATCCATAGGTTTTGATGACGTTTGGATCGAGAATCTAACCGAAACGTTCAATGGTTCTGTTTATCGGGTGAGTTGGCAGGATTGTTGAGGTTCTGGATTACCAGTGTTGATAACGTGGGGCGATTTCTTCTTGTATTTGTTTTAAATCAATGAACTCTTTGCCTGATCCGATAATTTCCAACCGAAAGACATGCTCGCAACTAATAGCAGAGCAAACGCAGGTTGGACGTGAAAATAGTATTATCGGGCCGTATGGTCGCTGCGGGCTTCCGATTTCCGGAGCAGGGTTTTCCAAACGTCAGTCAGTCATTTTCATTTTTACTGGAAGCTGTCAGATCCATCGTATTGGCTGCGATTGTGCTGGCGCTCTGCTGGCAGACCACGGCATCTGCCGCTGATCTGGAAAAATACATTCCCAAGGTTGAAGCAAGCACGCTCTTCAAAGAGGCTGACGCTATAGGCAAGCCACAAGGCGAGCCACCAATCGCTCCACTGATGAAGCGGGGCGAGGTGATCGGCTATGCCTATCTGAATTCAGATTTCACCAGTTCCATCGGCTATTCCGGCAAACCGATCCATATTGTCGTCGGCATCGATACCAAAGGCGTCATACGCGGCATAAAACTGGTAGACCACAAAGAGCCGATCGTGCTGAT